>NZ_JAWJLO010000030.1:0-201 GCF_032911385.1 Stenotrophomonas sp. C3(2023) | reverse complement strand
TAACGGTACCGGTACGACGCCGATCGGAATGCTCGCCCGCAGCTGTCTTTGCTCCAACCAGCCGGTGGCGTCGCTGTAGTGATACACGCGACCCTCGCGCAGAATCCGGTCAGGATCGATAGTGGAAACCGGGCCGGGGACATGCTGTTGGCGTGCCTCGACCATGTCCCACAGATACCCCTCCGGGTCGTCGATGAACGC
>NZ_JAWJLO010000029.1:0-203 GCF_032911385.1 Stenotrophomonas sp. C3(2023) | reverse complement strand
GCGTAGTGCCGGGCTCTGCCCGGCAGCGCTCCGACCCGATCGCGCTGAAGCCGCGCTGCGCGCACGCCGGGCAGAGCCCGGCGCTACGGCGTGACGATCCACGGTAAGCCGGGGTGCTGCGTAGTGCCGGGCTCTGCCCGGCAGCGCTCCGACCCGATCGCGCTGAAGCCGCGCTGCGCGCACGCCGGGCAGAGCCCGGCGCT
>NZ_JAWJLO010000028.1:0-216 GCF_032911385.1 Stenotrophomonas sp. C3(2023) | reverse complement strand
GCGATCTGCTGCTGCAGCAGAACGCAGTGATCACCACCGCTGCCAACACGATCCTGAGCAACAGCGGCAACGTCAGCGGCACCGGCGGCCTGGTCAAGAACGGTGCCGGTGCTATGGCACTCACGGGCACGCTGGCCCATGCCGGTGGCACCACCGTCAACGACGGTGTGATGACGCTCACTGGCAGCAACAGCTACACCGGCGGCACCACGCTCA
>NZ_JAWJLO010000027.1:0-219 GCF_032911385.1 Stenotrophomonas sp. C3(2023) | reverse complement strand
TGACACGATCAAGGACTTCGTGACCGGCGACATGAAGCAGGTGATCACCTTTGCGGTGACCGGCAAGGACGAATCTGCCGAGGCGATGATCGACCGCTCGCTGGCGTACATGCAGTTGGCGATGTCGAGCATCGATGCGATCGACGTGGTCAAGGACCAAGGACTGTCGGCCGAGAAAACCCGTGCCCTGTACATGGTGGGGTTTGGCATCGGCGGCCC
>NZ_JAWJLO010000026.1:0-224 GCF_032911385.1 Stenotrophomonas sp. C3(2023) | reverse complement strand
CTTCGCCGGCAAGGACCTGACCAGCGGCGCGGCGATCAACCGCACCCTGACCGGCGTTGCCGCCGGTGCGGTCTCGGCCACCAGCCTCGATGCCATCAACGGCTCGCAGCTGCACGGCACCGCGCAGTCGGTGGCCAATGCCATCGGCGGTGGTTCGGCCGTGGCCGCTGACGGCACGATCAGCGCACCGAGCTTCGACATCGACGGCACCTCGTACGCCAACG
>NZ_JAWJLO010000025.1:0-224 GCF_032911385.1 Stenotrophomonas sp. C3(2023) | reverse complement strand
CATAGACCGTGCCGCTCGCCAGCCAGGCGTGCTTGATGAGGCCGCGAAGGCGATCATCTTCACGACGACGCGGTCTGTCTGGATTGCCTGCCCATGCGTAGTACCCACTGCGGTTAACTCCAAGGACTCGGCACATTCTGGTCAGCCTGAAATGCTTCAGATGCTCACGCATGAACGCGTACTTCGCCGTCATCCCTTGGCGAAGTACGCCGCGGCTTTTTTTA
>NZ_JAWJLO010000024.1:0-225 GCF_032911385.1 Stenotrophomonas sp. C3(2023) | reverse complement strand
GCGATGCCAACCTTGGCGACGCCACGGGTGCACTGACCTTCAACGGCGGCAGCCTCGACACCTTCGGTGACATGAGCAGTACCCGCGATCTGATGCTGCAGCAGAGCGCGGTCATCAGCACGGCTGCCAATACGACCCTGAGCAACAGCGGCAACGTCAGCGGCAACGGCGGCCTGGTCAAGAACGGTGAGGGTGCGATGGCACTCACGGGCACACTGGCCCATG
>NZ_JAWJLO010000023.1:0-231 GCF_032911385.1 Stenotrophomonas sp. C3(2023) | reverse complement strand
TGCAGCTGCCTGCTGCACCAGACCCACGGTGCCGTTGGTCAGGCCACCGATCTGGGTGTTGATGGTGGTGATGTCGCCTTCGTTCTTGGTGACGCGACCGTCCAGGTCACCCAGCGAGGTGTCCACCGCATCGAAGGCATCGCCCACGTTGGCGTACGAGGTGCCGTCGATGTCGAAGCTCGGTGCGCTGATCGTGCCGTCAGCGGCCACGGCCGAACCACCGCCGATGGC
>NZ_JAWJLO010000022.1:0-233 GCF_032911385.1 Stenotrophomonas sp. C3(2023) | reverse complement strand
CTGCGCACGCAGGAGAAGATGCTCAACATCCTGATCGGTGCGGTGACCGGCTCAGCCACCAGTGCGATCTCCAAGGAAGCACTGGCCAGCGCCGCCGATTGGATGCGCCAGGAGTCGATCAAGAACTCGATGCTGTTTGCCGGTGTCGTCGATCCGAGCAATCCGGTGATCATCGATGATGCGGACCCGAACAATCCGACGGTCAAGGACCCGACGGTGCTGGACAACATCGG
>NZ_JAWJLO010000021.1:0-244 GCF_032911385.1 Stenotrophomonas sp. C3(2023) | reverse complement strand
CGCTGTCCGGAGCCGGCAGGCACACCTGGTAGGTGAGCGTGTCGGTGCCGGTGAAGCCTGCGGTGGGCGTGTAGCTGAGGCTGCCGTCCGCGTTGACCACGGCGGTGCCATTGGTGGGTGGCACCGCGATGGTCACCACCGGATTGGCCGGTACGGTGTCGTTGGCCAGAACATCGAGCACACTGGTGCCCACAGCGGCCGCCGGCAGTGCATCGTTGGCCGCATCCGGGCGCACTGCAACGAT
>NZ_JAWJLO010000020.1:0-245 GCF_032911385.1 Stenotrophomonas sp. C3(2023) | reverse complement strand
CACGCGTGATCTTGCGGTAGCCATAGACCGTGCCGCTCGCCAGCCAGGCGTGCTTGATGAGGCCGCGAAGGCGATCATCTTCACGACGACGCGGTCTGTCTGGATTACCCGCTCATGCGTAGTAGCCACTGCGGTTAACCCCAAGGACTCGACACATTGCGGTCAGCCTGAAATGCTTCAGATGCTCACGCATGAACGCGTACTTCGCCGTCATCCCTTGGCGAAGTACGCCGCGGCTTTTTTTA
>NZ_JAWJLO010000019.1:0-246 GCF_032911385.1 Stenotrophomonas sp. C3(2023) | reverse complement strand
CCGCTCGTCGGCCATATCGCGAGGATCTGCGCCGGTAGGTGACGACCGTTGGTCGTCACAGCATCTGCTCACCGCGCCGCGCGCCTGCGCGTAGTGCCGGGCTCTGCCCGGCTGCTCTCCGGCCAGGTCGCGACCAGACCGCTCTGCGCGCCTGCCGGGCGCGGCTGCGCCGCTCGAGCGTGACGACCAACGGTCGTCACCTACCACCAGCGGCGGGCGGCCGCTCGTCGGCCATATCGCGAGGAT
>NZ_JAWJLO010000018.1:0-247 GCF_032911385.1 Stenotrophomonas sp. C3(2023) | reverse complement strand
TGGTGTTGGCGGTAGTGATCGCGGTGGTGTTGGCGGCCACATCGGCAACCGTGGCAGTGATCGCCGCCGTGTTGGCGGCCACGTCCTCGTTGGTGGCGTGCAGCTGTGCACCGTTGACCGCCTCGGTGCTGCCGGCGGCCAGACGGCCATCGGCCACGCCGCTCAGCGTGCGGTTGATCGCCGCACCAGCTGCATCAACGCCAGCGAAGCTGACCGAGGTGCCGGCCTTGTCTCCACCCACGGTGAT
>NZ_JAWJLO010000017.1:0-249 GCF_032911385.1 Stenotrophomonas sp. C3(2023) | reverse complement strand
GCAGCAGCAGATCGCGGGTGCTGCTCATGTCACCGAAGGTGTTGAGGCTGCCGCCGTTGAAGGTCAGAGCACCCGAGGCATCGCCGAGGCTGGCATCGCTCAGCACCTGCAGCACGCCACCATTGAGCGTGGTGCCGCCGGTGTAGCTGTTGCTGCCGGTCAGGGTCATCACACCGTCGTTGACGGTGGTGCCACCGGCATGGGCCAGTGTGCCCGTGAGTGCCATCGCACCCTCACCGTTCTTGACCA
>NZ_JAWJLO010000016.1:0-277 GCF_032911385.1 Stenotrophomonas sp. C3(2023) | reverse complement strand
GGGGGATTGCTGGGTGCATCCTGCACCCAGCCCTTCCGCGCTGCGCGCTGCAGGGCCAGCCTGCGGCTGTCCGGATCTGCTCCTGCAGATCCGTCGAACCCCGCGTGGTTTCTCTACACCCAGCCCTCTCCGCCAGACACAAACAAAGAGGCCGCCCAATGGGCGGCCTCATCTGCACTTCTCTGCTGGAGAGGGGGATTGCTGGGTGCATCCTGCACCCAGCCCTTCCGCGCTGCGCGCTGCAGGGCCAGCCTGCGGCTGTCCGGATCTGCTCCTG
>NZ_JAWJLO010000015.1:0-292 GCF_032911385.1 Stenotrophomonas sp. C3(2023) | reverse complement strand
CTCGCATGGCTTGAGCCACACTACCATCGGCGCAGCTGCGTTTCACTTCCGAGTTCGGGATGGGATCGGGTGGTTCCACAGCGCTGTTTTCATCAGGGAGACGGTTGGGGCGTCGCTTTGCAGCGCCAGCCCGGCAGAGGTCTCTTCCGAGAAAGGTGCCGATCGGAATCGACAGCCTTCACTTAAAGGAAAAACCCCGCTACATGAGCAGCGGGGTTTTGGGTGTAAACCCTGGCGATGACCTACTCTCGCATGGCTTGAGCCACACTACCATCGGCGCAGCTGCGTTTCA
>NZ_JAWJLO010000014.1:0-304 GCF_032911385.1 Stenotrophomonas sp. C3(2023) | reverse complement strand
CCGGTGGCAGCACCCCGAGCGTGCTGCTCAATGATCTGTTCAACGGCTCGGCCATCGTGCCCGGCACCACGCCGGTGACCGCCTCGCTGGTCACCCCGGTGCCGGGTTACACCATGGCCGCTGACGGTGTGGTCACCGTGGCTGCAGGTACCACGCCTGCGGCAGTGACGCTGAGCTACCAGGTCTGCGAGAACGCCGCGCCGACCAACTGCGCCTCGTCCACTGCCGTGGTGGCAGTGAACCCGAATGCAGCCGATGACACCCTGTCTGCCGCCGCCGGTGCGACCACCGTGCTCGGTGTGCT
>NZ_JAWJLO010000013.1:0-309 GCF_032911385.1 Stenotrophomonas sp. C3(2023) | reverse complement strand
CCACTGCCGTGGTGGCAGTGAACCCGAATGCAGCCGATGACACCCTGTCTGCCGCCGCCGGTGCGACCACCGTGCTCGGTGTGCTCGCCAACGATGCCGCACCGCTCAATCCGGTGGTGACGGTTTCCGTTGCCCCGACCAATGGCACGGCCGTGGTCAACGGCGATGGCAGCATCAGCTACACCCCGGCCGCCGGGTTCATCGGTGCGGACACCTTCAGCTATCAGCTGTGCCTGCCCGCGCCGTACGCCACGGTCTGCGACACCGCCTCGGTGACGGTCAATGTGAGCAACACCGCGCTGGTGGCGG
>NZ_JAWJLO010000012.1:0-334 GCF_032911385.1 Stenotrophomonas sp. C3(2023) | reverse complement strand
GCGGCACGCTGCCCGCCACCGTGATCACGCCATCGGGCGCCATGGTGTAGCCGGCCGGCGGCGCGAGCAGGGTCGCGGTCACCGGGGTGGTGCCCGGTACGATGCCCACGCCGTTGAAGGTGTCGTTGAGCAGTACGCTGGACGTGCTGCCACCGCCCGGTGCCAGCGCAGCCGGCCGGAAGTCATCATTTGCCGCCTGCAGAAGCGTCGCCGCCACGGTGATGGTGACCACAGCCGTGTGGCAGACCACGCTGTCCGGAGCCGGCAGGCACACCTGGTAGGTGAGCGTGTCGGTGCCGGTGAAGCCTGCGGTGGGCGTGTAGCTGAGGCTGCC
>NZ_JAWJLO010000011.1:0-351 GCF_032911385.1 Stenotrophomonas sp. C3(2023) | reverse complement strand
AGAGGTGTCTATGGCGAGCAAGCAGTACACAGATGAGTTCAAGGCCGAGGCGGTCAAGCAGGTGGCCGAGAGGGGCTTCGCGGTTGCGGAGGTTGCCAAGCGGCTGGGGGTCTCTTCCCATAGCCTGTACCAATGGCTCCGGAGGGCCAAGCGCGAGGCCCTGGCGGGCACGCCCGAGGGTTCAATGCTGCCTTCGTCCAAAGATTCAGCCGAGGTCCGCCGCTTGAAGGCCGAAGTCAAACGTCTGACCGAGGAGCGCGACATACTAAAAAAAGCCGCGGCGTACTTCGCCAAGGGATGACGGCGAAGTACGCGTTCATGCGTGAGCATCTGAAGCATTTCAGGCTGACC
>NZ_JAWJLO010000010.1:0-445 GCF_032911385.1 Stenotrophomonas sp. C3(2023) | reverse complement strand
GCGTGACGACCAACGGTCGTCACCTACCAGGCGGGCCGATCAACCCGGTAGGTGACGACCGTTGGTCGTCACGCTGTTGCTGTTGGCCGCCAGCACCGGAGCAACCTCTAAGCGCCGACGCCGCGCTACGCGCTCGCCGGGCAGCGCCCGGCGCTACGAACGCACGGCTGGGCCGCCAGCGCGTGACGACCAACGGTCGCCACCTACCAGGTGGGCCGATCAACCCGGTAGGTGACGACCGTTGGTCGTCACGCTGTTGCTGTTGCCCGCCAGCACCGGAGCAACCTCTAAGCGCCGACGCCGCGCTGCGCGCTCGCCCGGCAGAGCCCGGCGCAACCAACGCACGGCTGCGCCGCCAGAGCGTGACGACCAACGGTCGTCACCTACCAGGCGGGCCGATCAACCCGGTAGGTGACGACCGTTGGTCGTCACGCTGTTGCTGTTG
>NZ_JAWJLO010000009.1:0-468 GCF_032911385.1 Stenotrophomonas sp. C3(2023) | reverse complement strand
GAACTGGCTGCCTTGGTCGGAGTGAATGATCAAGCCCGCAGCAGGCTTCCGCTTCCATATCGCTGATACGAGTGCCTGCAACACAAGATCCGTGGTCATCTGGGACTGCGTTGCCCAGCCAACCACCTGCCGTGAGTAGAGGTCGACGATCACAGCCAGGAACAGCCAGCCTTCATACGTGCGGATGTAGGTGATGTCGGTGACCCACACCTTGTTGGGACCAGAGGGTGAGAAGTCACGATTGACGACGTTTTCAACCACTCCGGGCGGCCCGCCTCGATGTCGCGGCTTCCTGCCGTAGCCAATCTCCGCCCGTATGCCTTCTACTCTCATCAGGCGTCGAACACGGTGGCGACTGCAGCGCTCGCCACTCTCCCGAAGTTCACGCGTGATCTTGCGGTAGCCATAGACCGTGCCGCTCGCCAGCCAGGCGTGCTTGATGAGGCCGCGAAGGCGATCATCTTCACG
>NZ_JAWJLO010000008.1:0-618 GCF_032911385.1 Stenotrophomonas sp. C3(2023) | reverse complement strand
ATCGGTGGTGTCAGCGTGGGCGTGGATGGCGACGGGATCAAGCTGGGCGGGACGCGGATTGATCTGGATCAGTTGTGTGGTAAGGGCAACATACGATGCGTGACGAAGCCGGAATCTGACGAGCTGGCTCTTGACTCATTGGGGCGTGTGCAGTGGGATAAAGGCAAAGCGGGTATGAGCCTTGCGGCATTTCTGCAGACCCCTGGCGGTAAGGACATGCGAGGGTTGACCGGTGGAGTTCAGGGCATTGAAGGAACACTTGCCGGAGTTCCGTATTCAAGTGGTGGCTGGCAGGACCGTCTGATCGAGTTCTTTGCGGGACCCCATGACTACATCGGTGGTCAGGCCGCTGGACTCTATGATGATCAGGGAAATGCGGTGCGCGGTCGCTCAAAAATGCTGCAAAGGGTTCACAACACATGGAGTGTCCTTGCGATTCCTCCGGCCGCTCCGTTTGCTATGGCTAAGGGGCTGCCTCCCGGCGTTTGGCAGGCAATCACCGCGTTTGTAGAGGCGTCCCCATGATCCAAGTCTGGACCGGCCAGGATTTCGTAGGCAACTCGGAGCCATAATCAATGGTAACCAAAGAGGTGTCTATGGCGAGCAAGCAGTACACAG
>NZ_JAWJLO010000007.1:0-657 GCF_032911385.1 Stenotrophomonas sp. C3(2023) | reverse complement strand
TGCCCGGCACCACGCCGGTGACCGCCTCGCTGGTCACCCCGGTGCCGGGTTACACCATGGCCGCTGACGGTGTGGTCACCGTGGCGGCCGGCACCACGCCTGCGGCAGTGACGCTGAGCTACCAGGTCTGCGAGAACGCGGTGCCGACAAACTGCGCCTCGTCCACTGCCGTGGTGGCAGTGAACCCGAATGCAGCCGATGACACCCTGTCTGCTGCCGCCGGTGCGACCACCGTGCTCGGTGTGCTCGCCAACGATGCCGCACCGCTGAACCCGCTTGTGACCGTCTCGGTGGCCCCGACCAACGGCACGGCCGTGGTCAACGGCGATGGCAGCATCAGCTACACCCCGGCCGCCGGGTTCATCGGTGCGGACACCTTCAGCTACCAGCTGTGCCTGCCCGCGCCGTACGCCACGGTCTGCGACACCGCCTCGGTGACGGTCAATGTGAGCAACACCGCGCTGGTGGCGGTGGTCGATGACTTCCGGCCGGTCGCGCTGCCACCCGGGGGCGGTACTACCCTCAGCGTACTGCTCAACGACACCTTCAACGGCGTGGCCATCGTGCCGGGCACCACGCCGGTGACCGCGACCCTGCTCGCGCCGCCGGCCGGCTACACCATGGCGCCCGATGGCGTGATCACGGTGGCGGGCAGCG
>NZ_JAWJLO010000006.1:0-995 GCF_032911385.1 Stenotrophomonas sp. C3(2023) | reverse complement strand
CCCGTGGCCACCACGCCGCGCGAGAGGTCTGCGGCGCCGCGCAAAGCGCCAAGCACATCCATCATTGGCATGCTCAGCCTTCCAGTGCCAGCTTCAAAGCAGTCGTCTGCACCACCGTGCGCAGCATCCGGTTGCCCCGGCTGCCTTTGAGCGCTTCGGCGGCCAACAGTCGCTGGTTCTCCTCCATGGTCTGGATGTAGGCGTCGCACGAAGTCCTTGATCGTGTCGCCGGTGGCGCCGAAGACCATCGCCTGTCGCCCGGTGCCGTGCCAGATGATCACCACCGCTACCGCTACGTGGCTCGACACGGTGGGGGCGAAGCTGGCCAGAATGCGTGCGCAACGGAACCCTCCGCTGGCAAGGCATGAATCAGGTTGTACTGCCATCAGAGGCCTCGCCCTCCCAGCGCCGGTGACCAGGTCTGCTGGCTGGCATCGGGTTGCAACTCCGGCCGCGGCTTCATCAGCATCACCGGCTGCTGCGGCACCGGTACGGCGCACTGCGCCACCCGTTCGCTGGACTGCGCAAGCGGGGTGTTCAGCCCCTCAACTACGTCCACAGATGCGTACACATTCGCCAGCTCGCCCAGCCTGCCCTGCACTGCAAACATCCGCGTTCCATCCTTGCTGACCACTACGCGATCAATCTGCGTGCCGCCGAGCGCATAGATCTCCGCCACCAATGCACCGGCCAACCGGTCGCTGGCCGCATCGGGCATGCGGCCAAACTTGGCGTCCTGGGCGTATACGCCCACGCGCGCAGCCCGGAACATCCCGTGCGCCGGATGCTCCGGATCGGAGAACTGCAGTGCGCGCTTTTCCTGCCGGGCCTGCTCAGCGCGTGCGGGCTCGCCCGCCGGGATCGGACCGCGAACAGCATCAACCACATCCAGGATCAGGCCGGGACCTCCCCGCGAGATCGCAGTCACGGCCAGGCGGCGTTGCCCAATGTCCTCACGATACTCGGCAATCATGGTCTGGTTGCGCTCGGCGAGC
>NZ_JAWJLO010000005.1:0-1215 GCF_032911385.1 Stenotrophomonas sp. C3(2023) | reverse complement strand
TCGATCCGAGCAATCCGGTGATCATCGATGATGCGGACCCGAACAATCCGACGGTCAAGGACCCGACGGTGCTGGACAACATCGGCGGTGTCAGCGTGGGCGTGGATGGCGACGGGATCAAGCTGGGCGGGACGCGGATTGATCTGGATCAGTTGTGTGGGCCGGGTAACAAGTACTGCATGACCAACCCTGACAAAAGCTTGAAGCTGGACGCTCAAGGACACGTGCAGTGGGATGCGGAAAAGGCCGGAATGAGCCTGAGTGCCTTCCTGCAG
Organism: Stenotrophomonas sp. C3(2023); assembly: GCF_032911385.1. Taxonomy (NCBI): domain Bacteria; kingdom Pseudomonadati; phylum Pseudomonadota; class Gammaproteobacteria; order Lysobacterales; family Lysobacteraceae; genus Stenotrophomonas; species Stenotrophomonas sp. C3(2023). The sequence continues at coordinate 940 of NZ_JAWJLO010000005.1, read as the reverse complement.
ACGCCCGATGGCAAGGCGATGCGCGGACTGACAGGTGGCATTCAAGGCATCGAGGGCACCCTTGCCGGTGTTCCTTACGCAAGCGGGGCCTGGCAGGATCGTCTGATCGAGTTCTTTGCAGGCCCCCACGATTACCTTGGTGGTCAAGCGGTCGGGCTGTATGACGCCGAGGGCAACGCAGTGCGGGGGCGTTCGCCTACGCTGCAGAACATTCACAACACCTGGAGCGTGGTTGCGATTCCTGTAGCCGCTCCGTTTGCAATGGCCAAGGGTCTGCCACCGGGTGTGTGGCAGGCAATTACCAAATTCATTGAGGCGGCACCATGATGAGCTTTCTTACCAGAATCGCAGTGCTGATGGCGCCGATTGCGTTGACAGGATGTCTGATCGGCAACGGACGTATCTGTGGTCCGCAGACGCCGACCGCCTACTGTGACAAGGAAGCCTACCAACGGCTCGTTCATCCGACGCCGCTGCGGGACTACTGGCAGCATCCCTCGCGCCCGCAGGCGGAGCGGCAACAGGACTGGATTGCCTGCGGCGGGGACGATGTTGGCAGTTACAGCAACCCGTCAGCAGGCAGTGGTGCTGAGGTCGCCAGGCGCTCAAGCGAAAAGCATCACGGCATCCAGCGCTGCATGATGGCCAAAGGCTACGTTTACGAAGGTGCCTGCGATACCTCCGTGCGCATGCAGTATCCGGCCTGTCAGGCCCGGTCTAGATGAGACGAATCAGATTACTGACGGCAACGCGCACGTGGCCAGCACCGGCAAGAACGTCGAACAGACGCTGGCTGGGCTGGAGCGTGGTGTGCTCAGCAGTGATGATGCCAACGGCCTGGTGCGTACCTGGGACCCGGTGGCGCTGGCGGCGAAGGTGCAGGCTGAAGCACAGATCACGGCGGCCGCCTCCCAGCAGGCGCACGCTGCGGTTGGCAGCT
>NZ_JAWJLO010000004.1:0-2124 GCF_032911385.1 Stenotrophomonas sp. C3(2023) | reverse complement strand
CATTGAAGGTTTCACCCTTGAGGTTGAAATGATGTGCGGTGATCTGGGCGAGCGTGCCGCCGAGGGAGTGGCCGGTTACGGTGACCGGAGGAGCCCCGCCATACTGATCACGTGACGCCTGAGCTAGCTTGAGCGCGTCATTTGTAAGTGCTATCGCATCGGCTGCTTGCGCATTAAAGCGTGCCCCGAGCATCGTCAGATCACTGAGCACATCCATCGGTGACTCAGTCCCGCGATGCGCCACCACGAACTCACCCGTCTCGTCATGGCGATAGACGGTGCCCTGATAGCCCGTTAGCCTGTTATCGACGTGCCTGTGCACAGTAAGCCGTGCGACGCCTAGCACGAGGCGGTGATCGTCCAGGTGATGACCATTTCTGACCTCTCGACCCAGATAGGAGTCGTCCGCAAGCGCAGCGTAGAGCTGACTTCGAATTTTCATTCGGATTCACCCACCGAGCTCAACGTCAACGAGAAAAGATGATCTCTGACGCCCGGTAGATAATTGTCAGGCCTATCGCTTCCAACCATTCGCGCACCCGCGAAGCCTTTAGGCTCACGATAGAGCGCACTAGGATAGTAGCGCGTGACGCTCCCACCTGTGACGACGTCCTGTGCATCCATGCTGATCTCAAAGCTGGCATCTTTCTCGTGGTCCTGAGGCAGAATCTCCGCGTACGCGACACTGAGTTGCCAGTGGCAGTCACCGCGTCCGAAATGATCCCCATCCAGCATCTTGTCCAGATGCAGAACCGCCTCGTACTCGCTATCTGAAATGCGCGCAAGCGGCAGATCAAGAGATCTGCTGATTCTTCCAGTGGTTCCTGTAGCCCGCCTTATTCTTCCGCACTGATCGGCGTTCCGAACGTCAAATTGGCCTCCGATGCGAATCGATTCGAAATGTCCAGGTGCGTCCTTGATCTGGAGGCGAATGCGGTAAGCCAAGGTGGGCGTTGGATTTATCGGATTCAATGGATTATCTCTTCCTTCACAGGCGGTGAGCACGATGCACAGAAAAACGGATAGTGTGTAGGACAAGGCGATATTCATGTAACAAGCGGTGGTTTCTGTCTGAGAGTCAGCAGCCTCCTGGCCAGCCAGTTCAGGCCAATGTTTACATGGCCCATTGCGGCCTACATGCGAAAACGGCTGCGCTCTTCTGGCGCGACTGGCATCCGATAGCGAGCGCCGTCAGTACTTTATGAACCTCGGTTGCGTGCACTCAGCATTGAGAATTTCACAGTCACTTCCGCCTTGTTTTTTACACCCGTCAGTGGCAACAGCCCTTGCTCTTTCTATAGAGCCCGCTCTAGCGAAGTAGTCACCTTCTCCCCCGCCGACGCGGGCAACGGCATAACATTGATTTTTGTATGCAAACATAGCTTCGCAACCAATCCCTCCCAACTGACGACAGCCACGTATCGCATCCCGTTCTGCCTCAGACTTGCTCGACTTCCCGGTAACCGAGTAGGCGATGCCGTTTGTGGAAGATGACTGAGCTCCCCAAGTCTTCTGCCAACGGCCAGCTGGTCGGGGTGCGCCGCCCCCGACAGAACCACTGCCGCCACCATTAATCGGCGCGCATCCTTGCACACCTTGCCCCCCTATCGGGTAGTAACCTGGGGGGCAATTTCCCTCCGCGAATGCAGCACCTGTGGTCAGAGACAGCGATAGAACCGCAGAACACATCAAGGACGGTGTAGGTAATTTACGTTTACTCATTGTTCGCTAGGCCTCGCTGACCTGCCGGATTAAGTTCAGCCGCACCAACGCCACGGAAGGCATGGCTAGCTGCCATCGACCCACGAGAGGGCTGCCCGCCTTCTTCGCTATTCGTAGCGGGAGCTCTCGGCACATAACTCCCAAGCGCCTCCCCACGCGGCCCAACCGCTGCCGGTCCGCCGCCTATCTGCGAGTACGCCATGAAGCTGCCCAACGTTCCCTGGAAGAACATCGCGGCCATCGGTGGCACGGTCAGAATCAGCGTTGTCAAAATCAGACCCATGCCGCCCTGCTGCATCGCCTGGCTGGTAAAGCCTTCCTTCGCCGCCAGCGCGGGAATCACGCTGCCCAGTCCATCCACCGCCCACAGCACACCGGTCACGCGCAGCACCATGTCCAGCG
>NZ_JAWJLO010000003.1:0-2598 GCF_032911385.1 Stenotrophomonas sp. C3(2023) | reverse complement strand
TCGATCCGAGCAATCCGGTGATCATCGATGATGCGGACCCGAACAATCCGACGGTCAAGGACCCGACGGTGCTGGACAACATCGGTGGTGTCAGCGTGGGCGTGGATGGCGACGGGATCAAGCTGGGCGGGACGCGGATTGATCTGGATCAGTTGTGTGGTAAGGATAATCAGCGGTGTCTCAGAACTGAAGGAACTAACGATCTCATTCTTGATGTGAATGGACGAGTTCAGTGGAATGCCGACGCCGCAGGAATTAGTTTGTCAGCGTTCTTGCAGACGCCGCAAGGCATGAAGATGGGGGGGCTGACGGGTGGTATCCAAGGGATAGAAGGAACGCTGGCCGGTACTGCCTATTCGAGTGGCAGTTGGCAGGACCGCCTGATCGAGTTCTTCGCTGGCCCGCATGACTACCTTGGTGGCCAAGGTGTAGGACTGTATGACGAGCAAGGCAATGCGGTCCGGAACCGTCCTTTTATGCTGAAGGTGGCTCATAACACGTGGAGTGTGCTCGCCATTCCTCCTGCGGCGCCGTTCGCGATGGCAAAAGGACTGCCCCCCGGGGTTTGGCAGGCAATTATTACTCTCGTGAAGGAATCACCATGAATCGATTCATCATTATGGTTTTGATGTTCGCTGCTTTAGTCGGCTTGGGCGGCTGCACCATAGGGAACTGGAATATTTGCGGTCCCCAAACTCCGCAGGCTTACTGTGATAAGAAAGCATATAACGAGTTGGTTAATCCGACTCCTCCTCGAGACCGCTGGGTGAAAGAAGATGCTGGCCCCGATGCGCTAGCTTTGGATTGGCAGGCTTGTGGTGGGGAGCGTGACGGGGGGATTGGGCTGAATCGTGTGAGCGTCTCTGGTAAGGAAGCGGCCGATCTTTCACGCGAAAAGTTCTACTCCGTGCAGCGCTGCATGATGGGTAAGTCATACAAGTACGCTGGAACCTGTGAAGGTGATATCCCAAGTCGCTATCCCGCTTGTCAGGCCAGGTCTAGATGACACGAATCAGATTGCTGATCGGTCCAACGATCTGTCTGGCGTTGTTTCCGGGCTGCACGATAGGAAACTGGAATATCTGTGGCCCTCAGACACCGCGCGCATACTGCGACAAAGAGGCGTACAAAGCGTTGGTTCATCCCGTGGTGCCTCGTGATGACTGGGCAAAGGCAGGTGTGAGTAGCGAAATTCAGTCGTCGGACTGGCAAGGGTGTGGTGGTATGAAGAATGGCGATATTGCGCCAGATCTCCAAGGAGCCACCGGACTGGAAGCTGTCAATCTGTCTCGTGATAAGTACTATTCTGCTCAGCGCTGCATGATGAGCAAGGGCTACCAGTACAGGGGCACATGCGAAGGGGATATCCCTGGTCGCTTCCCAGCCTGTCAAGCTAAATCAGACTGATCTGAGGCGTCCATGATTTGTGCATTCGTGAGCATGGCGCAGCCGGCTCCAGCGTCACCGCTGGCGGTGATGTGCGCATCAGCGCCACCGGCGCCGGCGCGGACTCCAACCTGACCGTGGTGGGCAGTGACATCAATGCCGGCAACAACGCCTATCTGCGCGCCGACGGCGATATCGCGCTGCTGGCCGCGCAGAACATCCAGGACACGCAGCGCAACAGCAGCGCTGCCAGTGGCGGCGTCGGTGTGGCGATCAGCATAGGCTCCGGTGGCGCCAGCGCGGGCATCACCGCCAATGCCAGCGGCGCGCGTGGCAAGGGCGAGGGTACCGACGTGAGCTGGATCAACAGCCATGTCAACGCAGGCAACACGCTGGTGCTCGAATCCGGGGGCGACACCACGCTGCGCGGTGCGGTGGCCAGTGGCCGCCAGGTGATCGCCGATATCGGTGGTGACCTGAACATCGAGAGCCTGCAGGACACCTCCACCTTCCACAGCAAGGACACCAGTGCCGGTGGCAGCGTGACGGTGGGCGTTGGTTTCTCCGGCAGCGCCAGTTTTGCCAATACCAAGGTGGACGGCGACTTCGCCAGCGTGGTCGAGCAGAGTGGCTTGAAGGCCGGCGAGGGCGGATTCCAGGTGCAGGTAGGTGGCAACACCGATCTTGTCGGCGGCGTGATCGCCTCGAGCCAGCAGGCCATCGCCGAGGGGCGCAACCAGCTGATCACCAGCACGCTGAGCGCACGCGATCTGCACAACCGTAGCGAGTACGAGGCCAGCAGCCTGAGCCTGTCCGGTGGCTTCAGCAAGAGCGGCAGTGGTGGGCCTTCCGGTGCCGGCAACAGTGCGCTGGGCAACGACGGCACCCCGGGCGCCGGCGGCGCGGCCGGGCAGGGCAGCAGTTGGGCCTGGCAGAATCATGGCAACGACGCCAGCCTGGCCGCGCCCGGCTATGCCAGTGACAAGGGTAGCGAGAGCAGCACCACGCGCAGTGGCATCAGCGAAGGTGCGCTGACCATCACCGACGGCAATGCGCAGGTGGCCAGCACCGGCAAGAACGTCGAGCAGACGCTGGCAGGGCTGGAGCGCGGGGTACTCAGCAGTGATGATGCCAATGGGCTGGTACGCACCTGGGATCCGGTGGCGCTGGCGGCGAAGGTGCAGGCTGAAGCACAGATCACGGCGGCCGCCT
>NZ_JAWJLO010000002.1:0-2658 GCF_032911385.1 Stenotrophomonas sp. C3(2023) | reverse complement strand
ACCTGACCGAAGTGCGGCGATGCGGCGCTGACCGCGTCGGTTGCCATCACATGGTTGACCACCGTATCGCCGCCGGACGGTATCCGCAGGCCAAGACTGGCAGCGCCGTAGGCATTGAAGGTTTCACCCTTGAGGTTGAAATGATGTGCGGTGATCTGGGCGAGCGTGCCGCCGAGGGAGTGGCCGGTTACGGTGACAGGAACAACCTGTCTGTCACCAACCGCGTTGGTCCGTGCCATGGACAGGGCGTCACGCGTCAGCGCAAGCGCATCTGCCGCCTGCGGATTGAACCGGCTACTAACCATGCTTGCGTCAGCAATACCGTCTTTGGCCGCCTCGGTACCACGATGTGCAATGACGATTTCGCCAGTATCCACGCGCTCGTAAATCGTGCCCTGGTAACCGGTCAGCTTGTTGTCGACATGCTCACGCACCTCAAACACGACACCGCCCGCAACGACCTGTTCCCGGTCACCTCCCTCTCGAACTCCCACCCGACGATTCTCATAAGCATTGTCAGAAAGTCCAGCGTACTGCGGCGACCTGATGCTCATTCAGTGGTCCCCAGCGAAGACAGGGTCATGCTGAACAGATGATCACGGTACTCGGGCAGGAACTCATCAGGCGTCTTCTTACTGGCGGCCGAGTAGCCGTCCAGTTCATCAACGCGAGGATAGTACAGATGTAAAAAGTAACGCGTAACTGCGCCGCCATTCAGCAGCTCTTGCACCGGCAGTGATACGGCGAAGCTTGTGTCCTTGACTTCATCCGCTGCGATCAGAACCGCGTAGGCTCGGATAAGCTCCCAGTGGCATACACCACGGTCGAAGTAGTCTTCATCCTGCATCCTGTCGAGCTCGAGCACAGCCTCGTACTCGCTGTCGGATATACGCGTAAGCGGGAGCCTTTCTGAACTGCTGATTCGGCCGGCCGTACCGGTGAAAAGGTTTATCTTGCCGCACTCATCTTTGTTGCGGACATCGAACTGCCCGCCGAGCTTGACGATCTGAAACGGCCCAGGAGCGTCGTTGATCTTCAGACGAATTCTGAACCTAGCTGTCGGATTGGGATTCAGGTGGGCAAGGCCCCGGTCAATCGAGTCATGTCGCGCAGACTCTGCATTTGTCTGTACCATCGAATTTCCTTTGCCGTTGCACGCGCATAAAATTGCGCTTAGCAACAGAGCGGGGATGATTAAAACTGATCTTGTCATGCATTCCACGGCAGTGGTTTCAGATATAAAATGAGACCATTGAGTTTGTTCCTGCGCAAAATCCTTGCGGAACACAAATGCGGCGCCCGATCTATGGAACCATCAAATCGCCAGTCGACACATAGCGCAACACCCCACACCAAGCGCTCAAACTCGCGGCGAGTAAAAAAATCACCAAGTCAGACCTCTGCGATTGAATAACTCAAGTTCTTGCTGACCAAATAAACGCATGATAGCCATGAGCGTTCTGTTATCCTGTGACGCGACGCTGGTTACGAACTGCATACCAGCGATTGTCGAGCACTATAGAAAGCGCTCAAATTCCGGCAGCGAACAGCTTGTATTGATGATCTCGCAGCTCGAGTTAGGTCGCGACTCGCAGTACTCATTCAAGGCCTCTATGGCCTCCTCTGTCGTCGCTCTGCTGAAGAAAAAGTTTCCATACCCAGACCCACCATAAGCAACTGCTACGCATGAGTTTTTGTAAGTAAATACGACTTCACACCCCTCCCCTCCATGGGCTTTGCAGCCAGCTAGAACCTCTCGTTTTGCTTGCCTTTTCGAGTCCTTCTCACTGACATTGGCTCCAACACCATTAACAGAAATAGCAAAGGCCCCCCATTTACTATGCCACCTACCTGTTGGCCCTCCAGCGCCTCCAGAATATTCACCCGCCCCCGTCGGAGCGCACCCACCCACACCTGCGCCCCCGATTGGATATGACCCGGGCGGGCACCGCCCTTCGGCCCAGACATGCGACGCACCAAGAGTAGACAAACAAAAGGTAAGTAGTACGAACTTACTGGATCGAGCAGCATTCCCCGCATGTTTTCTACTAATCATCGATCCTCTCCGTTTCTGATCGCAATACCAAATCTGCCGGCGTCACTAGCGTCATGAAAGCTATCTCGAAAAATAGGCATTGGGCGTGATTGACCTGTACGATCGCTCGTGTCAACACTGTCGTCTTTCCTGCCCGGCCTAGCCGGCACATAACTCCCAAGCGCCTCCCCGCGCGGCCCAACCGCCGCCGGCCCACCGCCAATCTGCGAGTACGCCATGAAGCTGCCCAACGTGCCCTGGAAGAACATCGCGGCCATCGGCGGTACGGTGAGAATCAGCGTCGTCAAAATCAGACCCATGCCGCCCTGCTGCATCGCCTGGCTGGTAAAGCCGTCCTTCGCCGCCAGCGCGGGAATCACGCTGCCCAGTCCATCCACCGCCCACAGCACACCGGTCACGCGCAGCACCATGTCCAGCGCAATGCTCACCATGAACGCCAGTACCGCCATCGAGAACATCGTGCCGATGCCATACAGCAGCCAGCGCTGGAACAGTGATCTGGTCTGGTCAAACAGCAGGCAGATGATGAACACCGGCCCGAAGGCGATGAACAGCATCATCGCCACCTCGTACAGCAGCAGCATCGAACCTGCGGTCACCGC
>NZ_JAWJLO010000001.1:3667349-3684702 GCF_032911385.1 Stenotrophomonas sp. C3(2023) | reverse complement strand
GCGATCTGCTGCTGCAGCAGAACGCAGTGATCACCACCGCTGCCAACACGATCCTGAGCAACAGCGGCAACGTCAGCGGCACCGGTGGTCTGGTCAAGAACGGTGCCGGTGCTATGGCACTCACGGGCACGCTGGCCCATGCCGGTGGCACCACCGTCAGCGACGGTGTAATGACGCTCACTGGCAGCAACAGCTACACCGGCGGCACCACGCTCAACGGTGGCGTGCTGCAGGTGCTGAGCGATGCCAGCCTTGGCGATGCCTCGGGTGCTCTGACCTTCAACGGCGGCAGCCTCAACACCTTCGGTGACATGAGCAGCACCCGCGATCTGCTGCTGCAGCAGAACGCAGTCATCAGCACTGCGGCAGGCACTACGCTGAGCAACAGCGGCAACGTCAGCGGCACCGGTGGTCTGGTCAAGAACGGTGAGGGTGCTATGGCACTCACGGGCACGCTGGCCCACGCCGGTGGCACCACCGTCAACGACGGTGTGATGACGCTCACTGGCAGCAACAGCTACACCGGTGGCACCACGCTCAATGGCGGCGTGCTGCAGGTGCTGAGCGATGCCAACCTTGGCGACGCCACGGGCGCACTGACCTTCAACGGTGGCAGACTCGACACCTTCGGTGACATGAGCAGCACCCGCGATCTGCTGCTGCAGCAGAACGCAGTGATCACCACCGCTGCCAACACCACGCTGAGCAGCAGCGGCAACGTCAGCGGCACCGGCGGCCTGGTCAAGAACGGTGCCGGTGGAATGGCGCTCAGCGGCACGCTGGCCCACGCCGGTGGCACCACCGTCAACGACGGTGTGATGACGCTCACTGGCAGCAACAGCTACACCGGTGGCACCATGCTCAACGGCGGCGTGCTGCAGGTGATGAGCGATGCCAGCCTCGGCGATGCCACGGGCGCACTGACCTTCAACGGCGGCAGCCTCAACATCGATGGAACGTTCAACAGCACGCGCGACCTGGTGCTGCAGCAGACGGCTGTCATCAACACCGGCCTTGATGGCGTGGTGAGCAGCAGCGGCGATGTCTCCGGCAACGGGGGTCTGGTGAAGCAAGGTGGCGGCGCCATGACGCTGGCCGGCACTCTCGCGCAGGCCGGTGGCGTCACCCTCGATGCGGGCATGCTCACCCTTTCCGGGACCAACACCTACACCGGGGGTACCACGCTCAACGCCGGCGTCCTGCGGATCCAGAGCGATGCGAATCTCGGCAATGCCGCCGGTGCGCTGACGTTCAATGGCGGCACTCTCAGCATCAACGGCACCATCGCCAGCGAGCGCGACATACAGCTCAACGGCAATGGCAACGTCGTCACCCAGTTCGGTGATGCGCTGAGCAGCAGCGGTGATGTCAGCGGTGCAGGCGCTCTGAGCAAGGACGGTCGTGGCGTCGTGGAATTCACCGGCACGCTTTCGCATGCAGGCGGTCTCTTCCTCAACAACGGTGGAATGATCCTCAGCGGCAGCAACACCTACACCGGTGGCACCACGCTCAACGCGGGCACCCTGCGGGTATCGAGTGATGCAAACCTCGGCGATGCTGCCGGTGCGCTGACCTTCAATGGTGGCAACCTCAGCAGCACCGGCAATCTCAACAGCACCCGCGATCTGCTGCTGCAGCAGAACGCGGCCATCAGCACTGCCGCAGGCACGACGCTGCGCAACAGCGGCAACGTCAGCGGCAATGGCGGCCTGGTCAAGAACGGTGAAGGTGCGATGGCGCTCAGCGGCACGCTGACCCATGCCGGTGGCACCACCATCAACGACGGCGTGATGACCCTGACCGGCAGCAACAGCTACACCGGTGGCACCACCCTCAACGGTGGCGTTCTGCAGGTGCAGCGCGATGCGAACCTCGGCCATGCTGCCGACGCACTGATCTTCAACGGCGGCACTCTGGCCGCCAGCGCCTCGTTCGCGACCCAGCGTACGCTGCAGATCAACGACCGGGCTACGCTGCAGAACGCGGCAGGCACCACGTTGACTTTGGCCGGCACGACTGCAGGCGAAGGCATGCTGGTCAAGCAGGGGGCTGGTACGCTGGTGCTGGCGGGCGCCAACCACCACACCGGCGGCACCGTGGTTGACGGCAGCACCGTGGTGCTGGCCAACGCCGGCGGTTTCGGCAGCGGCACCATTGCCCTGAACAACACCCTGCTGCAGAGCCAGGTCAGCGCACGACTGGCACAGGCGCTGCTGCTGGCGGGCAGCAGCAGCGCCCAGGTCGGCGCAGGTACCACGCTGACGCTGAGTGGCCCCGTCGATGGCAGCCGCGCCGAGGGCTGTTTCACCAAGACCGGCGCAGGTCAGCTGACGCTGGCAGGCAATGCAGTGATGGCTGCGGGTCTTTGCGTCAACCAGGGCATGCTCAGCACCAATGGCCTGCTGGTCGGCAACGTGCAGGTCGATGACGGCGCCGCGCTGCGCGGCACTGGCATCATCAGCGGCAACCTGCACGTCGATGGAACTCTGGCCCCGGGCAATTCACCGGGCACACTGGTGGTGAATGGGTCGGTCACCATGACCGCCGATTCCACCCTGCAGATCGACATCGATGGTTACGGCACTGGCAACGGCGCCGGCAACTACTCGCGTGTGGTTCTCAACGGTGCCGGCAGTCAGTTCACCGCCGCCGGTACGCTGAACCCGGTGCTGCGCGGCATCAGCGGTGATGCCAGCAATACCTTCACGCCGAAGCTGGGCGATATCTTCCGCATCGTCAGTGGCCAGGGCGGCGTGGTCGGAACCTTCGATACGCTGCTGCAGCCCACCACCGGCATGGCCGCAGGTACCCGCTTCCAGCTCTACTACACCACTGGCAAGGACATCGACCTGTATGTCACGCCGTCGCTGTATGCCGAACAGCTGCGTGGCCAGGTCAATGGCAATGTGCTGGCCACCGCCGGTGCGCTGGACGGCCTGGTGCGGAGCAATGACGCGGGCACGGCCAGCGCACAGCAGGCTGACCTGTTGCGCGCGGTGTGGCAGCAGACCACGCTGTCGCTGCCTGAGATGGTGACGGCCCTGACCGGCCAGAGCCATGCACAGCTGGCCGCGCTGGCCCACGCCAATGCCACAGCCCTGGGCGAGGAGGTCAGCGGCCGCCTCAGCCGCGGCACCCTGCTCGATACCACCACTGCGCCGATCGAGCAGATGCTGTGGGCCAACCTGGGCCACGGTGACCTCTCGGTCGATGCAGGTGCCGATGCGGACGCGCTGGATGCGCGCCAGCGTCGCGCCACTGCCGGTATCGATGTCTACCGCTCGGTCCGCGTGGCCTGGGGCGCCGGCCTGGGCCGCACCACCTCCAACCTGGACGGCAGCCGCCACGACAACAGCGTGGACAGCAATACGATGTTCGCCTACGCCGCCACGCGCGCCGGCAGCTTCGTCCTGGACGGCATGGTCGGCTATTCGGTTGACCGCTGGCAGAGCCAGCGCGTCGACGCGCTCACCCCCTCGGCACAGCTGCGCAGCAAGGTTTCGGGCAGCACCCGCATGGCCGATGCCGGCGTCAGCCTGCCGTTCACGGCTGCCGGGCTGACCTGGCAGCCGTCGCTGCGTGGCAGCTGGCACAAGGTCGAACGCAACGCTTTCAGCGAAGGCGGTGATTCGCTGGCTGCGCTGGACGTGGCGCGTTATCAGGGTGAAGGCGGACGTGCCCTGCTGGGTCTGTCGGTGGGCTCCTTGCAGGCCAATCCGCTGCAGTCACGCATGACCTGGCAGCTGGGTCTGCAGGGCGGCGTCAATTTCGGCCAGGCACGCCAGGCCGAGATGCTGACCTCGCTGGGTGGCGAAAACGTGGTGGTGCGCTCGGCCGAAACCGGCAAGTCGTTCGGTCGAGCCCAGCTGCAGGGCACCCTGCGTCTGGGCGCATCGAGCTACCTCTACGGCGGCATCAGCAGTGAACAGGGTTCGGGTGTAGAGAACAACAGCATCAATGCGGGCATCCGCATCGCACTGTAACGGCGACACCACGCTGGCAGGGGACTGGGTGCCCCTGCCAGCTTGACGGGGATGGCGGGTATCGCCGTCGCAGCGGACACGTCTTCTGCAACGCGATCACCGCCCTCCCCTTCTTTTTCATGCGTGCATGGCGTGTCGCCAGCGCTGACATCGACTGCGCCGCAAGGGCTCGTGCGTTGCATACACAATGGCTATTGCACTGATCGAGTAATTCCATTTCCCCAGCCGCCACGTCGCTCGCATCATCGGCCTCCCTTCCCGGAGCCCCCTGCATGCGATCGATCACGTTTTCACTGGGTCTGGTGCTGCTGACCTCAGCCGGCCTGGCATCCGCACAGTCCCTGCTCACCCGCGACAACGGCGCACCCGTGGGCGACAACCAGAACTCACAGACAGCCGGCGAGAGCGGACCGACCCTGCTGCAGGACGTACAGCTGATCCAGAAGCTGCAGCGCTTCGACCGTGAACGCATCCCCGAGCGCGTAGTGCATGCCCGTGGTACCGGCGCACGCGGCACGTTCACTGCCACCGCCGACATCTCCGCGCTCACCCAGGCCAAGGTGTTCACGCCAGGGGAGACGACACCCGTGTTCGTCCGCTTCTCTTCGGTGGTGCATGGCAATCACTCACCGGAAACGCTGCGTGACCCGCGTGGCTTTGCCACCAAGTTCTACACGCGCGAAGGCAACTGGGATCTGGTTGGCAACAACTTCCCGACCTTCTTCATCCGCGACGCCATCAAGTTCCCCGACATGGTGCATGCATTCAAGCCGGACCCGCGCAGCAATCTCGGCAACGATGCGCGTCGCTTCGACTTCTTCTCGCATGTTCCGGAGGCCACCCGAACGCTGACCCTGCTGTATTCCAACGAGGGCACGCCGCAAAGCTACCGCCACATGGATGGCAACAGCGTACATGCCTACAAGCTGGTCAACGCGCAGGGTGCGGTGCATTACGTGAAGTTCCGCTGGAAGACGCTGCAGGGCGTACGCAACCTCACGCCCGAGGCGGCGGCGAAGATCCAGGCCACTGACTTCAGCCATATGACTCATGATCTGGTCGAAGCGATCAAGCGGGGCGATGCACCACGCTGGGATCTGTATATCCAGGTCATGTCGCCCGAGCAGATGCAGGCGCTGGACTACGATCCGCTGGATGCCACCAAGATCTGGCCCGGCGTGCCCGAGCAGAAGATCGGTCAGATGGTGCTGGATCAGAATGTCGACAACTTCTTCCAGGAAACCGAACAGGTGGCCATGGCACCGTCCAACCTGGTACCGGGTATCGAGCCTTCCGAGGACCGCCTGCTGCAGGGGCGGCTGTTCTCGTATGCCGACACGCAGATGTACCGCGTCGGTGCCAACGGCCTGTCACTGCCGGTCAACCAGCCACGTGTGGCGGTGAACAACGGCAACCAGGACGGCGCCATGAATACGGGCCACCAGAGCGGCGCGGTCAACTACGAACCCAGCCGTCTGCAGCCCCGGCCGCAGAGCGCGCACGCGCGCTACAGCACATTGCCGCTGAAGGGCAGCACCCAGCAGGCGCCGATCCGCCGCACGCAGGACTTCAAACAGGCCGGCGAGCTGTACCGCAGCTACAGCCGTGAAGACAGACGCGACCTGATCAACAGCTTCGGTATGTCCCTTGCTGCGGCCGACGATGAGAGCAAGCACATCATCCTGTCCTTCCTGTACAAGGCCGACGCCGACTACGGCACCCAGGTGACGCGCGTGGCGGGCGGTGAGCTGGCGCGCGTCCAGGCGCTGGCAGCGAAGCTGCAGGACTGACCGGCGGCGCTGCGGCCGTTCCCGGGGAAGGCGGCACCCGCCGTCTCCCCTGGCTGTCCCGCCCGGGCACCCGTGGCAGCCACACGGCGCGCCGGCACTGACGACTGAAGACCGGCATTTTCGCCGCGCACGCTGCTGGCCTATGATGCGAGCCACGGGCATGGACCTCCTTGCCTGGAAGCCGTTTCAAAGGAGTGACACGATGCACGGACGATGCGCAGAACGCTGGCGAGCCAGGCCTCGGCGAACCGTTGGCGCGCAGTCCGGCGCGCCAGCCTCGACCGTGCGCATGCCCCCGGCGCGGGCCAGGCCATGACGCGCCTGCTCATCATCGAGGACAACCCCGAGCTGGTGGCCAACCTCTACGCCTTTCTGGAGCCGCTTGGCTATGTGCTGGATGATGCGCGCGATGGGGCCAGCGGCCTGCATCTGGCCACCGGGCATGACTACGATGCGATTCTGCTGGACCTGATGCTGCCCCGGCTGGATGGCATGACCCTGTGCCGCAGGCTGCGCGAAGAGTTCCAGAATCCAGTACCGATCATCATGCTGACCGCGCGCGACCCCGTCGACGACCGCGTGCAGGGCTTCGCGCTGGGCGCGGACGACTATCTGGTCAAGCCATGTTCGCTGAAGGAGCTGGATGCACGCATCCAGGCGCTGGTGCGCCGCGCCCAGGGCCGCAACGTGCAGGGCACGCTGAGCTGGCATGACCTCAAGGTGGATACGCGGGCGCCGCAGGCCTGGCGGCAGGGTCGCACCATCACGCTGACGCCCAGTACCCACAAACTGCTGCTGTGCCTGATGCGTGCCGCGCCGGAGGTGGTGCGCAAACAGGAGATGGAATACCTGCTGTGGGGCGACCATCCCCCGGAGAGCGGTGCCCTGCGAACCCATATCCATGAGCTGCGGCAGCACGCGGACAAGCACTTCGACCCGCCGCTCATCGAGACGGTCCACGGCGTCGGTTGGCGTCTGGCTGCACTGCCCCCGCCTGCGCCAGCATGACCTGCCTCATCCTGAGCCCGCACCGATGAGCCCGCTCCTGCGCCCACTGACACTGCGCATGCGCATCATCGTGTCCTTCGTGCTGCTGATGGTCGCCGTCATGGGCTTTGTGGTGGCAGCCGAGCAGCTGGACTACGACGAGCTGCGGGCCTATGTCATCTCGCGAAGCCTGCACGATGAGATGGCGCACCTGCGTGCCGCACTTGCCGACGGCCGGACGCCAACATTGTCGCCCGGCAGCGAGCTGTTCGACCGCCAGAATGTACCCGAGGACCTGCACGCCTACACCCCGGGCTACTACAGTATCGGGGCGCCTGATGTGTGGCATCTGCTCGTATTCGATCTGGACGACCAGCGCTACTACCTGCGGCAGGGCGCCGAACGCTACCAGTATCTGGAGCACGTGATCGATGCCTACGCTGCCCTGGTCATCCTGCTGTGCATCCTATGCGCCTTCTGGATCGGGCGCCTGACCGCCGCGCGCGTCATCGCACCGATCACCCTGCTGGCCGATGCGGTGCAGCGCAAACAGACGCCCTTCCCGTACCAGGAGGCCCGTGACGAGATCGGGGTGCTGGCCCGCGCCTTTGCCCGGCACAGCGAGGAGGCCGAACAGTTTCTGCACCGCGAGCGCTGTTTCGTCGGCGATGCCAGCCATGAGCTGCGCACCCCGCTGGCCATCATCTCCGGGGCGGCAGAGACCATCGTCCATCAGCTGCCTCACGACAGCCACCTGCGCGCCAGCGGCGAACGGATCGTGCGCACCACGCAGGAAATGCAGCGACAGCTCTCCTGTCTGCTGCTGCTCTCGCGCGACCCGCAGCGGCTGCCCCGACAGGAGGTACAACTGCGTCCGCTGATCGAAGAGTGCATGGCGCGCTGCCAGCCGTGGCTGGCTGGCAAGCCGGTCGCGCTGTTGCTGGAGGCAGAACAGGCGCACAGCGTCCACACCAACGCCGAACTGGCGCGCAGCGTGCTCTGGAATCTGATCCGCAACGCCTGCCAGTACACCGACCGGGGCGAGATCCGCATCCTCGTGCGCGGCACCACCGTGTGCATCGCCGACACCGGCCCGGGTCTGCCGCCCAGCATTGACCCGCAGCAGTTCCAGCGTTTTGCGCCCAGCCTGCGCGAGAGCGGCGAAGGGCTGGGGCTGTCGATCGTGCAGCGGGTGGTGGAGCACCTTGGCTGGCACATGGCCGTGGAGAGTTCGGCGCAGGGCTGCCGGTTCACGCTTGAGCTGACACCTGCACGCACGCCCACACGGCAAGGATGATCCTGACAGCTTTCTGACGCGGGCTTGCCGATGCTCTGCAGCGCTTACGCCACGAAAGAGATGCAGATGCACAGCTCACGCCAGCCCCAGACGGGAAAATACCGCCATGGCCGTACCGGATTGAACCGGCTGCGCCATACCCTGCTTCATTCGCGCGACGGTTTTCTCGCCACGTTGCACGGTGAAGCCGCCTTCCGCCAGCTGCTGGTGCTGCATGGCGTACTGATCGGGCTGACCTTCCTGCTGGACCTGGGCCCCGTGGAGCGGGCGCTGCTGCTGGCAGCCAGTTTCGTCAGCCTGATCGTGGAGCTGCTCAACTCGGCCATCGAAGCGGTGGTTGATCGCATCTCGCTGGAGCTGCACCCGCTTTCAAAAAACGCCAAGGACATGGGCAGCACTGCGCAGACTGCCGCGTTGCTGATGGTTGCGGCCGTGTGGGCGGTGATCCTGATCGGCTGACGCACGTGCGGCTTGCGGGCCGCTGCAGCTGACAACTTCCTGATAAACACCTTTCGATACTTCGCGCACCCTTCATTCAACGGAAAAATGCGCGTGTTTCGACGTTTCATGCTTGTGCGGCTCAATCCGGTGCAGCTGACATGGATGGTTGCCCTGTTCTTCTCCACCTTCGGCAACATTGCGCTGTGGCAGGCGCTGTGGGCACATGCGGACTTTGGCAGCGTGCACGGCGTGCTGTTCTTCCTCAGCCTGCCAACCTTCCTGTTCTGTCTGTTCAACCTGCTGCTGACGCCGGTGGTCGCCGTACCGTTGCTGCGCAAGCCGCTGCTCGCGCTGCTGCTGGTCATCAGCGCGGCGAGCACCTACTTCATGGTGCATTACAACGTGCTGATCGACCGCAGCATGGTGCAGAACGTCTTCGAGACCAACCAGGCCGAGCTGGGCTCGTACTTCTCGCTGCCGCTGGTGCTCACCATTCTCGTGCTGGGCGTCGTGCCGGCAGCCGGGATCTGGTCACTGCGCATCCGTGGCCGGTGTCTGCTGTTTATCGGCTACTGGATGCTGGTCAACGTGGTGGTGTCGGTGGCGATGTTGAGCGTGATCTCCATGGCGTTCTACAAGGATTACGCCTCGCTGGTACGCAACAACCGTGAGCTGAGGGACCAGCTGTTGCCGGTGAGCTTCGTGCGCAACACGCAAGGGTATCTCAAGCGTAAATACCTGTCGGTCTCGCGCCCGCTGCAGGCCGTTGCCGAGGACGCCACGCGCCCGCAGGCCATGGCCGGGCAACGCCCCAAACTGGTGATTGCCGTGGTGGGCGAAACCGCGCGTGCGCAGAACTTCCAGCTCAACGGCTACCCGCGCGCGACCAACCCGGTGCTGTCCCAGCGCAGCGATGTCATTGCCTTCCAGAACGTCTCGTCCTGTGGCACCGCCACCGCCATCTCCCTGCCGTGCATGTTCTCGCGCATGCCGCGCACCCAGTACGACGATGTGCGTGCGACCACCGAGGAAAACCTGCTGGATGTGCTCAAACGCACCGGCGTGAACATTCTCTGGCGCAACAACAACAACGGCGGCTGCAAGGGCGTCTGCGCCCGTGTGCCCACCGACGACATGCCCACCTTCAAGGTGGCTGCGCAATGCGTCAACAAGGATGGCACCTGCCACGACGAAGTGCTGCTGCACCAGCTGGAGGCCCGCATCGAGGCCATGCAGGGCGATGGCATGGTGGTGCTGCACCAGCTCGGCAGCCATGGCCCTACCTACTTCGAACGCTACCCGGCCGATGCCCGCCGCTTTACGCCCACCTGCGACAGCAACCAGATCCAGAAGTGCAGCAACGAAGCACTGATCAACACCTACGACAACACCCTGGTCTACACCGACCGCGTGCTGGGCCGGACACTCGACCTGCTGCAGCGTTACTCGCAGGAGCGGGACGTGGCCATGATCTACGTGTCCGACCACGGCGAGTCGCTGGGCGAGCGTGGCATGTACCTGCACGGCACGCCCTACCTGATCGCCCCGCAGGAGCAGACCCGGGTACCGATGGTGATGTGGTTTGCGCCTTCATTTGCAGCGAATGTGGGACTGGATCTGTCCTGCCTGCGCAACCGGGCGCAGATCGGCGCCTTCAGCCATGACAACCTGTACCACTCGGTGCTGGGGCTGTTCGATGTGCGCACCCAGGTCTATCAACGCGACCTGGATCTGTTCGCCCCCTGCCGCCGCTGATGACCGGGTGCAACGGCGAGCCTGCGCTGGCAGCTCGCCGTTGCGCGTGCCGGACGGCATCGCAGCCGGCGCCGCACCGTCACAGCGTGCTGGACAGCGCCAGCACGTCCGCCGCAAAGCCCTGGTAATCGTCCACTGCCGCATCGTGGCCGTCCCTGCGCACGATCTGGCGCACTGCCACCAGCGAGGTCTCCGGCACCACCACCAGATACTGGCCCATGTAACCCATCGCCGCATACGCTGCGACCGGGCCACGCTCCTGTTCGAACAGCTCGCCCAGCTTGATGCCGCGGCTGGTGATCTCCATGCCGTACCGGTCGGCCCACGCAGGCCCCAGGCTCTCGGCGAAGAAGGCGAACAACGCCGTTTTGCTGGCGAAGGTGCGGCTGCCCGCCTTGAGTAGACCCGCGGCCACTTCTTCGTCAACGCCCTTAGTGGACAATATTGCGGCCGCATCGGACCTCAGCGTGAAGCGCTCCCAGGCCGGAATGCGCCACCACAGCAGCCCGACGTCCTTGGAGCGCGCGCTTTCGGCCACCAGCTCGGCCACAAACGCCTCGCCGAGCAGGCGTTTACCATCCGGCGCAACGCCCTTGTCCAGCAGCAGCCTGCCCAGCTTGGCCATATCGGCCGCCGACAGTGCCAGGCCCGCCATGCCGATCGGCGTGCCCGCCTCATCCTTGCGCCACACGTAGGTGCTGATGCCCAACGGCTTGAACAGACGCTCTGCCACCACCTTCTCGATCGACATGCCCGAGGCACGCTCGACGATGCCGGACAGCAGATTGGTGGCCTTGTTGTTGTACGAGAACGCAGTGCCCGGCTCGGTGCTCAGCTCCGCCGCCAACGCCAGTTTGACCAGATCCGGTGCCCCCTCCAGCTCTACGCCCGCATTGGGCACGTTCTGCATGCCGGAAGTGTGGTTGAGCAGCATGCGTACGGTGATATCCCGCTTGCGGCCCTGTGCCCACTCCGGGTAGATCGTGCTCACCGGTTGATCCAGCGAGGTCAACTCACCGCTGTCCAGCAGCAGGCCGATAGCCAGGGCCACGACCGACTTGGTCGCCGACATCAGCTCGATCGGCTGCGCCGCAGCGGCGCTGTGGATGTCGAGCAGCGTCCGCCCGTTGCGCTGGACCAGCAGCGCATCGGAGTGCGCGGCCTCGGCATGGCTTCTGAGGGTGGCCAGGGCGTTATCGCGCTCCGTGGCGGACGCGGCAGACGCGTTGAATGTGATCAGGCAGCTCAGTGCCATCAACCATGAAGTGAAGCGCATGATGATTCCTCCGTGTAGAGAACCACCTTAACTACACGTGTAGTCACCCTCCTGTGGCGGAAGTCATGTATGCCGAGCGATGCTGCCTCCGCCTCAGTCACTGCCATCGTGCTGTGCACCCGTGCAGCCTGGCTTGCGCTGTCGCTTCTCCTCATCAGTGCAGGGAAACTGCAACGCGCCCGTCGCCGAGAGCAGGAGGTGGGCCGCCCGTGATCGATGTGCCCAGGTCTTCTGTATGGCACCGCCGTCCGGCGTCCAGGCTTTGGCAAAGCGCGTCTGCTCGTAGGGGCGAGGCGACCGGGTGCTGTCCATCACCTGTGGCTGGAAGGTAGTCGAGGGTGTGCTGGAGGGAACGGTGAGGATGAGACGCGGCGGTTGGTGGGCCTGCGCCGGCGTTCCGCTGGATTGCTCAAGGAGCTGTGCCGTGGATGTGGAGCGCGGAGGGCGTGCCGGTGCATTGCGGTGCGGGCTTGGGGGTGACGGAGCCATTGTTGGCGGATGCAGCTGCGGACGCTGCGATCGAGTTCGCTCACGCCATGTCAGCGCCGGGCGAAACTCTTCAACTTTACCTACTGATATAGGACTGTCACCCTGCAGCAGCAGGAAGAGTAGGAAGCTAAGCTGCAAGGCCGCGGTGATACATAGAGCAACTACGACGTCAACGGAAAAACGACGTTGTCGACGGCAAAAGCCGGCACCACGCCCCAAGGTCATGGTGCGTTGACCGTGTCAACGACGGGACGCGTATGCACCGAAAGCAAGGGATCGCTCAGCAGTGCACGCCTGCGAACCTCGTCCGACCATGGTTTCTGATTTAGCTGAAACGGCGCGGAGTAGCCTAGCCAGTAAGTCCAGAACGCTTGCCTGCTTCCAATGAGCTCACTCATGCTATCGAACATTCTTCGCACAATGGAATAATCAGTGTAATCAGGGAAATCCACCACCTGATCCTCATCACTAAGCAGAGCGACCCAAGTGATAGGTGCGCCGATAGTCAGTGAAGCGTCAGAAGGAGTACGTGGTATAACGGGCAAGAGTGGGACGGCCGTTTTACGCACGATCGATCCGATCCCTGCCATGGCAACAAAACTGCGCGACAGAAACGGCATTGCCATACCATGCGAAGCGTCCCTAACGACGTCCGGCATTATGATCAGCGCCCCTCCAGAGCGGATGACTTTAAGGGCCGCGGTTAATCCGCTGGTGTCATTTTGGCATATAACTACGTCTTGCATCAGTCGCGGTATCGCATGATCCGCGATTCGACTGAACGTAGCATTGCTTCCCACAACTTCTGGAGATTAAAAAACTACTGCAACTCGACGGCCCGCAGGCGCACCCAGAACGATGGAAATAATCGCTGGTATGAACTCGGCGAAGTGCGGGACGGCAATCACGGATCCGCCGTCGGGATGCAGCATGCGAGCTTGCTCTTTACTTAAAGGACATAACTCACGAACGAATTCGGCCATCACTGCGCTTGGCAGACGAACGACAAGAGCAACCCTCAATCTATTCGCACGAACCCACGCTGCGAAACCTGCCTTCGTCAAGCCGGGCGGAGCCTCGCAGCACCCGTCTCCCGTCACATGATAGTAAGACCTTATGGTTCTCTCTATGAATGCCGAGCTCGACCAATTAAACAGGAGCCCGCACCCAGATTGGTAGCCCACGCAGATTACCCTGAGGAATCTTGCTAAGTACTCACACAGTCTCGCAGCTCTCTTCTGGCGCATCGCTCGATCTCCTTTAGCTGTTCTGAGATTGCGTAGGCCGCGTCGAAATCCAGTCGCCCGGCATACAGTTCATTCATGACAGATGAAAGAAGTTCACGGGCTGCAATAACCTGTCGAAAGAGATGATTTCTCCTCATCCTGCTTCCGGCCAAGGCCCTGGCAATGCTGCCTACCCTGGCCTGTTCCATAGCCAGGAAATCCGACAGTGCAACCAATATCGCGCTCTTCCCGCCACCGTTCGGTGAAATTGTGTACGACGCTCCGTTCTCGAAATTGACTTCAGCCGAATGCTTAACCGCACAGATCAGCTCGAAAGACGAAAGTGACACCACATCACCCTCTGAGCGAATATATATCTACCCCACAGGAACCGCCGCAATCTGGTCTGAGAACGTAATCACGTCCGAGATGGGGGTTGGTCCGCTTAGCAGATTAAGAGCTTGAGACGGCGCTACGGCGTGTTGCATATCTATTCCAAGCGGCCCAACCATTCTCGCGCTACCAACAACGAGCACCGATTTCTTGGCTGCGAGAACTTTCGATTTCTCAACGTTCGCATTTGTTGTCGACGATATTAGTATGCGCATGTCCCTGAGGGCGCACCCTGCGCCCCTTCCAGTGTCTACTTAGAGCGTGGAATGATGTACGAAGGAGGGGCAAATGCCCCTTCTTCGTCTAACGGAAGGTCACCAGCGGCACTCGCAGATCGGAGTTGTGGGCTGCTGCTCCGCTAGCGCTACCACTTCCTCAGCATCGTTGCCCTGCACGAATGCGTACTCCAGTGCATGTACATCAATAGTCAGATCCATATTCTTATCCTCGAAACTTTGCAAAGCCCGCTCTGGGCGACATTTGTTTTATTAGCACCGAGCAAGCTCGTCAATAAAAAATATCGATCTTCGCGATAGGCTCGATGAATTGAGATACTTACAAAACCGGTTGACGTATTGATGTTCGTTACTAAAGACGACCAGTAAGCTAAGCCGCCTCTTCGATATGTTCAGTCAATTACTGCAGACGGACGTCAAAGCCTCGCAGGCGCATTCCGTCATCCCACACTCCATCCGTTTAAGAGCGCGTAACGGCAAGCGCGGCATGGAGAACGCCTTGCGGGCCAAGCCCGAAGACGTGCGCGAGCAGTACGAGCGCCAGCTCAAGGATCTGCAGGAAGCCTACGGCGAGGCGATGCTGGAGATCCGCGCCCGAAAAAAGCTGGCATCCCTGCTGGGAAAGGACGAGAGCTGATGCGCTCGGTCCAGCAGGGATTGAAGGACGAAAGTTTCGTGGTGCCGATGACCAAGCTGTGCCAGTGGTTTGGGGTGGCCGACGTACCACTTACTACAAGCCCACCAAGTCGCCGGCAAAGGTGAAACCGGAGTTCGCCAAGCCGATCAAGGAAATGATCGAGGCCGAGCCATCGTTTGGTTACCGCACGGTTGCAGCGCTGCTTGGCATGAACAAGAACACGGTCCAGCGGACATTCCAGCTCAAGGGCTGGCAGGTGCGCAAGCGGGCGCTTGGCCAGCGCCCGCGGATCGAGGCCAAGGTCTCCCGTGCCGAGAAGCCTGACCAGCGCTGGGCGACTGACCTTTGCCGTGTATGGGCGGCAAGGACGGCTGGCTAGGCTTGGCGCTGGTGATCGACTGCAGCACGCGCCAGCTGCTCGGCTGGCACCTGTCACGGGAAGGCCAGCACAGCCTCTGCCGCCCTGGAGCAGGCGCTGATCACCCGATACGGCACGCTTGGGCGGGTCAGCCTTCCTGCTGCGCTCGGACAACGGTCTGGTGTTCACCAGTCGTGATTACACGCGACTGGTGCGCAGCTATGGGCTGAAGCAGGAGTTCATCACCCCGCACTGCCCACAGCAGAACGGGATGGTCGAACGTGTGATCCGGACGCTCAAAGAGCAGTGCGTGCACCGGCATCGCTTCGAGAGCCAGGCCCACGCCGTGCGGGTGATCGCAGACTGGATTGCCTTCTACAACCAGCAGCGCCCGCATCAGGCGCTGAACATGATGACCCCGGATGTGGCTTATGCCGCTACATTAACCGCGTGACCTGAGCAGAAAGCGGTGGGTCATTACACATGCTGATAGGCATCTCAAGATGTATACAGAGTGGGACGAACTGCCAAGGTGACTCGGCACCAGGAAATGCCTTATCTTTGACGTGGGGAACTCCACGGAGCGGATTGATGAAAAAGGGCTATCTGTCGGCTGTTGACCGGCGTCGAGCACGGCACCTAGTGCGAGTTGGACTGTGATGGCAGACCTCCACCAGTCCACGAGGCTATCCAAATCCTGCACTGTCACCCGTTACCTGTCCCTACAAGATGCGCAGGACCGTAGCGCGATTGCGGATTTTGTCGTCGAGCGCTTTACGGAGCGCTATTTGGACCCTATCGAGGCGGACCCCGCCAAGAAGAACGGATTCACCATCATGGCTGTTAGCTGCCTTATGGTCGAATCGCTAGAGTCCTTCCGTCGCGGCTGGAAGGACACTCGCAACAAGTCCGAGCAGGCGTTCGCGTCCTTCTTCTCCCACTGGGACCAATTCGCCGAGTTCCGCACCGTCTCGCCGGATTTCTATCGGCATGTTCGCTGCGGGATTCTGCACCAAGCCGAAACTACCGGCGGATGGCGAATAATCCGCACGGGGCCAATTCGCAACAACACAACCATCAATGCCACCAAGTTCTCAGGCTCACTCCGGCATGTTCTAGGCGGTTATGCATCATCGCTCCGCACAGAGAGCTGGGAGTCAGAGGCATGGAAGGCATTCCGCAAAAAAATGAACGCCGTATGCGACAACACCAAGGCATGATGGTCAGAATGTTGCGAATCCTCTCCGTGGTTGCGTTTGGGCTTCTGATTATTTCAGCAACCGTTGGTGCGTACTACTTCATTGTTGGGGCTGCGCATCCACTATCGTCCAGCGGCGAGGACTGGGGGAATTTTGGGGATTACTTCGGTGGCGTGGCCGGAGCACTGCTCTCTTTCCTGAGCATCGTGCTGCTTGTGTACACAGTTCATCTGCAAATTCACCAACTCTCAGCCTCCCAGCACGAGACACTAAAGCGTGATTTGCTGGCCCATGTAACAAAGGCCGATGATGAGATTGAGCGCTGGCTTCAGCGAAAGCTTGCTTACATAAGCATGTCAGGGCAGACGGTAGAGTTTGGCGATGTCGTATGGGGGATTCTAAAATCCGAGGACATCAATCCACCGGAATTTGAGCGAGCCATCGTTCGTCTCCATCTGCTGACAAGCCTCTATTGCGAGGCTCTGGCCCTCTACAGGGACAACATCGACCCTTACTTCATTTTCAAGTACCACAAACAAAAGGCTCAGGCGCTGCTTGACTTCCTAAAGGAGCACAGAGCACTGCTTGGTCAGATGGCCGGGCCATCATTGCAGTTCTGCCAGATGCACCTAGACGGCAAGCATGAGTCCAGGTAAGGGCGGGCATGAAGGTGCGGATACATTACCCTGAAAACAATTGTCCATAAAACTGCGATGAGCTGGGAATACGAGAAACACGAAGCACGCTGCGAAGCCTGTGGACATGTCGGCGCCCGCATTTCAGGCTCGGACGACTGGGGGCGTTCATCAACACATTGGGAGGGGTTCGACAACGCGCCTCCCGATGCAACTAGCGTGGCTCGCCGCCGCGCTGATTCCCGAGATAGCCGGCCGGTCTGTAAGTGTGGCAGCACCAGCTTAGTTGTCGTCAAGCTCATCGGCAGGGCCTAGGCATGTCCTCTCTCTATAGACTGACCCGAAAATTTCTACCGGCGCGTACTCGTCTGGCATGGTCGAGGTCACTAATTGATGCTGGCTACGCAAAGGAAATAGCTGCGGCTCGCCGGGCCAAGGACCACGACGAGGTTCGTTCCCTTGAATCGGCCCGCCTCTTTGAACTTGACTTGCAACAAGAGGAAGAGGACAGCCTGGACCGGCCAGGATTTCGTAGACAACTCAGAGCCATAATCAATGGTAACGAGAGAGGTGTCTATGGCGAGCAAGCAGTACACAGATGAGTTCAAGGCCGAGGCGGTCAAGCAGGTGGCCGAGAGGGGCTTCGCGGTT
>NZ_JAWJLO010000001.1:3662136-3664636 GCF_032911385.1 Stenotrophomonas sp. C3(2023) | reverse complement strand
TCCTCCAAGGCTAAATACTACTGACCGACCGATAGTGAACCAGTACCGTGAGGGAAAGGCGAAAAGAACCCCGGAGAGGGGAGTGAAATAGAACCTGAAACCGTGTGCGTACAAGCAGTAGGAGCTCCGCAAGGAGTGACTGCGTACCTTTTGTATAATGGGTCAGCGACTTACTGTTCGTGGCAAGCTTAACCGTATAGGGGAGGCGAAGGGAAACCGAGTCTGATAAGGGCGCATAGTCGCGGGCAGTAGACCCGAAACCGGGTGATCTAGTCATGGCCAGGGTGAAGGTGCCGTAACAGGTACTGGAGGCCCGAACCCACGTCTGTTGCAAAAGACGGGGATGAGCTGTGATTAGGAGTGAAAAGCTAATCGAACCCGGAGATAGCTGGTTCTCCTCGAAAGCTATTTAGGTAGCGCCTCATATGTATCCTCTCGGGGGTAGAGCACTGTTATGGCTAGGGGGTCATCGCGACTTACCAAACCATTGCAAACTCCGAATACCGAGACGGACTGTATGGGAGACACACGGCGGGTGCTAACGTCCGTCGTGAAAAGGGAAACAACCCAGACCCACAGCTAAGGTCCCAAATTTTGTGCTAAGTGGAAAACCATGTGGAAAGGCACAGACAGCCAGGAGGTTGGCTTAGAAGCAGCCACCCTTTAAAGAAAGCGTAATAGCTCACTGGTCGAGTCGGTCTGCGGGGAAGATTTAACGGGGCTAAGCACAGAACCGAAGCTTGGGGTGCATGACTTTGTCATGCGCGGTAGAGGAGCGTTCCGTAAGCCGTTGAAGGTGGATTGAGAAGTCTGCTGGAGGTATCGGAAGTGCGAATGCTGACATGAGTAACGATAATGCGGGTGAAAAACCCGCACGCCGAAAGCCCAAGGTTTCCTTGCGCAACGTTAATCGGCGCAGGGTGAGTCGGCCCCTAAGGCGAGGACGAAAGTCGTAGTCGATGGGAAGCAGGTTAATATTCCTGCACCTCGCGTAAGTGCGATGGAGGGACGGAGAAGGTTAGGTGTACCGGGCGTTGGTTGTCCCGGGGAAAGGCGGTAGGTTTGGATCTTTGGCAAATCCGGGATCCTCTAAGACCGAGCACCGAGACGAGCCTTTAAGGCGAAGTCACTGATACCACGCTTCCAGGAAAAGCTCCTAAGCTTCAGCTTACGCAGACCGTACCGTAAACCGACACAGGTGGGTAGGATGAGAATTCTCAGGCGCTTGAGAGAACTCGGGTGAAGGAACTAGGCAACATGGCACCGTAACTTCGGGAGAAGGTGCACCCTTGGTGGTGGCTCATGCGAGCATAAGCTGCCGAGGGTCGCAGTAACCAGGCCGCTGCGACTGTTTATCAAAAACACAGCACTCTGCAAACACGAAAGTGGACGTATAGGGTGTGACGCCTGCCCGGTGCTGGAAGGTTAATTGATGGGGTCAGCCGCAAGGCGAAGCTCTTGATCGAAGCCCCAGTAAACGGCGGCCGTAACTATAACGGTCCTAAGGTAGCGAAATTCCTTGTCGGGTAAGTTCCGACCTGCACGAATGGCGTAACGACAGCGGCGCTGTCTCCACCCGAGACTCAGTGAAATTGAAATCGCTGTGAAGATGCAGCGTTCCCGTGGCAAGACGGAAAGACCCCGTGAACCTTTACTATAGCTTTACACTGAACGTTGAGTTCGTCTGTGTAGGATAGGTGGGAGGCTATGAAACCATGGCGCTAGCTGTGGCGGAGCCATCCTTGAAATACCACCCTGTCGTGCTTGACGTTCTAACCTGGGCCCATTATCTGGGTCGGGGACCGTGTATGGTGGGTAGTTTGACTGGGGCGGTCTCCTCCTAAAGAGTAACGGAGGAGCTCGAAGGTACGCTCAGCGCGGTCGGACATCGCGCACTGTGTGCAAAGGCATAAGCGTGCTTGACTGCAAGATCGACGGATCAAGCAGGTAGGAAACTAGGACTTAGTGATCCGGTGGTTCTGTATGGAAGGGCCATCGCTCAACGGATAAAAGGTACTCCGGGGATAACAGGCTGATACCGCCCAAGAGTTCATATCGACGGCGGTGTTTGGCACCTCGATGTCGGCTCATCACATCCTGGGGCTGTAGTCGGTCCCAAGGGTATGGCTGTTCGCCATTTAAAGTGGTACGCGAGCTGGGTTCAGAACGTCGTGAGACAGTTCGGTCCCTATCTGCCATGGGCGTTGGAGATTTGAGAGGGGCTGCTCCTAGTACGAGAGGACCGGAGTGGACGAACCTCTGGTGTTCCGGTTGTCACGCCAGTGGCATTGCCGGGTAGCTATGTTCGGAAGCG
Source organism: Stenotrophomonas sp. C3(2023) (assembly GCF_032911385.1). NCBI lineage: Bacteria > Pseudomonadati > Pseudomonadota > Gammaproteobacteria > Lysobacterales > Lysobacteraceae > Stenotrophomonas > Stenotrophomonas sp. C3(2023). Next base: position 3,662,322 of record NZ_JAWJLO010000001.1, on the reverse strand, counting down.
ATAACCGCTGAAAGCATCTAAGCGGGAAGCGCGCCTCAAGATGAGATCTCCCGGGGCACAAGCCCCCTGAAGGAACCATGTAGACTACGTGGTTGATAGGTCAGGTGTGTAAGCGCAGCAATGCGTTGAGCTAACTGATACTAATGATCCGAGAGGCTTGACCATATAACCTCAAGTTGCCTTGGC
>NZ_JAWJLO010000001.1:3276569-3662036 GCF_032911385.1 Stenotrophomonas sp. C3(2023) | reverse complement strand
ATGTCGATTAGAGTCCAAGTTGCACGCTACGTCACAAGAACTATGAGAGGCAGGCGCTCCGCCCGTCCCTGCACAAGACCGCACTCACGTGCGGACTTCTGGAAAGGACAGCAGTGCGACACTCCAACCGCCTCCCTGGTGAAATTAGCGCTGTGGAACCACCCGATCCCATCCCGAACTCGGAAGTGAAACGCAGCTGCGCCGATGGTAGTGTGGCTCAAGCCATGCGAACTCGGAAGTGAAACGCAGCTGCGCCGATGGTAGTGTGGCTCAAGCCATGCGAGAGTAGGTCATCGCCAGGGTTTACACCCAAAAACCCCGCTGCTCACGCAGCGGGGTTTTTCCTTTTTTTGCAGGCACCCGGTTTTGACCTTCGGTTGCCACAACAACTTCAGGAAGTGCTTCAAGTTCTTCTCACAGGTTGTTGACAAAGCTTAAAAGCCTGCCATAATAGGCGGCTCGCAACGACGAAAGCCTCTTGGGGCCGACCTCGAAGCAGCATCGGCAACAACGTCCACCTCGGTGTGACGGCCTTGAAAAAAGGTGTTGACGAAGCGGATTTGCCGGCTATAATGGGCGGCTCGCTACGACCACCCGATCCCATCCCGAACTCGGAAGTGAAACGCAGCTGCGCCGATGGTAGTGTGGCTCAAGCCATGCGAGAGTAGGTCATCGTCAGGGTTTACACCCAAAACCCCGCTGCCAGCGCAGCGGGGTTTTTTTTGCTTCCCGCGCGGAAGGGGCGACCCCGCGACAGGCCGCAATGGCCCAGCGCGGCCTGCTGTCGTCGGTCGCGAATGACGTCGACATACGGTGGCCAGGAAAGCAGCGGGAGCCCGACGACGCAACCGCACCGGGAGACAATTACGCCAGTCGCATCGTGCCAGCGCGTAGATGCCTTGGGCTGCATGACTCTGGACGCTCTGCAGTGACATGGCGGCGTGCCGCTTTGAGCCCATCTATCGCTAGCGGGGGAAGGTTAAGCCATGACCTATATCTGGCTGAATGCCAGCGCCGAAGACTGGCCGCTCACCGGTATGTGAGCTCGATCAAATGAAGCTTTTTGATCTCTTTTTCTGCAGTGAAATCAGTGTCTTCTCCCTGATGTCGCGTGTGCCGGCCTCCTGCTGTCCCCGCGCTGTGCGCTGAGCCTACTCATATCCGGCCCCCACCACGTGGTCGCGCTGCGAGAGCAGCGACGGCTTTGTGTGCACCTCCCGCAGTATTTGCTGCGGGTTTCAACAAGCACGTTCTGGAGTACACCCATGAGCCCAGTAAAGCGCAGCGTACGCCGCATTGTGTTGCATCCATTGTCTCTGGCCCTGGCCACCGCTGTGACGCTGCCAGCGAACACAATGGCGGCAGGCCCTGTCCTCGCTGACGGTACGTCGGAAACCATCCGGACCGACACCTACACCAGCGACGCCGACAACCGCCCCGTACTGCAGGCGCGCAACGGTGGGTCGATCACCGGCATCGGAACCATCACCGTGGAAAGCACGCATGCCGGCGCGCATGCAGCCGTCGCCGACGGCGGCAGCTCACGGGTAAGCCTGACCAACGCCGATATCACAACCGCCAACGACAACACGGTGGGCGTTGTGGCGATCGACGGCGGCGGCATCACGTTGATCGGCGGTACCATCGCAACAACCGGCGCTGGAGCATCGGCCGGTTCGGTCAAAGGCGACCGATCGGAGCTTCTCACGGTTGGCGGCCAGATACGCACCTCGGGCGCCGATGCACATGGTCTGCAGGCCGCAGACCTGGGACGCATCACCATGCAGGGCGGCACGCTCGCCACCGCAGGCAGCGGCGCGGCAGGCTTCGCTGTCGCGGGCGCCGATGCCATCGTCAACATCAGCGAGGGGGCCGAGGTCGAGACCACCGGGGCCCGGGCACATGCGATTGTCCTCATGAGCGGATCGAGCGGTTCGCAGCTCACGCTGGATGGTCGCAAGGGCCGGGTCAGGCTGCTGACCAACGCCGACGACGCCGACGGTCTCCGCGTCGATGGGCAGGACCACACGGCGACATTGAGGGCGGTGGACATCTCCACGCTGGGAAACGGGTCCAATGGACTCGATGTCGCCGCCACTGCGGGTGCGGGCAACCGCATCAGCGCCGATGACCTGACGGTCAGCACGGTTGGCGACGGTGCCGTTGGCATCTACAACCGCAGCGGTTCGGTTGCCCTGGCCGACGCGACCATCGATACCCGTGGCAAGGATGCGCACGGACTCTACGCGGGGCCGGCCAGCGCGGGTACACCCGCGCCGGGTATCGCGGCGCTGCAGTCACGCGTCACCACGCTCGGTGCAGGGGCCGTAGCAGCGTACGCCGAGGGCAATGCGAAGGTGGACCTGACCGACACGCTGCTGGCCACCAACGGTAACGACGCCAACGCGGTACGCAGCGCAGGTGAGCAGGCGTTGGTGACCGCTGGCAGGCTCACCGCGGATACTGTCGGCGACGGCGCCGACGTGCTGGCAGCCATCAACGGTGGTGGTATCGCAGTGACCGATGTCACGCTGCATGCCAGTGGCAAGGACGCGGCCGCCCTGCGCGTGGCGACCGATGCGACGGCGCCGGCGGCGGTTTCACGCGTTGACCTGCGCACGGCGACGCTCACCGCAACCGCCGGCGCCGGTATCGCCGTGCGCGGTGGCGCCGGCCAGGTAACCCTGACCGACAGCATGGTACAGGGCAGCCTGGGGTCTCTGGACATCGCCGATGGGGCGGATGGACAGCGCACCGATGGCTTCACCCTCATCACGGCCGGCAGCACCCTTGCAGGTGACATCAACGATGTCAGCGGCGGCAGCAACCGTGTCAGCCTCACTGCGGGCAGCACGCTCAACGGTGCCACCAACGGGCTGTCGACGCTGGTGGTCGACAGCAGCCTCTGGAACCTGAGCGGTAATTCGCGGGTCGGCAAGCTGGATCTGATCAACGGCACGATCGCGTTCAACCCAACCGGTGCTGCAGCGCTGGGGCTCGTGGTGGATGGCGATTTCCATGCTGAGAACGGGCTGCTGCAGATCAACACGGTGCTGGGTGACGACAGTTCCGCCACCGATCATCTGCATGTGAAGGGCAGCACGTCGGGCGATGCCCGCATCTCGGTCAACAACCTGGGTGGCACCGGCGAGCAGACGTCCGACGGCATTGAACTGGTGCGCGTGGATGGTCACTCCGATGCGGTCTTCAGCCTGCAGGGACGAACGGTGGCAGGCGCCTACGAGTACTTCCTGCATAAGGGCGGCATCAGTGAGCCGGAGAACGGCAACTGGTATCTGCGTTCGGAACTCCCGGTCACGCCGCCTCCGGTCTGTGAGGAGGACGGAACGTGTCCGGATCCCGATCCGGATCCCAATCCGGGTCCAGGTCCAGGTCCAGGTCCAGGCCCAGGTCCAGGCCCAGGTCCAGGTCCAGGTCCAGGCCCAGGCCCGGGACCGCAGATCCATCGTCCGGAGGTGGGTATCTACCTCGCCGGGCAGGCCGCGGCGACGGAGGGGTTGCGTCATTCGCTGCACGACCGCGTTGGCGAAACCGCGCTTGGCCGGCCAGCCGACGCAACTGACCTGCCGGGCAGCGCATGGGTGCGCATCTCGCAGGCTCACCTGCGTGACACCATCGTCGCGGGCCAGCTCGATGTGCAATCGCGCAACGACGCCGTGTGGCTGGGCACGCATCTGTACAGCAACCGCGCGCATGGCCTGCTGCAGGGTGGCGTGATGGCACAGCTGCAGGATGCCCGTCTGCAGTCACGCTCGGTGATGAGTGGTTACGGTGCGCGGGGAAGGACGCAGGTGAGCACGGCCGGACTGTACGCGAGCTGGTTTGCCGATCCTGAAAGCGGCGGCGGGGCGTATGTCGATGCATGGGCAGCCGGCGGCAAGGCGCGGCATCGCATCGAAGGCGAGGCGTTGCCGCAGGAACGTTACACCGCCAATGTGTGGGCGGCCTCACTGGAAGGCGGCTACGCGTTCAAGCTGGGCCATGCGGTAACCCGCAGCACGTGGCTGGAGCCGCAGCTGCAGGCCAGCTATGTCGGCTACAGCAGTGATGGCGTTGTGGAGCACAACGGTACCGCCATCGCCCCGGCGAAGGCCGGCGGTCTGCAGGTTCGCAGCGGCATCCGCCTGTACGGTCGCGCGAACGCGGCGGGCAATCTGGTGCAGCCCTTCCTCACCCTCAACCACTATTACAGCCGACGCGCGAACAGCGTTGGGTTCGATGGCCAGACACTGCACGGCGTCCAGCCGCGCAGTCTGTTTGAGATCAAGGCCGGGCTGCAGGCGCAGCTCGGACGCGCGCTCAGCGGTTGGGGACAGCTTGGTCTTCGTGAAGCGGGCGATTACCACGATGCAGAGGCCGCGCTGGGGCTGAAGTACAGCTGGTAGCGATCTGGCGTATTGATCACATCGGCAGAAGGAAAAGACGGCGCCTTAGGGCGCCGTCTCGCTGCTGCTGCGGACGACAGCGCCACGTGACTTGATCGACGTGCTGGCGTCGTAAACGCAATCGCAGAAGGCCAATTACGGTAGGCAATGCATATTGATGTAAGGCGAAATGAGTGCAGATCTTTCGCAAAGTCCTGCATTCCGTTGAGTAGTTCACCGATATGCATAGCTTGAGGCGCGTCCTATGTCCGGTGCATGACTGCACGAGCATTACTACGCCGCAACCTCGCTGCCCGCAGGCAGCCGAGACTGCGATTCCTACAACAACACTCAAGATCATCCCCATGAAGCATATCGCTACTGCAGTCGCCGTCATTCTGTCGTCGTCGGGTATCTGCGCTGCGCAGGCCGCGGACGGCACCATTTCCTTCGTCGGCGTGGTCACCGCCAGCACCTGCAAGGTCGAAGCCGGTACGGCTCCGGGTTCGAACAATCCTGACTTCCGCCTGGACCTGGGGACCGTCAGCACGTCGGCGATGAACAACGACAGCACCAACCGTCGTTCGGCCACCCAGGCATTCAACGTCTACGTGGGCGGCCCGGGCGGCAACTGCCCGGCGACCACCGCGCGTACCGCCAGCGTTCGCCTGGATGCCAAGCCGGGTACGGTCGGTGCAGGCTTCCTGCCGAACACGGCGGGTACCGGCGGTGCCGACAACGTGGGCGTGGTCATCCTCAACCCGGCCGGTGATGAGGAGAACATGGCCATCGGCTGGACCACCCCGGCCCAGGCGGTGGATGACACCACGGCCGCAACCTTCAACTTCTGGGGTGCGCTGAAGGGCTACGGCGCGGTCAACTCGTCGACCGCCGGTTCGCTGGCCGCCGACATGACCTACACCGTGATGTACCAGTAACAGGCACTACAGGAGTCCGTCGGCCGGCAGCCTCGCTGTCGGTCGATCTTCACCGCGATGAAAACATTACGCCTCACAACACTGCTCGCCCTGCTGATGCTGGCCGCTTCTGCGCACGCCTCCATGGTTCTCGGGGGAACCCGGGTGATCTACCGTGAAGGCCGGCCTGAAGTGACCCTGCCCGCCACCAATGAAGGAACCAGTCCTGAGCTGATCCAGGTGTGGATCGACGACGGCGACGCCAACAAGGCGCCGGAGACGATCCGCGTGCCGTTCACGGTGACCCCGGCAGTTGCACGGGTCGAGCCCTCCGGCGCGCAGTCGTTGCGGATACGCGCTCAGCAGAATGCGCTTCCCAAAGATCGCGAGTCGGTGTACTGGCTCAATGTGCTCTCGATCCCGCGGGTGGACCCCGAGGCCGCAGCGGCCAGCGAGGGCGCGCATATCCAGTTTGCGATGCGGACCCGCATCAAGCTGTTCTATCGCCCGAAGAAGCTGGCGGGCGATGTCACCGAGGCAGCCGGGCTGGTGCAGTGGGCGCTGGAAAAACGCGATGGAAAGGTTGTCCTGCGTGCCACCAACCCGACCCCGTACTACGTCAACTTCGCTTCGGTCGCTCTGGTGGCGGGCGCCAGGGAATATGGCGGGGACAAAGCCTCCAACGGCGGCGGCGGCATGGTGCCCCCGCTGGATACCCTGGTCTTTCCGCTCGGTGACCTCACGCAGATACCGGTGGGGCCGGTATCGATAAAGGCCGAATGGATCAACGACTACGGCGGCAGTGTTGCACTGACGGCCGAGCTTCCGCACTGACCCTGTCCGGGTGCTGCGTGCATCCGGATATTCCGCACCGATCTCTTTCTGCTGCCCGGCCTGCCATGGCCTCGGCAGGCGCCCCCGCGCCCGCCGCTTTGTGATGACGTCTGCCATGAACCCGCTTATCCATCGGCCTTCGTGCCTGCTGTACACCGGCATCGCCGCCGCCTTGGCCAGCCATGCCACGGGCGCCTGTGCGCAGGAACCCCCTGCCGCCGCGCCCGCACCAAGAACGCGCAGCGCACCGGCCGAGGTCAAGTTCGATGCGCGCTTTCTGAGCAACGGGCAAGGCGCGGACATCGACCTGACACGCTTCGAGCAGGGCAACGCCATCCTGCCGGGCCGCTATCTGATGGCTCTGTATGTCAATGCCGAACCACGAGGCTCCATCGAGCTGGAGTACCGCGAGGTCGAGGGCCGCGACCAGCCGCTGCCCTGCATCGACCGCAGCATCCTGCAGCGTATCGGTCTCAACCTCGGCACGCTGCAGGCCCGCGAGGACGATGCGGCGCACCCGCTGCCGGAAGAAGGGGAGTTCCGCTGCATCGACCTGGCCGAGCTGGTGCCTGACGCGCAGTGGCAGACGTCGGTGGAGGAACAGGCGGTACATATCAGCCTGCCACAGGCGTTTCTGGACCGTCGTGACACCCGCTACGTGCCCCCTGATCAGTGGGACAGGGGAATCAATGCCGGTCTGCTTGGCTATCAGTTCAGCACGTATCAGCAGGACTACCGCGGGCAGCGCAGGCGCAGCAGTTTCCTGGGCATCAATGCCGGCATCAACCTGGAGGGATGGCAGTTCCGCCATCAGGGCAGCGCGGGCTGGAACGAACTGGAGGGCTTCCGCTACAACCGCCTGCAGACCTCGCTGGAACGCGACCTGCCCAACCTGACCTCACGCCTGGTGCTGGGCGAGAAGTACACCGAGGGCAACATCTTCAGCAGCGTCAAACTGCGCGGTGTCTCGATCGAAAGCGTGGACGCCATGCTGCCTGATTACATGACCCGCTATGCGCCGACCCTGCGTGGCATTGCACGGACCAACGCACGGGTGGAGGTGTTCCAGCGCGGCGTGCGTATCTACGAGACCTCGGTCGCCCCCGGTCCCTTCGTCATCGACGACCTCAACAACCCGATCAACGGCAGCGCGCTGGAGCTGGTGGTCACCGAGGCAGATGGCAGTGTCAGCCGCCAGCTCATTCCGTACGCGCTAACGCCGATGAACCTGCGTGCCGGCCAGGTGCGTTACTCGCTCTCTGCTGGCGAAGCGGTCGACACCGGCGACAACGGCAGCAAGGCGCTGCTGCAGGGCACGCTGCAGCGCGGGCTTGACGACCGTTTCACCGCCTACGGGGGTGGCAGCCTGCTGCAGGGATACCAGGCCTTCGTGCTGGGCACGGCGGTGAACACCGGCATCGGCGCCTTCGCGTTGGACATCAGCGGGTCCATGCTTCACCAGGGCCGCCCGAACCGGCAGGGTGGGGCACGTCGGCTGAGCTACAGCAACGCATTCAACGACGGTGCGACCGCAGTTACGCTGAGCAGTACGATCCGGTCGCCGGGTTACGTGGACCTGCCCGACGTCGTGCAATGGCGCGGCAAGCGTCGCGATGACGAGTTCGTGGTCGATCCGCGGCGCGAGCACAAGGCCCTGGAGGCCACGATCTCGCGCTCGCTGGGCGCGGGGCAGGGGGCGTTGTATCTGAGTGCCGCGCGCCGGGAGCGTTTCGACAAGCGCACCGACAACGATTTTTCCGCACAGTACGTACGCACCATCGGGCGCGCGAGCGTCACCCTGCAGGTCCAGCGCTCGCTGCGCAGTGACCTCTGGGCACCGCAGGATCAAAGCATGCGTGACACCCAGGTGTCGCTGACGATCAGCGTACCGCTGGGGCCGCGTTCGTCGACCCGTGCGGTCAACCTGTCCGCGCGCGGCCTACGCACGTCCACCGGCTCGGCACAGGACGTGCGCCTGAGCGGGTTTGGCGGGCCCGACAACCAGTTCACCTACGGCGCCGGGTTGGCGCGCGGCGAAGACGGTCGGATCAGCACCTCCGGTGATCTTGGCTACGAGAGTGCGCAGGTCAATCTGCGCGGCGGCTTCACCCGCTCGGCTGGCAACAGCATCAGTGCCTCCGCGTCTGGCGGCATGGTCATACACCGTGGCGGACTCACGCTGACCTCGCGCGAACCACAGACGCTGACGCTCGCCCACGCCGAGGGTGCTGAGGGTGCGCGCGTCGACAATGTCTCGCAGGCGCGCATCGGTCGCAATGGCTATGGCGTGGTCAACGCGCTGCGGCCCTACCGCCTCAACCAGGTCAGTCTTGATGCGATCGGCACACGTGACGACATCGACCTTCTGAACACACGTGCCACCACGGCACCGACACGCGGTGCCGTGGTGATGCTCGAGTTCAAGACCGCACAGGGCGAGCTGCGCACCGTGGATGCACAGCGCGAGGATGGACGACCGCTGCCGTTCGGTGCTGAGGTCACGCGCGCCAACGGTGAGGTTGTCGGCGTGGTCACCCAGGGTAGTCGCATCGTGTTGAGAGGCGAGGTCGATCAAAGTCCGTTGAAGGTTAGTTGGGGTCCTGACGAAACTCAGATGTGTCTTATCACCTTCGCCGCAGGCAACGCCGAGAATCTCGGCCCTGCCGCACGCTGCGTCGCTGCGGAGCGCAACACGCAACCGCCTGACACCAACACCGCGCAGCAGCCACATGCCGCACCGGGGCTGAAGGTGTCGAGCATCCACTGATGCACGCCCTGCCGCACCGCCGCACTCATTCCAACCACGGTCACCGTACGCCATGATGCAAGAAGCAAGCCACGTGTCGGTCAAACAGCGCGCCAAGGAAAAGCTGGAGCGCGACGCCGGCGCCGCGTTCATGGCAGCACTGCACGACAGCAGCACGCTGGAGATCCTGCTTAACGAGGACGGCAAGCTGTGGCAGGAAAAGATCGGCGAGCCGATGCGCATCATCGGTGAGCTGCGCCCCGCCCAGGCCGAAGCGCTGATCAAGACCGTGGCCGGTTACCACGGGCACGAGATCACGCGCACGCACCCGATTCTGGAGGCCGAGTTCCCGCTGGATGGCTCGCGCTTCGCCGCACAGATGCCGCCGATTGTCTCGCAGCCGACCTTCGCGCTGCGCAAGAAGGCCGTGTCGCTGATTCCGCTCGACAGCTACGTGGAGACCGGCGTGATGAGCGCCGCACACCGTGACGTCATCGCGGCGGCCGTGGATGACCACCGCAACATCCTCGTGGTGGGCGGTACCGGCTCGGGCAAGACCACATTGATCAACGCGATCATCCATCAGATGGTGCAGAACGCACCGGAGGAACGCGTGGTGATCATCGAGGACACCGGTGAGATCCAGTGCAGGGCCAGTAATTTCGTCCAGTTCCACACCACCATCGACATCGACATGACGCGGCTGCTGAAGACCACGCTGCGCATGCGCCCGGACCGCATCCTGGTGGGTGAGGTGCGCGGCCCGGAGGCGATGGATCTGCTGATGGCCTGGAACACCGGCCACGAAGGCGGCGCGGCCACCGTGCACGCCAACAGCGCCCGCGCTGCGATGGGGCGGCTGAAGATGCTGGTCAGCATGAACCGCAACGCGCCCAAGAACATCGATCACCTGCTGGCCGAGGCCATCCACTTTGTCGTGCATATCGGACGCAGCAACGGCCAGCGCCGCGTCAGCGAGGTGCTGGAAGTCACCGGCCTGGATGGCACCGAGTTCACCTTCAAAGCGCATTGAGCGCTTCCTCTCCCTCCCCCTCACTGTTGATCGAAGAAAACCATGAAAACTCTGAAGACCCTGTCCAGCCAGTTGCTGAACCTTGATGTGCGCCTGCTGATGATGCTGGTGATGGTGGCCCTGATGGTGATGCCGGAGCTGGCGATGGCATCAGCGCCGGGTGCGGACGATCTTCCGTTCGTCGGCAGCATGAAACGGGTCAGTGACTCCTTGTCAGGTCCCTTCGCGACGGCGCTATCCATCGTCGCCATCGTCGGCGCGGGTGCCATGCTGATCTTCGGCGGTGACATGAATGGATTCATGCGGACTCTGATCTTCCTCGTCATGGTTATCGCAATGATCATCACTGCTGGAAGCCTGGTGACGTTCCTGGGTGGGAGTTCAGCAGTTGTCGCGGGCCACGTACCCAGCTTCGCGTCAGACGTCCAGCGATTTCTGGTTTGATCATCCATGGCACTTCGGCGCGTCCCCATCCGGCGTTCCAGCAACCGGGTCATCCTGTTCATGGGTGGCGACCGCGAGCTGGTCATGCTCAGCGGTCTGCTGGCGGGCGCGCTGATCTTCAGTGCGATGAACTGGTTCGCCACGCTGTTCGGCGCCGCCCTCTGGTTCATTGCGCTGCGGCTGCTGCGCAGCATGGCCAAGAGTGACCCGCGCATGCGCCAGGCCTACATGCGCAACCGACGCTACGCCGTCTACTACCCGCCGCGGTCCACACCGTTCCGCATCAACCCGGAAAGCCAGGGCAAGCAGTACCAATGATCGCCTTCATCTACAGTGCCATCGCGGCGGTACTCGCCGCACTGGTCATTGCGCTGTTCGTGCGTCTGCGCGCAGCCAACCAGACACTGCGGCTGGCCGCGCACCGCGGCCGCGGAGCAGGGCTCAACGACCTGCTCAAGTACGCAGCCGTGGTCGACAACGGCGTGGTGGTGTGCAAGGACGGGTCGCTGCTGGCAGCCTGGTCCTATGCGGCCGACGACAATGCCAGCAGCACCGAGGCACAGCGTGAGTTCGTCGCCTCGGCGATCAACCAGGCGCTGGTGCGGCTGGGCAGCGGCTGGATGATCCACGTCGACGCCGTGCGCCGTCCGGCGCCACGCTACCCGGCTGCGGACGAGTCACACTTCCCTGACCCCGTGTCGGCGGCCATCGAGGACGAACGGCGTGCGCTGTTCGAGTCGCTGGGCAACATGTACGAAGGGCAGTTCGTGCTGACCGCGACCTACATGCCGCCGGCGAAGGTGCAGCAGCGCCTGGCCGAGATGATGTTCGACGACGAAGGCAAGGTCACCGACTCGGACACCGCGCGCCTGCTCGGCACGTTCGGCCGCGAGTGCCGTGCGCTGGAGAGTCGTCTGTCCACTGCGGTGAAGCTCAAGCGCCTGGCCACCACGACCGTCCAGGACGAGGATGGACGCCTGGTTCACTATGACGACCTGCTGAGCTGGCTGCAGTTCTGCATCAGTGGCGACCAGCACCCGGTGCGGCTGCCCAGCCAGCCGATCTACCTCGACGCGGTACTCGGCGGCCGTGAGCTGTGGGGCGGCACCCTGCCGCGCATCGGTCGGCGTTACCTGCAGGTCGTTGCCATCGAAGGGCTGCCGGTGGAGTCGCAGCCGGGCATCCTCACCGCCCTGTCCGAGCTGCAGGCCGACTACCGCTGGTCGAGCCGCTTCATCTTCATGGACACCCATGAGGCCATCGCCAACATGGAGAAGTTCCGCAAGCGCTGGAAGCAGAAGGTGCGCGGCTTCATGGACCAGGTGTTCAACATCGGCTCCGGCCAGGTCGACCAGGATGCGCTGAGCATGGTCGAGGACGCCGACGCGGCCATTGCCGAGCTCAACAGTGGCTTTGTCGCGCACGGTTACTACACCAGCGTGGTCGTGCTGATGGACGAGAACCGCGAGGTGGTCGAGAGCGCGGCACGCTACATCGAGAAGACGGTCAACAGCCTCGGCTTCGTGGCCCGTATCGAGACCATCAACACGATGGACGCGTGGCTGGGCAGCCTGCCCGGCCATGGCGTCGAGAACGTGCGCCGGCCATTGATCAACACCTTGAACCTGGCCGACATGATTCCCACCAGCAGCATCTGGACAGGCACCGCGACCGCGCCATGCCCGATGTACCCGCCCGGCTCGCCACCGCTGATGTCCTGTGTCACCCAAGGGGCGACACCCTTCCGTCTCAACCTGCACGTACGTGATCTTGGCCACAGCTTCATCTTCGGCCCCACGGGTGCAGGCAAGTCGACCCACCTGGCGCTGATCGCCGCGCAGCTGCGCCGCTACCGCGACATGACCATCTACTGCTTCGACAAGGGCAACTCGATGTTTCCGCTGGTCAAGGCCTGCGGCGGGTTGCACTTCGAGGTCGGCAGCGACGACAGCCGGCTGGCGTTCTGTCCGCTGCAGTTCCTCGACAGCCGTGCCGACCGTGCCTGGGCGATGTCGTGGGTAGACACGCTGCTGGCGCTCAACGGCCTGCATACCACCGCAGCCCAGCGCAACGAGATCGGCATGGCGATCATGAGCATGCACCGCAGCGGCGCCTGCACGCTTTCCGAGTTCGTGCTGACCCTGCAGGACACCGCCATGCGCGAGGCCCTGCATGTCTTCACCGCCGACGGTGCGATGGGCCACCTGCTCGACGCAGCCGAAGACGGACTGGCGATGAGCGACTTCACGGTTTTCGAGATCGAGGAACTGCTTTCGCTGGGCGACAAGTTCGCTCTGCCGGTGCTGCTGTATCTGTTCCGACGCATCGAGGTATCACTGCGGGGCCAGCCGGCCGCCATCATTCTCGACGAAGCCTGGATCATGCTCGGCCACGATGTGTTCCGCGAGAAGATCCGCGAATGGCTGAAGGTGCTGCGCAAGTCCAACTGCCTGGTGCTGATGGCCACCCAGAGTCTGAGCGATGCGGCGAACTCCGGCATTCTCGATGTGATCGTCGAGTCCACCGCGACCAAGATCTTTCTGCCCAACGTGCATGCGCAGGACGAGGACGCGGCAGCCCTGTACCGCCGCATGGGCCTCAATGCCCGGCAGATCGAGATCATCGCCCGAGCCACACCCAAGCGGCACTACTACTACGTATCCGAACAGGGCCGACGACTGTACGACCTGGCGCTGGGGCCGCTGGCGCTGGCGTTTGTCGGCAATACCGACCGCGATTCGGTGGCACGCATCAAGGTGCTCATGTCGCGTGAAGGCGAGAACTGGCCCGCCATCTGGGCCCGTCAGAAGGGTGCGGTCCTGACCCACAGTGGAGTGGAACAATGAAAGCAGTTTTCAACCGCCAGCGCGCCGGCGCGGCCGGCAGCAGCGGCCAGGCCGAGAACCCCTTCCAAGATGCCCGGCGTATCTGGAACATCCACACCGGCACGGCGCTGGCCCAGCACCGCATGTGGCAGCTGGTTGCGCTGCTTGCGCTGCTCGTCGCGCTGGCCGCGGTGGGCGGTGTCATCCACATCGGCTCGCAGTCGCGCTACGTACCCTATGTGGTGGAGGTCGACAGCCTCGGCAAGGTGCGGGCCGTGGCCGAAGCGCCGCGCGCAGGCAAGGCGGACACCCGAGTGGTCACCGCGCAGGTCAGCCGCTTCATCGAGGACATCCGTACGGTGACGCCGGACATCGCCATGCAGCGGCGCAACATCCTGCAGGTGTATTCGATGCTGCAGACCAGCTCGGCGGCGGCGACCAAGGCGAACGCGTTCTACAACGGCGCCACGACCAATCCGTTCACACGCGCCGCGAACCAGACGGTGACCGTGCAGATCAATTCGGTGCTGCAGCAGACCGAGAGTACCTGGCAGGTTGACTGGCTCGAATCGACCTGGAACCGCAACGGCACGGTGGTCTCCGGCGATGTGCGCATGCGCGCGCTGCTCACCGTCGAGCAGATCCCGCCCAGCCCGGAAACCACCGAGCAGCAGATGCGTGACAACCCGCTGGGCATCTACGTGTCCGACTTCAACTGGTCCAAGCCCCTGTGATTGCCATGAAATCCTATCTTGCAACCTCCCTGATGGTGCTGCTGCCGCTGGCAGTGCAGGCCGCCGACAGCGAACAAAGCCGGCTGCAGAAAGTGGTGTCCGCCGATGAGCAGGCGCTCAGCAGCGACCAGGCTGCATCCGTGCAGCTGGCCAAGCGCTGGCAGAGCAACAGCAGCGTGGCCGCGCAGGCCCGCGCCGGACGTGACGGCGACGTCCAGTTTGTTTTCGGTGCCGGTCAGCCGACCATCGTCTGTGCGGTGATGCAGGTGTGCGATGTGCAGCTGCAGCCCAATGAACGGGTGTCGTCGTTGCATCTGGGCGACAGCGTGCGCTGGATGGTCGAGCCGGCGGTCTCCGGTAATGCGATGGGGCAGATCAGTCAGCATCTGGTCATCAAGCCATTGGATGCCGGTCTGGATACCACCCTGCTGGTGACCACCGACCGGCGCAGCTACCACCTGCGACTGCGCTCCACCGCCAAGGAGTATCTGCCGCGCGTCTCCTTCGTCTACCCGGAAGAGGCGCAGGCGCGTTGGGCTGCCCTGCAGCGCGCCGAACAGGTGGCGCAGGAACAGCGCACGCTGCCGGGCGGCAAGGACACGCTGGATGCACTGGACTTCCGCTACAGCATCACTGGCCGCGCGCGCTGGAAGCCGGTGCGCGTCTACAACGATGGCACCCGGACCGTGATCGAGATGCCGGCTGCGATGCAGCAGACCGAAGCGCCGGCCATGTTCCTGCTGCGCGAGAAGGGCAGCGTGCTCGGCAGGGAGGAGCAGGTGATGGTCAACTACCGCGTTGACGGCAACCGTTACATTGTCGACAGCGTGTTCGACAAGGCGATGATGGTTGCTGGCGTCGGCCGCAACCAGGTCAGCGTGACCGTGGCGAGGGACAAATGAGGCGCGCGCTTGGTATGGCCTGCGCAGGCTTGGCGCTCACCGGCTGTGCGAGCCACGGCGTGTTGCCCGAGCGCACCCAGGTGATGGACACACAGCATCTGCCGGACGCCTTCGTCAGCTATGTTGCCGACGAGGCCGCCCAGGTCATCGAGCAGACCGTGCTGCCGGCCAAGCAGCCACTGGTGCTGGCGCGGCCGCTGCGGTCGGCGCTGGGTCAGACCCTGGTGGCGACCCTGCGGCGGCGCGGGTTCTCGATCGAGGAAAGCCTGTCGGTTGCCGATGCACGCGCGCGTGTCGCTGCCCAGAGCGCACCGGGTGAGTACTCGCGTGGTCTGTTCGGGATCGAGCCCAAGACGCTGGATGTGCATGAGGGGGCCGTGGCTTCGGACCTGTTCTACGTCCGCGTCGATGTGGGGACCACGGTACTTGCGCGGTCGTGGGTGCTGACCACCAAGGGCACCGCCCCGGCCGGCGCGTGGGCGCGCCAGGAGCGTGTGCAATGAAGGTCGAACCGCGCATGACGCCCGGCGGCGCACCACCGCCGCCTCCGCCGGTGGTTGAGTCACCCGCCGCGGGCGTGAAGCGTCTCAACAACAGACCGGTCTTCATCGTGGTCGGGATTCTGGCGGCCTTCGCGCTGGTGCTCGCCTATGTCATTACCCAGCGCGGCCAGGCGGCGCGCAGCCAGGCCGAAGCCGAGGTCCCGGAGGCGGTCGTCAGCACGCCCGCGCCGGATGTGCTCAAAGGCTTCGACACACAGTCCGGTCTGGTCGGTGCTGGCAATGTGCCAGCGGCGCCCGGCATCAAGGTGCTTACCGACGAGCAGGCCGAGCTTCCGCCAACCCCACCAGCCGATGCCTATGTTGCCGGGCTGCAGGAGCGTCGCCTGCAGGAGTTGGAGAAAGCGCTGTCCGCCTCGACGCTGGTCAACGAGCGGACGTCGGCGGGTGGCGGTTCGGGCGGTGGCCAGGGCGGCATGACCTATGAGGGCGGTCGGCCGAACCCGGGTGGCGCGCAGATGGTGCTGCCCGATGCACTGGCACGCCAGGAAGCAATACGCCAGCAGAGTGAGGCCTCCTCGGCGCGCTTCGACCAGGACCTGGCTGCACGGATGCAGCAGGCCCGCCCCGCCGCCGGCCACGACCATGAGGGCGAAGGCGGTGGCACCATCAACGCGGTAAGCGGTGTGGCGCCTCGCGATACCGGTCCGTCGGCCTGGCAGCTGAAGACCGGCACCGAGGCCAACCGCCCCTATCTGCTGCGTGCGGGCTACGTGATTCCCGGCATCATGGTCTCGGGCATCAACTCCGACCTGGAAGGGCAGATCGTGGGCCAGGTCGCGCAGCCGGTGTATGACAGTGCAACCGGCCGTCAGCTGCTGATCCCGCAGGGCACGCGCCTGGTCGGAACCTACCAGAGCAGCATCAGCATGGGCCAGCGCCGCCTGTTCGTGGCATGGCAGCGCATGCTGTTCCCGGACGGTCGTGCGCGCGACATCGGCCAGATGCCCGGCACCGATTCGGCCGGCTATGCCGGCTTCAAGGACCGCGTGGACAACCACTACGCACGCGTGTTCGGTACCGCCTTCCTGATGAGTGGCATCGTCGCCGGCATGAGCAGCGGCGAAAGCAGACGCGGCAGCTTCGAAGCGCCCACCCTGAGCGACGACATGCGCCGTGCGCTGGTCGACCAGATGGGGCGCGTGGCCACGCAGATGATCCAGCGCAACCTCACCATCGCCCCGACGCTGGAAGTCCGGCCCGGCTATCGGTTCAACATCATGGTCACCAAGGACATCGATCTGGACGCGGCCTACCTGCCAGCGCCGTAACCGCCTTCACCGTCTC
Organism: Stenotrophomonas sp. C3(2023); assembly: GCF_032911385.1. Classification (NCBI taxonomy): domain Bacteria; kingdom Pseudomonadati; phylum Pseudomonadota; class Gammaproteobacteria; order Lysobacterales; family Lysobacteraceae; genus Stenotrophomonas; species Stenotrophomonas sp. C3(2023). The sequence goes on along the minus strand of NZ_JAWJLO010000001.1, from coordinate 3,645,369 downwards.
CGTGCCCTGGCCCCGCGCGGTAGCTGGCTGTCTGTTGCCAGATGCAGGTTTTCAAGGGGCCATACCGCAACAAAGAGAGCAAGCATATGTTGAAGAAAGGGATGGGCAAACTGGGTCTGGCTGCACTGGCGGCTGCCATGCTGCCGATGACGGCCAACGCCTTCATCTTCCTGGATCCGTGGAACCTGAAGGTCAACAAGCAGATCCGCGACGAGGTTCACTATCACGGCTCGCAGTCCAACGGTTATCTGGGCCGTTCGCTGGAAGTGCAGAAGAACACCTACAACAACCAGTACACCAACAACGTCACCAACAATTACTACGACGGCAACATCGTGCTGCCGCCAGGTGGCGGCGACCCGATCGGCCCACCGATCCCGACCGAGCAGCTGGCCGCCTACCAGGCGATGTTCCGAAGCTATGACGATCTGGCAAAGAAGAACGGCGAACTGGGCAGTCAGGCGGGTCAGAGTCGAACCATCAACAACAATGTCACCGGCATCAATACTTCGGTGATGCAGGCGATCGACTCCCAGGCCGAGAGCATGGGCAGGGAATACACCTACAACAACAATCTGGCAAAGGGTGCCGCAGATGCCCAGAAGCAGGGTGGCAATGCAGCACAGCTGCAGTACGCCAATGCCATCGCGCTGGAAACCAACCGCCAGTTGATGCGCATGCGGTCGCTGATGCTCGCCACCGAGACCGCCAACAATGCGCGGGCCCAGGCCGCCGCTGAAACCCAGGCCCAGCAGCTGGTCAACTCCAGGCGCCTCACCGAAGGTGTCGCGCCGTTGACCGTCAGCACCAGTTCGGTCAGCTGGTAATCCTCACGGTGCCGGCGGCGGCGCTGCACGCCGTCGGCACCCGTCCACAGGTTCTCCATGAAATTGTCTTCTGCCCGCATCGCCATGGTGTTGCTGCTGCTGCTTGCTCTCGTGCCTGCGGCGCACGCCAATGGGTTGATGCTGAATGATCTGCTGACCGGCTTTTCCGCCAAACGGAACGGTTGGCTCACCGGTATGCGTGATTTCAGCGCGTGGCTGTTCTATTTCATGGCGGTAACCGGCGCGGTCTGGACCTTTGGCATGCTGTTGCTGCGAGGACCGGATTTCAGCGAGTTCTTTGTCACCTTCATGCGCTTCTGCATCATGGTGGCACTGTTCGGGTGGCTGCTCGACGTGGTGCCAGGCGATTTCACTCCTGCCACGGGCTCGGACGCAGGTTCGGGTCTGGCCATGGGGTTGGACAGCGCCATGCAGACCCTGAGCAGGAAGATGACCGGCGAGGCGCCTTCGCCGGACGGCATGCTGCGCTCGGGTTGGCAGATGCTGGATGCGGTCATCAAGGCCTCCGACGGCGATGCAGTCACTGACAAGCAGTACGGCATGCTGTCCAACATGGCCATTGTGGCGATGATCGCGCTGGCGCTCGCCGCAGTGAACATCGTTCTGCTCAGTGTAACGCTGTGGATTCTGGCCTACGCCGGCATATTCCTGCTCGGTTTCGCCGGCGCTCGCTGGAGTTCGGACATCGCCATCGGCTACTTCAAGACGGTGTTGGCCGTCGTGGTATCGCTGCTCGCGCTGCGGCTGGTTGCTGTGGTTGCGGCAGCCCAGATCGATCTGCTGTTCGCAAGCCAGGTCAATGGCAGGCTCACCTTGCAGGGCGTGGCGATGATGATGGTGCTTTCCGTCGCAGTCGCGGTGATCATGACGCGACTGCCAGGGCTGCTCAGCAGCGCGATCCTGGGCGCGAGTGTGGCGCGCGGCGGTGCGTACTCGGTCTCGGTGCAGGCCCTCGCGACGGCCGGCTCTGCGGTGTCCAGCAGCAGCCAGAGCATGCGTGAGGACGCGCGCCAGGCCTATGAGCGGTTGGCGCGCACGTCCGCTGGCACCACCGAAAGCAACAGCCGGCTGTACGACACCGCGGTGCCCTCGCCGGTGATGCCCACCTACGCCAACGTCGCTGCACCCTATGGCAACTACGCGTCGCTGCAGTTCCGCAGCGGCAATGGCTTCGAGCCCGGCACCGGTGGAGGCGCTGCACCGTCGCACTCCTCTCCGGCTGTCGTGGTGTCGCCCCAATCGAGCCCGGAGAGCTCGGACTGGACCCGCTCGACCTGGGCCAGCCGACAGCGCGACGCTGGGCAGGATGCGGTCTTCGACACCAGCGTGGAGCAGCGGCGACACCGGGCTGGCACGCCGGTAGCCAGCGTCGGCGGCGTCCAGGATGCCGCGCCGATGTGGCAGGAGCCGGCGCGACAGGAACGGCGGCAGGCAGCCAACACGGCAGCGGCGGCTGGAAGCGGCGCTGCGAGCGCAGCGCTCGGCACGGCAGCAACGCGCGTTGACGGAACGCCGCCGCCTTCGCCGCTACGCGACGGCATGCGGGACGGCACCTCGTCACTGCGCTCCACGCAGGCAGCGCGGGACGACCAGCGTCAGCCCATGGATACGACGACGATGCGCCGCCATGCAACAACGATGGACGATGCACTGCTGCATCAGCCGGGCGCCCGCCGAAGCGAGCGGTCCGACATCGGCCGCGATCTGTCATCGCCGTCGCAGGGCACTGCCGAAACGCGCCTGCGCCAGCCCGATGGCGCGTTGCAGGCGGTGCGGCCATCGGAAGAGCAGGGTCGGTCGAGAACAGACGAAACACGCTTCCGTCAGCAGTATGCACCGGGCGGCGGGCAGCCCAGCGCGCCCGAAACCGCGCGGGTGTCGGGGCAGATGCCGCATCGACAGGAAGAAGCATTGCGCGGCGAGCGCGGGGAGCGTGGCATGGCGGGCACGCAGCAGAACGGCAGCTCACTACGCGAGCGCGACGGCACCGCAGCGGTGCCCGTTGGCAAGCGCGATGACGTGGTGATCGGCAGGCACCCTGTGGGCGAACGTGGTGATGAAAGTGCACGCCTCGTTGGCAGCCGTACCGGCAGCGCGGCCACGCCATCGCCCAGCGGGCGAGAGAGCGGCGCGCCAGCTGATGCCGCGCCTTCGCTGCGCCCAGGCGTCGCGCCCGCACGCAGCAGCAAGCCGGCGCCTTCGGGTGTTGAACCCGGTGGTTCCGCCGCGCGTGGTGAGGATGTGCCCGCGCTGAGCCGGGGTCAGTCCGCAGGCAAGACTGGGGTGGCGGACGTCGCGCGTGCACGCCACGGTGACACGCCGGCGCCAGGTGAAAGGAGCGGCGACCGCGGCAGTACCCCCTCGCCAGGCGACTCGCGGACCGGCGCTGCGCGCGATGGCTCCACTGCGCCGCGCGCTGGTGGGGGTGCCGTGCCCCCCGCCGAGCACCAAGCGGAAGGCACTGCGCCGGTCGGGTCGACCGACCGGCAGACGGTGTCGCGCAGCGCCACGGGGGACACGTCCACCAAGGACCCGCACGGCACCGCATCGCCCGGACGTACGGCGGATGGCCGCCCTCTGGCAGGCGGGGAACGTACCGCGAACGAACGCGGTCGCGAGACCATCGTGGGCACCCGCGATGTTCCCGCGCAGCGTGGATCGGGCGCAGCGCTGCCCGATGCCCGACGCCGGCCAGGCCGGTTGCTGGGGGACGTGCTCAGCGAAGAGGAGGCGGCAGACCGGCGCGAACGGGAGACCCGGCGCAATGGCATGTCAAGTGCAGGCGGCAGGAACCAGGAGCCGGTCGACGACGAGGATGAGATTGCCCGCTTCCGCGACGGCGACGGCGGCAACGGCGGCGAAGAGGGCGCTCCATGATCGCCGACCTGCCGCCGCAGATGCAGGAGCGGGTGCTGTGCTCGGTCGCAGCCGCGGTGGAGTACGACATTCCCGCCAACCTGCTGCTGGCCGTTGCCGAACAGGAGGCGGGGCGGCCCGGGCAATGGGTGCGCAACAGCAATGGCACCCATGACGTGGGTGCGCTGCAGTTCAACACGGCTTACCTGCGCAGCCTGCAGCGGTTCGGCATCTCTCCCGGACACGTGGCCCAATCCGGGTGCTACCCCTACCGGCTGGCTGCGTGGCGCATCCGCCAGCACCTGCGCAACGACAGCGGCGATGTCTGGACCCGGGTGGCCAACTATCACTCGCGGACGCCGAAGTACAACCAGGTTTACCGGGAACGCATCAGGATCAAGGCCCGCAAGTGGGCGCACTGGCTGCGTGCTTTCTACGGCGAAGCCACCATCGAACAGCGACAGCCATGAACATCAGAACGAAGACCTTAACGCTCATCCGCCTGGCATTGCCCATTCTGGCGCTTCTGCTGCCCGGTGTGGCAGCAGCCACCTGCACACGTCAGGACGGCAACGGGAATGCCGTGCGACCGACCTCCTCCACCTGGAGCGGCACCTTCATCCCGCGCAACAGCGGTACCGTCGGTACCCGGATGGCGTACACCGAGTTCACCGGGGCTGCGGTGTCCACCGGCATCTGCGCGGTCAACGCCGATGCAGACTGGTCGGGCGGCTACAAACTGCCTGCGGGCTGGAGCTGGGACGCGGCCAACAACTGGCTGCAGACCAATCTGCGTGGCGTTGCCTTCCGCATGACCGCCAAGGGCGCCAAGCTCACCGGCGGTGTCGAGCGGCCGCTGCAGTTCACCTACCGGCGCAGGATGACTGCTGCTGACGGCAGGCTGGTTCCGGGATATCCCAACCTGGTGCAGGTGTTCGATGACCAGGTGTACCTGCTCGAACTCGTCTGGAGCGAACCCACCATCGAATTCGGTCAGCTCAGCAACGGCGATTTTGCCTACTTCTACACCGACAACGTGACCAACGCGCCGTACCGTGTGTTCACGATGAGTGGCATGACGATCGTGGCACCTTCGTGTGACATCAACGCCAGCGACCTGAAGCAGTCGGTGGATCTGGGCCGGCATTCGGCCAGCGACCTGATGGCTGGCCCCAGCGCCTGGACGGACTTCTCGTTCACCTCCGAAAGCTGCGATGCCACGCGCTTCACCAATGCGCGCTTCACCTTCAGCGCGCCTGCGGTGTCCGGCACCGATCTGTTCGAGGTCAAGGGCGGGGCGACCGGCATAGGGCTGGCACTGGAAGCGATGCCGGCCAGTGGCGCGGTGACGGTCAAACCGAATACTGCGGTGTCCGTGCTGCCGCTGAGCACGGGCAGCCGTTACCTGTTCCGTGCGCGCCTGCAGGCGCTGGCGGGGCAGCAGCCCAGCGCCGGGACGATCAACACGCCGGTGCAGGTCACGGTTGACTTCATGTGAGCGTGAGCGTGTCAGTACTGCTGCGACGCGCGCGCTTTTCGCGTGGTGGGGCCTGGGCGGTCGGGCTCGCGCTGCTGCCCTTGCTGGCCTTGTGCGCGCTGTGGGTGTCCGGCTTCCATATCAACATGACCGCCAGTCTGCCGTATGGTCTGTACCGGGAAGTGGACGTGCCGGTGCAGCGTGGCGTGCTGGTGCTGGCCTGCCTGCCACAAGGACCGCACGCCGAACTTGCACGCCAACGCCATTATCTCTCGCCGGGGCACTGTCCCGCGCGCCTGGCACCGCTGATCAAACCCGTGGTGGCCGTTGCCGGTGACCAGGTTGTGTTTGCCGATGCCGCGGTGGAGGTCAACGGGGTGGCGCTGACCAACAGTGCGGCGCTGCCGCGTGATCCTTCCGGCCATCCGATGCCACGGCCGCAACCGCGACAGCAGCGCCTGGCCGATGGGCAACTGCTGCTGGTTTCCTCCTACAACCCGGGATCGTTCGACGGCCGCTACTTTGGCGTGCTTGACGCCGACGCCGTGCACGCTGTCGTTGAGCCGGTGCTCACCTGGCATCGTCGGGGGATGCGATGAGGGGGCGGGTGCCGTGGCTGCATCGCGGCCCCGCCGGTGGCGCGATGTGGGCATCGATGGTGGTGCCGGCTGCCTCGCTGCTGACCGCGCTGCCATCCAGCGCCTTGGCCGCCACAGGCAATGATGTGTGGAGCCGGCTGGATGAGCCGCTGCCTCGATCACCTGGACATGCCTACGTGGCCCTGCAGGACCTTGCCTTGCTGAGCCTGCGGCATGGCCTGCAGCAGCGCGCCGGTGAGACGCGGCTGGACTGGCGGGGCAGCCAGCATGCTGCACCTGGGGCGGCCTGGGTCGACGTGCGCGAGCAGCAGGTGCGTTATCGCAGCCGATCACAGGACGGCGGCCTGCGCGCGGATGTGCGGCAGCTCACGGCAGGCGCACAGCTGCTTGCCGACGACAGCGGCGGCCATCGCAGCCTGGGCGTGATCGTGCAACGCGCAGAAGGTCAGGTGCGGCAACGATCGACAAGCAAGGGCGTGCCGGCACGCACTACAGTGGACGTCGTGGGACTGCAGGCTACCTGGTTCGCCGATCCGCAGATGCAAGGTGGCTGGTACGCCGACGGCTGGGTGCAGCTCGGGCGCGCGCATCAGCAGGTCACGCCGGTGGACCAGCGGCCAGCGCAGCGGCATGTGGCCACCGTGCGTGGCGGCTCCCTGGAAGCGGGGTATGCGTACATCGTGCGTGATTCCGGCGACAGCCGGCTGCTGCTGGAGCCGCAGCTGCAGGTGAGCAGGGTCGATGTCCGCAGCCGCGAACGGGTGACGTTCGACGGCATGGCGGTGGCCGGTGCTGCAGGTGGGCTGCAGGTCCGCACCGGCCTGCGGCTGCACGGTCGCAGCAGCGACGCAGAACATGCCGTGGTGCAGCCTTACGCCGTGCTCAACCTTTACCGCACGGCGGAGCACGGCGCCCGTACCACTCGCAGCACCGAAGTGGCGGCGGGCATGCAGCTGCAGCTGGGACGCCGCATGAGTGCCTGGGGCGAGGCGTCGGTGCAGCGCGGCAGCCGCTTTGATGTGGCCGCTGCCCTGGTGGGGTTGAAAATCAACTGGTGAGCGCGGCGACGCAGCGGCGGCCGGCAAGTGCGGGCCACCGCTGCAATGCTGCCGCCCGGATCAGGGCTGCGCGGCTGCCTTGTCCTTCATCATCGCGTCGCGTGCTGCCTTGAACGGATTGCCCTCATACCAGTTCGGCCAGCGCTCGCCACCGGCCAGCTCGCGGCCCACCCCGTACAGCAGCTGCAGATCCTCGACGGTGCCATCGAGCTTCCAGGTCGCAGGGTCGTACTCATCGCCCGGGCCGTGGTAGCGGTTGCGACCGTAATCCTCACCTGCCGCGCGACCGGCTTCGACACCGCCCTCGCGCAGATCTTCGCCGCCGTCGGCATACAGCGCGGGCACGCCGGCTTTGGCGAAGTTGAAATGGTCCGACCGGAAGTAGAAACCACTCTGCACTGCGGTTTCGCCATGCAGGGTACGGTCCTGCGCGGCCGCCAGCGGCTTGAGGATGTCTTCCAGCTCCGAGCTGCCAAAACCGGTGACCGTCATGTCGCGGGCCCGGCCGGCCACCGACATCGCGTCGATGTTGATCACCCCGGCAATGCGGTCCAGCGGGAAGGTCGGGTGGCTGACGTAGTACTTCGAACCCAGCAGGCCGGATTCTTCCAGAGTGACCGCGAGGAACACCACCGAGCGCCGCGGCGCCGGTTGCTGATGCTTCATCGCATCGGCCACCTCCAGGATGCCGGCTACACCGGTGGCGTTGTCGATGGCACCGTTGTAGATGGTGTCGCCGTCTTCGCCTTCGTGCTTGCCCAGGTGGTCCCAGTGCGCCATGTACAACACGGCCTCATCGGCGCGGTCGGTCCCCGGCAGCACACCGATGACATTGCGCGAGGTCTTCGCCGAGGTGGTGCTGGCCAGGTCGACCGACAGCTTCGCCTTCAGCGGCACCGGCTTGAACCCGCGCCGGTTGGCATCCTTGTAAGCCTGGGCGAGGTCCAGGCCGGCACCGGCGAACAGCGTCTTGGCCGCCTCGGCGCTGAGCCAGCCCTGGGCGGGCAGACGCGGTTCCGGATCATCCTTGGCCGGCAGGTCGTACTGTGGGCCGGACCAGGAGTTCTTCACCACGTCCCAGCCGTAGGAAGCGCCGGGGGTGTCATGCACGATCAGCGCCGCCGCCGCCCCCTTGCGGGCGGCCTCTTCGAACTTGTAGGTCCAGCGCCCGTAGTAGGTCATGCGCTTGCCATCGAACAGGGTGGCGTCGTCGACGTGGAAGCCCGGATCATTGACGAACATCACCACGGTCTTGCCGGTCCAGTCCTGGCCGGCGTAATCGTTCCAGTTCTGCTCCGGTGCATCCACACCGTAGCCGACGAAGACCATGTCGCTGCCGTCGATCCTCACCTCGGTCTGGCCGGTGCGCGTGCCGATCACCATGTCCGTGCCGAACCGCAGCTCCTTGCGCTTGCCGGCCTGGTCGATGCGCAGCACAGTGCTCTCGCTGGCCGTGGTTTCGGTCATCGCCACGTCCTGGAACCAGCTGCCGTTGTTGCCCGGCTGCAGGCCGATGCGCTGCATCTGGTCGCGGATGTAGTTCACGGTGAGCTCCTCACCGTGGCTGCCCGGTGCGCGGCCTTCGAAGGCATCGGAGGCCAGCGTCTTCACCAGCTCGGCGAAGTCGGCTTCGGTGATTTCAGGAGTGAACGCATGGCTGCCGGCGGTAGCACCGGCGGGTGCGTCTGCCGGCGCGGGCGTGGTGTCGCCCTTGCAGGCGGTGAGGGCCGCAGCGGCGGCCAGGCAGAGCAGTAGTTTGCGGGGCATGAAGGGTCCTGCAGTTTGGGGCGCCACCTTCGCTGGTGACGCGCGGGATCAGTTTTCCGGCGCGCTGTCGCTGTCAAACGCGATCGCTTCGGCGCCGGTTACCGGGCCGGTGCGCGCGCTGCGATGCACGTACAGCACCACATCGCGCTCGAAGGTGAGCGTGCCTTCAACCACGGCGTTGGGGCCGACGATGACGCGCGGCTTGCGTGCCGGCGTCAATGAAAAGCTGAAGCTGGGCTTCTTGACCAGCAGGTTGCCGGCCAGCAGCGAGCCGACCCCGATGGTGACATCGCCGTTGACGGTGGTGACATCACCATCAACCCGTGTTTCCACCAGACCGATACCACCGTTGACGGTTTCCACGTCGCGCTGGATGTGGCTGCGGCGGTCGCTGAAGATGCTGCCATTGACCGTGCGCACATCGCCCTGTGCCACCACGTCGGTACCGAGCCGGACGCCGCCGTTGACGGTGGAGATGCCGCCGCTGTGCACGCGCTGGCCGAGCCGGATGCTGCCGTTCACGGTCTGGATGCCACCGGTCTCCACGCCGTCGGCCACCTTGATGCTGCCGTTGACGGTTTCCAGCGCGCCGTAGGCTTGGCCGGGTTCTGCGGAGATGCTGCCGTTGACCTTGCTGATGCCTTCCTGGGCCAGGGCCGGGCCGCAGGCCATGGCCAGTGCCAGCAGGAGGGGCAGGTGGAGATGTCTCATGGGTTCCTCACGGGGTCTCGCGGCTGGCAGGCCGCACGGGAAAGATGTCACCATGCGCACCTGCATTCCGCATCTGCCTGAAGTCACTGGAAAGCCCTTGCGCGCCAACGAGTTCCCCTCACGCATGGTTAACGTTTCGCGGCTGCGTACGCTGGCCGCGGCCGGTCTGGCGGTCGCTGTGCTGTGCACTGCGTTGCCCGCCGTGCAGGCGCAGAACACCCGTGAGGCCGAGCGCAAACTGCAGAAACTGCGCAGCGAGCTCAAGGGCGTCGCACAGGAGCGGCGCGAGCTTGACGGTCAGCGCGGCCAGGCCACGCGGCAGCTGCGCGAGATGGACGAGAAGGTCGCCCGCACCGGGCGCACGCTGGCCCAGACCGAGAGTGCGCTGAAGGCGCAGCAGGACCAGCTGGCACAACTGCGCCAGCGCCGCAGCACACTGCAGGGCAACCTGCAGCAGCAGCGCGCCGAGCTTGGCGAACTGCTGCGTGGGGCCTATCGGCTGGGAAACAATGCGCCCCTGAAGCTGCTGCTGGCGCAGGACTCGACCGCCGACGCCAGCCGCACGCTGGCCTACCATCGTTACCTGCAGCGCGAACGCAGCCAGCGTATCGCAGCGCTCAGCCACGACCTGGCCGAGCTGGATACCCTCGAGGCGCAGATCGGCCAGCGCCAGCAGGAACTGCAGAGCACCCAGCAGCAGCAGAAGCAGCAGGCGGCGGCGCTGGCCGCCGACCGCCGCGAGCGGCAGCAGTCGGTGGCCGCGCTGGAACAGCGCCTGCAGGACCGCAGCGAGCGCGAGAAAGCGCTGGGCAAGGATGCGCGCGCGCTGGAAACGCTGCTGGCCAACCTGCGCGCGGCGGCAGCACGCGCCGAGGCCGAGCGCCGCGCGGCAGCACGCCGCGCCGCTGCCGAAAAAGCTGCGGCCGATCGCGCGGCCGCACAGGGCGGCAGCGCACCGCGTCCGACGCGCACGCCGGTACCGGTGGCCACGGCACCCGCGCCGCGGGTGGGCGGACTGGGGTGGCCGCTCACCGGCAACCTGCTGGCCCGCTATGGCGGCCGCCTGCCGGATGGCCGCACCAGCAGCGGCGTGCTGATCGGCGCACCTGCCGGCAGCACGGTCACTGCGGTTGCCGATGGCACCGTGGTGTTCTCCGACTGGATGACCGGGTACGGCATGATCCTTATCATCGATCATGGCAACGGCTACATGAGCCTGTACGCGCACAACGACACCCTGCTCAAGGATGCGGGGGCGCGGGTCGCGCGTGGCGATGCGCTGGCCAAGGTCGGCAACTCGGGCGGGCAGGGCGTGACCGCCCTTTACTTCGAGCTGCGCCGCAACGGCCAGCCGGTCAACCCGGACAGCTGGCTGCAGCGGCGCTGAATCCGCCGCGGCGACGCGGTGCGGATTCAACGGGAATTTATCGAGGGTTGACGCATAATCGGGCCAGGCATCGACGTCGATGCGACCGTATCCTCCACAGGAGTGTTTCATGCGTGTAGCCCGAACCGCCACCCTGCTGCTGGCCTTGCTGCCTGTCGTTGCCTGGGCCCAGCCGGCGCCCCCGTCCGCATCGGCGACGGTGGAGGCGGAGGATGGCGAGGCGGCGACCTCGAAAGTGCCGCTTGAGGACATCCGGCGCTTCGTTGCGGTCTACAACGCGGTGCGTGCCGCCTACGTGGACCCGGTGCAGGACCAGCAGCTGATGAAGGCCGCCGTGCGTGGCCTCCTGCTCGACCTGGATCCGCACAGCACCTACTTTGACAAGGAAGATGCCGAAGCCTTCGACGAACAGGCCAGTGGTGCCTACGAGGGCATCGGCGTGGAGCTGCAGCAGCAGCCGGACAACAGCAGCCTGAAGGTGATCGCGCCGATCGATGGAACCCCGGCCGCTCGCGCCGGCGTGCTGGCCGGCGACCTGATCATCGCCATCGACGGCAAGCCGGTCAGCGCCATCGATGCCAGCGAGCCGCTGCGCGGCGCCGCCGGCAGCAAGGTGGTGCTGACGCTGGTGCGCGACGGGCGCGCCAAGCCCTTTGATGTCAGTCTGACCCGCGAGACGATCCGCATCGCGAGCGTGCGCAGCCGCATGCTCGAACCCGGTTACGGCTATGTACGCCTGAGTACCTTCCAGGCCGACACCGGCGCTGACTTCAACACGCAGGTGCAGCAGCTGCAGAAGCAGGCCGGCGGCCAGTTGAAGGGGCTGGTGCTGGACCTGCGCAGCAACCCGGGTGGTCTGCTGACCGCCGCCGTGCAGGTGGCCGACGATCTGCTCGACAAGGGCAACATCGTCAGCACCCGTGGCCGCATCAGCATCAGCGATACGCGCTTTGATGCAACCCCTGGTGACCTGCTCAAGGGCGCACCGGTCGTGGTGCTGGTCGACGCCGGCTCGGCCAGTGCCTCCGAAGTGCTGGCCGGCGCGCTGCGTGACAACGGTCGTGCACGGGTGGTGGGCAGCCGCACGTTCGGCAAGGGTTCGGTGCAGACCGTGCTGCCGCTGGACAACGGTGACTCGGTCAAGCTCACCACCGCGCGCTATTACACGCCCAGCGGCAAGTCTATCCAGGCCACCGGCATCGTGCCGGACGTGGAACTGCAGCCAACGCCGCAGGAGGGTGACGATGCACTGCCGGCAAGCGTCAGTGACTACAGTGAAGCGACCCTGCCCGGACATCTGCGTGGCGATGAGGAAGGGGGCGAAGGCTACAGCGCCGGTGCCGTGCTGACCGGCGACGGCCCGATCAACGATGCACTGGCCGAGCTCAAGCAGCCTGGCAGCGTGACCGCGCGCAAGCGGTGATGCCGCGCTCCCGTAGAGCCGACCCCATGGTCGGCTCACGCGCGCAGCGCGGGGGCGCTGCACCGTGCGTCGCGTAGCGCCGGGCTCTGCCCGGCGAGCGCGCAGCGCGGCTTCATCGCAGTTTGGCGCGACGCGCAGTACGCGCTGCTAGAACCCGTGGCGCTTGCGCAACCGCCGCGCGATCGCGGCGCGAACATAGACGCCATACAGCACGCCGAACACAAAGCCGGCGATATGCGCCCACCACGCCACCATGCCGAATGCGGGGCCGGTGTACGCGAACACCACCTGCAGTGCCGCCCACACCCCGATCAGCAGATACGCTGGCGCCCGCACGAACTCCAGGAACAGGCCGAGCGGGATCACCACGCCCAGCCGCGCGCCAGGAAACAGCGCCAGGTAGGCGCCGATCAGCGCTGACACTGCGCCGCTGGCCCCGATGATGATCTGGTCCGGGCTGCCCATCGTGTAGATCGCAGTGAGGTTGGCGATGGCCCCGCCCAGCAGGAACAGCAGCAGCAGCCGCCACGGTCCCAGCACGCGCTCGGCGGGCAGGCCGAAGATCAGCAGGAACACCAGGTTGCCCAGCAGGTGCGACCAGTCAGCATGCAGGAACAGCGCGGTGAACAGCCGCGAGACACTGCCGTCACGGAACATCGCCCACCAGTCCAGCGGGTGGGTCAGGCCGGTGGACAACGCGCCCCAGTCCAGCCAAAGCGCATTGCGTGCAGTCAGTGGACGACTGGTCCACCACAGAAAGGCCAGCCATACGGCCGCAAACAGCAGCGGGGTCGCCCAGCGCAAGGCAGGTTTTCCACGCGATGGCAGTGAAACGAACATGGGTTTGAGGATATCCCGGGACGGCGCGAACGACCGTCGCGCATTCAGCTTACAGCGACGTAACTGCCTGTAGCTGTTATTGTTTCATTAACAGCTCTGGGTAATACTCGCATACGGCGTCGTATGTCGGGAGGGGTTCCGGCGCACGGGTCAGGGCCTTTGGGTCCGGGCACGTGCAGGCGCGCGCAGAGCAAATCAACCGCTTTCCGGAGAGTACAAACGATGCAAACTGCTTCCACTTTCGCCCGCATCACCCTGCTGGCTGTCGGCGTCGCCGGCGCCCTGGCGGCGGCTGACGCCAACGCCGCCGCCTTCCAGTTGAAGGAAAACAGCGCCAAGGGCCTAGGCCGTGCGTTCGCCGGTTCGGCCAGCGCCCCGGGCGATGCCTCGATCATGGTCAACAACCCGGCCGGCATGCGCCAGCTGGACGGCCGCCAGTTCCAGGCCGACCTGAGCGCGGTGAGCTTCTCGGCCAAGTTCGATGGCGCCGGCCGCAACGCCGGCCCGACCGGTCCGGGCACCGGCACGCCGATCAGCGGCGGCAATGGCGGTGACGCCGGCAAGATCGCTGCCATCCCGGCTGCCTACTTCTACACCCCGGTCGGCGACCAGGCCCACCTGGGCGTGTCGCTGAGCGTGCCCTATGGCTTTGCCACCAAGTACGACAGTGACTGGATCGGCCGTTACAGCGGCACCCGCACCGAGATGGAAACCGTCGACCTCGGCTTTGCCGCGTCGTACGACGTCAACCCGTACGTGTCCTTCGGTGCCAGCGTGTTCGTCGAGCACATGACCATCGAACTGCGCAACGCCATCGACTTCGGCGCCATTGCCGCCCAGGCCGGTGCCCCGGGCTTCGCGCCGGGCAGCAACGACGGCGCGCTGAAGGTGAAGGGTGACAACAACGCGGTGGGCTGGACCATCGGCGGTCTGTTCAGCCCGGACGAGAACACCCACATCGGTATCAGCTACCGCTCCAAGGTCGAGCACAAGATCACCGGCGGCGATGCCACCTTCACCAAGAGCCCGGAAATCACCGGCCTGCTCGGCGCCGCACGCCCGGGCTGGTTCGTCGACACCAAGGGCCGCGCCACCGTGACCCTGCCGGCCTCGGCGACCTTCAGCGTGACCCACCAGGTGAATGACCGCCTGATGATTGCCGCTGACGTGACCCGTACCGCCTGGTCGACCGCCTTTGACCAGGTCACCATCGACTACGCGTCCAACCAGCCGGACTCGGTGCTGAAATTCGACTACCGCGACACGACCTTCGCCTCGATCGGTGCGGACTACAAGATCAACGACAAGCTGACCTTCCGCGGCGGCCTGGCGTACGACCAGACCCCGACCACCGACGCACACCGCGATGTGCGCGTGCCGGACACCACCCGCAAGTGGGTGACCCTGGGCCTGGGCTACAACGCCTCGGAGAACATGGAGTTCAACCTGGGCTACCTGCACATCTTCGCCTCCGATCCGAGCGTGACCACGGTTTCGGAAACCGGCAACGTCACCCGCGGCAAGTACAAGGTGGTGGGCGACGTGCTGGCGGCTTCGCTGAACTACAAGTTCTGATAGAAGCGTCATCGCAGACATGAAAAACCCCGCGCAAGCGGGGTTTTTCTTTTCGCGTCGATGTCACTGCAAGGTGCCGGACGCTGCCCGGCACCCGGCCCCGGTCAGTCGCCCAGGGTCAGCAGCGAGGCGTTGCCGCCGGCGGCGGTGGTGTTCACCGTCACCGTCTTTTCGGTGGCAAAGCGCAGCAGGTAGTGCGGGCCACCGGCCTTGGGGCCGGTGCCGGACAGGCCCTGGCCGCCGAAGGGCTGCACGCCGACCACCGCGCCGATCTGGTTGCGGTTGACGTAGACGTTGCCGACCTGGATGCCGGTGGTGATGCGCTCGACGGTCTCGTCGATGCGCGAGTGCACGCCCAGCGTCAGGCCGTAGCCGGTGGCGTTGATCTGGTCGATCACCGCATCGAGCTGGTCGTTCTTCCAGCGGATCACGTGCAGCACCGGCCCGAAGATCTCCCGCTGCAGCTGCGCCAGGTCCTTCAGCTCATACGCGCGCGGCGCAAAGAAGGTGCCGTGCGCAGCGTCATCGCCGAGCGTGGCGCTGGCGATCAGGCGGGCTTCGCGGTCCATGCGCTCGGCATGGTCCTTCAGGATCTGCAGCGCGTCGGCGTCGATCACCGGGCCGACGTCGGTGGACAACAGGCCCGGATCGCCGATCTTCAGTTCCTGCATCGCGCCGGCCAGCATCGACATCACCTTGTCGGCGATGTCGTCCTGCACGAACAGCACGCGGGCGGCCGAGCAGCGCTGGCCGGCCGAGGTGAAGGCCGATCCGATCGCGTCCTTGACCAGCTGCTCGGGCAGCGCCGAGGAGTCGGCAATGAACGCATTCTGGCCGCCGGTTTCGGCAATCAGCACGCCGATGGCCGCATCGCGCGCTGCCATGGCGCGGTTGATCGCACGGGCGGTGTCGGTCGAGCCGGTGAAGGCCACGCCCGCCACACGCGGGTCGGCGGTCAGCGCGGCACCGACGGTGGCACCGTCGCCCGGCAGGAACTGCAGCACGTCGGCGGGCACGCCGGCCTCATGCAGCAGCTTCACCGCGTAGTAGCCGATCAGGTTGGTCTGCTCGGCCGGCTTGGCGATGACGCTGTTGCCAGCGGCCAGTGCGGCGGCCACCTGGCCGAGGAAGATCGCCAGCGGGAAGTTCCACGGGCTGATGCAGACGAACACGCCGCGACCGTGCAGCTGCAGTTCGTTGCTCTCGCCGGTCGGGCTGGGCAGCTGTTCGGCATGACCGAACTGCTCGCGCGCCTGCTTGGCGTAGTAGCGCAGGAAGTCGACGGCCTCGCGCACTTCGGCCACACCGTCGGGCAGGCTCTTGCCGGCTTCCTTCACACACAGCGCCATGAACTCGGCAATGCGCGCTTCCAGCTGGTCGGCCGCATGCTCCAGGATCGCGGCGCGGCTGGCGGCCGGCGTGCGGTTCCAGCCCGGCTGGGCGGCCGTGGCGTTGGCCAGTGCCTTCTGCACGGTGGCTGCGTCGGCGGCCTGCCAGTGGCCGACCACCTCGCGGTTGTCGGCCGGGTTGCGCACCGGCTGCGCGGCGCCTTCGATGCGCGCGCCCGGCACCAGCGGTGCAGCCTGCCACGGCTTGACGGCGGCGTTGAGCTGCTCGGCCAGAGCGCGCAGTTCGTTGTCGTTGGCCAGATTGATGCCCATGGAGTTGTTCCTGTCGTGGTTCTGGCTGCGCAGCAGGTTCACCGGCAGCGGGATCTTGGGGTGCGGAATCGAGGCGAACGAGGACACCGCTTCCACCGGGTCGCGGATCAGATCGTCGATGGACACGTCTTCGTCGGTGATGCGGTTGACGAAGCTGGAGTTGGCGCCGTTTTCCAGCAGGCGGCGCACCAGGTACGGCAGCAGGTCCTCATGCGAGCCGACCGGCGCGTAGACACGGCAGGGTACATCCAGGCGGTCAGCCGGAATCACCTCGGCGTACAGGTCATCGCCCATGCCGTGCAGCTTCTGGTGCTCGTAGGTGCGACCGCGTGCGATCTGCTTCACCGCGGCGATGGTGGCCGCGTTGTGGGTGGCGAACATCGGGTACAGCGTGTCGCTGTGGTCCAGCAGGCGCTTGGCGCAGGCCAGGTAGGACACATCGGTGTTCTGCTTGCGGGTGAACACCGGGTAGCCGGGCAGGCCTTCGATCTGCGCGCGCTTGATCTCCGCATCCCAGTACGCGCCCTTGACCAGGCGCACCTGCAGCTTGTGGCCGATGCGGCGGGCCAGGTCGGCGAGGTAGTCGATCGTGTACGGCGTGCGCTTCTGGTAGGCCTGCACCACCACACCGAAGCCGTCCCAGCCCTGCAGCGAAGGATGGCTGACCACGCGCTCGATGATGTCCAGCGACAGTTCCAGGCGGTCGCTTTCCTCGGCATCCACCGTGCAGCCGATGCCGTAGGACTGGGCAAGCTGCGCCAGTTCCAGCACACCGGGCACCAGGTCGTGGAGCACGCGCTCGCGCTTGGCGTGCTCATAGCGCGGGTACAGCGCCGAGAGCTTGATCGAGATGCCGTGCGAGCGGGTCACATCGCCATCGGCCTTGCCGCCGCGGGCGATGTTGTCGCTGCCGATCGCGTGGATCGCGCGGCGATAGTCTTCCAGATAACGCTGCGCATCCTTCATGGTCAGCGCACCTTCGCCGAGCATGTCGAAGGAGTAGCGGTAATTGGCGTTGTCACCTTTGTGCGAACGGGTCAGCGCTTCGCCGATGGTCCGGCCCATCACGAACTGGTGGCCCATGATCTTCATCGCCTGGCGCACCGCCAGGCGGATCACCGGCTCGCCGACGCGCCCGACCAGGCGCTTGAAGGCGCCGTGGACGTCGCGCTTGGTCGCATCGGCCAGGTCAACCAGCTGGCCGGTCAGCATCAGGCCCCAGGTGGAGGCGTTGACCAGCACCGAATCGGACTGGCCCACGTGTTTCTTCCAGTCGGCCTCGCCGAGCTTGTCGCGGATCAGCTTGTCGGCGGTCTGCTGGTCGGGGATGCGCAGCAGCGCTTCGGCCACGCACATCAGCAGCACGCCTTCCTCGCTGCCCAGATCGTACTGGCGCATGAAGGCTTCGATGGCGCCCTGGTCCTTGGCGCGCACACGCACGCGGGCCACCAGGTCGGCGGCCATCGCCTGCACACGGGCCTGCTCGTCGGCCGGCAGACGGGCCTGCTCCAGCAGCTCACGGACATGGCTGGCTTCGTCCTTCAGCCAGGCAGCGGTGATCGCCTGGCGGAACGGGTTGGGCACGGCGGGAAGTTCAGGCGACAGCAGCGCTGTCGGCGGAGCCGATGCGGCGGAGGTCGCAGCGGAAGGGGACGAAGGTGAGTTCATGCCGTCTGACCAATGGAAAACTTGGCGATTTTAATCATTTTTTCGTGCTCAGGAAGTGCCCTGATGAACCTGTTTACACGCCCGATAGCCCCGCAGGGCGGTGGATGTGCCGAAATGCGAAGTGGCGCGAAGAATTGTGCTGAAATCGGCATTTCGGCCGCCGGTCCAATGCTGTGCTGCAGCACCGAAATACCGTGAATGGACCTTGCGGCGCGCGGTCAGCCGAGGCACCATCAAGTCGTTTCCCGCGACAGCAGTGCGGTTGCAACCCGGTCCCGATGCCGATGTCGGCAGAGAGGTGGACGGCCACGGGCCGCCCGGAGCGCAACCAACAACAATGCTTGAAAGCTTGCTCGCCGCCAGCGATGGCGGCAACCGACGACAGCAAAGGTCTAGGCAATGAAGCAAAGCAGAGGGTGGGGCACCACGTTGTACCTGCATGCAATGGCACTGGCCGCGCTGATGCTGGCGATGCCCGCCTGGGCGCAGTCGGCCGACCCGCGACCGTGGCAGCTCAACATGGGCAAGGGCGTCACCCAGACCTCGCGGCTGGCGTGGGAGTCGAACATGCTTTCGCTGATCGTGGTCACCGTCATCGGCGTGATCGTGTTCGGTGCGATGGCCTACGCCATGTTCAAGTTCCGCAGGTCCAAGGGTGCGGTGGCCGCCACCTTCAGTCACAACACCCGGGCCGAGATCATCTGGACGGTCATCCCGGTGGTGATCCTGGTGGTGATGGCCTGGCCGGCCACCGCCAACCTCATCAAGATGTATGACACCCGCGATGCCGAGATGACCATCAAGGTCACCGGCTACCAGTGGATGTGGAAATACGAGTATCTGGGCGAAGGGGTCGAGTTCACCAGCCGTCTGGACCGCGAGTCCGACCGCGTCCGCCAGAGCGGCATCGTGCCCACCCGCCAGAGCCACCCGCATTACCTGCTCGATGTGGACAACCGCCTGGTGCTGCCGGTGGACACCAAGGTCCGTTTCGTCATCACCTCCGACGATGTCATCCATGCCTGGTGGGTGCCTGCCCTGGGCTGGAAGCAGGATGCGATTCCCGGTTTCATCAACGAAGCCTGGACCCGCATCGAGCAGCCCGGCGTCTACCGCGGGCAGTGCGCCGAGCTGTGCGGCAAGGACCACGGCTTCATGCCGATCGTGGTCGAGGCGTTGCCCAAGGACCAGTTCCAGCGCTGGCTGGCGCAGAAGAAACCTGCGCCTGCGCCGGGCGTGCCCGCCGCCCCTGTGGCCGTCCCGACCGACGTCGCCCCCGCCGGGGCCACGCCTGCCGGCGCCGAGGAAGGCGATGCGCCGGCGCCATCGCCGAGCCCGCCGGAAAGCGCGTGACCTGATCCACCGGCGGCTGCAGCGGTGGCCGCACGGCACATGAAACTGAGAGGTGTTTTGCAATGACGCACTCGGCAGTTGGGCACGACGATCACCACGGGCACGCGCAGGGCTTTTTCGCCCGCTGGTTCTTCTCGACCAACCACAAGGACATCGGCACGCTGTACCTGGGTTTCAGCTTCATCATGTTCATCATCGGCGCGGCGATGAGCGTGGTGATCCGCGCCGAACTGGCCCAGCCCGGGCTGCAGTTCGTCAAGCCCGAGTTCTTCAACCAGATGACCACCGTGCATGCGCTGGTGATGATCTTCGGCGGCGTGATGCCGGCCTTTGTCGGTCTGGCCAACTGGATGATCCCGCTGCAGATCGGTGCGCCGGACATGGCGCTGCCGCGCATGAACAACTGGTCGTTCTGGCTGCTGCCGGTGGCCTTCAGCCTGCTGCTGGTGACCCTGTTCCTGCCCGGCGGCGCGCCGGCCGGTGGCTGGACCCTGTACCCGCCGCTGTCATTGCAGGGTGGCTACAACGTGGCCTTCAGCGTGTTCGCCATCCACGTGGCCGGCATCAGTTCCATCATGGGGGCCATCAACATCATCGCCACCGTGCTCAACATGCGCGCGCCGGGCATCGACCTGCTGAAGATGCCGATCTTCTGCTGGGCCTGGCTGATCACCGCTTTTCTGCTCATCGCGGTGATGCCGGTGCTGGCCGGTGCGGTGACCATGCTGCTCACCGACAAGTTCTTCGGCACCAGCTTCTTCAACGCCGCCGGCGGCGGTGACCCGGTGATGTACCAGCACATCTTCTGGTTTTTCGGCCACCCGGAGGTCTACATCATGATCCTGCCGGCTTTCGGCGTGGTCAGTGAGATCATCCCCACCTTCAGCCGCAAACCCCTGTTCGGTTATCAGGCGATGGTCTACGCCACCGCGGCCATCGCCTTCCTGTCGTTCATCGTATGGGCCCACCACATGTTCACCGTGGGCATGCCGCTGGGCGGCGAGATCTACTTCATGTTCGCCACCATGCTGATCTCCATTCCCACCGGGGTGAAGGTGTTCAACTGGGTCAGCACCATGTGGGAGGGGTCGCTGACCTTCGAAGCGCCGATGCTGTGGTCGGTGGCCTTCGTCATCCTGTTCACCATCGGCGGCTTCTCCGGGCTGATGCTGGCCATCGTCGCAGCCGACTTCCAGTACCACGACACCTACTTCGTGGTGGCGCACTTCCATTACGTGCTGGTCACCGGCGCGGTATTCGCGCTGATCGCTGCGGTTTACTACTGGTGGCCGAAGTGGACCGGGCGCATGTACAGCGAGAAGTGGGCCAAGGTGCACTTCTGGTGGTCGATCATCTTCGTCAACCTGCTGTTCTTCCCGCAGCACTTCCTCGGGTTGGCCGGCATGCCGCGGCGCATTCCCGATTACTCGGTGGCCTTTGCCGACTGGAATCTGATCAGCTCCATCGGTGCGTTCGGCATGTTCGTCACTCCCTTCATGATGGCCGCCATCCTGCTGTCCTCGCTGCGCAACGGCCCCAGGGCCGAGGCGCGCAGCTGGGAAGGCGCACGCGGGCTGGAGTGGACCGTACCGTCGCCGGCACCGGCGCATACCTTCACCACGCCGCCGACGATCCGCCGCGGCGATCTGGCCCATGACGATCTCGATCATTGAACGGAGGCGGCGCCATGCATGACCAGCAGCAGCGCAACGCACGCCGCACGGCATGGTGGGTCGGCGGCATCGCCGTGCTGGTCTATGCCGCCTTCATCCTCAGTGGCGTGGTGGGACGATGAGCCAGACGCCCGCCCCGCCACCCCCGCGCCACGCCGGTCTGCCGCGCCTGATCGGTGTGGCGGTGGCCGTGTTTCTGCTCACGTTCTCGCTGGTGCCGCTGTACCGCATCGCCTGCGAGAAGGTTTTCGGCGTCCGTCTGGAGCGTGGGCCCGGTGCGCAGGCCAGCGCCGGTGCAGCCGCCGCGCGCCGCACCGTGCGCGTGGAGTTCGACGGCGGGGTCAACTCGCGCCTGCCCTGGTCGTTCCACCCCGAGCAGCTGACCATGGAGGTGGTGCCCGGCGAGCTCAACGAAGCGCTGTACTTCGCCCGCAATGACGGCGGTGCAGCCATCGTCGGCAGCGCGGTGCCGTCGGTGGCGCCGGCGCGCGCATCCGGCTACTTCAGCAAGACCGAGTGCTTCTGCTTCACCGCCCAGACCCTGCAGGCCGGCGAAAAGCGCGACATGCCGGTGCGGTTCATCGTCGACCCGGACCTGCCCGCCGACATCCGCACCATCACCCTGTCCTACACCTTCTTCAAGAACGACGCGTTGTCCGAGCGCCTGGCCCCGGCCAGCACGCCATCGCGCAACGCCCACGCCGCCCCCTGACCGCCAGCCGAGACGATCCCATGGCCCAGCCGCCTCCCGATGCCAACGTGTATTTCGTGCCGGCCCAGAGCAGGTGGCCCTTCGTTGGTTCCATCGCGATGATGGTGACCATGGTCGGCGTGGCCAGCTGGCTCAATGAAGCCAGCTGGGGCCGCTGGACCTTCTTCATTGGGCTGGCGATGCTGGTGCTCACCCTGTTCTGGTGGTTCTCCGACGTGGTCCGCGAGTCGCAGGCGGGCAGCTACAACCGGCAGGTCGATGGCTCGTTCCGGATGGGCATGGTCTGGTTCATTTTTTCCGAGGTGATGTTCTTCGGCGCGTTCTTCGGCGCGCTGCTGTACACACGCACGCTCGGCCTGCCGTGGCTCGGCGGCGAGGGTGATGGGGTGATGACCAACGAGCTGCTGTGGCAGGGCTACTCGGCCGGCTGGCCCAGCAATGGCCCCGGCGCGGTGGGTGGCAGCTTCCAGACCATTCCGGCCTGGGGCCTGCCGCTGCTCAACACGCTGATCCTGCTCACCTCCGGTGTCACCCTCACCATCGCCCACCACGCGCTGAAAGCGGGCCGGCGTCGGCAGCTGCTGGTGTGGCTGGGGCTGACCGTGGTGCTCGGGCTGGTGTTTCTCACCCTGCAGGCCGAGGAATACATCCACGCCTATACCGCGCTGAATCTCACGCTGGGTTCGGGCATTTACGGGTCCACCTTCTTCATGCTCACCGGCTTCCATGGCGTGCATGTGTTGCTGGGCACGATCATGCTGGCGGTGATGTGGCTGCGCGCCGCGCGCGGGCATTTCACCCGCGACAACCACTTCGGCTTCGAAGCAGCCGCGTGGTACTGGCACTTCGTCGACGTGGTCTGGTTGATGCTGTTCCTGTTCGTCTACGTGCTCTGAGCGGCCGGCACTCAGCCACCCACACCGTGGGGTCGGATCCAGCCGCTGTAGATGCCCACCACCACCAGCAGGAACAGCGCCACCGATACCCCGATGCGGCGGGTCAATGCGTTCACCGTGCGCTTGGTCTGGCCGCGGTCCACCAGCAGGTAATACAGGCCGGCGCCCAGGTTCCAGACGATGACGATCAGAAAGGCGATCACCAGCAGGGTCTTCAGCGAATCACTCATGGGAGGCTCGGCGACGGGGCAGGTGGTGCTATCTGAGCGCGTTTGCGCGCACTTGTCATGATGCGCCAGCACACGCGGCTGCTGGGCTGGCTGCTGGCGGTGCCAGCGATCGTCCTGTTCTGCCTGCTCGGCCACTGGCAGCTGCAGCGCATGACCGAAAAACAGGCGCTGCTTGATGCGGCCGCCGCCGCCGCGCAGCAGGCGCTGTCGCTGGCCGAGGCCCTGCAGGCACCGGGCCCGGTGCACGGCGTGGCCGACCGCGGTCGATTTCTGCCCGGGGCGGTGCTGCTGGACAACCAGATGCGCCACGGCCGGGCCGGGGTGAAGGTATACCGGCCGTTCCGCGCCGAGAGCGGAGCGCTGCTGCTGGTCGACCTCGGCTGGCGCGCGCTGCCCCCGGACCGGCAGCTGCCGCGGTTGCCGCCTGCGCCGCCGCCCGGCGCGGTGCGCGGCCTGCTGGCGCCGCCACCGGCGGCGGGGCTGGCGCTTGGCCCCGCGCTGACGGCCACCGCCCAGCCCGGTCAGTGGCTGGCCAGCCGTTACGCGGCGCCGGAGCTGGCTGCCGTGCTCGGAGTGGGCACGCTGCCCGACCGGGTGCTGCGGCTGGACCCGACGCTGCCCATCGGTGACGAGCGCGATCTGGACCTGCTGCCCAACACGCTGCCGCCGCAGCGCCATCTCGGGTATGCGGTGCAATGGTTCGGGCTGGCGCTGGCGGTACTGGTGGTGGCCCTGTTGCTGGAAGTGCGCCACCGCCGGCGCCGCGCCGGCCGAGCCGCAGGTGGCTGACGCGCGTGCCGGGCAACCTTTGGTCTGCCGGTCGTCAGGTCACGCCATCCATGAGAAACTGCCACCCATGAACGCCGCCCCGTCACCGCAGTCTCCCGCTCGCGGTTCCGGCCGCCGCACGCTGGTGTTGTTGTTCGCCCTGTTCTTCGGCGCCATTGCCCTGGCGGGCGTGCTGCGCTTTTCCGGCTGGCAGCCGGTGGGTCACCGGAATGTCGGGCAGCTGCTGCAGCCGCCGGTAGACCTCACCCGGCAGCCACCGCGTCTGGCCAACGGCCAGCCCTACGCCTGGCAGCACGACGGCCTGAAGACCTGGAAGATCCTGGTCGCCCCGGCGTCGGGGTGCGCACAGGAGTGCGTCACTTTGTCGCAGGATCTGCTCAAGGTGTGGCAGCTGTTCGGCCATAAGGCCGATAATGTGGAGATCCTGTGGCTGGGTACGCCCCCGGCCGCGTTGGCGGGTGTCCCCGCGCTGCGCGAGCTGGCCCCTTCGCCCGCACTGCGCGCGGCCCTGCCAGGAGCCGATGATCCGGCAGGTACGCCGGTCTATGTGGTCGATCCTCATGGGTTCGTGATCATGCGCCATGCCCCGGGCAGTGACCTGGGCGGCCTGCGCAAGGACATGGCCACGTTGCTGAAACTGAAGTGAGTTCCGTTTGATGAGCCAGTCCGCGCGTCCGGCGCTGCACCGTAATTTCCACCGCCTGGCGTGGTTCGCGATGATCATGACCGCGAGCACGATCATGTTCGGCGCGTTCGTGCGCCTGTCCGACGCCGGCCTGAGCTGTCCGGACTGGCCGACCTGCTATGGGCGGGTCACCTGGCCCCAGCACGTGGAAGAAACCATCGGCCACGCCGCTGCCGAGATCCGCCCGCTGGAGACCCACAAGGCCTGGCGCGAGCAGGTGCACCGCTTCCTGGCCGGTGCGCTGGGCATCGAGATACTCACCCTGGCGCTGCTGGCCACCCGGCGCCGCCGGTTCGGCACCGCCACCGTGGTCACCGCCTGCGCACTGGTGGCCACCGGCATCCCGTTGTACATGATGGGCTGGCACACATCAGCCAGCGTATTGGCGCTGCTGGGCGAAGCCATCCTGCTGGTGGCCGCGCTGCGCTGGAGCAACATCGACCTGGCGCGCGCGGCCGTGCTCACTCTGGCGGTGGTGATCTTCCAGGCCCTGCTGGGCATGTGGACAGTCACCATGCTGCTCAAGCCGATCATCGTCATGGGCCATCTGCTGGGCGGCATGCTGATGTTCGCGCTGCTGATCTGGCTGGCCTGGCGTGCCACCAACCGGCCCATCACCCTGGCGCAGGCACCGCGTCTGGTCTGGTGGCTGCGTGCCGGTGTGGCCGTGCTGGCCCTGCAGATCGCGCTGGGCGGCTGGGTCAGCGCCAACTACGCCGCGCTGGCCTGCGGCGGCGGCAGTCTGTCGCTGGACAACTTCCCGCGCTGCGCCAACCAGTGGTGGCCGCAGCAGAACTACAGCGAAGCGTTCACCCTGTGGCGTGGCATCGGCGTGGATTACGAAGGCGGCGTACTCGACGGTGCCTCGCGCATCGCCATCCAGATGGCCCACCGCCTGTTTGCGATGGTGGTCGGCGTGTACCTGTTCTGGCTGGGCCTGCGCCTGTTCCGCGTGCCCAGCATGCGCGGCTGGGCGGTGGCCCTGATGGGCCTGGTGGTGATCCAGGTCGGCCTGGGCATCGCCAACGTCAAGATGGCGCTGCCGCTGGCCGTGGCTGTCCTGCATAACGGCGGCGCGGTGGCCCTGCTGTTCGTGCTGGTGACCCTGCTGGCCCGCCTGCGCGCCCCGGACTGAGCCGATGCTTGCCAATTACCGTCAATACTGGGACCTGACCAAGCCGAAGGTTGTTGCCCTGATCGTGTTCACCGCACTGGTGGGCATGGTGCTGGCCATTCCCGGCGTGCCCAGCTGGGAGCAGGTGCGTGCCGGCGTGCTGGGCTTTCTCGGCATCTGGCTGTCCGCCTCGGCGGCGGCCGCAATCAACCAGCTGCTGGACGCGCGCATCGACGCGCAGATGGCGCGTACTTCGTGGCGTCCGCTGGTGGTGGGCAAGGTCAAGCCGTGGCAGGTGCTGGTGTTTGCCGGCGTGCTGATCGCGCTGTCGATGACCCTGCTGGTGGTGTGGGTCAACCTGATCAC
The DNA here is from genome assembly GCF_032911385.1 of Stenotrophomonas sp. C3(2023). Lineage (NCBI taxonomy): Bacteria > Pseudomonadati > Pseudomonadota > Gammaproteobacteria > Lysobacterales > Lysobacteraceae > Stenotrophomonas > Stenotrophomonas sp. C3(2023). The sequence continues at coordinate 3,619,681 of NZ_JAWJLO010000001.1, read as the reverse complement.
GGCGGTGCTGACCTTCGCCTCGCTGATCGGCTACGCGGTCATCTACACGGTGTACCTCAAGCGGGCCACCTCGCAGAACATCGTGATCGGCGGGCTGGCCGGCGCGATGCCGCCGATGCTGGGCTGGGCAGCGGTCACCGGCATGCAGACCCCCGCCGACTGGGCGTACTCGGGACTGCTGGTCCTGATCATCTTCATCTGGACCCCGCCGCACTTCTGGGCACTGGCGATCTTCCGCCGCGAGGACTATGCCAAGGCCAAGGTGCCGATGCTGCCGGTGACGCACGGCGTAGTGCATACCCGTCGGCAGATCCTGGCCTACAGCGTGGTGCTGGCGCTGGTGTGTGTGGTGCCGTACGTGGTGGGCATGAGCGGCCCGTTCTACCTGGGCGGCGCGCTGGTGCTCAATGCCGTGTTCCTCTGGTACGCGTGGCGCATGCAGAACCCGCCGGACGAACTGTTCTCGATGAAGATGTTCGGCTACTCCGTGGTCTACCTGATGGCCCTGTTCGCCTTCCTGCTGGTGGACCACTGGATCCTGCCGTACGTCTGAGCGCAGCGCCCGTAGCGCCGGGCTCTGCCCGGCGCGCGTGCAGCGCGGCCTTGCGCGATCAAGTGGCTGAAGAGCATCTGGGCAGAGCCCGGCTTTGCGCAAACATGGACCATGGCGCGGGTACTGCTGGCGCCATGCTGCTCAAGCGATAGTCGGGCAAGTCATCCCACTGCAGCTCAAAAGGCAAGATCTACTGCGGGGTTGGCATTTTCTGATACACCTGCCGGACACGGGGCGATAGCGTATCTGCGTGCACATCGCACGTAGACCGAGGACCTGCCATGCCGCAATTCCCGGGAGCGCTCGCGCTGAGCGCCGTCATTGGTCTTGCTCTTGTCACCCAAGCAGCGGACGCACGTATAGGTTCACTCAGTCGGGCCAATTGCCTCGGCTTCGTCAACGAGTCCGTGACCTATGACCGTCCAAATCTCAACCGCTTCATAGGCACGGCATATAGCCGGCACGTTCCACAGGGAAATGTCTTCCCCAAGCACGTGCTGGCTGCACCGAACAATCGTCAACGCGATTGGCGTTTCTACGCGGGCGATGGTTCAGACAGCGAACGAATAACCGTCTTCGGTGAGCACACCTGGGTCGAGCTCGACGCCGCAGGCAATCCTGTTGGTCAACTTGGCAGTCGATCAACTACAGCAACCGACTGCAATCTCGTCGAGTGGTGACCAAAATGAAGAATCCCATCCGGCCCATCGTCGCCCTCGCTTCTTTGCTGCCAATTTCCTCGTTCGCAATCGAGAAAGCAGCATCTCAACCTGCTGAGGCATCTGCAATCGCATTGCAGGCTTGGATCGACGAAAGAGCAGAGCGCGATGGTGAGAGGAAGATGAGCCTACTCGCATCAGGTCAACGCCTTCCGGATGGAATGCATCGGATCCTGTCAGTCGACGATCTGCAAGCACCTGAGAACATCAGAACTTACATTCTTGAGAGCATCAAAAGACGGCAAAATCAGATACTTGAGGTCGATGCCGGCGTTCTACCAGCCGAAAGCACCGTATTGCGTGAGCTGGGCGCGTCTACTGATGACCCCAAGCTTCTTCAACGCCGATTGAGCCTGCCACTGAGCGACCTGTCGCGGACCGTGCTGGGCGCGGCAAGACTTGTTGCCACAAAGGAGGCGGGCGCGCGCGGAAGCGAGGGCGCCACCGGGGCTTCCAGATACTTTCGATTGCCGGATGTCGGCGTTGTCGAATTCCACGAGGAGGACTATCGCGCGCCAGGGACGCTGATCGAAACGTTCCGGGAGGCAGTCAATGCCGAGGTCAACGGCACGCCGGCGATGCTGAGCGTGACGCGCGGTTCTGACGGGCGGGCGCGCATCGAGCTGTCGTGGATCAACGAACTCAAATCCTATGGGCTCACCCTCACTACCGATCATGCTGAACATCTCGAACGCTACCTGGGGCTGATACGCGACATCGCGTCGGCTGTCCGGGATTGAGACGGTGCAGCAGATGAGCCCGAAGAGCCTGACTGCACTGCTGCTCCCACTGGTGATGTCATCCAGTGCCGCCGCAGCGTCCCTTGAGCATGTTGATGCTGTCGGGCGCTGGTTGACCGAAAAAACCCTGCAGGCGGCGCGGGAAGGACGCCCGATTGCGTTACTGAAAGAAAAAGCGGATCCGGCGCCATCAGACCAGTTGATCACGGTTGATTCGCTTGACGCGCCAGATGAGGTCAAGGCGGCGCTGAAAGCACGCTTCGAGCGCGCAGCCCGCGGTGTCGTGGCAGTGCCTGCGGGTAGCATTCCAGCGCTTGCCACGCTGATGGATCAGGTTCCACGTACGTGGCGCTCCGATGCGCAGCTCAGGCAACGGCTGCCGACGCCTCCGAGCGATCTGGGCAATAGTCTCCTCGGCGCGGCACGGTTGCTGGGCATGGAACCCAGCGGAGCGCGTGATGGGCTCCGATCGAGTGGTCTGACGCGCTACTTCCAGCTTGATGAGGTAGGTATCGTCGAGTTCGACGAGGTGTCCGGGTCAGCTCGCGCCGGTGTGTGCAGCACGTTTGCCGAGGCGAACAACACCGAGGTGTCAGGGCAGCCGGCGTTTCTGCAGATGACAGCAGACCCGCACGGGCGAAACAGGGTTGAACTGTACTGGGACCGCGGCGCCAAGTCGTATTCCCTGGTCGCAGTTGGCGATCAACGCCACGACGTGCATCGCACCGCGCAAGTGTTGCGCGCGATTGCAGCGAATGTAGTGGATTGACCCGCGTGCGCGCTTAGCCACCACGTAGAGGGGGCTCTGCCCCGCTGGCGGCAGAAGTGCAGCCGGGCAGAGCCCGGCTCTACGCGGTTACCGGTAGCGCCGGGCCATGCCCGGCGGGGGCCAGACCCGCTTGTGTCAGCGCGGGTCGCGGGCGTAGCGCTGGGCGATGACGCCGCAGACGATCAGCTGGATCTGATGGAACACCATCACCGGCAGCACGATGGCGCCGAGCGTGCCGCCGGCAAACAGCACCTTGGCAATCGGGATGCCGGTGGCCAGACTTTTCTTCGAGCCGCAGAACACGATGGCGATCTCGTCCTCGCGCGAAAAACGCAGGCGGCGCGCGATCAGGGTGATCAGCGGCATGGCGATGCCCAGCAGCACGGCGGCCACCACGGCCACGGCCACCAGTGAAAGCAGCGGGGTCTTCGACCACAGACCTTCGCTCACCGCCTCGCCGAAGGCCGAGTACACCACCAGCAGGATGGTGGCCTGGTCGGTGTAGCGCAGCAGGCCGCGCTGGCGTTCCACCCAGCCGGCGATCCACGGGCGCAGCAGGTGGCCGGCCACGAAGGGCACCAGCAGTTGCAGCATGATGCCGCCGATGGCGCCCAAGGGGTTGTGGACGCCGCCGGAGGTGCCGGCCAGCAGGGTCATCAGCAGCGGTGTCAGGAACACGCCGAGGATGCTCGACAGCGAGGCGCTGCACACGGCCGCAGGCACGTTGCCGCGGGCCATCGAGGTGAAGGCGATCGAGGACTGTACGGTGGAGGGCAGGGTGCTCAGGAACAGCACACCCAGGTACAGCTCAGGCGTCAGCAGCCATCCGGATAGCGGCTTGAACAGCAGCCCCAGCAGCGGGAACATCACGAACGTGCAGCCGAGGATCACCAGGTGCAGGCGCCAGTGCAGCATGCCGGCGACGATGGACTCGCGTGACAGCCGTGCACCGTGCAGGAAGAACAGCGCCGCAATGGCTACGTTGGTCACATCGTCCAGCACCATCGCAGCGGCGCCCTGCATCGGCAGCAGCGAGGCCAGCAGAACCGTGCCCAGCAGGGCCAGGGTGAAATTGTCCGGTCGCAGGCGCGACCACCAGCGGGTCATGGTGGGCAGGCTCCATGGTCAGGAAAAGGGGGGCGGTGGGGCGCTGCGCGGCAAACCATCGCTAGCGTCGTACCGTGGCGCGCGCCTTGAGCAGCTCGCGCAGTTCGTAGCGGTCAGTATCGTCCAGACCCTGCTGGCGCTGCTTTGCGGTGAGCTCTTCCAGACGTTGCTGCAACAGCTGTTTCTCCAGCTGGGTCACCGCGTCGTGCAGCTCCAGGGTCCACATCGCCTCATCGCCGGGCAGGGTCTGCGCGGCGAGCGTGTGCAGCGCACTTTGTTCCTCGCGGCCCTCGAAGTGCTGCAGCAGCGCGCCGGTGCTGATGTCCGGGCGCTGTTCGATCAGCGTCAGCAGTTCCAGCAGCAGCTCCACACCGGGCAGGCGCAGGCCCTGGAAATGGTGGCGCCCGCCCAGGCTGATCGCCAGTGAAGGCTGCTGCAGCAGAATCGCGATGGCCGCCCGCACCAGGCTGCGCTTGGTGATGGGCGCCACCGACGGGCGCGGCGGCAGGCGCGGTGCCTGGCTGGGCTGGGCCGAGGTACCGCCGCCCAGCCCGGTCAGCTGGCCCAGCTGCTGCTTCATCAGGTCGCCGAAGGCGCCGTCGGGAATCTGCGCGAGCATCGGCCTGGCACGCTCGGCCAGCCGTGCGCGACCGTCCAGCGTGGCCAGGTTGATCTCCCGGGTAAGCTCGTCAAAGAAGAACTGCGACAGCGGCGTGGCCTGCTTGAGACGGGCATCGAACGCCTCGGCGCCTTCCTTGCGCACGATGGTGTCCGGGTCTTCGCCGTCGGGCAGGAACAGGAAGAACGCCTGGCGGCCATCCTTCATCCGCGGAAGCACCGACTCCAGCGCCTTCCAGCCGGCGCGGCGGCCGGCGGCGTCGCCGTCGAAGCAGAAGAACACATCCGGCGCGTTGCGGAACAGCAGCTCGGCGTGGTCGGGCGTGGTGGCCGTACCCAGCGTGGCCACCGCCTGGGTCACCCCGAACTGGAACAGCGAGACCACGTCCATGTAGCCTTCAACGACGATCAGCCGCTCGATCTTCTGGTTGGCCTGGCGCACCTGCCACAGGCCGTACAGTTCGCGACCCTTGTGGAACAGCGCGGTTTCCGGCGAGTTGAGGTACTTGGGGCCGTCGTCCTTCTCGAATACGCGGCCGCCGAAGGCGATCACCCGGCCGCGGCGGTCGAAGATCGGGAACATCACCCGGTCGCGGAACTTGTCGTAGACATGGCCGCGGTCGTTCTTCGAGAACAGCCCGGCGCGGTCGAGCAGCTTCATGCGCCGCTCGTCCTTGCCCAGCGCGTCGCGCAGACCGCTGTAGCCGTCGGGCGCGTAGCCGATATGGAAACGCGCGCGGTTGGCTTCGTCCACCCCGCGCCCGTCCAGGTAGCTGCGCGCTTTCTCGCTGCTTTCCAGGTTCTTCTGGAAGAACGTCGAGGCGGCATCCAGCGCGGCATACAGCTCGCGGCTGTCGTCGTGCTGCTGGGCGCTGCGCGGATTCTCGCTGCGTGGCACTTCCATGCCGGCGCGCTTGGCCAGTTCGTCCACCGCGTCGAGAAACTCGAGGCGGTCGTAGTTCATCAGGAAGCTGATTGCGGTGCCGTGCGCACCGCAGCCGAAGCAGTGATAGAACTGCTTGGTCGGCGACACGGTGAACGAAGCCGAGCGCTCGTCGTGGAACGGGCAGCGGGCTGCGTATTCCTTGCCCTGGCGCTTGAGCGGCACCCGGCTGCCGACCACTTCGACGATGTCGGAGCGGGCGAGCAGGTCGTCGATGAAAGCGTCGGGAATGCGGGCCATGGGCAGACGGCAGGCGCGGCACGGGCCGCGCGGGGATAAGGGCAATGGCCGCTAGTTTACCCCTTGGCGACCTCGTTGCCCGGCGTCGGCGGTGCGATGCCGGCCGCCACCAGATGCCCACGGGCGCGCAGCCGCTCGTCGATCACCGAGGTCATCACCGCACCGACAAAGAACACCACGGTGGCGTAGTAGATCCACACCAGCGAGATCACCAGCGCGCCCATCGAGCCATAGGCGCTGCCGGGCGCAACGGTGGCGATGTACACGCCGATGCCATACCGGCCGAGCGCGAACAGCGCCGAGGTGATGACCCCGCCGATGAACGCCTGGCGCCATTCCACCCGCCGGTCGGGCAGATAGTGGTACATGAAGGCAAAGCCCACTGCATACAGCAGCAGCGTGGTGAGGTAGCCGATGGCCGGCAGCACCGAAGGCAGCTGGGCGAAGGCCACCTGCAGCATGGTGGTGGCGGTCATCGAGAGGATCAGCAGGAAGCCCAGCGCCAGCACCACGCCGAAGGAAAACACACGCTTGCGCAGCCAGGCCTTGAGGCCGTCCAGGCGCTCGCCACTGGTGCGGAAGATCAGGTTCAGTGCGTTCTGCAGCTGGGCGAACACCGCGGTGGCACCGACGAACAGCAGCAGGGTGCTCCACAGGCCGGCCAACGAGCCCACGTCGGGCTGGTTGTCGGCGTTCTGCAGCACGGTCTCGGCCACGGTAGCGGCACTGCTGCCGGCAGCGGCGGCGATCTGCCCCACCAGTGCCTGCTGCGCGGGCGGGTACAGCGAGGCGGTCAGCCACAGCAGCAGCACCAGCAGCGGCGCCATCGAAAGCAGGGCATAGAAGGACACCGACGCGGCCTGGGTCAGCACGTCCACGTCGATGAAGCGTTTGATCACCGCAGCAGGGAAGCTGCGCTGCAGGCGCTTGGCGTACTTCTGCAGATGGGCGGGAAGGCCGTTGCCGGCGCGGCTGTCGGGGGCGGGGGAAGAATCAACCATGGTCCGGTTGTAGCAGCCGTCTCCCGAAGAACGGGTGAAGCGATGCGCTGCCGCCGGCCGGAGCGCGGCGGCAGCGGCGGCCGGGTGCAGGCATCTGCCTGCCGACCCGGCCGGACGCGTCAGCCTGCGAGCTGCTGCTTGACCAGCCTGGACACCAGGCCCATGTCGGCCTGGCCCGCCAGCTTCGGCTTCAGCGAGCCCATCAGCTTGCCGATGTCGGCCGGGCCGGCGGCGCCGGTCTCGGCAATCGATGCCTGGATGGCCGCGATGATCTCCGCTTCGCCCATCTTGGCCGGCAGGTAGGCTTCGATCACCACGATCTCGGCGCGCTCGATCTCGGCCAGGTCTTCGCGCTGGGCGGCTTCGTACTGGCTCACCGAGTCCTTGCGCTGCTTGACCATCTTGTCGAGCACGGCGATGACGGCGGTGTCATCCAGTTCGATGCGCTCGTCCACTTCCTTCTGCTTGATGGCGGCGTTGATCAGGCGGATGACGCCCAGCTTGTGCTTCTCGCCGGCCTTCATGGCGGCCTTCATGTCTTCGGTGAGCTGCTGTTTCATGCTCATGGGACACCTCGTGTGTCGATGGGAACGGGAAAGAGGAGGGCAGGGATCGCGTTCGCGCGGGCGGGAACGCAAAAAGCCGGCGACGCTTGCGCGTGCCGGCTTTCATCCCAAAGCGACGGACCGGGGCCCATCGCCATGAGTGCGTCCGATCAGTACAGGCGCTGACGCTTGGTGACGTCGCGCGACGAACGGCGCAGCTGACGCTTCACGGCAGCAGCAGCCTTGCGCTTGCGCTCCTGGGTCGGCTTTTCGTAGAACTCGCGCTTGCGGGTCTCGGCCAGCACGCCGGCCTTTTCGCAAGTGCGCTTGAAGCGGCGAAGAGCAAACTCGAAGGGCTCGTTCTCGCGGACTTTGACGCTGGGCATGAAATCTCCGGGACACAGTAAGACCGGGTCACGCCCGGCGAGCCGCACATTATAGCGGCAGATTGACAAACTGCAAGCCGCTTCACCTGAATGGGGAAGTGACGTTGCGCGATCGGGATCTGCCAGTCCCCAACGGGGCAGGCAGGGGGCGCATAATACTCCATATGCGAGTTCTTGGTATCGAATCATCCTGCGATGAGACTGGAGTGGCGGTGTATGACACCGACCAGTCCGGCATCGCCGCCCTGCGCGCCCATGCGGTATACAGCCAGATCGCCCTGCACGCCGAGTACGGCGGGGTGGTGCCGGAGCTGGCCAGCCGGGACCACGTGCGCAAGCTGTTGCCGCTTATCCGTCAGACCCTGGCCGAAGCCGACCTGTCCATTGCCGACATTGACGGCGTTGCCTACACCGCCGGCCCCGGCCTGGTGGGCGCGTTGCTGGTCGGCGCGGGCGTGGCCCGCGCGCTGGCCTGGGCGCTGGAGGTACCGGCGGTGGGCGTGCATCACATGGAAGGTCACCTGCTCGCACCGCTGATGGAGGACGACCCGCCGCAGGCGCCGTTCGTGGCACTGCTGGTGTCCGGCGGGCATACCCAGCTGGTGGCGGTGGACGCCATCGGCCAGTACCGGCTGCTGGGCGAAACGCTCGATGACGCCGCCGGCGAAGCCTTCGACAAAACCGCCAAGCTGATGGGCCTGCCCTACCCGGGCGGGCCGCAGCTGGCCGCGCTGGCCGAGCAGGGCACACCCGGCGCCTACCGGTTCGCCCGGCCGATGACCGACCGGCCGGGGCTGGATTTCAGTTTCTCCGGGCTCAAGACCCAGGTGCTGCTGGCCTGGCGCGACAGCGACCAGAGCGAGCAGACCCGCGCCGACATCGCCCGTGGCTTCGAGGACGCGGTGGTCGACACCCTGGCGATCAAGTGTGAGCGCGCGCTGGATGCGGCCGGTACCGATGTCATCGTGGTGGCCGGTGGTGTGGGTGCCAACAAGCGCCTGCGCGCCAAGCTGCAGCAGATGGCGCAGCGGCGCGGTGGCCGCGCCTGTTTCCCGCGCCCGGCGCTGTGCACCGACAACGGCGCGATGATCGCCTTCGCCGGCGCCCTGCGCCTGCAGGCTGGCCAGCACAGCCCGGCCAGTGTGCAGGTCACCCCTCGCTGGGACATGGCGACCCTGCCGGCGGTATGACCGCGCGTTGATCGCTGCGGTCTGATATGTCGCGTATGCCACGCCGAGGCGGCGGCAACGACGCCGGTCAGTCAACGAAGAGGGCGTCGAGGCCGGGCGGCGAACACCGCATTGCGGGCAGCGTCACGACGCTGCCGTTACCATGATCGCCTGATTTTATTGGCAGGCTATATGGACAAGGTGTTCATTGAAGGGCTGGAGATCGACGCCCTGATCGGTATCTATGACTGGGAGCGGCGCATCCGCCAGACGCTGGTGTTCGATCTGGAGATGGGCTTTGACAACCGTCCGCCCGCGGCCAGCGACGATATCGCCGATACCCTCAATTACAAGGCCGTCAGCAAGCGGCTGGAGGCGTTCGTGCGTGAGTCGGATTTCGGCCTGGTCGAAACCCTGGCCGAGCGCTGTGCGCAGATCGTGCTGGACGAGTTCAATGTGCGCTGGCTGCGGCTGAAGCTGAGCAAGCCCGGCGCCGTGCGCGGCGCACGCGCCGTCGGCGTGATCATCGAGCGCGAACGCGCCTGATCCCAAGCGGGGCCGTGCATGCCCCGCTGCCGGGACATGCCCGGCCATCCACCGCAACGCCGGGCCGTGCCTGGCATTCCACACGCACTGCCGGGGTTCTGCCCGGCAAAAAGAGGTACCCACGATGATCAACCCTGCCCACACCGTGCAGATGCTCGACAACCTGGAAGCCACACTGCAGCCGTGGCCCGGCGCCTATACCGCCCTCATGCTTGCCGCGCTGGTGCTGGCCGCCGCGCTGGCCAACTGGGTGACCAAGCGGGTGCTGGTGCGCGGCCTGCGGCGCCTGCTCAGCCGTCTGCCCGGGGCCGATTCGGGCCCGGGCAGTCACGTGATGCGGGTGATCTCGCGCCTGTCCAACGTGGTGCCCAGCCAGGTCATTGCCTGGGGCATCGTGATGGTGCCTGACCTGCCGGTGGCGTTGACCACGCTGATCGTCAACCTGTGCGTTGCCTGGGCTGTGCTGACTCTGGCGCTGGCCTTCTCGCACGCGCTCGACGCGGCCAACGCCATCTACGACCGCCGCCCGGACGCACGCAACAAGCCGATCAAGGGCTACCTGCAGGTGGCCAAGATCCTCATTTTCTTCGCCGCCGGTCTGGTCATCGTGGCCAAGCTGCTGGGCGTGCACGTCGGGCCGCTGGTCACCGGTCTGGGCGCGGCCACCGCGGTGCTGATGCTGATCTTCCAGGACACCATCCTGTCGCTGGTTGCCAGCGTGCAGATCAGTGGCGATGGCCGCGTGCGGCTGGGTGACTGGATCGAGATGCCGAGCCAGAACGCCGACGGCGATGTCATCGACATCGCCCTGCACACCATCACCGTGCAGAACTGGGACAAGACCATCACCACCATTCCGACCAAGAAGCTGGTCACCGAGTCGTTCAAGAACTGGCGCGGCATGCAGGAGTCCGGCGGCCGCCGCATCAAGCGCGCGCTGTATCTGGACCAGCACAGCGTGGCCTTCCTGGATGAGACATCGCGCGCCGCGCTGGGCCAGTTCTCGCTGCTGGACGAGTACCTGCGCGGCAAGGATGACGAACTGGCGCAGTGGAATGCCAGGCTGCGCGAGCAGGGGCTGGCCGAGGTCAACAGCCGCCGCGTGACCAACCTGGGTACCTTCCGCGCCTACATCGAGCGTTACCTGGGCAGTCACCCGGGGATCAACACCGACATGACCCTGATGGTGCGCCAGCTCGAGCCCACCACCGAAGGCCTGCCGCTGGAGATCTACTGCTTCACCCGCAGCACCGCATGGGCGGTGTACGAAGGAGTGCAGTCGGACATCTTCGACCACCTGCTGGCGATCATGCCGCTGTTCGGCCTGCGCGTGTTCCAGGCCTCCAGCGACGCGATGCTGATGGACGCCCGCGAGCGCCTGCAGCGGTAGAGCCGACCCCACGGTCGGCTCCCGCGCGCAGCGCGGCAGGCAGCAGCGGTGACGACCAACGGTCGTCACCTACCGGAGGGGCCCGCCACTACGGGTCACGCACGACCGCCATCGTCCCAAGACGGTAAGCTTGCACAGGGCAGGGGTGCCCAAGGGCGCCCACGCCTTCAACATGAACGACGAAGTTGCGCACTTTTGTGCCCGGTACCTCTACAATGCCGGGCTTGTAAACGTTTTCATAAGGACAGCTGGTGGCCTCCGAACGCATCGAAAACCTCATTGCCCAGATGACCGTCGAGGAAAAAGTCGGCCAGCTGGGCGTCTTTGCCGACATGGTCCGCCCGTTTGCGCCCGACGTGAACCCGGAAAACAACGTGCGCAACGCCGACCAGGTGCTGCAGCAGGTGCGCGAAGGCAAGGTCGGCTCGCTGTTCAACGGAGTGGGCGCCGAGCTGGGTCGCCAGATCCAGAAGGTCGCGCTGGAAGAAAGCCGTCTGGGCATTCCGGTGATCCTGGCTGCCGACGTCATCCACGGCATGCGCACGGTCTTCCCGATTCCGCTGGGCGAAGCGGCCAGCTTCGAGCCGGACCTGGCCGAGCGCACCGCGCGCGCCACCGCCATCGAAGCCACCGCCGCCGGCCTGCACTGGACCTACGCCCCGGCTGTGGACATCGCCCGTGACCAGCGCTGGGGCCGTGGCGCTGAGGGCGCCGGCGAAGACGTGGTGCTGGGCTGCGCGTTCGCTGCTGCGCGCGTGCGCGGTTTCCAGGGCGACGACCTGCGCGCCGGTGATTCGCTGCTGGCCACCCCGAAGCATTTCGCGGCCTACGGCGCGGTGCTGGCGGGCATGGAATACAACATGGTGGACATCTCGCCGCAGACCCTGCGCGATGTGCACCTGCCGCCGTTCAAGGCGGCCTTCGACGCCGGTGCCATCACCGTGATGTCCTCGTTCAACGACATCAATGGTGTGCCGGCCAGCGCCAACGCCGAACTGCTCACCGACATCCTGCGCGGCGAATGGAGCTTCCCCGGCGTGGTGATCTCCGACTACACCGCCGACATGGAGCTGGTGGCCCACGGGTATGCGGCCGATGACCGCGACGCCACCGCCAAGGCGTTCACCGCCGGGCTCGACCTGAGCATGCAGAGCGGCTTCTACGCCGAGCACCTGCCGGGGTTGGTGGAAAGCGGCGAGGTGCCGATGTCGGTGCTCGACGAGGGCGTGCGTCGCATGCTGTGGCTGAAGGAAGCGGTCGGCCTGTTCGACGACCCCTACCGCTCGCTCGACCCGCAGCGTGAAGCGGACACCTCGCATATCGAAGCGCACGATGCGCTCTCGCGCGATGCGGCGCGTCGCTCCATCGTGCTGCTGAAGAACGAGCAGTCGGTGTTGCCGCTGCGCCGCCAGGGGCAGAAGCTCGCGTTGATCGGCCCGTTCGTGCAGGACCGCGAAAACATCGAAGGCTGCTGGACGCTGTTCGGCGACAAGGATCGCTACGTGGACCTGGAAACCGGCGTGCGTGCGGCGATGGACAGCGCGGACGATCTGGAAATCGTGCCCGGCTGCGCGCTGGAAGCCCCCCTCGACGGTGGCATAGAAGCGGCCGTGGCGGCCGCGCTGCGTGCCGATGTGGTGGTGCTGGCACTGGGCGAGCCGCAGCGATACAGCGGTGAAGCGCAGTCGCGCGTGGAGATCACCCTGCCGCCGGCACAGCAGGCGCTGGCCGAAGCGGTGGCGATGACCGGCAAGCCGCTGGTGGTGCTGCTGCGTAATGGCCGCGCGCTGGCCCTGCAGGGCGCGGTACGCAATGCGCAGGCCGTTGCGGTCACCTGGTACCTGGGCACGCAGACCGGTCACGCCGTGGCCGATGTGCTGTTCGGCGCGTACAGCCCTTCCGGCCGCCTGCCGGTGAGCTTCCCGCAGGTCTCCGGCCAGCAGCCCTATTTCTACAACCACCCGCGCACCGGCCGCCCGGAACTGCCGACCATGTCCGAGTTCAAGGCCCGCTGGCGCGAGATTCCCAACGAGCCGCTGTATGCCTTCGGCCACGGCATTGGCTACACCAGCTTTGCCTACGGCGTGCCGGCGCTGAGCACCGCACGTCTGGGCTGGGATGACACCCTGGTCATCACCACCACGCTGACCAACACCGGCAGCGTGGCCGGTGAGGAAGTCGCGCAGCTGTACATCCATGACCGTGTAGCCAGCCGCGTGCGTCCGGTGCGCGAGCTGAAGGCATTCCGCAAGGTCCTGCTGCAGCCGGGTGAATCGGCCGAGGTGCAGTTCACGCTTGATCGCAGTCAGCTTGCCTTCACCGGCCGTGACGGCCAGCTGCGCGCCGAGCCCGGCCTGTTCGATGTGTGGGTTTGTGCCTCGGCCATTGCCGGTGAGCCGGTGCAGTTCGAGCTGCTGGCCGGCTGAGGCTGACGCCTTCGGCTTGCCCGAAGGCTGCCGTAACGCCCGACAAGGCCCGCGTCGCAGGACGCGGGCCTTGCCGTATAGGGACCGATCACAGGTGCTGCCGTAGGCTGCGGCTATTGTCCCTTTCGGAGCCTGCGCATGCGTATTTCCCCTTCCCTGTTGCTGCTGGCCCTGCCGCTGGCGCTGTCGGCCTGCAGCAAGCCTGCCGACGACCAGGCTCCGGCCAGCACCGCTACCGCGGCGGCCACCAGCCCCAGCACCACCGCGACTGATCCGGCTGCCGCCCCGCAACCGCAGGCACCGACGCGTCCGGCCACCGATGTGCCGTCGCCGAACGAGCCCACGGCCGCCACCCTGCCGTCCACCAGCGAGACCGACAGCGAGGGCGGCGCACGTGCGCGTATCGAAGCACTGCTGGGCGATGCCGCGCAGTACGAGCAGGTGTTCAACGGCTTCCGCAAGGCAGTGGCCGACAACGACCGCATGCAGGTCGTGGAGTATCTTCGTTTCCCGCTCAACAGCGGCCCGGGTGAGAAGATCGACGGCCCCGGCCAGTTCCAGAACAACTACGACCGCCTGCTGACCCCCGCGCTGAAGAAGACGCTTGCTGCGCAGGACTTCGACAAGGTGTTCGTCAACTCGCAGGGCGTGATGATCGGCCGTGGCCAGGTGTGGCTCAACGGCACCTGCAAGGACAGCGCCTGCACCCAGGTCGACGTCAAGGTCATCACGCTGCAGCCGTAAGCTGCGCGCAGCGCCGGGCGCTGCCCGGCGCGTGTGCTGCATCAGGCCCGACCGGGGTCGGGCCTGCGCTCCTCAGCCTTTCGGGGTCAGCTTGAGCAGCTTGGCATTCTTGCCGTCTTCAAGCACCCACACCGCGCCATCCGGTCCCTGCTCGACTTCACGGATGCGCGCGCCCATGTCGAAGCGCTCGGCCTCGCGCGCGTTCTCACCGTCGAACGCCACCCGCACCAGCGCCTGCGAAGAGAGCCCGCCGATGAAGCCGCTGCCCTGCCACTGCGGGAACAGGCTGCCGTTGTAGATCAGGAAGCCTGCCGGCGAAATCACCGGATTCCAGGTGATCTTCGGCGCGTTGAACTCGGGGCGGGTGCTGTGGTCGGGAATCTTGCGGCCATCGTAGTGGTCGCCATTGGAGACGATCGGGTAACCGTAGTTGGCGCCACGCTCGATCAGGTTCAGTTCGTCGCCGCCGGCCGGGCCCATCTCGTGGACCCACAGACGTCCCTGCGCATCGAAGGCGATGCCCAGCGCGTTGCGGTGACCCAGCGACCACACCTGTGCCGCCACACCGCCCTGTCCGGCGAACGGGTTGTCGTCCGGCACGCTGCCGTCATCATTGAGCCGGATCAGCTTGCCCAGGTTGCTGGACATGTCCTGGGCGGGATCGAACTTCTGCCGTTCGCTTGAAGTGATCCACAGCTTGCCATCCGGACCGAAGGCGAGACGGTGACCATAGTGGCCGCGACCACTGACCTTGGCCTCCTGCCGCCAGATGACCTGCATGTTCTGCAGCTCGCCACTGCCATCGTCGGCCAGCACCAGCTTGGCGCGGGCCACGGCAGCACCGCGCGTATCGTTGCTGCCTTCCTCGGCATAACTGAGGTAGACCCAGCCGTTGTTGGCGAAATCAGGGTGCAGCAGCACATCACCCATGCCACCCTGACCGCCGTAGGCCACCTTCGGCCCTCCGGTGATCTCATGGCGTGCACCGGTGGCCACGTTGTAATGCTGCAGACGGCCGCGCTTTTCGGTGACCAGCAGGCTGCCATCGGGCAGGAAGGTCATCGCCCAGGGTTCATCGAACCGGGCCACTTCGGTGGCATTGAAGGTCCAGCCGGGCTGGGTGGTGGTCTTGTCTTCGGCTGCCTTGGCAGCGCCTGCGGCCACGGGGGTATCCGGGCCGGAGGCGCTGCAGGCGGTGGTGGTGAGCAGGGCAGGGGTCAGGCCGATGGCCAGAGTAAGCAGCAGCTTGCGGGTCATGGGATCTCCAGGAGGGGATGCGGATGGCCAAACCCTCTTTTACACCAGACCCATGTGACGAGCGTGGCCCGAAGGTCCTGCCGCGTGCTGTATGGCGTGCGAAGCTCAGGTGCCGCGGGGCGTGCCCTTGTCCAGGCGCGGGTCCAGCAGCAGGGCTTCTTCCCAGCCGCGGCGGACGGCCAATCGGGCCTGTTCCCACTCCAGACGGCTCTGACCACGCTCGGCGGCCCAGCGGGTTTCCAGCTCACGCTCCACTTCCTCGTAGGCGCGGGCGATCTGGTCGGCGCGGCTGGCGTGGCCCATCTGATACGCCGGCTCGTAGTCGTCGAAGAACAGCTTGTTGTCGTAGTACGGCTCGTTCGAGTAACGGTCGCGCCAGTAATCGGAGACAGCCTGACGCGGCACGCCATCGTTCGGCACGCGGCCGGGGATCTGGTAGTCGTTGCTCATGGAACCTCCTCGGTCGTGATGAGTCTCGAGGGTCGCGTATCAGTGGTTAACCCCACGGCCCCGCCGCGTGATCCCGGCGTAGAGCCGACCCCACAGTCGGCTCCACGCGCAGCGCGGCAGCCAGACACAGTGACGACCAACGGTCGTCACCTACGCGGGAACCGATAGATCACCGCGCCGACCACGAACGCCAGTGCGGCTGCGCCGATGTTCAGCCAGCTGGCGCTGGCAAACAGCGCCAGGCACACCAGCAGCGCAAGCACCGGAATCAGCGGTCCGCCGGGCAGCTTCAGCGTACCGGGTCGATCGGCAAAGCGCCGCGCCAGTACCAGCACAGCCGCCGCGGTGCCGATGTAGGCGAACAGGCGGGTAGTCATCGACAGCAGCGCCAGCTGCACGAACGAGCCGGTCAGTGCCAGCGCCAGCGCGATGATGCCCTGGCACAGGATCGCCGCAGCCGGCGTACGGAAGCGCGGATGTACGCGCGCCAGCAGCTGCGGGCCGTAGCCATCGCGCGCCAGGGCGAACAGGAAGCGCGGCCCCATCATCATCGTGTTGCTGTTGGTACCCAGAATGGAGATGGTCGCGCCCACGGTGAGGATCAGCGCCAGCGCCTCGCCGCCAAAGCCAGCGGCCGCATCGGCCAGCGGCGTGGCCGAGTTGGCCAGCCCGGCCAGGGTGCCCTGGGCCACCAGCTGCACCGCCGCGTAGATGACGGTGACACTGACGATCATGGTGATCAGCGCAAACGGAATGTCGCGGCGCGGGTTGCGGTACTCGCCAGCGGCAGCTGGAATGTTCTCGAAGCCAGCGTAGGCATACAGCAGCAACAGCGCTGCTTCACCCATGCGCTGCAGGTCGTGCGGGTCCGGACGCTGGCCGGCGAAGGCCAGCTGCGGGTCGATGTAGAACAGGCCGATGGCCACGAACAGCACCAGCGGCACCAGCTTGCCGATCACCAGGATCACCCCGGTGCGTGCGGCCGAGCGCACGCCGACGATGTTCACCGCGGTCAGAAAGCCCAACGACAGTACGATCACGGCAAGCCGCCCGGCGCCGCTGCCCGCCATCGGCCAGAAGCGGGCCACCGCGTCGGCCAGCGCGTTGCTCAGCGCTGCCGCCGAACTGATGCGGGTCAGCCAGATCATCCAGCCGATCTGGAAACCGGCAAACCGGCCAAAGGCCTCGCGCGCGTACAGGTAGCTGCCGCCGGGCTCGTCGAAACAGCTGGCTGCCTGCGCATAGCACAGCACCAGCAGGGCCACCACGATGCCGGCGGCGACCACGCCCCACAGGCTGAAGGGCCCGAGCAGGGCCACCGTTGCGGCAGGCAGCAGGTAGATGCCGCTGCCGATCACATCGTTGATCGACAGTCCGACGATCTGCCAGCGGCTGACCGCGCGCTGCAGCTGTGGCTCGTCTGCAGGCGCGCTCATCGTGCCGGCTCCGGCAATGCCGGCAGGTGCCAGGCACTGCGCAGCTGCGCGTACTGCGCACGCGGCAGCAGCACGAAGCGCGGTTGTGCCTGCGGCTGCAGCCAGGCCAGCAGCGCCTGCATGTCAGCAGCGTTCATCGCGGTGCAGCCGGCGGTGGCCTCACCCGGCTGGCGCCAGAGATGGGCGAAGATGCAGCTGCCACGACCAGGCAGGTTGCGCGGGTTGTGCTCGATCACCAGCCCCTGCTGGTAGCGCACATCGCCGTTGCCGTGCAGGTCCAGTCGCATCGGTTCGGTCGAGCCGGCCACCGCCTCGGTGCCTACTTCGCGCGCGTCGACGATGCGGTTGTAGTAGGGCGAATCCACCACGTCCATGCAGTAGCTGCTTGCCTGCATCGGTTGCCACGGCATGCGGGTCTCGGCCTGCGCTGCATAGCCGAACGCGGTACCCAGCGCGAAGATGCCGGCCGGGCTGCGCCCATCGCCTTCCTGCTTGCGCGGCCCGTCGCTCTGTTGCGGATGCAGGCCCAGCCCCCACGCACTGCCACTGCGGCCCAGGGCCACGTCGAAGGGCGCGCGCGCCGGCTGCCAGCGCCCGTGCCGCATTTCGTAGGCATGCAGCTCGCCGCGCGTGCTGTCCCAGTTGTCGCTGGTCACCACCACCAGCTGGGTGGCGCCGTCCAGCGGCAACCCGGCATGGGCGGAGCCAGCCAGCATCAGAAACACCAGGGCGGCGTGGCGCAACAACGCGGTCATCAGGGGAACTCCGGTCAGGTGTCCAGCAGCTGTTCGATGCGTTCCAGGTTCACCGCCAGCTGACGCTGGCGATCCGGGTTGGCGTCGCAGAGCAGCACGAACACGAAGTCGAGCAGGAACTGCAGGGAAGAACGGTACAGCAGTTGGGCCAGGTGCGGGGCAGGGGGATCGGCACAGATGGCCAGCGATGCATCGGCATGTGCGCGCAGCGGGTTGGCGGTATGCCGGGTGATCGACACCACCTGGCCACCGGCCTGCTGGAACTGCCGCGACAGCACCGAGTGCTGCGGCAGTTTGCCGAACTCGGAGAACACCAGCATCACATCGCCGGCGCGCGCGGCCGAGAGGTTGGCCAGCATCAGCACCGGGTCGGCATGCTGCACCACCAGCAGACCCAGCAGCGACAGCCGCATGGCGAACTCGCGGGCGTACACGCCATCGTCGCCCAGCCCGTAGACGAACAGCTGCGGGGCTGCATCGAGCATCGTTACGATGCGCTGCACCTCGGCCTGCGGGTTGGCCGCGCGGGTTTCCGCCTCGGCCGCGCGGCGCAGGGTCTGCAGGGTCTGCGCCAGCTGCGCGTAGTGGTCACCATCCAGCGCCGGCACCGGCGCAGCGTCCGGCGGGGCGCCGGCACGCGCCACATCCTGGCCAATGGAATACTTCAGGTCCGGGTAGCCCTTGAAGCCGAGCTTCTGGCTGAACTTGACCACGCTGGACTGGCTGATGCCCAACGCGTTGGCCAGCTGCTGCGAGGAGTAGTCGCGCAGCAGGTGGGCGTTGTCGAGCAGGAAGTCGGCAATGCGCCGTTCGATGGCCGACATCTGCCCGCGTCCGGTCCGTATTTTCAGCAGCGGTGACATGCGGGCCTCCAGCAGGCTGTCGGCGATGCGGTGCGATGCGCGGTGCTCAGGCCAGCATCTCCAGTCCACGCACCTCGGTGATGCCCAGCCCCGGTGCATCGCTGATGCTGATCTCCGATTCGTTGAAGCGTACACCGCCGCTGACCGGGTCAAACTGCCCCAGCGAGGGGCCGTCCAGATCCACCTTGGTGATCACATCGCTCTTGGCCACCGCCAGGTGCACGGCGGCGGCCACACTGATGCTCGACTCGATCATGCAGCCGATCATGCACGGTACGCCGTAGATGGCGGCGATGTCGGCAATGCGGATGGCGTTGGAGAGCCCGCCGGTCTTCATCAGTTTGATGTTGATGATGTCGGCCGCGCGCAGGCGGATCAGCTCCATCACCTGGCTGGGATGGAATACGCTCTCGTCGGCCATCACCGGGGTGTTGACCCGGTCGGTCACGTACTTCAGGCCCTCGATGTCGGCTGCCTTGACCGGCTGCTCCAGCAGCTCCAGCACCACCCCAGCCTGTTCCAGCGCCTGCATCGCGTGCACGGCCTGCTTGGCGGTCCAGCCCTGGTTGGCGTCCAGCCGCAGCAGGGCGCGGCCCTGCACGGCGGCATGGATCGCCTTGACCCGCTCGATGTCCAGCCCGATGTCCTTGCCGACCTTGATCTTCAGCGACTCGAACCCACGGTCGATGGCCGAGAGTGAGTCGGCCACCATCTTGTCGATGTAGTCCACGCTGATGGTGATGTCGGTGGTGATCACCGGGTCGCCACCACCGAGCATCTGGTACAGCGGCGCACCGTGCAGCTGCGCCCACAGGTCGTAGAGCGCGATCTCCACCGCGGCCTTGGCACTGGTGTTGCGTTCCATCGAGGTCTGCACCAGCGTGCACAGCTGGTTGAGGTTGGCCACGTCCTGGCCGATCAACCGTGGGCGGATGAAATGGCGCACGGCCTCGATGATCGAGCCGTGGGTGTCACCGGTGATCACCGCCGTGGCGGGTGCCTCGCCGTAGCCGGTGTGGCCGCCGTCGGTGCGCACCAGCACCACCACGTCCTCCACCGTGTCCACGGTACGCAGCGCGGTCTTGAACGGTGTTTTCAGCGGCACGCGCAGCATGCCCAGTTCGATGTCGGTGATCTTCATTCGTGCTCGGGCTGGCGCAGGGGCGGAAGGATCCGCTGGAGGTTGGTGATGCGGTCGATGTAGCTGCGGTCGTCGCTGGCCATCATCGGTTCCAGCGGGGTCACCGAGACGCCGTTGAGGTGGGCCTGCACGCGCGTGCCGTCCTCGCCGGTCCAGCTTCCCCCGGCGGTGTCATGGATCACCCAGTGGCGACCGTCGACCTGGCCGATGCTCATCATCACGTGGCCGGGGATGTAGATGAGGTCGCCCAGCTGCAGACCGGCCACCGCGCGCTGGCGTGCGGCGGCGTCGCGACCTTCCAGCGCCGTGCGCTGCAGGGCCGGGCTGACGCCCTGCGCGCTGGTGTTGCGCGGCAGTACGATGCCGAAACTGCGGTAGATCTCCGAAACGAAACCGCTGCAGTCGCGCGCCTCGTAGTCATGGCCCCAGCCATAGCGTTCGCCGAGGAACTTGTAGGCCTGCTGCAGCAGGTGGCGTGCCGTCAGCGGCAGGTAGCCGGCATGGCTGTCCTGCGAGCGCGGCAGCAGGGCCGGCAGCAGCTCCAGGCTGCCATCGGCGCGCCGCGCGGGCAGCTGCACTACCCAGCTGGCATGTGCCTGCTGGCCGTTCACCAGCTGCGCCGGATCCCACTCGGCCAGCACCGGCAGGCGCACGCCCATGTCCAGCTGCAGGCGTGAGAGCCGCGGTTCTTCCGGGGTGTAGGCGGTCTGCGCGGTGGCACCGGTGATCACCCGGTAAGGCCCCGTGCTGCCGTAGCCGAGCACCTGCGCCCTGCTGCCGGTGGCCACCGCATCGGCCTCGATCCAGGCGCTGTAGCGCTCGCTGTGCACGAACATCCAGTTGCCGTCGGCGCTGCGGTGGACCACGGCCACCTTGTCACCGGGAAACAGCGCCGATTCCTGGAAACGGTCGATGTCGGTGTTGTCAGGGGTGCTGAACACCCGTTCGCGGGTGGGCCAGGTGCGCAGCGCCGCACGCTTGACCACCAGGCCGAACTGCGGCGCGGCCTGCGCCGCAACCTTGGACAGCCCCACGTTGGCCTCGATGGCGGCGCGCGTGGCGGCCGGCACCGGCGCGCCATCGGCGCCGTAGAGCGCGCGCTGCGGCCAGCGTGACAGCGCCGAGATCGCCTCGCGCACCTGCGCGGCGGTTACCTGTTCCGGCAACGCGGCGATGTCCTGGATGTGCGCGTCCAGCGCCAGCATGCGTGCGTTCCCGGCGGCGATCTGCGCAGGGTCCAGCAGCACGCGGTCCGGCTCAGGCTGGCGCGCGGCCCAGTACCCGGGAGTGAGATATGCCTCATGCAACCCGATGATGTAGGGCAGCGCCGGGCCGGGATCGGGCGCGGAGCGGGCGCCGGCCGGCGCGGTGACAGCGGTGATCGCCATGGCCAGGCCGAGCAGGGCGGGGCGCCAGCGGCGGGAACATGCGGATGGGTTGGACATGCAGCGGACACCCTCCTGGGACGTGTCTGGAATAGTTATTCCTTTTCTGCAATAGCGCAAGAATAAATTATTGACCCCCTACCCGGTGCGTGTTACACAGCCATGACCACTCACACGGGGAAGTGTCGTTGTGGAATCACCTGTCTGCATTGTCTGCCTGCTGCCCGGCCTGCGTTCTGCCGTGCCTGCGGCGCATGCGCGCACCTGCAGCCGGGGCCGCTTGGCGCCAAACCACCACGTCGCGTTCAAACTTGCAGGAGAGAGCAGGGGATGAAGGTACACAGCATCAAGCGGGCGAGCCTCAGCGTCGCCCTGGCGGCCTGCCTGGGCGCACTGCTGCCCGGCATGGCTACGGCCCAGAATGTGTCCGGCGCGGTGGCCGGGCGGGCAACCGCCGGTGACCAGGTCACCGTGGTCAACAGTGGCACCGGCCTGACCCGCAGCGCCACGGTGGGCCGTGACGGCAGCTACCGGCTCGGCCAGCTGCCGGTGGGCAACTACCAGCTGCAGGTCAGCCGCAACGGGCAGACCGTGGGCACGCCGGTGGCGGTGAGCGTGGCGGTGGGTGGCACCACCACGGTCAACCTCGCCAGCGGCGGCGATGTGGTCAACCTTGATGCCCTGCAGGTGGTCGGCTCCCGTGTGGTCAACCGGGTCGACGTCTATTCCACCGAGACCTCCTTCAACGTCAACCGCGAAGAACTCAAGCGCCTGCCGGTGGCGCAGGACCTGTCCTCGGTGGCCCTGCTGGCACCGGGCGTGGTGGCCGGCAACTCGACCTTCGGCGGTATCTCCTTCGCTGGTTCCTCGGTGGCCGAGAACGCGGTCTACATCAACGGCCTCAACGTCACCGACATGTATACCCGGCAGGGCTTCTCCACCGCCCCGTTCGGCTTCTTCAAGGAGTTCCAGGTCAAGACCGGTGGCTACTCGGTCGAGTTCGGCCGCTCCACCGGCGGTGTGATCAATGCGGTTACCCGCTCGGGCAGCAATGAATTCGAAGGCGGCGTGGAAGTCACCTTCGAGCCCAGTGCATTCCGCTCCTCGGCGCGCGATCACTTCCATCGCGACGGCAGCCCGCATTCCTATGCCAGCCGTGACAGCACCTCGTTCCTGAAGACCAATGTGTGGGGCTCCGGCGCGCTGGTGCAGGACCGCCTGTTCCTGTTTGCCATGTACGAGAACCGCGACAAACACGGCAGCAACACCAGCTCCAACGGCAACACGTGGTACGACAACAAGAACAACGATGATTTCTGGGGCGCCAAGCTCGATTGGAACATCACCGACAACCACACGCTGGAGCTGCTGGCGTTCTCCGACGAAACCGAGACCACGGTGGGAGCCAACGGCTACAACTGGGCCAGCGACACCGTCGGCGCGTGGGGCGGCGACACCCTCAGCGAGGGTGGCGGGCGCAACTGGTCGGCCACCTACACCGGCCGCTTCGGCGAAACCTTCACCGCCAAGGCCATGGTCGGCCGCAACGCGCAGCGCGCGTTCTCCAACTCCACGCTCGACCAGTACTGCGATGCGGTGTTCACCGACCCGACCTATGCACCGCGGCTGGGCAAGCTCAACGGGCTGGGTGCAGGCTGCCATCCCACCGGCACGGCCGTGGCCGAGCGCGATGACACCCGCGACGCCGCCCGTCTGGATTTCGAATGGCAGCTGGGCAGTCACCTGCTGCGCTTCGGTGTGGACCGCGAGCTGATGACCACCGAGCAGTCCACGCGCTACCCCGGCCCGAACCAGAAGACCTATACCGCCTATGTGGCGGCGCCGGGCGACGAGGTCTGGGACGGCGCCAACGCCTTCGTGCCGGCCGGCGTCACCGAGATGCTGCGCGCGCGCAACCGCGTGTCCGGTGGCACCTTCGAGACCGAGGCCAACGCGTTCTACCTGGAAGACATCTGGAACGTCACCCCGAACCTGATGCTCAACCTCGGCGTGCGCTGGGACCGCTTCGAGAACCGCACCGCCGACGGTGACGCCTTCATCAAGATGGACGACCTCGTGGCGCCGCGTGTCGGCTTCTCGTGGGACATGAAGGGCGACGGCAGCAGCAAGCTGTTCGGCAACGCCGGCCGCTACTACCTGCCGGTGACCAACAACATCAACGTCAACTTCGCCGGCGGGCTCACCGACGAGTTCAGCTATTACGTGCTGGAAGGGTGGAGCCAGCAGGTCAATCCGGTGACCGGCGCGCCCTACATGGCCCCGATCATCGGCCCGCAGATCGGGCCGACCGATACGCGCATGAACACCGGTGCGGCCGATCTGCGCCAGGCCGTGGACCGTGACCTGAAGGCCGTCTACCAGGACGAGTACATCCTGGGTTACCAGAGCATGATCGACCAGGCCTGGTCGTGGGGCGTCAATGCCACCTACCGGCGCATGACCCGCGCGCTGGACGACATGCGCATCAACTACACCCCCTGCGGTCCGACCGGCAGCACCCTGTGGCCGATCGCCAACCCGGGCGAGTCGCTGACCATCTGGGGCGATGCCAGCATCGGCTGCGCCGAGGAAGGCTGGATCACCATCGACACCGCCACCAGCGGCTACCGCAAGGGCGGCAGCGGTGAAGTGGTCGGCTATTCCAAGCCCAAGCGCACCTACAAGGCAGTGGAACTGCAGATCGACCGTGCCTGGGACGAGAAGTGGATGTTCAATGCCTCGTACCTGTGGTCGCGCAGCGACGGCAACTTCGAAGGCCCGGTCAACTCCGATACCGGCTATGGCGACACCGGCATGGTCCAGCACTGGGACCACCCGGCCGGCAACGAGCGTTACGGTGTGTTGTTCAACGACTTCCGGCACCAGTTCAAGTTCCGCGCCGCTTATGCGCTCAGCGAGCAGTGGTCGTTCGGCACCACGCTGCAGGTGCAGTCCGGCGGCCCGATCACCGCTTTCGGCGTGATGTGGCCCAACGACACCACCGCCGGTGGCAGCACTACCAGCGAGGGCAGCGGCGCCGGTACCGGCTGGCTGTGCACCGGCACCCGCGAACAGTGCGCCACGCTGGCCGGGCGCGAGCTGGTGCGTACCGGGCGCGGTGCCTTCGGCCGCCTGCCGTGGACCTGGACGATGGGGGCCAACGTGACCTGGCGCCTGCCGGTGGACGGCATCGACCTGAGCGCGCGGTTGTCGGTGTACAACCTGTTCAACAACCAGACCGTGGTCAACGTGCACCAGCGTTACGAAGCCCAGCCGGGCGTGTACCGCGAGGCCACCTTCGGCACCGGCACCCGTTGGCAGGCCCCGCGTTACGCCCAGCTGGTGGTGACCTGGAACTTCTGACCCGCCTGAACTCCGGTAGGTGGCGACCGTTGGTCGTCACGCTTTTGCTTCAGGGTTGCCGGGCAGAGCCCGGCACTACGTGCCTGAACTCCGGTAAGTGACGCAAGCAACGGCAGGAGCCGTTGCTGACGGCGCTTGCGCCGGCCCGAAGGGCGCTGGTCAGGAAGACCGGCGCACCGTTGGTCGTCACGCTTCTGCTTCGGGGTTGCCGGGCAGAGCCCGGCACTACGCGGTTGGTCGCCGGGCGCACCCCGGCCCAACCCCTCATCCTGCGGACCGCCCATGCCCAGCCCATCGTCCCTCACCCTGTTGCTGGCCCTGGCCACCTCGCCCTTCGCACCGATGGTCGAGCAGGTGGTCCAGCGCGAGCAGCTGCCTGGCATCGCCGTCGCCGTCGTCGAGGACGGCAAGGTGGTGTTCGAACACGCGCAGGGCCAGCGTGGCGATACCCCGGACGCCCGCATCGACCGCGACACCCTGTTCAAGATCGCCTCCAACAGCAAGGCCATGACCGCTGCACTGCTGGCGCGGCTGGTCGAACAGGGCCGGCTGTCCTGGGACGACCCGGTGCGCCGTCACCTTCCCGGCTTCGCCATGCATGACCCGTGGGTCGGCGAGCACATGCAGGTGCGTGACCTGCTCATCCACAACAGCGGCCTCGGACTCGGCGCGGGCGACCTGCTGCTGTGGCCCGAACCGAACCACTACACCCGTGAAGACATCATCGCCGCGCTGGCCCACCTCAAGCCGGTGACCAGCTTCCGCAGTGGCTACGCCTACGACAATCTGATGTACGTGGTGGCCGGTGAGGTCGCCGCCGCAGCGGGGGGCAGACCCTACGACGTGCTGATGCGCGAGCAGGTCTTCGTGCCGCTGGGCATGACCCGGTGCCAGGTCGGCGACTGGTCGGTGGCGGCGGTGGGCAACGTCGCCCAGCCGCACCGGCGCAGCGCGCACGGCCCGGTGCCCAGTGGCATCGATGGTGCCCGCAGCCCGGACCTGCCTTCGATGGCTGCTGGCGGCATCCGCTGCTCGCTGCGTGACATGACCCGCTGGATGCAGGTGCTGCTTGACCCGGCGCAGGCACCGGGATGGCTCGGTGCAGGGCAGCGCCGCCAGCTGTGGACACTGCACATGCCGATGCCGCTGGGCGAGCGCCAGCGACGCTGGGACAACGCCCACGTCATGGGTTACGGCTACGGTTGGCGTGTGTCGGACATGCACGGGCAGTGGAAGGTGGCGCATACCGGCACCTTGTCCGGCATGTACTCGTCACTGGCGCTGCTGCCGGACCGGCGGGCCGGCGTGGTGATGCTGATCAATGGCGAAGGCGAGGCCGCGCGTACCGCGCTCACCCAGGCGGTGCTCATGCAGTACACCGCGCCGGACCGGAACCTTGGCGTGGCGGCCTACCTCGATGAACTCGACGCTGCCGCACCCCAAGCCGCGCCGGAGGCGGACGCGCTTGCCGAAGCCCAGCCGGCTGGCGTCGACGCGCTGCAGGCGTTGCAGGGGCGCTACCGCGATCCATGGTTGGGCGAGGCGCTGCTGTGCCCACGTGGCAGCGGCCTGCGCTTTGAAGTGCAGCGCTCACCGCGGCTGGCTGCCGATGTGGTCCAGCAGGGAACGCGTTGGCTGTTGCGCTGGGATGCGCTCGAGTCCAGCGCGCACGCCGAGCTGCTGCCCGCAGCGGGCATGCCAGCCACGTTGCAGCTGCGCGCGATCGATCCGCGCATCGACTTCAGCTACGACTTCCAGGACCTGCACTTCACCCGCACCGGTGACTGTCCCCAACGCCGCTGAGCTCCGGCTTGCCGGGCAGAGCCCGGCACTACACACTTCGCGGATGAATCTTCCTCTGCATTTCGGCCTGCTCGGCACGCTCGAAGCCGGTGCCATCGCCCTGCTGGTCGGTCTGCTGGTCTACTTTCTCTGGCACCTGCTGGCGCGCCGTCTGCGCTGGTCGATGGGCCACACGCTGGCATGGCCCTGCGTCATCGCCGTGGCAGCCAGCGCGGGCATCGACATGTGGAAGCTGTTCTACATGGGCATCGTGCGCATGGAGTCGCCCTTCCTGGCGCGCATGTTCCTCTCCACGATCCACGACCCCAACGAACTGGGCAGCCGCGTCGTGCTGGAAATCTTCGGCGCGCTCGCGGGCGTTGCCCTGGCCTGGGTCACATTCAGTTCGCGGTCAGCGCCTGAAAACAGCCGCTGAGTCATGTTTTCGTTCGCTGGCGGTTAAAAAACCGCAAGTTGAATGCGCATATGACTGTGCGCTCACGGCCACCTAACCAGGCGGGTAACGCAGCGGTTTCACGTAGTGGTTAACGGGTTGTTGTGACGCCGATTGCAGCGCTGTTTGCGTTCATTTCCGCGCTGGCAGGGTGTGAGCCGTACGGAACACCAAGGCCGTGCAACACCACCCAGACGGAGACTTCCCCATGAACAATCGTACCCGCAAGCCCCTGTTCGCTCTGCTGCTGACCGCTGGCAGCATGCTGGCGCTGCCGGCCATGGCGCAGAGCACCGCCGCCCAGGACAACGCCGCCGCTGCACAGGCGCAGGCCGCACAGGCCCAGCAGGCAGCGGCGCAGGCCGGTGCGGCCGCTGATCAGGCCAGCCAGTCAGCCGGGGCGGCGTCGGCGCAGGCCAATGGCGGCGGCCAGACCTGGGCCAGCGTGGATACCGACGGCAACGGCACCATCAGCAAGGCCGAGGCACAGGTGAACGCCGGTCTGGCGCAGGTCTTCGACCAGGCCGACACCAACAAGGACGGCGAGCTGACGCCGGAGGAGTACAAGGCCTATGTCGAGTCGCAGCAGGGCGCCGCAGCTGCGCAGGGCCGCTGATCCTCTGCTGAGGGGACCCGGCCGGACGCCATGACGAGGTGGCGTCCCGTGGCCCGGGCGGGTGCTGCACATCCGTCCGGGCCGTTGCCCTTGGTATTCTTGTGCAATGAATACCCCCACATCCGCGCCTGACCGCGCCATTGGCCTGGTTGGCTTTGACGGTGACGATACGCTCTGGAAGAGCGAGGACTATTACCGCAAGGCCGAGCAGGATTATCTGCTGCTGCTGTCGAACTACATCGACGTCCACGACAGCGAAACCGCGCGTCATCTGCTGGATGTGCAACGCCGCAATCTGGGCGTGTTTGGTTACGGCGTAAAGGCAATGACGCTCTCGATGATCGAAGCGGCCATCGACATCACCGCCAGCCGTATTTCCGCCAGGGACATCCAGACCATCCTGGACATGGGCCATGCCACGCTGCGTCACCCGGTCGAGCTGATCGACGGCGTACGCGAGTCGGTCGCGCGCATTGCAGCCGATTACCCGGTGGTGCTGATCACCAAGGGCGACCTGTTCCACCAGGAGGCCAAGATCGAAATCGCGCAGCTGCACGATCTGTTCCCGCGCATCGAGATCGTCTCCGAGAAGGACCCGCAGACCTACGCCCGCGTGCTGGCCGAGTTCGACCTGCCGATCGAGCAGTTCGTGATGGTGGGCAACTCGCTGCGCTCGGACATCGAGCCGGTGGTCACGTTGGGCGGCTGGGGCATCCATACCCCGTATGCGGTGACCTGGGCGCACGAGACCGAGCATGGCGTGGCCGACGACGAGCCGCGCATGATCACCGCCGACACGGCCTGGCAGTGGCCCGAGGCCTTGGCCGCCATCGAAGCCAAGGCACGCGCCGCCTGACAGGCGGGCAGGGCTGCGGCAGAATCAGAGGCATGAAGCTGCTGCCATTCCTGCTGACAACCCTGCTGCTGGTGCCGGCCGTCGTGTCGGCCCAGCAGACCGCCGAACGTTCGGCCGCCTATACGGTGGACACCGGGCACAGCTGGCTGGATGCGCGGCTTGCCGACATCAACCACTACGCCGAGCGCTACCCGGACAGTTTTCTCGACGAACTGGCGCGCTACAGCGGTGTGCGCCGTGCCTACGCCGCCGCGTTGATCAACAACCACGGCTGGCAGGCGGCGGATGTGTACTTCGCCTGCTTCTGGGCCAAGGTCGTGCAGATCGATTGCCGTCAGAGCGTGCGCGCCTTCAGTGCGGACCCGGAAGGCGGCTGGGAGGCGGTGGTCACGCGCCTGCCGGTGCCACCCGAGCGCGCCCATTGGCAGGCGATGCGCGAGGCCGTGGAAGCCAGCTACAAGCACTGGGATCGCCCGGCCCCGTAACGCCGGTTGCCGCGCCGCGTCGTCATGCTGCTGTGCGTATCGCGCGCACCCGCGGCAGCGGCGACAATGGGGAGTCGAGCTGTTCCCCGTTCCCGTAAGCCGAGTGACCGATGAGCGCGCCTTTCACCACCCCAGACCAGATCCGCCGCCTGTTTGCCCAGGCCATGTCCCGCATGTACCGCACCGAGGTGCCGCTGTACGGCACGCTGGTGGAACTGGTCGAACGCATCAACGCGCAGGTGCTGGCCGATGACCCCGCGCTGGCCGCACAGCTGCGCCGCAACGGCGAACGCGAGCGGCTGGATGAAGAACGCCATGGCGCCATCCGCGTGGGCACGGCCGAAGAGCTGGCCACGCTGCGCCGCCTCTTCGCGGTGATGGGCATGCAGCCGGTGGGCTACTACGATCTCAGTGTGGCCGGTGTTCCGGTGCACTCCACCGCGTTCCGCCCGCTGACCGCCGAGGCGCTGGCGCAGAATCCGTTCCGGGTGTTCACCTCGCTGCTGCGGCTGGAGCTGATCGACGACGCGGCACTGCGTGCGCAGGCCGCCGAGATTCTCGGCCGGCGCCGCATCTTCACCCCGCAGGCACTGGCGCTGATCGAACAGGCCGAGCGAGAGGGCGGGCTGGGCCAGGCCGATGCCGAACGGTTTGTCGCCGAGGCGCTGGAGACGTTCCGCTGGCATGGCGATGCCACCGTCTCGCTGCCGACCTATCACGCGCTGCACGACGCGCACCGGCTGATCGCCGACGTGGTCAGTTTCCGTGGACCGCACATCAACCACCTCACGCCGCGCACGCTGGACATCGACGCGGCCCAGGCGGGCATGGTTGACGCCGGTATTGCGGCCAAGGCGGTCATTGAAGGACCACCGCGCCGCGCCTGTCCGATCCTGCTGCGGCAGACCAGCTTCAAGGCATTGGAAGAGCAGGTGCACTTCCCGGACGGGCAGGGCGGTGCGCAGGGCCGGCATACCGCGCGCTTTGGCGAGATCGAACAGCGCGGCCTTGCCCTGACACCGAAGGGCCGCGCGCTGTATGACCAGCTGCTGGCGCAGGCGCGCGAAATCGAGGGCACCGGCAGTACCGGCGGTGACTACGGCACCCGCCTTCAGGCGGTGTTTGCCAGCTTCCCGGACGACCATGCCACGCTGCGCCAGGAAGGGCTGGGGTATTACCGCTACCAGCTCACCGACGCCGGCCATGCCGAGCCGCACCGGGTGGCCGATCTGCCGGCCGAGGTGCTGGTGGCCAGTGGCCTGGCCACAGCCGACCCGATCGTCTACGAGGATTTCCTGCCGGTCAGTGCTGCCGGTATTTTCCAGTCCAATCTCGGCGGCGAAGAGCAGCGGGCGTACGCCGCCCATGCCAACCGTGAAGCGTTCGAGGCAGCATTGGGTGCGAAGGTACACGACGAATTCGCGCTGTATGAAGGCCTGCAGGCGCAATCGCTAGCCGCCCTGCGTACCCCGTAGGGCCGCGATGCGCCATCGCGCTGCGCGCGTGAGCCGACCGTGGGGTCGGCTCTACCGTGCGATGGCCCCGGTAGGTGACGACCGTGGTCGTCACGGCTTCTGCCCGCCGCGCGCCGCGCGGTGAGCCGACCGTGGGGTCGGCTCTGCCGTGCGATGACCCCCGGTAGGTGACGACCGTTGGTCGTCACTGGGTCAGGCGCGCATGCTGCCGGTATCCAGCCAGCGCTGGTGCCAGGACAAGGCTTCGGGCAGCAGGTGCGGGGTGTGCTTGCCGTAGCTTTCGCGGCTGGCACGGTCGAAATAATCCTGCAGCTGCGCGCGGAAGTCCGGATGCGCGCAGTTGTCGATCACCACCTGCGCGCGTCGCCGCGGGGTCAGGCCGCGCAGGTCGGCCAAGCCCTGCTCGGTAACGATCACCGACACGTCGTGCTCGGTGTGGTCCACATGGCTCACCATCGGCACGATCGCCGAGATGCTGCCGCCCTTGGCCGTGGACGGGCTCAGGAATGCGGACAGGAACCCGTTGCGGGCAAAGTCGCCCGAGCCGCCAATGCCGTTCATGATCCGCGTGCCCATCACGTGCGTCGAGTTGACGTTGCCGTACAGGTCCACTTCGATCATCCCGTTCATGCCGATGCAGCCCAGACGCCGCACCAGCTCGGGATGGTTGGAGATCTCCTGCGTGCGCATGATGATGCGCTCGCGGTAGAAGTCGATGTTCTGCTTGAAGGTCTCGTTGGCCTGCGGGCTCAGCGCGAAGCCCGTGCACGAGGCGTAGCTCAGCACGCCGTCGCGCAGCAGGTCGAGCATGCCGTCCTGGATCACCTCGGTGAAGGCGGCCAGATCGCGGAACCCGCTTTTGGCCAGGCCAGCCAGCACCGCATTGGGAATGTTGCCCACGCCCGACTGCAGCGGCAGCAGGTTTTCCGGCAGGCGGCCCTTTTTCACTTCGTGCTTGAGGAACTCGATCAGGTGCCCGGCGATCTGCTCGCTGGTGGCATCGATCGGGCTGAACGGGCTGTTGCGGTCCGGGCCGTTGGTACGCACCACCGCCACGATTTTGTCCGGGTCACAGCGCAGCGCGGTTTCACCGATACGGTCGTTGGCGTTGACCAGCGGAATCGGCCTGCGGTACGGCGGCAGTGCGGTGCCGTAGTAGATGTCATGCATGCCGTCCACGCCGGCCGGCTGCCATTCGTTGACCTCGACAATCACCTTTTTGGCCAGGTCCAACCAGGTCTTGTTGTTGCCCAGCGAGGTCGAGGGCACCAGCGACCCATCCTCGCGGATGGCTGACACTTCGATCACGGCGGTGTCGATCTCGCCGTAGAACCCGAACCACACGTGCTGGGCCACGTGGCTGAGATGGATGTCGATGTAGTCCAGCTTGCCCTCGTTGATGCGGTTGCGCGCATCGGGGTCGCTCTGGAACGGCATGCGCATGGCGATGCCATCGGCCTTGGCCAGCGCGCCGTCCAGCTCCGGCGCGGTCGAGGCACCGGTCATCAGGCTGATCTGGAAGGGCAGGCCCTGGGCGTGCACCATTTCGATGCGGCGCGCCAGCTCCACCGGTACGGCCTTGGGATAGCCCGAGCCGGTGAACCCGCTCATGGCAACAGTTTCACCGGGCTGGATCAGCGCGGCGGCAGCCTCGGCAGAGACCACGCGCTCACGAAGACGCGCGTTGGCGATGCGATCAACAGACATGACGACCGTGTTTCAAGGGGGAAACCTCGATTATCGGCCATGGCTGCAATGGCGGGGGCTTCTACCTTGGTGGGATGGCGTTTTGACGCCTTCGCCTCCTGTACCCCGGAGTATTGTTTTGCACTGCAGCGTGCAACTTGTCGTCGCAGCCCGCAGGATGGACCTGCATCCCGACGTGGGGGAGGGAGCAGAGCCCGCTGGCAGTTCGCTGCAAGCGGGCTTTTTTATGGCCGATCGCAGATGCTGAACAGGCGACCGGCCTGCACTGGGCCACGCCATAATGCGGTATGAGCCCTCAACACGCTGAACTGCCTCACGCCCTGCAGCCACTGGCTGAGCGGGCGCTCGCCCGCCTTGCCGCCGTGCTGCCGCAGCCGCTGGACCCCGCGCTGGTGCCCTTCGTGCAGCAGCTGGCGGTCACCAGCGATTTCGCCTTGGACACGCTGTGCCGCCAGCCTACGCTGCTTGCGCACATGGCCCAGCCGGGCTGCCCGCCATTGCCGCTGCCGCTGCTCGAACCCCAGCAGGCCAGTGAATGGCCGGCGCAGCTGCGCCGCTACCGCGCTGCGATGTCGACCCGGCTCATCTGGCGTGATCTGGCCGCACTGGACACCGTGGAGCAGACCCTGGCCGGTGCCACCGCGCTGGCCGAGCATTGCCTCGGGCTGGGTCTGGCCGCGCTGGAAGCCGAGTTCGCCGCCCGCCACGGAGTGGTGCGAAGCGCGGCGGGCAAGGCGCAGCAGCTGGTGGTGTTCGGGCTGGGCAAGCTGGGCGGCGGCGAGCTCAACTTCAGTTCCGACGTCGACCTGGTCTACGCCTACCCGGAAGGCGGCGAATCCGATGGCGCGCGGCCGCTGGCGGCCGAGGAGTACTTCGCGCGCCTGGGCCAGCGGCTGGCGCGGCTGCTGGATGACACCACCGTCGATGGTTTCAGCCATCGGGTCGACCTGCGCCTGCGCCCTTTCGGCAATGCCGGCCGGGTGGCCCTGTCCTTCGCCGGCATGGACCTGTACTTCCAGCGCGAAGGCCGCGACTGGGAACGCTATGCCTGGCTGAAGGCGCGCGCGGTGGCCGGTGACATCGTCGCTGGTGAGGCCTGGCTGGCCACGCTGCGCCCGTTCGTCTACCGGCGGTATCTGGATTTCACCGCGCTTGATGGTCTGCGCGAGATGAAGGCAGCGATCACCGCCGAGGTGGCGCGGCGTGACATGCACGACGACATCAAGCGCGGCGCCGGTGGCATCCGCGAGATCGAGTTCCTGTGCCAGGCGCTGCAGCTCATCCGTGGCGGCCGCGAGCCGGCACTGCGCGAGCGGCGCCTGCTGCATGCGCTGGCCGCGCTGGTGGAGAGCGGTCAGATCGCCGAGCAGGAAGGTGAGCAGCTGCGGCAGGCCTACCTGTTCCTGCGGCGGCTGGAAAACCGTCTGCAGATGCTGCGCGACGCCCAGACCCACACCCTGCCCAGCGACCCGCAGGACCAGCTGCGCATCGCCACCGGGCTGGGCTATCCCGGTTGGGAGGCGCTGCGTGCCGCGCTGGCCGAGCAGCAGCAACGGGTGAGCACCGAGTTCGCCGCACTGCTGGCGCCGCGCAAGGGCCAGGCTGCACCCGATGCGCTGGCCAACTACTGGCGCGGTCTGGCCGAGAGCGGTGACGCACCGCTGCTGGCCGAGGCCGGCTTCGTCGATGCCAGCGGCGCCGACCAGGGCCTGCGCGAGTTCGCCCAGTCGCTGGGCGTGCGCTCGCTGTCCGACGGTGCACGCGCGCGGCTGGACCGCGTATTGCCGGCGCTGCTGCACGCGGCAACGCGCTCGCCGCAGCCCGATGCCGCGCTCAAGCGCGTGCTCGGGCTGCTGCAGGCGGTGCTGCGCCGGACCAGTTACCTGGCCCTGCTGGACGAGCAGCCCAGCGCACTGGCGCGGCTGGTGGATGTGCTGGCACGCAGTGCGCTGCTGGGCGAGCGGATCACAGCCTATCCGCTGCTGCTGGACGAACTGCTGGACACCACGGTGTCCGGCCCGATGCCCACGCAGGAAGAAATGCAGACCGAGTGCCGCAAGGTGCTGGCCATGCAGGACCCCGAATCGGCGCTGCGCTGGCTCAACGAGGTGCGGCTGGCACTGAGCTTCCGCATGGCGCTGGCCAGCCTGGACGGACGCCAGCGGGCACGCGACAGCACCCGCCAGCTGGCCGAACTGGCCGAAGTGGTGGTGGCCACGGTGCTGGAGATGGCCGAGGCCGACATGCAGGCCGCGCACGGCATGATCTGCGGCGGACGCTTTGCCATCATCGGCTACGGCAGTCTGGGCGGGCTGGAGCTGGGCTTCGGCTCGGACCTGGACCTGGTGTTCCTGCACGACAACCCGTCGGACGTGGAGGCCAGCGACGGTCCGCGCCCGCTGGAGCCGGGCCGCTGGTACGCGCGGCTTGCGCAGAAGGTGATGGCGCTGCTGGGGGCGGTGACCGCCGCCGGCTGGCTGTACGACATCGACGTGCGGCTGCGTCCTGACGGCGGCAAGGGCACGCTGGTGTCTTCGCTGGCCAGCTACCGCGAGTATCAGCGCGAGCGCGCGTGGACCTGGGAGCACCAGGCGCTGGTGCGCGCGCGCGGCGTGGCCGGTGATGCCAGCCTGCTGGCCGATTTCGAGCAGGTGCGTGCACAGACGCTGGGGCGCGCGCGCGAGCGCGAGGCGTTGTTTGCCGACGTGCTGAAGATGCGCGGACGCATGCGCACCGAGCTGGACCGCAGCGATGCGGGGCGGTGGGATCTCAAGCAGGGCGCTGGCGGCGGCGTGGACCTGGAGTTCCTGCTGCAGACCGGCGTGCTGCTGCAGGCCGCGCAGCAGCCCGCGCTGCTGCAGCCACGCGATACCCCGACGCTGATCGACGTGCTGGCCGAGGCGGGTTTCCTGCCGCCGGCCACCGCCGCAGCCCTGCAGGACGCCCATGCCGCGCTGCTGGATGTCGGCCTGGCCTGCACGCTGGACCGGCGCCCGCGGCTGGCCCCGCTCACCCCCGCGCTGGAGCAGGCGAGCCGGATCATCAGCGACGCCTGCAGCGCCGCCGGCCTGCCCTTCGACACCACCCCCCGCAGCGGCTAAGCCCTCCTGCGCCCGCCTTTGGTAGGTGACGACCGTTGGTCGTCACGCTCCTGGCCGGGCTGTTCGCACTTCTGGTAGGTGACGACCGTTGGTCGTCACGCTCCTGATCTTCGTGGGGCGCCAGAGCACCAGCAACGGCGTGACGACCAACGGTCGTCACCTACCGGCTCCGACGGGCTCGGCCGCGCCGGGCTGTTCGCGCTGTTGGTAGGTGACGACCGTTGGTCGTCACGCTCCTGATCTTCGCGGGGTGCAAGAACAACAGCAGAGGCGTGACGACCAACGCTATGCCGGCCTCCTGGCCGGCACCCTTCGGGCCGGCGCACACGCCGTCAGCAACGGCTTCTGCCGTTGCTTGCGTCACCTACCGGCGTCAAGGCGGCTTCAGCGCACTGCCGTCGGTGCCATCTTCCACAGCAGGGCGCGGAACGGGGCGAGCAGGCACACGCCGATCAGCAGCTTCACCGCCAGGTCGCCCAGCGCCCAGCTCATCCACGGCAGCGCGGAGCCGGCAAAGGCAATGCTCCAGAACAGGGTGGTGTCCACGGTGGCACTGCAGGTGGTGGCCACCATCGGGGCGCGCCACCAGCTGCCACGGCGCAGGCGGTCAAATACGGTGATGTCCAGCAGCTGCGCCACGATGAAGGCCGAGCACGAGGCCACGGCAATGCGCGGGGTCGCGATCCAGAACGACAGCAGCACGGCCAGAGCGAAGCCCGCCCACGCCACACGGCGCGCCGGGCCCGGGCCGAAGCGGCGGTTGATCAGATTGCTGACCAGAAACGCCACCGGGTAGCTGAAGGCACCCCAGGTCAGCCAGTCGTTGATCGGGTACTGCACCAGCACATTGGAGCCCAGCACCACCGCGCCCATGGCCAGGACCGCCAACAGCAGGGCGCGGCCGGTCATCGGGGCAAACACGGGAGAAGGACGCGCGGACATGGCGAGCGGGAAGGCAGTGGGGAACCGCGCATTATCCCCCTTGCCACCGGCAACGCCAAAACCAGCCGTTCAGGCAGGCACGGGTGCGGCTTACCAGTCGCTGCTGAGGTTGTCCGCCGCCGCCGCCTCGGTGGGCACGTAGGCCAGCAGCTGGTCCTGCGCGTCGCGCACGGTCCAGCCCGAGCCCTTGCCGGTTTCCTTGAACTGCACGGTCTGGCCCACCGCAAAACGCGACGCCGGGTCATGGCCTTCGGCGCGCGGCCAGCGCAGTGATGCGGTCTGGTCCGGCTGGCCGGGCACCTGCAGCTCCACGCAGCGCTCGTTGCCGCGGCTCTCGATCGATTTGACCTCCATGTCCGGCAGCGGTTGCGCCGGCTTGCGCCTGGCGGCTTCATGGCGGCGGGCACTGGCCTGCAACGGCTCCTTGATGACATTGGAAAGCCCGGTGGACGCGGCCAGCGGAATCGAGACGATCAGCACCGAAGTGATCAGCACGCTGGCTTCGCTGCTGTTGAGGTCACCGGCGTGGCTGCGCGCAGGCAGCATCAGGCTGGTGGCCAGCAGCAGGCCAAGCAGCGGGGTCGTGAGCGGGTGGCGCATGCGGGTCTCCATACCGTACTCGGGTTACCAGGCCTGGCTGCCGTTGTCGGCTGCCGCAGCAGCGGTGGGCACAAACGCCAGCAGCTGGCCGTCATCGTCCTTGACGTTCCAGCCGGCGCCGGTGTCGGTGGGGTCCAGATACACCACATCGCCGATTTCAAAGCGCGAGGCGGGCGCCGGTGCCCCCTGCGGCCACTGCAGGGTGGCGTGCTGGTCCGGTGCATCCGGCACCTGCAGGCGCACCGCATGCCCACCGTCGGCGGCCGGCTCGATCGCTTTCACCTCCATCGGCGGCAGCGGCCTGGCCTTTTCGCGCTTGCCATCGCTGCGGCGGCTGGCTTCGCCGGTCGCTTCGGAGGCACGCGCCAGGCCCATCGACATCGCCAGCGGAATGGAGAGCACCAGCGAAGCGGTGACCAGCACCGAGACCTGACTGCTGTTGAGCTGCGGTGCCGCGCCTGCGTGAGCGGCCGGGGCAAAAGAGGTACTCACAGCCAGCAGACTGGCCAGCGTGGTGGTACGAAGGCAAAGGCGCATGCAGGGTCCTCGTTGAAGCAAAGCAGACGTGGGCAGCTTACAGCGCAGGCGGCTGCGCACCTTCCACAGGTACGTGCGGAATACTGAGCTCCTGCTGAAGCCGATCCTGCTGGCGCAGGAAATCGAACACCGACTCCACGGTCACCACCGAGTAGTTGCCCGAAATGCGCTCACCGGCGGGGTGGTCGGTGGTGGTGGCGTTGGCCACGAACAGGCGTGCACCCAGGCGCTTGCCCAGGCCCAGGTGCAGCTTGCTGGGCAGGTAGCCGTGCGCCTGCAGCCACTGCTGCGCCTGGCTGCGGTTGACGATGGGGCGGTCGCCGTCCACCTGTGCCAGCGCGGCGGCCAGCACTTCCAGCACCCACTGGTTGGAGTTCTGGAACTCGGTAGCAAACGGGTAGGCCACCACGTTGTAGCGGGGCTCGTGCAGCACGCGCGCCTGGATGGCCGGTTCGGTCAGCATGGCCTTCAGCGCCGCACGCGTGGCGGCGTTGGGCACGCCGATGCGCAGGTCGGTATGGCCGCCGGTTTCACCGATGAAGTTGACCAGCCCCTCACGATACAGCCGGGAGCTGTCGGTCCTGCAGCGGTTGAGCAGATGGAAGGCGCGCCAGTGGCCGTCATCGCCGCGCATCAGCAGGGCCAGGTGGCTGTGGCGCAGCCCGTAGCGGCTCAGGTCCTGGCCACCGCGCGCGGCGAGCACCACGTCCACATCATCCAGCGCGTCCAGACGCTCGCTGGCGGTCCAGGCCACATCGAACATGGCCGCCTCGGCCGCCACCGTGGGGTAGCGCTCCTTGCAGATACCGCTCTGCGCGTGCGCGGGCAGGGCCATCGCAAGCAGCAGCGGCAGTGCGGACAGCAGCGGGCGAATCAGACGTTCCATGTAAGTCCAGAGTCCAGCAGATCGCCGTCATCTTACCCGCACGCGTAGTGCCGGGCTCTGCCCGGCACGTGGCAGCTCACCCCAGCCGCAGACGCTGCTTCACCTCGGCGGCGATACGTGCGGTTTCACGCAGCGGCTCGGCCACGTCGCCGTCCCACTCCAACCAGCGTGGCTGCAGCCGCCCGCGCTCGATCAACGCGCGCTGGAAGCGCTGCATGCGTCCCTGCACGGTAGCGGCCAGCGCCACGCACACCGGCAAACGTGTTGCACATGCCTCGGACAGCAGATTCACCGAATCCGGCGACACCACCACCCGATGCGCCCAGCCGAGCAGGCCGGCATATGGATTGACCCCGTCGCCACCGTCACCCCAGATCACATGTGGCAGCCCGGCGAACTGCGCGCGCAGTCGCTCGGCCAGCGCCG
The DNA here is from genome assembly GCF_032911385.1 of Stenotrophomonas sp. C3(2023). Lineage (NCBI taxonomy): Bacteria > Pseudomonadati > Pseudomonadota > Gammaproteobacteria > Lysobacterales > Lysobacteraceae > Stenotrophomonas > Stenotrophomonas sp. C3(2023). The sequence continues at coordinate 3,581,268 of NZ_JAWJLO010000001.1, read as the reverse complement.
GCGGGGTGCGTCGCGAGGTGGTGGCCAGCAGGCTGCCGCCCTCGGCACGCACCTGCGCGGCCAACGCGGCAAACACCTGTTCCATCGCCTCCGGCTGCCACGGCGCATGGGCGGTCGGCCCGCCCACCAGCAGCGCGGTGCGTGGGCCCGGCAGCGCGCCGAACGCGGCAAACGCCGCACGACCCAGCGACAACCACTCGTCATCCACCGGATTCAGGCTGCCCAGCAGTGTCAGCACATTGCTGCCGCGCAGGGCATCGTGTTCGGGGACCACCACCAGGTCCCAGTGTCGGGAACCGATGCGGGGATCGAGGATCTGCACGGTATGGCTGCCGCGTGCGCGCAGCACGCGCAGGGCACCGGCAGCCTGGCGGCCGCAGCCCACGGCCAGCCGCGGGGCCTGCGTGGCCAGCGCCTGCAGGTCCGCCCCATAACCGTGCTGCGCGGCCGGCAGCCAGCGCGGCGCCAGCCAGCGCCACGGCGCGCGCGGCTGCAGCGTGAGCGGGCGATGGGTGCCCAGGCGCAGCGCGGAGGCCAGCGCCACCGCCTGGCGGACATTGCCAGCGCGGCCATCGGTAATCGTCCAAGGTGCGGTCGATCGTTTCACGATTGGCATTAATTCGTTTCAGCACTGTTGGCTGTTGCGACAGACGCAACACTCTACACTGCCACGCATGCTCCCGGTTCGGCCGGGTGCGAACCTCGACCGAACTGGAGCCACCATGTCCAACCCGCTTGATGCTGCCGCGCTAGATCAGTTGTTCCGCACCGCCCGTACCCAGAACGCCTTTCTCGACACGCCGGTGGAAGACAGCCAGCTGCAGGCGCTGTACGAGCTGACCAAGTGGGCGCCGACCGCCGCCAACGGCAGCCCGGCGCGCTTTGTGTTCGTCAAGTCGGCCGAGGCCAAGGCCAAGCTGGCGCCGGCCCTGTCGGAGGGTAATGCCGAAAAGACGCTGGCCGCACCGGTCACCGTGATCGTCGCCACCGACCTGGATTTCCACGAAAAGCTGCCCTACCTGTTCCCGCATACCGACGCCAAGTCGTGGTTCGATGGCCCGCAGGAAGGCCGCGTGGAAGGGGCCTTCCGCAACAGCAGCCTGCAGGGTGCCTACCTGATCATGGCCGCCCGCGCGCTCGGTCTGGACTGCGGCCCGATGTCGGGTTTCGACCCGGCCAAGGTGGATGAGGCGTTCTTTGCCGGTACCTCGATCAAGTCCAATTTCCTTATCAACCTCGGCTATGGCGACCCGTCGGGTCTGTTCCCGCGTCTGCCGCGCCTGTCCTTCGACGAAGCGGCCACCATTGCCTGATTGTTTGTGCTGCAATGCCCCGTCCGTGCGACGGGCTGTTGTCTGATGTATTGCCCCATTCCCTACAGGAGAGACCTGCAATGACCACTACCCGTAAGCTGCTTCTTCCGCTGGCCCTGACCCTGGCTGTCGCCGCCTGCTCCAAGCCGGCCGAGCAGACCGCCGCCCCGGCCGCCGACGCTGCCGCCCCGACCGCTGAAGCCGCCGCTCCGGCCGCTGCCCCGGCTGCCGAGCAGACCTCGGCCATCGCCGTGGCCTCGGGCACCTACAAGATCGACCCGACCCACACCGACGTGCTGGTGCAGTGGAGCCACTTCGGCTTCTCCAAGCCGAGCGCGCACTTCGGCAACGCCGACGGCACCCTGGTCTACGACGCTGACGATGTGAGCAAGTCCACCGTTGAAGTGAAGCTGCCGCTGAGCGGCCTGAACTCCTTCACCGCCAAGTTCGACGAACACCTGCGCAGCGCCGACTTCTTCGACGCCGCCAAGTTCCCGGAAGCCACCTTCAAGAGCACCAAGGTGGAAGCCGACGGCACCAACAAGCTGAAGGTCACCGGTGACCTGACCATCAAGGACATCACCAAGCCGGTGACCTTGGACGTGACCATCAACGGCGCCGGCGAGCACCCGATGGCCAAGGTGCCGGCGGCGGGCTTCAACGCCACCACCACCCTCAAGCGCAGCGACTTCGGCGTGGGCGCCTACGCGCCGAACGTCAGCGACGAGGTCAATGTGAGCATCACCACCGAAGTGCTGGGCAACAAGTAAGCCCGCACGACACCGCGTCATCTCACTCGTCGTGAGCAGGCAGAGGGTCCGCTGAAAAGCGGGCCCTCTCTTTGTGTGCGGTGTCGGCTTGATCCCGTCGAGGTGGTCGACAACGGCCCGTGACCGCAACGGCGTCCCGCACAGGCCTGCGCATGGCGACCCGACACGACCGTTCATGCGCCTTTTGCGCTGCCGTTTGAAGAAGCGGCCACCTGCGTCGGTGACCCGGTGCTGCAATGAAGCGTCCTTGCGACGGCCCGTTGCCGCACTGCGGTTCCTTTCACCGACACAGGAGAGACCTGCCATGACCGACCCCCGCAAGCTGCTGCTGCCGTTGGCCCTGACCCTTGCCGTGACGGCCTGCTCCAGGTCGCCCTCGCAGAGCGCCGCGATATCCGCCCTGCCTGCACCGGAACCGGGCGCCGCAGTGGTCACCAGTGCCGATGCTGACCGCGCTGGGCTGGTCAACCTGCAGCGCGTGGCATCGGGTCACTACACGCTCGATACCGGCCACACCAATGTGCTGGTGCAGTGGAAGCATTACAGCTACTCGCGCCCCAGTGCGGGCATCGGTGGCATTACCGGCACGCTGGACTACGACGCGCTCAACCCGCGCAACTCACGAGTGGACGTGACGATACCGATCGAGGGCATCACCGCCTTCTTCCCGCCGCTGACCGACCATCTGCTCAGCTCGGATTTCTTCGATGAAGCCATCTACAAAACGGCAACCTTCAAGAGCACGCAGGTGATGCCCACCGGCGTCAACAAGCTGCAGGTGGTGGGCAACCTGACCATCAAGGACATCACCCATCCGGTCAAACTCGACGTCACCTTCGTCGGCTCCGGCATCAGCGAGTTCGAGCGGGTGCCGGTGATCGGTTTCACGGCCACGGCCCGCATCCCGCGCAGCGAGTTTGGTCTGGGCCTCTACGTTCCCAACATCAGCAACATGGTGGAGCTGCGCATCAGCGCCGAAGCCCTGCTGCGCGAGTGACGCCACCGCGTGGCATTGGCGCAAACGCAGAAAGCGCGCTATGGAGCGGGCCTTCGGGGTGCAAACGCAGTTCTCAGCGGGCGGGCAGCCAGGCCGCCACGGCCTCGCTGGGGGTCTGGCGGGCTTTGAGCGGCAGCCCGCTGCGCTGCACGAAGGTCTGCGCGGCCTGTGCCAGCCGCTGGCGTGCCACCAGCGCCGCCTGTTTGGTGGCCGCCTGCTGTTTGCGCAGTTGCACGATATGCACCGAAGGACGGCCCACCGGCGCGTACTTCTGGTCGCGGCGCAGCACATCGGCGACCTGGCCGACCTCGTGCTCGGCCTGCAGCAGCTGCTGCTGGGCCAGCACCAGCTCACGCAGCGGCGCGCGCAGGGCCACCGGCTCAGCGAACGCCGCCAGCAGCGCATCGCAGGCCGCATCATCATCGGCGATGCGCGCCATCAGCGCGGACACACCGCTCAAGCCAAGTCGGGCCACAGCACACTCGTAAAACAGCAAAGGGCCCGCGATTGTACGCCCTGCCAGCCAGCCCCCCGGCCATTGGCCCCGGCTCTGGCCCCGGCCCTGACTCCGGCTCTGGCCTCCGCTCTGGCTTCGGTAGGTGACGACCGTTGGTCGTCACGCTCTTCGCGGGATCGCCCGGCCCGCAGATCAACGGCAGACGCGTGACGACCAACGCTATGCCGGGCCTCACCGCGCCCTCAGTCCCCGTCAGCCTCATCCGGGTAGGCCTTCCAATACCCGGTCGAGCGGATCCACGCGCTCGGCACCCCCATATGCCCCTCAATGAACTTGCGCATCATCCGCGCGCGGCGCGACTCGGTCGCAATCCAATAGAACACATCGCCCTCCGGCGGCTCCAGGTCGGTCAACACCTGCTCCAGCAGATCACTCGTGGCCGCCGAAAACCCATTGCGCTCCAGCCACTGGATGCTCACGTTTTCGTACTGCGGCAGGTCCTGGCGCTCGGCTTCGTCGGCAATCTCGATGTAGGCCTGCACCTGCGCCTGCTCGGGCAGCGCCTCGATCCAGCGCGCAATCGCCGGCAGCGCGCTTTCATCGCCGATCAGCACATACCCGTCGTAATCATCGGCCACCGCGAACGAGCCGCGCGGCCCGCCCACGCCGATCAGATCACCGGGCAGGGCGCGCGCTGCCCACAGCGCGGCCACACCGTCGTCGTGCAGCACGAAGTCGATGGCCAGCTCGCCTTTTTCCAGGTCCCACCAGCGCGGGGTGTAGTCGCGGGCGGGCGAGGGCTCCTCGCCTTCGGGATAACGCGGGCCTTCATCGGTCAGCGTCGGCAGCACCAGCGCACCGCTGCTGTTGGGGAAGAACAGCTTCACATGGTCATCGCTGCCCGGCGAGTCGAAACCCTCCAGCTCCGCGCCACCCAGCACCACACGGCGCATCTGCGGGGTGACCTCCTCGGTGCGCAGCACGTGCAGGTTGCGGAAGCGCACATCGAGGCGCAGACGCTTGTTTTCATGTTCAGACATGGCATTACCTTTGGCGGGGAAACGCGCAGATGCGCGATGCTGACCTGGCGGGCGAAGGCGGGCGGGGTCAGGAAGAGGGCGGCAGCGGCGCTGCCGGCAAACGGTTCAATTCAGCGGTCACCGCATCAAGCAGGGCGGCTGCGCGCTCGGCTTCGCCGGGCTGCCACTGACCGTGGTGGCGCACCAGCGCCTGCTTGAAGCCGTGCAGCGCCATGCGCAGGGCCTCGGGCATGGCCGCCTTGGCAACCTCGCGCGCGCGGTGCCAGGCACGGCGCTGGGCCTGGTCGATCTCCTCCGCCAGCGCCTGGCGCACGGCCAGCCCTGCAGCGGTCAGGCGGAAGCGGCGACGGCTGCCCTCGGCGCCATCTTCGGCCACGATCCAGCCGTCCTGCTCGAACCGGGTCAACAGCGGATAGATGGTGCCCGCACTGGGCGTGTAGGTACGTGCAAACAGCTCGCTGACATGCTGGATGAGCTCGTAGCCATGGCGTGGCTGCTCGGCCAGCAGCGCCAGCACCAGCAGGCGCAGGTCGCCCCGGCTGAGCAGGCGGGCAGAGCGGGGCGATGGCGAGGCTTCAGACATTTCGATATATCGTTAGCGATGGCGAAAACGATATATCGAAATCCGCACCCAGGCAAGGCCGCCCCCGCAGCCGGTAGGTGACGACCGTTGGTCGTCACGCTCCTGCCGTCGGTGGGCTGCGCTCCAAGACCAGGAGCGTGACGACCAACGGTATGCCGGCCCTCCTGGCCGGCGCAAGCGCCGTTAGCAACGGCTCCTGCCGTTGCTTGCGTCACCTACCAAGGCCAACAGCAGCCCGCTGGCCCGACCAACACCTGCCACCGCCCCACGCAACAATGCGTCCTGCTCACCCGCGCAATCCCGCTGCGCGCCCGTAAGCACCTGAAAACCCCCGGGACAACCCCGGACAGTCCCGTGGGACAAGCAGCTCCCTAAACCATACGGTGCCGTAGCCAAGTGAAGAAAGCCATGTGTGCGCTACACTTCCCGGTCTAGAAATCAATAACAGTCGCGCGCGTGCGTGCGGTAATGGGAGCGCTAATGAACTGGTTGAACGATGTGCTGAACAACGACACCAACCCTGTGGAAACCCAGGAGTGGATCGAGTCGTTGAAGGCCGTGATTGATGTCGAGGGCCCTGAGCGCGCGCATCAGTTGTTGGAAGGCATGGTGGAGCTGACCCGTCGCTCGGGCGCCTACCTGCCGTTCTCTCCCACCACCGAATACGTGAACACCATCGCGCCGCACCTGGAGGCCAAGAGCCCGGGCAACGCCGATCTGGAGTGGCGCATCCGTTCGATCATCCGCTGGAACGCGATGGCCACCGTGGTGCGCGCCAACCGCAAGCCGGGCGACCTGGGCGGCCACATCGCCAGCTTCGCCTCCGGCGCCACGCTGTACGACGTGGGCTTCAACCACTTCTGGCGCGCCCCGAGTGACAACCACCCGGGCGACCTGCTGTTCATCCAGGGACACAGCGCCCCGGGCATCTATGCGCGTTCCTTCCTGGAAGGCCGCATCGACGAGCAGCAGCTGGACAAGTTCCGCATGGAAGTCGACGGCGGTGGCCTTTCCAGCTATCCGCACCCGTGGCTGATGCCCGATTACTGGCAGACCCCGACCGTGTCGATGGGCCTGGGCCCGCTGGCCGCCATCTACCAGGCGCAGTTCCTGCGTTACCTGGAAAACCGTGGCCTCATCGAAAAGAGTGACCGCAAGGTGTGGTGCTTCATCGGTGACGGTGAGAGCGACGAGCCGGAAACCCTCGGTGCCATCGCCCTGGCCGGCCGCGAAGGCCTGGACAACCTGATCTTCGTGGTCAACTGCAACCTGCAGCGCCTGGACGGCCCGGTGCGCGGCAACGGCAAGATCATCCAGGAACTGGAAGGCGTGTTCCGTGGCGGCGGCTGGAATGTCATCAAGCTGCTGTGGGGCGGTTACTGGGATGCCCTGCTGGCCAAGGACACCAATGGCGTCCTGAAGAAGCTGATGATGGAAACCGTCGACGGCGAATACCAGAACTGCAAGGCCTTCGGCGGCGCGTATACCCGCGAGCATTTCTTCGGCAAGTACCCGGAAACCGCTGCGATGGTTTCCGGCCTGAGCGACGATGACATCTGGCGCCTCAACCGTGGCGGCCACGACCCGCACAAGGTGTATGCCGCCTACCACGAGGCCGTGAACACCAAGGGCATGCCGACCGTGATCCTGGCCAAGACGGTCAAGGGCTACGGCATGGGCAGCGCGGGTGAAGCACTGAACCCGACCCACCAGACCAAGAAGCTGGATGACGAGGCCGTCCGCCACTTCCGCGACCGCTTCAACATTCCGGTCACCGACGAGCAGCTCAAGGACGGCCAGGTGCCGTTCTACCACCCGGGCCCGGACTCGCCGGAAGTGCAGTACCTGCAGGAACGCCGTGCCGCCCTGGGTGGCTACCTGCCGCAGCGTCGCCAGAAGGCCAGCAAGAGCTTCAACGCACCGAAGCTGGAAACCTACGAGCGCCTGCTCAAGAGCAGCGGCGAGCGCAGCTACTCCACCACCATGGCCTTCGTGCAGAGCCTGAACATCACCCTGCGCGACAAGGAACTGGGCCCGCACATCGTGCCGATCGTGGCCGACGAAGCGCGTACCTTCGGTATGGAAGGCCTGTTCCGCCAGATCGGCATCTACGCCCCGTTCGGCCAGAAGTACAAGCCGGTCGATGCAGACCAGCTGATGTTCTACCGCGAAGACCAGAGCGGCCAGGTGCTGCAGCAGGGCATCAGCGAGCCGGGCGCCATCGCCTCGTGGATGGCCGCTGGTACCAGCTACTCGGTAAGCAACGTGCCGATGCTGCCGTTCTACATCTATTACTCGATGTTCGGCTTCCAGCGCGTGGGCGACATCGCCTGGCAGGCAGCGGACATGCGTACCCGCGGCTTCCTGCTCGGCGGCACCGCCGGCCGCACCACGCTCAACGGTGAAGGCCTGCAGCATGAAGATGGCCACAGCCATCTGGCCGCTGGCGGCATTCCGAACGTGCGCAGCTACGACCCGACCTTCGGTTACGAAGTGACGGTGATCCTGCAGCACGGCACCAAGGCGATGATGGAAGATCAGATTGATGAGTACTACTACATCACCCTGATGAACGAAAACTACACCCATCCGGAAATGCCGGCGGGTGCGGCCGAAGGCATCGTCAAGGGCATGTACCTGCTCACCGACGCCGGCAAGCCGAAGAAGGGCGAGCTGCGCGTGCAGCTGATGGGTTCGGGCACCATCCTGCGCGAAGCCATTGCGGCGGCCGAACTGCTGGAGAAGGATTTCGGCGTCACCGCCGATATCTGGAGCTGCCCGAGCTTCAACGAGCTGCGCAAGGACGGTTTCGACGCCGAGCGTCACAACCGCTTCCACCCGGAAGGCGACCAGCGCAAGGCCTACGTGACCGAGCTGCTGGAAGGCCGCCAGGGCCCGGTGATTGCCGCGACCGACTACGTGCGTGCGTATGCGGACCAGATCCGCGCGTTCGTGCCGGCCAGCTACACCGTGCTGGGTACCGATGGCTTCGGCCGTTCGGATACGCGTGCCAACCTGCGGAGGTTCTTCGAGGTTGACCGGTACTACATCGCGCATGCCGCGATTGCGGCGCTGGCGAAGGATGGGAAGATGACGGGCAAGGATGTGGCCCGGGCGATCAAGCAGTATGGGATTGATGCAGAGAAGGCTAACCCTGTTGGGGTTTGATTGAGGAAATAAAGTTCCTAGGTGAGGCGGCCAAGTGGCCGCCTTATCTTTGCCGCAGGTATAGCTCGTTCTGCGTCAGCCGTAATGGGCGCAATGTAATAGGGATGGATGGTGGATGGATAATTTCCAAGGATGGGAGAGCGTAACTCTCACTGATTTGACCATTGCTTACAGAAAGGCAAAGGCCGATGCTTTTTTTGAGAACACGTATCCGACTGCAATCAAGTTTGCAAAGTACGAGGAGGATCTGCACGATAATTTGTCCTCTCTTTTGAAAGTTGTAAACGCAGGGGGCATATTCTCTATCAAGGGGATTTCGGGGGAATTCAGAGTTATCCCCAAAAAGCTTGGTTACAAGCCTAAGGCTGGTGTAAGCCCCTTGGGGCATGTTTATTTTTCCGATCCGGAACGTAGTTCTAGGCATCTCCATCAGTACAGCGACGTCGTCCCGGAATTCAGGGTGGTTGGCGACTTCCCGGTGTCGGCTCATATACTCTCTGCACTGTGGATGAGATATATCGGTGAAAAGATCGACTCGAGGCTCACGTCTACATGCTACGGCGCGCGGCTGCGAAGAGTTCGCGCTGGTTCGGCCTGCGACGCGGTAAGCGATGCAGGTGAGTTTCACTTGAAAGCTGTTGGATCTTTCCCTCCGTACTATCAGGCATACCGTCGATGGCGAAGTGATGGCCTCGATGCGATCCGCGGAGAGCTGAAAGCGGGGCGAGAAGTTGTTGCAGCGTCGCTAGATCTCAAGAGCTATTATCACCGTGTAGATCCTTCTGTAATTGCGAAGAAAGGATTTCTGAGGCAGCTTGGAGTTAATTTAAGCCAGAGCGAATATGCGTTTCACAAGAAATTCGCGGCATTCTTGTCGAAATGGTCGAAATCCGCTGAAAAATACGTGGCTGCTTTAACTTCAGGCGGCAGTCCTCCGGCTGGCGGTTTGGTCATCGGGCTAACCGCTAGCCGTGTGGTCTCGAACGCCATACTGCATTTCTGGGACTCTTTGATTCTTGAGAAGCTGACGCCGGTGCATTACGGGCGGTACGTAGATGACATGTTCATCGTTCTACGAGACGGAGGTGGCATTGAAAATGCTGAACACTTTCTGTCGCACGTCGCTGAGCGGATTGGTGTTGATTTCCTGAAGAAAGACCAAGGTGATCCATCACGCTGGATTATTAGCGGGGAATGGACAGGTAGTTCAGACATATCACTCCAAGCGGATAAGCAGAAGCTTTTCATCCTCGCGGGCCGCGGCGGCGTGGATCTGATAGACAGCATCGAAAGCGAAATAGCAGATCTGTCCAGCGAACATCGTCTCCTCCCATTGCCAGATGATCTTGAGAACTCTCAAGCGGCGCGTGTACTTACTGCAGCGGGCGTAGTGGGTGATAGCGCCGATACCTTACGTCGAGCCGACGGACTGACGATTAGACGGCTCGGTTGGGCGATGCAGCTTCGTCATGTGGAGACGCTCGCGAGGGATTTGCCTAAGCATGAGTGGGAGAATCAAAGGAAGAAGTTCTATGAGTTTGCGCGGGACCATGTGCTGAGGCCGGACGCCCTCTTCGCGCACTTCAATTACGTGCCTCGACTTGTCGGATTCGCCATCGCACTCGGGGAGTGGGCGGAAGCTGAGGAGATCGTTCAGACAGTTTCCAAATCCCTGAAGAACTTGGAGGGCCGGGCGAGCTCAAAGCACAGTGTCGTCATCAACGGCGCCTGTCGAGACACGGGATCGCAAGTCTGGCTGGCCGTACGGTCCTCGCTGAGCACCCTCCTGTTGGATTCGCTCGTACGATCAATTCCTTTAAAATACTTGGCCGGTCACGCGCTGCCGAGTGCTGCATCGCCGTTGATTAGTAAGATACTTGGCGATGATGCGAAGATTTATGAAGATGCGATCCTTAAGGCAGCTCTCGATGTCGCGCAGGTCGATCTTGCCAAGATTTCGTTCAAGAACCTCTCTGGCCAGTACGGTGCCAGCAGATTGCCCTCTAAGTTGCCTGTGAAAAACGAGGAAGAGCTTGCTCGAAGCTTGGCCGATGCAGGCTTCGTCGACAACGCTGTTTTGTCAGAGTTCAGGCAGGTAAGGCGAGAGATTAACAAGTTGCCGGGTGTGCCGAGCCGTACATCTGCCATGCCATATCTCTTTCCCACACGTCCATTGACTATCGCCGAAATATCAGAGCAGGCGCCGTGCTGTCTCGACCCGGCTCTCGGCACTGCAGGGCTCCAGCGACTCGCCACGTTTGCTGAAACACTACGGGGCGTTTGGGTGAGAAAGGCCACTGTCGACAGCGGATCTGCGCAAGGAACTCTTGATTCGATATTCGGAGGAAAACGAACTATCAACGTAGGGTTGCAGAAGAAGAGTCACATTCGAGTCGCTGTGCCGAGTCTTTTCGTAGGCGACATGGAATGGGAAGGCTCAGCTGCTGGCCGGTCAAGCCTGACGAAGACACGCTATAGCGCCATAGCCAAAATCGTCAACGACACACTGAAACTAGAGCCGCGTCCTGACTACTTAGTACTGCCGGAGCTGTCCCTGCCAATAGAGTGGGTTGAGAGCGTGTCGGGCAGGCTCATCTCAGCTGGCATTAGTCTAATAGCGGGAACTGAGTATCGTCACCTCGAGGGTGGCAAGGTTTACAGTGAGGCGTGTCTGTGCTTGACGGACGATCGCCTTGGATTTCCCTCGTCAGTTCGCGTATGGCAGCCTAAAGTAAAGCCCGCTGTTCATGAGGAATACGAGCTCATTTCTGTCCATGGTAAAGAATGGATCAGTGATCCGCCGGGACGTGTCCAAGAGAAGCCAGTCTATTCCCATGAAGGATTTTTCTTCGGCGTCATGGTTTGCTCCGAGCTTCAAAATAGTAAAGAACGCATAGCATTCCAAGGAGAGGTTGATTCGCTTTTCGTATTGTGCTGGAACCAGGATATTGAGACGTTTTCGTCTCTGGTAGATGCCGCGTCACTCGATGTTCATGCCTATACTGTTCTGGTCAATAATCGTAAGTATGGTGATAGTAGAGTAAGGGCGCCTGCGAGGAAGTCATTTTCGAGAGACCTCGCACGGATCCGTGGAGGTGAGAATGATTTTGTCATTTCGGTAAGTTTGGATTTGAAAGCGCTCCGCTCCTTTCAGAGCCGCGCTAAGCGCTGGCCAAAAGAAGCCGATAAGTTCAAGGCTGTACCGGAGGGTTTTGAGATGTCGCCTCGCAGGAAGTCTATCGCCAAGTGAGATCAGCCCAGCCAGCTGCGTTTGGACCTAGAATTGCCTCGTGGATTTCAGAGTAAGAGATTTCACGGCGACGTTTCCCCAGAATCGGTTAGCATGCGGGCTTGGGGTCCGCTGCTGATGGTGTAATGACCCACTGATTTCCTGCTCAGGTGTTACTTTTCCTGAAGGAGACACCGATGAGCGAAGTGATGGAAGAAGAGATCAAGCGTTGGACGGCCCGGCGCAAGTCAGCGCTGGTCCTTGAGATCATCCAAGGCAAGACGACAGTGGCAGCGGCCAGCCGGCAGTTCGATCTGAGCCCGGCCGAGATCGAGAGCTGGGTTGAGGACGGCAAGCGCGGCATGGAAAACGCGCTGCGGGCCAAGCCCGAAGACGTGCGCGAGCAGTACGAGCGGCAGTTGAAGGATCTGCAGGAAGCCTACGGCGAGGCCATGCTGGAGATCCGCGCCCGAAAAAAGCTGGCATCCCTGCTGGGAAAGGACGAGAGCTGATGCTCTCGGTCCAGCATGGATTGAAGGACGAAGGCGTTTCGGTATCGATGACCAAACTGTGCCAGTGGTTCGGCGTGGCTCGCCGCACGACGTACTACAAGCCGACCAGGTCACCTGCGAAGGTGAGACCTGAGCTCGCCGAGCCCATCAAGGAGATGATTGAGGCCGAGCCGAGTTTTGGCTATCGCACCGTCGCCGCCTTGCTTGGCATGAACAAGAACACGGTGCAGCGGATCTTCCAGCTCAAAGGCTGGCAGGTGCGTAAGCGTGCCCTTGGTCAACGCCCGCGGATCGAGGCGAAGGTCTCTCGTGCCGAAAAGCCGGACCAGCGCTGGGCGACCGATCTATGTCGCGTCTGGGGCGGAAAGGATGGCTGGCTCAGCCTGGCGCTGGTGATCGACTGCAGCACCCGACAGTTGCTCGGCTGGCACCTGTCGCGAACAGGAAAGGCCAGCACCGCTTCAGCGGCCTTGGAGCAGGCCCTGATCACCTGATACGGCACGCTGGGGCGAGTGCGGGAGCCGTTCCTGCTTCGCTCGGACAACGGCCTGGTGTTCACCAGCCGCGACTACACCCGACTGGTGCGCAGCTATGGCCTGAAGCAGGAGTTCATCACCCCACACTGCCCTCAGCAGAACGGGATGGTTGAACGCGTGATCCGGACGCTGAAGGAGCAATGCGTGCACCGACATCGCCTCGAGAGCCAAACCCACGCCCTGCGGGTGATCGCCGACTGGATCGCCTTCTACAACCAGCAGCGTCCTCATCAGGCGCTGAAGATGATGACCCCGGATGCGGCCTATGCCGCTACATTAACCGCGTGACCTGAGCAGAAAGCGGTGGGTCATTACATACTCAAACCCGTGAGATCCATATCCGCTTGGGATCTCGACGCGATGCTTTAGATATCTCGATCCTTAAGTGACTGTCAATCCTATTGCCGTTGTCATTTGGAGGCTTCCTGGGCTGAGGTACCTTGGGCGGCTTGCCCTCACAGTCTGGCCAACCACGCGTATCTAGCTCCAATTGCTGCGGATCGCGCGGAATCGTTGTCAGTTCGGCTGCCAAATCGTGGAGGGATACAGAGTTTCCGGGATCGAGCTTCTCCCATCGGCTGGAGAGCTCAACTGCGGCATGCTCGGCGCTAATCTGTCCGCGACTGACGCGGTCGAGGATCTTCTTCATGTAGAAAGCCTCACCGCTGTGGCGGCGACTACCTTCTCGAGGGCTCGTACAATTGAAAGCTGATTGGGCGTTCTTGTAAAGGAAGTCGGATGCCGCTGATGCTTGACGCGCTATCGTTTCGACGCCAGACACGAAGCTGCCATAGCTGCATATTCCGCCGTACAAAGCTGTCGCGGCAACTAGTATCTTTCCCTTCCCTTTTATCGATCCCTCTTCAACAACAAGAGCTATTGAATAGTCTGGGAGCAGAAGTCTCTCTTCGATATCCCTCGCCCAAGCGTCAAAGACTTCGTTGCTATGCTCCCGGATCTCTAGCTCTGAGAGTCGAAGATCGCTGAAATTGAAGCTCGTAACTATTAGTTCAAGCAAGTTGACCTCGCGTCAGCGGATTCGGGAACGGCTGTTTCATCGCTCTCGAGATGCTTTAGGTGGCAGGCCCGGAGAGGCGCCTGCGGTGACTCAGCTGTTAATGCATAAAGTGCAATTGTGACAAGAATTACTTCACAGCCTGGCTTAGGGGAGAGGGTTGTAGCTTGTATCTACAGCGAATAGCCAAGTTTCTCTGTCCGCTTTAAGATCGCAGAAGCGTCGAAATGTGCGTTACGGTTGATCGCCTGACCTTCGTGGCCCTCGATTGGCGTGGTTCCCGCAGGGCATAACGTATCAAAAGAATGTCTGCGCGTGTGCGCAGGCATGCATGTCAGCATCTCGATTGCTCGGCGAGCGTATTTGGCGCCGATCACGCCACTAAGTGGCCGAAACGGACCAATCCGACTACTATCAATAGCCATTTGCTATTGATTGTTGGATATGGGGAAGATTGCCTCGTACTTTGCCTTAGATGGATTTGAGGTGGGCGCCGAGTATTCGCGCCAGCTGATCGCCGAGTTCGGGGGCGTGCCTGTCCCCGCAGAGGTCTACGGAACCCCATGGGCCGATGGCATCGTGGAGTTTGAGAACGCAGTTCTTCTCCTCGTGACTCTTGAGAAGACCGCGGACGTGAACTATCTCGATGTTTTCGACGGGCGGGAGTTCTTCTGGGAAAGCCAGAACAGGCAGACCCAGAACTCTTCAACGATTAAGAGGATTGCAGCTGGTGGTAACACGCTGCTCTTTGCCCGGCTGCGGGGAAAGTACAAGCGCTCGTCAAAGGCACTTCCGTTCGTCTACTGTGGGCGCCTCGGAGCCCCTGCGATGGAGGGGAGCAAGCCGGTAACCTGTCTCTTCGAGGCGCTGGATTACCAGGATGATCCAGCCCCGGCACTTGAGGCCGTCTACAACTGGCGGCCCGGTTCATCCACCGACATCTTTGAAAGCCGGAAAAGTGTCTTGAAAGGGGGAAAGTCGTCTACTGGCCGCCAAGCCAAAAGAGCTAAGTACTGGAGAGTAGCTGATGCGGTCGCGGCGCTTGGACGCCCTTCCCTTGTTGAGGTCGATACTTGGCTGGCTGAGAATCATCCTGAGGATGATCGCAGTGACTTGCGTGAGAATCTCGCGCACCTGACCGTCAATGCACCTAGCCGCGTTCACTACGATCGTCGCCGCACGGATTGGCGAAGCAGTCTGGGTCACGAGCGCGACCGCCTGTTCCAGATTGACGGGCGACCTGCTCGCTACGAGCTATACCAGCCGAAGACGCACGGCTACTTCGACCTCAAGCGCTCAGAGGATGGAAAGTGGCGCGTAGTTGATCTCGCCTTGAGCGAAATTGAGGCTGCGGTACTCGAAGCTGAGGGTATGGAGGAGGACGTTCCCGAAGAATCCGATGCGGATCATGACGCCCGCATTTGGGCCCTTCGAGCCGTGGCAAAACGACAAGGGCAGCCCGCCTTCCGGCGACGCGTGCTCGCTGCTTACAGCGAGACATGCTGCGTCACGGGATCTAACGCGAGGCACGTTCTTGAGGCGGCACACATTCGCCCCTACAAGGGGGAGCATACCAACACGGTCAGCAATGCCCTGCTACTTCGTTCAGACATTCATACTTTGTTTGATCTGGGGCTACTTTGGGTCGATGAAGACCTGGCGGTACGAATCTCCCCGACGCTACGCGGATCAGAGTACGAGATCTACGAGGGCACCACGATTGCCTTGCCTGCATCGGCGAGCGAGCGACCCCTTGGCAAGAACTTGGCTCATCACGTGGAAATGGCGCTTAGTCGTCGACGTAGTGAGTGGGGAGAGTAGTTGCCTCCGTCGCATCTGTATGCCGAAATTCTTAGGGCGCTGACTACGGAGTATCTCTGCAGGGCGGTGGCCAGAACGTGTCGACTCGATCTAGATCGTAGTCGTCGCCATAAGCCATCGCCGCTTCCCTAGGAGCACGATCGGAATATAAGCTAATCAGGCGTGAGTCGAGCCCTGCGTCGACATGGTCTATCGCGAAAAGTTCTTGCAGCGCCGCATCGAAAGCGCCAAGCCACTCCGGGTCAACCTCGAACATCAGAAAGCTCCTTAGGCGGGCCGGCCGATGATGCCAGACGAGGCTCATGATCTGACCTTTCCTCGGACGAGGTGTAGAACCGTGACTTACAGATTACATAGGTGCAAGCTCTGATCGCACCCTCTGCAAGACGATCAAACAATTTCCGTCCACAAGCCGTGGACCGGCCAGGATTTCGTAGGCAACTCGGAGCCATAATCAATGGTAACCAAAGAGGTGTCTATGGCGAGCAAGCAGTACACAGATGAGTTCAAGGCCGAGGCGGTCCAGGTGTGTAAGCGCAGCAATGCGTTGAGCTAACTGATACTAATGATCCGAGAGGCTTGACCATATAACCTCAAGTTGCCTTGGCCGACATGACATGTCGATTAGAGTCCAAGTTGCACGCTACGTCACAAGAACTATGAGAGGCAGGCGCTCCGCCCGTCCCTGCACAAGACCGCACTGCCGTGCGGACTTCTGGAAAGGACAGATGGTGCGACACTCCAAACGCCTCCCTGGTGAAACTAGCGCTGTGGAACCACCCGATCCCATCCCGAACTCGGAAGTGAAACGCAGCTGCGCCGATGGTAGTGTGGCTCAAGCCATGCGAGAGTAGGTCATCGCCAGGGTTTACACCCAAAACCCCGCTGCGCATGCAGCGGGGTTTTTCTTTGTGCGCTGCTGACGCAACGCGATGCCCCCGTAGCGCCGGGCTCTGCCCGTCAATCCCGGGCGTGCTGCGCCAGAAACGGTGCAATGATCGCTGCGACCTCAGCCGGCGCTTCCATATGCACATGATGGTTGCCCGGCAGTACGGCCAGGCGGCCGTCGCGGAGGTGGCGCAGGCGTTCGCTGCGCAGCGGTTCCGGGTAATACGACTGGGCCGGTGTCGCGTAGATGACCTGCGTGGGACAGGCGATGGCCTGCAGCACGTTGTCGATCTGCGCTTCGCTCATGCGCACCGCAGTGGGCAGCATCAGCCGCGGATCGCTGCACCAGCTGTACCCGCCCGGCACTTCGGCAACACCGCGCTCCACCAGCAGGCGTGCGCTGCCAGCGCTGAGCTGGTTGGCCATCATGCGCGCGCGGATCGGCGCGGCCAGGTCGGGGAACACGCGCAGTCGCTTCTGCGGCAGCAGTCGGCTGGCCTCTACATGTTCGCGCAGTCGCTGCGCGGTCTCTTCTTCCGGCCCGCGCAGTCCACCCAGTGCTTCAATGGCGACCAGACACTGCACGCGCTCGCTGACCGCTGCGGTGAGGCTGGCGATGCCGGCGCCCATCGAGTGCCCCAGCAGCGCGAACCGGTCCCAGTTCAGCGCGTCGGCGACGGCGAGCACGTGGGTGATCGCGGCCGGCGTGGTGTAGCTCGCTCCCGGCGGCAGGTGGGCGCTGTGGCCATGGCCCGGCAGATCAAGCAGCACCAGATCCAGATCCGCCAGATGCGCTGCCAGCGGCACGAAACTGGCGGCATTGTCCAGCCAACCGTGCAGGGCCAGCACGCGCGGACCCTCACCGTGCTGGCGCAGACCTGCCACCCGGGCACCGCCGAGCTGGAGCTGAAACGGCTGCAGCGTCATGCCAGAGCGGCGCGGGCCACGCTGGCCAATGCGCGGGCGTGCGCCTGGCTGCCGTTGAGGCAGGGGATGTACTGCATGCGGGCACCGCGCTCGGCCAGCGTGTGGGTGAAGCCGAGCGCCACTTCCTCGAGCGTTTCCAGGCAGTCGGTGGCAAAGCCGGGACAGGCAACGTCGATGCGGCCAACGCCCTGTTCGGCCAGCGCCCACAGCGCCGGCTCAGCATAGGGCTGCAGCCAGCGTTCCCGACCGAAGCGGGACTGGTAACCCATCTGCCACTGACCCGGCTGCAGGTCGAGCGCGGCGGCGATGGCCTGTGCACTGGCTTCGCATTGCTGCGGATACGGGTCGCCTGCATCGGCCAGCCGCTGCGGAATGCCGTGGAAGGAGAACATCAGGATGTCGCCGCGCCCGTGTTCGTTCCAGTAGGCACGGATCGAGTCAGCCACCGCGTGCACCCAGGCCGGGTCGGTGGCGTAGTTGTTCACCACGGTCACCTGCACCTGCGGGTGCTCGCGTTGCCAGGCAACCGCGACGTCGTCCACCGAGGCGGTGGTGGTGGTGGAGTACTGCGGATACAGCGGCAGCACGACCACGCGCTTGATGCCGTCGGCGGCAAGTTCGTCCAGCGTGCGGCGCATCGCCGGTTGCCCGTACCGCATGGCCAGGCGCACCCGCGCTTCCGGCATCTGCTCGCCGATGGCGCTGGCCAGTGCGCGGCTGTGCACCATCAGCGGCGACCCGTCGGGCAGCCACACCTGGGCATATTTTTCCGCTGACCGGCTGCTGCGCAACGGCAGGATGAGCCCGTGCAGCAACGGCTTCCACAACAGCGCGGGGATGGAGACCACGCGCGGATCGCCGAGAAATTCGGCCAGGTAACGCCTTACCGCAGGCGCGGTCGGCGTTTCGGGTGTGCCAAGGTTGACCACCAGCACGGCGGTATCGGGAGCGTCGAGCATGCAGCTATTGTCACCGATTCAGCTGCACGACGGCGTGCGGATGCGCGCTGCGGCTGCAGCAAGGCTGTGCGCAGACGACCGCAGGCTTACCGACGGTTCACCTGGATGCGCCTACGTTCAGCCAGTTGCTATATCTTCTGCTGATCTGAATCCGGAGTCCGCCATGCGCCGCCACTGCCTTTCCCTGCTGATTGCCGCCAGCGCCCTGCTGACCAGCCAGGCCGCTATGGCCGGGCCGCAGGAAGACCAGCGCGCCCGTAATGCGGTGCGCGTGCTCAACGAGATCCAGAGCATTCCCGAGCAGGGCATCCCGGACAAACTGCTGGACGAAGGCCGCGCGGTCATCGTGATCCCCGATACGATCAAGGCCGGCCTGGTCATCGGCGGCCGGCGTGGTCACGGCCTGATGTCGGTGAAAAATGCAGACGGCAGCTGGTCCAATCCCGTGTTCATCAAACTCACCGGCGGCAGCATCGGCTTCCAGGCGGGTGTGCAGTCCTCGGACGTGGTGCTGGTGTTCCGCAACGACCGTAATCTGGACAACCTGGTCAACGGCAAGTTCACCCTCGGTGCCGATGCCGGCGTGGCCGCCGGCCCGGTCGGTCGCAATGCCGCGGCCGCCACCGACGGCCAGCTGAAGGCGGAGATCTGGTCGTGGTCACGCGCACGCGGGCTGTTTGCCGGCGTGGCGCTGGACGGCGCGGTGCTGCAGATCGACGATGCGGCCAACCTGGATGCCTATGGCAGCCGGACCACGCCGCGGATGATCTTCGAGGGCCGCCTGCCGGACGCGCCGTCGATGGACGTGGTGGCGTTCCGCGACCGTCTGGAAGAAGCGACGTATGCAGCGCGCAACAACCGTGGTACGGCGGGCACCGCACCGGCGCCGCGCACTGCAGCACCGGCGGCTGCCGCACCGGCGCAGACCGCGCAGCCGGTGATCCAGGAAGCCACCACGGCGCCGCTGCAGCCCGCCACAACGGAGCCCGCCCCGCAGCAGGGCTTCCAGCCGGTGACCGAAGGTGAGATCCGCACCGAGTCGCTCGACGGCAACTGACTTCCAGCACGCGCGCCGGCCTGCTGCCGGTGCGTTATGCTCGGGGTCCTGACAACAACATCCTGACGCGGGCATTCCATGGGCTCTTTCAGCATCTGGCACTGGTTGGTCGTGCTGGTCATCGTTCTGCTGGTGTTCGGCACCAAGCGGCTGACCAGTGGCGCCAAGGACCTTGGCTCGGCCGTCAAGGAGTTCAAGAAAGGCATGCGCGACGAGGACAAGCCGACAGCACAGCTCGGCGACCAGACCCGCGACGACGCGGTCCACGGCAGCAGCCACGACGAACACGACCGTACGCGGCGTTGATCCTGGACCGTTGCAGTGTTTGATTTCGGCTTCAGTGAGCTGGTGGTCATCGCCATTGTGGCGTTGGTGGTGCTCGGTCCCGAGCGCCTGCCGAAGGCAGCGCGGTTTGCCGGCCTCTGGGTACGCCGCGCGCGCAACCAATGGGATTCGGTGAAGCAGGAACTCGAACGCGAGCTGCAGGCCGAGGAGATCAAGAAGCAGATGCAGGAGGTCCGGCAGAGCATGCAGGATACCGGCAACGAGCTGCGTGCCAGCGGTGAAGCGGCGCGGCGCCAGATGCAGGACCTGGACGCACAGGGCCGGACCCTGGCCGAGGAGGTCCGTGCGGACGACGCGCCTGCGACGTCGGCGGCCGCGGCGATCGTGAAGCAGACGGTGGACGCAGAGCAGGACACCGTCAAGGAATTGCCCAAAGGATGGGCATCGGCGGGCGGGCACGCGAACGACGACTGTAATGCGCGGGAGCCGCGCCCATGAGCCTTGAGGAATTCGGCGAAAGCTCGCTCATCGAGCATCTGGTGGAGCTGCGCGCGCGTCTGGTGCGTGGCCTGCTGGGTCTGGGCGTGGTGCTGCTCGCGCTGCTGCCGTTCTCGCGCACGTTGTACACACAGCTTGCCGAACCGCTGATCTCGCAGCTGCCGATCGGGCAGTCGATGATCGCCATCAACCCGGCGGGTGCCTTTTTTGCCCCGCTGAAGCTGACGTTCTTCGTCGCGCTGTTCGTCGCCATGCCGTGGTTGCTGTACCAGCTCTGGGCCTTTGTGGCACCCGGCCTGTACGCGCGTGAGAAACGCCTGGCGCTGCCCCTGCTGGCATCGTCGGTGCTGCTGTTCTATCTCGGCTGCGCCTTCGCCTATTTCCTGGTGCTGCCAGCGGTCTTTCATTTTCTGACCACGTTCCGCCCGGAAGTGATTGCCATCACGCCGGACGCCAATGCCTACCTGGATTTCGTGCTGGCGCTGTTCTTCGCCTTTGGCGGCAGCTTCGAGCTGCCGGTGGCGATGGTGATCCTGGTGCTGATGGGCTGGGTAACGCCGGCGCAGTTCAAGGAAGGTCGGGGCTATGCCATTGTCGGCATCTTCATCATCGCAGCGGTGCTGACACCGCCGGATGTGGTGTCCCAGCTGATGTTGGCCATTCCCATGTGCCTGCTCTACGAGCTGGGCATTCATGCATCGCGGTGGCTGGTACCGTCGTCGGCCAAGAGCCCCTCCAGCTCGGAGGGGTGAGGGCGGGGCCTGCGGGCCGACCCGCACGCAACAGGGACGGGAAGATGGAGCGTGACGACCAACGGTCGTCACCTGCCAACAGCCGGGCACGCTGCAGAGGCGTGGCCTGTCAGGCGTGGAACACGTCGCCGGGCACCGGCGGCGGGGTGCTGGCGGGGCCGAACAGCTGACGCCAGGCCGCGTAGACAGCGCCGGCGAGTACCGGCATCACCACGCCCATCAGCGCGAGCTGGGCAACAAACAGCCCGAGCATGGCGCCGCCGACCAGGTTCAAGAGCATCGCCACGATCATCACCGCAAAGTACACGGCAAATACCGCGATGATCGCCAGGATGATGAACACCGCCATCGGCAGCAGGTTGCGCAGACAGGCGAGCAGACTCTGCCTGAGCGCCTGCAGCCCATTGCGGTGCTCGAACATGACCTGCGGTGAGAAGGTGAACAGCGCCAGGGAAACGGCAATCACCACGGCCACCACGCACAGCAGCCACAACAGAATGCGCCCGGCCGGCAGGCTGGCGGCCATGGCTTCCATTTCTTCCTGGGTCGGCTGGGCTCCGGACTGGCTGAGCGTGTTGAGCTTGTCCACCACGGCGCCGAGCTGATGCAGGCCGTCGGTGCCGATCAGGGTGAACAGCAGGATGCCAAGCACCAACCCCGCCACCAGCTGCGGCAACAGCGCGGCCATCAGGTTGGGCAGCCGCCCTTCATACAGCCCCTGCAGCAGATGCGCCGGCTGTGGTGCACGTCCTTGGTCCACTTCGCGTGCGGCCCAGACCAGCCCGCCGAAGAACACGGGGCCTGCCACGGCCATCACCAGCTGGCCCAGCGTGCTCATCACCGGGTGCAATGCTGAGAGGGCCATCACCAACAGGGCGGCCAGCGCCCAGATCACGCCCAGCACGCTGAGCCCCAGCGGCGCTTTGCGCAGCAGGGCAAACCCGGACAGCAACCATTCCGCGCCGGCAGAGGCCGGCAGCTTGCGAATCTCGCTCATAGCATTCCGAAGCACAGGGGAGTCGCGGGCCAGTGCCCGCGCCGACGATTATCGCTGTTTTACGAACGTTTCACCTGAAGCGCGGCGCGCCTGGTGGACGAACCGTCGCAACAGCTGCCTGGCCAGCGGCGCGGCACTGACCCCGCGCTCGATGCTGCGCACGCACCCTCCGTGCTGACGGATGCACTGCGCCCGTGCACGGATGTAGCCGCGCATATGGTGGGTGGCGAACTCGGGATGGAACTGCACGCCCCACGCCTGCGAGCCCCAGCGGAAGGCATGGCAGTTGTCCAGCGCGGAGCGGGCCAGCACCGCGGCACCTTCGGGTGCCTTCAGCACCGTCTGCAGGTGGGTGGCATGGGCGGGGAACCGGGCGGGCAGGCCGCTGAAGAGCGGATCGGCACCGGCGGCCGGCTCCAGCGTCAGTTCGACCGTGCCTGACTCGCGGCCGGCCGGGTTGTAGGCCACCTGACCACCCAGCGCATGGGCCAGCAGCTGGTGACCGTAGCAGATGCCGAACACCGGACTGCCGTCGTGCACGGCCGCACGCAGCCATCGGGCACTGCGCTCGCTCCACTCGGCGCGATCGGTGACGTAGGCCGCCGAGCCGGTGACCACGATGCCGGCGTAGCGCCGCGCGTCGGGCAACGCAGCGCC
This sequence comes from Stenotrophomonas sp. C3(2023), assembly GCF_032911385.1. Taxonomy (NCBI): domain Bacteria; kingdom Pseudomonadati; phylum Pseudomonadota; class Gammaproteobacteria; order Lysobacterales; family Lysobacteraceae; genus Stenotrophomonas; species Stenotrophomonas sp. C3(2023). The sequence goes on along the minus strand of NZ_JAWJLO010000001.1, from coordinate 3,558,807 downwards.
GTGCTCGACATCGACAACCTCGGTCTCCTGCGCGTCCAGCCCTGCGGCGACCCGGATCCAATGCGGGAAACGCCCATACCGCCGCAGCGATGCCAGCGGGCGGCCGGTCTCCAGGATGAGAAAGGGGGCAGCAGTCATGAGGCGTTGGCGTGATTGGCGGTTTTCCGATTGTAGGCAGGCGCCGGGGGAGTCATTCAAGGGCGCTTTGCCCGATCTTCTGCCAGCACGCCGGCTGCGTCGCTGTAGGGCGCTGCCAGTGCACGTACCGCAATGAACCCGGGCCATGGCGCGGACGCTTGCCGCACAAGGACTCCCGCTTTCGCCGGGGGCGCGGGGGGGCTGCCGGGCCGGCTTCGGCGGCCCGACGTCACTGCCCCGGCAGGCATCTGCATATGCATTCCCGGTATCAGCGGCGATTCGGGCGGACGCTGCCGCCGCGTCCCGCGCGGCCGCTGGCTATACTGATGAACCCCAAAACCGGCCAAGAATCGTCCGCATGTCCGCGACCCCGACCGTTCCGATCACCTTCCAGGGCCTGATCCAGACCCTGAACCAGTACTGGGCCGCGCAGGGCTGTGTGCTGATCCAGCCGCTCGACCTGGAAGTGGGGGCCGGTACCTTCCACCCGGCGACCTTCCTGCGCGCGATCGGGCCGGAAAGCTGGAACGCCGCCTACGTGCAGCCGTCCCGGCGCCCGACCGATGGCCGCTATGGCGAAAACCCCAACCGCCTGCAGCGCTATTACCAGTACCAGGTGGCGATGAAGCCGGCACCGGACAACATCCAGCAGCTGTATCTGGATTCGCTCAAGGCGCTGGGCATCGACCCGCTCGTGCATGACCTGCGCTTTGTCGAGGACAACTGGGAATCGCCGACGCTGGGCGCGTGGGGGCTGGGCTGGGAGGTCTGGCTCAACGGCATGGAAGTGACCCAGTTCACCTACTTCCAGCAGGCCGGTGGCATCGAATGCAGGCCGGTGCTGGGCGAGATCACCTATGGCCTGGAACGGCTGTGCATGTATCTGCAGAACTGCGACAACGTCTACGACCTGGTCTGGACCTACGGCCCGGACGGCACGCCGGTCACCTACGGTGATGTCTACCACCAGAACGAGGTGGAGCAGAGCACCTACAACTTCGAGCACGCTGATGTGGAAGAGCTCTTCCACCGTTTCGATGCGTGCGAGCGCGAGGCACAGAAGGTGGTGGCTGTTGGCCTGCCGCTGCCGGCCTACGAACAGGTGATGAAGGCCAGCCACACCTTCAACCTGCTCGATGCCCGCCGCGCGATCAGCGTGACCGAGCGCCAGCGCTACATCCTGCGTGTGCGCGCCCTGGCCCAGGCCGTGGCGCAGGCCTATTACGAGCAGCGCGAGAAGCTGGGTTTCCCCGGCGCGCGCAAGGCCTGAGCCGGCCTCCCTTCCTTCCGGGCGCCGGCCGCATGCTGCGCTGCGCCCCCCACTGGATCCAACCCATGAGCCACATCTCTCCCCTGTTGATTGAACTGGGCACCGAGGAACTGCCGGTCAAGGCGCTGCCTGGCCTGGCCCAGGCGTTTTTCGACGGTATTGTCGACGGCCTGCGCAAGCGCGGCGTCAGCGTGGAAACCGGTGATGCCCGTCCCTTGTCCACCCCGCGCCGGCTGGCCGTGCTGCTGCCCGGCGTTGGCCTGGAGCAGCCGGAACAGCGCAGTGAAGTGCTGGGCCCGTACGTGAACATCGCGCTGGACGCCGATGGCCAGCCGACCAAGGCATTGCAGGGCTTCGCTGCCAAGGCCGGTATCGACTGGAGCGCGCTGGAAAAGACCACCGACGCCAAGGGCGAGCGCTTCGTGCACCGTGCGGTCAAGCCGGGCGCGCCCACGGCCGCCCTGCTGCCGGAGGTACTGCGTGAAGCGATTGCCGGCATGCCGATTCCCAAGCCGATGCGCTGGGGCGACCACAGCTGGGGCTTTGCACGTCCGGCGCACTGGCTGGTGCTGCTGCATGGCACCGAGGTGGTGCCGGCCGAGGTGTTCGGCCTGCAGGCCGGCCGCGAGAGCCGCGGTCACCGCTTCCACCATGACGCCACCGTGTCGCTGGCGCAGCCGCAGGCGTACATCGACTCCCTGCGTGGGGCCAGGGTGCTGGTCGACCCGGCCGAACGTCGCGAGCGCATCGTGGCCGAAGTGCAGGCGGCGGCGGCCCGGGGCGGCGGCTTGGCCCGCATCACCGATGACAATCTGGAGCAGGTGGTCAACCTGGTCGAATGGCCAGCCGCAGTGCTGTGCAGTTTCGAGGCCGACTTCCTGGCCGTACCGCAGGAAGCGTTGATCGAGACCATGGAGATCAACCAGAAATTCTTCCCGGTGCTCGACGCGGGCGGAAGACTCACAGAGCAGTTCATCGGCATCGCCAACATCGAGTCGAAGGACGTTGCCGAGGTGGCCAAGGGCTACGAACGCGTGATCCGTCCGCGTTTTGCCGACGCCAGGTTCTTCTTCGACGAAGACCTCAAGCAGGGACTGGTGTCGATGGGCGACGGCCTGAAGACGGTGACCTACCAGGCCAAGCTGGGCTCGGTGGCCGACAAGGTCGAGCGGGTGGCCGCGCTGGCCGAAGTGATCGCGCCGCAGGTGGACGCCGACCCGGCACAGGCCCGGCGGGCCGCGCAGCTGGCCAAGAACGACCTGCAGTCACGCATGGTCAACGAGTTCCCGGAACTGCAGGGCATTGCCGGCCGTCATTACGCGGCGGCCGCAGGGGAAGCGGCCGAGGTCGCGCTGGCCATCGACGAGGCCTATCAGCCGCGCTTCGGCGGCGACGACATCGCCCTGTCGGTGCTGGGCAAGGTGCTGGCCATCGCCGAACGCGTGGACACGCTGGCCGGTGGTTTTGCCGCCGGCCTCAAGCCGACCGGCAACAAGGACCCGTTCGCGCTGCGCCGCAATGCGCTGGGGCTGGCGCGTACGCTCATTGAAAGCGGCTTCGACCTGGACCTGCGCGTGCTGCTGGCGCAGGCCAATGCCGCGCTGGCCGCACGTGGGCTGCAGGCCGACGCCCACGAGCTGTACGACTTCATCCTGGACCGCCTCAAGGGCTACTACAGCGACAAGGGCGTGCCGGCATCGCATTTCAACGCGGTGGCGGAGTTGAAGCCGGCCTCGCTGTATGACTTCGATCGCCGCATCGACGCGATCGGCACGTTTGCAGCGCTGCCCGAGGCCGAAGCGCTGGCAGCGGCCAACAAGCGCATCCGCAACATTCTGCGCAAGGCCGAGGGTGACATTCCCGGTCAGATCGACCCGGCCCTGCTGCAGGAGCACGCCGAACGCGAACTGGCCGAAGCTGTCACCGCGGCCATCGATGACACCGGCGCCAGCCTGCACCAGAAGGACTACGTGAGCGTGCTGGCCCGTCTGGCGCGCCTGCGTCCGCAGGTCGACGCCTTCTTCGACAAGGTGATGGTCAACGCCGAGGACCCCGCGCTGCGTGGCAACCGCCTGGCCCTGCTCACCCTGCTCGGCGAGCGGCTGGGCAAGGTGGCCGCCATCGAGCACCTCTCCGCCTGAGGGCGGGGTTCAGCCACCGCGCGTCGCACGCGACCGTCACAGGCCGCGTGCGACGCTGTATTTTTGACTGCGCATTAACCTCTGATATGAAACGGCCCGGCGGATTTCGCAAGGCAACATCGGGCCGGTATGCTGTGGTGATGCAGCCATTCAAACTCGCCCTTCCCCTGCTGTTGATCGCCGTTGCCAGCGTCCCTGACGCGCAGGCCCGCGGCACGATCCAGAAGGTGGAAATCAAAGGACTGGACAAGGGCGACGACGCCGAGATCATCGAGAACATCGAGGTCTCGCTGTCGCTGTACGACACCATCGGCAAGGTCCAAGGCGAGTCGCGGCTGGAATACCTGCTGTCGCAGGCCGAGCGTCAGACCCGGCAGGCGCTGGAGCCGTTCGGGTACTACAACCCGACCATCAGCGTCGAAGCGCCGCGCGACAACGACAACGTCCGTGTGCTGATCAAGGTGGAGAAGGGCGAGCCGGTGCGGGTGCGCCGCGAGCATGTCGACATCACCGGGCCGGCCAGCCTTGACCGTTACCTGCAGGAAGATCTGGAAGCGTTCAAGCCACGCAAGGGTCAGCCCTTCGAGCATGTGACCTACGAGGCGAGCAAGATCACCGTGACCCGGCGCCTGGCCGAGCGCGGTTACTTCGACGCCGACTACACCCAGCACCAGGTGCAGATCACCCGTGCCGAGAACGCGGCGGACATCGACCTGACCTGGGACAGTGGCCGCCGCTACAACATGGGTCCGATCCGCTTCAAGCAGGATTACTTCGTCGACCGGTTGTTCGACCCGCTGGTGTACTGGGAGCAGGGCAGCTACTACCACGAAGGCAAGCTGGACCGGCTGCGCGAGTCGCTGACCAAGCTGGATTACTTCAGTGTCATCGACATCCAGCCACGGCCGGACCAGGCTGATGAGAACGCCGAAGTGCCGGTGGATGTCACCCTGACCCGTGCCAAGCGCAGCATCTATACCTACGGCTTGAGCTATGGCAGCGAGAGCGGCGCCGGTGTACGTGGCGGCCTCGAGCGGCGTTATCTCAACCGCCGCGGCCACAAGATGAACACCCAGCTTGATTACGCCCAGAAGCGCAAGAGCCTGATCACCAGCTACCGCATCCCGGCATTCGCCTGGCTCGACGGCTGGTACAGCTTCTCGGCCGGCGTCTACGACGAGCAGACCGACTACATCGACCTGCGCAACGTCAAGCTCACCGCCGCACGCAGCGGTCAGATCAATGAGATGTGGACCGCGGTGGCCTCGGTCAATGCGCTGCGCGAGCGCTGGCGCTACGCCTCGGGCAACGAGTTCGATGGTGCGATCTACCAGAACTCGACCCTGTTGTACCCGCAGATCCTCGCCGACTACGTCAACGTGGACGATCCGCTGTTTCCACGCTCGGGTCTGAGCGGCAGTGCCACACTGCGTGGCGGTATCGAGAATGTCGGTTCGGATACCAGCTTCGTGCAGGCCAACGTGGTCGCGCGCTGGTACATTCCGGTGGGCCAGAGCAACCGGCTGATTCTGCGCGGTGAGGGCGGTACCACCTGGACCAGCGACCTGGTCTCGATGCCGCCGAGCCTGCGCTTCTTCGCCGGTGGCGACCGCAGCATCCGCGGCTATGCCTACCGTGAGGTGGGCCCGCGTACCCCGCGCCCGGACCGGTTCGCGCTCGGTGCCAAGAACCTGGTGATCGGCTCGGCCGAATACGAGCACTACTTTGGTGGCGGCCCTTGGGGCGCCGCTGCCTTCGTCGATACCGGCAGTGCATTCGACAACAGCATCGACCTGCACACCGGCGTTGGCCTGGGCGTGCGCTGGAAGTCGCCGGTAGGCCCCGTGCGCGTGGACGTTGCGCGAGGGCTCAATGACCCCGATTCGAGCTTCCAGATCTACCTGAACATCGGAGCCGACCTGTGAGCACGCCGAGCCCGCCCCCCCCGCCGGCGCCACCGCGCGTCCGCTTCTACCGCCGCCGCCGCTTCTGGGCATGGTCCGGTGCCGGTGTGCTCGGCGTGGTGCTGCTGCTGTTGCTGGCGGTGTACTGGCTGCTGCAGACCGTCGCCGGGCGCGATGTGCTGCTGGCGCAGGTGGTGGCCCGTCTGCCGGCGGGTGCCAGCTTTACCTGGGACCGCGTTGAGGGACCGGTGGCCGGTCCGCTGACGCTGTACAACGTCGACTTCCGTTACAACGACATCCACTTCCATGCGGACCGCGCCTATCTGGAACCGGACCTGCGTCCGTTGCTGGGGCGCAAGCTGCTGCTGGACCGGTTGGAGCTGGACAACGCCAGCCTGAACCTGGCAAAGAGCGACGAACCCTTCACCCTGCCGTCGTGGCCGGACTCGCTGCCGCAGATCGAGATGCCGCTGGCGATCCAGGCCGATGTGATCGTGGTCGATGGCCTGCGCGTCACCACCGGCGGCGAACCGACCATCGACATCAGCCGTATCGCTGGCGGGCTGGAGATCGCCAATGGCGAGTTCAAGGCCACCCAGCTGGCGGTGAACAGCGACATGGGCAACTTCCGCGTGCAGGGTCATTACCTGCCGCGCAGCGATTACGACGCGGACCTGACCGCCACCGCCATCCTGCCCGCGCCGGCGGGCCGCACACCGGCGGTGCTGGGGCTGGTGGCGCGCGGCGACCTTGCCCATATGGAAGTGGCCGTTGCCGGTCGCGCGCCGAAGCCGCTGCGCGCCGTGCTGGTGTTCGATGGGCGGACCGACCCGCGCTGGAGCGCCACGGTGCGCAGCGAAGAGCTGGATCCGGTGCTGCTGGGGCCGGCGTTGGCGGGCACCACGCTCGCGCCGCTCTCACTGGATTTCACCGCTACCGGAAAAGGCGGCAATGCCGATCTGCAGGGCCAGCTGCAGCAGGGCGAGACGCGGGTTGAGCTGGCGCCGTCCAAGGTTGCCCTTGAAGACCAGGTGCTGAACGTCTCGCCGCTGGTCATCAAGGCCTTCGGCGGCGAAGCGCGTCTGACCGGCAGTGCCGACCTGCGCGACGCCGACAACCAGAAAGTCGACTTCTCCATCATTGCCCGCGACCTGACCTGGACGCCCGCACCGGACCCGAACACGGCCGGTGCCGCTGCGCCGGTGCCGGTGACCCTGGAGGAGGCGCGCATGGGCCTGGCCGGCACGCTGCAGGCGTGGGCTGCGATCGGACGCGCCGAGATCGCGCGCGACGCGCAGAAAGCCCAGCTGCGCTTCGATGTGCGCGGCAATACCGAGGCGGCCCGCATCGAGCAGCTGCAGGCCCAGACCCCAGGTGGCGAGCTCTCGGTGCAGGGCCAGCTGGCCTGGGCGCCGGCGTTGCGCTGGGATGCCAGGGCTACCCTGCGTGATTTTGATCCAGGGTACTTCGCGCCTGGCTGGGACGGCCGCCTGTCCGGCAGCCTGGCCAGCACCGGCTCGCAGCAGCCGCTGCCGACCGATGCACCGCCGGGCAGTACCGCACCGTTGCAGGCCACGGTAGACCTGCCCTCGCTGAAGGGAACCCTGCGCAAGCGCGCGCTGGATGCGCAGGGCCGCTTTGCCCTGCAGGGCTCGCAGGGCGAGGGTGATCTGCGGCTGTCGCTGGGCAGCAGCCGGGTGACTGCCCGGGGCAAGGTCGGTGACCGCCTGGACATCGATGCGCGCTTCGAGCCACTGCAGCTGGCCGACCTGCTGCCGGCCGCCGATGGCGGTCTGCGCGGCCAGGTACGCATCACCGGTTTGGCCAAGGCGCCGGACATCAGCGCCGACCTGGTCGGCAACAATCTCGCCTGGGATGGCTACAAGGCCGCATCGATCAGCCTCAAGGGCCGGCTGCCCTGGCAGGGTGACAACGGGACCCTGTCGCTGCAGGGCAGTGGCGTTGAAGCCGGCATGCTGCTGGACAGCCTGGCGGTGGATGCACAGGGCAGCGTGTCCAACCTGCGTCTGGCCGCACAGGCCCGCAACGACATGGCTGCGCTCGACCTGCAGGGCAGCGTGCGCCAGCAGGGCGAGCAGTGGCGCGGCACGCTGGCTGCGCTGCGCATCGCCCCGGCCAAGGGCGATGCCTGGAGCCTGCGCGAGGCATCGAGCTTTGCGATCAACGGCGGCAGTTTCAGCCTGACCGAGAGCTGCCTGGGCGCTGCCGTGGGTGGCGCGCTGTGCGCGCGCGCGGACTGGCCGCGCGAAGGCGTGGTCGTGCGCGGCGATGCGCTGCCGCTGACCCTGGTACAGCCGTGGCTGCCGCCGACATCGGGCCGCCGCATCCATGTGCGCGGTGAGGTCAACCTGGATGGCCAGCTGCGTCCGCGCGGCAACGCGTGGGAGGGCCATGCCGAAGTGCGCTCGGCCGATGGTGGCATACGCCTGGGCGACAACGCCCGCGGCGAACTGGTCCGCTACGATAATTTCTCGATCAAGCTGGACATGACCCCGGCGCAGATCAATGGCTATCTGGGTGTCGGCTTCCAGGGCAACGGCTTCGTCGACGCCAAGGTACGCACCGGCTGGGATGCCAACGCACCGCTGGATGGCGAGCTGTACCTGAACATGTCACGCCTGTATTGGCTCGAGTTGTTCTCCCCCGACATCGTGCGTCCCACCGGATTGATCGAAGGCCACGTGAGTCTGCGTGGCACCCGTGGCCAGCCCTCGCTGGGCGGCGATGCCAGGTTGAGCGACTTCAAGGGTGAGTTCCCGGCGCTGGGCCTGACCTTCGAGCAGGGCCAGGGCAGCTTTGTCGCCCAGCCCGATGGCTCGGCCAAAATCACCGCGCAGGCCAACTCCGGGCAGGGCACGCTGTACGTGGACGGCGGCCTGTCCTGGTTCGGCGATGCGCAGCCGCTGCAGCTGCACATCCATGGCGAGAACGTGCTGCTCTCCAACACCAGCGAACTGCGCATCGTCGCCAACCCCGATCTCGACTTCACCCTGGCCGGCACGGCGATGCAGCTGCGTGGCAGCGTGCATGTGCCCGAAGCCGATCTCGACCTGGAGCGGCTGGACCGGGGCACCTCGGTCTCGGCCGACGTGGTGGTGCTCGACCCGGTGGATCCGGAAGAAACCGCCACCTCGCCGCTGGACATGGAACTGACGGTGAGTCTGGGTGACAAGGTGCGGATGGCCGGTTTCGGCCTGAAGGGTGGCCTGACCGGCAAGATGCAGGTGTGGGCACGGCCGGGCCGCGAGATGACCGCCAACGGCGGGCTCGAGGTCAGCGGGCGCTACAAGGCCTACGGTCAGGATCTGACCATCACCCGCGGCCAGCTGACCTGGAACTACAACGCCGTCTCCGATCCGCGCATCAACATCCGCGCGCAACGGCAGATCTCCGACATCACCGCCGGTATCGATGTCACCGGCCGCGCGATGCAGCCACGCGCCACCGTCTGGTCGGACCCGGCAATGTCCCAGTCCGAAGCGCTGGGCTACCTGGTTCTGGGTCGCAGCCTCACCGGTGCCACCAGCGACCAGGCGCAGCAGGTCGACGCTGCTTCGGCCGCATTGTCGGCCGGCAGTGGTCTGCTGGCCTCGCAGCTCGGCGCCAAGCTGGGGCTGGATGATGCAGGCGTCAGCCAGTCGCGCGCGCTGGGCGGCTCGGTGATCGGCGTGGGCAAGTTCATCTCGCCCAAGCTTTACGTCGGCTACGGTGTTTCGATGGTGGGCGCAGGTTCGGTGCTGACGTTGAAGTACCTGCTGCGTCGCGGCTTCGACATCGAAGTGGAATCGAGCACGGTGGAGAACCGTGGCTCGCTCAACTGGCGACGCGAGAAATAGGGCTTGCCGGGTGCGTGCCCGGCACCGGGGAGCAACGGCGTGACGACCAACGGTCGTCACCTACCGGGTTTCGCGCGGGCTGCGGCCTCTGGCAGGTGGCGACCGTTGGTCGTCACGCACCACAAAGGCCAACCCTGACCATCGGATGTTGTCCCCCAGCGCAGCAGCCGCTAAGGTCCGGGACTGTCATGAATCCCCGGAATGCCCATGTCTGCCCGTAAAACCCTTCCCGTCGCCCTGGCTCTGGGCTTGACCCTGGCCTCGGCCGCGCATGCCGATGAAGGCATGTGGATGCCCACCCAGCTGCCCGAGCTGGCCAAGCCGCTGAAGGCTGCAGGCTTCAAGGGCGACCCGGCCGAACTGGCCGACGTGACCGCGCCGCCGCTCAGCGCGGTGGTGCGTGCCGGCGGCGGTACCGGTTCGTTCGTATCCGGCGACGGCCTGCTGCTGACCAACCACCACGTGGCCATGGGAATCATCCAGTACAACAGCAGCGCCGAGCACAACCTGATCAACGAGGGCTTCATCGCTGCCGGGCGCGCCGACGAACGCCCGTCGAACCCGGACTTCCGTGTGCTGGTGACCGTAGGCTTCGACAAGGTCACCGATGAGGTGCTGCAGAACGCGCGCGGCAAGACCGGCCGGGCCTACTTCGACGCCGTGGATGCGGCCAGCAAGCAGATCGTTGCCGACTGCGAGCGCGACGGCAGCGTGCGCTGCTCGGTGGCCAACATGTACTACGGCACCGACTTCTACCGTATCCGGCAGCTGGAGCTGAGCGATGTGCGGCTGGTCTACGCGCCGCCGCGCGCGATCGGCAACTACGGCGATGAGATCGACAACTTCATGTGGCCGCGCCACACCGGCGATTTCACCCTGCTGCGCGCCTACGTCGGCAAGGACGGCAAGCCGGCGGCCTACAGCCAGGACAATGTGCCGTACCAGCCGCCGGCGCATCTGCGCATGTCGGTCGAGGGACCGAAGGAGGGCGACTACGCCATGCTGGCCGGCTACCCGGGGATTACCTATCGCCACCGTACCGCTGCCGAGTTTGCCAGCCAGATCGACAGCGTCCTGCCGCGGCGTGTAGCGCTGTTCCAGCAGATGATCGACACCATCGACGTTGCGGCAGCCAATGATGAAACCGCACGCACCCTCTACGCATCGCAGCTGCAATCGCTGAAGAACAACCGCAAGCGTGCGGCCGGTGAACTGGAAGGCCTGCTGCGCAGCGACGCCAAGGCCCAGCGCGCCGCCGACGAGCAGGCCATGCTCGGCGCCACCGATGCGCGTTATCAGGGCGACATCCGCGCGCTGCTGGCCAATCTCTCGCAGGGCGCAGCGGTAGGCGAGCGCAACCTGCTGCTGGAGCAGATTGCCGGCCAGACCCAGCTGTTGCGCTCTGCGCTGCTGCTGGAACGTCTGCGCATCGAATCGGCCAAGCCCGATGCCGAGCGCGAGACCGGTTACCAGCAACGCGACCAGGCCCTGATCGAAGGCGTGCTCAGGCAGGTCCAGCGGCGCTATGCACCGGCGGTGGAGAAGGCGCTGCTGACGCAGCTGCTGACCCGCTACCAGAAGCTGCCCGATGCCCAGCGCGTGGTGGAGTTCGACACCGTGTTCGGCCGCACCTCGCAGCAGCTGGGCCAGGCGCTGGACCGTCTGTACGCAGGCACCCGCCTGGGCGATGAAAGCCAGAGGCTGGCCGCGTTCGCCGCCGCGCGTGAGGGCAGGGCGCTCGCCGCTGACCCCCTGCTGGCCGTGGCCGCACCGCTGGTGGCCGCGCAGCTGCGTCTGGAGAACGAGACCAAGACCCGCGAAGGCGAGCAGCTGCGTCTGCGGCCGGCCTACATGCAGGCCCTGTTCGCCTGGCGCGCCAAGCAGGGCCGCGCGGTCTACCCGGATGCGAACCGCACCCTGCGCATCAGCTATGGCAAGGTCGAAGCCCTGCACCCGCGCGATGCGGTCAGCTTCTCGCCGGTCACCACGGTGGCGGGCATCGTCGAGAAGAACACCAACGCCTACCCGTTCGACGCGCCCAAGCCGTTGCTTGCGGCCATCGCCAAGGGTGATTTCGGCAGCACCGCTGACCCGGCCCTGGGCACGCAGACGGTCAACTTCCTCACCAACCTGGATACCACCGGCGGCAACTCGGGCTCACCGGTGCTCAATGCCAAGGGCGAGCTGATCGGGCTGAACTTCGACAGCAACTGGGAATCGGTCAGCGCCAGCTGGTGGTTCGACCCGCGCTACAAGCGTGCGGTGCACGTGGACATGCGTTACCTGCGCTGGCTGCTGGCCAAGGTCTACCCGGCACCGGCGCTGCTTGAGGAAATGGGCGTACCGGCCCAGTAAGCTCTCGGCCACGGCGTGTACCGTGGCCTCTGCTCAGGCCCTCCGCCCGCGGCGGAGGGTCATTGACTACGCGCGCTGCGCAGCAGTCCCGCCAGCAATGTCTGCGCCTGCGCATGCAGATCGTGCCAGGGCTGACCGGCCACGACCGCCTGATAGAGCGCGCTGACCAGTTGCGCGTAGAACCCGGTAGGCAGCCACTGCGTGCCGACGACTTCGTCGGCCAGTTCAATGGCGACCGCAAGCTGGCCTGCATCCAACGCGGACACCGCCGTCCCACTTTCGGCAGGCGCGGGAGACGCACTTCGCGAGGGGCCGCGGCCGGTCAGCACCCACGTAGCATTCCAACCCAGTGCTTCGAGCCGGGTCAGCACATCAGCCCCCACCTCACGTGCGCCGCGCTCCAGCCGACTATAGGTTGAGTTGCTGATGTCGAGCAGGCGGGACATCTCCAATTGGGATGATTCCCCCCGAAGCTCCGCCAGGCGCCTCCCAATCGGGATCCAGCTCTCGCGAGCGGACTCGTAATTCATCATCGCGCCCTCGCGTGCAGGGGCGATAGGTGCGTGGCATCACACTTCCGTTCATTCGCCCAATTGGGCGTATTGACCCAATTGTTACGCCCAAATAGACTGAAATACGCACGGAAGATTTGCCCGTTTGGGCGTTTTGCGGGCGCATGATGCGCCCACTTTCCCCATCCCGCGAAAACATGCCCACCCCAGGTCACCGGGGGCGTCAACACGTGCAGTCCGAGGAAATTCGTAGTGGCCAGGAACACCATGTTTCTCTTGATCAGTGTCGCCGTATGTGGCTGTGCAAACAATCGTGACTGGAGCGGCCAGTGGCAGCCGATCAATCGGTTGGACGAGGTGCCGCAGGCGCTACGCCTGCAACCGTTGCTCGAATACCACGCCGCGCCGGTCGATCGCACTCTCAAGGGCGTATTGGAACGCTGGGCGCATGAAGCCGGAATGACGTTGGATTGGCGTTTGCCTCAAGACTACACGCTAACAAAGCCAATAACGACTGTTCGGGCGGAACATCTCGCAGATGCGCTGCAGCGGCTGGGCGCTGCCTATGCCGACCAGCAGATCAGCCTGTCGCTTGTCCCGGGCAGAATCGTTGTCTCGCGCCGCGCAGATGAAGCCGAAAAGGCCATGCCATGAGCGCGCAGTCCGGAGAGCGCGCCGACCTCCTTGCACAGCGGCGCGCGGTGGATTTCGAGACCAGCCTGATGGCGGTGGTGAACCGCAGCGAGCGTCGGGCGTGGGGTGTGGCCATCGCCAGCGTCATTGTCTGCATGCTGTGCGCCGGTGCTGTTGCGCTGATGCTGCCCTTGAAGGAGCGCGTGCCCTATCTGGTACTGGCTGATGCAGGCACGGGCCGGGCCACGCTGACCCGCCTTGGCGCAGACACTGAGGGCGTGACCTACACCGGTAACGAAGCCATCACCCGCGCCAATCTCACCTCGTTCGTCCGTGCGCGGGAAGGCTACGAGCTCAGTGAAATCGGCGAACGGGACTGGAACATCGTGTTTGCCATGGCCAGCGCGGACGTGCGCGCTGCGTACGCGCAGCTGCACGCCGCGGGTAACCCGAAGGCACTGCACAAGGTGCATGGCCATGCACGCTCGATCCGCGTGCAGATACTGAGCCTGCAGCTCGCCGATACGGCCGTCGCAGGCGCCAGGCTGGCCACGGTGCGCTTCCAGCGCAGCCTGCGGAACAACAGCAACGGTGAGAGCAGCGTGCTGGATAACAGGATTGCGACGATTGCATACGTCTATGACGACGCGTTGCAGATGACCGAGGACGCGCGTCTGCTCAACCCCCTCGGCTTCCGGGTCACGGCGTACCGTGTCGACACCGACCTGGCGACGTCGATCCCGGCCGCCGGCAGCGGAGAACCGGCGTGAGGCGGGCCGTGTTCGCGGCCCTGCTGGTCACCGGCGGTGTCTGCGCCCAGACCTCCAGTGAGTACCTGCACGATCCCAATCGCATCTATCCGGTGCACGCAGGCGTCGGCATCACCACGGTAATTGATCTGGGTGAGGGCAATCACATTCTTGATTACGCCACCGGCTTCGGCAGCGGCTGGGAAACCAGACAGCGCGACCACCTGCTGTACCTCAAGCCGCTGGATGTCGATGTGGACACGAATCTGGCCGTCCGCACCGGCAAGGGTCTCCATATGTTCGAACTGCGGGTCGTGGCTGCGGACTGGAAGACCCTCGAGCAGGCCAAAGCGGCGGGTGTCGAGTACCGCGTGGCCGTGCAGGTCCCCCCGCAGCCCCCCGCGCGTGCGGCCCCAGCGACCGCCTCCCGCGAAGCGCCCAGCGTGACCATCCAGCCCGGTCGCGCCTATCACTTCGCCTACGCCGCGCGGACCAACGCGCGCAGCCGCTGGCTGCAGCCGGCGCAGGTCTATGACGACGGGCGGTTCACCTACGTCCACGTCAGTTCAGAGGCTGGAATGCCCGGCGGGTTCCCCTCGGTCCTGGCCCGCGAGCAGGAGCGTGGCGACGACGTCGTGGTCAACTCGAGCGTGCAGGACCGGGTCATCATCGTCCATGGTGTCCACCCCTACCTGGTGCTGCGCCACGGCCGAGGGGCAGCGCTGATCCGTCGCCTTCCGGCGGAGGAGGGCGCATGAGCGAGCCGCAGGCATCGCCTCCGCTGAGCGAGCGGCTCGATGCCGCCACGCCACGCTTTCCGCAACGGGCGGCACCTCGTCTGAACCGGCGCGCGCTGCTGTTCCTGCTCGCAATGGCCGGCGTGCTTGCGGTCGCGGCCCTGCTGCTGTGGCGGGGTCCGCCCGGCAGCGCATCACTGCCCGCCTCGCCGACGTCGGCCGCCAGCGAACAGGTCAGCCTGCCGCAGTTTCCGAAGACGCGCGGGAACATCAGTGACAGGCAACCTGCTGCGCGGGATCCGCAGAGCATCGTCGCAGACGATGCCGAAGCGCCACTGCCGTACCCTGGGCAGGAAGTGCCACGCAGACGGGCGCCGCTCGTGCCCGACCCGGAGCAGACGCTGCACGGCGCAGACCGCCAGGTGGATGCACCCGCCTACAGCCTGCGCGAACGCCGCAGCCAGCGGCCTGCTGACCTGGCAGCTGCCGATGCCGATGATCCCGCCATTGCTGCCTGGAACGACGGCCTGAAGCGCTCCGCGCAGCTCGCGGCCAGTGCCCAGGCCGCACCGGCTCTGCCGCCGCGCCCGGACAGCCATACGGCGATCGCACGCCGGGCGATCGCGCGCCGCCTGCCGGCACTGGGCGACCTGCTGCTGCGCGGTACCTACATCCGCTGCGTGTTGAACAACCGCATCATTACCGACGTGTCCGGGTTCGCGTCCTGCACGGTCAGCGAGCCGGTCTATTCCGGCGATGGCGGTCGCCTTCTGCTCCCTCCCGGAACCCGGGTGCTGGGTGCCTATACGGCCGGCGACCTTCAGCAGCAACGCCTGGCAATGGTCTGGGACCGGATTGTCACACCAGACGGGATCGAGGTCGATCTGGCCAACCCGGGGGTCGACGACATGGGGAGTGCGGGCCACCCCGGCCACTACAGCGCCCACTGGGGCAGCCGCATTGGTGCGGCCATGCTGATCAGCCTGCTGGGCGACGCAGTCAAGTATGCCGGTGAACAGCATGGCCCACGCCGCGACATCAGCTTCCCTGCCAGCGGCACCGTGGTCAGCCAGCCGTTCGACAGCAACACGGCGCGGACCCTGCAGCGCGTCGCCGAACAGGCTGTGTCCGACGCGACGCGCAGACGGCCGACGTTGACCCTGCAGCCCGGTGCGCGACTGAACGTGTACGTCATGCAGGACGTGGCCTTTCCCGACCGGGAGACACCATGAGCCTGGCTGCTGCGACCCACGCCCCTGAAGGCGCACCTCAACCGGCCTGTTCGTTTCTCGAACACCAGTACGCGCTGCTGGGAATCGACCAGCATATGCAGGCCAGCAACATCACCGAGATCTGCATCAACCGGCCTGGTGAAATCCATCTGGAAACGCCGTCAGGCTGGCGACAGCAGTCCGTTCCGCAGTTGACCCTGGAGCGTGCACGGCAGTTCTGCGTGGCAACGTTGAACGAAAGCAACACCGGGCAACGCATCAGTGACGCGCAGCCGCTCGTTTCACTCACCTTCCCGACCGGCCAACGCGCGCAGTTCGTGATTCCCCCTGCCTGCGCACCCGGTGAGCTGTCCATCACCATCCGGCTGCCGTCGACGGGCACGATGACCCTGGCCAGCTACCGGAAGGCGGGCTACTTCGACCGTGTGCAGAGTGCCCGGTCTGGCCTTGGCGACGAAGATACCGAGCTGCTGGCGCTGCTGCAGCGTGGTGACCATGTGGGCTTCTTCCAGAAAGCCGTGCAGTACCGCCGCAACATCGTCGTAGCCGGTGCCACGGGTTCGGGCAAGACCACGTTCATGAAATCGCTGGTGTCGCTCATTCCTGCCGACGAGCGCGTCGTGACGATCGAGGACGCGCGCGAGCTGTTCATCACACAGCAGAACCGGGTGCATCTGCTCTATTCCAAGGGCGGGCAGGGCAGTGCGGCGATCACGGCCAAGACCTGCATGGAAGCCTGTCTTCGCATGCGGCCCGATCGCATCATCCTTGCGGAACTGCGCGGTGACGAGACGTTCTACTTCATGCGTAACTGCGCGTCGGGGCACCCGGGCACGATCACATCCTGTCATGCAGGCAGCACCAGCCAGGCCTGGGACCAGCTGGCGCTGATGATCAAGGCATCCGCGGAGGGCAGCAACCTCGACTATGCCGTCATCAAGCATCTGCTCCATCTGACCGTCGACATCATCGTCCACCTCCAGGTGCACAAGGGACGGCGCCTGGTGAGCGCCATCGACTTCGATCCGCTGAAGCGGATCGGGCGGGCGGCCGCGCCATGCTGAACGATCTGGCCCATTGCCCGGGATTGATGGTCGACTGGCGCCTCATGCAGCACGTGGTGGCGGTCGAGTCGTCGTTCAATCCGCATGCGATCGGCGTGGTCGGTACGCCCCTGTCACGTCAGCCGACACGGCTCGAAGAGGCGGTGGAACTTGCCGGGCAGCTGCGCCGCCAGGGACGCAACTACTCGCTTGGGCTGGCCCAGGTGAATGTACACAACCTCGCAGCGCAGGGGCTGCACAGTCACGAGAAAGCCTTTGAACCCTGCCCCAACGTCGTCGCCGGAAGTCGCATCCTGGCCGCCTGTCACCAGCGCTACGGAAGCTGGGAGAAGGCGCTGAGCTGCTACTACGCAGGCAACGCACAGACAGGCTTCGAGCACGGCTATGTGCAGAAGGTGGTGAAGCGCGTCCTCGAGCACGCCGCGGGCACGGCGCATGCCGTACAGGGGCCTCCACCTGCGTCGGCAGCGGTGCAGCGGCGACGACTGCAACCGACGCAGGCGTCGACCTCAGGGCCCGGCCCGACGAGCGTCGATGACGTGAGCGCAACCGACACATCACGCGTTTTCTGATCCTTGGCCCTTGCCGGCCTTCCACCACGAGGAGTTTCATCATGCGTCATGCACGACCCACTGGCCCACGCCGCGCAGTATCTTTGCTGCCATTGCTCCTGATGCTTCCGCTGGGCGCATCCGCGCAGTCCGGAAGCAACGACACCCAGGAGAAGTTCTGCGGATTTCTCGGCAACATCACCTCGCTGCTCAACATCGGCTCGATCGGTGTGGTGACCATCGCCCTGATGTTCGCTGGCTACCAGATCGCCTTCGCGCACAAGCGCATTCTCGATGTCATGCCGATCTTTGTCGGCGCCGTGCTGATCGGCGCCGCTGCACAGGTCGCCGCCATGCTGATCGGCTCCGGCAACACATGCGCATCATGATCAGGCGCGATCCAATCTTTCTGGGTTGCACCCGTCCTCCCCTTTTCCTGGGCGTACCGGCGATTCCCTTCTTCATCGGTGCCGGCACCTGCATGCTGCTCGCGCTGTATCTGCACTTCGGCCTGCTGGTCCTTCTTCCGGTGGTGCTGCTGGTCATGCGGCGCATGACGGCGCGCGACGACATGATTTTCCGTCTGCTGGGAATGCGGTGGCGCATGCTCGCGTTGGCACGCAACCGCGCGCTGCGCGGTGGTGACATCAGCTTCGCGCCGGCACCCCAGCGCAGGTTGCCCCGAGCGGCACGGCCATGACCTCTCATCGGACCCGGAGCGGAAACGAGCGCCATGCTGACACCTGATACCCACATCGGCACCTTCATTCCCATATCCAGCCACGTGGCCCCCTCGGTGTTGAAGACCAAAGCGGGCGATTACGCCATGACCTGGGAACTGAAGGGCTGGTCGTTCGTCGGCCGCGATGCCGCCTCGGTGGCGCAGGTCCACGGTGCCTTCAACCGCCTTCTGCAGTCGATGCGCGCGCCTGACTTCGTCAACGTCGCGTTCTGGGTACACGACATCCGCCGGACCTGCGGCACGTCCTTGTCGTCAGGGTTCAGCAGGGCATTCGACCAGATGCTGGCGCAGCGGTATGCCGGCCTGCTGGCCGGGCGAAGCATGCGCACCAATGTGCTGTACCTGACCATGATCTACCGGCCCACCGCAGGCGGCACATTCCAGGAGCGCAGCGCTGACATCGAGGTGCTGCGAACGCGTGAAGAACAGGCCATCAGCAGGATCGATGAACTGGCACGCCACCTGGAAGCCGTGCTCGCCGAGCATCGGCCGCGCAGGCTGGGCATGTACATCGCCGAGAACGAGACGGTCTTCTCCGAAGCTCTGGAGTTCCATGCCTACCTGCTCAACCACTGTCAGGAACGCGTTCCGGTACTGCCGGCTGTTGCCGATTACATCGCTGCCACCCGACACACGTTCTCAAGCCGGACAGGCAGCTTCGCGCTGCAGGCCGCGGACGGGAGCACACGTTACGGTGCAATGCTGGCGATCAAGGAGTATCCGCCCGGGTCGTGGCCGGGTGTCCTCAATGGCTTGAAGTATCTCGACAGCGACTACGTGATCACGCACTCGTTCACGCCGATGAGCCGACAGGAGGCGCTGAAGTCGCTGGAACGAACGAAGGGCATGATGATCTCCTCTGGTGACAGGGCGGTCAGCCAGATCGTCGAGCTCACCAGTGCGATGGATCAGCTCAGCGCGGGCCAGTTCGTGCTCGGCGAGTATCACTTCTGCATGGCCCTGTTCGCAGACGACCTTGCCGTGCTCGGGTCGACCTTGGCCGCAACACGCGCTGAGCTCTCCAACGCCGGCTTTGTCGCCGTACGCGAGGACATCGCAATCGCCTCCTCGTTCTACGCCCAGCTGCCTGGCAACTGGAAGTACCGCCCGCGGATCGCCAACCTGAGTTCGCTGAACTTCATCGGTCTGGCGCCGTTGCACAATTTTGTCGGCGGCAAGGCCGATGGCAATCCCTGGGGACGATGCATCTCCACGCTGCAGACGGTCAACGGCCAACCCTATCACTTCAATTTCCATGCAACCTGCGGCGCGGAGAACTCACGTGGCGAGAAAGCCCTGGGCAACACCCTGGTGATCGGCAAGTCCGGTACCGGCAAGACGGCGCTGATCAACTTTCTGATCAGTCAGGCGCAACAGCTCGATCCGCCACCGCGCGTGTTCTTCTTCGACAAGGACCACGGCGCAGAGATTTTCGTCCGCGCCTGTGGCGGTTACTACATGGCGGTGGAAAGCGGTCAGCCGACCGGGTTCAATCCACTGCAGTGCGAGGCCAGCGAGCGCAACGTACAGTTTCTGGTCGACTGGGTTCGAATGCTGGCAGGCAAGGCGCACTACAGCGCGATCGAGGAGCATGACATCCAACGTGCCGTCCTGGGTGTGCTGGACAGTCCCATCCATCTGCGCCGCATGGAGAACCTGCGCAAGAGCCTGCCCAATGCCGGCGAAGACAGCGTGTACGCGCGACTGCGGCGCTGGACCGAAGGCAACGCGCTGGGCTGGGTGTTCGACAATCCGGTCGATCGGGTCGCGCTCGATCGCGCCAGCATTGTCGGCGTTGACTACACCGACCTGCTTGATCACCCCGACGCCAGGGTACCGGTCATCGCCTATCTGGTTCACCGCCTGGAGGAGATGATCGATGGTCGGCCGCTGATCTACGTCATGGACGAGTTCTGGAAGATCCTCGAAGGGGAGGGGGGGCTCAAGGATTTCGCCAGGAACAAGCAGAAGACCATCCGCAAGCAGAACGGTCTGGGCGTCTTTGCGACACAGAGCCCGGAAGACGCGCTGCGCAGCGACATCGCCGGCGCGATCGTCGAACAGATGGCGACGCTGATCCTGCTGCCCAACCCAGGTGCCAACCGCGAGGACTACATCGACGGCCTGAAGCTCAACGAAGCCCAGTACGAGCTGGTGCGGAGCATGGGCGAGCGGTCGCGCTGCTTCCTGGTCAAGCAGGGAGAAGACGTGGCCATGTGCCGGCTCGACCTGCAGGGCATGGACGATGTGCTTGCTGTGCTGTCTGCGTCGGCAGACAACGTGGCGCTGCTGCACCAGGTACTCGACCAGGCCGCACGTGCGTCTGACGTCCTTCGCGACGACCTGCAGCCTGGGCAGTGGCTGCAGACCTTCCTGCGCGAGAGCAACGCCACGCGCCGGCCCGAGACGACGCACTCCACCAGGCTGCAATCCTTCAAGGAGAACCACCATGAAAGCGCAGATCTCTCGCCGTAAAGCCGCCCGCCTGACCGCATCACTGCTGCTGGCGCTCGCGCCCGCTGCTATCGCATGGCCAGTGTTCGATGGGCCACACACCGCGCTGACCGGAGCCAACGTTGCCGGCCAGGCAGCGAAGTGGGGCAAGGAGCTCAAACATATGGGAAAGGAGATCGCGCACTGGACATCCCAGATCGAACGCATGCAGGACCAGTTGTTCGCGTTGCAGAGCATGGGGTTGACCGGACTGCTGGCGCCTGACGAGCGGTTCGTCAGACGCGCGCCTGCATCTGGCGTGTCCGAGACCTGCGCCAGGGCTGCCCCCGGGGGGCTGGACCGGTTGTGGCAGGTCTTCGTCCCGAACATGGAGGGCAGGCTGGCAGCGCAACAGCAGGAGCTCTGCGCACGCATCGTCGTCGCCGAGAATGCCAAGTACAACGCAACGGTGGACCTGTTGCTGCAGCTTCGCGAGCGCGAACAGGAACTTGCCAGGATCAGCCGCCAGCGTTTCTCGATCGGCAAGGGAAAGCAGGGTGACCTGGTGGCGAACAGCAACCAGATGGAGCTGTTCGCACTGAACATGCAGATGGACCTGCAGCGCTGGGAAAGCACGGTGCAGGGCTACAACAACCTGATCGACGCGCTCAAGAAGGACCAGCGAAGCATCGCGCGCCGTGCGTTTGACGGCAACCCATCTCCACTGGGAACGGTCATCGGCGCCGCCACGCTCAAAGCCGCCATCGAAGCCATCCGCTGACCGGGAGCCGCTGCATGACCGTCCCTTCTCTGCTTGACCTGCTTCGCTGGCACCCTGGCACCCTGCGTGTCCAGTCGTTGGGCGACTTCGTCTACTTCAGGATCGTCTATGACTACCTCAGCAGCGAGGTGCAGCGCTTCGGGCTGGAGATGATGGGGCGGCTGATGGGATGGGCGGGCAGTGTCGCGTTGATCCTGATGACCCTGTGGCTGTTGCTGCAGGGGTATCGGATGGCGACCGGCACGCTGCGCGAGCCGATGTCGGCGGTGGTCATGAACGCGGCCCGCTCGGTGATCATCCTCAGTACGGCGACGAGCATGGCGTTCATGGGAACGCCGCTGCACGAGTTCCTTACCCGGGACATGAGCCGGTTGATCCATTTCGTGGTGACCGGCAACGACAGCGATGTGACATCGAGCATCGACAACGCCTTGCTACAGGTCCAGCTGGTGATGTCGTCCATCGACGCCATCGGTGCGGTCGACGGCGACCCGGAGCTGAGTGCGACCAAAGCCCGTGCCGTCCTGCTGGCAGGGTTCGGCGCAGCAGGCCCCCCCATCACCGCAGGCGCACTGCTGCTCACCTACCAGGTCGCCCTCGCGCTGTTCATCGGCCTGGGCCCGCTGTTCATCGTCGCCCTGATGTTCGAGCAGACCCGCGGCATGTTCCAGCGCTGGCTGTTCTACGGTGTCGGCACGCTGTTTTCACTGGCTGTGCTGAGCTTTGTCATCAGCCTTGCGCTGAAGCTGCTGATCGCCGTCAGCGCCTCCTTCTGGGCGCAGAAGCTGCTCGGCGGCCTCACCGGCCTGAACCTGCAGGAGGGCATCAGCAGCCAGGCGGCCCAGCAGGGCGGCATCGGTATCCTGCTGACCCTGCTGATCCTGAGCACGCCGCCGATGGTCGCTGCTTTCTTCCAGGGATCGCTGGGCCATCTCATGCATTACTCGGCATGGGCCGGCAATGCCAGCATCGGTAATGCGGGTCAACCTGCCGGCAGCTATGGCATGGCCGCAGAGCGTCTGGCAGGGGCGGCGGGCAGCGTGGTCGACGGCGACCGCAGCGGCATGGCCAGCGCGCCCAACCCGGGCAGTGTGGCACCGCCTGCCTCGACTTCAGCGATGTCGACCGCGCCGGCGGCAGCGCCCGTGCCCCAGCTGTCGGATTGGCCCGATGGCGGCTTCCACCTGCCGCGCCCGACGTTGGCAAGTGCGGGCATACCGTCGAGGGCGGCGTCAGTCGAGGTCGCGGTGGACGCCGGATCTATCACCGCAGCAACACCCCGGCGCGAGCCGGGCGCCCACGGCGGGCCGGTACCGGCACAGATGCCGATCTCCCGGGAAGCCGCCGCGCCATCGTGGGGAACCGCATGAAGGCGCACCGGTCGGCACAGGGGCGTGGCTGGCAACTGACGCTGCTGACGGCGGTCGCCTTCGCGGCGACGGCGGGCACCCTCTATCTGCCGGGGTACGTCACGCTGCAGCTGCTTCAGCTCGGTCATCTTCCTGTTCGCTGGAATACTTATCTTCAGTACCTGGACGCGCTGTCCACGCCGGCCGCACAGCCGCACGTGCTGCAGATCCAGCTGGGCGGCGTCATCGGCATCACCTGCACGCTTGGCGTCACGGCCACGGCGGTCGCCCTGATCGTCAAGGCCCGCGAGCAGCCGTTGTATGGCAGTGCGCGTTTCGCCTCGATGGCCGAGGTACGGGCGAGTGGTCTGTTTTCAACCAGCCCCGACGGCATTGTTCTTGGACGCATGCGCGATCAGCTGCTGCGGCTGTCCGGTCAGCAGTTCGTCATCCTTGCCGCACCGACCCGCTCGGGCAAGGGCGTCGGCATCGTCGTCCCGAACCTGCTCGACTACCAGCACTCGGTGGTGGTGCTGGATATCAAGCAGGAGAATTTCGACCTGACCTCCGGCTGGCGACAGCAACAAGGCCAGGCGGTCTATCTGTTCAACCCCTATGCCGAAAACCGACGTGGCCATCGCTGGAACCCGATGAGCTACGTCTCGGCGGACCATGCGCTGCGCATCACCGACCTGCAGGGCATCGCAGCGATGCTGTATCCCGAGGTTGGTGGTGACAATGGCTTCTGGGTCGGGCTGGCACGCAATGCCTTCGTCGGACTGGCGCTTTACGTGCTGGAAGACCACGCCGATGCGGAGCGCTCGGGGGAGTCGCTGCCTGCACCCAGCATCGGTGGAATCTACCGGCTTGCCTCCAGCGGCAAGGGCAGCATGAAGGACTACATCGAGGTGCTGGCCAGCCAGCCCTTCCTATCACTCGAAGCAAGTAACGCGCTCAGCTCACTGGCAGCCAACGAAGAGAAAACCTTCTCCTCGATCTACTCCACGCTGATGGAGCCGCTCAATGCGTGGATCAGTCCGATTCTGGATGCTGCGACCTCGGCCGACGACTTCAACTTCGCTGACCTTCGACGCAGGCCGACCACGATCTACATCGGCATCCAGCCCAACAAGCTCAGCCAGGCGAAACTGATCATCAACCTGTTCTTCAGCCAGCTGATCAACGAGAACACACGAGAGCTTCCCCAGCAGAACCCCGAGCTGCGGTATCAGTGTCTGCTGCTGATGGACGAGTTCACTGCCATGGGCAAGGTCGGCATCGTCAGCGCCGCGGTGTCCTACATGGCTGGCTACAACCTGCGGCTGTTGCCGATCATCCAGAGCCTGTCCCAGCTCCATGCGGTGTACGGCAAGGAGGTCGCGCGCACCATCGTCACCAACCACGCCATGCAGATCGTCTACGCGCCCCGCGAGCAGCAGGACGCCAATGAGTACTCGGAGATGCTGGGCTATCGCACAGTGCGCAAGAACAGCCGCTCGAAGGGGCGAGAAACCAGCATCAGCGAATCGGATGAAAAACGCCCGTTGATGCTGCCGCAGGAGCTTAAAGACCTCGGGTTCGATCGCGAGATTCTGTTCTACGAACGTCTTTCCGGACCGGTGCTATGCGACAAGATCCGCTATTACGAGGACCCGTACTTCATGCCACGCCTGCTGCCCCCTGCCGATGTTCCCCTGCTGCCGGTCTGAGCACCGGGCAGAGCAGCCGCGATGCCTGCCACGACGTGGGCGGACCCCACCGCCGACAACGTAGTTCGAGTCTTTCCAGCCCGCCATGCGGGCACCGATGCGACCAGAGAGCAGCCACATGATCGATGAGACGCTTGATGCAGACCGCCATCGCGATGCGGACACCGAGAACGACGACCGGAACAGCGCGGGCGACGCGGCTTCATCGCTCAGCACGCAGACGCACGAAAGCCTGGACCGCGACGAAGAACTCCTCGACGTCATGCTTGAGCTGCTGGATGAAATGACAGACCAGAAACGGGACCTGCTGGTCCGTGCCGAACAGCTGTGCAGCATCGGCGTGCAGGTCGACCAGGCTTCCGACCGGCTGGCCCAGCGCCTGTTCAACCAGGCGGCCGACCGCCTGCTGAGTGCGGCGGCATCGATGATGGGTGACGCCGGCCTGATCTGCGACGGAAGCAACAGTGCATCCGAGGCGCCCGCTGCCATGGCGGCCACGTTCCTGCGCAGGTTGGCCGGGTCGATCAGCGAGAACGACATCACCCAGGAAATGCTGGTGGCTCTGATGGGCCACGGGGGCTCGCCCGATGCACGCATGGCCGCTCCGCTGCCGCGTCTGATGGTGCTGGCGGGCACCCGGCAGGACGTGGTCGCAGCAGGACTCACGTTCCATCTCGGAAGGACGGTTCGCGCCGCCCAGGCGGCACTGGAACCTGATCTGACCGCGCCCTGGTCGTTGCCGCCCGAGCTTCAATCGTCCTATGCGGCCATTGCGCAAGCGCAGGAGGTGGATGAGCATACGCAGCACATGGCCCTGATGGATGCCGAACAGGCGATGCACCGTCTGACGGAGCGGCTGCAGGAGGAAGAGCCGGACGATGAAGATGCCGGCACCAGCGACTTCATGAGCAGCGGCGATGAAGGAAGTGAACCGCGGCCTGGACTCGGCGGGATTCAGATGCCCGAATGGGGGCCTCGTGTCGGGAACGCCATTTTCCAGCGTGTACGTGCAGACTGGAGCGCGCATCCGCTGCCCGGCCGCGACGTGGCGGCGCTCGACGCACTGCAGGCGCAGCCTGCCATCCGGCTGTTCTTTGACCGGTGGATCGAGACGGCCGGTCTATATGAGCATGAGCTTGATGAGGGTCGCGCGGCTTCGCATATCGTGTCTGGCGCCAGGGTACTGGCGCACTGCGGGGAGGGTGGGCCGCTGGCCGACCGGATAGGTGAGCTGATCGAGGAGGCAACCAGTACCTGCGGGAACCGGATGACGCTGGCGCGCTGGAACGTGGAGAGCCTCATCGAGGACGATGTACAGAGCCGGCGTGCCGGAATCTCGCTTGCGCATCTGCGGGACCTTGCGCTCAGGCACTTCCGTGGCGCTGAACTGGACGAGCGCGCGCGGCGCCTGGCCGGTGAGGTCTACCAGGGCGAGTGGGCACCCTACACCGAGGAGGTCGAGTACATCCTGCAGGCACGCAACATGGCCATCGCGCGCGATGCCTCCTTCATTCCAGGGTCGGCACTGCCGATGCGCAATACCCACCGGGAGCTCAGCGAATCGTGGCTGGAACAGCAGCTGCACGAGATCCGTCTCCTGGAAGGCAGCGAGCGATGTGAGAGGTACATCTGCAATCATCCGATGCTGCTTGACCGGTTTCACGCCAAGGCACCCGCATGGGCCACGGCTGCCATCGCTGACGCAGACCAGCTCCGCCATGCAGTCGCGCTGGAGTATCCGCAGGACGCTGCAGCGGGCGATGATGCGGCGGTCAGGGCGGAGAAGGCCGCTGCCAGAGCCCATTATGAGCGCAGGCTGCAAGCTGCGCAGGCAGGGTACGAACGGATGCGCCGTGCAATGGTCGCTGCGGTGGTGTGCAACGATCCCCAGCCCGCATGCCGGCTCAACGAGGAGCACTATCCCACCGCTGCGGCGGAGATCAATCGGTTGCGCCAGCCGGGCGTCTGGAACATCCAGGCGGGCGACCTGGTTCCCGCAACGGTGGTGCAGTTGCCTGAGTGGCCCGCCCATCGGGGGCTGGTGATACATGACGTCCGCACGCGTCACACGACGCGCTATGACCCGCAAGGGCATGAGAGCCATGGTATCGATCAGGTGCGCCCGGACACCGACGTGGTGTTACTTCAGAGTACGTTGCCCGGCGGTGCTCTCCACTATGACGTGGGCCGCGCCGAGCGCCGTGAAGACGGGCTGGACTGGGTCTGCGCGCAGCGCATTGCCGGTGACGGTGACTGCCTGATCCGCTCGCTGCTGTACGCCGAGCCGACCCTGGCGCGCGGCCGTGATGCCCGTCAGATGCTGCGGCATCGACTCGCCGACTACATGCTGCTTCGGCTGCACACCTATCGCCATCACTTCAGCTGCCCGGCCGCCCGTGAGCCGCACGCGTCCACAGCGATCGAGCAGGACCACCCTGCATCACGGAAGCGGCGCGGTACACGTGCCCTGGAGGCATTACAGACACTGCAAGCCACCCGGCCACTGCTGATGCGTACGCATGACCGCATGCAGGCGTCGAGAAGGCGGGCGGACCAGATCAGTCTGGAGAACAAGGCTGCTGTGCAAGCCTGCAGAGACGTCCGTATGGAGGCCGTGCAGCAGCAGCTCATGCAATGGGATCGGCAGCGCATCGTCGCGCAGCAAGGTCATGACAGCGAGCGGCAGCGGACCCGGCAAGCGCACAGCGAGCTGATGCTGCGGGATTCAGAGGCGCGCATCCAGCGAGAATATCTGCAGCGCGAGTACACCCGTGTGCAGGATGCCGCACGGCTGTACTCGGTCAGCGGGGCGCGTGCCAGCACGCCGCGGCTGCAGCCTGCCCCATCGGAATCCTGCGCGCTGCCGGGCCGGATGACCACGCCAGCGGTGGCAGGCGTGTATCCATCCGCGCCAGCGGCAATCAACCAGCGCAACAGCCTGGTTCCTGCGCGCACAAGCGATGGCCGCACGCTGACGGCGCCGAGCCCTGAACGCCGGCTGCCGCAGCTGCCGCCCAGCCGGCAAGGCAGCGCGTCACGTTGCCCACGCGGCGGCATGAGCCGATGAACCGTGCGCGGCTGGCCCACCGGCAACAGATGAATAGACAACCACGTGGAAGCGAGCAAGGAGGGTGTTGAATGGGAACTCCAAAGAAAGATGCGGCAAGGCGATCGACGACTGTCCAGCCCGAAGAGCAGGGCGCTTTTTCCGTGATTCGACAACGGGCCGGGCCTAGGTCGCGCCTGGGCGCGATGCTCGCTCTGGCACGTCGAGGTCACTGGAACAGCGACACGGCCGACCTGGTGTGGGTGGCGCTGCTGCGTCTGGATGAGTGGCCCGCCGACCGCGGACTGGTGGTGCACGACGCGCGCAACAACGCCGTAATGCGTGCAACGCCGGGCGGCCACGTGGTGCATGATGCTGGCGAGGTCGATCCTGAGCGGGACGTCATCGTCCAATACGACGGCAGTCACTACAACGTCGCCTCGGCGACGCTGACGCCGGAGGGACCCCGCTTTGAGATCGTCGAACATATCGCACAGGACGGTGATTGTCTCTTCAACGCCGTTCTCAACCAGGTTCCGGCGTTGCGGCGTACGTCGGACGCCGACCAGAACGTCCAGGCGCTGCGAGATGCGGTGGTGACCCATCTGATCGACCACCGGGACCAGTACCGGCCGTTCATGCCCGAGGACGACGACCGCGGTGAGCTGCGTCGGGACGACCTCGACAGCCTGCGATTGCTGCTGCGATACGACCGCGGAGCACGTGCCTTCTCCTGTGACGAGCTGCGTCAGATGGTGCTGGAGCTGGCCGACCTGGGCCCGGGCGTTCCTCATCGTGCTGACCGCGCTTCGACCCTGTGGTCGCTGCTCGGCACCTGGCGCGACGTTGCCGACGCGGAAGTGATGAACGGACTGGTTGCCTCGGCGATCCAACTGGCTCAGCATCCCGCCCCAGGCGGAGTCGCTCCTGGCGTTTCGGTGGCGCGTGGGTTTGCCCAAGCCGTCGCCCTTCAGATCAGCAACGCGGTTTGTGACGAAAGCCACCTTGAGAGGATGGCGGCCGCTGGCGAGCCTCCCGCGCCTCCATCTGGTGGCCGCATCGCCGAAATCATGGCCCGCGGCATTCGAATCGGTAATGCGCGGGCGCTGCTCGGATACGGGGGAGCGGGGGAACGCGCTCCCGCGGGCTCGGCCGTGGAGCTCCTGCTCCCCGTGCGCGGCCTGCAGGCGATTCAAGCGCTGGTCGACATGGTGTTTCGGAAAGTGCCGGAGATACTGGGGGATGAGGTGCTGGAAACACGCGTGTCGTCTTCACGTCGGCGGCTGTTCGGGGCGAATGCCCGACCTTTGCGCCAGGTACTGGCCAGGGAGCAGCCGCCTGTCGGTATCTATCCCCAGCCCGGGAGCAGCTATTCACTCAACCCGGTCTATCTGGACACGTTACAACAGGGATTCGACAGCCATATTCTCGCGCAGCGAGGTGAGGTGCACGCGCCTGGCCAGGAACAGAGCGCGCTGGATGCGGTCCAACAGATGAGTCGGCTGCACGCGCAGATCGCGGAGGACCGGCTCCAAGCCTACGAGGACGAGCAGCTATCGACGCTGCGCGACGAGCTGATTGACTCGCTGCAAAGGGAGGGTGCGCAGCAGCGCCAATGGCGCGCGACGCATTCCGAAGTCGCTATGCGAGAGATGGAAGAGACGGTAGGCGCGCTATCAGCCCAGTACCATGCAGCGCCCGCCGAGACTGACCGTTTCGGCAGCGGCGGTGACGCAACGCGGGTGACGATGACACCGGCACTGGACGTGGAGGCAGGCACGCCTCCAGCATCGCCAGCGCCCCATCTTGATGCGTTGAGAGTGCGTGCGGACGATGAAACGGCCAGGCAGTTCATCGACGACCTCGCCGGGGTCGTCAACACAGGCGCGATGGCGCAGGGGTCGCCCCGCTACGCCGCGCTGATGCGGGGTGTGGCGCGACTTCTTGATCATATGCAGGGTGATGCGGCACCGTTGCGTGCGCCGCTGCGTACCATTCTGCAGGGCGCGGCCGGCAAGGGGGGGGACGCCACACTGCTGGCGCTCGACGACGCCTGCATGGTGATTGACCAGCAGGAACGTTTGGTTTCTGCGCGGGATCTTCCCGCCAGGCTGGAGATAGCCACACAGGACTTCAACTGCGTGATGCTCGACCGGTGCGCACGCGAGCAGGCCTTCTACCAGGAGACGGCGAGCGAAGCCCAGCTCGTGCTGCGGGCGCGTCGCGTCGCGCGGGCCTACGGACGCGGGCTCATCGGCGGGCAGAATCTGGCATCGGATGGCCAGTGGCTCGGCGAGGCCGAACTCTGGGCGTTGACCGCCATAGGGGAGGTGCGGGGTGAGCACGGGTCCCGGGACCATATCACCTTCATCTACCAGCACCGCTGCGTAGCGGACCTGCTGCCGGGCGGGTTCATTGATCGCATCACGGCGGCCTTCAATCGCCGTGACGAAGCCATCAGCGAACTACCGCCGCCTGCACTACTCCAAGGGGAGACACCGGAGGACCACCTCGCGGAGGTCGAGCAGACCCAGGACTACAACGAGAAGGCACTCAGGGCTGCAGCGCAGTGCAGGAGAGAGATAGAGGCACTGCAGGAGGAGGCGGTGCGTGCCGACCGGCGGCGCATGCCGGCTGCAGCAGACGCGGCCGCGATCGGACTCGCGCGAACGCAGGCATCCATGGAGGGCACCTCGACGGTGCCCAGGCTGGGCGGTCATCCACGCGCGCAGGACGCGACCGAAGCAACGCAGACCGGCGCCTCCGCCCCAGCCGCGGCGGCGGCTGCCCGTCCCGCGATGCTGCCAGTGACGCTGCAGACGTTACGCATGCGGGGTCGAACGCTTCGCGTAGCACAGGAGCACGTGTCCGCGGCTGTTGAACATGCATCGGCTGCATCGGCGATACGCGAGGCGCAGCAGACGGCGCAGGCCGCATGGCGCCAGCAACGCGAGCAGCAGCTGCAGGCGACCTTCGACAATCTGCGGGTGTCGGGGCAGCAGGCCCATGATCAACGTCGTGCCCATCTCCGCGCGGAGCATCGACAGGTGATGCAGACCAATGCCGAACAGGCAGCGCAGCGGATCAGCCTCGAGAGGCAGCAGCAGCGGATGGCATCCGCTGCGCACCTGGCAGCGCGCGATGCGGTACCGGTGCGGGGTGCTGGACGGCACCCATCGGGCAGTGACGGCAGGCAGGCACCTGCGGTTCTGCCGGGCGTATCCACGTCCACCCTCATGCTGCGGGGGTCCCAGCGACCGGGTGCCATCGCGGACAGTGCAGCGGTGCGTCGCCTGGCGCAACCCGCCACACGTGCTCTGCAACCGGGCACCCCGTCGACGCCGGGAAGGTCCGGCGGCGGCATGAGTCGATGACAGGGCGGCAACGTCAGCGGCATCAACCAGACAACGCGAGGAGAGCAGCATATGGGAGCAGGTTCCAGCAGGCCGGCGACACACCGTGTACCGACGCCACGAACACACCCCACGAACCGTTTCCGGGCGCCGGATACGGTTCTGGACCCGATCAATGCCCTGTGTCGCCGTGGCGTCTGGAACACGCCTGCGGCCGACCTTGTGGCGCCGACATTGACCCGCCTGCAGGGATGGCCACGGGGTCGGCGTCTGGTGATACACGATGTCACGCTGGACAGCGTCGTGCGTTTCGACGGGAAAGACGATCCTGTGCACGGCAGGGAGGGGGTTGATGTCGAGAACGACGTCATCCTGATCTACGACAATGGGCATTACGATGCAGGTGCTGTCGAGCAGGTCGATGACAGCCTCCAATTCCGCGTTGCCGCGCGGATGCCAGCTGATGGCGATTGCCTGTTCCATGCCGTTCTACATAGTCTGCCCGAATTGCTTCCACCTGCCGAAGTGGCGCGCAATGTGCGGATGCTGCGCGGCCATGTCGCTGACTACATGAGCCAGCACATGCAAGCCTACGCTCCCTTCCTGGGCCAGGATGGGCCACCGCAGGCGCTGACGCCGACGCAGACACGTCAGTTGCTGGTGGGCCTGTGCGGGCTCGGTCCGGATGCATCTTCGCGTCTGCATACGCTGACAGCGCTATGCAGCCTGCTGCACGCCGCCCGCGAACTACCGCCGGCGCAGCGCAGTGAGGTACTTGACGATGCGGATGTAATTGCCAGCCTGGTCAGCGCAGCCACCCAGATCGCCTGCCACCCACTGGACGAGGCCTGGAAGGCGAACGTTTCGCTGGCCGCCCCCTTCGCCATGCTGCTGGCCGATACACTGCGCACGAGCCTGCATGCTGCAGCTGGCAGCGGCGGCAGCGAAGCGGTTGTCGGGCTGCTGCGCCGCGACGCCGCCGATGCCCGAAGCGCTGTGTCCGAACTGCTGCCCGGCCGAGGCATGCAGGCGCTGCAGCCGCTTGTGGAGCTGATCTTTGACGAGGCTGTCCGCCTGGCGCCGCAGCTCACGCAGGCCACGGTGAGCACCGCTGACGGGCGCGCCGTCCAGCTGGCAAGCGTCCTCGCCGATGAGCAACCCCTGCTTGGCGAATATCCCTCCCGCGCCTTGCCCCGGACGGCGCAGCCGGCGCTGCCGCTTATCGGTGCATTTGAAGGGCGGCCGGACCAGGTGTCGCAGTACATGAGCGCTTTTGCCGAGGTCTGCGAATCAGGTAAGGACGCTTCGGCGAAGTCCCGGGCCGCTGTTCGCGGGGAGCCGGATCCGGGTCCTCCGCAATGGCCGCGCGCCCTTGCCGGCCCCGGCGCCGACGCAGAGGCGCTGCGACAGGAGATGCAGCGGCTGCTGATGCCGGCGGCCTCGGAAACGGACAGGGTGGAGCGGCTCACCCTGCTGGCCGAGCATGTGTACGAGCTGAGCGGGCGCGACCTGGCCGACCGGCGACTGATCCTGCTCGACAGGAAGATTCTGAACGGCGTGGTCAACGCCTTGGTACACAACGCATGCTACCCACCTGCGGCCGTGCTGCGCACCGGCCTGTCGATCGCTGCGCCGGTGGCTGCACTGCTGGCCGAAGCGTTGGATCAGACGTTCGAGGACATGGCTGTCACGGCGGAAGGCAGGGAGGCCATCGCCGCCGCCCTGGGGGCCGACCCGGACCAGACCGTGTTTGTTCCCGACACACCCTTGGCAGGCCTGCTGCCTGGGCGTGGAATGGCGGCACTTGAGCCGCTGACGACTCTGTTCTATCAGAAGGCCCCGTCCTTGTGCGGCAATGGCCTTGACGACACCCGCGTTCCAGCCGAACCACGAAGGTTCCGGGCCAGCCACCGCCGGCTCAGAAAGGTGCTGGACCAGGAGCAGCCGCGAATCGGGATCTACCCTCCGACCGTGCTCGATCCCTCGGTGCTCACAGCGCAGGACGCAGGCGGATGCACGTCATCCGATCTGCATGGGCTCATCGGCCAGGTCCGGCAGACCTCGGGATTCTGGCGCACTGCAAGTATCCGCTTGGCTGAAGCATCAGCGCAGGCCGATCTCGCCCGCCGCGGCAGCGAGATCGCGGCCCAGACGCGCTGGGCCCTCAAGCAACAATGCTGGAATGAGTTCATGCAGCCGTTCGAAACCAAGCGCCTGGCGGACCAGCATCGGCATGATGAGCAACGCGCAATGGCGCGTGCCGATGTCCGCCAGGTATGGGAGCACGACGCCGCCAGAAAAGAGGCTGCCAGCCACGATGAGCGGGTCCGGCTGCGAACGCAGTGCGCCGTGGAAATGGCGGCTTTCAGCACGCGGATGATGGCGCAGGCGGACGCCCGGCGTCACGCCCGGGTCCAGCAGGCGCCGCCGCCGATGCGGCCCGTGGAGGGGGCGCGCGCCCTGGCTGTCGAGCATTCACCGGTTGCGCCCTCGCGCGACAGCCCGCCCCGGCCCGGGCTGCCCGGTGCAGCCGCATCATCGCCGCATCCCGCTGTGCTGCCGGGCACGGCGGATGCTACGTGCCTGCTGCACGTTCCAGCCGGTACGACCTTGATCGGCCAGACAGTGTCCGTTCCGGTGACCGCCCGCTGTGGTGAGTTTGACCAGCAGGGCACGCTTCAAGCGACGTGGCCCAGCTGGGAACGAACACCGACACTGGTCCTGCCGCACCAGACGGAGCAGCAGCGACTGCATGCGGAGCTGCGCCGACCGCTGGAGACACGCGACTGGTTGGCACCGTCGTCGGCGCGACTCGACACGCAGCGTGGCCGCCGTGCGGCGCAGCCCGAACGGGCACCGGTAACGTTTCATCCCGGTGATGTGCGCGTCACGTCGGGCGGGGTTGGAATCCTGTTCAACCGCGGCGCCGAGCAGCCGTTTGCCGCGGTCCTGCCGCGCGGGACGAATGTCTCGTTTCACTCCGAGAGCGGCACGATCTACTACCGGCAACAGCATCGCGCACTCGAGCAGGGCTGTCGCACGCCGCGTTCGCGACCGGGCATGGAGCGATGAGGCGGCCATCCACTCCTGGAACTGAAACATGGCCGCGGGGCACGCCCGTGCCGCCTGTGGGCATCCGTGGCGATCGAAGCGCTCTCGTTGCGCAGATGCACGTGTGGCGGCGCGTGATCATCGTGGCAGGCGCCACCATGCCCTGATGTTCGCCCCCCCCCCGCAGGTCACTCTGCTGGCAACGACGGGCCCTGCGGCTATACCAACCAGCACTCACACCGCAGCAACGGACAACCCATCATCGAGGAGAGCAATAGCGTGAACGAAAACCAGGACAGCAACAACGCCCGGCCTGTCAACGGGGATGCCAGGCACGCCAGGCGCCGGGCACCGGCGGTACTGCGGCCGGCGTACCGCGCACGTACTCAGGCCTCGATACAGGCGGCGTTCAATGCGGCGGGCTACAGCATGATGGAAGTGGACGAAGCTGAAGCCATCAGCAATGACCATGTCGAAATGCTGCGACAGACCGTGGATGAGCGGCGCGCAATGCTGGAGGAGATCGCGCGGGAGTCAGGCGCGGACCCGGAGCGTACCGTCGGCTTCCGTGTGGACGGAAGATTCACACCTGCAGCCCTGCAGCGGATGGGGGTCTTCCCAGCATCCGACAGCTTTCGCGAAATTGATGACATGCGTGGTGGCGGCTCGCTGATGGGCAGTGCGACCGTCGGGGCAAGCAACTCCATCTTTGATACCTGGTCGGGGGAGCACGACGGCCGCCTGTACCAGTACGTGCTGGATCTGCAAGGGATCGATGTTGCCGGCTGGGTCGATGGCGATGGAGCTGAATCGGTCCCGGAGTCCGGGGGGCGCTACGACTTTGATGGTATGGATGAAATCCATATCGGACCGGTGCCGGTCTCCCGTGTGGGTCTGCTCGATTCAGACGACCCGGCAGCCCAACGGCTCATTGCAGAACTCGTCGGTGCAAATCTGCATAACGCGCAGCGGGGCGTCCCGCTGGATACGTTTGTCGCCTACCAGCACTGGTCGACGACCCAGGACTATGCCATGGCGCGGGCCGGTGGCCAGAACCCTGCGCTGCAATGGACGCGAGCCCCCACGGTACCGGCCATTGCAGAGCCGGAAGAGAGGGATGCGTACAGCGCTCCCATGCAGCGTTTCCTGCAGGAAACGAGCACCCACGATGCTGACAGGCTCGCAGCAGCAGTTGCGGAGATTGATCGCTTACGGGTACCTCGCGCCTGGAACATTCAAGCAGGCGATCTGGTACCGGCCACGGTAGTACGGCTCGCCACGTGGCCAGCACAGCGCGGTCTGGTTGTTTACAGTGAACGTGCCGGATCATTTGTGCGTTACGACGCTCAGGGCAACGAGAGCCGGGATGCAGCTTCCCTGGATCTGGCCCACGATGTGGTGCTGATCCAGAGCCAGGATCGATCGGGGGCGCTGCACTACGATGTGGGCAGGGCGCTGGTTGGCGCAGATGCGATGCGTGTCGAGCGCACCGTGACCGTGCCTGCTGATGGGGATTGTCTGATCAACGCGCTGCTGCATGCTGAGCCTGGTCTTGCCGAAGGCGCAGACCCCGTGCAGACATTGCGTCACCGGCTGGCCGACTTCATGCTGGATGACATCGACTCCTATCGCCACCAGTTCGACGTCAGCGGCGGGGCGCTGCCCTCGAGGGAGAAGATCGATCCTGCGCAGGTGGTGGAGAAGCTCCTCAGCCTATGCCAGCCAACCGACGCGCGTCGTCATTCAGGACGGGTATCCCTGGTGGCGCAGCAGCTTGCGGATCTGGCTGGAGCAGCGCCGCGCGATCGCGCCCGTGTTCTGTTTGCTCCGGACGTCACCCTCGGGCTGGTCCGTCTGGCAAGGAACGAGGCATTGTTTCCGCCCGCAGGCAGCAGTGCGCACAGCAATGCCGGGCTGCTTCCGGCGATGGTGGCGCAATCGCTGCGGGATGCGCTGCCGCATGCCTCGGATGCCGAGGTCAGGAGAGCTATCGCCGGGCAGGAAACCCCAACGCACGCCTCTGCACGACAGCCACGCGCAGCTTCGGTGCTGCAGGAACTGCTGCCTGGACGTGCATGTCAGGCGTTGCAGCCGTTGACCCAGTTGATCTACGGCGAGATTGCCGGGCAGCGTTGCCCCGACCTGCTCGAGTTGAATGTCTACGATGAGTCGAAGAGAAGCGTTTTCAGTGGTTCGCCAAAGAAAGCACCGCTGAAGAAGGCGCTGGCAAAGTCTCCGGTTTTCGGCTCTCCGGCAACTGCGCAGGCACTGCGGGATCGGCCAGGTATGCCGGTGGATCGCGATCTGCAGACGTTGAACGCGCAGATCCAACGCAACGTCGCGCCGCAGCAGGAAAATGCCCATCGTTCGTATGCTGCAGGCATCGAGGCCACAGCGCAGCAGCGTCAACGTGAAGCCCAGCTCCAGGCCAGACATGAAAAAGCGGTAGCTGCATCACGCGCGGCACTGGGCAGCCTGCTGTCGACCAACCTCCTCCATGAACAGCGGCGGCAGGCCCAGTATGCCGATGCCAGGGAGTACTCGGCCCAGCTCCGGTCACAGGAGCGGGATCGCAGGGAAGCCGAGCGAAGGGCGATCAGTGCCCGGTGGAGTGCGCAGAGCAGTGCATTCAACATCGCCGCATGTGCCGCCTCGTTCCAGCGAACCGAGCTCAGGAAATCGCAACGGGCAGCCATCCGCAGGTCGATGTCATGCTCCTCGGCTCAACCGGCGTTGCTGGAGCGGAGCTGCCCCGAGAATGCTCCTTCAGGTGCACCGCCAGGCAGCGTCGTCGCCACGCCGAAGGCGGTGTCCGCGGCCGGGGCGAGTCAGCCGGCGCTGACGACCCTGCCGGCCCATGCGGCTTCGCTGCTCCCTGTCGAGCCCGTGCGGGTCCAGCAGCAGGTGATCTATCGCGCAGACGGCACGACTGAATCGGTATCGGTCGTGGTGCAGACGCCCACTGCCGGCAACTCCGGAAACCGGCCACCGCCGCAGGTTCAGCCGGCA
The DNA here is from genome assembly GCF_032911385.1 of Stenotrophomonas sp. C3(2023). Classification (NCBI taxonomy): domain Bacteria; kingdom Pseudomonadati; phylum Pseudomonadota; class Gammaproteobacteria; order Lysobacterales; family Lysobacteraceae; genus Stenotrophomonas; species Stenotrophomonas sp. C3(2023). The sequence continues at coordinate 3,522,191 of NZ_JAWJLO010000001.1, read as the reverse complement.
CCTGTTGCAGCAATGGCGGCGGTAGCCCCTCCATCGGCGGACGGCGCAGGCCGGCTGCGTGACATGGGCAGCCTGCTTCGAGAGCAGGCGCGCGCGCAGGTTGCCAACGAGGTCCAGCTGGTGCAGCCGATGATCCGGGTCGCGGGCGCGAACGTGCCCTTTGGTCCACTGGAGGTCGTGAACCCGCCGACGCGTATTCCGGGGCCGCCCAATCCCTGGGTGCCGGGGCCAGACGTCGAGTGCTATGAGGCGCGCGGTCCCGCGCAGCGGGCACCTGCTTTGATGCCCGTTCGTGCAGGATCCTCGAGCGTGTCGGTGACATCGGCAGGGACCCCACTGGGCGGCAGTAGGCAACATACTCTCGAGCAGCGGCAGGCGACCGCCAGGCAGTACCAGGCACAGCAGTACCGGGAATCACGCGCCACGTCGGGTCCCATGCCGGCGAGACAGGCTGGAGTTTCATCGCCTACGGGCATGAGTGCACGTCAGCAGCGTATCAACGAGGCTGTCGCCGAGGTGGCCGGACGTCGCCGGGAGGCCTCGGCAGGCAAGACCCGCGGGTTGACGCGCTGATGGCACGCGCCCAGGTCAGGCCGCCACTGGCGGCGTGCTGACTGGCCTGGCTTGAAGCAACGGCCATGCGGACCGCATGGCTCGTCTGCAGGCGGCGGTCGCTCTAAACTGTCGCGACCGCCTGCCCCGGAGCGTTGCCTTGGTTTCCAACTGGGTTCTTCTGCTGGTTTCCATCGCCTACGCCGCGCTGCTGTTCGGCGTGGCATGGTGGGGCGACCGTCGGCCGATGTACCCCGATCGGCCGTGGCTGCGGCCGGTGGTCTACAGCCTGGCACTGGCGGTGTACTGCTCGTCCTGGACTTTCTACGGCGCGGTGGGCACCGCGGTGCGCAGTGGCTTTGGCTACCTGCCGATCTACATCGGCCCGCTGTTGATGATGGTGTTCGGCTGGCGGCTGATCGAGCGCCTCGCACTGGTGGCACGCAGCCAGAACGTGGTGTCCATCGCCGACTTCATTTCCTCGCGCTTCGGCCGCTCACGGCGGCTGGCCGCGCTGGTGGCGGTCATCGCGCTGGTCGGCATCGTCCCTTATCTGGCCCTGCAGTACAAAGCGGTGGCGATGAGCCTGGAGGTGCTGACCGACAACCACGGACCCACCGGTTACTTCAGCGACCCGGCACTGTATGTGGCGCTGCTGATGGCACTGTTCGCCACGCTCTTCGGTACCCGCCAGGTAGACGCCACCGAGCATCATCACGGCATGATGCTGGCCATTGCCTTCGAGTCGGTGGTCAAGCTGCTGGCCATGGTAGCCGTGGGCGTGTTCGCCTATGTGTGGCTCAACGACCGCACCGATGCAGTAGTCGAGTCGGCACATACGCTGTTCACCTCGCTGCCACCTGTGGGGTTTGTGTCGCAGACGCTGCTCAGCTTCCTGGCCATCATCTGTCTGCCCCGTCAGTTTCATGTAGCCGTCGTTGAATGCGGTGACGTGCGCGATGTACGCCGCGCGCGCTGGATGTTCGGCGGCTACCTGGTCGTGATCTCGGCGATGGTGATTCCGATCGCCACCGCCGGCGTCACCCTGTTCGGGGCGGGTAGTGGCGTGGCCGACGATGCCATGGTGCTGGCCTTCCCGCTGGCCGAAGGGCGCAATGCGCTGGCCCTGGTGGCCTACGTCGGCGGTTTCTCCGCCGCTACCGGCATGGTCATCGTCTCCTCCATCGCGCTGGCGACCATGGTCAGCAACGACTTGGTGATGCCGGTGCTGCTGCGCCGCAGTGGCGACCACCAGGAAGCGGCGGATGTCGCCTCAAGGGTGCTGTGGATCCGCCGCCTGGCGATTCTGCTGCTGGCCTTCATGGCGTACAGCTACTACCGCAGCACCAGCAACGATGCCACGCTGGCCTCGTACGGATTGATGGCGTTCGCCGCTGTTGCGCAGTTCGCCCCGGGGCTGATCGGTGGGCTGTACTGGCGTGGTGCCAGCCGGCGTGGCGTCGAGCTGGGCATTATCTTCGGCTTCGCCACCTGGATCTACACACTGCTGCTGCCCGCGCTGACCCTGGCCGGGTGGCTGGATGCGGGCTGGGTGCTTAAGGGGCCATTCGGTCTCGACTGGCTGCGTCCACAGGCCCTGTTCGGCCTGCGTGGCTGGGATCCGCTGACCCATGGCACCTTCTGGTCGCTGCTGGTCAATGCAGCCACCATGATGCTCGTATCAGCGCGTTGGCGGCCGGGCGTGGATGAGCGGCTGCGTGCCGCGCCGTTCCTTGACCCCTATGCGCAACGTCCGTCGGTGGCCGGTGGCTGGCCGGGTCACGTGCATGTCGGCGACCTGCTCGCGCTGGCTTCGCGCGTGGTTGGTGAACGTCACGCGCGCCGCTCGTTCTTCGAGCAGGCACAGTCGATGGGGCGGGACCTGCAGACCCAGGCAGCGGCGGACCGGCCTTGGGTGCAGTTCACCGAGCGCCTGCTGGCCGCGTCGATCGGCGCGGCCTCGGCGCGCCTGCTGCTGACCAGTCTGCTGCGTGGCTCGGGTATGGACCTGGGCGAGGTGGTGGCCGTACTGGATGAGGCCGGCCAGGAACTGCGCTTCAACCGCGAGATCCTGTCCACCACGCTGGAAAACATCAGCGCCGGTGTCAGTGTGGTCGATCCGGACATGCGGCTGACGGCGTGGAACCGCCGCTACCAGGACATGTTCGGGTATCCCGACGGAATGCTGTATGTCGGCCGCCCGGTGGCCGACCTCATCCGCTACAACGCCGAGCGCGGCGAGCTGGGCGAGGGTGACATCGAGGACCAGATCAACCGGCGGATCGGCTACATGCGGGCCGGTTCGGCGCATGTGTTCGAGCGTACCCGCAGCGACGGCAAGGTCATCGAAATGCGCGGCCAGGCGCTGCCCGGCGGCGGCTATGTGACCAGCTACAACGACATCACCGACTACAAGCACGCGGAAAAGGCCCTGCTCGAAGCCAACGAAACGCTGGAGCAGCGCGTTGCCGAGCGCTCGCACGAAGCCGAGGTGGCCCAGCAGTCGAAAACCCGCTTCCTGGCCGCCATCAGCCACGACGTGCTGCAGCCGTTGAACGCAGCGCGGCTGTTCGCCTCTGCGTTGCGCGACAGCCATGGCAACAACGAGGAACAGCGCCACTTGGCCGAGCGTGTCGATGCTTCGCTGCGTGCCGCCGAAGAGCTGCTTGACGGGCTGCTGGACGTGTCGCGGCTGGATGCCGGTGGCCTGCATCCATTGATCGGTGAGTTCGACGTCAGCGCGCTGATGCGCGAACTCGCCGCTCAGTACTCACCGGTGGCCGCCGGGCGGGGCCTGCGTCTGGACGTATTCGCACGGCCCGCCTGGGTGCGCAGCGACCGCCGTCTGCTGCGCCGGGTGCTGCAGAATTTCCTCGCCAATGCGCTGCGCTACACCCGGCAGGGTCGCATTGTATTGGCCGTGCGAGTCCGTGCCGCAGAGGTGGAGCTGCAGGTATGGGATACCGGCCCGGGTATTCCCGAGCACCACATGCGGCAGATCTTCGAGGAGTTCCACCGGTACCAGCAGCCGTTCGACTGGGGCGAACAGGGGCTGGGGCTGGGACTGTCGATCTGCCAGCGCATCTCGCGCCTGCTGGATCATCGACTCAATGCCCGCAGCCACGTCGGCAAGGGATCGATGTTCTCGATCATCCTGCCACGGGTGGTACCGGCACAGGGGGTCACAGAAGCGGCAGCCGTACCAGCTTCATCCGCCTCGCCGATGCGATCGGATTCGCTGGCGGGGATGCGGGTACTGTGTGTGGACAATGATGAGGAGATCCTCGATGGCATGCGCGCGCTGCTCGGCCGCTGGCAGGTGCAGGTAATCACCGCCAGCACGGTGGACCAGGCCCTGCAGAAGGTCGCCGAGCAGCCGGATGTGATGCTGGTCGATTACCACCTGCATGATCGCCTTGACGGACTGGACACCCTGATCGCGCTGCGCGAGGCGGCAGCGCGGCCCCTGCCCGGCGCGTTGCTGACCGCCGATGGTCGCGACGAGCTCAAGCGCATGGCCCGCGACCGCGGTTATCGCGTGCTGACCAAGCCGATCAAACCCGCATCACTGCGCGCCTTCCTGGCCGCCCTGCGCGAGACCCGCAGCGAAGACTAGCGCGACCGGGTAAAGCCGACCCTACGGTCGGCTCACGCGCGCAGCGCGTTGGGGTGATCGCGATCTGCACGGAGAGCAGCCGACCGGGGAGCAGCTTTACGGAAGCCGGTCAACGGCTCAGGCGGCGCCGCTGAGGTGTTCGTACAGGATGGTGCCGCCGATCAGCAGCAGGATCACGCCACCGACGATCTCGGCGCGCTTGCCGACCAGGCTGCCGAGCACGCGGCCGAGCATGATGCCGGCGGTCACCATGGTCAGGGTGCACAGGCCGATCACCAGTGCCATCACGCCGATGTGGACGTCGAGGAACGCCAGGCCGATGCCGACGGCGAGTGCGTCGATGCTGGTGGCGAAGCCGGTCAGCGCCAGACGCCAGAAACCATGGTGGCGTGCGGCCTCTTCGTCACTCTCCGCTTCTTCCGGCTGCAGCCCGTTGTAGATCATGTGCAGGCCCAGCACCCCGAGCAGGCCAAAAGCGATCCAGTGATCGTAGGCTTCCACGTACTGCAGAGCGGCACGGCCGAGCAGCCAGCCGATCACGGGGGTGATCGCCTCGATCGCACCGAAAATCAAGCCGGCGCGCAGCGCATCGCGGAACGCCGGCCTGCGCATCGCCGCGCCCTTGCCGATCGCGGCGGCGAAGGCGTCGGTGGACATGGCAAAGCCGATGAGAAGCATGGAAACAGGAGACATGGCGGCAGCGGAGGGTCGGGCGAAGACGGACGCACGGCCTGCGTTCGCGCCCAACCTCATGTTGCGCACGCAGACCGCTGGTCTCGCCAACCATCATGGTTGTCCACGCCACGGCGCACTGGCCGAGTATGTTGACGTGGACGACTCCTGCAAAGGAATCCGGCTACTCCCCAAGGGGACGCGAAGCTTAGCACCCCTGCGCTCGCTGTCACCGTCCCCGCGCGAATGCGCAGGGAAGGCTGGTTTTCATAGCCAAGGCTATATCAGCACCCGGTGGCGCGAAGGCTGCCCGGCCGCGGGATCTCAGTCCTCTTCCGGCGGCAGCACGATCGCGTCGTCATCGATGGCCAGCTTGCCGGCCATCAGCACTGCCTGAGTGCGATTGGTGACACCCAGCTTGCGCAGGATGGCGGTGACGTGCGCTTTGATCGTGGCCTCGGAGACGTTGAGGTCGTAGGCGATCTGCTTGTTCAAGCGGCCGGCACCGAGCATCTGCAGCACGCGGAACTGCTGCGGGGTGAGTTCGCGCAGGCGTTGGCCGACCTCGCGCTCCTCGCGGCCGGTGGGCGGCACGTTATGTGCCTCCGGGGGCGCCCAGGTTTCGCCATCAAGCACGGCACCAAGTGCCTGGCCGATCGTGTCGGAGTCGGCCGACTTGGGAATGAAACCGAACGCACCGTGGTCCAGTGCGCGCCGCATCACCATGGGCTCTTCGCGGGCCGACACCACCACCACTGGCAGGTGCGGGTGCAGTGAGCGCATGTGCACCAGCGCGTTGAAGCCCTGTGCGCCGGGCATGTTGAGGTCCATCAGGACCAGGTCGGCGTCGTTGTGCTGGTCGGCCAGTGCATACAGCGCTTCGACGCTGTCGGCTTCGAACAGCTGGACACCCGGAATGACACGTTGCACGGCGCCGCGCAGGGCTTCGCGGAACAGCGGATGATCGTCGGCAATCAGGAGGGTGGGCATGATGTTCAGCATACGGGGGAACAGGGGGCAGGGCGGTGCGCCCGATGCGGTGCCGGTGCCCGGAGCCCTCCCACCCCGGGTGCCTGCAGGCCGCATCGCTGCGTCACCGCCGTGCGGCGTTACTTGACCTTGCGCTCGTCCACCAGCGAAGCCACCACCGAGGGGTCGGCCAGGGTCGAGGTATCGCCGAGCTGGTCAGGTGCATTCTCGGCGATCTTGCGCAGGATGCGGCGCATGATCTTGCCCGAACGTGTCTTCGGCAGGCCCGGCGCCCACTGCAGGTGGTCGGGGGTCGCGATCGGACCGATTTCCTTGCGCACCCAGGCGATCAGCTCCTTGTGCAGTTCATCGCTGGGGGCTTCTTCGGCGACGAGGGTGACATAGGCGTAGATGCCCTGGCCCTTCACATCGTGCGGGAAGCCCACCACAGCGGCCTCGGCCACCTTCGGGTGCGAGACCAGCGCGCTTTCCACCTCTGCGGTGCCGATGCGATGGCCGGAGACGTTGATCACGTCGTCCACGCGGCCGGTGATCCAGTAGTAGCCGTCTTCGTCGCGGCGGCAACCGTCGCCGGTGAAGTACGCACCCGGGTAGGTGCGGAAATAGGTATCGATGAAGCGCTGGTCATCGCCGTAGACGGTGCGCATCTGCCCCGGCCACGAATCGCGGATGATCAGGTTGCCTTCAGTGGCGCCGTCCTTGATCTCGCCGTCGGCATTGACCAGCGCCGGCTGCACGCCGAAGAAGGGCAGGGTGGCCGAGCCCGGCTTGAGGTCCATCGCACCGGCCAGCGGTGAGATCAGGATGCCGCCGGTCTCGGTCTGCCACCAGGTATCCACGATCGGGCAGCGGCTGTCACCGACCACCTCGTAATACCAGCGCCAGGCCTCGGGGTTGATCGGCTCGCCAACACTGCCAAGCAGGCGCAGCGAGGCGCGCGAGGTCTTCTTTACCGGCTCGTCGCCTTCGCGCATCAGGGCGCGGATTGCGGTCGGGGCGGTGTAGAAGAGTGTGACCTTGTGCTTGTCGATCACGTTCCAGAACCGCGAGGTGTCCGGGAAATTCGGCACGCCCTCGAACATCAGCGAGGTGGCACCGTTGGCCAGCGGGCCGTAGACGATGTAGCTGTGGCCGGTGACCCAGCCCACGTCGGCGGTGCACCAGTACACATCGTCCTCGCGCAGGTCGAACACCGCCTCATGCGTGTAGGCGGCATACAGCAGGTAGCCGGCGGTGGTGTGCAGCACGCCCTTGGGCTTGCCGGTCGAACCGGAGGTATACAGGATGAACAGCGGGTCCTCGGCATTCATGCGCTCGGGCTCGCAGGTCGCCGGCTGACTGTCGACCACATCGTGGAACCAGCGGTCGCGTGGGGCCTGCATGTCCACCGCGCCGCCGGTGTGGCGCACCACCAGGACGGTTTCAACGGTGTTGGTGCCCGGCAGCTTCAGCGCTGCGTCGACGTTCGCCTTCAGCGGGACCTTGCGGCCACCGCGCAGGCCCTCGTCGGCGGTGATGATCAGCTTGCTCTGGCAGTCGCTGACGCGGTCGGCGATGGAGTTCGGCGCGAAGCCGCCGAACACCACCGAGTGGATCGCGCCGATGCGCGCGCAGGCCAGCATCGCCACGGCCGCATCGACGATCATCGGCAGGTAGATGGTGACCCGGTCGCCCTTCTGCACGCCGAGGTTGCGCAGCGCATTGCCGAGCCGGCACACGCGCTCGTAGAGCTCGCGGTAGCTGACGTGCTGCGCCGGTGCTTCCGGGCTGTCCGGCTCGAACAGCAGGGCCGTCTTGTCGCCACGTGTTGCCAGCTGACGGTCCAGGCAGTTCACGCTGGCGTTGAGCTCGCCATCCTCAAACCACTTGATGTGGAAGTCAGCCAGGTCATAACTGACGTTCTTGATCTTCGTCGGCGCCTTGAGCCAGTCAAGACGCTTGGCCGCCTCGCCCCAGAACGCGTCTGGATTCTCGATGGACGCCTTGTACTGCTTCTCGTAAGTGCTCTTGTCGATGCGCGCCTTGGCGGCGAACTGGGAATCGACCGGATAAACGTCAGCCATCTGCACCCTCACTTGCACGTGGACTTATGTGCGGTCGCAGCATGCCGCGCGACCTTTCCCTTCCAGTTTGCCCCATCACCGGGCACGCGCGTGTCGACGGTGCTTAGACCTTGGTCGTAACCGGCAGGGGTAACGCGTATCGGGACGAGGCGGGTACGACTAATGGCCAATAGCGGGGGTGCGGCAGGGCGTCGCACGCTCGGGTCAACCGTGCCCCACGCGCGGCTTCAACCTTGCCACTTGGGAGAGAGGGCAACATGAGCCACCGTACGTTGAACACCGTGCGCAAACCGTTGGCGGCCTGCCTGCTGGTCGCGCTGGTTGCACCGGGCATGGCGTTCGCACAGACCGCAAAGGGTCAGTCCGCACGCGAACAGGCGCTGGAGGCACGGGTCGCCGACCTGGAGCGCCAGGTGCAGCGACTGCTGGATTCGCAGCAGCAGCAACAGAGCCAGATCAGCCAGACCCAGCAGGCCGTCACCGAGGTGAGAACGGTGCAGGCCGAGCAGCGCCCGGCAGTACCAGCCGGCAAGCAGCCGATCCAGGTCACCACCATCACCCCGGGGGCCGCGCCGGGCACCACGGTCAAGATCGGCGGCTTCATCAAGGCCGACTTCCTGGCCACCCAGACCGGCGATGGGCAGCTTGCCGACGACGCCACCGGGCGCGCGCTGTACCTGCCCGGGCAGACGCCGGTGCAGGGCGCCGGCGGCAGTGGCGAGCGCTCCGGCGTCGACTACAACGCGCACGCCAAGTTCTCGCGCTTCAACCTGGGCATCGACAACGTCAGCCAGTCCGGTGACAAGGCTGGTGCGTTCTTTGAAATGGACTTCTTCGGCAACTCGCTGGGCAACCAGACCGCAACCAACACGTATGGCGTGACCCTGCGTCACGCCTACATGTACTGGAACAACTGGATGGCCGGCCAGACCTGGTCCAACTTCATGGACGCGGCATCGCTGCCGGAGGCGGTCGACTTCGTCGGCCCGACCGATGGCGTGGTGTTCGTCCGCCAGGCACAGATCCGTTACACCAACGGCGGCTTCAGCGTCGCGCTGGAAAACCCGGAAACCACCACGCTCACCGGCACGCGCAATCCGGTCACCGGCGTGTGGACCAATGCCAGCGCCAGCGCCGACCGGGGCGGCCTGCCTGACCTGACCGTGCGTTACGGCTGGAAGGGCGACTGGGGCACCTTTGGCGTGGCCGGCCTGGTGCGTCAGCTCAAGGTCGACAACCAGGGCACGGGCGCTGATGCCAGCAAGGTCGCCGGCGGCCTGACCCTGGGCGGCAAGTGGGTCATGGCCGACAGCGACAGCCTGCACTACCAGTTGACCGGTGGTGAGGGTATTTCGCGTTATATCGGTCTGGGCATCACCGCCGATACCGCTTATGACGCCGCACGCGACGAGCTGGCCACCACCGGCGTGCTCGCCGGCTATGTCGGCTGGCGTCATGCCTTCAGCCCGAAACTGCGCACCAACCTGATCTATGCGCGCAGCGACTACGACAACGACGGCAGCCTCGGTCCGCTGGTCACCAAGAGCGTGCAGAGCATCCGCGGCAACGTCTTCTACTCACCCATGCCCAAGGTCGATGTCGGCGCCGAGCTGATGTACGGCGTGCGCGAAATCGAGGACGGCCGCCGCGGTGACATCCGCCGCGTCCAGTTCACCACCAAGTACAGCTTCTGAACATCGGCCGACCCTGGTCGGCCAATACAGCTACGCGGTTGCCGGCTACGGCCGGCAACCACCAACAACGATTGCTTCGGAGGGGAAGCGTCTCATGTCCAGCACACCCAGCGCCGCGCCAGCGGGCAGCCTGACCAAAGGCCACAAGAAGGTCATTTTCGCGTCGAGCCTCGGCACGGTCTTCGAGTGGTATGACTTCTTTCTGTACGGGTCCTTGGCAGCCATCATCGCCAAGCAGTTCTTCAGCGGCTTCAACGAAACCACCAGCATGATCTTCGCCCTGCTGGCGTTTGCCGCAGGTTTCTTCGTGCGTCCGTTCGGCGCGGCCTTCTTCGGCAGCCTCGGCGACCGCATCGGCCGCAAGTACACCTTCCTGGTCACGATCCTGATCATGGGCATCTCGACCTTCCTCGTCGGCGTGCTGCCCAACTACGCTTCGATCGGCTTTGCCGCACCGGTGATCCTGATCATCCTGCGTCTGGCCCAGGGCCTGGCGATGGGCGGCGAGTACGGCGGCGCGGCCACCTACGTGGCCGAACATGCACCGGATGACAAGCGCGGTCTGTACACCAGCTTCATCCAGTGCACCGCCACCCTCGGCCTGTTCATGTCGCTGCTGATCATCCTGGCCTGCCGCTACTTCCTGGGCAATGAGGCGTTTGAAGCCTGGGGCTGGCGCATTCCGTTCCTGGTCTCGATCGTGCTGCTGGGCATCTCGGTGTGGATTCGTCTGCAGCTGAGCGAATCGCCGCTGTTCCAGCAGATGAAGGCCGAGGGCAAGGGCTCCAAGACCCCGTTCCGTGACAGTCTCAGGGGCGGCAACCTGAAGCTGATGCTGCTGGTGCTGCTGGGTGCGGCCGCAGGCCAGGCCGTGGTCTGGTACGGCGGTCAGTTCTACGCCCTGTTCTTCCTGAGCAGCATGCTCAAGGTCGATGCCACCACCTCCTACCTGTTGATCGCGGCCGCGCTGGCGCTGGGCGTGCCGTTCTTCATCTTCTTCGGCTGGCTGTCCGACCGTATCGGCCGCAAGAAGATCATCCTGGCCGGCTGCCTGCTGGCCGCCATCACCTACATCCCGATCTTCAAGGGCCTGACCCACTTCGCCAATCCGGCCATCGAAGAAGCCCGTTCCTCGGCACCGGCACTGGTCATCGCCGACCCGAGCACCTGCTCCTTCCAGTTCGATCCGGTGGGCATGCGCAAGTTCACCAGCTCCTGCGATGTGGCCACCGCGGCACTGACAAAGGCGGGTGTGCCGTATGACGTGCAGTCGGCCGAGCCGGGTTCGCTGGCGGTGGTGAGCGTGGGTGACGGCAAGGTCACCTCGTACGAGGCGGCGGGCCTGACCGCCGAGGACCGCACGGCCAAGGCCGCTGCCTTCGGTGGCGAGCTGAAGGACGCACTGACCGCTGCGGGCTACCCGGCCAAGGCTGACAACGCGCGCATCAACTGGGCCGGCACGATCTTCATGCTGTGGCTGCTGGTGCTGTACGTGACCATGGTCTATGGCCCGATTGCCGCCTACCTGGTCGAGCTGTTCCCGACCCGCATCCGCTACACCTCGATGTCGCTGCCCTACCACATCGGCAACGGCTGGTTCGGTGGCTTCCTGCCGGCGATCTCTTTCGCGCTGGTGGCCGGTACCGGCAACCTGTACTACGGCCTGTGGTACCCGATCATCATCGCGCTGATGTCGGTGGTCATCGGTGGCCTGTTCCTGCGTGAGACGAAGAACGTGGATATCCGCCAGTAACCGGCAGACGTTCTGTAATGAAGAAAGGCCGCGGTGCGAACCGCGGCCTTTCTTTTCACCGGCGCCCGGTTGCCGCTGGTGGGCAGCGACCGTGGGACGTCACGCTGCGTGCTGAGCCGGCCGTGCCGTTGCGGCCAAGGCCTGCTCTTCGCATCCCGCGCGACGCCCCTGCCTTTATAGTCGGGCCATGACCGCCGCGATCCCCGCCGACCTGAAGCCTCTGCTGCACACCCTGCGCGCTGCCTGGCTGCGGCAGCGGCCCTGTGTGCAGCAGCGCGAGGATGACCTGCGCCGCCTGCGTGCGGCACTGAAGCCACGTCTGGACGAGATGGCCCGCGCCATCGCCGCCGATTTCGGCCACCGCTCGCAGGATGAGTCGCGCATCGCCGATGGCATGAGTGTGCTGTCGGCCATCGACCACCTCCTGCGCCAGCTGCACCGCTGGGTGCGTCCGCGCCATGCGGCGGCGGGCTGGAAGCTGTGGCCGGCGCGCGCGCAGCTGCGCCCGACTCCGCTTGGGGTGGTGGGGGTCATCTCGCCGTGGAACTATCCGGTGACTCTGGCTCTGGTGCCATTGGCCACCGCCATTGCCGCCGGCAACCATGTCCTGCTGAAGCCCTCCGAACATACGCCGCGCACCAGTGCCTTCCTGGCCGATCTGCTGGCCAGCGTGTTTCCTGCCGACCGGGTGACGGTGGTGCAGGGCGGTGCCGATGTTGCCGCCGCGGTGTCCGCGCTGCCGCTGGACCATCTGGTATTCACCGGCTCCACCGCAACAGGACGCAAGGTGATGGCGGCCGCAGCCGAGCACCTCGTCCCGCTGACGCTGGAACTTGGTGGCAAGTCGCCGGCCATCGTGTGTGCCGGCTACCCCCTGCCCAGGGCGGCCGCGCGGCTGGCCACCGGCAAGTTCTTCAACGCTGGCCAGACCTGCATCGCACCGGACTACGTGCTGGTGGACAGTGCACGCCAGCGCGAGCTCGTGCAGGCCCTGCAGGAGCAGGTGCGCGCGCGCTACGGTGATTTCAGCCGGGCCGACGACTACACCCGGATCATCAATGAAGGGCAGTACCGGCGGCTGCAGGGCTACCTGGCGCAGGCGCGCGAGCGCGGTTGTGCGGTGATCGCGCTGGCCCAGGTGGACCCGGCGCGTGCCGAGCGCGAGCGCCTGCTGGTGCCGACCGTGGTCCTCGACCCGCCACCGGACCTGGACCTGATGACCGAGGAGATATTCGGCCCGATCCTGCCGGTATGCGCCTATCGCGCGCTGGATGCCGCGTTGGACCAGATCGTCGCCCGCGACCGGCCATTGGCCCTGTACCCCTTCAGTGATGACCGCCGCACCATCGAACATATCCTCGGCCGGGTGGTGGCAGGCGGCGTGACGGTCAACGACACCCTGCTGCATTTCGCCGCCGACGGCCTGCCGTTTGGCGGCGTGGGGGCCAGTGGCATGGGCGCTTACCACGGCCGCGCCGGCTTTGATGGCATGAGCAAGCTGCTGCCGGTGCTGTGGCAGTCGCGCTGGGCTGTCACCGACCTGCTGCGCCCGCCGTACGCGAGGACTGCCGGGTTGCTGCGGATGTTGCTGCGCTGAAGGCAGCGGCGATCTGTGAGCCTGGCGGGCAGAGTCCGGCAGCACAGGGAGGTGCCGGGTAGAATGCGGCCATGAAAATCGCATCGTGGAACGTCAACTCGCTCAATGTCCGTCTGCCGCACCTGGAGCAGTGGCTGAAGGACTTCGGCCCGGACATCGTGGGCATCCAGGAAACCAAGCTGGAGGACCACAAGTTCCCCGACTCGGCGCTGGCTGCGGCAGGTTACCGCAGTGTATTTGCCGGCCAGAAGACCTATAACGGGGTGGCGCTGGTCTCGCGCGAGCCGGCGCAGGACGTGCAGATCGGCATTCCCGGCTTCGAGGACGAGCAGAAGCGCGTCATTGCCGGCACCTTTGGCGACCTGCGGGTGATCAACCTCTACGTGGTCAATGGCCAGGACGTGGGCACCGACAAATACGCCTACAAGCTGCGCTGGCTGGAGGCTGTGCACGCGTGGATCGCCACCGAGCTGCAGCGCCATCCCAGGCTGATCGTGCTGGGCGACTTCAACATCGCGCCGGACGAACGCGACGTGCATGACCCGTTGGTGTGGAACGACAACCACATCCTGACCTCCACGGCCGAGCGCGGCGCGCTGAACAAGCTGCTGCAGCTGGGTCTCAGCGATGGCTTCCGCCTGCACAACGAGGAGGCGGGGGTGTTCAGCTGGTGGGATTATCGTGCGGCCGGCTTCCGTCGCAATCTGGGCCTGCGCATCGACCTGACTCTGGTTTCCGATGCACTGAAGGCTACTGCCGTGGCCTCGGGTATCGACCGCGAGCCGCGCACCTGGGAGCGTCCCAGTGACCATGCGCCGGCGTGGGTGCAGCTGGGCTGATGCCGATCAACCTCGCATCCGGCGGGGGGCAGGTGACGACCATGGGCCGCCACCTGCCGTGCCACATGGTCAGCGCAGGCTTCTGCGGGTGAACAGGTTGACGATGGCCAGCAGGATCACCGCACCCAGCAGCGAGAATAGGAACGAGCGCAGGGTGATGGCAGCGTTGATGCCGTCGCCGAACAACCAGCCCGAGATCAGCGCGCCGACGATGCCGACCACGATGTTGAGGATGATGCCCTGCTGGGCGTCACGTCGCATGATCAGGCTGGCCAGCCAGCCGACGACACCGCCTACGATCAACCAGATGATGATGCCCATTGCGATGACTCCCGGGGTGGACTGTGACCAGTTGACGCGCCTGGCCGTGAAACCGCCGTGCAGCCCGTGCAGGAGGGCGCGATGAGCGCCCTGCCGGCAACGCTGGACGGGCCCTGGCACTTCGGCCCGGTCACCGTATGGCGGCGCGTCCATCAACCCGGCCAACGCGGCGAGCCGCAGGCGCGGCAGGTGCTGGCCCTGGCCCTGTCGCTTGCGCCGGACGCCGTGCCGATCTGTCGCGACCCGCGGGGCCGCCCGGAGCTGACCGCGGAATTCTCGCAGTACGGCACCGGCTGGAGTCACAGTGGCGATGTGCTGCTGGTGGCATTGGGCGAAGGCGTGCGGTTGGGGGTCGACCTGGAGCTGTTGCGTCCCCGCCCCCGCATGCTGGAAATCGCCGAGCGCTTTTTCCATCCGCAGGAATACCAGTGGCTGCAGGGACTGGACCTGGCCGCGCGCGAGCATTGGTTCTTCCGTCTGTGGTGTGCCAAGGAAGCGCTGCTGAAGGCCCAGGGGCAGGGGCTTTCGTTTGGCCTGCACCGCCTGCTGCTGGCCCCGGGCGACGATGGCGCGCTGCATCTGACCTGGTGCGACCCCGCGTTGGGCGATCCGACGCAGTGGCATCTGCACGAATGGCAGGCCAGTGACCGCTTCCGCGCGGCGCTGGCGTGGTACCCGCAGACGCGCTGAAACCGGCGATAATGCCGGTATGAGCGAATCCACCCTTCCGCCCGGCGTCGTGCAGACGCTGGAGCGCGGCCTGGCGCAGATGGGCCTGGCCGCCGACCTGGCGCCGCCGCTGCTGCGCTATCTGGCCCTGCTGCACCGCTGGAACCAGACCTACAACCTCACCGCCATCCGCGACCCGCAGGAGATGGTGACCCGTCACCTGCTCGACTCGCTGGCGATGCAGCCGTTCGTGGCCGATGGCTCGCTGGCCGACCTGGGCACCGGTCCCGGGCTGCCGGGCATTCCGCTGGCCATTGCCTGTCCCGGCCTGCAGGTGACGCTGGTGGAGAGCAACGGCAAGAAAGCGCGGTTCATGCGCGAGGCGGTGCGCCAGCTCGGGCTGGGCAATGCGCGCGTGGCCGAGTCGCGGGCCGAAGCCCTCGATGAAGCGGGCCAGTACGACCAGTTGACCGCGCGCGCGATGGACACGCTGGCCGGCATCGTGCGCGTCGGTGGTCATCTGCTGCGCCCCGGCGGTGTGCTGCTGGCGATGAAAGGCGTGTACCCGCATGAAGAGATCGCCGAGCTGCCGGCGGGCTGGTCGGTACGCGAAGTGACCGCGCTGCAGGTGCCGGGACTGGACGGCGAACGCCACCTGGTCGCCGTTCACGGCCCCTGAAACGGGTCGCCGCCACCGGTTCCGGCCCGCGTGTGGCAACGCACGATTTCCGCCCGGGGCCGGTTGTACGCATAATGACCGATCCGAAGTAACCGTCGACGAGGCTCACCTGCATGGCCCGCATCATCGCCATCGCCAACCAGAAAGGTGGCGTCGGCAAGACCACGACCGCCGTCAACCTGGCCGCGTCCCTCGCCCAGGCCCCCAAGCGTGTGCTGCTGGTGGACCTGGATTCGCAGGGCAACGCAACCATGGGCAGCGGCGTGGACAAGCGCGAGCTGGTCGCCTCGACCTACGACCTGCTGCTGGGCGAAGGCAGTGCGGCCGAGGTCCGTGTGGCCTGTGAGGAAGGCTATGACCTGCTGCCGGGCAACATCGACCTGACCGCAGCCGAAATCCAGCTGATGGCGCAGAACGATCGCGAGCAGCGTCTCAAGCGCGCGCTGGCGCCGGTACGCGACGAGTACGATTTCATCCTCATCGACTGCCCGCCGGCACTTTCGCTGCTGACGCTCAATGCGCTGGCCGCCGCTGATTCGGTGATCGTGCCGATGCAGTGCGAGTACTACGCGCTGGAAGGACTGACCGCGCTGGTGGAGACCATCGACGCACTGAAGGTCAACCTCAACCCCGCGCTGGAGATCGAAGGCGTGCTGCGCACCATGTTCGATGTGCGCAACAACCTGGCCAATGCGGTCTCGGCCCAGCTCACCGAGTATTTCGGTGACCGCGTGTTCCGCACCATCGTGCCGCGCAACGTGCGCCTGGCCGAGGCGCCCAGCCATGGCCAGAGCATCGTCGGCTACGACCGCGCCTCGCGCGGCGGTGTGGCCTATCTCGGTCTGGCCAGCGAGATCATCCGCCGCAACAACGAACGCAGCAAGGCCGACACGGCCGTGGAGACCGCCTGATGAGCAGCAAGCCCGCCGCCGGCAAGAAACGTGGCCTCGGCCGTGGCCTGGATGCCCTGCTCGGCCCGAAGTCGACGGTGAGCCAGGTGCAGACGTCGGTGATCGAGCCACTGCCCGGTGAAGTGCTGCGCAAGCTCGCAGTGGGCCAGCTGCAGCCCGGTAAATACCAGCCACGCCGCGAAATGGACCAGGCCAAGCTCGCCGAGCTGGCCGACTCGATCAGGTCGCAGGGCGTCATCCAGCCGATCCTGGTGCGCCAGCTGCCGGCGGGCAACTATGAGATCGTCGCCGGCGAACGTCGCTGGCGTGCCTCGCAGCTGGCCGGGCTGGACGAAGTGCCGGTGGTGGTGCGCGAGCTGGAAGACCGCACCGTCATCGCGATGGCGCTGATCGAGAACATCCAGCGCGAAGACCTCAATCCGCTCGAAGAAGCCGAAGCGCTGCAGCGGCTGATCAGCGAGTTCGACCTGACCCATGCCGAGGCGGCCGAGGCGGTGGGGCGTTCGCGCGCGGCGGTGTCCAACCTGCTGCGCCTGCTGGAGCTGCCCATCGCCATCCGCCTGCTGCTGGAAAGCCGCCGCCTGGAGATGGGCCACGCCCGCGCCCTGCTGACCCTGGCCCCGGAACTGGCTGGCAAGCTTGCCCAGGAAGCGGCCGATGAAGGCTGGTCGGTGCGCGAGGTCGAGCGCCGCGCGCAGGCCTTCGCCGCCGGCAAGGTGCCCAGCAACCGTCCCCAGGCGCCCACCCGTAGCGCGCCGCAGGCCGATATCGCCTCGCTGGAGACCGAGCTGTCCGAATCGCTGGGCACCCGGGTGGCGATCAACCACGGCCGCGGTGGCAAGGGCAAGCTGGTCATCCACTACACCGATCTGGACACGCTGGACGGCGTGCTGGAAAAGCTCCGCGCCCGCCGCGAGCCCTGAGCCGCCCCTTCACGCGCGGGCGGCCCGACGTCCGCGCCAACGCCCGGATCTGGACATGACCCTTCTGCTCACCGGCGCCGCTGGTTTCATCGGTGCCTACACCGCCCGCGCGCTGCTTCAGGCCGGCCACACCGTGGTCGGCCTGGACAACTTCAACGACTATTACGACCCGCAGATCAAGCGTGACCGGGTGGCCGCGCTATGCCCCACGCTGGACCTGCGTAAGCTGGACCTGACCGACCAGCAGGGACTGGCCGCGCTGTTCGACGAGATCCGGCCGACCGCGGTGATCCATCTGGCGGCACAGGCCGGCGTGCGCTATTCCCTGCAGAACCCGCATGCCTACGTCGACAGCAACCTGACCGGCTTCGTCAACATCCTCGAACTGTGCCGCCATCGCGGCGTGCAGCACCTGGTATATGCCTCCAGCAGCTCGGTCTACGGTGACTCGGCGGTGCCGCCGTTCTCCGAAGACCAGCGCGTGGACCAGCCACGCTCGTTGTACGCGGCCACCAAGGCCGCCAATGAGCTGATGGCCTATACCTACGCCCAGCTATACGGCCTGAAAGCCACCGGGCTGCGCTTCTTCACCGTGTATGGGCCCTGGGGCCGGCCGGACATGGCGCCGTTGCTGTTCTCGCGCGCGGTGCTGGCCGGGCGACCGATCGAGGTCTTCAACGAAGGGCGGATGCAGCGCGATTTCACCCATGTGTCCGACATCGTCGCCGGTATCCTCGGCGCGTTCGCGCATCCGAGCCACGAGCGCGTGCCGCACCGGGTATTCAACCTGGGCAATCACACGCCGGTGGAGCTGGAGCGCTTCATCGCGGTGATCGAGGAAGCGGCCGGGCGCCCGGCACACAAGGTGTACAAGCCGATGCAGCCGGGCGACATGGTGCGCACGATGGCCGATACCCGTCGCGCCCATGACGCGTTCGGCTTTGATCCGATCACGCCGATCAACGTCGGCCTTCCCCCGGTTGTCGCCTGGTGCCGCGATTACTTTGGTGAGCGCGCCTGAGCAAGGGAGCGCGTGCAGGCGTATTCATCATCGGATAACCTCGGCCTCGGAGAATGCGCGGATACCCCGATCCCTCTGGCCGAGTCGCCGATGAGCCATCCCGAGCTTTCCGTTGTTGTTCCTGTCTTCAATGAGCGCGACAACGTCGCTCCGCTTGTGGCCGAGATCGTGGCGGCCCTGCGCGGGCGGCTGCCGTTCGAGATCGTCTATGTCGACGACCATTCGCGCGATGACACCCTGGCCGTGCTGCAGGGGCTCAAGGTCAGTACTCCGGAACTGCGGGTGCTGCGCCACGTGAGCCAGAGCGGCCAGAGCACGGCGGTGCGCACCGGCGTCAAACAGGCACGCGCGCCGTGGATCGCCACGCTCGATGGCGACGGGCAGAACGACCCGGCCGATATTCCGGGCCTGCTGGCTGCACGCGCTGCCGCTGCGCCGCAGGTCAAGCTGTTCGCCGGCTGGCGGGTCAACCGCCAGGACAGCGGCAGCAAGCGCTGGGCCAGCCGATGGGCCAACCGCATCCGGGCCCGCGTGCTGCGTGACGATACGCCGGATACCGGCTGTGGCATCAAGCTGTTTGAGCGCGAGGCCTTCCTTGACCTGCCGTATTTTGATCACATGCATCGTTACCTGCCCGCGCTGATGCAGCGCGCCGGCTGGAAGACGGTGAGCGTGCCGGTCAACCACCGCCACCGCACCGCAGGGGTTTCCAAGTACAACAACCTGGGCCGCGCGCTGGTCGGCATCCGCGACCTGCGCGGCGTGGCCTGGTTGATCGCCCGCAGCCGCTGTACCGACGTGGAGGAGTGCTGATGGAGCTTCACTGGCTGGACCAGCCGCTGACCTGGCTGTACTGGACCGGGCTGCATGTCACCGGCTGGAAGCTGATCGGCTACACCGGCGCGCTGATGTTCGGCGGGCGCTGGCTGGTGCAGTTCGTCGCCTCACGGCGCGCCGGCAGGCCGGTAATTCCCCGGCTGTTCTGGTACATGAGCGTGATTGGCAGCCTGATGACGCTGAGCTACTTCATGTTTTCGGCCAAGCAGGATTCGGTGGGCGTGCTGCAGAACCTGTTCCCGGCGTTCACCGCCCTGTACAGCCTGCACCTGGACATCCAGCACCACGGCTGGAAGCGCGACAAGGCCGTATCGTAGAGCCGGGCCCCCGGCTGCTCTCCTGTCAGACAGCAACATGCCGACCCCACGGTCGGCTGCCCGTGACATGGTACGGGCACCGTGCGGCGCTGCGCGGGCAGGACCTTTATCCCATGTCCATACCGGACAGGGGTGCGATGATCGGGGTCTGCCTCTTCCGGGAACCTGCTGCTTGTGAAAACCCGTCTTGCTGTCGCGCTGATGCTCGCGCTTGCCTCCCCCTCGCTGGCCCTCGCCGCCGCCCCCGCCACCACCGCACCTGCCAGCGTGGCCAGCGAATCGCCAGCCGATGCGGCCTTCCGTGCCATCTACGAGAAGGAATGGGCCTGGCGACAGGCCGGTGGCGGTGAAGCCAGCGAAGATGGCGATGCACCTGCCAGTGCCTCGCGTCTGCCCGATGTCAGCGCCGCGGCCCAGCAGAGCCGGCTGAAGGTCTGGGAGGACGTGCTGGCCCAGCTCGACCGGCTCGACGTCAAGGCCCTGTCCGACGCGCAGCAGATCAACTACGCCATCTACCGCGACCAGGTCTTCAACCTGGCCCAGGAAGTGCGCCTGCGCACCTACGAGATGCCGTTCAACTCCGACTCCTCGTTCTGGTCCAATCTCTCCTTCATGGCCCGGCGCGAGATGAAGACCGCGCAGGACTACCGCAACTACATCGCGCGGCTCAACGATGTACCGCGTTACTTCAGCCAGCAGACCGACAACATGCGCGCCGGTCTCGCACGCGGTTTCAGCGTGCCGCGCGCCGTGCTCGACGGCCGCGAGGTCTCCATCGCCACCGTGTCCGAGCTGCGTGACCCGACCGCCTCGCCGCTGTATGCGCCGTTCACCAGGTTGCCGGCGTCGATGCCGGCGGCCGAGAAGACCGCACTGCAGGCGGCGGCACGCAAGGCCATCAGTGAAAGCGTGGTGCCGGCCTTCCAGCAGCTGCGTACCTTCTTCGTCAACGAATACGTACCGCAGGCACGCACCACGCTGGCCGCCGAATCCCTGCCGGACGGCAAGGCCTTCTACGCCCAGCAGATCCACGAATACACCACGCTGGACCAGACCCCCGATGAGATCCATCGCATCGGCCTGGCCGAGGTAGCACGCATCCAGAAGGAAATGGACGCGATCATCAAGCAGGTGGAGTTCAAGGGCAGCTTTGCCGACTTCCTCACCTTCCTGCGCACCGACCCGCAGTTCTATGCCAGAACGCCTGACGAACTGCTGCATCGCGCTGCATGGATCTCCAAGCGGGTCGATGCGGTGATCGGCAGGTACATGACGCTGCCACGTGCGCGTTTCACCATCGTGCCGGTGCCGCCGGACATCGCCCCGTTCTGGACCGCCGGCCGTGGCGGCATGGGCACGTACTGGGTCAACACCTACAACCTGCCTGCGCGCCCGCTGTACAACCTGCCGGCACTGACCCTGCACGAGTCCGATCCCGGCCATGCACTGCAGGGTGCGCTGGCGGCCGAGCAGGGCGAGCAGCCCGATTTCCGTCGCCAGAACTACATCTCCGCCTACGGCGAAGGCTGGGGTCTGTACTGCGAGAAACTCGGCGTCGAGATGGGCATCTACGAAACCCCGTACGAGGATTTCGGGCGGCTTACCTACGAGATGTGGCGTGCCGCGCGCCTGGTCATCGACACGGGCCTGCACAGCAAGGGCTGGACGCGCGAGCAGGCCATCGCCTACCTGCGTGACCGGACTGCACTGAGCGAGCACGAAGTGACCACCGAAGTGGACCGCTACATTTCCTGGCCGGGCCAGGCGTTGAGCTACAAGCTCGGTGAGATCGCCATCGTGCGGCTGCGTGCGCAGGCCGAACGCGAGCTCGGCGATCGCTTCGACGTCAAGGCGTTCCACGACGCCGTGCTGCAGCAGGGCTCGGTGCCGTTGCCGGTGCTGGAGCAGCAGATCCAGCAGTTCATCGCCCGCAGCAAGGCCGCCTGACCCCGCGTAAAGGGGGGCTCTGCCCCGCTGCGCGTCATCACCTGCGCGGGGCTCAGCCCCGCTGCAGGTCGAACATCGGCCGGGCGCTGTCCGGCACCTGTCGCCGCCTGCGATTGTGTAACCCCGCAACGCGCCGCTACGCTGCGCAGCATGAACCGCCTCGTGCGCCACCGTCCCGCACTCCTGCTCCGCCTGCTGATGCTGGCGGTGATCGCGCTGGGCACGGCGGGCGGTACGCTGGCCTCGGCACTGGGTGACCTGCATGCGATGAGCCATGCCGATCATCCTGCAGTGCCGCACGACGGCATCGAGGACAACGCCGGGCATGACGATGACGATACCGGTGTGCGCCTGTTGCATGCGCTGGTGCATTGCGGCCATTGCCACGGCCACGGTGGGGTGCTGCCGTTTGCTGCGGCAGCCTGGGAGCTGGACCCGCCGCAGCTGATGCAGGTGTCCGCGATCCGGCTTGATGCCTTGCGCCCAGCGCCACTGGAATCGCTGCTGCGGCCTCCGATCCAGGGCTGATCCCCGCACGCGTGGCGTGCGTTGCGACCGTTCCCTGAGTTCTCTGGAGAATCCCCATGTGGATCCGCTTTGCCGCGCTCGCGGCGATGGCGATCGCACCGTGCGTGTCCGCGCAGGTGCCGTCGCCGCAACCCCCGTTGTCCTTCGATGCCGCCGTCGACCGCGTCGCCCGGACGCACCCTGATCTGCGCCTGCCGGTTCTGCAACGGCAGGCTGCGCGGGCCCGGGTCGACGCAGCTGGGCTCACGCCAGCGCTGGTGCTGGGTGTGGAGGTCGAAAATGTACTGGGCAGTGGCGCCAGCCGCGGCATTGCCGGCGCTGAAACCACCGTATCGCTGGCCGGCGTGCTGGAGCGCGGCGGCAAACTCGATGCACGTCGAGTCCTGGCGCAGAGCCGGCTCGACGCGCTGGCGCCGCAACGTGAGATCACCCGGCTGGATCTGCTTGCCGAGACGGCGCGGCGTTACCTGGCCATCACCGAGGCCAGCGCACAACTGCGTATCGCACAGAAGGACATCGAGCAACGTCGCCGCGCCGTGCAGGCGGCCCGCCAGCGTCTGCAGGCCGGGGCATCGCCCGCATCGACGCTGATGACCGCGCAGGCCGCCCTTGCCCAGGCCGAGCTGGACCGCGACCGCGCTGTGCAGGCAGGCCAGAGCGCGCGGCTGTCGTTGGCAGTGCTGTGGAACGCGCAGGATGTGGATTTTGAAGCGGTCGCGGGCGACCCATTGCAGCTGCCGCCGCTGCAGCCGTTCAGTGACCTGGCGGCGCTGCTGCAGCAGACACCGGAGCTGGCCGTGTTCGCCAACGAGGCGCGTGTGCGCCAGGCCCAGCTCACCCTCGCGCAGACCGCGCAGCGCAGCGATGTGTCGTGGCAGCTGGGCCTGCGGCACGGCCGGGACACCGGCGATGTCGGACTGGTAGGCGCTGTCAGTGTGGCGCTGGGCAGTGCCCGGATCGCCGGACCGGAGATCCGCGCCGCGCAGGCCGAGCTGGCGATGACGGCGCTGGAGCGTCAATCGCGCGCGCTGCAGCTGCAGGCCGTGCTGGCCCAGGCACACGGCAGTTACATGACCGCACGGTTGGAAGTACAGCGTCTGGGTACCGACGTGCTGCCGCAGCTGACCCGCGCTGAAAAAGCCGCAGAAACCGCATGGCGCGCCGGCGCCATCAGCTACCTGGAATGGGCGCAGTTGCAGGCCATGCGTATCGAAGCGGAGCAGCGGCAGCTGCAGGCGGCGGTGTCGGCCCAGACCGCCCTTGTGGAAATCCAACGCCTGAGCGGTCAACCGCTGCTCGTCCTCGATCGTGCTGGAGCCCAGCCATGACTGCCGTTGCGCCGCTTCTCCGTTCTGCCTCGCTGGTGCTGCTGGCAGCACTTCTTGCTGCCTGCGGTGGAGGCCAGACGCCCCCCGTGGCGCCGCCTTCTGCCGGAACCGCGGCGGACCAGAGTGGTGGTCATGACGACCACGACGACCACAACACGTCGCCGTCGAGCACCACCATCGCCGATGCGCAGGCCGAGGCGGCCGGCATTGTCGTGGCGGCGGTGGGGCCGGGCACCATTGCCGACGAGCATGACGTGCAGGGGCTGCTGGCGCCGGTGGACGGCCGTACCGCGCAGGTCACGGCACGTTTCCCCGGCCCGGTACGCGCCCTGCGCGCCAACGTCGGCGACCGCGTACGAGCCGGCCAGGCGCTGGCCAGCATCGAAAGCAACCTCAGCCTGACTACCTACAGCGTGGCCGCCCCGATCTCCGGTGTGGTGCTGTCGCGGCAGGTGCAGGTGGGCGCCGTGGCGGGCGAGGGCCAGGTGCTGTTCGACATCGGCGATCTCTCGCAGCTGTGGGTGGACCTGCACATCTTCGGTGCCGACACCCAGCACATCATGGCAGGCGTGCCGGTCACCGTGACCCGGATGACCGACGGCGTGAGCCAGAGCACCATGCTGGAGCGTGTCCTGCCAGGTACTGCGACTGCCAGCCAGAGCACGGTTGCACGCGCCATCGTGCTCAACAGCGACGGCCTCTGGCGTCCCGGAGCTGCGGTGCGTGCGCGCATCGTGGTGGCCAGCACACCTGCCGCGCTGGTGGTCCCGCTGAGCGCCCTGCAGACCCTGGACGGTCAGGAGGTGGTGTTCGTGCGTGAAGCGCAGACCTATACGGCGCGGACCGTGCAGCTGGGAGCCCGCGATGCACAGCAGGTGGAGGTGATCTCGGGGCTGACCGCAGGCGAGCAGGTCGTGGTGCAGCAGAGCTACGTGATCAAGGCCGATATCGGCAAGGCGGGGGCCGCCCATGAACATTGAGCATGCCGTGAGTGCCGCAGCGCGTGGCGCCCTGCTGGAGCGCATCGTCAGTGCCGCCATCAGCCATCGCTGGCTGATGCTGGGTCTGACCGTGGTGCTGGCGCTGGTGGGCGCCTGGAGTTACCGCACCTTGCCAATCGACGCGACGCCCGACATCACCAACGTGCAGGTGCAGATCAACACCGCCGCACCCGGTTACTCACCGCTGGAGGCCGAGCAGCGCATCACCTATGCGGTGGAGACCGCGATGGCGGGGCTGCCGAAGCTGGACAACGTGCGCTCGCTCTCACGCTACGGTCTTTCGCAGGTGACGGTGGTGTTCAAGGACGGCACCGACCTGTACTTCGCCCGCCAGCAGGTTGCCGAACGGCTGCAGCAGCTGCGCTCACAGATTCCTGACGGGCTGGATCCGCAGCTGGGACCGGTCGCCACCGGGCTGGGCGAAATCTTCATGTACACCATTGATGCCGATCCGAAGGCACGCAAGCCGGACGGCACGGCGTACACCGCCACCGACCTGCGCACGCTGCAGGACTGGGTGATCCGGCCACAGCTGCGCAATGTTCCGGGGGTTACCGAGGTCAATACGATCGGCGGCTATCCGCGCCAGATACACATCACCCCGGACCCGGTGCGGCTGCGCGCGCTGGGCTTCACTCTGCAGGATGTCGTTGATGCGGTGCAGGCCAACAACCAGAACGTCGGTGCGGGCTACATGGAGCGCAACGGCCAGCAGTTTCTGGTCCGCATTCCAGGCCAGGTGGCCGACCTGGAGCAGATCGGCAGCATCGTGCTTGATCGTCGCCAGGGCGTGCCGATCCACGTGCACGACGTGGCTGCGGTGGGTGAAGGCGCTGAGCTGCGCAGCGGCGCGGCCACGCAGGACGGGCACGAAGTCGTGATGGGTACCGTGGTGATGCTGGTCGGTGCCAACAGCCGGGAGGTCGCCCAGGCTGCTGCCGCGCGTCTGCAGCAGGCCCAGCGCAGCCTGCCGCCCGGCGTGACCGTCACCGCCAGCTATGACCGCACCGCGCTGGTCGATCGCACCATCGAGACTGTAGCGAAGAATCTGCTGGAGGGAGCGCTGCTGGTCATCGTGGTGCTGTTCCTGCTGCTGGGCAACGTCCGCGCCGCGTTGATCACCGCCGCGGTGATTCCGCTGGCGATGCTGTTCACGCTCACCGGCATGGCACGGGGCGGGGTGTCGGCCAACCTGATGAGCCTGGGCGCGCTCGACTTCGGCCTGATCGTCGACGGGGCGGTGATCATCATCGAGAACTGCCTGCGCCGCTTCGGTGAGCGGCAGCACATGCTGGGCCGTGACATGACGCGGACCGAGCGCTTTGCCGAAACCGCCAGCGCAACGGCCGAGGTGATACGGCCCAGCCTGTTCGGGCTGTGCATCATCACTGCTGTGTACCTGCCGATCTTCGCGCTGACCGGCGTGGAAGGGAAGATGTTCCACCCGATGGCGATCACGGTGGTGCTGGCGCTGAGCGGTGCGATGCTGCTGTGCCTGACCTTCGTGCCGGCGGCGATCGCGCTGTTCCTTGGCGGGCGTGTGCAGGAAAAAGAGAATCGCCTGATGGCGTGGCTGCGTCGCGGTTACCAGCCGCTGCTGTACCGCGCGCTGGCATCCCCCCGCTGGGTGGGTGGCGCGGCAGCAATACTCGTGCTCGGCACTGCGCTGCTGGCCACGCGGCTGGGCAGCGAATTCGTTCCCAGCCTGGATGAGGGCGACGTGGCGATGCATGCCATGCGCATTCCCGGCACGAGCCTGGGACAGTCGGTGCAGATGCAGATGCAGATCGAACGACGCCTGCTGCAGGTGCCGGAGGTGGCCAAGGTGTTTTCCAAGATCGGTACGCCCGAAGTGGCGTCCGACCCGATGCCGCCCTCGGTCGCCGACACCTTCGTGATGATGAAGCCGCGCAGCCAGTGGCCCGCGCCCCGCAAGCCGCGCGCGCAGCTGCTGGCCGAGCTGGAGGAAGTGGTCGAGCAGTTGCCGGGCAACAACTACGAGTTCACCCAGCCGATCCAGATGCGCATGAACGAGCTGATATCCGGCGTGCGGGCCGATGTGGCGGTGATGCTGTACGGCGATGACCTCGATACCCTGCAGCAGGTCGGCAAGCGCCTGCAGAAGGTGGTGGCCGCCGTGCCGGGTGCTGCGGACGTGCGCCTGGAAGAAACCAGCGGCCTGCCGTTGTTGACCGTGCTGCCGGACCGACGGAAGCTTGCTGGCTACGGGCTCAATCCTGGCCAGGTGCAGTCCACGGTAGCCACCGCGGTGGGCGGCCAGGTTGCCGGCCAGTTGTTCGAGGGTGACCGCCGGTTCGATATCGTGGTGCGCCTGCCCGAGGCACTGCGCCAGGATCCGGCCGCACTGGCGGACCTGCCGATCTCGCTGGCACCGGCACTGGCCGGCGGCAACGGTGATGAGCTCAGCCGCGGGCTGGCGGCAGCGGGTGGTGACCCGGCGACCGTGCCGCTGCGCGAACTGGCTCGGATCGAATCCAGTGAAGGACCGAACCAGATCAACCGGGAAAACGGCAAGCGGCGCATCGTGGTGACCGCCAACGTGCGCGACCGGGATCTCGGCAGCTTCGTTGCAGAACTCCAGCGCGCCGTGGACAGCAACCTGCAGGTGCCGGCGGGCTACTGGGTGGACTACGGCGGCAGCTTCGAGCAGCTGATCTCGGCAGGCCAGCGGCTGGCCGTGGTGGTGCCGGTGACCCTGCTGCTGATCTTCGCCATGCTGTTCTGGGCGTTCGGCTCGCTGCGCGACGCCGCCATCGTCTTCACCGGCGTGCCGCTGGCGCTGACCGGTGGGGTGCTGGCGCTGGCACTGCGCGGGCTGCCGTTGTCGATCTCGGCGGGAGTGGGTTTCATCGCGCTGTCAGGCGTGGCCGTGCTCAATGGGCTGGTGATGATCAGCTTTGTGCGGCAGCTGCGCGAACAGGGGCTGCCATTGATGCATGCGGTCACCGACGGTGCACTTGGCCGGCTGCGACCGGTGCTGATGACCGCGCTGGTGGCATCGCTGGGCTTTGTACCGATGGCCTTCAATGTCGGCGCCGGCTCGGAGGTGCAGCGGCCGCTGGCCACCGTGGTGATCGGTGGCATCGTCTCGTCCACGCTGCTGACCCTGCTGGTGCTGCCGGTGCTGTACCGCTGGCTGCATCACCCGTCGCAGGGCGCACATGCGCCGAAGCCTTGACGCGCCGGACAGGCGACGACCGTTGGTCGTCACGCTTTTCTGCCCGGCGTCGCGAACCTCAACCCGCGGTCACCCGGAGTCCTGCCAGACTCTCTGCGTGCAGCTGCGCGAGCACCTGCACCAGTGCATGCAGGTGCTCGCGGGTCAGGCAATCCAGACCGTGCCCGCTGCCGATCAGGTCCACGGCCGCAATGAGCGCGGCTCCCCCTCGCGGGTCCGGCGCCGACGCTCGTTCTGCCAGCATCGCGAGGAGCATGGCCAGCTCTGCACGCTCGACGTGGGCCAGACCATCATCGGGCTGCAACAGATCGGCCAAGGCATGCAAGGCAATGCGAAGACGGTCGAGCTGATCGAGATAATGGCGGAAGGTGTGGAGTGAGCAGCGTTCGCTCACAGGGACATCAACGGTCTTGAGAGATTTGTCCATGGTGCAGGCCCTAAGAGAAGATAGACCGCCCACGCCGTCAACGGCATGGGAGCTGGTGTGCTTAGGGGATTCGGGCTGTCAAACCCGGTCACCGACGTGCGGTGACGTTGATTACGCTACCGAAGCCGCGCAGGTCGGGCAAGCGGAGCGCTTCGGGTGGATGCGCAGGCGCTCCGGTGCGGAGGGAGCATGCTGTGGCAAAGCGTGACGACCAACGGTCGTCACCTACCAGGAACCGGGCAGGTGACAACCAACGATCGTTCACCCACGAAGCGTCGGGCAGGTGCGGGACAGTGGCCGGCATGACCGTGCGAGACTTATGCGTTCTGTTCCGCAACTGAAGGCTGTCCGACCATGCGCATGATCACCCTCGATACGGAAACCACCGGTATTTCGCACCGGATGGGCCATCGTGTGATCGAGATCGGCGCGGTGGAGATCATCGACGGCCAGGTTACCGGCCGCCAGTTCCACACCTATCTGCAACCGCAACGGGCCGTCGATCCGGGAGCGCGACGCGTGCACGGCATCAGTGACGCGATGCTGGCGGGTAAGCCGCTGTTTGCCAGCAAGGCCGACGAGCTGCTGGACTTTCTGGCCGGCAGCGAAATGGTCGCGCACAATGCCAGTTTCGACGTCGGCTTTCTCGACAACGAGCTGCGCCTGGCCGGCATGCCCGGTGGGCTGGCGCGCCACTGCCGCGTGACCTGCAGCCTGCGCCTGGCGCGGGGCCGCTGGCCAGGGCAGTCCAACACGCTCGACGCGGTGCTGGCGCGGCTGCAGATCCGGCATCAGCGTGGTCTGCATGGCGCATTGAAGGATGCGCATCTGCTGGCGCAGGTGATGCCGCATCTGCGTTGAGCGTTCCCTGGCGTAGGGGCCGGGGCGCTGCGCTGCGCCGATCACATCGCTTCGATGGCCGCCACCGCATCGGCTACCCCGTCTTCGCCCGCCATCGCTGCGCCCAGTGCGGCGGCACGCGCCTGCGTCCGCGGGTCCTCGGCGAACGCCACTGCGGCCGCCAGCGTCGGAGCATCCAGCCGCCGCGCCCGCAACGGCGCCGGCGCCACGCCGAGCCGCTGCAGCCGCCGTGCCCAGAAGAACTGGTCGGCCGCCAGCGGCATCACCAGCGAGGGCACGCCCGCATGGCAGGCCGAGTGGGTGGTGCCACTGCCGCCATGGTGGATGACCAGCGCGCAGCGCGGGAAGAGCCACTCGTGCGGGGTGGGGTCGAGGACGAACACGTTGTCGGCCAGCGCTGCCTGCGGCAGCCCGGCCCAACCGGCAAACAGCAGCACGCGGCGCGGCGCCAGCGCCTGCAGCAGCGTCGGCAGCACCGAGGCATCGAAGCCGGTCATGCTGCCGAAGCCGAGGTAGACCGGCGGCGGGCCTGCGTCGAGGAACGCCTGCAGGGCAGGCGGTGGTGTCCAGGGCAGCGGTGGCCGCCGCCACTGGCCGCAGAGGCGATGATCAGCCGGCCAGTCCGGTGGTGTGGGCAGCAGCTGCGGTGAAATGCCGTACAGCATCGGCAGGTCCTGCCAGAGGTGACGTCGCGGTGGTTGGCCGCGACGTGCGCGGGCGGCATTGAGCGGGCCGCGGAAGCTGCGCCACACCGCGTGGTTGACCAGCCGGTAGCCCAGCGGCCGCACGACCGCGGGCATCGGCACCGGCGGCAGGAACGGCGAAGCAAACGCGCGGGTGGGGGTCAGTGGGATCATGCCGGTGCCGATCGCGCCGATGCCATGCCGCTCGGCCACGCTGAGTCCGACCAGCGCGGCCAGACCGCCGGTAAGCACGGCGTCGCAGCCAGCGGCGGCGGCATCGGCCTGGTCCATCCACGCCCCAGTATGGTGGCGGGCCATCCGGGCCAGCCCGCGCGAGGCGGCAGCGATGCTGTTGCCGCGTCCGACCAGAGCAACCACCTCGTCGTGGATGTCACCTGCCAGCGCCGCATGTGGCACGCCCAGCGCCGCCGCGCTGGACAGGGTGGCGGCCTCGGCCAGCAGCTGCACCTGGTGGCCGGCATCGAGCAGACCCCGGCACAGCATCACCAGCGGGCGCGTATCGCCCTCGGTGCCATAGGTCACGGCCAGCAGGCGCATGGGCGATCCAGCAGGGAAGGGCCCCCATGGTGGCGCGCACGCCGTGAACGGACCGCGCCCGTGTTCAGGCAACGGCCTGTGGACAACTTGCGCGTTGCCTTGAACCCCTGCATAATGCGCGGCTCGCTGTGTCCGGTTTCGTGCCGGGCGGCGTTACCGGGAGCACGTCCCCGGCCGCCCAACGCCAGCGTAACCTTTTGATTCTTTTGACGTGTGGTGGGCAACCATCGAGGCCGCCGTCTCCCGGGCTACGGGCTGACACAATCTATTATCGAGGTGCGCAATGTCCCGCGTATGCCAGGTTTCCGGCAAGCGAGTGCAGACGGGTAACAACGTCTCGCACGCCAACAACAAGACCCGTCGTCGTTTCCTGCCGAATCTGCACGAGCGCCGTTTCTGGGTGGCCAGCGAGAACCGCTGGGTCAAGCTTCGTGTTTCCGCGCATGCACTGCGCACCATCGACAAGAACGGCATTGATTCCGTTCTGGCTGAGCTGCGTGCGCGCGGCGAAAAGGTCTGAGGAGTAAAGCATCATGGCAGGCAAGCGCGATAAGGTCCGTATGATTTCCTCGGCCGGTACCGGCCACTTCTACACCACGGACAAGAACAAGAAGAACACCCCGGGGAAGATGGAATTCCTGAAGTACGATCCGGTCGTGCGCAAGCACGTCCTGTACAAGGAAGGCAAGATCAAGTAATCCGCAAGGATTGCTGGTCCCCGGAAAGAACCCGCCGCAAGGCGGGTTTTTTCTTTGCAGCGATCAGAAATGCCGGCAGCGGCCGATTGGCTGCCCGCGCAGTTGCCTTCCCCGCCCGGCCGGTCAGAATGGGGTTCCTTCCCGTTGGATGACGCGATGGTCGTCGAGTGGATGCTGGGCTCGTGGTTGCTGCTGCTGGACTGGCTCATCCGCCTGGTGGCGCTGTTCTGGATTCCCGCCCGCACCACCCCGGGTGCCGCGCGCAGCTGGCTGTTGCTGGTCGGCTTCGTGCCCCTGCTGGGCCTGCCGCTGTACCTGGCGTTCGGCCATCCGTGGTTGTCACGTCAGCGCCTGCAGCGCCAGGCCGAAGCCTCCCAGGTCATCCGTGAAGAACAGGCCCTGCAGGACGCGCTGCGCTGGCAGCCGCGCGCCGACACCGCCACCGCCGAGATCGTGCCGCTGGTCGAGTGCCAGGGCGACTTCATGCCGGTGCACGGCAATGCGGTGGACCTGCTCACCGGCTACGACGATGCGCTGGCCACCCTGATCGCTGATATCGACCAGGCCGAAGAACGGGTGCACCTGCTGTATTACCTGATGTTCGATGACGCGGTCGGCGAGGCCATCGTGGAGGCGCTGCAGCGCGCGGCGGCGCGTGGTGTGCATTGCCGGGTGCTGCTCGATGCGGTGGGCGCCAAGCGCGGCCTGCGCGCTTACCGCAAGCGTCTGCTGGCCCGGCAGATCGACGTGCGCGCGATGCTGCCCGGCGGTCTGCGCTGGCGGCGCAGTGGGCGCATGGATCTGCGCAACCACCGCAAGATCGCGGTCATCGACAACCGGGTGGGGTATGTCGGTTCGCAGAACCTGGCCGCGGCCGGGTTCGTGCCCGGCCATCCCAACCGTGAGCTGGTCGCGCGCGTGCGCGGCCCGGCCGTGGCCCACCTGGAAGCCGTGTTTGCCAGCGACTGGTACATCGAAACCGGGCAGCGGCTGGATGTGCTGGTGGATGTGCCGGTCAGCGTGGACGATGTGCCCACCCAGCTGCTGCCCAGCGGCCCGGCCTATCCGTTCAGCAACGCGCGCGATGCGGTGAACGCGCTGGTGCACCTGGCGCGGCGTCGGCTGGTGCTGGTCACGCCGTATTTCGTTCCCGACGAAGCCACACTGAGTGCGCTGCGCATCGCAGCGCTTTCCGGCGTGGAGGTGCAGCTGATTCTGTCGGCCAGCAACAACCAGCGGCTGACAGCATGGGCGCAGGAGGCGTATTACGACGAGCTCCTGCGCTGCGGCGTGCGCATCGCACTGTATGAGCCGCACTTCCTGCACGCCAAACATCTCAGCGTGGATGACGACATCGCCCTGCTGGGGTCGATCAACCTGGACATCCGCTCCTTCGCGCTCAATGCCGAGATTGGCCTGCTCTGCTATGACAGTGCACTGGTGCAGCGGCTGCGGACCATCGAGGCCGACTATCTGGCTCAGGCGCGCCCGGTACAGCTGGAGGACTGGCGCCGTCGGCCTGCGTGGCGGCGCAGCCGCGAGGGCATTGCGCGGCTGGCAGATGCCTTGATGTGAGCAGGCCGGGGCCGGCCATCGCCTACAATCCCCCCATGACCGACACTGCAACCCACGACTACGCCGACCTGGCGATCATTGGCGGCGGTGCCGCCGGCATCCTGGTGGCCCTGCAGGCGCTGCGCCGCGCGCGGCAGGCGTTGCATGTGATGGTGTTCGAGCCGGCCTCCGTGCTCGGCCAGGGCATCGCCTACGCCACGCCGTGGCCCGAGCACTTGCTCAACGTGCCGGCCGGGCGCATGAGTGCCTTCCCGGATCAGCCCGGCGATTTCGTCGACTATCTGGAGCAGGCCGCTGCCTATCCCGACGACGAGCGCTTGTCACTGGAAGCACGGTTCGTCTCGCGCCACCACTACGCACGGTATCTGCAGCAGCGTCTGACCGAGCTCGGCGCAGTGAGCATGGCCACGCTGCAGGTGCGGCAGCACGCGGTGCTGGCCGTGCGTCGCGAGGGCGGCGCATTGCAGCTGGAGCTGGACGACGGCCAGCGCGTGCCGGCCCAGCAGGTGGTGCTGGCCTGCGGCAACAGCGTGCGACCAATGCCGCTGGCCGGGGCCGAAGCGCTCGCCCACACCCGGACGGCCGAAGCCTGGGACTACGACGGCGTACGGTTGCTGGCCCAGCACCCGCGCATCGGCATCATCGGCTCAGGGTTGAGCATGGTGGACAGCGTGCTGGGCCTGAACGCGGCCGGCCACACCGGCCAGATCCACGTGTTCTCGCGGCACGCGCTGCTGCCGCTGCCGCATGCCCACGGTGCACCGGCCGATTTCGACCCGCAGCCGCTGCTGGCGATGACCCTGCGCCAGCGCGTGCGCGCGCTGCGGGGCCACGTGCGTGACGCGGCCCAGGCTGGCATTCCCTGGCAGAGCGTGATGGAGCGCATCCGGCCGCACGGGCAGGCGCTGTGGTGCAGCCTGGACGAGGCCGACCAGCGACGTTTCCTGCGTCATGTGGTGCGGTATTGGGATGTGCACCGTCACCGCATTGCCGAGAGCGTGCATGCCCAGCTGCAGCACGCGCGGGCCGAGGGGCGCCTGCACCTGCATCGCGCGCGCCTGCAGGGCGTGCGCGAAGAGGGCGCCGCGCTGCAGTTGTCCGCACGTATCGACGCGCAGGTCCAGGTCTTCACACTGGATGCGCTGGTCAACGCCACCGGAGTGGAAACCCGTGCCGACGGCCTGCGCAACCCGCTGCTGCGCCAGCTGCTGGCCGAGGGCATCGCGCGTCCGGGGCCGCATGGCCTTGGGCTGGGCAGTGACGTTGAACAGGGCCTGCTGCAGGACGCCGATGGCGGCGTGCATGCCGATATCGCGGTGCTTGGCAGCCTGCGCATCGGAACCCTGTGGGAGAGCCTGGCCGTGCCTGAACTGCGTCAGCAGGCCGAGCAGGTGGCACGCTACGCTCTGCAGGAGCTCAAAGCCGCCATGCCGTAAAATAACGGCATGGATGTCTCTCACCTGCTCGATGGCCTGAACCCGGCCCAGCGCGAAGCCGTGTCCGCCGCCCCTGGTCACCATCTGGTGCTGGCCGGCGCCGGCTCCGGCAAGACCCGCGTACTCACCCACCGCATCGCCTGGCTGCACGAAGTGTTCGGTGTGCCCACCCATGGCATCTTCGCGGTGACCTTCACCAACAAGGCGGCTGGCGAAATGCGCCACCGCATCGACGCACAGCTGCCCAATGGCAGCCGCGGCGCCTGGATCGGCACCTTCCACGGCCTGGCCAATCGTCTGCTGCGTCTGCACTGGCAGGACGCCCGGCTGCCCGAAGGTTTCCAGGTGATGGACTCCGATGACCAGCTGCGGCTGGTCAAGCGCGTGGTGCAGGCGCTGGAACTGGACGACGGCAAGTACCCGCCCAAGCAGATCGCCTGGTGGATCAACGCGCAGAAGGACGAAGGCCGCCGCCCCGCGCACATCCAGCCGGAGCCGGATGACGCTTGGCTGGAAACCATGCGCCAGGCCTACATCGAGTACCAGGCGCGCTGTGACCGGGCCGGGCTGGTGGACTTTGCCGAGCTGCTGCTGCGCGCCCATGAGCTGCTGCGTGACAACCCGGGCCTGCTGGCGCACTACCGTGCGCGTTTCCGCGAGATCCTGGTGGACGAGTTCCAGGATACCAACGCCATCCAGTACGCCTTCGTGCGCGTGCTGGCCGGTGACAGTGGCCACGTGTTCGTGGTCGGCGACGATGACCAGGCCATCTACGGC
Source organism: Stenotrophomonas sp. C3(2023) (assembly GCF_032911385.1). Taxonomy (NCBI): domain Bacteria; kingdom Pseudomonadati; phylum Pseudomonadota; class Gammaproteobacteria; order Lysobacterales; family Lysobacteraceae; genus Stenotrophomonas; species Stenotrophomonas sp. C3(2023). Next base: position 3,487,719 of record NZ_JAWJLO010000001.1, on the reverse strand, counting down.
TGGCGCGGTGCCAAGGTGGAGAACGTGCAGGGCTTCCTGCGCGACTTCCCTGGCTCGCAGACCATCCGTCTGGAGCAGAACTACCGCTCCACCGCCAACATTCTCGGCGCGGCCAACGCGGTCATCTCGCACAACCCTGATCGCATCGGCAAGGAGCTGTGGACCGACAGCGGTGACGGCGAGCCGATCGATCTGTACGCGGCCTACAACGAAATGGACGAGGCGCGTTACATCGTCGAACGCGCGCGCCAGTGGGTGCGTGATGGTGGCAGCTACAACGAAGTGGCCGTGCTCTACCGCAGCAATGCGCAGTCGCGCGCGCTGGAAGAAGTGCTGCTGAGCGAGCAGGTGCCGTACCGCGTATACGGCGGCATGCGCTTCTTCGAACGCGCCGAGATCAAGGACGCCCTGGCGTATCTGCGCCTGCTCTCCAACCGCAATGACGATGCAGCGTTCGAGCGCGCGGTGAACACACCGACCCGTGGCATCGGCGACCGCACCCTTGACGAGGTCCGGCGCGAGGCACGGGCGCAGGGCATCTCGCTGTGGGAAGCGACCATGCTGGTCACCCAGGGCACGGCGCTGGCAGCCCGCGCCCGCAATGCGCTTGCCGGTTTCCTGGTCCTCATCAACGAGCTGCAGGCGCAGACCGAGCACCTCACTCTGGCCGAGCGCATCGACCATGTGCTGGCGCGCTCGCTGCTGCGCGAGCACTGGAGCAAGGAGAGCCGCAACGCGCTGGATTCGGAATCGCGTACCGACAACCTCGACGAACTGGTCTCGGTGGCCTCGCGGTTTGTGCGACGTCCCGACGACGTGGAGGAAGTGGAGGAGATGGACGAACTGGTCGCCTTCCTGGCGTACGCGGCGCTGGAAGCCGGCGAAGGCCAGGCCCAGGCCGACGAGGAAGGCGTGCAGCTGATGACGCTGCATTCGGCCAAGGGGCTGGAGTTCCCGATGGTGTTCCTGGCGGGCATGGAGGACGGCCTGTTCCCGAGCAGCCGCTCGCTGGAGGAGAGCGGGCGGCTGGAGGAAGAGCGCCGCCTGGCCTATGTGGGCATCACCCGTGCGCGGCAGAAGCTGGTGCTGTGCTACGCCGAGTCGCGGCGCATCCACGGGCAGGACAACTATGGTGTGCCGTCGCGGTTCCTGCGCGAGATTCCGCGTGAGCTGCTCAACGAGGTGCGGCCCAAGGTGCAGGTCTCGCGCCCGGCGTCGCTGGGCAGCAGCCGCAGTGGCGGCCATGCTGCCTTGGAGGCACCGCCGCTGAAGCTGGGTGCGCTGGTGTCGCACCCCAAATTCGGCGAAGGCATGGTGACCGACTACGAAGGCAGCGGCGCACATGCCCGCGTGCAGATCGAGTTCGCCGAGGCTGGCAGCAAATGGCTGGTGATGGCCTACGCCAACCTCACCCCGGTCTGAGCGTAGAGCGGGGCTCTGCCCCGCTGTGACGACCAACGGTCGTCACCTACCGGAACGGCCGGGCTGCTGTGCTGTGACGACCAACGGTCGTCACCTACCGTAGAGCGGGGCTCTGCCCCGCTGCGATGACTCAGCAGTCCGGCGACGCGCCGCTGGCATAGGCCAGCCCACGGCGCAGCAGGGCACGCACATTGGCATCGGCGAACACCGCCTCATCATGGCCGAAGCCGGTGTACCAGCTGCGGCCCTGCTGCATCGGCCGGCACCAGGTGATGGGATGGTCGGCCCCCATCGTGCCGCCCTCGTAGCTGGCCTCGTCCACTGTCGCCAGCACCTGCACCCACGGGCGCGGATTGCGCCGGTAGTTGTAGATCTCATCGGTCAGCGTCCATTGCCGCGATGCGCCGTGCTGCCCCTTCTCGCTGACCTGCGCGGTCTGCAGTCCGGGCGGATGCTTATGGAACCAGGCACCGATCAGTTCGCCGTACCACGGCCAGTCGTACTCGGTGTCGGCTGCCGCGTGCAGGCCCATGAACCCGCCGCCCTGCTCCACGAAGGCCTGCAGCGCGTCCTGCTGCGGCGTATCGAGGACATCGCCGGTGGTGTTGGCAAAGACCACGGCGCGGTAGCGGCCGAGGTTGGCGGGGGTGAACGCGGCCGGGTCTTCGCCGTGGTCGACGCGCAGGCCCTGCTCACCTGCCAGCTGGCGCAGGGTCTGCACCGCCACGGGAATCGACTCGTGGCGGAACTTGGCGGTGCGGGTGAAGACCAGGATGGCATCGCTGGCCACGGCGGGCAGGGGCAGCAGGCTCAAGGCCAGACAGAGCAGAAGAGGGCGCATGGCCCGATGATGGCATGGGCTGTCCGTTCCGCCTTGCTGCACTGCGATTGATCACGCTCAAGGCGGCGTCTGCACGCCGGGTGTGCAATGGTGTCCTACCCGACGGCCCTGCAGAGGAGTTCCCATGTATACCCGCATCCTGATTGCCACCGATGGTTCCGAGCTGGCCGAGAAGGGGCTGGCCAAGGGCCTGGAGCTGGCCAAGGACCTCGACGCCGAAGTCACCATCGTCACTGTGTCCGAGCCGTGGGCGGTCGGCATGTACGATGCGATGGGCTGGAGCGTGGGCTACATGAACAGCCCGGAATACAAGGCTGACCGCGATGAGGCCGCGCGGAAGATCCTGGAGCCGGCACTGGCCCAGGCCCAGGCGCAGGGCCTGCGCGCGCAGAGCGTGCATGTGCTGGACCGCTATGCGGCTGACGGCATCATCGATACCGCCGGCGAGCAGAGCAGCGATCTCATCGTGATGACCTCGCATGGCCGCCGAGGTGTGACCCGTGTACTGCTGGGCAGCCAGACCGCCGAAGTGCTGGCGCGCAGCACCGTGCCGGTGCTGGTGATCCGCTGACGCACGCCGAGGGTGACGGGGGCACACCCGTCATGCATCGCTCTCAGCCGCGCAGCTTCAGTGACTGTGACTCATCGAGGCTGCCGTCCGGTTCCAGCACCACGAAGCGCTCACCGTCCCGGTCGAACAGCACCGGGACCGGTTCGCGGAACAGCGGCCGACGCACGAAACGCAGCTGCCAACCAAAGTGTTCCAGCGTTTCGACCGCCTCACGCTGCGCCGCGGTCAGCCCACGGCGCAGTGCGGCCGGGTCGTCCGGCCCGCGCCGCTCAGCCGTGCTCACGGCTGCACCGCCGGGGCAGCCCGGGTGCTCACCAGCTGTAGAGCTTCCAGTAGACCGGCGAGACGCTGTCCTTGTCGTTGTCCATCCGGCCGTCGCCGTTGCGGTCGTACAGGTAGTACGGCGCACCACGGCTGGGGGTCACCTTGACCATGCGCAGCTGCCCGGACACGCGGTACTCCTGCACCATGTCGCCGTTGTCCATCGTGCGTTCGGCCACTTCAGCGCCGCGCACGTCCACCGGGGGAGCATCCGCACCGCCCGTGGTGGCGCAGCCAGCCAGCAGGAGCAGGGAGGCCAGCATCAGAGTCTTCATGGGCCGGGGTCCTTCTAAGCCAGGGTCGGGCCCTGATTATGCCCCCTTGCGCATCATGCTGCCGTGCAGGGCCGGCGGCGTAGAATTGACGGATGAGCAGATTAGTCCTGATCGACGGGTCCAGTTACCTGTATCGCGCGTTCCACGCCCTGCCGCCGCTGTCCAATGCCCAGGGGGAGCCGACCGGCGCCCTGTTCGGCGTGGTCAACATGCTGCGCGCCACCCTCAAGGAACGCCCGGCGCATGTCGCCTTCGTTGTCGATGCCCCCGGCAAGACCTTCCGTGACGACCTGTACGATCAGTACAAGGCCAACCGCCCGCCGATGCCGGACGAACTGCGCAGCCAGGTCGAGCCGATGTGCCGCATCGTGGAGGCGCTGGGCATCAGCATCCTGCGCGTGCCTGGCGTTGAAGCCGACGATGTGATCGGTACGCTGGCGCTGCAGGGCGTGGCGCAGGGCCTGCAGGTCACCATCTCCACCGGCGACAAGGACTTCGCCCAGCTGGTGCGGCCCGGCATCGAGCTGGTCAACACCATGACCGGCAGCCGCATGGACAGCGACGCGGCCGTGATGGACAAATTCGGCGTGCATGCCGACCAGATCATCGACCTGCTGGCCTTGATGGGCGACGCCGTGGACAACGTGCCGGGCGTGGAAAAATGCGGGCCCAAGACCGCCGCCAAGTGGCTGGCCGAGTACCAGCACCTGGAGGGGGTACTGGCCGCCGCGCCGACCATGAAGGGCAAGATCGGCGAGAACCTCCGTGCCGCCGCCGACCGCCTGCCGCTCAACCGGGACCTGGTGACCATCCGCACCGACGTGGCGCTGGAGGTCAGTCCGCAGACGTTGCCGCTGCGCGAGCCCGACGTGCCGACGCTCAGCGAGCTCTACCTGCGCTATGGCTTCACCCAGGCACTGAAGGAGCTGGGCGGTGCCGTGCCGGCGCCGAGCACGGCCACCGATGCCACGCCCAGTCTGCGCGGCACTGCGGCCGGCTTCGCCCGCGGCGGTGCCGAGGCCGCCGCGCCCGTGGCCGTGGACCCTGCGCTGTCGGCGCCGGGCGACTACGAAACGGTGCTGACCAGCGAGCAGCTGCAGGCCTGGGTCGCGCGCCTCGAACAGGCCACCCTGATCAGCTTCGACACCGAGACCGATGCGCTGGATGCCATGCGTGCGCGGCTTGTGGGCGTCAGCCTGGCGGTCGAACCGGGCAAGGCTGCCTATATTCCCGTGGGCCATGATTACCCCGGCGCGCCGCCGCAGCTGTCGGCCCAGCAGGTGCTCGACGCACTGCGCCCGGCCCTGCAGGACCCGGCAAAGAAAAAGCTGGGCCAGCACGGCAAGTACGATCTGCACGTGCTGCGCCGCCACGGCGTGGCGGTGCAGGGTTACCACGATGACACCATGCTGGAGAGCTTTGTGCTCAACAGCACCGCGACCCGCCACGACATGGACTCGCTGGCACAGCGCTACCTCGGCTACAGCACGATCAGGTTCGAGGACGTGGCCGGCAAGGGCGCCAAGCAGATCTCGTTCTCGCAGGTCGGGCTGGAAGAAGCCAGCCGTTACGCGGCCGAGGACGCCGACATCACCCTGCGCCTGCACCACGTACTGCAGCCGCAGCTGCTGGCCGAGCCCGGTCTGGAACAGGTCTACCGCAGCATCGAGATACCGCTGGTACCGGTGCTGGAGCGCATCGAGGCCAATGGCGTGCAGGTGGACGTGGAGGAACTGCGCCGGCAGAGCCAGGACCTCTCCACGCGCATGCTGGCCGCGCAGCAGAAGGCCACCGAACTGGCCGGCCGCAGTTTCAACCTGGACTCGCCCAAGCAGCTGCAGGCGGTGCTGTTCGACGAACTGAAGCTGCCGGCGCTGGTGAAGACCCCCAAGGGCCAGCCCAGCACCAATGAAGAAGCGCTGGAGGCGATCGCCGAACAGCACGAACTGCCGCGCGTGATCCTCGACTATCGCGGTCTGGCCAAGCTGCGCAGCACCTACACCGACAAGCTGCCGGAGATGGTCAACCCGGACACCGGCCGGGTGCACACCAGCTACCACCAGTCCGGTGCCGCGACGGGACGCCTGTCCTCTTCCGATCCGAACCTGCAGAACATCCCGATCCGTACCGACGATGGGCGCCGCATCCGTCGCGCCTTCGTTGCGCCGGAGGGATGCCGCCTGCTGGCGGCCGACTACTCGCAGATCGAGCTGCGCATCATGGCCCACCTCTCCGAGGACCCGGGCCTGGTGCGTGCCTTCGAGCAGGGCGCCGACGTGCACCGTGCCACCGCCGCCGAAGTGTTCGGGCGCGCGCTGGAGGAAGTGACCAGCAACGAGCGCCGCGCGGCCAAGGCGATCAACTTCGGCCTGATGTACGGCATGAGCGCCTTCGGCCTGGCCCGCAACCTGGGCATCGACCGTACCCAGGCGCAGGATTACGTGGCGCTGTACTTCAGCCGCTACCCGGCCGTACGCGATTTCATGGAGCGCATGCGTCAGCAGGCCCGTGACCACGGCTACGTGGAGACCCTGTTCGGCCGTCGCCTGTATCTCAACGACATCCACGCCCGCAACCAGGGCCTGCGTGCCGGTGCCGAACGCGCGGCGATCAACGCACCGATGCAGGGCACCGCTGCGGACATCATCAAGCGGGCGATGGTCGACGTCGACCAGTGGCTGCGCGACAGCGGCGCGCCCGCGCGGATGATCCTGCAGGTGCACGATGAACTGGTGTTCGAGTGCCAGGCCGATTTCCTGGAGGAGCTGCGCAGCGGGGTGGTCAGTCGCATGTCGCAGGCAGCCCAGTTGCGGGTGCCCTTGGTCGTCGACACCGGTGATGGACGCAATTGGGATGAAGCCCACTGAGCCGAAAACGTCATGAAAACACCGTTATTTCATTAAATTTCCGTGTTTTCTGACTACATCATGAACATTTCAGCGGTGGTCTCCAGCTAAATGGGCGACCTTCACGATTCATCAATGTTCCCGGTGTTTACATAGTCTCCAACAGGCGCAACGCCTGTTGTGGATCTCTCCCATCCCCTGGAGAAGATCTCGGAACGGGGGCTCCTCCCCAAGCGCCCGTTCCCCGGCCCCGTTGACCTCCCCCTGGTCAGCGGGGCTTTTTTATGGGGACATCCGGCCTCGGGTCAAACCCAGTCGCGCGGCACCAGATACGCCGCCAAGCGCGCTTCGGCGCTGTCAGGTTCCGGGCTGAAGCCGTACTCCCATCGGACCCGCGGAGGCAGGCTCATCAGGATGCTCTCGCTGCGGCCGCCGCTCTGCAGCCCGAACAGCGTGCCGCGGTCATAGACCAGGTTGAACTCCACATAGCGGCCGCGACGGTACAGCTGGAACTCACGCTCGCGCTCGCCGTACGGGAGGTCCTTGCGCCGCTGCACGATCGGCAGGTAGGCGTCGAGGAAGCCGTCGCCCACGGCGCGCAGGTAGGCGAAATCGCGCTCGAAATCCCCATGCAGGTCGTCGAAGAACAGGCCACCGACCCCACGTGTTTCGTTGCGGTGGCGCAGGAAGAAGTAATCGTCACACCAGCGTTTGTGGTCGGCGTAGCGCTGCTCCCCGAACGGGGCGCACAGATCGCGTGCCACGCCGTGCCAGTGCCGCACGTCCTCGTCGAACGGGTAGAACGGCGTCAGGTCAAAGCCGCCGCCGAACCAGGCCGCTACGACCTGGCCATCGCGCTCGGCGCAGAAGTAGCGCACGTTGGCGTGCGTGGTGGGCAGATATGGATTGCGCGGATGGAATACCAGCGACACACCCGTCGCGCGCCACGAGGCACCGGCCAGCTCAGGTCGGTTGGCCGATGCCGATGGCGGCAGGCGGGTACCGGCCACGTCGGAGAAGCCGATGCCGGCCTGTTCGAACACCGCGCCCTCGCGCAGGATGCGGGTACGGCCGCCGCCGCCCTCCGCCCGTTGCCATTGGTCTTCCTGGAAGCGTGCCTGGCCGTCAGCGGCCTCGATGGCGGCGCAGATACGATCCTGCAGATCAGTGAGGTAGGCGCGAACGCGGTCGAAATCGGTCATGCAGCTACTTTACCGTACCACCCCGGACCACCACCTTCGCCAGAGCAGAGTCGGCCCGGATCTCCGGTAGGTGACGACCGTTGGTCGTCACGCCTCAGCGGCGAAGCCATGCCGTCGTGCCGTGTGCAGGGCCGCTACGTCATCGTGCTGCGGATATCCGGGCGCAGCAGGCGCCATGCGAGCCAACCCTGCAGGCCCAGGAACAGCACCGATGTGCCCAGCAGGGTAAAGGTCATCACCTGTCGCTGCAGGTGCAGCTCCGCCACTGCCTGGGCGTCGTGCAGCAGGTCGATCACCTGCGTGCCCACTGCATCCAGCCACCAGGTAATGCCGAAGTTGGCCAGCGCACTGAGCACCAGCAACACCGCAAAACTCCACAGCCCCCAGCGCTGCTGCCGGTACAGGCCCCAGCTGGCTACCACCGCCGGCGCGCAGGCGGCCGCCATCCACAGACTGGTCCGGGCCGGGTGCTGCAGCATCCACTGCAGACTGGCCGGCCATCGGCTTTCGGCCGCCAGCGCGGCCACCAGCGCCCAACCGTCGGTGCGGGCGAAGACCCAGGCCAGCAGCGCGGTGACCAGCAGACCGATCAGCACCGCGGCGCTGGCCAGCAGGGAAACCAGCGCCAACGGGCGGACGAACTGTGTGGCGGCGGCGGCCGCAGGGGCAGTGAGCTGTGGCGGTACGGTCGACATCCGATGTCCTTGGGCAGGGGGAAAACAGACAGCCGGCCCGGCGTGAAAACCAGGCTGCAGCGCAGTGTAGCCGCCTGGCAGTGATCGTCAGGCGTACACCCGCGTGCTCTGCCTACCGGCCGGCGAGCCCGATCACCCTTCGCGCTGCCGGCAGGATATGCCGCTCGCTCAGCGGCGCCAGCACCCGCCCATGCGGGGGCTGCAGCGGCACCCAGGCCAGCTCGGCGATCTCGGCCTGCACCTGGGGAATGCCCTCCGCCTGTACCCACCACACCTGGGCCTGCACGCGATGGCCGGGCTCGTTCACCGCCCGGTCGCTGAAACTCCCCAGTGCCACGGCGCTGTCGGTACGCAGCACAACGCCCAGTTCCTCGCCCAGTTCGCGTGCCAGGGCCTGCAGCGGCCCCTCGCCCGGCTCGGGCTTGCCGCCGGGCTGGATGAAATGCGTGGCGCCGTGCTTGCGCACGACAAGCACGTGGCCACGCCCATCATCGATGACCGCCGCGACGATCTGGATCGCGGCGGCGGCCAGCGTCACTTCACGTTCTCGTTGAACAGCTTGAGAATGCGCTTGTACTGGTCCAGCCACGAGTCGGCACGCACATAGCCGTGGCGTTCCAGCGGGTACGGCGCGATGGTCCAGTTGTCCTTGTGCAGCTCGATCAGGCGCTGGCTCAGGTTCACCGAGTCCTGGAAGAACACGTTGTCGTCCATCATGCCGTGCGCGATCAGCAGGTGGTCCTGCAGGTTCTGCGCGTACTCGATGGGCGAGGAAACGCGATAGGCCTCCGGATCGATGTCGGGCGTGTTGAGGATGTTGCTGGTATAGGCATGGTTGTAGTTGTGCCAGTCCACCACCGGGCGCAGCGCGGCGCCCGCCTTGAACGTGCCGGGGGAACGGAACAGCGCCATGAAGGTCATGAAGCCACCGTAGGAGCCGCCGTAGATGCCGGCACGGTCGCGGTCGCCCTGCTGGGTCTTCACCAGCCAGTCCAGGCCGTCCTGGTAGTCCTCAAGTTCGGGGTGGCCCATGTTGCGGTAGATCGCGGTACGCCAGTCGCGGCCGTAGCCTTCGCTGCCACGGTAGTCCATGTCCAGCACGATGTAGCCCTGCTGCACCAGCAGGTTGTGGAACATCTGCTCGCGGAAGTACGCCGGATAGCGCTGGTGCACGTTCTGCAGGTAGCCGGCGCCGTGCACGAACATCACGATGGGGTAGGTCTTGCCGGGTTCCTTGTTCTCCGGTTCGTAGTACTTGGCCCAGACCACGCCGGCGCCGTGCTGCGAGGGCACGGCGACCAGCTTGGGCTGGATCCACTGGCGGGCCTTGAACGCCGCGCTGCGGGTGTCGGTGAGCACCCGGACCTGGCCACCCTGGGCGCCCACAACGGCCAGCTGCGGCGGAAGGTAGGCGGCGGAGTAGCGCACCAGCAGCTGCTGCCCGTCGGGGGAAAGCGAGAAGTCTTCCACACCGTTGAGGTCGGTCAGCTCGCGCACCTGGCGGCTGGCCACGTCCACCGAGCAGACTTCGTAGTCATGCGGAGCCTGCTGGTTGCACAGCACATAGAAGCTCTTGCCGTCGGCGGAAAGCACCGGTGCCGAGGTTTCCCACTTGCCGCTGGTCAGTGCCTGCGGGCGGCTGCTGCCGGCCTGGGTGTACAGGTGCGAATAGCCCGACTCCTCGGACAGCAGCCACAGCGTGCGGCCGTCGGCCATCCAGCCGAAGTCGTTGAAGCCCCAGTTGATCCACGCGTTGTCGGTCAGGCGGTGGCGGTTCTGCACGCGACCGTCGCCGGCACCGACGCTGATGATCCAGCGGTCCTTGTTGTCGTTGGCACGCAGCATGATCGCGGCCTGCTGGCCGTCCTCGCTCCAGCGCATGCCACCGCCCATGAAATCACGCATGACCTGCACGCTGCGGTCGCCCTTGAGGGCATCCTTGCCGGCCTTGCGGCGCAGCTCGGCCAGCGGGTCGGTGCCGATGCCCGGCAGGGATGACAGGTCGACCTTGCGTGCCTTGCCCTCACGCACGTCCACCAGCCAGACGGTGTGCGGCTCGAACCCGTTGCGGCCGACACGGCTGCGGGTGTCCTCGGTTTCCTCGTAGCCTGACTCGGTCACATACAGCGGCATCTTGCCGCCACGGCCTTCGTCGAAGTCCTTCGGTGAAGTCACCACCACCAGGTGCTGCAGGTCGGGCGAGAGCACGCTGTCGACGATCTCGACGTCGGCGCCGAGGAATACCGGGGCGGGGGCGCGGGTCGGGTCGGCCTGGCGCCAGCGCTGGTCCTGGTCCTTCAGTGCCTCACGCTGCTGGCGATCGCGCTGCAGGGTCTCCAGCGTGCGCAGCTGCTGCTCGCGCAGCACGTCAGGCTTGGGCGCGTCGGCCGGGTCCTTCTCTGCCTTCAGGCTGGCCACCTGGGCCACGCCCTTGGCGGCGGTCCAGTGGAACCAGTTCTGGCCCACGCGCCATACCACGCCATTGTCGGCCGCGAAGGCAACACCGGCCGCGCGCTCGTTGCCGCGGGTCAGCTGGGTCAGTGCGCCGCTGCGTAGATCCCGCACGAACACGTCGCCGTTGCGGACGAAGGCGCTGCGGCTGCGGCTGCGGTCGTACACCGGATCGGCCACGTCCAGCGTGCCGCGCTGGTCGTCGGCCACCTGGCTGGCGCTGCCGCCGGCCACCGGCTGGCGGAAGGTATCGCGCACCGGGCTGCCCTGGCGCTTGAGCTGGTACTCCACCTGCTGGCTGTTCCACGACCACCAGGCTTTCTCCACCGGCGGACCGATCCAGTCGGGGTCGGCCATGGCCTGTTCGATGGTGATCGGGGTCGGCGCAGCGAAGGCCGGCGCGGCAAGCGCCGCAGACAGCAGCAGGGACAGGGGCAGCACTCGGAACATGGGCGGACGCACCAGTTGTGATAACCGGGCAAGGGTAGCAGTCCGTCCCCGCCGGGGGCTGGGCCACAGGTCATGCCGCCCGGGTTCGGCAAAGCGGCGCAGGGCGGCTGGCGCGTTGCGGGCTGCGTCAAAGTGAAGCACCGCGTCACCGCGTCGCATTCCGCCTTAACGCATACCGTCCCAGACTGGTGCGGTTTCCCACCCGCTGCCGGCAGGAGGCGTCCTTGGACGCGATTTTATTGTCCCGCATCCAGTTTGGATTCGTGATCAGTTTCCATGTGCTGTTCCCGGCCTTCACCATCGGCACGGCCAGCTGGCTGGCCTTCACCGAGTGGCGCTGGCTGCGCACGGGCAACACGGTGTGGCGTGAGCTGTACTTCTTCTGGCAGAAGATCTTCGCGGTCTCCTTTGGCATGGGCGTGGTCAGTGGCATCGTGATGGCCTTCCAGTTCGGCACCAACTGGCCACGGTTGAGCGATGTGGCCGGCACCGTGATCGGCCCCCTGCTCACCTACGAGGTGCTCACCGCGTTCTTCCTGGAAGCCAGTTTCCTGGGCGTGATGCTGTTTGGCTGGGGCCGGGTGTCGCCCCGGCTGCACTTCATCTCCACCTGCATGGTGGCACTGGGCACGCTGGTGTCCACGTTCTGGATCCTGGCCTCCAACAGCTGGCTGCATACCCCGGCCGGTTACGAGATGGTCAACGGCATCGTGCACCCGGTGGACTGGTGGCAGGTCGTGTTCAATCCCTCCTTCCCGTACCGGCTGGCGCACATGGCGCTGGGCTCGTTCATCACCACCTGCTTTGTCATCGGCGGGGTGGGGGCGTGGTACCTGCGCCGGGGCACGCACGTGGAGGCGGGGCGGCGCATGCTGACCGCAGCGGTCATCTTCGCGGCCATCACGGTGCCGGCGCAGATCTTCGTCGGTGACATGCACGGCCTGAACACCCTCAAGCACCAGCCGATGAAGATCGCCGCGGTGGAGGCGCATTGGCACGAGGGCGAGCCGGGCGACGGCGTGCCGCTGGTTCTGTTCGCCCTGCCCAACGAGAAAGAAGAGCGCAACGACTTCGAGGTCGCCATTCCCAAGGTGGGCAGCCTGATCCTGACCCACACCCTGGATGGCCGCTTCGACCCGCTGACCTCGGTGCCGGCCAGCGAGCGCCCGCCGGTCACCCCGGTATTCTTCGCCTTCCGCATCATGGTCGGGCTGGGCACCCTGATGCTGCTGATGGCGTGGGTCTCGGCATTCGCGCTGTGGCGGGGGCGGCTGCTGGGCTCGTCCTGGCTTCTGCGTGGCTGGAACTGGATGCTGCCCAGCGGCTTCATTGCGCTGCTGGCAGGCTGGTTCGTCACCGAGATGGGGCGCCAGCCGTGGGTAGTCTATGGCGTGCTGCGCACGGCCGACGCCGCCGGGCCGCAGAGCGCCTGGATGACGGCCCTGTCACTTGCGGTCTACGTGGTGGGCTATGCCTTCGTGTTCGGCTGGGGCATCTGGTATCTGGTGAAGATCCTGCGGCAGGGACCGAAGCCGCACGACCACGGACCCGACCTGGAGCAGGGCGGGCATACCCCGGCGCGGCCGTTGTCGGCGGCCGACGAGCCCTTGGAGGAGCGCTGAGATGGAACTGACGACCTGGCTGCCGGTGGCGTGGTTTGCGGTGATCGGCTTTGGCGTCCTGATGTATGTGGTGCTGGACGGCTTCGTGCTTGGCATCGGCATCCTGGCGCCCTTTGCCGAAGACGAGGATCAGCTCGATCTGATGATGAATACCGCCGCGCCGATCTGGGACGGCAACGAGACCTGGTTGGTGCTGGGCGGTGCGGGTCTGCTGGCGGCCTTCCCCAAGGCCTACGCAGCGCTGTTGTCGGCGCTGTACCTGCCGGTGCTGCTGCTGGTGGTGGCGCTGGTATTCCGCGGCGTGGCATTTGAGTTCCGCTTCAAGGCCCATCGCTCGCGGCGCCTGTGGAGCGTGGCGTTCGGCTTGGGCTCGCTGCTGGCCACCTTTGCTCAGGGCGTGATTCTCGGGGCGCTGGTGGAGGGGCTGCCGCTGGTGGACGGAAGGTTCGAGGGCGGTGCGTTCACCTGGTTCAGCCCCTTTGCGATGCTCACCGGCGCGGCGCTGGTGGCGGGCTACGCGCTGCTGGGCAGCACCTGGCTGATTCTCAAGACCGAAGGTCGCGTGCAGGCGTTGGCCCGGCAGATGACCCGGCCGCTGGTAGTGGCGGTGATCGCCGCGATGGCGCTGGTCAGCAGCTGGCTGCCGTTCCTGCAGTCGCGGCTGATGGAGCGCTGGTTCAGCGACGGCAATTTCTGGTGGCTGTCGCCGGTGCCGCTGCTGACGCTGGCGGTGGCGATTGCGCTGTGGCGCAGCGCCTATCATCCCCGGCGCGACCTGCCGCCCTTCCTGCTGTCGCTGGCCCTGTTCATCCTCGGCTTCGCCGGTCTGGTGCTGGGCATGTGGCCCTATCTGCTCCCGCCCTCGCTGACGCTGTGGCAGGCCGCGGCCCCGGAGAGCTCGCTGGGTTTCAGCCTGGTCGGCCTGGTCGTGCTGCTGCCGGTGATCGTGGGGTACACGGCGTGGTCGTACTACGTGTTCCGCGGCAAGGTGCGCGCCGACGCCGGCTACCACTGAGGGCCAGCGCATCCGGCCACGTCGAATCGGGCAGGTGACGACCGTGGGTCGTCACCTGCCGGGGTGCAGGATGGTCCGACCCGCTGCCCGGCTGCCGCTTCTGGTAGGTGACGACCGTTGGTCGTCACGAAGGGCCACCATGGAGGCCGGAGCAGGAGCGTGACGACCAACGGTCGTCACCTACCGGGGTTCAGCGTAGTCCGACTCGCCGCCCGGATGCGCCTCCTGGTAGGTGACGACCGTTGGTCGTCACGAAGGGCCACCGTGGAGGCCGGAGCAGGAGCGTGACGACCAACGGTCGTCACCTGCCGGGGTTCAGCGTAGTCCGACCCGCCGTGTGGCTGCCGCTCTTGGTAGGTGACGACCGTTGGTCGTCACGATGGGCCGCCGTGGAGGCCGGAGCAGGAGCGTGACGACCAACGGTCGTCACCTACCGGGGTTCAGGGTGGTCCGATCCGCCGTCTGGGTGCGGCTTCTGGCCGTTGGTCGTCACAATGGGCCGCCATGGAGGCCTGAGCAGGAGCGTGACGACCAACGGTCGTCACCTACCGGGTTCACGGCAGTCCGACCCGACGTTCTGGCAGGTGACGACCGTTGGTCGCCACCTGCCGGGTGCGTCGTGGGCAAGGCGTTACACGCCGCGGCCATCGTGGTAGCGTTCGCACCTCCTTCGGCATCCAGGATGGGTGTCGGCGACGTCTGAGACGGATGCGCAGCGGCAGGAAGGGTGAGCCGCGACGTGTCGCCCATCGGCTCGTGCTGACCCTGTGCCCTTTCAGAACCCTCTGCAGATGATCGAGTTTTCCGTTGTCGACTGGGCCGCCTGGGCACCCGGACTCAGCACGCGCGAGCAGTGGCAGCAGTGGGCCACAGCGCCCGTGCTGCCCACTGGCGATGACACCCCGGGTCTGGCTGAAGTGCCGGCCATGCAGCGGCGCCGCATCGAGCGGCTGGGGCGGATGGCGATCCAGACCGCCTGCTGGTGCGAGGAAGGAGACGGTGCCGACAGCAGCGTGCCGCTGGTGTTCGCCAGCCGCCACGGCGACGTGGCGCGCTCGATGGACCTGCTGCAGACCATGACCCGCGACCAGCCGATGTCACCGACCGGCTTCGGTCTGTCGGTGCACAACGCCATTGCCGCGCTGTACTCGATCGCGCGCGGCCATCGCGGCAACTACCTGGCCGCGTCGGGCGGCCAACTCACCGTGGAAACCGCCTGCGTCGAAGCCGCCGGCTTGCTGGCCGACGGCGCCCCGGAAGTGAGGCTTGTGGTCTACGAGTCACAGTTGCCCGAGGTTTACGCAGAGTTTGCCGACGAACCGGACCCGTTCTTCGCCTGGTGCTGGCGCCTGCGCGAGCCCGGTGGCGATGGTGCCCACCTCAAGCTGGAGTGGTCGGCAGCCGATGCCGCTGCCCCGGCAGCGGGCGTCCTGCCGCACGCGCTGGACCTGCATCGCTTCCTGCTGGCGGGCGACGCCGTGCTGGACCGGATCGCGCATGGCCAGCGCTGGCGCTGGGCGCGCCATGGCTGAGTCCATCCCGGCCCGGCTCGATCATGCCTGGCGGGTGGTCGGCACCGGCCTGAGTTTTGCGTTGTTCGGTCTGGGGGGGCTGCTGCTGGGTCTGTTCGTGGTGCCGGCGCTGCTGTTGCTGGTGCGCGACCGCGGGCGGCGCCAGCGGCTGTCGCGACGCATGGTGCAGCGGGCCTTTGCCAGCCACGTGTGGCTGATGCGCTCGCTTGGTCTGATGACCTGCCAGATTGAGGGGGCCGAACGGCTTCAGCGCGACGGGCTGCTGGTGCTGGCCAACCACCCCACGCTGATCGACGTGGTGATCCTGATCTCGCTGCTGCCCAACGCGGACTGCGTGGTCAAGCAGGCGGTGGCGCGCAACCCGTTCATGCGGGGCCCGGTCCGCGCGGCTGGCTATGTGTCCAATGATGACGGGGCTGGCCTGGTGGACGACTGCATCCAGGCGGTGCGCGCCGGTGGCAATCTGGTGATCTTCCCGGAGGGTACACGTGGCCTGCCGGGGCAGCCGCCGCGGCTGCAGCGTGGCGCGGCGAACATCGCCGTACGGGGGCGTCTGGACATCACTCCGGTGCGCATAACCTGTACGCCGCTCACGCTGACCAAGGGGGAGAAATGGTATCGTGTGCCCGAGCGGCGTTTCCACGTCCGGGTGCAGGTCGGCGAAGATATCCCGATCGCCCCGTTCCTTGCCGAAGCCGATGATGGGCCACGGGGGGACGCATTGGCGGCCAGGCGCGTCACCGACTACCTCACCCGCTATTTCGACATGTCCGGAGAGACCCGCAGTGCAGGCACTTGAGCACGAGATCAAGGAATTGATCATTTCATCGTTGTCATTGGAAGACATCACCGCCGAGGACATCGACACGGCCGCGCCGCTGTTCGTTGAAGGGCTGGGCCTGGATTCGATCGATGCGCTTGAGCTGGGCCTGGCGCTGCAGAAGAAGTACGGCGTCAGCCTGTCGGCCGACTCTGAAGAGACCCGCCGTCATTTTTCCAGCGTGCGCGCACTCGCCGAGTTCGTCGCCGCCCGCCAGCCGTAACGGCGCGAGGATCTGCCATGACCAAGAATGAACTGTTCGAGCGCATTGTCCGCATCCTGACCGACAGCTTCGAGATCGAAGCGGCACGGATCACGCCGGAAGCGCGTCTGTACGATGACCTGGACATTGACAGCATCGATGCGGTTGATCTGATTGTGCAGCTCAAGCCTTTGCTGGGCCGCAATCTGCAGCCGGAAGCCTTCAAGACCGTGCGCACGGTGCAGGACATCGTCGATGTCGTGCACGGCCTGCTGCCCGATCAGGCTGCTGCCTGATTCCGGCCAGCAGTGACGGGCATGGCACGCATGCGCGTCGTGGCGTTCGGCCTGGTGTCGCTCGCCTACCCGGTACTGGTTTACTTCGCCCTCGGGCGGTTTGAGCCGCGCTGGCTGTCGCTGCTGCTGTTCGCCTTGGCAGTACTGCGCGCACTGACCACCCGCCAGGCGTTGTGGTGGGTGGCCGCTGCCGGTACCGGCCTGCTGGCCCTGCTGGCGACGGTGCTCAACCAGGCGCTGCCCTTGAAGCTGTATCCGGCGCTGGTCAATGCGGTGATGCTGGTGATGTTTGCCGCCAGCCTGCGCTTCGGCCCGCCGTTGGTTGAACGGATGGCGCGGCTGCAGGAACCGCAGCTGCCACCCTTCGCGGTGCTTTATACCCGCCGCGTCACCCAGGTGTGGTGCGGCTTTTTTGTTCTCAATGGGGCCCTGGCCCTGGCAACGGCGCTGTGGGCGCCGGACCGGATCTGGGCGCTGTACAACGGACTGTTGGCGTACGTGATGATGGGTGTCTTGTTCGCAGGTGAGTGGCTGGTGCGGAGACGGGTGAAGGCGGCGCACGGTCATGGCTGAGTGGGTCGCATTGGCGCAGCTGCTGCAGCAGCCGCGGGCCGGTCGCGTGGTCGGCCACAACGAAACGGGCAGTCCGCTCGACCACGCCACCTTTTACCTCCAGGTCCAGCAGTGGCAGGCGGCGTTCGCCGCCCACGACGGGCGCGACTGGGCGCTGTACTTCGACGACACGCTGCGCTTTGCCGCGGCGCTGTTCGGTGCCTGGCACGCGGGCAAGCGCGTGTACCTTGGCGCCGACAACCTGCCGGCCACGCTGGACGCGCTGCAGCCCCACGTGAGCGGTTTCGCCGGCGATGTCGAGCCGGCGCGGCAACCGTTGCAACCGGTGCATGCGGCCTGCGTCGCGCTGGGTGCGCTGGAGGAACGCGACTGCGAGCTGGTGGTGTTCACGTCCGGCAGCACCGGCGAGCCGGCCGCGATCGCAAAGCGGCTGGACCAGCTGGCCCGTGAGGTCGACGCGCTGCAGGCAGCGTTCGGCGAGCTGGTGGAGGGCGCACAGGTGCACGGCACGGTGTCGCATCAGCATATCTATGGCCTGCTGTTCCGCGTGCTGTGGCCGCTGGCCAGCGGCCGCGCGATCCTGCCGCGACGATTCTTCCACGAAGATCTGGTCAGCGCACTGGCGGCCGCCCCCTCGGTGCTGGTGGCAACGCCGGCGCATCTGAAGCGGCTGCCCGAACAGCTCGACTGGAGCAGCCTGCACGGACAGCTGCGGGCGGTGTTCTCCTCCGGGGGGGCGCTGCCAGAGCTTGCCGCGTTGCAGGTGCGCGACTGGCTGGGCGTGGCCCCGACGGAAGTCTTTGGCAGCAGCGAAACCGGCGGCATCGCCTGGCGCCGATGGGATGCGTTGGCGCCTTCCTGGTGCGCACTGCCCGGCGTGCGCTGGCGCATCGACGACGGCTGTCTGTCGGTGGCGTCGCCGCATCTGCCTGACGCCCAGTGGTGGCGCAGCCAGGACCGCGCCGAAGCCGGGGCCGATGGCGGCTTCCGGTTGCTGGGGCGGGCCGACCGCATCGTCAAGATCGAGGAACGCCGGGTGTCGCTCGATGCGCTGGAGCGTGCGTTGCGCGCGCATCCGGCCGTGGCCGATGTGCGCGTGCTGGTACTGCCGGGTCTGCGCGAGCAGCTGGCCGCCGTGGTGGTGCCGGTTGACCCGGCCGTGACCACCGGGGGCGACGCCGGACGCCGCAGCCTGCAGCAGGCGCTTGCCACGCTGCTGGCGCAGAGCCACGACGCGGTCACGCGGCCGCGCCGCTGGCGCTGGGTGGCGCAGTTGCCGCTCAACGCGCAGGGCAAGGTCACCCAGGCCGCGCTGGCCGCGCTGTTCCAGCCCACGCTGCCGGTGCCGTGCTGGCAGCAGCGCGAGGCCGGTCATGCCGCGCTTACGCTCACCCTGGACCCCGCGCTGCGCGTGTTCGACGGGCATTTCCCACAGGCGCGCGTGCTGCCCGGGGTGGCCCAGCTGGACTGGGCGATCCGCTGGGGCCGGGAGGCCTTCGCCATCCCGCCCCGCTTCGTGCGCATGGACGCGGTGAAGTTCCAGCATGTGGCGCGCCCCAACGATGTGCTGTCGCTGCAGCTGGAGTGGGACGCCGAACGCGGTGTGCTCGGCTTCCGCTACACGTCCGCGGCGGGAGTGCATTCCAGCGGCAAGGTGCGGTTCGATGCAGGCTGACAGCAGCGCGTTCGCGCCCATCGTCGTCATTCCGGTCTACGACCACGAGCACGCCATCGGCGCGGTGGTGGCGGGCGTGCGCGCGGCAGCGCTGCCGTGTCTGCTGGTGGACGATGGCTCCAGCCCGGCCTGTGCGGGTGTGCTCGATCAGCTCGCCACGCAGCCGGGCGTCCACCTGCTGCGGCTGGCGCACAACCAGGGCAAGGGCGGGGCGATGCTGGCCGGCTTTGCCGAGGCCGCTGCGCGGGGTTGCAGCCACGTGCTGCAGATCGATGCCGACGGGCAGCACGATACCGGCGACCTGCCGCGCTTCATCGAAGCGGCGCGCGCGACGCCGGAGGCGGTGATCTGCGGCATCCCGGCCTACGATGACAGCGTGCCCAAGGCGCGCCTGTATGGCCGCTATGCCACCCATGTCTGGGTGTGGATCAACACGCTTTCCCTGCACCTGCGGGATTCGATGTGTGGTTTCCGGGTGTATCCGCTGCCGCCGGTGCTGCGCCTGATCGATGAAGAAACCATCGGTCGGCGCATGGATTTCGACAGCGAGATCCTCGTGCGCCTGTTCTGGCGCCAGGTTCCGGTGCAGCATCTGGCCACCCGGGTCACCTATCCCAGCGATGGCGTATCGCATTTTGACGTGTGGCGCGACAACGTGCGCATCAGCCGCATGCATACCCGCCTGTTCTTCGGCATGCTGTGGCGCTTCCCGCGCCTGCTGTGGCGGCGGCTGCGCGGGGCGTACCCATGAGCGGGCAAACGCCGGCGGCGCCGCACTGGGCCGACATCGGCGAGTCGACCTCGGTGGCGGGCGTGGTTTTCCTGTGCTGGGTGCACCGATGGTTCGGGCGCTGGCCGTTCCGTCTTTGCGTGTGGCCGGTGGTGCTCTGCCACTGGCTCACCAACGGCGTGGCGCGGCGCGCCTCGCTGCAGTACCTGCAGCGCCTGCAGCAGCACACCGGCGCGCTGGGCCACGCGCCGCGCCGGCGTGACAGCCTGCGGCATTTCTTCACCTTCGCCGATACCCTGCTGGACAAGATTCTCGGCCTCGGCGGCCGCTATCCGCCCGAGCGCATCCATCTGCAGCGGGACCTGGTGCTGCAGAAAATCGCACGCCGTGAGGGCGGGCTGATCCTGACCGCGCATATCGGCTGCCTGGAGTTGTGCCAGGTACTGGCCGAGCAGGTGCCGGGCTTCCGCATCACCGTACTGGTGCATACCGCCCACGCGCAGCGCTTCAACCGCCTGCTGCAGCGGCTCGACCCGCTGGCCGCCGTGGAGCTGGTGCAGGTAACGGAGATGGGACCGGCCACCGCGATGATGCTGGCCGAAAAAGTGGCCTCGGGCGGCTTTGTCGCCATTGTCGGTGACCGTGTGCCGGTGCATGGTGGGCGCAGCGTGCAGGCGCAGTTCCTTGGCCACCCGGCGCCGTTCCCGATCGGGGCCTACGTGCTGGCCGCGGCTCTGGCGTGCCCGGTCTACAGCATGGCCTGCCTGCATCATGGCGCCGGCTACCGCGTGGTGTTCGAGGAGTTCTCGCCACGCATCGTGCTGCCGAGGGGATCACGCGACGCCGCCCTCGCCGAACAGGCACAGCGCTTCGCGCACTGGCTCGAAATCAATGTGGCCCGGTCGCCCCTGGACTGGTTCAACTTCTTCCCATTCTGGAACCAAGACCATGGCAGATGAACCCCTCGGCACGCGCCGTGCCGATTCCGCGTCGCCCGCCAGCACCGTCTGCCGTTTTGGCGCTGCCCCGCTGTGCATCGAGGATGTAGCCGCGCTGGCACGCCGTGACTGCATGGCCGAGCTCAGCGACGATCCGGCATTCCGCGCGCGCATCCAGCGCGGGGCCGACTATCTGGACCGCATGCTGCAGGACCACGGACACATCTACGGGGTCACCACAGGTTACGGTGACTCGTGCACCGTCGGGGTTCCGCGCGAGCTGGTGGCCGAACTGCCGCACCATCTGTTCACCTACCATGGTTGCGGGCTGGGCCGTTATCTCGACCCCGCAGAAACACGCGCAGCGCTGGCGGCCCGGCTCGCCTCGCTGGTGCGCGGCATGTCCGGGGTCAGCCTGCCGCTGCTGGAAGGTCTGGCCACGCTGCTGCGCCACGACGTGTTGCCGCTGATTCCCGCTGAGGGATCGGTGGGCGCCAGTGGCGACCTGACACCACTTTCCTACGTGGCCGCCGTGCTGTGTGGCGAGCGCGAGGTCCTGCATGCAGGGCGGGTGCAGCCGGCCGCTGAAGCGCTGGCCGCCATTGGCATGGCGCCGCTGCGGCTGCGTCCGAAAGAAGGTCTGGCGATCATGAACGGCACGGCGGTGATGACCGGCCTGGCGTGCCTGGCCTGGCAGCGCGCCGATTACCTGTGCCGGTTGGCCACGCGGCTGACCGCCTTCAACGTGCTGGTGGCCGACGGCAACGCGCACCACTTCGACCAGGTGCTGTTCGACGCCAAGCCGCATCCGGGGCAGTCGCGCGTTGCCGCGCGTCTGCGCGCCGACCTGGACAGTGCGCAGCCGCCACGCAACCAGCAGCGCCTGCAGGACCGCTACTCGCTGCGCTGTGCGCCGCACGTGATCGGGGTGCTGGAAGACACGCTGCCGTTCCTGCGCCAGCTCATCGAGGTTGAACTCAACAGCGCCAACGACAACCCGCTGATCGATCCCGAAGAAGAGCGCCTGCTGCACGGCGGGCATTTCTATGGCGGCCACATCGCGCTGGCGATGGACACGCTGAAGAACACCGTGGCCAACGTGGCCGACCTGCTCGACCGGCAGCTGGCGCTGATCGTCGATGCCCGTTACAACCATGGCCTGCCTGCGAACCTGTCGGCCGCCACCGGACCGCGCGCGTCGATCAACCATGGTTTGAAGGCGCTGCAGATCAGTGTGTCGGCCTGGACTGCCGAGGCGTTGAAGCAGACCATGCCGGCCTCGGTGTTCTCGCGCTCGACCGAATGCCACAACCAGGACAAGGTCAGCATGGGCACCATCGCCGCGCGCGACTGCCTTCGCGTGATCGAACTGACCGAACAGGTGGTGGCGGCGATGCTGGTGGCCGCCCGTCAGGGTCTGGCGCTGCGTCAGCGCGCTGGCATGAATGCGCAGCTGGGTGCGACGCTGGCGGCCATGTACGAGGATCTGGGCAGCCGCATCGCCCTGGTTGAGGAAGACCGCGCGCTGGATCGCGAACTGCGGGACCTGCTGGTGGAGATCCGCCGCGAACGTTGGGAATTGTATGTCGGTCATTGAACTGGTCGGTGAGATCGAACTGAGCCCTGCCTTCCACGACTGCGACCCGATGAACGTGGTCTGGCATGGCAACTACTTCAAGTATTTCGAGATCGCCCGCTGCGCGCTGCTGCAGCGCTTCAACTATGACTACCCGCAGATGCTCGAGGGTGGCCACCTGTGGCCCGTCGTCGATGCGCGCGTCAAGTACATCCGTCCCCTGCTGTTCCAGCAGGCGCTGCGCGTGCGCTCACAGATCGTCGAGTGGGAAAACCGCTTGAAGATCCAGTACGAGATTCTCGACGCCGGCAGCGGCCAGGTCCTGACCCGCGCGCACACCATCCAGGTGGCCGTCGATGCCACCACACGGGAAATGCTCTACCAGTCCCCCGCCATTCTGTTCCAACGCCTTGGAGTTCCCGCCCCATGATCGTCTCCCTGCGTCATTACCCGCGTCTGCTGCTGTGCGCCCTGCTGCTGTGTACGGCACCGGCGGTGGCAGCTGCCGAAGCGGCGGTCGATGCCATCACCCAGGCGGTGGCCCGGCCGGCCGTGCTGCGGGGCAGCTTCACCCAGGAAAAGCAGGTCGCCGGTTTCAGCAACCCGCTGCGCTCGCAGGGCAGCTTTGTGGTTGCGCGCGAGAAAGGCGTGATCTGGACCACCACCCGGCCGTTCCCCTCCGAGCTGGTGGTCACCGCCGACCGCATACTCAGCCGTCAGCGTGACGGCAGTACCCGGGTCGAACTGGACGCGCGCCAGCAACCGGCGATGCGCTCGGTCAACGCCATCATGTTCGCGCTGATGAGCGGCGACGTGCAGGCGCTGTCCAGCCAGTTCATGGTGAAGGCGAGCCAGCAGGGCAGTGGCTGGAGCCTGCAGCTGACCCCGAAGTCGCCGATGCTGGCCAAAGCGTTCCAGTCGCTCACGCTGGGCGGCGACCGCTATGTGCGCAGCGTGGAGATCGTCGAGGCCAACCAGGACCGCACCCGCATCGGTTTCAGCGCCCTGAGCGAGACGCCAGCGCAGCTGGATGCCAGCGAGGCGGACCGCTTTGACTGACCTGCACCTGTTGTCGCCGCGCATGCGGCGCGCGTGGCCGTGGCTGGCTGCCGGTTGGCTGGCCATCCTGCTCGTGCTGGGCGTGCAGCAATGGTCCCTGTGGAGCCAGCAGTCACGCATCGACACGGACATTCTTGCCCTGTTGCCGCAGGACGCTCACGACCGCCTGCTCAGTGATGTCACCCGGCGCATCGCCGATGGCAGCGCACGTCAGGTGGTGGTACTGGTCGGCAGTGCCGACAGTGCGGCGGCCCAGCGTGCCGGAGCGGCGTTCGCCGCGTCGATGACGCGCGATGCCGATGCCGGCCTGCTCCAGCCCAGCGGCTCGATGGAAGGCTGGTTCGACCAGGCGCGTGCGCTCTACGCGCCATACCGCGACCGTCTGCTGACCCCGGAACAGCGTGCGCAGCTGCAACATGCCGCAGCCGATGACCTGGGCCAGCAGGCATTGGCCAGCCTGTATGGCCCGATGGGCGCCCCGCGACTGACCGACTGGCGCCAGGATCCGCTGCAGCTGTGGCCGCAGTGGTGGCAGCAGCAGGCGCGCGCGTCGGGCCTGCGACTGGGCGAGGATGGCCTGCTGCAGGCCGATGGCAAGCACTGGGCGGTGTTGCAGTACGACACCCCGGGGTCGGCCTTCCAGCTCGATGGCGAGCGCCACCTCGGCGGCCTGCTGGAGCGCGCCGCACAGGCTGCCAACGCTGCAGCGCCGGATCTGGAAATCCTGCACGCCGGCGTGCCGCTGCACGCCGAAGCGGCAGCGGTGCAGGCCAACCAGGAGATCAACACGATCGGCTGGGGCTCGCTGGCCGCGGTGCTGCTGCTGGTCTGGCTGGCGTTCCGCTCGCTGCGCCCGATCCTGCTGGTGGCGGCGTCGCTGCTGGTGGGCTGTGGTGTGGCGCTGGCGGTGACCGTGCTGGTGTTTGGCAAGGTGCACGTGCTGACCCTGGTGTTTGGTGCCTCGCTGGTCGGTGTGGCAGAGGACTACGGCATCCATTGGTTCGCTTCGCGCCAGGCCGCGCCGAAGGAATCACGCTGGGCCCTGCTGCACCACCTGCTGCCGGGCCTGTGGCTGGCCCTGCTGACCAGCGCGCTGGCCTACCTGGCGCTGGGCCTGGCACCGTTCCCCGGGCTGCGGCAGATGGCGCTGTTTTCCGTCGTTGGTCTGGCGGCGGCGTTCCTCACGGTGATCTTCTGGTTCCCATGGCTCGACGGTGGGCGCGTGCGCCAGACCCGGTTTGCCGGCTGGCTGGGTGACACGCTGGAACGCTGGCCGCGGCTGCGCAGCCGCCGCGCGGTGGCCGTTTTCGTGCTGGCCACGCTGCTGCTGTCGGCAGCCGGCATGTGGACCCTGCGTACCAATGACGACCTGCGCGGGCTGCAGTCTTCGCCACCGGCCCTGATGGCCGAGCAGATCCGGCTGAGCCAGTTGCTGGGGATGCCCAGCCCGGCGCAGTTCTATCTGGTGCAGGGTGCAGGCGCCGACCAGGTGCTGCAGCGTGAGGAAGCGCTGACTGCACGGTTGCGCGCACTCGAGCAGCAGCAGCGCATCGCCGGCTACCGCGCCACCAGTGACTGGCTGCCATCGCCGGCCCGGCAGCGTGAGGACGCCGCGCTGACCGCGCGGGTTGAGGCGAAGGTGCTGGCCGACGTGGCGAGCGTGGTGGGCGAGCCGCTGCCACGTCCGGCCTTCGCCGCCGCCCCGCTGCAGGCGGCGGATCTGCTGGATTCGCCCGCGTCGCAGCCGTTCCGGCACCTGTGGCTGGGCGAGGTGGGCGGGCTGGCCACCACGGTGGTGATGGTGGACGACGGTGGGCACGCCGATGCACTGGCTGTCCTCGAGGGAGCGGCCGACGGTCTGGAGGGAGTGCGCTGGGTGGACCGGACCGCGGACTTCTCGCAGCTGCTGGGTCACTACCGCAAGCTGATGAGCGGCCTGCTGCTGGTCGGCGTCGCGCTGATCCTGGCGGCGCTGTGGTGGCGCTATGGGCGCCAGGCGTGGCGGGTGATCACCCCGACCCTGCTGGCCGGAGCACTCACACTGGGATTGCTGGGCCTGTTCGGCCAGCCGCTGCAGCTGTTCAACGTACTGGCGCTGATGCTGCTGATGGGCATGGGCATCGACTACGGCATCTTCCTGCTCGAGCACCAGGGCGATCCCTCGGCGTGGCTGGCCGTCTGTGTCGGCGCCGCCAGCACCTGGCTGTCGTTTGGCCTGCTGGGCCTGTCAGCCACCCCTGCGCTGCGCGCGTTCGGCTTGACCCTGCTGTTCGGCATCGGCCTGGTCTGGATCATTTCACCGCTGTTCCGGCCGGTGCCCGTCCGCCAGGCCCATCTTGCCGACACCACTTCCTGACTCCCTCTCTTCGAGCAACAAGGACGCACCGATGAATGCTGCTGTGGACACCGGCTCGCCGGCACCTGTGGAACGCACCGAAATCCTGGTCATCGGCGCCGGGCCGGCCGGCTCGGTCGCAGCGGCGATGTTGCGCCAGCACGGACGCAAGGTCCTGATGCTCGAGCGCCAGCAGTTCCCGCGCTTCTCCATCGGCGAGAGCCTGCTGCCGCAGAGCATGGAATACATCGAAGCAGCCGGCCTGCTGCAGGACGTGGTCGAGGCCGGGTTCCAGTACAAGAACGGTGCCGCGTTCGTGCACGGGGAGGCCACCACAGCGTTTAATTTCCGCGACAAATTCTCGCCGGGCTGGGGCACCACGTACCAGGTGCAGCGCGCCGACTTCGACGACGTGCTGGCGCGCGGCGCCGAGCGCCTGGGGGCGACGCTGCGCTTCGGCGATGAAGTGCTGGCCGTCGAGCCGGGCGAGCAGCCGGCAGTACAGGTACGTCGTCCCGACGGCAGCGAGTACCGCATCGAAGCCGACTTCATTCTCGATGCCTCCGGCTTCGCGCGTCTGCTGCCGCGACTGCTGCAGCTGGAGTCGCCGTCCAACTTCCCGGTGCGCGGGGCGATCTTCTGCCATGTGCGTGACCACATCCCGGCCGATGCGGGCTTTGACCGCAACAAGATCCTGATCACCACCCATCCCGAACACATCGACGTGTGGTACTGGACCATCCCGTTCTCCAACGGCTGCTGCTCGCTGGGCGTGGTCGCCGAGCCGTCGTTCTTCGAGCGCTACGAAGGGGATGACCTGCAGAAGCTGCAGGCCATCGTCGCTGAAGATCCCAACCTCACCCGTCTGCTGGCCAAGGCCGAATGGGCCGTGCTTCCCGTGCGTCGCATCACCGGGTATTCGGCCAATGTCAGCTCGTTGTGGGGACCGGGCTATGCACTGCTCGGCAATGCCGGCGAATTCCTCGACCCGGTGTTCTCTTCCGGCGTCACCATCGCGTTCAAGTCCGCGCAGCTGGCCAGCGCCTGCCTGGAGCGGCGTTACGCCGGGCAGACGGTGGACTGGGAAGCCGAGTTCGCGGTGCCGCTGCGTGCGGGGGTCAAAACCTTCCGCCGTTTCGTCGAAGCCTGGTATGAAGGCGGCTTCCAGAAGATCATCTTCCACCCCGACCAGCAGCCCGAGGTGCGCCGCATGATTTCTTCGATTCTCGCCGGGTACGCCTGGGACACCCGCAACCCCTATGTGGACGATCCGACCGGCCGCCGGATGCGGGTACTGGAGCAGCTGTGCGGCGCCTGATCTCCCTGCTCATGATGAGCCTGCTGCTGGCGGCCTGTGCCGGCCGGCAGCCGCGCGCGCTGGTCGAGCTGCCGCCGCTGCGGCTGTCGCCGGCCAGCCTTGGCACCACGCTGGCGCTGCAGCAGCAGTTGCAGTTCACCTTCGGCAGCCATCAGCGCGCGCTGGACGCCCTGCTGGAGGTGGATGACCGGCAGGTGCGGCTGGCCGTGCAGGCCATGGGCCAGACCGGCGTGCGCATGCAATGGGACGGCACCACGCTGACCCAGCAGCGTGCCCCCTGGCTGCCGCCGCAGGTGCGTGCCGAGCGCGTGCTCGACGACCTGCAGTTCGCGCTTTGGCCGACCGCGGCCATCGCGGCGGCGCTGCCGGCTGGCTGGCAGGTCGACGATGATGGCCGGCAGCGCACACTGCGCCGCAACGGCACGACGTGGCTGCGGCTGCAGCGGCACGCCGACGGCAGCCTGGAGCTGGAAAACCGTGCCGAGGGCTACGCACTGCGCATCGAATCGGCCGATATGAGCACGCAGGAACCTTGAGCATGA
This sequence comes from Stenotrophomonas sp. C3(2023), assembly GCF_032911385.1. Taxonomy (NCBI): domain Bacteria; kingdom Pseudomonadati; phylum Pseudomonadota; class Gammaproteobacteria; order Lysobacterales; family Lysobacteraceae; genus Stenotrophomonas; species Stenotrophomonas sp. C3(2023). Next base: position 3,460,412 of record NZ_JAWJLO010000001.1, on the reverse strand, counting down.
CGGTGTACCTCAACGAGATGGGCATGGTCTGCGCCCTCGGCCAGGGTCGGGCAGCGGTCGCTGCGGCCTTGTTCGCCGCCCAGCCGGGCGGGCTCTCCGACAACGACCAGATCCTGCCCGGCCGGACCCTGGCGCTGGGCCAGGTGCAGGCCGGGCTGCCTACCCTGTCCGAGCTGCCGGTCGCCATGCGCGGCCGCAACAACGCGCTGCTTGACCTTGCGCTGGAAGAGATCGCGCCGGCGGTTGCGGCAGCGGTTGAACGCTATGGCGCCGGGCGCGTGGCGGTGGTGCTTGGCACCAGCACGTCCGGCATCGGGGAATCCGAGGATGCGCTGCGCACCCGGGTGACGGACGCGCAATGGCCGCCGGGATTCGACTACGCCCAGCAGGAAATGGGCTCGGCGGCGCAGTTCGTGCGCCAGCGGCTCGGCGTGCAGGGCCCGGCCTGGACGCTCTCGACCGCCTGCTCGTCCAGTGCCAAGGCGCTGATGTCGGCCGCACGTCTGCTGCGCGCCGGCATCGTCGATGCGGTGGTGGCTGGCGGCGGCGATTCGCTGTGCCGGTTCACCGTGGCCGGTTTCAGTGCCCTGGAATCGGTCTCGGCCGCACGCTGCAACCCGTTCTCGCGCAACCGCAACGGCATCAACATCGGTGAAGGTGCCGCGCTGTTCCTGCTGACCCGTGAACCGGGGCCGGTGGCACTGGCCGGTTGGGGCGAGTCCTCGGACGCGCACCACATGTCCGCACCTGATCCGCAGGCGCTTGGCGCGATCGATGCGCTGCAGCAGGCGCTGGAGCGGGCGGGCTGGGCGCCGGCACAGGTGGACTACGTGAACCTGCACGGCACCGCCACCGGGCACAACGATGCCATGGAAAGCCGGGCGGTGGCGACCGTGCTCGGGCAGGCGGTGCCGGCCAGTTCAACCAAGCCGCTGACCGGGCATACCCTCGGCGCATCCGGCGCGATCGAAGCTGCGATCTGTTGGCTGGTGCTGGCGCAGAATCCGGAACGGCGGCTGCCGCCGCACTGGTGGGACGGCCAGCCCGACCCCGAACTGCCGGAGCTGGCGCTGGTGGCGCCAGGCCAACGGCTGGCGCAGCCGCCGCAGCGGCTTCTGAGCAGTTCGTTCGCCTTTGGCGGCAGCAACGCCGTACTGGCACTGGAGCGCGCATGAGTACGCCGGAGACCGCACGCTGCATCGAGTTCGGCATCGACCAGCTGGTGCCCCATCAGGATGCCATGAGCCTGCTGGACCGTGTCGTGCACTGGGAACCGGACCGCATCGTGGCCGAACTGCAGGTGCCGCACGAAGGCCTGTTCGTTGACGACGGCGGGGTGCCCGGCTGGGTCGGCATCGAATACATGGCCCAGGCCATCGCGGCCTGGGCGGGGTGCCGCGACCGGCTCGCCGGCCGTGGTCCCAGCGTAGGCTTCCTGCTCGGCAGCCGCCGCTATACCTGCGGGCAGGCGGTGTTTCCGAGCGGTACCGTGCTGCGCATACACGCACGCTGCGAGCTGTTGGGTGACAATGGACTTGGAATGTTCGCCTGCAGCATCGAGGCGGACGGTGAGCAGTGGGCGGCAGCCAATGTGTCGGTGTATCAGCCGGCCGACGCGGCAGCGTATCTGGAGAATGGACAGGCATGACAGGGAATCTCAGTGTGCTGGTGACCGGCGCGAGCCGGGGCATCGGCCGGGCCATCGCGCTGCGCATCGCGCGCGATGGCTTTGATGTGGTGGTGCATTGCCGCAGCCGGGTCGAGGAGGCCCAGAACGTGGTCGCCGAGATCCAGGCATTGGGTCGCCAGGCGCGGGTGCTGTCCTTCGACGTGGCCGACCGCGCGGCTGCACGCGCTGCGTTGGAGGCCGATGTCGAGCAGCACGGGGCCTTCTATGGCGTGGTCTGCAATGCCGGCATCGCCCGCGATGGCGCTTTCCCCGCGTTGTCCGAACAGGACTGGGACGACGTGGTGCACACCAATCTGGATGGCTTCTACAACGTGCTGCATCCACTGATCATGCCGATGGTGCGGCGGCGCAAGCCGGGCCGCATCGTCACCCTGTCTTCGGTGTCCGGCCTGGTCGGCAACCGCGGGCAGGTCAACTACAGCGCGGCCAAGGCGGGCATCATCGGTGCCACCAAGGCGCTGGCCCTGGAACTGGCAAGCCGTGCGATCACGGTGAACTGTGTTGCTCCCGGCCTGATCGCCACCGACATGCTCAACGATGAAGTCGTCGACCATGCTCTGAAGATGATTCCGGCCGGTCGCGTCGGCCGCCCGGAGGAAGTGGCCGCCACCGTGGCCTTCCTGCTCTCCGAGCCGGCCGGCTACATCACCCGGCAGGTGATCTCGGTCAACGGGGGCATGGTCTGATGGCCGCCGCCGACCGTCGCGTGGTGGTCACCGGTGCCTCGGCGATCAGCCCGCTCGGCCATGACTGGCCGACCATCCATGCGCATCTGCGCAGCCTGCACAACGCCGTGCAGCCGATGCCGCAGTGGGACATCTACGCGGGCCTGAACACCAAGCTGGCCGCACCGGCGCTGGACTACACCCTGCCGCCGAATTACAACCGCAAGACCACCCGTTCGATGGGCAAGGTCGCGATCATGTCGGTGCGGGCCACCGAAGTGGCGCTGCGGCAGGCCGGGCTGCTCGACCACCCGGTCCTGCGCAGCGGCATGGCCGGGGTGGCCTACGGCTCCTCCTCCGGCAGCCACGAAGCCACCGGTGAGTTCGGCCGCATGCTGCACGAGCTCACCACTGACGGCATCAGCGCCACGACCTATCTGAAAATGATGAGCCATACCGCGCCGGTCAACATCGGCGTGTTTTTTGGTCTGTCGGGGCGGGTTTACACCACCTCCAGTGCCTGCACGTCGGGCAGCCAGGGCGTGGGTGCGGCCTACGAGGCCATCTGCAGCGGCAAGCAGACGGTGATGGTGGCCGGCGGTGCCGAGCAGCTCGATGCTACTGCTGCGGCCGTGTTTGACACGCTGTTTGCCACCAGTACCCGCAACGACGCACCGCAGAGCACGCCGAGTCCGTTCGACGCCGGCCGGGATGGTCTGGTGCTGGGCGAGGGCGCCTGCACCTTGATCCTGGAAGACATGGAGCATGCGCTGGCGCGTGGCGCCGACATTCTTGCCGAGGTCGTCGGCTATGGCACCAACAGCGATGGTCAGCACGTCACCCAGCCCAGTGCCGGCACCATGGCCCAGGCGATGCGCCTGGCGCTGCAGGACGCAGGACTGGAGGCGGCGCAGATCGATTATGTGAACGCGCACGGCACCGCGACCGATCACGGCGACATCGCTGAAAGCCAGGCCACCGCGCAGGTGTTCGGCAGCCGCATGCCGATCAGCTCGCTGAAGAGCTACGTGGGCCACATGCTCGGTGCGTGCGGTGCATTTGAAGCGTGGTTGAGCATCGAGATGATGCGCGAAGGCTGGTTCGCACCGACGCTCAACCTGACCGCACTCGACCCGCGTTGCGCCGAGCTCGACTACATTCGTGGCGAGGGCCGCGATCTGCAGGCCGAGTACGTGATGAGCAACAATTTTGCTTTCGGTGGCATCAACACCTCGCTGGTGTTCCGTCGCTGGCATGCCTGAAGTCCCTGCTGTTCCGCACCCCAACAAGGAGAAGAGTTGATGCGTCGTTCCGTTCTGTTCCTCACCGCCGCCCTGCTGACCGCCAGCACCGCCGCCCATGCCCGCGATACCCGCGTCGAGCAGTCGCTGGCTGAACTGCTGGCCTCCCCGCAGGCGCGCGAAGTCGGCCTTGATGGCAGCGTGCGGTTCTATCTGGCAGGCCAGCCGGTGACCGTGCAGCAGCGTCTGGGCGAAGACGTAACCAACAAGAAGACCAACGCCGCCAACAAGAGCGACGCCGACGCCTGCCGCTGGGTCGCGCTGTCGGCGCTGCTGGCGCTGCAGGAGGGTGCCAGGTCGCGCGGCGCCAACGCGGTGGTGGACATCGTCAGCTACTACAAGCGCAACGAGTTCAAGAGCAGCACCAATTACGAGTGCTATGCCGGCGCCATTCTGGCCGGTGTCGCGTTGAAGGGTACCTACGCCAAGGTGCGTTGACGCTCAAGCACGGCGCTGGCTGAACGCCCTCGTCACAATGCTGATCGTCAGTACGCCGGGCACTGGTGAAAGCCGCGTCAAAGTGCTTTGACGCCTTTCGCCAGTGCCGGCTTTCGGACACAATCGTTGCTTTACCGGTAGTTGCCGCTGGCATGCACGCATCCGTTTACAAAAGCCAACGAAGAGCCGACACCTACGTCTATCTCGCGGCGCGCGATGCGTTCGAGGTGCTGCCCGGCCCCCTGCGTGATTCGCTGGGCGCGCTGACCTGGGTGATGGACCTGCAGCTGGAGGAAGGCCGCCGTCTGGCCCAGGCCAACCCGGTGCAGGTTCGCGCCGAGCTGGCCGAGCGCGGCTTCTACCTGCAGGTGCCGCCGTCGGTGGTCAGCATGCTGCCGCCGCGATGACCGCTGCTCTGCCCCGTCGTGCCATTCCCGCAGCATTCGTGCTCGGCGTGCTGCTTGCGCTGGGTTCGGCGCTGGGCGGCGTGGCCGGTGCCGCATTGGCCGTGCTGGCCCAGCCTGCCTTCGCGCTGGCCATCTCCTGGCAGCGTCGCAGCCGCGTGCTGCGCCCGCTGACTGATACCCTGCGCGAGGACGTGCCCTCGCTGCTGCTGCTGTGGACTGCCGGCGCCGTTGTGCTGGCGCTGCTGCTGGCATGGCCGCTGACCGCGCTGCGCGAAAGCGGCAGTCTCGCCGCCGCGCTGGGCCTGGCGGTGCTGCTGAGCGTGGGACTGCTCGCCGCGTGGCGTACCTGGCCGCTGTGGAATGACGTGGAGCGTCTGGCCGGCGGCTTCAGACGCCATGCCTCGGCGCTTGCCGGCCGTGACCCGGGCGCATGGCGCGGGCTGCTGCCGGCGGTGATCGTGCTGGTGCTGTGCGCGCTGCTGGTTCTGCCTGCGTGGCCGACCCTGCTGCCCGATGCCCTGCATTGGCCAGCCGTGGCTGCCAACGTGGTGCTGGCGCCGCTGCTGCATCTGCTGTTGCAGCGAACCGCCCCTGCCGCGCAGGCGACGGCGGCTGCCCAGCCGCTGCCGGTCGCGCGCAACGCGACGCCATGGCAGGCCGGCGACGACGAAGCCGAGCTGCCCGCCAAGGTACTTGAGCCACTGCCTGACGATGCGCTGCTGCCGGCCCTGTTTGAAGCGGCGCGTCACGGTCGGGTTGACCGCGCGCTGCAGCTGCTGGACGCCGGTGCCGATCCGCGCGCGCTGCCTGACCCGCAGTGGCGCGACCAGCGCAGCCTGGCGGTGCTGGCGGCGGTGCTGCCCGACCTGCGCCTGCTGCGGGAACTGATCGCACGCGGGGTCGACGTCAACGCGCCGCACCGTGGCATGACTCCGCTGCTGGCAGCAACGCGCGACAGCTGGCACGGTCGCCCCGAAGCGGTGATGACCCTGCTGGCCAACGGCGCCGACGCACGGGCTACCGACGCTGACGGCAATACTCCGCTGCACCATGCGGCACGCAGCTCAGACCCCGGCGTCGCGGCACTGCTGCGCGATGCCGCCGCTGAAATCGATGCGTTGAACCTGGAGGGCTGGTCGCCGCTGGCGGTGGCCTGCCAGGTCGGCAACTGGCGCATGGCGCGCTTCCTGCTTGAACGCGGCGCCCGCAGCGAGCCGGTCGACGGCACCCCGGTGCTGCTGGCCGCGGCTGCCACCGACGATGACGACCCGGCCGGCGTGCAGTTGCTGCTCAAGCACAAGGCACGCGCCGATGCTCGCAATGCGCAGCGCCGCAGCGCGCTGCACGAAGCCGCGCTGGCCGGACACGTGGCCATCATCGATGCATTGCTTGCCGCCGGTGCCAATCTTGAAGCACGCGACGCGCTTGGCCGTACACCGCTGCTGGAGGCCGCAGCGGCCGGTCGTGCGGCTGTGATCGAACACCTGCTGGCCCACTCGCCCGACCTCACCGCGGTGGACGGCGAGGGCCGCAATGCGCTGCTGCTGGCGGTGATGGCCGAGGACGTCCCGCCGATGCTGGTGCGGCGCCTGCTTGAGCTGGGCATCGCGCATGACCTCGACGATCCGCAGGGGCGTCGTGCGGTGGACTGTGCGGCCGAGGCGGGTCGCTGGGCGATCGTGGCGATGCTGGACCCGCAGTATCCGCTGCCGGCTGCGGTCAGCGATGGCCTGCACGGCAATCCCGATGCCGACCCTGCGGTGCTGGCCGGCCTGCCGGACCGGCCACCACTGGCGTTGCTGCGCGAGGCGCTTGGGTTCGGCAACACCGACGGCATGGCGCAGATCGCGCGGCTGTGCCAACCCGAGGAGCTCGGTGCGCTGCTGCATGACGCCGAACTGGCGCTCGACCCGCGCGCGGTTGCCTGGCTGCTCGACCATGGCGCGCAGCCCGAGGTGCTCGACGCCTGCGGCGATACGCCGATGTTCGCGCTGCTGTCGCGCGGCGTCGATGCCGTGCCGGCCTTGCAGGTGATGCTCGACCACGGGGTGTCGCCGGCCGGTCGTGGCGGCCTGGCGCGGCTGCTGGTCGCCTGCGTGCAGCACGACCATGCTCATCGCGGGCTGGAACAACTGGCACTGGAACTGCTGGAGCGTGGCGCGGATCCGTTCGCACCGTCGCCGGCCGGTGACCCGCCGCTGGCACTGGCCGTGCGGCTGGGCTGGCTGCGCCTGCAGCAGGCGCTTCTCGGCCTCGGCGTTGACCGCGAGGCACGCGACAGCCACGGCATGACCGCGTTGCATCTGGCGACCGCACTCGGGCGCGAAGCGGCGCTGAAGCTGCTGGTGCAGCAGGGCGCCTCACCTGAATCGCGTGCGGCCGACGGCCAGACGCCGCTTGGCGTGGCGCTGTCCAGTGGCCGCCGAGACCTGGCCGACTGGCTGGATTGGCGGGTGTGGCCGCTGCCACGCCGCGCGCTGCGCGAGGCCGATCTGCCGGCGGCGGCAATGGCCGGCGATGCCGATGCGGTGCGCCGCCTGATCGATCTGGGTTTTGCTGTCGATGCGGTGGACGCACAGGGCTGCACCGCGCTGCTGCGGGCGGCCGGTGGCGGCCATCTGCCGGTGGTGGAACTGCTGCTGGCACGCAAGGCCGACCCGCAACACGCCGCGGCCAGTGGCGCCACGCCGCTGTCGGCGGCGGTCAGCATGCGCCAGGTGGAGATCGTCTCCACCCTGCTGGAGGCCGGAGCCCAGCTGGAGCACCGTCTGCCCGGTGGCGTGACGGTACTGATGCTGGCCTCGGCGCTGGGCCTGCCTGACATCGTGGCGCGTCTGCTCACCGCCGGTGCCGATGTGCATGCCGGTGACGCGCAGCAGCTGGGCCCGTTGCACTGCGCGGCGCTGTACGGTTTCTCGGCACGAGACCGTTCGCGCCTGCTTGCCCTGTTGGACACGCTGCTGCTGGCCGGTGCCGAAGCCGACCGCAGCGCCGGCGACGTGACGCCGCTGCTGCTGTTGCTCGGTGCGCGTGCCGAGCCCGGTACGGCCTGCGATGAACAGGTGGTGCTGGCCGGCGTGGAGCGGCTGCTGGATGAGGGCGTCAGCCTGGACGTGCGTGATCCGCGTGGCTTCGGTCCGTTGCATCTGGCGGCGCTGCACGGTCTGCCGCTGCTCGTGCAGCGGCTGATGCGCGCGGGCGCGGACCCGGACGCACGTGACGCGCTCAACCGCAGCCCGCGCGAGATCGCGGTGATGCGCGGCTTCATCGATGTGGCTGGCGAGTTCGAACCCCGCGTACCTGGGGTTTCGTCGATGGCGCGTTTTCTGCGCGACAACGGCTGACGGGTGCCGGGCAGAGCCAGGCTCACCCGGCTTCTGTTCAGTCTCTGGTTGACCCGGCTGCCGGGGAGGGTCAGAATTCGTGGACCGGCCCATGCCGGTGGCGGGTGCAGATCCGCAGGTGCCGTTCTCGGCATTGCGGCGCGTCCCGTCCATTCCCGGAGTCCATACCCATGCCCAGCGACAGTAGTAGTCGACCTCGTTCGACGCCAGCAACGGCGAGAGCCTGATCCGGGCCTGGTTCGCCTGTGCTGGCGTCGCGCCTGCGACCCCACAAGGCGAATCAGATGAACCAGAAGCAATTGCTGCGCCAGCCCGGCGACGCGCTGGCCTTGGCCGCGCCATTGGCCAACTTCAACACCGCCGATGCGGTGGAATACCTCAATACGCTTGCCCTGTTGCCGGCCGCTGACACGCTGGCGGCACTGCCGTTGCCGCGGGCGGTGAAGATGCTTGAAGCGCCCGAGCTGCATCGGGCGGGCGACCTGGTGGCAGCACTGCCGCCGGCACGTGCCGCCGCGCTGCTCGGTCTGATGGCCGATGACCGCGCCACCGACATCGTGCACGAGCTCGACGCCGAGGAGCGCGAGCGCCTGATTCCGCTGCTGGGCGCCGAAGCACGCCAGGTGATCCAGACGCTGCTGGGCTACGCGCCGAACACCGCCGGTGCGCTGATGACCACCGAGTTCGTCAGCGTACCGGCCACGTGGACCGTCGCGCAGACCCTGCAGCACATCCGCGAGGTGGAGCGCAGCCGCGAGACCGTCTACGCCATCTACGTGCTCGACCCGGCGACGCAGCGGCTGCAGCAGGTGGTGACCATGCGCCGGCTGATCACCGGCCTGCCCGAGCAGTCGATTCTCGACGTAGCGCAGACCAACCCGCCGGTGACCGTGGACGTCGAGCTGGACCAGGAAGAGGTGGCGCAGCTGATCCGTCGCCACGACCTGCTTGCCATTCCGGTGGTGGATGCACAGCAGCAGCTGCTGGGCATCGTGACCGTCGACGACATCCTGGATGCCCTGATCGAGGAGTCCACCGAGGATGCGCACAAGTTCGGTGGCATGGAGGCGTTGGACAAGCCGTACATGCAGATCGGCTTTGTGGAGATGCTGCGCAAGCGCGCCGGCTGGCTGAGTGTGCTGTTCATCGGCGAGATGCTCACCGCCAGCGCCATGCAGCATTACGAGGACGAGCTGGCGCGGGCCGTGGTGCTGACGTTGTTCATTCCGCTGATCATGAGCTCGGGCGGCAACTCGGGTTCGCAGGCGACATCACTGCTGATCCGTTCACTCGCATTGCGTGAACTGCGCCTGCGCGACTGGTGGAAGGTGGCGCTGCGCGAGCTGCCGACCGGGGTGGTGCTGGGCAGCATCCTCGGCGCGCTGGCCGTCGGCCGCATCACGGTATGGCAGCTGGGCGGGTTGCACGATTATGGCGATCATTGGGTGCTGCTGGCCATGACGGTTGGCGCGGCGCTGGTGGGGATTGTCACCTTTGGTTCGCTGTCGGGCTCGATGTTGCCGTTCATCCTGAAACGGTTTGGCTTCGACCCGGCAAGTGCATCGGCGCCGTTCGTGGCGACGCTGGTGGATGTCACCGGGCTGGTGATCTACTTCAGCATCGCCGCGATGATTCTCGGCGGCACGTTGTTGTAAGCCGTGCGGCGCCCGCGCCGGCTGTTGATCCCGGTAGGTGACGACCGTTGGTCGTCACGCTGTTGCCCTTGATCCACATGCGCTGGCAGGTGCGGGTGATACCGTAGGGGTCTGCATACGCTGGTCGCTGCCATGAGTACCTATAACCTGCAGTCCGTGTTCCGCCCGCAGGCGGTTGCTGTCATCGGTGGAAGCCCGCGCGAGCGTTCGGCGGGGCGGGCGGTCATGCGCAATCTGCGCGGCGCGGGCTTCTCGGGCAAGGTTGCCTGGGTCAACCCGCGACATCCGGAAATCGATGGCATCCGCACCGTCAAACGGCTCAAGGATCTGGACTGGGTGCCCGAGCTGGTGGTGGTCACCGCGCCGGCGGCGATCGTGCCGCAGGTCATCGCCGATGCGGCCGCACTCGGTGTGGCGGCGGCCATCATCCTCACCGCCAACCTCGGCGAGGGCCCCGGGTCGCTGGGCGCGCAGGTGGAGGCCAGTGCGCGGGCCAAGGGACTGCGCATCCTCGGGCCGCACTGCCTGGGGGTCATCGCGCCGCACGCGCGTTTGAACGCGAGCATCGCCGCGCACGCGCCGCAGGCCGGTGACATGGCGCTGATCTCCGAATCCAGTGCGATTGCCGCAGCGCTGGTGGAGTGGGGCGTGGCGCGCTCGGTAGGCTTCTCCGCCGTGGTGTCGCTGGGCGATACGCTGGATGTGGATTTCGGTGATCTGTTGGACTATTTCGCCACCGACTACCGCACCCGCGCCATCCTGCTCTACGTCGAGCAGATCAAGGACGCGCGCAAGTTCATGTCGGCCGCGCGCGCGGCGGCACGCTCCAAGCCGGTGGTGGTGGTCAAGTCCGGCCGCGGGCAACGCATCATGCCCGGCAACGATACCCACGTGCAGGCGCTGGCCCGTGCGGACGATGTGTACGGCGCTGCGTTCAACCGTGCCGGCCTGCTGCGGGTGTCGGCGCTGGACGAGCTGTTCACCGCCGCCGAGACGCTGGGTCGCCTCGGCACCTTCCCGGGCCGTCGGCTGGCCGTGCTGAGCAACGGCGGCGGCGTGGGCCGGCTGGCGGTGGATCAGCTGAACGCGCTGCGCGGCACATTGGCCGAACTCTCGCCGGCCACCGTCGAGCAGCTCGACCGCGTGCTGCCGCAGGGATGGTCGCGCGACAACCCGGTCGACATCGTGGTCGACGCCGATGGCGAGCGCTATGCCGCCGCCATCGAAGCCTTGCTGGCCGACAATGCCAACGACGCACTGCTGGTGGTCAACGTGCCCACCGCCTTCACTTCATCGGCTGATGCGGCGCAGGCCCTGACCCGTACGCTGGGCCAGCGGCCCCGGCACCAGCGCGACAAGCCGGTGTTCGCGGTATGGCTGGGCAACGATGAGAACGCGACCGCCACACTGCACGCCGCACGCGTGCCGACCTACGCCACCGAGGCTGACGCGGTGCGTGGCTTCCAGCATCTGGTGCGCTACCGCGACGCGCAGAACGCACTGATGGAAACGCCGCCGAGCCTCCCGGAGGACTTCGTGGTCGACACCACCGCCGCACGCGCTCTGGTCGACGCGGCGCTCGCAGCGGGTCAGCACTGGCTGGACCCGCTGGCCACGCATGCGCTGCTTACCGCCTACGGCATTCCGTCCGCCCCGGTGCTGCATGCCCGCGATGCGCACGAGGCAATGGACCTGGCGCAGACACTGCTCGAACAGGGAGCAACCATCACGCTGAAGATCCTGTCAGCGGACATTCCGCACAAGTCGGAAGTCGATGGCGTGCGGCTGAACCTGTCCACGCTGGCCGCGGTGCAGGCTGCGGCCAATGCGATCCTGACGCGCGCGCGCGAGCTTCGCCCGCAGGCGCGCATCGATGGTCTGCTGGTGCAGCCGACCATCCTGCGACCCAAGGCGCGCGAACTGATCGCAGGCATTGCCGATGATCCCACGTTCGGTCCGGTGATCGTGTTCGGGCGCGGCGGTACGGCGGTGGAAGTCATCAACGACAAGGCGCTGGCCTTGCCGCCGCTGGACCTGCGGCTGGCCCATGAGCTGATCGACCGCACCCGCGTGTCGCGCATCATGAAGGCCTACGGCGACGTGCCGGCGGCCGATGAGCGCGCCGTCGCGCTGGCGCTGGTCAAGCTGGCCCAGCTGGCCGCCGATATTCCCGAGATCCGCACGCTGGACATCAACCCGCTGCTGGTCGACCGCGATGGCATCCTCGCGTTGGACGCACGTGTGGCGGTGGCACCCTCGCGCATCCTGCACAAGGGCCGCGGCCATCCACGTTTTTCGGTGTTCCCATACCCGAAGGAGTGGGAGCGGACGCTCACCCTCTCCGACGGCGCGCGCGCCTTCGTGCGGCCGGTACGACCCGAGGACGATGCGCTGTTCCGCGCGTTCTTCGCGCGCGTCACCGACGAGGACCTGCGCCTGCGCTTCTTCCAGTCGGTGAAACACTTCAGCCATGAGTTCATCGCCCGGCTGACCCAGCTCGACTACGCACGTTCCATTGCCCTGGTGGCGATCGACCCGCGCAACGGCGACATGCTGGGCGCGGTGCGGCTGCATGCCGACGCCGACTACCACCGTGGGGAGTACGGCATCCTGATCCGTTCGGATCTCAAGGGGCATGGCATCGGCTGGCGGCTGATGGCGATCATGATCGAGTACGCGCGCTGGCTGGGGCTGGATATCGTGGAAGGGCAGGTGTTGCGCGAGAACAGCACGATGCTGGCGATGTGCCAGAGCCTGGGTTTCAAGGCGCGCCTGGACCCGGACGACTCGACGGTGATGGTGGTAACCCTGCCGGTGCAGCAGGTGGACATCAGCCAGGCACCCGAGCTGGCAACACACTGAGCCCGCTGCGGCATGGTGCAGTTGGTTGCCACGCTGCGACAATGCGTGGATGACTGCCGCCCTGTCTGACCGCATTCCTCTGCTGCTGCTGCCCGGCCTGCTCAACGATGCCGAGCTGTGGCGGGACCAGATCGCCGACCTGGCCGACATCGCCGACTGCCACGTGGGTGACCTGACCGGCGGCACCCGCATGCAGGCGGTGGTCACGCAGGTGTTGGCCGACGCGCCCCCGCGCTTTGCACTGGCCGGCTTTTCGCTGGGCGGTTTCGTCGCGCAGGAAATCGTGCGCACGGCACCGCAGCGCGTACTGCGGCTGGCGCTGCTGGATACCTCGTTCCATGCCGAATCGCCCGAGCGTGCGGCGCAGCGCCGCAGCCAGCAGGCGAGCGTTCGCCTGCCTGGTCGCTTCCATGGATTCGGCGATGCGCTGATGCGCAGCTACGTCGATGTCTCGCGCGTGGACGACCATGCCCTCATCCAGCGCGTGCGTGACATGACCGCGCGCCTCGGCGCGGATGTGTTCCTGCAGCAGAGCGCACTGGAGCGCCGCGACGGCCACGATGTGCTGGCCCGGTACCGCGACCCCCTGCTGATTCTGTGTGGTGCCAACGACCGCATCACCCCGCTGTCGATCAGCCAGGAGATGCAGGCGCTTGCACCCCATGCCCGGCTGACGGTGCTGCCCGACTGCGGTCACCTTGCACCGATGGAAAAACCGGCCGAGGTCAGCGCAGCGCTGCGCGGGTGGTTGACTGCCGAGGTATGAGCGGACTGCGCCGTGCAGACCGCATGCGACTGATGCACGGGGCAGGTGTGGTGCGCTGCGCTGCGCAATACGGGGACGAAAAGAACGTTGAACGTGGTCAACCCGATCGGCTGATGGCCGAGGATGGTCCCCGTTACGAGCACCACGTCTCATTGCTTCAGCAGCTTGCTGACCGTCTGCGCCAGCATTGAGCAGTCACCGGGCAGCTCCGCTGTGCAGGCGACTAAAGGAGAGCGGGGCAGGGCCCCGCTCTACAGGGCTCAGTCCCAGGCCGGGGCGATGCCTTCGGGATTGGCCAGACGGTGGCCGCGGTCGAGCTGGGCGATGCGGCTCATCTCGTCTTCGCTGAGGCGGATGTCGGCCGCCTTCAGGTTGCTGGCCAGGTTCTCGCGCTTGGTCGAGGACGGGATGACGGAGTAACCCTGCTGCAGTGCCCAGGCCAGGGCGATCTGCGCGGCGTTGGCCTGATGCACGCCGGCAATGGACTGGATGACCGGGTCCTTGAGCACCTCGCCGTAGGCCAGGCTCATGTAGGCGGTGACATGGATGCCCTGTTCCTGCAGGAACGGCACCAGCAGGCGGTTCTGCAGATAGGGGTGGATCTCCACCTGGTTGGTGGCGATGGCATCGGCGCCCAGAATCTCGATGGCCTTGCGGGTCTGCGCGATGGTGAAGTTGGAAATGCCGATCTCCCGGGTCAGGCCCTGGGCCTTGGCATCAGCGAGCGCACCGAGGTATTCCTCCATCGGCACGTCGACCTTGTCATTGGGCGAGGGCCAGTGAATGAGGGCCAGATCGACCTGCTCGGTGCGCAGCTTCTGCAGGCTCTGATGCAGGCTGGACAGCAGCGCATCGCGCTTGAACTCGGTGATCCACACCTTGGTGGTCAGGTAGATGTCTTCGCGCGGCACGCCCGATCCGGAGATCGCCTGGCCGACTTCAGCTTCGTTGTCGTAGATCTGCGCGGTATCGATGGCACGGTAACCAAGCTCCAGTGCATCGCGCACCGAGTCGATCACGGTCTGGCCTTTGAGGCGGAACGTACCGAGGCCAAAAGCGGGAACAGTCATGGTGTACTCCAACGTGGGATGGATCGAGGGTAGGGCAGCAGGTGTGTGCACGCCGGCAACACGGCGTTGCCGGCGCGCGGTGGTTCAGTGCGCAGCCGCGGTGACGTCGGCGTTGCGGGCATCGATGCCGTCGCGGCGGTCCAGCCGGCCGCTGAGGGCGGTGAGGGCATAGGCACCGAGCACCACCACGGCGCCCAGCCACGGCGTATGCATCAGGCCGATGTGCTCGACCACCAGGCCGCCCAGTGCGGCGCCGAGTGCGATGCCGAGGTTGAACGCGGCGATGTTCAGCCCCGAGGCGACTTCGCTGGCCTGGGGGGCAAAGCGCTGCGCCTGGCTGACCACATAGACCTGCAGTCCGGGCACGTTGCCGAAGGCCACCGCGCCCAGCGCCAGCACCGTCAGAATCATCAGCACACCGTTCGCGGCGGTGAAGGTCAGCACCAGCAGCACCACCGCGAGCAGGGCGAAGATGCGCTTGAGCGCCGGCACCGGGCCGAGCCGGTCGGCCAGGCGGCCGCCCCACAGGTTGCCCGCCGCCACCGAGATGCCATAGACCAGCAGCACCAGACTCACGGCGTTGGCCGACAGGCCGGTTACCTGCTGCAGGATAGGGGCAAGATAGGTAAAGGCCAGGAAGGTGCCGCCATAGCCGAGCGCGGTCATGGCATAGACCAGCAGCAGGCGCGGCTGACCCAACACGGCCAGCTGCCCGGCAAAGCGCGCCGGGGCACGCTGCGGCAGATCGCGCGGCACGCATAGCAGGCTGCCGAGCAGGGCCACCACGCCCAGCCCGGCCACGGCCAGGAAGGTGGCGCGCCAGCCCAGATGCTGCCCGATGAAGGTGCCTAGCGGCACGCCGGTCACCAGCGCCACGGTCAAACCGGTGAACATGATGGCGATGGCACTGGCGGCCTTCTCTTTGGGTACCAGCGCGGTGGCGATGATCGAGCCGATCGAGAAGAACACGCCATGCGCCAGCCCGGTAAGCACGCGCGCGACGATCAGCGAGGCATAGCCCGGTGCAAGCCAGGCGATCAGATTGCCTACGGTGAACAGCGCCATCAGGACCACCAGCAGCGTCTTGCGTGGCACGCGCCCGGTGAGCGCGGTGAGTACGGGGGCACCGACGGCCACGCCCAGCGCGTACAGCGAGA
The DNA here is from genome assembly GCF_032911385.1 of Stenotrophomonas sp. C3(2023). Lineage (NCBI taxonomy): Bacteria > Pseudomonadati > Pseudomonadota > Gammaproteobacteria > Lysobacterales > Lysobacteraceae > Stenotrophomonas > Stenotrophomonas sp. C3(2023). The sequence goes on along the minus strand of NZ_JAWJLO010000001.1, from coordinate 3,445,057 downwards.
CCAGCAGCCCAGCCGAAGGCAGGCTCACCTGCAGATCGCTGGCGATGGTGGGGATGAGGCCGACGATGACGAACTCGGTAGTGCCGATGGCGAAGGCACCGAGGGTCAGCGCCAGCAGGGCGAGGGGAATGCCACGCATGGAAGGTTCCGGCAGTAAGGACAGGGACGCAGTCTGCGCGCGTCATCCATGACGAAAAACCGGTCATCACGCGATGGACTATTGCCTGGCAGTCAATAATGGAGGACATGAAGACGACCCTCGACGAGATCCAGGCGTTCCTGGCCGTGATCGACAGCACCACCATCAGTGCCGCCGCCGAGCAGCTGGGCCAGACCCCCTCCGGGGTCAGCCGGGCGCTGGGCCGGCTGGAGACCAAGCTGGGCACCACGCTGCTGAGCCGCACCACCCGCAGGCTGCACCTGACTGCCGAGGGCGAGGCCTTTCTGCGCCACGCGCGCGCCATTGTCGAGGCGGTCGAGTCGGCCGAGGAGCAGATGGCGCAGCGTCGCGAGCGCCCCAGTGGCCGCTTGCGGGTGGATGCAGCCATGCCGTTCGTGCTGCACGTCATTGCCCCGCTGGTGGAGCGCTACCGCGCGTGCTATCCGGATGTGACACTGCAGCTGATCAGCTCGGAGCGCTACATCGACCTGCTCGAGCGCCGCACCGACGTGGCCATCCGCATCGGGCCACTGGCCGACTCCACCCTGCACGCGCGGCGGCTCGGTCGCAGCCGGTTGCAGCTTGTGGCCAGCCCCGCATACCTGGCGCGGCATGGCGAGCCCGCCAGCGTGGCCGCGCTGGGTCGACACACCCTGCTCGGGTTCACCGAACCGGAGCGGCTCAACCGCTGGCCCGTGCCCGGCGACAGCGACGGGCAGCTGCAGGTGCAGCCGGACATCGCGGTCTCCAGCGGTGAGACGCTGCGTGCGCTGGCGGTGCAGGGGGCGGGCATCTGCTGCCTGGCCGACTTCGTCACCACGGCCGACCGCCACAGCGGCGCGCTCGTGCCCGTGCTCACCGCCCAGACCCTGCCGGAGCACCAGCTGATCCACGCCGTTTACTACCGCAACACCGCGCTCTCCGCGCGGATCAGTTCGTTTCTGGACCATCTGGCCGACGCGATGTCCGCTTGGTCCGACTGAGACGCAATCGCCCCCGCCGCGATGGACATCGGCCTTAAATGTAACTATTGTTGTTACATGAAATCAGCCAACCCACTTTCTGACGCCCTGCACGTGATGGCGCATCTGGTCGGTCAGACCGGACCCCGCACGTCCGAGCAGCTGGCAACCTGCCTGCCGACCCATCCGGTGGTCATCCGCCGGCTGCTTGCGCAGATGGCCAAGGCCGGTCTGGTACGCAGCGTGCGCGGGCACGGCGGTGGCAGCCAGCTGGCACGCGAGGCGGCCGACATCAACCTGCATGACATCTACCTGGCCGTGGGCGCGCCGCCGATGGTCCAGTTCGGCGCCCGCAACGCCGGCAACGGCTGCCCGATCCAGCAGCTGGTGCAGCAGGCACTCGACGACGGTGCCCGGCAGGCGCAGCAGCTGCTTGAGCAGCGCCTGCGGGCGACCACGCTCGACCAGCTCGGCGCCGCGTTCGCCCACCACCTGCACCAGCACGCCATTGCCCACGGAGGTTCCGATGCAACCTGATGTCCTGATCGTCGGCGGCAGCCATGCCGGCATTGCCGCGGCCCTGATCCTGGCGCGTGCGCGGCGGCCGGTCACCGTCATCGACGCCGGCCTGCCGCGCAACCGGGCTGCCAGCCATTCGCATGGCGTGCTCGGGCTCGACGGCGTCAGCGGCGCCGAGCTGTTGAAGACCGCACGCCAGCAGCTGCTGCAGTACCCCAGCGTGCGCTGGTTGCACGGCGAGGTGGTGGACGCGGCGGCCGGGGGCGCCGATGTGCAGGTTCGCACCGCTGATGGTCAGGTGCTGTCGGCACGCAAGCTGCTGCTGGCCACCGGCATCGCCGACCAGCTGCCGGCGCTGCCGGGGCTGGCCGAGCGCTGGGGCAGCACAGTGCTGCATTGCCCCTACTGCCACGGCTATGAGATTGGCGGCGGGGCGATCGGCGTGCTTGGCGGCCAGCCATGGTCGGCGGCCAAGGCCGGCCTGTTTGCCGAATGGGGAACGGTGACCTTCTTCAGCCAAGGCATTGCGCCCGACGAAGACGAGCTGGCGATGTTCGCCCAGCGCGGTGTGCAGCTGGAGAGCACGCCGGTGGTCGGCGTGCAGGGCGATCAGCCGCAGTGGCTGGAGGTCGTGCTGGACGACGGCCGTCGCATCGCGCAGCGCGCTCTGTTCGTGCCGGCGCTGCAGACCATGGCCACACCGCTGGTGCAGCAGCTGGGCTGCGCACTGCAGGAAAGTCCGCTCGGTGTGCTGGTCGAGGTCGATGCAATGAAGCAGACCTCGGTGGCCAACGTGTATGCCGCCGGTGATGCCACGACCATCGGCAACATCACCCTGGCCACCGCCGAAGGTGTACGTGCCGGCATCGGCATCCATCATGCGCTGGTCGCCGAGGACAGCACACCGACGCAGTGAGCGGGGCGGGCGGTGGCGGGCATGCCCGCCACCGTGTCGCGCATCAGCCTTCGGCGCTGGCCGCGTCGAGTTCGGCGATGTCCTGTGTGGAGAGCGCCAGACGCGCAGCAGCGAGCACGTCGTGCAGCTGCTCCACGCGGCTGGCGCTGACGATCGGTGCGGTCACCGAGGGCCGGGCCAGCAGCCACGCCAGTGCCACCTGCGATGCGGTGGCCGCATGCTTGCTGGCAACATCGTCCAGCGCATCGAGAATGCGCAGTCCGCGCGGGTTGAGGTACTTCTCCACCACCGCGTTGCCGCGCGCCGAACTCTTGCCGGCGTCGTCGCGGCTGCGGTACTTGCCGCTGAGGAAGCCGCTGGCCAGTGCGTAATAGCTGATGACGCCGATGCCTTCGCGCTGCACCAGCGGTTCCAGCGCGTCTTCGTAGCCGGCGCGGTCGTACAGGTTGTACTCCGGCTGCAGCGTCTCGTAGCGCGGCAGGTGATAGTCCGCCGACACCTTCAATGCGCATTCCAGGCGTTCGGCGGAATAGTTGGACGCGCCGATGGCGCGCACCTTGCCCTGCTCGATCAGCCGTGCAAAGGCGCCCAGCGTGGCTTCCAGCGGCGTGGAGGGATCGTCTTCATGGGCCTGGTAGAGATCGATGTAGTCGGTCTGCAGACGCGCGAGCGAACCTTCCAGCGCAGCACTGATGTTCTCCGGGGTCAGTCCCGGCTGCTCGGCCCACTTGGCGACCTTGGTTGCCAGCACCACCTGCTCGCGCTTGCCACTGCGCGCGAACCAACGGCCCAGCAGAGTCTCCGACTCGCCGCCATGGTTGCCCGGCACCCAGGCCGAATAGACATCGGCGGTATCAATCAGGTTGAAGCCGGCATCGACGAAGGCATCAAGCAGTGCAAAGCTGGTCTTCTCATCGGCGCTCCAGCCGAAGACATTGCCACCGAAGGCGATGGGGCGCACATGCAGGCCGGAGCGGCCGAGTTCGCGGGTTGCCGTCATGGTGGTCTCTCGTTGCAGAACAGACTGTCAGCATAAGATGCGGGGAATGACGGTGCTGCGGCAGTACACACAAAACAGTGTTCCGCCGACACCGCAACCCATAACGTTTTGTGAACACCTGGCACCGGATCGCTGCTAGTCTCGCCGCATCCCAACGCGTGAGTCCTGCTGATGAAGCCGAGTCTGCCTGCCTGTCGCCGTACCCTGCTGTTGGCCGCTGCCCTGCTGGCCACGCCACTGTTGTCCACGACGGCCTCGGCCGCTGACATTCCCGACGTCGGCATCCAGGTAACCGCACCGGTTGCCGCAGCGGTGAACGCCAAAACCCGCAGTGCCGATAACGTCAAGCGCGATGGCGCACGCCACCCGGCGCAGACGCTGTCCTTCTTCCAGGTTGCACCGCAGAAGACGGTCATTGAGATCACCCCGGGTGCGGGCTGGTACAGCGAGATCCTGGCGCCGCTGCTGCGTGCCGATGGCCGCTACATCGCAGCGGTGGTCGATCCGGCCACAGTCGCCGAAGGGCGCGGACGCGACTACCAGCAGCGCAGTCGCGAGGGCCTGCAGCAGAGGTTCGCCGCCGCGCCGGCGCAGTACGACAAAGCCACGCTGGTGGCCTACGATCCGGCCAGCCCGGTGTTCGGGCCTGCTGCATCGGCCGACGTGGTGCTGACCTTCCGCAACGTGCACAACTGGCGCAAATCCGGGCAGGCCGAGGGCATGTTCCGCGGCTTCTTCGACGTGCTCAAGCCGGGCGGCGTGCTCGGCGTGGTCGAGCACCGGGCCAAGGCTGACGTGCCGGCTGACGATGGCACCGGCTATGTCGGTCAGCAGCAGGTGATCGCGATGGCCGAGGCCGCCGGCTTCCGTCTCGACGGCCGCAGCGAAATCAACGCCAACCCGCGCGATACCAAGGACCATCCCAACGGCGTCTGGACCCTGCCGCCGTCCAACAACCATGACGCCGCTGATGCGGCCCGCTATGAAGCGATCGGCGAAAGCGACCGCATGACCCTGCGCTTCATCAAGCCGGCCGCATGAGCGCTCCGTACTACCCCGGGAAAAATACGTCGCTGATGCGTCGCGTGCTGCTGATCCTGTTGCCGCTGCTCGCGCTGATACGGGTGTACGACTATTGGCTCCATGGGCAGCAGGTGTACGACCTCGTGGCAGGGCTGGGGCTGGCGTTGATGTTCGTCGGCACCCTGCTGGACGAACGAGGTGAGACTGCTGCCCGGCAGGCGCGTTGTCTGCGGATATCGCGCACGGCGTTGTGGGTAGGGTTCGTGGCGTTCGCGCTGTCGTTCGCACTGCGCTTCGGCCTGTTCGGCTGAGCGATGCCGGGGATGGGACAATGGCCCGTCCCCGGCTGTCGTGGTTCCGATGCTCATCGCCTTCAACAAACCCTTCAATGTGCTTTGCCAGTTCACCGATCGCAGCGTGCCGCCGCGACCGACGCTGGCCGGCTACGACCTGCCGCCGCACGTGTACGCGGCGGGCCGGCTCGACCACGACAGCGAGGGCCTGCTGCTGCTCACCGATGACGGCGGCCTGGCGCATCGGCTGACCGACCCGCGTCACAAGGCCGACAAAACGTATTGGGTGCAGGTCGAGGGCGAGCCGGACGAAGAGGCGCTGCAGCAACTGCGGCGCGGTGTGATGCTCAAGGACGGGCCGACCCTGCCGGCCGGGGTCGATCGGCTGGCTGCGGCACCTGCACTATGGCCGCGGGACCCGCCGGTGCGCTTCCGCAAAACCGTGCCCGATGCCTGGCTGGCCATTACCCTGCGCGAAGGCAGGAACCGACAGGTGCGTCGGATGACCGCAGCAGTAGGCCTACCTACGCTACGGCTGGTACGGGTATCGATGGGTCCGCATGCGCTGGGGGACCTGCAACCGGGCCAATGGCGCACCCTTGGCTGAGCCCGTAGCGCCGGGCTCTGCCCGGCGAGCGCGAAGCGCGGCTTTCAATCGCGGTCCGGCCGCAGAACAGCCGGGCAGAGCCCGGCGGTACGTGCGCAGAACCGCAATGCGCGATGACGGGCGATGTCCGTCACTGCGCACCTGCTCAGGCGTCGCTGCCGATGTCGCTGTGCTCGTCCACGACGGTGTCGTTGCGGCGATCACGCGCGTTTATGCGCTGCGCCTGGCCGTTCACCACCTGGCCCTTGGCGGCCTTCTTCTGCTGCTGCTTGCGGTACAGCGCATAGCCCAGCAGGCCGACGCCGACGGCGGCCGCAGCCACGGTGACCGCAGGATTGCGCTTGGCGAAACGACCCGCCACCTTGCCGCCGGTCTTCACTGCACCCAGCGCGGCACCGGTCTTCAGCCAGTCACTGGCCGTCGGGCCGAGGTGGCGAAGGCCGCCGCTCAGGCTGCCGCCAGCATGCTTGATGCCATCGCCGGCGCTGTGGGCCAGGTCCAGTGCACGTTCCAGTGCACGATCGGTAATCACGGTCAGTCTGCTCATCTGTGGGGTCCTTTGCCTCGGGTCGAATTCCAGTGTCGCGTGATGCGTGTAAACGGTATGTCAGCCCAGGCCACTGCGTTGCTGACGCAGCGTCCACCGTTCAGCCAGGGGCGGGGCAGCGCTTACGTCCCACGTGGCTTGGCACGGTGGGTCGCGGTGGCGGTCCATGGGTCGTCAGGCCACGGGTGCCGTGGGTAACGGCCCTTCATTTCCTTTTTCACCTCGGCATAGGTGCTGGCCCAGAAGCTGCGCAGGTCCTGGGTGACCTGCAGGGGACGACCGCCGGGTGAGAGCAGGTGCAGGGTCAACGCGATGCGGCCATCGGCGACACGCGGCGTATCGGCCAGTCCGAACAGTTCCTGCAGTTTCACCGCCAGCACCGGCGCGACGGGCTCACCGCCTTCGCTGTCCAGCGCGTAGCTGACCGGGCGCTCGAGCCCGGAAGGCATCGTGATGCGGGTGGGGGCATGGCGCTCCACCGCCTGCTGCTGCGGCCACTGCAGCAGGGACTTCAACGCTTGGCCGAAGCTGGCCTCGTCCAGTGCATCGAGCCGGGTACGGCCGGCGAAGGCCGGCTGCAGCCATTGCTGGCGCTGCGCCAGCAGCGCGGCGTCGCTGCAGTCGGGCAGCGCAAGTTCGGGCATCCAATGGCGCAGTGATTCAACCCGCGCCTGCCACTGGCGCAGTCCGTCGGTCCACGGCAGCGCCTGCAGGCCCAGCTCAGCCACCGCATCGGTCAGTGCCTGCGCTGCCTGCGCCGGGTCAACCCGGCCTGCCGAGCGGCTGTCGAGCACAATGCGCTCGAAGCGGGATTCGCGCAGCGCGACCAGCGCCCGCCGTTCGGCATCCCAGCGCACCACGTCCTCGGTGACAAACCCGTCGGCAAACGCCCGGCGCAGGTAGCCTTCGTCCACCGGCGCCGCGCGCAGCAGCAACCCATCGCGGGCTTCAAAGCGCAGTTCGCTGGCGACGAGCCAGGGCTCGCCACGCAGGTCGCTGAGCTCGTGCAGGCGCGCACTGCGGCCATTGGCCAGCAGGTAACGCAGCGGATCGCTGCGATGCTGGAACGCGATGCGGTCCGGGAAGGCATGCGCAAGCAGGTCGCCCAGCGCATGAGCTTCGATGCTGGTCGGGGGCGCGGCCTCGCAGCGCAGGCGACGGCGCCACTGTCGTGCCGCCGCATCAATGGCCGCCAGGCCACTGCGGTTGGCATCGGCGGGCACCCGTCCGGTGCGCAGCGCCGCCAGCGCCCGCCACCGCGCAGCGAGCGCATCACCCCCTTGGCGCAGTGGGTCGCGTGCTTCCAGCAGGGCGGCGAGATCGGCCGCCAACGCCTGCTGCACCCCGGCCGTGGCCGAAAGCAGCATCACCGCCAGCCGCGGATGCGTGCCCAGGCCCAGCACCCGCCGCCCGAGTGCGGTGATCGCGCCGGTGGAGGACAAGGCCCCCAGCCGCTGCAGCAGCTCACGCGCCGCCGCCATCGGGCCTGCTGGCGGTGGGTCGACAAGGCGCAGTGCGTCGCTGCCCCAGGCGGCCAGTTCCAGCGCCAGCCCGGCCAGTTCGACCTGGTCGATCTCGGCGCGACGCTGCGGTTCCAACCGCTGCGACTGCGGCCACAGCCGCCATGCCACGCCCTCGGCCACACGGCCGGCACGGCCCGCGCGCTGGTCCGCCGAGGCCTGCGCGATGGGCACCAGGTCCAGTCGGGTAAAACCACTGTTGGGGTCGTAGCGCGGCTCGCGCGCCAGCCCACTGTCGATGACCACACGCACCCCCGGCAGGGTCACCGACGATTCGGCCACGTTGGTGGCCAGCACCACCCGGCGGCGGCCATCAGCGGCGACCTGCAGCACGCGTGCCTGCTGCTCCACCGGCAACTCGCCGTGCAGGGCCAGCACCTCCACCGCGCTGTGCAGCGCATCCTGCAGCCCGGCCAGCACGCGCTGGATCTCGCGCTGGCCCGGAAGGAACACCAGCACATCGCCGGGATGCTCGGCCAGCGCCTGCTGCACCGCGCGCCGCACCTGCAGCTCGAGCGCCTCGTCGCGGCGGGCCGGGAAGTGGCTGATGGCCACCGGGAAGCTGCGACCTTCACTGCTCAGGCGCGGCGCATCCAGAAAACCGGCCAGGCGCTCACCATCGAGCGTGGCCGACATCACCAGCAGGCGCAGGTCATCGCGCAGCTGGGACTGCACATCCAGCGCCAGGGCCAGCCCGAGATCGCCACTGAGGTGGCGCTCGTGGAACTCATCGAACAGGATCGCCCCGACGCCTTCCAGCATCGGGTCATCCTGCAGCATGCGGGTGAGGATGCCCTCGGTGACCACCTCGATGCGGGTACGTGCAGACACCTTGTTCTCGAAGCGGATGCGGTAGCCGACGGTGTCGCCGGTTTCTTCGCCCAGCTGCCGCGCCATGAACTGCGCCGCGCTGCGCGCCGCCACGCGGCGCGGTTCGAGCAGGATGATCTTCCGCGCACCCAGCCACGCTGCATCGAGCAGGGCCAGCGGGACCTGGGTGGTCTTGCCGGCGCCCGGCGGGGCTTCCAGCACCAGCCGGGTGTGGTGCTGCAGCTGCGCCTTCAGCTCGGGCAGCAGGGTGGAGATGGGAAACGTTGCGGCAGTCATGCTGCAAGGATAAGGGAGAGCGGGCCGGTTCCCGGCCACCGCCGGGTCGCGACAGAGCCGCAGGTACAATGCGCAGGCACCTCTGAACCGCGAAGACCATGCAACTGATCGATATCGGCGCCAACCTGACCCACGACTCCTTCGACCGCGACCGCGATGCCGTGCTGGCGCGCGCCCGTGAGGCCGGTGTCGCCCAGATGGTCATCACCGGTGCCAGCCGCGAGCATTCTCCCCTGGCCCTGCAGCTGGCCCGGCAGCATCCCGGCATGCTGTTCGCCACCGCAGGCGTGCACCCGCATCACGCCGTGGAGTACACCGACGAATGCGATGCGGAAATGCGCGCGCTGCACGCCCACCCTGAAGTGGTGGCGGTGGGCGAGTGCGGCCTGGACTACTTCCGGGACTTCTGCCCGCGCCCGGCCCAGCATCGGGCCTTCGAGCGGCAACTGCAGCTGGCCGCGGACGTCGTCGCTGCCGACGGCGCGCGCAAGCCACTGTTCCTGCATCAGCGTGATGCGCATGCCGATTTCATGGCACAGATGAAGAATTTCGAGGGGCGCCTGGGTCCGGCCGTGGTCCACTGCTTCACCGGCGAGCGCCAGGAACTGTTCGATTACCTGGACCAGGACTGGTACATCGGCATCACCGGCTGGCTGTGCGACGAACGCCGGGGTGCACACCTGCGCGAACTGGTCAGGCATATTCCCGCCAACCGCCTGATGATCGAGACCGACGCGCCGTATCTGCTGCCGCGCTCGCTCAAGCCGATGCCCAAGGACCGCCGCAACGAACCGATGTTCCTGGCGCACATCGTCGAGGAGCTGGCACGTGATCGCGGCGAGGATGCCGCCATCACCGCGGCCAATGCGACGGCTGCCAGCCGCGCCTTCTTCCGTCTGCCAGCCCTTCGCTGACCGCCCGTCACGGCGCGGGCAGCACCTGCATCAAGGCCGGGTCAAGGCGTCGCGCAGGCCTTCGCGGTAGGTCGGGAAGCGCGGTGTCCAGCCCAGCCGGGCACGCGTACCGCGGCTGTCGATGCGCTTGTGGCTGGCATAGAAGCGGCGCAGCGTTGCGCTGAGCGACGGGTCATCCCAGGCCACGGGCGGCGGCAGTGCGTGCCCGCCCAGTTGTGCCGCAAAGGCCAGCACCTCGTGCGATGGGGCAGGCTCGTCATCACTCGGCAGCAGCACTGCGTGACCCGCGCGGTGGGACAGCGCGGCCAGCACCACGCTGGCGAGGTCGTCCACATGCAGCCGGTTGAACACCAGCCCCGGCCGCAGCACATGCCGGGCACGGCCGTCGGCCAGCTGTCGCAGGGCATTGCGTCCCGGCCCGTACAGTCCCGGCAGGCGCAGGGCGACTGACGCGATGCCGCGCGAAGCAGCCAGCGCCTGCCACTGCGCCTCGGCCAGCAGCCGCTGGCGCCCCGTGCTGTCCTGCGCATCGGCCACGCTGTGCTCGTCCACCCAGCCGCCACCCCGGTCGGCATACACCGAGGTCGAGGACAGATACCCGACCCAGCGCAGGGCCGGCGCGGTACGCAGCACGTCGGCCACCCAGCGCAGCGCAGGATCACCTTCGGCATCGGGTGGCACGCTGCACAGCACCGCCTCCGCGGCATGCAGGGCAGCGCGCAGGGCGGGGTCGGGCGCGTGGTCCGCGCCCAGACGGTGACGCTGCAGCCCATCGGCCTCGGCGCGTGCCGGGTCGCGCACCGTGCCGCAGACCTGCAACCCGTTTGACCGCAGATGGCGGGCGATCACGCGACCGCTCCAGCCCATGCCGAGGATCACCACCCGGCGCGGCAACGACGTGGGCACATGGCCCATCACGCTCACCGGCGCAGGGCCTGATACGCCTGCAGGCCGCTCCAGGCCACCGTCAGCAGGGGAGCCTGCTGGCCGGCGTGACGTGCGCGGTCGAGCATGTCGCCGACAATATGCGCCCCTTCCACCTGCTGGCCCGCCTCAAGGTCACGCAGCATCGAGGCCTTCAACGTCGATCCGGCTTCGGTCAGTGTGGCCAGGGCGGTCTGCTGCGCCTTGTCCGGGATCGGTTGGCCGGCAGCGGCGGCCACGGCCGTGCATTCGGCATACAGGCCGCGCATGATCGCGTCGCCGTCGTCGGTGGCCACCACCGTACCGACATCGGCGCGCAGCAGACAGGTGCCCGCGGCCAGCGCGGTGAGGAAGCTGTACTTGGCCCACTGTTCCTGGCCGATCCGGTCGCTGGCCAGATGATCGATGCCGGCCTGTGCACAGGCCGCAGCGAAGGCCTGCACCCGCGCGCTGGATGCCGCGCCGTCACGCTCACCGAAGGTCAGCCGGGCCGGCTTGCCCAGATGCATCACCGCGCCATCGTCGGCCTTGGTGGCGCTGATGAAGCACAGGCCACCAAGTACCGCGTCATGGCCAAACCGCGCATCCAGCGCCGCGTAATGGCGCAGGCCGTTGAGGATCGGCAGCACCGTGGTCTGCGCACCGACCGCAGGGGCGATGGCCTCGATCGCGCTGTCCAGGTCATAGGCCTTGCAGCTGAGGATAACCAGATCGAACGGCGCGCTGGCCGCCAGTGCCGGCAACGCCTCGGCGGTGACGTGCTGCACCGGGAAGCAGGCATGGCCGAGCGGGCTGCGCAGCACCAGACCCTCACGCTCAAGCTGGGCCGCACGTCGCGGCCGCACCAGGAACGTGACGTCCACCCCCGCCTCGGCCAAGCGGCCGCCGAAGTAACCACCGGTACCACCGGCGCCAAGGATCAGGATACGCATTGCCGACTCACCACTTGGGACAGGCCTCGATTGTGCAGGAGAAGCCACGCGCCCGCTCCCCCGATCGAACGCAGCGAAGCCGCGAACAGACGGCAACACCCACCACGACCAGAGCAGAAAGCCCGCCAAGCCGACAGCAGCAACAGCGTGACGACCAACGGTCGTCACCTACCAAAAAAAAACCAAAAACCAAACCGAAAACCAAAAGCAAAACCAAAGCCAAAAGCCAACAGCAAAAAGCCAAAAGCAAAAAGCCAAAAGCCAAAAGTCAAAAGCCAAAAGTCAAAAGTCAAAAGCGTGACGACCAACGGTCGTCCCCTACCAACAGCGGTTCTGCTGTCCGTCCATCGGAGTGTGTCGGAGGTGGGGCGGGGTGAGGTGGCGGGGGTGTGGAGCGCCAGGGATGGCGCGAGACAAGGCACGCAGGACGCAGTTGTTGCCGTCCCCCGCCGCCTCACCCCGCCCCGCCCACACAAAAACAGCGCAGAGCCGCCGCTCCACGCTGTTGCTGTTGCCGTAGAGCGGGGCGCCGGGGCCGCAGGCCCCGGCCAACCACCCCTCAGCTGCGCATGCCCACGCCCCGGCGCAGCAACCACAGCGCCAACGCCGTCAGCCCCACCACAAACGCGATCATCAGCCCGAACGCCACCGGCAGCGGCACATCACTGGTGCCCAGCAGACCGTAGCGGAACGCATTGACCATGTAGAAGATCGGGTTGGCATGGGTGGCCGTCTCGGCCCAGCCCGGCAGCAGCTTCACCGAATAGAACACACCGCCCAGGTAGGTCAGCGGGGTCAGGATGAAGGTCGGCACGATGGCCACATCATCGAACTTCTTGGCGTACACCGCATTGATGAAACCGGCCAGCGAGAAGATCGTCGCCCCCAGCAGCACCGTCGCCAGCGTCACCAGCGGGTGCGGAATACGCACCGGCGTGAAGAACATCGCGATGATCAGCACGATCACCCCGACCATCAGGCCGCGCAGCACCGCACCAGCCACATAGCCCCACAGGATCACCCAGTTGGGCATCGGGCTGACCAGCAGCTCCTCCACGTGCCGGCCGAACTTGGCGCCGAAGAACGACGAGCTGATGTTGCCGTAGCTGTTCTGGATCACGCTCATCATCACCAGGCCCGGCACGATGAACTGCATGTAGCTGTAGCCCCCCATCTCGCCGACGCGCGAGCCGATCAACCCGCCGAAGATCAGGAAGTACAGCGTCATCGTGATCGCCGGAGGCACCAGCGTCTGGCCCCAGATGCGCATGATGCGCGCCACTTCGCGGCGCACGATGGTCATCAGCGCGATGCGGTTGCGCTGGCCGTCGGTCAGGGTCGGGGTGCTGCTCATGCGGGCGTCTCCAGGTTGCCGGTGAGGCGCACGAACAGTTCCTCCAGGCGGTTGCTCTTGGTGCGCATCGAACGCACACGGATACCGGCCGCGTTGAGCTCGGCGAAGACCCGGTTGAGGTCCATCGCGCGCGGCATGTCGATGTCCAGCGTGTGCGCGTCGGCGGCGGTGATGGTGGTGCCCTCGATCACCGGCAGCTGCGCCGGCAGCTCACCGTCGATGTCCAGCAGGAAGCCTTCCACGTCCAGCTTGGCCAGCAGGCTGCGCATCGGCCCCTGCTCGACGATCCGGCCGTGGTTGATGATCGCCAGATGCCGGCACAGGTGCTCGGCTTCTTCCAGGTAATGGGTGGTGAGGATGATGGTGGTGCCGGCGGCGTTGATCTCCTTCAGCACCCGCCACATGTCGCGGCGGATCTCGATGTCCACGCCAGCGGTGGGCTCGTCAAGGATCAGCAGACGCGGGCGGGTCATCATCGCGCGGGCAATCATCAGCCGGCGCTTCATGCCGCCGGACAGGGTGCGGCTCATCACCTGCGCCTTCTCCCACAGATGGGCGCGCTTGAGCTCCTGCTCGGCCATCTGCTCGGCTTCCTCGCGCGGTACACCGTAGAAGCCGGCATAGTTGACCAGGATGTCGAAGGGTTTCTCGAACAGGTTGAAGTTGATTTCCTGCGGCACCAGACCGATCAGGCGCATGGTGGCACTGCGCTGGCGCACCAGGTCGCTGCCGAAGACCTCGACCTGGCCCTCGCTGAGGTTGACCAGCGAGCTGATGATGCCGATCAGGGTCGACTTGCCGGCCCCGTTGGGGCCGAGCAGGGCGAAGAAATCGCCCGGGGCGACTTCCAGCGACACGCCCTTCAGGGCCTGGGTGCCGTTGTCGTAGGTTTTGCGCAGGTCGCGCACGCGCAGGGCGGGCGCCGTGGGGGTGTTCTGGGAATCCAAGCTCGAAGCCTTCGCGCCGCCGGGCGGGCGCTGGAGTGGGGCAGGGGGGGTATTATAGGTGCCCCCGAGGGTCCGCCCCGGCTACACACTGTTCCCACTGTCGTGCCAGTTCAATTCCCCCTCAGGCTGGTTGGCCGCCACATGCTGGCGCCGACCGTTGGCCACTACCAGTTCCTGCGTGACGACGGCCAGCCGCTGGATTTCCAGCCCGGCCAGTTCATCCAGATCCATTTCAGCTACGCCGACGGCACCGTCACCAAGCGCAGCTATTCGCTGGCGACCATTCATGACCACGCCCTGGGCCCGGGCGAGGCGGTGGACATCGCGGTCAGCTTCGTTCCCGGCGGCGCGGCCACGGCCCTGTTTGAAGGCCTGGACATCGGCGGCCAGCTGCAGGCCAGTGGGCCATACGGCCGCTTCTGCCTGAACCCAGGTGACCGTAATGGCCGCTACCTGCTGATCGCCACCGGTACCGGCGTCACGCCCTACCGTTCGATGCTGCCGCTGCTGGCCACCGCCATGGCGGAGCGTGGCGCCGAAGTGGTGCTGCTGCAGGGTGCGCGCAGCCCGAGCGAGCTGCTGTACAGCGCCGATTTCGAGGCGTTTGCCCAGCAGCACCCGAACTTCCGCTACGTGCCCTGCCTGTCGCGCGAGCTGCCGGCCGAGCCGCACCCGGACGTGCGCCATGGGTACGTGCAGCAGTTCCTGGCCGAGTTCAGCCCGGATCCGGCCACCGACATCGCCTACCTGTGCGGCAACCCGGACATGGTCGACGCCTGTGTCGAGGCCCTGAAGGGCATGGGGCTGGGCAACCCGCAGCTGCGCCGCGAGAAGTACGTCTCCAGCACCTGAGACGGGGCAGGAGCGTGCACGCGCTCTTGCCTTCAGCCGTGCGGCGCTGCAGCATGGCAAGCGCGCACCGCGCACGATACACAAGGCGTTGCGGGGATTCCGGCGCGGCTTGCACCGGCTCGAATTGACAGCGTTGTCAGGCGGCCCGTACAACGGGGGCTTCCGGTCGGGGGCCGGCATCCGCAACCTGTTTCGAGGTGATCATGTACCGTGCAAACCGTTCCGAGCGCGCGCGCCTGCGCCTGCGTCCGCTGCTGTTCACCGCCGTGCTGGCGGTACTGAGCGCACCCGCGCTGGCGGCGTCGCCAGTGGGCACCGCCGATGCGGCGGGCGCCATCCATCCGGCCAGCTGGCCGCAGCCGTCCTGGCCGCTGGCCACCGACGCCGCGCTGGAGCAGCGGCTGGAAAGCCTCCTCGCATCGATGACGGTGGAGGAGAAGGTCGGCCAGATCGTGCAGGGCGACATCGCCAGCATCACCCCGGACGACGTGCGCAAGTACCGGCTGGGGTCGATCCTCGCGGGCGGTGGTTCGGATCCGGGTGGCCGCTACAACGCAGCGCCGGCCGAATGGCTGGCGCTGGCCGATGCCTTCTGGGAAGCCTCGATGGATACCCGAGGCGGTGGCAAGGCCATCCCGATCATCTGGGGCATCGACGCCATGCACGGCCAGAGCAACGTGATCGGCGCCACGCTGTTCCCGCACAACATCGGCCTGGGTGCCACCCGCAATCCCGAACTGCTGCGCGAGATTGCGCGCATCACTGCGGCCGAGACCCGCACCACCGGCATGGAGTGGACCTTCGCGCCGACCGTGGCGGTACCCCAGGACGACCGCTGGGGCCGCACCTACGAAGGTTATTCGGAAGACCCGAAGCTGGTGGCCAGCTATGCCGGCGTGTTCGTCGAAGGCTTGCAGGGCAAGGTCGGCGACAAGGACTTTCTGGACGACACGCGGGTGATGACCACGGTCAAGCATTTTCTTGGCGATGGCGGTACCGACAACGGCAAGGACCAGGGCGACACCAGTGTCAGCGAGGCCGAACTGCGCGACATCCACGGTGCGGGCTACTACCCGGCCATTGCTGCCGGTGCGCAGTCGGTGATGGCTTCGTTCAACAGCTTCCATGGTGAGAAGCTGCACGGGCACAAGCCGCTGCTGACCGACGTGCTGAAAGACCGCATGAACTTCGGCGGCTTCGTGGTCGGCGACTGGAACGGCCATGGCCAGGTGAAGGGGTGCAGCAACACCGATTGCGCGCAGACCTTCATCGCCGGGCTGGACATGGCGATGGCGCCGGACAGCTGGAAGGGCCTGTACGAAAGCACGCTGCGCCACGTCAACGACGGCACCCTGCCGATGGCACGCCTGGACGATGCGGTGCGGCGCATCCTGCGCGCCAAGCTGCGCATGGGCCTGTTCGAGAAACCGCGGCCCTCCGAGCGCGCGCTGGGTGGCAGGTTTGAACTGCTGGGCGCGCCTGAGCACCGTGCCGTGGCGCGCACGGCGGTGCGCGAGTCGCTGGTGCTGCTGAAGAACAATGGCGGCGTGCTGCCGCTGTCACCGAAGCAGCGCATCCTGGTGGCCGGTGACGGCGCCGACAACATGACCAAGCAGACCGGCGGCTGGACGCTGAGCTGGCAGGGCGATGGCACCACCCGCGCCGACTTCCCCAACGCCGATACGATCTGGGAAGGCCTGCAGGCGCAGATCAAGGCCGCTGGCGGCAGTGCAGAGCTGGCCGTCGATGGCACCTACAAGCGCAAGCCGGACGTGGCCATCGTGGTGTTCGGCGAAGACCCGTATGCCGAGTTCCAGGGCGACCAGCCCGACCTGCTGTTCCAGGGCGGCCGGTCCGGTGACCTGGAGCTGATCCGCACGCTGAAGGGCGCCGGCATTCCGGTGGTGGCGGTGTTTCTCAGTGGCCGTCCGTTATGGATGAACCGCGAGATCAACGCCGCCGACGCGTTCGTCGCCGCCTGGCTGCCCGGCTCCGAAGGGGCCGGTGTGGCCGATGTGCTGCTGCGCGATGCCGCCGGCAAGGTACAGCATGATTTCCGCGGCACGCTCAGCTTCTCCTGGCCGCGCCGTGCCGACCAGTTCCGCAACAATGTCGGCCAGGACGGCTACGACCCGCAGTTCGCCTTCGGTTACGGGCTGACCTACGCCGATACGCGCGACCTGCCGGCCCTGTCCGAAGATGCCGGCGTGGACCTCAACGCCGCCCGCGGCAGCACCTTGTTCGAGCGCGGCGTGGCCAGCACCGGCATGATCCTGCGGCTGACCGATGCGGCGGGGAACCCGACCGACATCGTGCACCCCAACGCCGCCACCACCGACGGTGCGGTGAAGATGACCGCGATCAACACCGACGTGCAGGAAGGCGCGCGCCAGTTCGCGTTTGCCGCCCCGGCGAGCATGGCGCTGCTGTCCAACCAGCCGCTGGACTGGACACGCGAGACCAACGGCGATGTGATGCTGGTGGCTGACGTGCGCGTGGACGCATTGCCGGTCAATGCCCCGGTGCACTTCATCGCGGCCTGTGGCAAGGCATGCGAGGGCGGCTTCGCCATCGACAAGGCGCTGGCCACGCTGCCCAAGGGCCAGTGGCAGCAGCTCGGCATTCCGCTCAAGTGCCTGGCCGCTGCCGGCGTGAACACCGGTGCGCTGACCACGCCGTTCGCGCTGCGTGGCAGCCAGGGTGTCACGCTTTCGTTGGCCAAGGCGGCGCTGGGTACCTCGGCCGATGCCAGGGTGGAGTGCCGCGCCGCGCCCTGAGGCGTACCTGGAGGGTCAGGCGCGGCGACAGTCGAAACGATCCGCGCCTGACCATCGCCCCGTCGCTGCGTTCAGTGTACTTTGAGTCACATCCGCGACCGGACCGCGTCTGGTCTGCATGACTCCAGCAACGGGGAACCAAGGAAGATGTCGAGCCAACGCTTGAAACTGGCCGGGCTCATGGCCAGTGTCCTGTGTGTCGCCTGCAGCGCGCCTGCGCCCGAGGCCAGCAAGGACGGAACCACCACCCGCCACTTTGGCAGCATTGCCTTCTCACCGTGCACGCTCAGCGGCGCGATGGCCAGCCAGAACGTGGAGGCACAGTGCGGCACGTTGTCGGTGGCCGAAGATCCGCAGCGTCCCGACGGGCGGCATATCGACCTGCGCATCGCCTGGCTGGATGCCGGCAACAGCGGCTCGGCGATGGCCGACCCGGTGTTCTTCCTGGCCGGCGGCCCAGGGCAGGCGGCCAGTGAAGTGGCGCAGGTGGTCAACGCCGCGCTCGGCCAGGTACGCAAGCGCCGCGACATTTTCCTGATCGACCAGCGCGGCACCGGCGGCTCCAATCCGCTGGACTGCGTGGACGCTGATGGCAAGGCGATGAAGCTTGACGAGTCGGCCGAACCGACCCCGGCGTTCCTGCGCGAATTCGCCGCCACCTGTGCGGCCGGCCTGGCTGACAAAGCCGACGTGCGCCAGTACACCACCTCGCGGGCCATCGACGACCTGGATGCGGTGCGCAAGGCACTGGGCGTGAGCCAGCTCAACCTGGTCGGTGGCTCCTACGGTACGCGGGTGGCCCAGCAGTACGCCGCGCGCTACCCGCAGCACACCCGCACCGTGGTCATCGACGGCGTAGTGCCCAACGACCTGGTGGTGGGTGGCGATTTTGCCAACACCTTCCAGAACGCGATCACCCTGCAGGCAGCCCAGTGCATACAGGATGCAGCCTGCGCCAAACGCTTCCCGGTGGATACGCGCACCCAGCTGGCCAAGGTGATGCAGACCCTGGCCGCCGCGCCGGTGCAGGTGACCTACCGCGACCCGGGCACCGCACAGCCGCGAACCGACGCGCTGACCCATGACAGCGTGGCCGGCCTCGCCTTTGCGTTCTCCTACATGCCGCAGCTGTCCGCACTGCTGCCGGTGGTGCTCGACGAAGCTGCCAATGGCCGCTACGAGCCGCTGGCCGCGCTGTCACGCAATGCCAGCCGCGCGATGGACATGCAGATCAACCGCGGCATGCAGTGGTCGGTGATCTGCAGCGAGGACGCCGCGCGTTACCAGCCACCGACCGAACCGCAGGGCGATACCCTGATCGGGCCGCACGTGGCCGAGATGTTCTTCGCCGCCTGCGGCGCCTGGCCGCACGAGAACGTGGCCGCCACACCGGCATTGACCAGCGAGCTGCCGGTACTGCTGCTCTCCGGCGAAGTCGACCCGGTCACGCCGCCGCGCTACGCCGAGCGCGTGCTGCCCGGGTTGCCGAACGGCCGCCATCTGGTCGCGCGCGGCCAGGGTCACGGCACGCTGACGGCCGGCTGCATGCCGCGCCTGCTCGGCCAGTTCATCGACGGCGCCGACGCCAAGGCACTGGATGCCACCTGCCTGGACACGCTTGCGCGCGTGCCGGCGTTCACCTCGTTCAACGGATGGGAACCATGATCGTCGCCGACAGCCTGCACAAGGCATTCAAAACCAAGGCCGGGGTGATCCAGGCCGTCAACGATGTGAGCTTCAGCGCCCCCGATGGTGCCATCACCGGTCTGCTCGGCCCGAACGGTGCCGGCAAGACCACCACCATGCGCATGCTCTACACGCTGATGACCCCGGACCAGGGCCGGGTGAGCGTGGATGGCGTGGATTCGACCACCGATCCCACCGGCGTGCGCCGCCGCCTGGGCGTGCTGCCCGACGCGCGTGGCGTCTACAAGCGGCTGACCGCGCGCGAGAACATCGCCTACTTCGGCCAGCTGCATGGCATGTCCGCCGGCGAGATCGCCCAGCGCACCGAAGTGCTGTCCAGAGCGCTGGACATGGGGGACATCCTGGACCGCCAGACCGACGGATTCTCGCAGGGTCAGCGCACCAAGACCGCCATCGCGCGCGCGCTGGTGCACGATCCGCGCAACGTCATCCTGGACGAACCCACCAACGGGCTGGACGTGATGACCACCCGTGGCATGCGCCGGTTTCTGCACGGTCTGCGTGATGAAGGACGCTGCGTGATCTTCTCCAGCCACATCATGCAGGAGGTGGCCGCGCTGTGTGACCACATCGTCATCATCGCCAAGGGCACGGTGATGGCCGCAGGCAGTGCCGACGCACTGCGCGAACAGGCAGGCGAGAGCAATCTTGAAGATGCCTTCGTCAAGTTGATTGGCAGCGAGGAGGGTCTGCACGCATGAGCCTGATGTCGACCGTGTTGACCGTGATGCGCAAGGAACTGCGCGATCTTTCCCGTGACCGCCGCACGCTGGCACTGAGCCTGCTGATGGGGCCGCTGCTCTACCCGCTGCTGATCCTGGGCATGGGCAAGCTGGCCGAGAGCCGCTTCAAGACCCAGATCGACAAGCCGTTGGAAATCCCCATGATCGGCACCGCCAACGCGCCGAACCTGGTGGCCTTCCTGAAGGCCCAGGGCCTCAACCCGGTGGAGCCGCCGAAGGACCTGCAGGCGGCGATCCGCGAGCAGAAGGTCGATGTGGCCCTGCGCATCAGCGACGAGTTCGATGCCCGCTGGCGCGATGGTCGCCCCGCGCTGGTGGAGATCATCAAGGACAGCACGCGCCGCGATGCCGATGTGCCCTCCACCCGGCTGGAAACCGCGCTGGCGGCGTACAGCAGCCAGGTGGGCGCACTGCGTCTGATGGCCCGCGGCATCGACCCACAGGTGGTGCGCCCGCTGGATGTGGCCACCCAGGACATGGCCAGCGCGGAAGCCAAGCAGGGCATGATGCTGTCGGTGCTGCTGCCGATGCTGCTGACCCTGACCTCGTTCCTCGGCGGTGCCTATCTGGTGATGGACACCACCGCCGGTGAGCGCGAACGCCAGTCGCTGGAACCGCTGCTGGCCACCCCGGCCTCGCGCGCAGCGATCGTCAGCGGCAAGATCACCGCCGCGGTGGTGGTCGGCCTGGTCTCGCTGATCATCACGCTGGTGGCGTTCAAGCTCAGCGCGCAGGTCTCGGACACCGGCATCGGCCGCCAGCTCAACATGGGCCTGGGCTCGATGCTGCAGATGCTGCTGGTGATGATGCCGATGCTGATGATCGGCACCGCGCTGCTGACCTACCTTTCGGCCGCCGCCAAGAGCCTGAAGGAAGCACAGGCGCACATGACCTGGCTGGTGCTGATGCCGATGCTGCCCAGCTACGCGCTGATCGCCTACCCGCTGAAGAGTCAGATGTGGCAGTACGCCATCCCGTTCCTGTCGCAGAACCAGATGCTGCTGAAGGTGATCCGCCACGAGCACATCAGTGTGACGGTGTGGGGCATCTATCTGGTGGCCAATCTCGGCCTGGCGGTGCTGCTGTGGCTGGCCACGGTGCACCGTTACCGGCAGGAGCGCCTGGCAATCTCGGGCTGAGGCAGAGAAAGGCAGAGCGGGGCCACGCCCCGCTCCCGAACAACCGCAACAGCGTGACGACCAACGGTCGTCACCTACCAACAGCACAGCAACACCAACACCAACACCAACACCAACAGATCGCATCCGCTCCAAGGCTGTTCTGGCCGTCCACAGCAATGTGTCGAAGGTGGGGCGGGGTGGGTGCGCGGGGGTGTCGAGCGCCACGGATGGCGCGAAACAAGGCACGCAGGACGCAGTTTTTGCCGTCCCCCGCACAGCCACCCCGTCCCGCCCAAAAAAAAACAGCGCAGAGCCGATGCTCCACGCTGTTGCTGTTGCTGTTGCTGTTGCTGTTGCTGTTAGCTGTTGCTGTTGCTGGAAAGCAGGGGGCGCGGGGGCGAAGCCCCCGCAGAAAGAATCCCTCAGCCGCCCGGCTGGAAGGCCAGCGTACGACGCGTCACCACCGGCGCCGCCACCGGCTCGAACCGCCACCGCTTCACCGCATTGATCGCCTCGCGATCGAAAATCCGTGCCGGCGTCGACCGCAGCACCCGCGCGTTCACCACCGACCCATCGGTCCCCACCGTGATCTCCACCAGCACCTCGCCCGACGTACCCGAACGCAGCGCTTCGGCCGGATAACGCGGTGCCGGCGTACTCACCGGGCGCAGGCTGGGCGCTGCTGCTGCCGGCGCCGCCGGCTGACGGGCCGCTGCCGCCTGCGCGGCCGCCGCCTGCTGCTGGCGCTGCTCGGCCGCACGCCGTTCGGCCGCCTGCCGTTCCGCATCCTGCTGCTCGGTCTGGCGACGGCTGGCGTCCTGCTGCGCGGCCACCTGCTGCGCGGCTTCGCTCTCACGCCCGCGCTGCTCCGCCTGGCGCTGCTGCTCGGCCTGCTGCCGGCTCTTGGCTTCGGCCTCGGCCTTCACCCGGGCGGTTTCGTCGCTGGTGCGCTGGGCGGCCTTCTCCATGCCGGCCTCGAGGCTCTGCTTCAACCGCGGCAGTGCGGGGGCAGCGGGGTCGGCCTTCTCGATCAGGGCGATCAGCCGCTGTGCCTCGGTGAAGTCCTCGCGCGCGAGATTGTTCTCGGCCGCGATCAGCGTGTACGGCAGCAGATCGGTCAGCGCGCTCTTCACCACGGCATCGTCCGGTGTCTTGTCCCGCAGCGCCAGGTAGTACTCGATGGCGTTGTCCCCCGCCGGCGCGTACATGCGGTTTTCGCGCAGCGCCTGGCTGGCCGAGGCGGCCAGTTCGTCAGTGCCCATCGCCTGCACCGTACTGGACACCGCCGGTGCCGCGGCCGGCGCCACCGCCGGTGCCGTGCCGGCCGCCGGGGCGGCAGCAGGTTCGTCCTTGCCCGAACAGGCCACCAGGCCGAGCAGCAGGACAACGGGCGCCAACAGGCGCGCGCGGGCGATCACAGGCAATGCGGCGTACGACATCCAACTTCCCCTTGAGTGCGACGGTGCGAAAGGCCGGCCCGCGGGGGGCTGGCACGGACCGATGACGTTCCCGGCGGCATCGGTGGGTGGTGCTCTGGACGCAATCTAGCATCCCTTACCGCTGCGGGGCAGGGGCGGCCATCGGCAGCGCCCGCCGCCCCCTGCGCCGGCTGCTCAGTGCGCCGGCTTCTCGTGCTTGTCGCCGTGGCCGCTGTTCATCAGCTTGTCGGTCCAGGCGATACCGATCGCCGAGAGGATGAACACGCAGTGGATGATGGTCTGCCACAGCACGCCTTCGGGGGTCAGGGTCGAGCAGGTGTCCGCGCCGAGGTTCGAGGCGGCGGTCGCCATGCGCTCGGGCGGGCACAGCGGCAGGCCGCCCAGTGCGCCGGAGGCGATGAACGTCTTGAGCAGGTGGATCGAGGAGATGCCGATGATCGCCATCGCCAGCTTGACCTTCAGCACGCTGGCGTTGACGTGGCTGAGCCACTCCGGCTGGTCCGGATGCCCGTCCAGGCGCAGGCGCGAGACGAAGGTTTCATACCCGCCCACGATCACCATCACCAGCAGGTTGGAGATCATCACCACGTCGATCAGGCCCAGCACGATCAGCATGATCTGCTGCTCGCCCATCGTGATGGAGTGTGTGATCAGGTGCCACAGTTCCTTGCCGAACAGGTAGACATAGACGCACTGGGCCACGATCAGGCCCAGATACAGCGGCAGCTGCAGCCAGCGCGAGGCGAAGATCAGCGAGGACAATGGGGACGTGTGGTACGGGCGGCTCATGGGCGGCATGCTGCGTTGCAGGAAAGGGCGCAGATTACTGGCCGCAGGCCACAGTGCCAAGACACCCCCGGCACTACACTCGGGTCCTCCTTCGCTGAGACCGCACGTCATGATTGATCTGCACTATTGGCCGACGCCGAACGGCCATAAAGTTACCCTGCTGCTGGAAGAGACCGGGCTGGACTACCGCGTCCATCCGGTCAACATCGGCGCGGGCGACCAGTTCAAGCCCGAGTTCCTGGCCATCTCGCCCAACAACAAGATGCCGGCCATCGTTGACCATGCGCCGGCCGACGGCGGCGCGCCGCTGAGCGTGTTCGAGTCCGGCGCGATCCTGGTCTATCTGGCGGAAAAGACCGGTCAGTTCCTTTCCAGCAAGCCGCGCGAGCGTCTGGCCACGCTGGAATGGCTGTTCTGGCAGATGGCCGGCCTCGGCCCGATGAGCGGCCAGATGGGACACTTCAACGTCTACGCGCCCGAGAAGATCGGCTATGCCATTGAACGCTACGACACCGAGGTGCGCCGCCTGCACGGGGTGATGGACAAGCGCCTGGCCGAGCACGAGTGGCTGGCCGGTGATGCCTACAGCATTGCCGACATGGCCAGCTATCCCTGGATCGGCGCCTACAGCAGCCTGCCGGTGGATTACGCGGCCTTCCCGCACCTGCAGCGCTGGCAGCAGGCGATCGCCGCACGCCCGGCCACCGGGCGCGCCTATGCGCTGGCCCGGCAGGTGAACCCGGCAGCCGGCCAGCCGCTGAGCGAGGAAGAGCGCCGCCAGCTGTTCGGCAAGCGCTGACCGCTCGGGTTAGGATGGACCCCGCCCGTCCGCGCTGGTGCGCGGGCGGACCTGCCGCGATCCGGAACCGTCCATGCGCCACCTGTTTGCCTCGCTCGCCCTGATGCTCGCCACCAGTACCGCCGTCCACGCCGAAAAACTCACGCTCGAGGCCATCACCGGGCCGCTGCCGCTGTCGGGCCCGACGCTGATGAAGCCCAAGGTGGCACCCGACGGCTCGCAGGTGAGTTTCCTGCGCGGCAAGGAACAGGATCGCAACCAGCTGGACCTGTGGAGTTACGACATCAGCAGCGGGCAGACCCGCCTGCTGGTCGATTCGAAGGTCGTGCTGCCCGGCAGCGAAGCCCTCAGTGACGAGGAGAAGGCACGCCGCGAGCGCCAGCGCATCGCCGCGATGACCGGCATCGTCGACTACCAGTGGTCGCCCGATGCAAAGACCCTGCTGTTCCCGCTCGGCGGCGAGCTGTACCTGTACGACCTGCAGCGGCAGGGCCGCGCGGCCGTACGCCAGCTTACCCACGGTGAGGGCTTTGCCACCGATGCCAAGCTCTCGCCGCAGGGCGGCTATGTCAGCTTCGTGCGCGGCCGCAACCTGTGGGTGATCGACCTGGCCAGTGGCCGCCAGATGCAGCTCACCCACGACGGCAGCGCGACCATCGGCAACGGCGTGGCCGAGTTCGTGGCCGACGAGGAAATGGACCGCCACACCGGTTACTGGTGGGCACCGGATGACTCGGCCATTGCCTATGCACGCATCGACGAAAGCCCGGTACCGGTGCAGCAGCGCTATGAGATGTATGCCGACCGGACCGATGTGGTCGAGCAGCGCTACCCGGCCGCCGGTGACCCCAACGTGCGGGTCCAGCTGGGGGTGATCAGCCCGCAGCCGCAGGCACAGACCCGTTGGTTGGACCTGGGCAGGAACCCCGATATCTATCTGGCCCGCGTCGACTGGCGCAGCCCGCAGCAGCTGAGCTTCCAGCGCCAGTCGCGCGACCAGAAGCAGCTGGACCTGGTCGAGGTGGATCTGGAAGACGGCACGCAGCGCGTGCTGGCCCATGAAACCAGCCCGACCTGGGTGCCGCTGCACAACAGCCTGCGCTTCCTGCGTGATGGCAGCTTCCTGTGGTCGTCCGAGCGCACCGGCTTCCAGCACCTGTACCGGGTTGACGGCAAGGGCAAGGCGCACGCGCTCACCCAGGGCCAGTGGCAGGTCGATGAACTGCTGGCCGTCGACGAAGAGGCGGGCAAGGTTTATTTCCGCGCCGGCATCGACAGCCCGCGCGAAAGCCAGATCCACGTCGTTTCCCTGCAGGGCGGACAACCGCAGCGGCTGTCGACCGCGCCGGGCATGCACAGCGCCAGCTTCGCGCGCAATGCCAGCGTCTACGTGGACAGCTGGTCCAACACCCGCACGCCGCCGCAGATCGAGCTGTACCGCGCCAGCGGCGAGAAGATCGCCACGCTGGTGGACAACGATCTGGACGATCCGCAGCACCCGTACGCGCGTTTCCGCGACGCGCAGCTGCCGGTCGAGTTCGGTACGCTGACCGCGGCCGATGGCCGCACGCCGCTGCACTACAGCCTGATCAAGCCGGCCGGCTTCGACCCGGGCAGGCGCTATCCGGTGGCGGTCTACGTGTATGGCGGCCCGGCCGCACAGACCGTGACCGACAGCTGGCCCGGTCGCGGCGATCACCTGTTCAACCAGTACCTGGCTCAGCGCGGCTACGTCGTGTTCTCGCTGGACAACCGGGGCACGCCGCGTCGAGGCCGTGATTTTGTCGGGGCGCTGTACGGCCGCCAGGGCACCGTCGAGGTGGACGACCAGCTGCGCGGTGTGGCGTGGCTGCGCCAGCAGCCCTGGGTCGACCCGGCGCGCATCGGCGTGCAGGGATGGTCCAACGGTGGTTACATGACCCTGATGCTGCTGGCCAAGGCCTCCGACCACTACGCCTGTGGCGTGGCCGGCGCCCCGGTGACCGACTGGGGGTTGTACGACAGCCATTACACCGAGCGCTACATGGACCTGCCGGCACGCAACCCGGACGGCTACCGCGACGCGCGCGTGCTGACCCACATCGACGGCCTGCGCGCGCGGTTGCTGCTGGTGCACGGCATGGCCGACGACAACGTGCTGTTCACCAACTCGACGGCGCTGATGAGCGCGCTGCAGAAGCGTGGGCAGCCGTTCGAGCTGATGACCTACCCGGGTGCCAAGCACGGCCTGTCGGGCAGCGACGCGCTGCACCGCTACCGCCTGGCCGAAGACTTCCTGGGGCGCTGCCTGCGCCCCTGAGGCCGCGCAGCCGTTGAACCGGAAGGAGTCCGCCATGCCTCAGCCGCCGCCGCTACCCGCTGCACGCAGACCCCGTGCACGACCCGCCTGCTGGCTGGTCAGTCTGGGTATCGCGCTGGTTGCGCTTGGGTTGGCGGCCAGCGTGATCTGGGCCGTCAACCGCTGGAGCGAGGCCGCCCACGCCAGTGCGCCGATGCGCGAGGCGATGCGGCGTTCCAGCTGCAGCGTGGAACTGGTGGCGGTGCTGGGCGAACCCCTGCGTGCCGACCGGGTGCCTTATGGGCAGATCCACCAGCGCGACGATGGCCACAGTCTGATCGACCTGCGTGTGGGCCTGCATGGCCCGCAGGCCAGCGGCACGCTGCATGTGCGTGGCCACCGCCACGATGGCCGCTGGGACTACCCGGTGATGTACGTGCTGCTGCCCGACGAGCGTCCGCATGACCTGACCGAACTGGACGACGCCGAAGCGGCGCAGCGCTGCGCCCTGCAGACCTGCCGCGAGGAAGGCCGCTGCCCCGCACCGCCGGGCGGCCTGGCGGCCTAGCGCAGGCGTGACCTCCGGCCCGTGGTGGGCGCGCGCGGCGGTGCTACCGTGCAGGACATTCCCCCTGTGCCGGAGTGCATGATGAAGCCGCTTGTCCTTGCTGTTGCGTTGGCGCTCGGCGCCACCTCCTCGTTGTGCGCACCTGCGGCGATTGCGGCGCCTGGCCAGCAGGTCGAGCGGGCCGCACCGGCCTGGGTGGAGCGCAGCAATACGCTGGCGCAGATCCTGCTGGATGCACAGGGGCCGTTCCAGCCCGAGGAAACCGGCTTCTTCGGTGTGCCTGGCTACGATGACAAAGTGGCCGACTTCGGCCCGGACAACGGCAAGCGCTACCGCGCCGCGATGACCGCCGCTCGTGCCGAACTGCAGGCAAAGCTGGCCACCGAGAAAGACCCGAACGTGCGCCAGGACCTGGCGATCATGATCAAGGCCGCCAGCGAGAGCATCGAAGGCAGCGAGCTCAACGAAAAATACCTGCTGCCGTGGAGCGACGTGCCGCAGACGGTGTTCAGCGGCCTCAACCTGCTGCTCTCCGACCAGGTGCCGGCCGAGCGCCGGGCCAAGGCGCTGGACCGTCTGAAGGCCTACGCCGGCCTGCAGCCCGGTGGCACCGCGCTGACCACGCTGGCCCGCCAGCGCTACGAGGAACGGCTGGCCACACCGGGCCTGCTGCAGCCGACCCGCATCGAGGTGCAGCAGTCGCTGGACAACGTGGACACCTACATCAGCGGCATCGATTCGCTGCTGAAGAAGTACCAGGTGGCCGATACCGATGGTGCGCTGGCCACGCTGTCGACCCAGCTCAAGGATTACGCGGCGTGGACCCGCGCCGAGGTGCTGCCCAAGGCCCGCACCGAGACGCGTCTGCCGGCGCCGCTGTATGCCTACCAGCTCAAGCGCGTGGGCATCGATGTGGACCCGGCGCTGCTGATGCAGCGTGCCCAGCTGGAGTACATGGAGACCCGCTCGGCGATGCGCCAGCTGGCACCGCTGGTGGTGCAGGCCAAGGGCCTGAAGGTGGCCGACCCGACCGATCCGATCGCCGTGGTGCGCGCGCTGAAGGCCGATACCATCGCCAATGACCAGCTGGAAGCCCACTACCGCGGTGTCATCGATGCCATCGACCCGCTGATCCACCAGCACCGCATCGTCGATGTGCCGAAGCGGCCGATGCAGATGCGGCTGGGTTCAGCGGCCGAGAGCGCGGCCAGCCCGGCCCCGCACTTCCTGCCGGCGCCGCTGGTCAACAACACCGGGCAGCAGGGCACCTTCGTGCTGCCGGTGGGTAACCCGGCGGCGGGCAAGGACGTGCAGTACGACGACTTCAACTTCGGCTCGGCGGCGTGGACGCTGAGCGCGCACGAGGGACGTCCGGGGCACGAGCTGCAGTTCACCGCCATGGTCGAGCGCGGCGTCTCGCTGGCCCGCACCATGTTTGCCTTCAACTCGGTCAACGTCGAAGGCTGGGCGCTGTATGCCGAAGCGGAAATGGTTCCCTACGAGCCGCTGGACGGGCAGCTGATCGCCCTGCAGTTCCGCCTGCTGCGTGCCGCCCGGGCGATGCTCGACCCGATGCTCAATCTCGGCCAGATCGACCGTGCGCGTGCCGAGCGTGTGCTTCTTGATGGCGTGGGCCTGTCGCAGGCGATGGCCACCCAGGAACTGGACCGTTACACCGTACGTGCACCGGGCCAGGCGGGCAGCTACTTCTACGGCTACACCCGCATCCTCGAGCTGCGCATGCAGACCGAGCTGGCGCTGGGTGAAAAGTTCGACAGGCTGGCCTTCAACAACTTCCTGCTCGACCAGGGCCTGCTGCCACCGGACCAGCTGGCCGAAGCGGTGCAGCAGGTGTTCGTCCCGCGTTACCGCTGACGCTCGCAGGCGACCCCGGCGCGCGGCGCCGGGGCGCGCACGCTCAGCGCTGCGGCGTGATGGTCTGGGTGGGCAGGCGCGGTGCGGGCCGGCCCGCGTCGGGCACCCAGATCGCCACACCCGCCGCACGCTTCTGGGTGGTTGGAATGCCGATGCCGACGCCGCCGCCCACATGGGAGCCATAGCTGCCAGCACCGACCGACATGCCCACCGGCGAGCCGCTGGAGCCCACCCCCATCAGGATCACGCCGTTGGCTCCGAGCGCAGCGGCCTCGCGCTTGAGACGCTCGACCGCTGCATCGGTCTGGCCCTGCGTGCCGAAGCCGACCGCGCTGGAAGATTCCAGCTGCGCGATCTCGATGGCGCCGGCCGGCGGGGTGGAATAGATCTGGACTTCGGCCGGATTGATCGGCGCGCGGGCCTGGCCCAGCATCACCTTGGAGGTGCTGGCACAGCCGGCAGTGACCAGCAGGATGGCGGCAAGGGCCGCACAGCGCATGTTCATGGCGTAAACCCCTGAATGTAGGGAAGCTATCATCGTTTCACGGCCCTGAAGCGGAGCCAACGTCGTCCGCTGGCGCTTTGGCCTGCCTGCAGGCTGGCAGACCCCGGGTGACAGCGGCGCCAAGCGCCCGCTAGGCGGGTGTCACGCAAACGGCTATGGTGGGCGCAATCGCCATAGGGGAGTGGTCATGGGGCTCATCAGTCTGTTGTGGGGCGTGGTGTCGGTGTTGTGGATGGTGCTGGCCCTGATTCCCCTGCTGGGATGGGGCAACTGGTTCCTGATTCCCTTCGCCGCCGTCGGCGCGGTGATCGCGGCCATCGGCATCCTGTTCACCCACCCGAGCAAGCGCGGCCGTGCCTGGACCGGTCTGCTGCTCAACGGCATGGTGGTGGTGGTGGGCATCGCCCGCCTGAGCCTCGGTGGCGGCATCATCTGAGCCGGCACCCGCAGGCCGGCCGGGTGCGACCATCGGTCGCAACCGGTCAACCTGCGCCAGAGCAGGGGCGTACAATGACGGGCTTGCCGCAGGCCCCGTGCGTCGGGGCGGCAGCGGCCCTGTCCCCGCAGCGTTCCCCTTCGAATGATCATCCGTCCTCGCCCCCACGGCTGGCAGCTTCTTTACATCCTGCGCGGCTCCATCGTGCCGGCCGTCGCCCCCAAGGTGCTGGCGATCCTGGTGCTGGCCATCGTGGTGTCGGCGGTGGTCGAGCTGGGTAACCCGCCGGGCATCGAGCGCGTGTCGGTGGTGCCGTTCACCCTGCTGGGCATCGCACTGTCGATCTTCCTGAGCTTCCGCAACAGCGCCTGCCATGAGCGCTGGTGGGAAGGCCGCAAGCTGTGGGGCCAGCTGGTGTTCGAATCGCGCTCGCTGGGGCGCCAGCTGCAGGCGCTGCTGGCCGACGACGCGCCGCGCCGCGAGCGGTTGGCAACGCTGGTCATCGCCTTCGCGTACGCGCTGTGCGCCCGTCTGCGCGGCAATGAACCGGCGTTGGCCGCCCTGCCGTGGCTGCAGCCGGCCCAGCGCGAGCAGCTGGCCGAGCGCAGCAACATCCCCGATGCCCTGCTGGCGATGATGGCCGTGGAGCTGGCCGACGCGCTGCGCGAAGGTGCGCTGTCACCGATCCTCTATGCCCAGTTCGAAGAGCGCCTGCATGCGCTGTCCTCGATCCAGGCCGGCTGCGAGCGCATCCTCGCCACCCCGTTGCCGTTCGCCTACACCCTGCTGCTGCACCGCTGCGCCTGGATGTTCTGCGTCCTGCTGCCGTTCGGGCTGGCAGCCACGCTGGGCTGGGCCACCCCGGTGCTGTCGGCGGTGCTGGCCTATGCGTTCTTTGGTCTGGACCAGCTGGGCGAGGAAATGGAAGAACCGTTCGGCACCGAGCCGAACGACCTGCCGCTGGATGCCATCGTGCGCACCATCGAGATCGACCAGCTCGACGCGCTCGGCGTGCGCCCCCTGCCGGCGCCGCTGCAGCCGCAGGGCTACCGCCTGCAATGACCGCTCACCCCTTCCGCCATCCGCGCAGCACTGGCTGCCTCTGGAGACCGTCATGAGTCATCCGCTTTACCGCCCCCGCCGCATGCGCCGCGACGATTTCTCGCGCCGCATGATGCGCGAGAACACCCTGACCACCGACGACCTGATCTACCCGGTGTTCGTGCACGAGCATGCCGGCCGCGTGGCGGTGCCGTCGATGCCGGGCGTGGACAGGCTGTCGATCGAGGAACTGCTCAAGGTGGCCGAAGAGGCGCTGGAGCTGGGCATTCCCGTGCTGGACCTGTTCCCGGTGATCGACCCGGCGCAGAAGTCGCTGGACGCGGCTGCGGCCTGGGACGAAGACGGCCTGGCGCAGCGTGCGGTGCGCGCGCTGAAGCAGCGCTTCCCCGAGCTGGGCGTGATGACCGACGTGGCGCTGGACCCGTACACCACGCACGGCCAGGACGGAATCATCGATGACAACGGCTACGTGCTCAACGACATCACCGTCGACGCACTGGTCAAGCAGTCGGTGTCGCATGCCCAGGCGGGCGTGGACGTGGTTTCACCCTCGGACATGATGGACGGCCGCATCGGCGCCATCCGCCGCGCGCTGGACGAGGCCGGCTTCATCAACACCCGCATCATGGCCTACTCGGCCAAGTACGCCTCCGCGTTCTACGGGCCGTTCCGCGATGCGGTGGGCAGCTCGGCCAGTCTCGGCAAGGCTGACAAGAAGACCTACCAGATGGATCCGGCCAACAGCGATGAAGCGCTGCGCGAGATCGCCCTGGACCTGGAAGAAGGTGCCGACATGGTCATGGTCAAGCCCGGCATGCCCTATCTGGATGTGGTGCGACGGGTGAAGGACACCTTCGGCGTGCCGACCTTCGCCTACCAGGTCAGCGGCGAGTACGCGATGCTCAAGGCGGCCGCCGCCAACGGCTGGCTGGACGAGCGTGCCTGCGTGCTGGAGTCGCTGATGGGCTTCAAGCGCGCCGGCGCCGATGGCGTGCTGACCTATTTCGCGCCGCAGGTAGCGCGTTGGCTGCGCGGGCGCTGACAATAGCGCCCTGACGAACGGGAGACAGGCGGCATGGAAAGTACGGCAGCGGCTTACGAACTGGGCGCCGGCCAGTGGTTCATCTGGATCGTCGGCGTACTGGTATTCGGTGCGCTGATCCTGCTGGTGGCCCGCGCCGCCTTCCGTGCCGGCCGACGACCGCCGGAGCAGTTCTCGGCCGCAGCGCGGCTGGCGCGCGAGCAGCAGCTGGACCCGCAGCTGCAGGCCGATCTTGCCGCACTCGCGCAGCGCCGCGAGGACGGCCAGCTCAGCGATGCCGACTACGAGACGGCACGCGCCGAACGCCTCGGTCAGCGGCGATGACAGGGCCGCTGTGACGGTGGTAGGTGACGACCGTTGGTCGTCACGCCTCAGCGGCGCAGCCGTGCCGTGGCGGCGTGCGGCCAGGCAACAGCGTGACGACCCACGGTCGTCCCCTACCGGAGCAGCCTCCGCTCTTCGTGGCTCACCGCGCGCAGCGCGGCAGGGCAGCGCCTCAGCCGGGCCGGCACGGCTGCGCGGCGCGTGGCTGCGGCGCGAGCATGCGATAGACATCCAGGCCGCCGGCGCGCGGCGCCCGGGCGCTGCTGCTGACCAGCAGCAGCTCGCTCGGCTTGGCCGCATCGACGACCGGCGCCAGCGTGCGGCCCTGCGCGGTGTTGAACGACAGCGCCAGCGGCTGGGTGGCCTCACCGCTCCAGGCGCAGGCGCTGGTCCACAACTGTCGCTGCCCGGCGGTGCCGCGGGTGAACACCACGGCGCCGTCGTTGCCCAGCCAGTCCGCCCCATCCACGCCGTCATCGCCGCCCAAGGCCGACAGCGGCTGGGCCAGCCCGCGCCGGGCGCCCTGCAGCGCGCTCACCCACAACTGCGCTGGCTGGCCACGGCCCGGCGCGCGTACCGACAGCAGCCAGCGTCCATTGCGACTCAGCGCTGGTGCGCGCTCGCTCACCGCGTTACGCGTGGTCCCGGCCGCGGGCAGCCGTTCGGGCTCGCCCAGTGCGCCCTCGGTTGACACCGGCACGCGGTACAGCGCCATCGCACCGTCGCGGTCGGACGCAAACAGCAGCCAGCGGCCGTCATGGCTGAAGTACGGATCGATGTCGTCGCCGCTGGAGTTGAGCGGCAACGGCTGCGGCTGCTGCCAGCGTCCATCGATCAGCCGCGCCTGCCACAGGTTCCAGCCTTTGTCGGCGCCCTCACGGGTGCTGGCCCACACGATGGACTGTCCATCGGCGGCGACGCTGGCGCGGCCCTCGTCAGCGCGCGTGGAGACCACACCCATGCCTTCAATGCCGTATTCATTCAACGCCATCGCCACAGGGGCACAGAGTAGACTGGCAGTGAACGCCAGCAGGGGCAGGGCAGATCGCATGGTCCGGGTCCAGCAGGGCGGGGCCGTCCAGTGTAGGGCGTCCCACCGAACCAACCGAGGATTCCATGACCGATCGCTACGCCGTCTTTGGCCACCCCGTCGCCCATTCCCGCTCGCCGCAGATCCACGCGGCTTTCGGCAGCCAGGAAGGCATCACGGTGGATTACCGCGCCATCGACGCTGCACCGGGCCAGTTCGAGGACGCCCTGGAGGCGTTCGCGGCCGACGGCGGTGTGGGCGCCAACGTGACCCTGCCGCACAAGGAAGCCGCCTTCGCGCTGTGCACCACGCTGACCGCGCGCGCGCGCCGCGCCGGCTCGGTCAACACCCTGCTGCGCAAGGGCGAACGCTGGCATGGCGACACCACCGACGGCATCGGCCTGGTGCGCGACCTCACCGACCGCCATGGTCTGGACCTGCGTGGCCGCCGCGTGCTGCTGCTGGGTGCAGGCGGTTCGGCACGCAGCGTGGCACCGGCCCTGCTCGACGCCGGCATTCTGGAGCTGGTGGTGGTCAACCGCACGCCGGAGCGCGCCGATGAACTGATCGACGCCATGGGCGAGCCGGGCCGCGCGCTGAGCCGCTACTGGGACGACCTGCGCGAGCTGGGTGACTTCGAGCTGATCATCAATGCGACCTCGGCCGGCCGCGACCGCGACGCCGAGTTCAAGCTGCCGCTGTCGCTGGTGAACTCACTGACCGCCGCGGTCGACCTCAACTACGGCGAAGCCGCCATCGCCTTCCTGGCCTGGGCACGCGCAGCCGAGTGCCGCAACGTCATCGATGGCCTCGGCATGCTGGTCGAACAGGCGGCCGAGAGTTTCCAGCAGTGGCATGAAGTGCGCCCGCAGACCGACGCGGTCTACCAGACCCTGCGCACTGGCGCGGCAAGCCTGAGCGACGGCGCCTGAGATGAACACCGACACCAACCTGCTGATGACCCTGCTGAGCCTGGTGGTGGTGCAGCTGCCGGTGCTGATCGCGGTGACCGCCGGGCTGGTGCTGGCCGTTGGTGCACCGCGCACCGCGGCACGCACCGGCGCGCTGGTGGGGCTTTCGCTGCTGGGCGCCTCGTGCCTGCTGGGTCTGGCGCTGTCGGCGCTGCCGTTGTGGCTGGTCGGCCGCGGTGATTTCGCCTCCATTTCGTCGTTGACCCAGGTACTGGGCATGGCACGGTTTGCGCTCAACCTGGCCGATGCCTTTGGCCTGGTGCTGGTGGTGTGGGCGTTGACCCGCGCCCTGCGCCAGCCTGGCGGCTGACCCTCCCGCAGCTCCGGCAGGTGACGACCGTTGGTCATCACGCCGTGGGCCACCGCAGAAGCCGGAGCAGGCGCGTGACGACCAACGGTCGTCACCTGCCGGGCTCATCGTGGACCAGGCCATCCGTCCGCATGGGGCACGCACTTCGCCCCGCCACCCGCGTCCACCCGCACCCACCTGCGGCAGCGCCTGCCCCTCCCGCCGCGCGCCATCTGGCGGTCATGAGCCGCATGCCCGGCCATGCGACAATAACCAGCCTGATGCATCACGGTACCCTTGGCGTGACCGAACCCGTCGCTGCCCCGCGCAAACTCGATGACGCCTTGAAGGACGCGATCCGCAAGGCGTACAGCGCCCTGCAGGCCAATACGCCCGGCTTTGCCACCCGCCGCTCGCAGAGCCAGATGATCGGCGTGGTGTCGCGCGCGCTGGCGCATAGTGGCGGCGTCGGCGTGGTCGAGGCGCCGACCGGCGTCGGCAAGAGTCTGGGCTACCTCACCGCCGGCGTGCCCATCGCGCTGGCCAGCAAGAAGAAGCTGGTCATCAGCACCGGCACCGTGGCGCTGCAGTCGCAGCTGGTCGAGCGCGATATCCCCAACTTCCTCAAGGCCACCGGCCTGGAGGCCACCATTGCGCTGGCCAAGGGGCGCACCCGCTACCTGTGCACGCGCAACGCCGCTGAAGCCCAGGGCGAGGGCGCGCAGGGAGGCATGTTCGAGGACGAGGCACCGCTCTACGACCGCCCGCTGGCGCCGATCGAGATGGACATCGCCGGCCGCCTGACGCAGGCGTTCACCAGCGGCAGCTGGGACGGTGACATCGACAACGCCCCGGAAACCATCAGCCCCGGCCTGCGCAGCCGCATCACCACGCCGGCCTCGGGCTGTGCCGGGCGTCGCTGTGCGTATTCGGCGCAGTGCCCGGTCCTGCGCTCGCGCAACACGGTGCGTGACGCGCAGATCGTGGTCACCAACCACGCCCTGCTGTTGTCGGCACTGTCGATCGGCGACAGTGACAACGGTCAGCCGTTGATCGCCCCGCCGGGCGAGATGCTGCTGGTGCTGGACGAAGGCCACCACATCGGCAACGTCGCCATCGACCAGGGAGCGGCCAGCCTGGCGCTGGATGAGATGGCCAAGCGCACCGGTCGCCTGCAGATCCTGATCGCCGGCGCGTACCGCGCGGTGGACGAGGACCGGCTCGGCAATCTGCTGCCCAACGAAGCGATCGAGGTGGCGGCCAACGTCACCAAGCAGCTGCGTGCCTTCCGCGACCACATTGAAGCAGTGTGGATGCCGGCCCCGGCCGACGAAGAGCCGATGTGGCGCGCGGCCAATGGCCGCCTGCCGGACAGCTGGCGCGAGCCGATCGAAGCGCTGGCCGATGACACCCGCAGCCTGTTCAACTGGGCGCACGCGGCCACCGCCCAGGTCGCCAAGGGCAAGCAGGACGACGCTGCGCGCGAACGCCTGCAGCGCAACCTCGGCATGGCGCTGGAGATGATCGAGGGGCAGTACAACCTGTGGCAGGCGTGGCGCCGCGAAGACAAGGACGGCGCACCGCCGATGGCGCGCTGGATCACTGCCACCCGCGATGGCGACCTCGTGCTGCATGGCTCCCCGGTCTCGGCCGCGCACGTGCTGCGCAAGCTGCTGTGGGATGAGGTGGACTCGGTGGTGATGACCTCGGCGACGCTCACCGGCGGTGGCGACTTCCAGTCGTTGGCCATCGACAACGGCATCCCTGCGGAGGCCGAGATGGTTTCGCTGTCCTCGCCGTTCGACCTGCCCAACCAGGCCGAGCTGATCGTGCCGCCGTTCCCGGTGACCCCGGACGACCGCGAAGGCCATCCGCGTGAGGTGGCGCGCTACCTCGGCAAGGAGCTGGACTGGCGCAAGGGCTCGATGGTGCTGTTCACCTCGCGCTGGAAGATGGAAAAGGTGGCCGGCCTGATGCCAGCGGCCAAGCGCAAGCAGGTGCTGGTGCAGGGCGAAATGTCCAAGACACGGCTGATCGACGAGCACCTGCGCCGGGTCGCAGCGGGCGAGGGCTCGGTGCTGTTCGGCCTGAACTCGTTCGGCGAAGGTCTGGATCTGCCGGGTGAGGCGTGCACCACGGTGGTGATCACCCAGGTGCCGTTCGCGGTGCCGACCGACCCGCAGACCGCCACCCTGAGCGAATGGTTCGAAGCGCGCGGGCTCAACGCCTTCAACCTGATCGCCATACCGCACGCGCTGCGCACGCTGACCCAGTTTGCCGGCCGCCTGATCCGTACCTCCACCGACACCGGGCGCGTGATCATTCTTGACTCGCGTCTGCTGACGCGGCGCTACGGCAAGCGCATCATCGACGCGTTGCCGCCATTCAAGCGAGTGATCGGCTGAGCCACCGGGACCGGGATCGGAACCGGGATCCGGTAGGTGACGACCGTTGGTCGTCACAGCTTCTGCGTGCCACCTGCCCGGCGCTGTCGGCGGCTGCTCTCCGTGCAGATCGCGGTGGCCCCGCCGCGCTGCGCGCGGTGAGCCGACCATGGGGTCGGCTCTACCAAAGGCAGGTCACGGTGGCGGTGCCGCGCTGCGCAATGGCAACGGGATCATCGACGCGCACCGGGATCCGGTAGGTGACGACCGTTGGTCGTCACGGCTTCTGCGTGCCACGTGCCCGGCGCTAACGGCGGCTGCTCTCCGTGCAGATCACGGTGGCGCCGCCGCGCTGCGCGCGGTGAGCCGACCATGGGGTCGGCTCTACCAGAGACAGATCGCGGTTGCCCTGCCGCGCTCGGCGCTACTTCTTCGGGGTGCGGCAGGCCTGGCTGCCGTAGGCTTCACCATACGGCTGGCCGAAGCAGCGCAGCAGGGCGTCGAGCACGTTGAGATTGGGCGGCCACGCGATGCGGTGCTCGCGCTCGCCGTCCTTGAGCATGAAGTGGCCCTCCACCACGGTGATGCCCTCCGGTGGCGGCAGCACCGCCAGCGCGTCGCGCGCCTGCTGCAGCGCCGCGCGGTCACCCTGCAGGAAGGCAATGCTGCCGTCCACATACAGGTTCCAGCCGGCCTTGTTGTTCTCCGCCGGGCGGTAGGACTGGCGCATCAGCGCGACGGCCTCGGCGGTCTGTCCAAGCCCGGCACGGATCTGCGCCTCGTGCCAGGCCAGCAGGTTCTGCCCCACATTGGCCGGCGTCCGCCGGTAGGCGGCGATCAGCTCGGCTGCTTCGCGCGAGCAGCCGCGGTTGTCCAACGCACGCCAGCCGCCTTCCATGTCCTGGTCGAACGCTTCAAGCGGCAGCGCCAGCATCGCCGCCTGGTCAACCTGGCAATCAGCGGCCGCCGGCGGCGCGCTTGCTGCAGGCGTCAGGGCCATCGCCGCGCTCAGCATCCATCCGGTCAGCACCATCACCCACTCCCTGTCGATGTCCGAGGCCACCGTACCGCAAGTGGCACCGCCGCGCTGGCCCCCGCATCACTCTCCCAGCAGGGCCGTGTTGCGCACCGCGCCCTTGTCGGCACTGGTCGCCAGCAGGGCGTAGGCCTTGAGTGCGCTGGTGACCTTGCGCGGGCGCTGCTCCCGCGGTTTCCAGCCGCGCGCATCGGCGGCGGCGCGGCGCGCGGCCAGCGTGGCCTCATCCACCCGCAGGTCGATGCGACGGGCCGGGATGTCGATGCGGATGCGGTCGCCGTCCTCCACCAGCCCGATCACACCGCCGCTGGCGGCCTCGGGCGATACATGGCCGATCGACAGCCCCGACGTGCCGCCGGAGAAGCGCCCGTCGGTGAGCAGGGCGCACTGCTTGCCCAGGCCCTTGGATTTCAGGTAGCTGGTCGGGTAGAGCATCTCCTGCATGCCGGGGCCGCCCTTGGGCCCTTCATAGCGGATCACCACCACATCGCCGGCCTGCACCTGGTCGGCCAGAATGCCGGCCACGGCCGAATCCTGACTTTCGAACACGCGGGCGACGCCCTCGAACACGTGGATGGACTCATCCACGCCAGCGGTCTTGACCACGCAGCCATCCACCGCAAGGTTGCCGCGCAGCACCGCCAGGCCGCCTTCCTGCGAGTAGGCATGCTGCAGCGAGCGGATGCAGCCTTCGGCTCGGTCCAGGTCCAGCGATGGCCAGCGCGTGGCCTGGCTGAAGGCCTGCTGGGTCGGAACACCTGCCGGGCCGGCGCTGAAGAACGTGTGCAGGGTGGCGTCGTCGTTGCGCATCACGTCCCAGCGCTGCAGCGCGTCGGCCAAGGTGCTGCTGTGCACCGTCGGCACGTCGGTATGCAGCAGGCCGGCGCGGTCCAGCTCACCGAGGATGCCGAACACACCGCCGGCGCGGTGCACATCCTCGACGTGGTACTTCGGCGTGTTCGGCGCCACCTTGCACAGCTGCGGCACGCGCCGCGACAGCGCATCGATGTCGTCCAGGTCGAACGCCACGCCCGCTTCCTGCGCGGCGGCCAGCAGGTGCAGGATGGTATTGGTCGAGCCGCCCATGGCGATGTCCAGGGTCATCGCATTGGCGAAGGCCGCCTGCGTGGCGATACCGCTGGGCAGCGCGCGCGGGTCCTCGCCACCGTACCAGCGGTGGCACAGCTCGACGATGAGGCGCCCGGCGCGGCGGAACAGGGCTTCGCGGTCGGCATGGGTGGCCAACGTGGTGCCGTTGCCCGGCAGCGAAAGACCCAGCGCTTCGGTCAGGCAGTTCATCGAGTTGGCGGTGAACATGCCCGAGCACGACCCGCAGGTCGGGCAGGCGCTGCGCTCGTACGCAGCGACCTTTTCGTCCGATGCGCTGTCGTCGGCGGCAACCACCATCGCGTCGACCAGGTCCAGCTTGTGCTCGGCAAGCCGGGTCTTGCCCGCTTCCATCGGCCCGCCGGAAACGAAGACCACCGGCACATCCAGCCGCAGCGCCGCCATCAGCATGCCCGGGGTGATCTTGTCGCAGTTGCTGATGCACACCAGCGCATCGGCACAGTGCGCGTTGACCATGTACTCCACCGCATCGGCGATGATCTCGCGGCTGGGCAGCGAATACAGCATCCCGTCGTGACCCATGGCGATGCCGTCATCGACCGCGATGGTGTTGAACTCCTTCGCCACGCCCCCGGCCTGTTCGATTTCGCGCGCGACCAGCTGGCCCAGATCCTTCAGGTGCACGTGCCCGGGCACGAACTGGGTGAACGAGTTGGCGATGGCGATGATCGGCTTGTGGAAATCGCCGTCGGTCATGCCGGTGGCACGCCACAGGGCGCGGGCGCCGGCCATGTTGCGGCCAGCGGTGGAGGTGCGGGAGCGGTAATCAGGCATGTGCGGGCGGAACGGACGGGCCGTAAAACAAGGGGGGTAAATCGATCATGGCGCATTTCCTCGGTTGCTGCTGCAACCACCGCAGCCGCCGCGGGACGCCCGCGCGACGTGCTTGATGAAGCTTCCGTTCATCTTCCCCACTTTGCTGATTACGGTTATTGGCCAGGATTTGGCATCATGGGGCACTGATCCGAGGAGGCATGACGCCATGAAACGTTCCCGCACCACCGCACTGCTGCTGATGAGCGCTGCGCCGCTGCTGTTCACCGCCTGCCAGAAGAGCGAGCAGGTGCAGGTGCAGGAAGGCCTCTACACCTCGGTGGAAGCATGCACGGAGGCCACCGCCGACCCGTCCGCATGCCGCACTGCGTTTGCTGCCGCCCAGCAGCAGTCGGCCGATGCCGCGCCGAAATACGCCAGCAAGGCCGAGTGCGAGAAGGAATACCCGGCCGAGCAGTGCGTGGAACAGCGCACCAGCGCCGGCACCTCGTTCATCGGCCCGATGATGATGGGCTTCTTCATGTCGCAGATGATGAACAGCGGTCGCGCGGGCCTGGCCCAGCAGCCGCCGGCGGCCAGCCCGGCCTACCAGGACCGCAACGCCGGCTGGGCACGGCCGGCACCGGGTGGCAGCGGCGGCCTGAACACCGCCAGTGGCATCGGTGCGGGCAAGGCCGGCCTGGCGCCGGTCAACACCCAGCCCAACCGCGCCGTCACCGCCAGCCGCAGCGGCTTCGGCAGCACCAGCGCCCGCCGCAGCAACAACAGCGTCGGCGGCTGATCGGATGCAGCGCGTACGCATTGCCGAGCGTGCCCAGTGGCGGGCACGCGCGGAGGAAGCCGGCTTCCGCTTCCACACCATCGACGGTCAGCCGTACTGGGATGAAACGGCGTACTACGCCTTCACCCTGCGCCAGATCGAGCAGGACATCGAAGACCCCAGCGCCGAGCTGCACCAGATGGCGTTGGGGCTGGTGGACGAGGTGGTCGGCAGCGAGCAGCTGATGGACCAGCTCGCCATTCCCGCGCAGTACCGCGACTGGATCGCTGACAGCTGGCGTCAACGCCACGCGCATCTGTACGGCAGGCTCGACCTGGCCTACGACGGCACCGGGCCGGCCAAGCTGTACGAGCTGAACTACGACACCCCGACCTCGCTGTTCGAGGCGAGCTTCTTCCAGTGGCAATGGCTGGAGGACCAGCGCAACGCCGGGCGCCTGCCTGCACATGCGGACCAGTTCAACGGCATGCATGAAGCACTGGTGGAGCGCTTTGCCGAACTCGCCTCGCGGCTGCCGCCGCCGCTGTACTTCAGCGCCGTGGGCAGCTCGCAGGAAGATGTCGGCACGGTGGACTACCTGCGTGACTGTGCGGCCCAGGCCGGGCTGCATGGCGAGGGCATCGCCATCGAGGACATCGGGCTTTCCGAGGACGGCCGCTTCACTGCAGTGGACGACACGGTGATCGGCAGCCTGTTCAAGCTGTACCCGCTCGAAGACCTGATGGCCGAGGAGTTCGGTCAGGCCCTGCCAAGCTCGGGCCTGCAGCTGCTGGAGCCGGCATGGAAAGCGGTGCTGAGCAACAAGGGCATCCTGCCGCTGCTGTGGCAGCGCCATCCGGGTCACCCGAATC
Source organism: Stenotrophomonas sp. C3(2023) (assembly GCF_032911385.1). Classification (NCBI taxonomy): domain Bacteria; kingdom Pseudomonadati; phylum Pseudomonadota; class Gammaproteobacteria; order Lysobacterales; family Lysobacteraceae; genus Stenotrophomonas; species Stenotrophomonas sp. C3(2023). The sequence goes on along the minus strand of NZ_JAWJLO010000001.1, from coordinate 3,403,771 downwards.
TGCTCGAAGCGCACTTCGATGATGGCAGCACGCTGGCCGCCGGCTGGGTGCGCAAGCCGCTGTTCTCGCGCGAAGGCGCGAACATCGACATGCACCTGGCCGATGGCAGCCGGCAGCGCAGTGAAGGTCCCTACGACGGCCCGGCAATCATCCAGCGTGCGCACCCGCTGCCGCGCTTTGACGGCGGCTATCCGCTGATCGGCAGCTGGGTCATCGGCGACCACGCCTGTGGCATCGGCATCCGCGAGGATGACAGCGCGATCACCCGGGACAGCGCCCGTTTTGTTCCGCACGCCATCATCGACGAAGCGCCGACGCAGATCTACGTGTGACTGTCCGTTGGTAGAGCCGACCCCATGGTCGGCTCGCCGCGCGCAGCGCAGTGAGGCCAGCGCGATCTGGACGGAGAGCAGCCGACCGCAGGCTCGGCGCTACAACAGTCCTTCGCGCTTGACCGCCAGATAACGCTGCACCAGCGCGGCCGGCAAGGCGTCGGCGGTGACGTCCAGCACCATCACCTTCTCGGCGCGCAGGGCGTCGTGTGCTTTGGCACGCTGTTCCAGGTACAGCGCGACCGCTGCTGCCTGAGCTGCCTGCTGGGGTCCATCGACCTCCACCTCCAGCGCCTGCTCCAGCTCCTGCTCGCGCAGGCTGGCCACGCAGACCAGATGGCGGCGCTGCAGCAGGCGCACCGCGCCGAGCAGGTCGTCGATGTCCTCGTCGCGCACGTTGGTCACCAGCATCACCAGCGCGCGCCGTGGCTGCCGCTGCGTCAGCGCGGTGGCAGCAGCCAGGAAATCGGTGGCCACCGCATGCGGCTGCAGGTCGTAGCTGGCCTGCAGCAGCTGCTGCAGGGTGCCCAGCCCGCGCTGCGGCGCCACCCAGCGCGTGCCCTGCTGCGTGCGGGCGAACAGACCGGCACCATCGCCCTGGCGCAGCGCCAGATAGCCCACCACCAGCGCTGCGTTGAGCGCGTGGTCGAAGTGGGTCAGCCCGCCTTCGCTGGCCAGCATGCGGCGACCGGTATCGATCATCAGCACGACCTGCTGGTTGCGCTCGTCCTGGTATTCGCGCGAGATCAGCCGCCCGGCGCGCGAGGTCGACTTCCAGTCGATCTGGCGCAGGCTGTCACCGACGCGGTACTCGCGCATCTGGTGGAAATCCGTGCCTTCGCCACGGCGCCGCTTGAGGTGCGCGCCGACCAGTCGCGACGCCTGTTCGGCACTGAACACAGCAAAGCGGGCAAGCGGCGCGAAGTTGGGAAACACCCGCACCTTCAGCGCCGGCGGCAGCAGTCGGCGCTGACGCCACAGCCGCCACGGTGAGTGCAGCCGCACGTGCACGCCAGCGAACTCCGCCTCGCCCCGTTGCCGCGGCTGCACGTGATACGCAACGCTTGCCATGGTGCCCGGACGCACCTGCACCCGGCGCGGCAGCCCGTCGCACTGCCAGCCCCCTGGCACCAGGTCGAACAGATCCAGATGTTGCGATCGACTGCTTTCCACCTGCAGCTGCACCGTGCGCCGCACGCCCAGCGCAAGGACGTCAGGCAGCTGGCGCTGCAGGCGCGGAGAAGGCTGCAGCCGCAGCCGCAGCAGGTCGGTTGCCGCCAACAACGTGATGGCGCCACCGGCGACAGGCCAGCTCCACAGGGGCAGCCAGCCCGCTACGGCAGCACCGCCCACGGCGGCCCACAGCAGCAGCATCACCAGCAGCAGCGGCGCCGGCCTCATTGCCGGGGAGCTTCCACCTTGGCCAGCAGGGCGGCGATCACCTGGTCGCTGCCCTGGCCCTCGATCTGCAGTTCAGGGGCGAGCGCGATACGGTGACGCAGCGCTGGCCGGGCCACGTCGCGTACATCATCGGGGGTGACGAAATCGCGGCCGCTCAACAGGGCCTGCGCACGTGCGGCGCGCACCAGGGCAATGCTGCCACGCGGGCCTGCACCGAGTGCGATGCCGGGCCACTGCCGGGTCGCAGCCACGATACGCACTGCGTAGTCGATGACTTCCGGGTCGACCCGGATCGACGCCGTGGCCTGCTGCAGGGCCACCACGTCACCGGCATTGAGCACGCGGGCCACCTGGCTCAGGTCGAAATCGCCGGCACTGCGGCCGGTGGTGATGGCATCGACCATGCGCTTTTCGTCCTCCAGTGCCGGGTAATCGATGATCACCTTGAGCAGGAAGCGGTCCAGCTGTGCCTCGGGCAGGGGGTAGGTGCCCTCCTGCTCCACCGGGTTCTGTGTGGCCAGCACCATGAACGGTGCGGCCAGCGGAAACGACTTGCCCTCGATGGTGACCTGGCCTTCCTGCATGGCTTCCAGCAGCGCCGACTGGGTCTTGGCCGGTGCGCGGTTGATCTCGTCGGCCAGCAGCAGGTGGGTGAACACCGGGCCGCGGCGGATTCTGAAGCTCTCGCTCTTGGGGTCGTAGACGGCGTGCCCGCTGACATCGCTGGGCATCAGGTCCGGGGTGAACTGCACGCGGCCATGGTCCAGCTCCAGTGCCTGCGCCAGCGCACGCACCAGCAGGGTCTTGCCGAGCCCGGGCACGCCTTCGATCAGCACGTGGCCACCGGCGAGCAGGGCGGTGAGGATCTGGTCGAGCACCTCGGGCTGGCCGATGAAGGCACGACCGACCGCTTCACGGATCGCATCCACGCGTTCGACCAGCGCGGCGCTGCCGGGGTGCAGCGGGGTCAACGGCGGCGGCACGGCGCCCAGCGGCGGGGGAACGGGGCTTTCCTGTTCGGTCATAGCAGGCGTCTCATCTGAAGCAGCAGGGAAATGCGTTCGCCCAGGGCGGACGCGTTGTGGTCGTGGAGGTCGGCCAGCGCGGTGCGCACGCGCTCGACCGGCCAGCTCAGCAGCTCGGCGATGGCCTGGTGCTGCGCGGCTCCGTGCAGCGCGGCGGCCACCGGCGCGCGCCGCTGCAGGCGACGCAGCACCAGGGTACGCATCGCGGCATGCAGGGCCGGGCCCTGACGTCGGCGTAACAGCAGAATGCCGCTGGCATGCACGTGTTCGAGCAGCGAACGGCGCGCCTCGGGCGGGCTGGGCAGTTCACTGCCGAAACGCTGCGCGCGCATCGCCAGCCAGCCGAGCAGGGCCAGCAGCAGCGGCACCCAGACCGGCCAGCCCTGATGGAACAGCCGTGCGAGCAGGGTCGGTGGGCGGCCGGCGTAGACCAGCCAGAACGTGCCTTTGCCATAGTTGGGCTGCAGCAGGTAACGGGTCAGGTCGCGATGCGCGCGGTCATACAGCCCATCGCGTGGCTGGTCCAGCGCCTCCCGTTCCCGCGCAGCGCGCTCGAACACATTGCCTTTGTCCGGGCGGCCTTTCATGAACTCCATGTCGGCCAGCACATCCACGCTGCCCTGGCCGCGGGCCAGGCGCACCATCACCCGGCCCGCTGTGCTGCGCCAGTCGACCTCGGTGCGTGCGGCGGCATCCTCGTCCAGGCCGAAGCGTCGCCCTTCGCAGAACTCCACGTGGCCCGGATCATCGGCCACATCGAAGTACTGGCAGTTGGCGCCGTAGCCGATGCTCTGCACACCCAGCTGTGCCAGCAGACGCGGTTCGGCGCGCTGCGCATCCTCGCCGGGCGGGGGCGTGCGCACCAGCAGGTGCCCGCCGCGCTCGACCCAGGCCAGCAGCGCATCGGCCTGCGCTGGTACCAGCTCGCCCGGGTCCTGCAGCAGCACGATGGTATCGCCGGCCGCCGGCGCCATCGCGCGCATGTCCAGGGTCGGTCGCGAGTGCACCGTCTGGCGGTCCGCGCGCAGGGCCTGGCCCAGTACGTACAGCGGGTTGTAGCGGGCCTCGCCCTGCGGTGGCAGCACCTCGGTGGTGGTCACGCGCTCGTGCGTGCCGAGGAACAACAGCGCCACCAGCGCGGCAACCAGTGCGATCACACCGCTGACCAGCATCCACCCGGCGCGCGCGCTCATGCCGGCCACCGGTACTGGGCCTGCAGCGCCCCGGCCAGTGTCTCGAAGGAGGCGGTATCCGGCAGCTGGTCTCCGTAGGCGGCGTACTGCCACATGCGCACCATGGCGGCGAACAGCTCGCGGTCGCGCGCATCGCTCATGCGCCGCGACAGCCGCAGCACCTCCGCTTCGGTCGCGCCCGGCGGCAGGTTCACGGCGCTGCGCTGCTCGACCGCCATTACGCTGGCGCGGTACAGCAGGGCCAGTGCCTGCCGCGGCAGACCCTGCGCCCACAGCGCACGGGCGCGCGTGGCGATGTCCGGCGGCAGCTGCTCGGGCAGCGCAAGGGTATCTTCCTTTACGGCGCTGGGCGGCGCCTTGCGCACGCGTTTGCCGACACGCAGCCACGGCAGCCAGCGCCGCGCGGTCAGCGCCAGGATCAGCAGCAGAATGCCAAGCACCCCCCACAGCAGCCATTCGCCGGCAATGGCCATGAACGTCGCCGCGCCCTGGGCGAGGGTGCGGATGAGCTCGCCCAGCGGCCCGAGGTCACGCTCGGGCGCGGCATCCTGCGGCGCCTTGGGTCTGGGCTCCCAGCGGGTGACCGTGCGCGTGGGCCGCTGCAGCGGGTCTTCATACGCGCGCTGCACCGCCTGGCGGAAACCGGCGGTATCCACCGGCGTCAGGTCGCCGAAGATGCCCGCTGGGCTGTCGGCGTGCTGTGGCGTGCGGCCATGGCGCTGCGCACTGTCGTCAGCATCCATCGCCGCATCGTCGGTGCCGCCGTCCTCTTCCTCTGCCGGTGCGCTGTCCGCCTGCACCTGCGCGGTCCGGCTCTGGGCCTGCAGCGGAGAAGACAGCAGCGGCGAACCCAGCGCCAGCAGCAGCACCAGCAGCGGTGCGGCCTGGCGCAGGCGTTCGCGCAGGCGGCGCAGACCCAGCTCCACATCCCAGGCTTCCATCTGCGTGCGGCGGTTGAGGTAGAGGCCGAAGCCGGCGCCGATATGGAACGGTCCAACGATGCTGGCCGCGATCCAGCACAACACATTGAAGGCGATCTTCGCCCACAGCGGTGTGTCCACGCTGATCAGCTGCCACGCGGCGTGCCAGGAATCGGACAGCAGGTCCACCGGCACGAACATGAAGATTGCCAGCAGGCCACCGAGCAACAGCACGCCCTCGAACACCATGCACGCGCCGGCCAGGATCACCGCCGGCCCCAGCGCATCGGCCAGCACCGCGCGCCGGCGCTGTGCACGCAGGGCAGGAGCCGCACCCTCAAGCAGGTTCACCGGCAGGCACACGCTGCGCAGCAGGCTGGGCCGACGCCAGCCCAGGTAGCCCCAGAAACCGTTGCCGCCCCAGTGCCGCTGGGCCTTGAGCGCCTGCACGGCGGTCACCGGCTCACCAAAGACATCGCGCGAAAGCACGTACAGCACCACACGTTCGAACAGCGGCTTGCACCACCACATCACCAGCAGCGCCGCCATGCTGCCGGTGCCGCGCCACAGCGCCAGGCCGTTGGCCAGCACCAGCAGCGGCAGGCTGGCCAGCAGCCAGGCGCCCCATACCGCCTGCGCGCGTCGGCGCACCAGCGCGGTGCCCAGCTCCATGGCCTGCCATGCGCTGCGCTCGCGCAGCACCACGCCGAGCTGTTCAATCTGCATGGGTGCCTCCGCGGCCGCCCAGCGCCAGCCACCCCAGCACGAGCGTCCAGAGCACGCCGGCCACACTGAACTTGATCCACGCCGGGACCGAGGCGATGGACGACCAGAACGCTTCGATGAAGGCCGCCGCCAGCAGCATCGCCGCCACGCCCAGGCACAGCCGCGCGCCGATCCGGCCGCCATCCACCAGCGCGTCGATGCGGCGCTGGCGGCCGGGGGCAAGCACCCGCATGCCCAGCTGCAGACCGGCGCCGCCGGCAATGACGATGGCCGTCAGCTCGAACGACCCATGCCCGACCACGAACTGCCAGAACGGGCCGCCGTGGCCGATGTGCTGCAGATGGCCGGCCACCGCGCCGATGCCGACTCCGTTGAACAGCATCACCGCGATGGTGCCGACGCCGGCAAGCAGGCCCAGCGCGAAGGTGCGCAGGCCGATGCTGATGTTGTTCATGATGTAGTAGCCGAACATCATCCAGTCGGTACCGCTGTCACGTCCCAGACGCTCGGCGGCGGGGTCGTACATGCGCTCCATCTCGGTAATGCGCGCGTTGTCCATCAGCAGGTGGATCAGCTCGGGCTTGAGCTGTACCAGCACGAAGCTGGCGATCAGCGGCACGGCGAACATCGCCAGCGCCGCCCACATGCTGCCGGCCTGGCTGCGCACCAGGCGCGGGAAGCCGGCCAGCAGGAACGCCAGCGCCGTGCGCCAGCTGAAAGGCGGCGTGCGGTACAGCGCGGTGTGGCCCTGCTGCATCAGCTGCTGCAGGCGCGCCACCAGCTGTGGGCTGTAGCCGCGTTCGCGCGCGAGCGCCAACTGCTGGCACAGGCGGCGGTAGTGCTGCGGGAGCGCTGCATCTTCCAGCACCGGCACGTTGCTCGGCGCTGCCGCAGCGGGCGCCTGCCGGCGCCGGCGCCGCCGCGTGGGCGCGCGCGCCAGCCACTGTTCAAGTGCCAGCCATTCCTGCTGGTGACGGGCGACAAACTGTTCCTGCTTCATTGCCGCCCCAGCAGACCGTTGGCCATGGCGTACAGGCGCAGCACACCCACCTGGCCGGTGGCACCGGTGAGTGGCTCGGCAATGGCGGCCAGTTCCTGCTGGCGCGCAGGCGACAGGCGCGGGCCACGCTCGGCGAAGGCGATGACCGCGGCCTGTTCTTCGGCACGCAGCGGCTGCGGCAACGGCAATGCGCTGTCGATGCCGACCGCAGGCGGGGGCGGCAGCCTGTCCACGTGCACCACCAGCGTGCCGGCCGCCATGTCACCCAGCCGGCGGCTGTGGGCATCGAACAGGCAGCTGAGCAGGCCAATCGCATAGCCCACCGGCAGCATGTCCACAGTGCGCAGCAGATTGCGCGCGATCGCGGCGCTCCAGCCGATCGGTGCGCCGTTGGCGGCCACCACACGCAGGCCAAGCGCGCGCTTGCCCAGGGTCTGGCCCCATACCGCTTCAAGCACGATGGGATAGCCCCACAGCAGCAGGAACATCGCCGCAAGATTGATGCCGCGGCCGAAGTCGCCAAGCAGCGCGAGCGGAATGGCCATCACCACCATCATTGAAAAGCGGATGCCGAGGTCGACCAGCCACGCCAGCGCGCGCGGCACCGGGCCGGCCGCTGGCAACTGCAGCGGCACGCCTTCGGGCGTGATCACTTCGCGGTAGGTGTCCAGCATGGTCGCGTCACTCATGGGTGTGACACGGCCGGGTGGGGGCGCCGGGGTCCTCTCCGGCATGCGGCCACGGGCATGGGGCTCTCGACTGCGTCCTGGTCGGAGCCCGACTCTAGCAGGTCAGCACCTGCAATGGCCTGCCTGCAGCCGATCACGCCAGGTATTCGTCCTTCAGCCGTACATAGTGATCGGCCGAGTACCGCAGTGACTCGATCTCGCGGTCGCTGAGGCGACGGGTCATGCGTGCCGGGTTGCCGACCCACAGCTCGCCGGTCTGCACCACCTTGCCCGGCCCGATCACCGCGCCGGCGCCGACAAAAGCATGCTTTTCCACGCGGGCGCCATCGAGGATGCAGGCCCCCATGCCGATCAGGCTGTAGTCACCGATGCTGCAGGCATGGATGATGCAGCCGTGGCCGATGGTGACACCTTCGCCGATCAGCGTCGGAAAGCCTGCCTTGTTGTAAGGGCTGTGATGGCTGACGTGGATGACGGTACCGTCCTGCACATTGGTGCGAGCGCCGATGCGGACGTGGTTGACGTCGCCGCGGATCACGGTCCCCGGCCAGATCGAGACATCATCGCCCAGCTCTACGTCGCCGATGATCGTGCAGGCGGGATCGACATAGACCCGTTCACCGAGTACCGGCATCGTGTTGCGGAAAGGGCGCAGGGGGGTCATCGCTACTCCGGCAGCATCGTCAGTGGCCTCGATGATAACCGTCTGCGACGTGCGCCGACTCAACGCGGGTCACACCTGGCGGTCTGCACCAGCCGGTCCATCTCGATCGAAGCGATGACAAAGGCGGGGATCACGTGCGGGTTGTCCGCACTGAAGCCCTCGCTCATGTAGTACGCCCATGAGCCATCGCGGTACACCTGTGGATCGGGCTGGCCCGGCACCTTGCCAAGACTGGCCACGTTGCTGCCGTAGAGCAGGTGGGGCCGGCCCGTTGCATCCACCTGCAGGCGGTGACGCAGCAGCCCCGCATAGGCGGCGTGGGCCGTGCGGCGCAGGCCGGCATCCAGATGCCCGCGGTTGATGCCCTTGGCCAGCACGTAGGTGAACATCGCGGTGGACGAGGTTTCAAGCACATTGCCGGCGTGCCCGGGTTTGTCCGGCACGTGGTGCCACAGCCCGCTGCGCGGGTGCTGCCAGCGCGGCAGCGCGGCGGTGAGTGCGCGCAGCTGCTGCACCAGCTGCGCACGCTCGCGGTCATAGCCGAAGGGCAGGTAATCCAGCGTGTCACTGACCGTCATCATGAACCAGCCGGCACCGCGGCCCCAGAATCCCGGAGAGCGCCCACTGCGGGCATCGGCCCACCGCTCGTGGCCGGTCTCGTCCCAGCCATGACGCGGCAGCCCGACCACCGGATCGAACAGGCGCTGCTGGCTGACGCGCAGCTGGCGCACCACGTCGTCGCGGTCCTCGCCACGGCCGAAGCGCAGCGCGTACTGCGCCTGGAACGGCAGGGTCATGTACAGCCCATCGGCGATGATGTTGCCGGGGTGATAGGCATACACGCCTTCGGTGGTGCGCGGCAGGGCATCCAGTGCACGCCGGAAGCGATGCGCGGCCTGCACCAGCCGCGCATCGGCATCGTGTTCCATCGCATCGATGAGCACACGTCCGGTCAGCATCTGGTTGAAGCCGATCGATGCAGGCACAGGCCGGTGGCCGTCGCCGCCGGCACTGTCGACCACCTCGCTGACGATGGCCTGCGCATAGCGGCGGTAGCGTTCATCGCCGGTGGCCACCGCAAGCCGCAGCAGGGCCATCGCCCAGAATGCGTTGGCGTAGTCGGTGCCCTTGCCGAGCCGCCCACGCTGGCCGGGCTGGTGCTCGGGCGTTCCGCCCTTGCTGTCCATCTCGGCATCGGCGATGTGCACCGCCCACTGCAGCGGCGTACGTCCCTGGAAGGTTGTACCGCAGATGCTGTCCGGCGGCGGCGCGGCAGCACACCCCGCAAGCAGCAACAGCGCCGAACACGCGACCACCCGACAACGGCGTTCCATCTCTCAGCCCCGGTGCGAGCACACACGGCCAGTGTGGCGCCAAGCGCCGGCAAGACCAGCGGCAGCCGCGACAGGCAACATCGTGACGACCAACGGTCGTCACCTACCGGGCAATCGAACGCGTAGGGCCGGGCTCTGCCCGGCAACACACAGGATCGTGACGACCAACGGTCGTCACCTACCGGGCAACCAGGTCACGCTACGCGGCGGGCGCGTTCCAGATGCACCAGCAGCAGCGAAATCGCCGCCGGCGTCATGCCCGGAATCCGCTGCGCCTGGCCGATCGTCTCCGGCCGCACGCGCTCCAGCTTCTGCAGTACCTCTGCCGACAGCCCGCGCACCGTCGCATAGTCGAAGCCCGCCGCGATCGGCGTCGCCTCGTGCCGCTGCTGGCGTGCGATCTCCTCGCGCTGGCGTTCGAGGTAGCCGGCGTACTTGATGCCGATCTCCACCTGCTCGGCCACCTTGGCATCGGCCACCGCCGGGCCCAGCGACGGCACCTGCATCAGCGTGGCGTAATCCAGTTCCGGTCGCTTGATCAGGTCCAGCACATTGGTTTCGCGGCTGACCGCCACACCCAGCGTTTCATTGACCTCGCGGCCCAGCGCATTGGCCGGTGTGGCCCACAGCGCACCCAAGCGGGCGCGCTCGGCCGCCACCGCCGCCTGCTTGGCCTCGAACGCCGCCCAGCGGCGGTCGTCGACCAGCCCCAGTTCGCGACCGGCCGGGGTCAGGCGCTGGTCTGCGTTGTCCTCACGCAGCTGCAGCCGGTACTCGGCGCGGCTGGTGAACATGCGGTAGGGCTCGTTGGTGCCATGGGTGATCAGGTCATCCACCAGCACGCCCAGATAGGCCTCATCGCGACGCGGGCACCAGCCCTCCTCGCCACGCACCTGGCGCGCCGCGTTGAGGCCGGCCAGCAGACCCTGTGCGGCCGCTTCCTCATAGCCGGTGGTGCCGTTGATCTGGCCGGCGAAGAACAGGCCGTTGACCAGCTTGGTTTCCAGGCTGGCCTTCAGGCCGCGCGGGTCGAAGAAGTCGTACTCGATGGCGTAACCCGGGCGGGTGATGTGCGCGTTGGCGAAACCGCGGATGCTGCGCACCATCTCCAGCTGCACGTCGAACGGCAACGAGGTGGAAATGCCGTTGGGGTAGATCTCGATGATGCCCAGCCCCTCGGGCTCGACGAAAATCTGGTGGCTGGCCTTTTCGGCAAAACGCACCACCTTGTCTTCGATCGACGGGCAGTAGCGCGGGCCGATGCCCTCGATCTGCCCGCTGTACAGCGGCGAGCGGTGCAGGGCGTCGCGGATGATCTGGTGGGTCTGCCCGGTGGTGTGGGTGATCCAGCAGCTCACCTGTGCCGGGTGCTCGTCCACCGAGCCGAGGAAGGACATCACCGGCCGCGGCGTGTCGCCCGGCTGTTCGTCCATCAGGCTGTAGTCCAGCGAGCGCCCATCGATGCGCGGCGGCGTACCGGTCTTCAGGCGGTCCACCTGGAAGGGGCGCTCGCGCAGACGCGTGGCCAGCGTGGTGGCCGGCGGGTCACCCATGCGGCCGGCGGCATACTGGGTCGGGCCGACGTGGATCTTGCCGGCCAGGAAAGTACCCGCGGTCAGCACTACCGCGGCGGCGTCGAAGCGCAGGCCGGTCTGGGTGATGACACCGCGCACCGCGTCGCCCTCGATGACCAGGTCATCCACGGCCGCCTGGAACACGGTCAGGTTGGGCTGCGCTTCGACGATCTGGCGGATTGCCATGCGGTAGAGGTTGCGGTCGGCCTGGCAGCGGGTGGCGCGCACGGCCGGGCCTTTGGAGGCATTGAGCGTGCGCCACTGGATGCCGGCGCGGTCTGCCGCATGGGCCATGGCCCCGCCCAGCGCATCGATCTCCTTGACCAGGTGGCCCTTGCCGATGCCGCCGATGGCCGGGTTGCAGCTCATCGCACCGACGGTCTCGATGTTGTGGGTCAGCAGCAGGGTGCGCACGCCGGTGCGGGCAGCCGCCAGCGCGGCTTCGGTACCGGCATGGCCGCCGCCGATGACGATGACGTCGTAACGATGGAAGGAGGGGCTCATGGGCAATGACAATCAGGGGCGGGCAGGCGCCAGGGCGCCGTAGGGTGGCGATTTTAGCGCCAATCGGAGTGGTGCCGGGCGCCGTGCGCAGGGCCGGAGCGAAATCGACCCTAAAGTTGGCACGATTACTGCAGATAACCCAATAGCACCCAGCGTGATCCGCGCCGACAGGCGTGCAGGGCCGGAATTGGAACAGGGGCCGGTCCAGATGCACGAAGGGGAAGCCAGGGGCCGACAGTCGGGGGACTGTCGGCCCTGTTTTTATGCGCGATCTACACGGCTTGACAACACCAAGGCCCCGCAATGCGGGGCCTTGGCTTTATGGGTGCCGACATCCGTCAGGGCCGGAACAGGGGGGATCCAGAGGTTCCTGGCGGATATCGGCATGGAAACCGATGGGACGCTGCAGTGTCACTTTGCGACGCAGCGCGTCACTGTGCGGCTAGCTTGAACGTTCAGTGTCGAAGGTTCAAGGGGTTGTCAGGGTTCAACTCTCCGTTCTGTGGCACGGTTCATATTCCGCGCCGGCGAACCCATCGAACGCGGCGGCTGCGCACGCGGTGCCGGAGCGGCAGCGGGACGCGGCGGACGCTGCTGCGGCGGCGGACGGTTTTCCGGCGGGCGCGGACGCGGTGCGTTTGAATCCATGTTGCGCCACGGTGCGCCACCATTGTTGCGCGGCGGTCGCGGCGGCGGCCGGTGGCCATGATCCGGCGGACGAACCACCGGCGGGCGCGTGTGACCACCATGCGGCGGCGGACGCACCGGACGCACCGGGCGCACCGGGCGATAGATCGGGTAGTTGTAACCGTTGCCGTAGTAGCCACCACCGTAATAACCGCCGTACCCATAGGGGTAGGCCGAGGGGTAGCCGTAGGGATAGCGGTACTCGGTCGAGGGGGCGCCGTGGTAGTAGCCACCGCCGCCGCCACCGCCGACATAGTCATAGGATGCACAGCCGGTAAGGGCCAACAGCAGGCCACCGGCAAGGAACAGGCGAGTTTTCATGACAGAGGCCCCCTGGGGTTTGGCGTCCAGCTTCCGGCCGGGGCATTGAATCAGCCCTTAATCCACCTTACACAGCATGAATGGCGGCGCACGAGAGTCATGCTGGCACGTTGGCCGCCGCCATGGCCAGCGGGCCATACGTTAATCTTGCTGGATGAACGAGCTGCCGCTGCCCACCGCTGCTGATGTGCTGTCTGCCGCCACGCGCCTGGCGTCGCATGCCGCGCTGACCCCGGTGCTGCGCTCGCGCGAACTGGATGCCCTGTCCGGCGCACGGCTGGCCTTCAAGGCCGAGCACCTGCAGCGCGGCGGGGCCTTCAAGTTCCGGGGCGCGTGCAATGCGGTGATGGCGCTGGCGCCGGAACAGGCCGCCTACGGCGTGGTCACCCATTCTTCCGGCAACCATGGCGCGGCGTTGGCGCTGGCCGCCCGTCTGCGTGGCATCGCCTGCCATGTGGTGGTGCCCGAAGGGGCGGTGGCTGCCAAACTGGCCAACATAGTGCGCCACGGCGCCACCCTGTGGCGCTGCGCGCCGACCATTGCCGCCCGCGAGCAGTTGTGCGCGCAGGTGCAGGCCGAGACCGGGGCACGCGTGGTCCATCCGTATGCCGACGCGCAGGTGATGGCCGGGCAGGGCACCGCCGCGCTGGAACTGCTGGGCACCGACGGGCCGTTTGACGTGCTGGTGGTGCCGGTCGGGGGCGGCGGCCTGGCGGCCGGAACGGCACTGGCCCTGCGGGCATACGCGCCGACGACCCGGCTGGTGCTGGCCGAGCCCAGCGGTGCCGCCGATACCGCCGCCTCGCTGGCCGCCGGCGCGCTGCGCCTGGAGTTCACGCCGGACACTGTCTGCGACGGGCTTCGCGGCACGCTGGGCGCGCCCAATTTCGCGGTGTTGCGTGCTGCCGGCGCCGAGGTCATCACGGTGGACGATGCGGCGACCGTGCAGGCGATGCGCCTGCTGTGGCAGATCACCAAGCAGGTGGTCGAGCCGTCCTCGGCGATCGCGCTGGCTGCCGTTCTGGCCGAGCCGGCGCGGTTTGCCGGCCAGCGCATCGGGCTGGTGCTGTCCGGCGGCAATGTCGACCTTGATGCCTTGCCGTGGAGGCCTGCATGAGCCGCCGACGGCCCAGCCTGCTGCTCTGGACCTGGCGCCTGCTGGTGCTGCTGCTGGCATGGCTGCTGGGGGTGATCGCCTGGATCTTCTGGGTCGGCGAGCGCGACCAGGCCAGCAATGCCGATGCGATCATCGTGCTCGGTGCGGCCGCCTACGATGCCAAGCCGTCACCGGTGTTCCAGGAGCGCATCCGTCATGGCCTGGATCTTTACCGCGCCGGCTATGCGCCACTGTTGATCTTCACCGGCGGCTATGGTGGCAGCGGCGCGCGCTTTTCCGAATCGCAGGTGGCCCGGCGCTACGCGCTGCGCGAAGGCATTCCCGATGACGCCATCCTGATCGAGACGGCCTCGCGCAACACCGAGCAGAACCTGGTGGAAGCCAAGCGGCTGATGGAGCAGCGTGGCCTGCACCGGGTGATCATAGTCAGCGACCCGCTGCACATGGCGCGCGCGCTGCGCCTGAGCCGCGGCCTGGGGATCGAGGCGCTGGGGTCATCGACACCCAGCACCCGTTTCCGCAGCTTCCACACCAGCTGGCGCTTCCTGCTGCAGGAAGTCTATTTCTTCCATCGCGACCTGTTAGCGTAGAGCGGGGCTCTGCCCCGCTGATTCACGCAGCGCTGCCTCAGGGTGTCCTGCGCCGGATCGGAATCGCACTGACCGGCACCGCCGCCACGTCGCTGCCCTGCTCGCGGATCGGCGCACCCGGTTCGGGCGCCCAGGCATGCGCGTACAGCACCTCCCAGCTGCTGGGCAGCGTGCCATCGGCACGCCGCAGCGGCTCGTAGGCTGCCGCTGCGGCGGCAAACCGGCCGCGACCGGTCAAGGTGCGGCGGCGGTCAGTGGCCGCATGGGTGGCACCCAGCGCGCGCAGTTCGCGCATCAGCGCCGGCAGGTCGGCATAGGTCAGCGTGAACAGGTCGCGGTCCAGTACCGGGTCGCGGAAGCCGGCCATCATCAGCGCATCGCCGAACTGGGCGATGGGCGGGAACCGGCTTACGTGTGGCGCGCTGTCATCGCGGGCGAACGCCTCGCTCAACTCGACCAGCGTTTCCGGCCCGTAAGTGGAGCACAGCAGCAGGCCGCCGGGCTTGAGCACACGACGGAAGCCGGCAAACACGGCCGGCAGATCATCCAACCACTGCAGGCACAGGTTGCAGAAGATCACATCGACACTGTTGTCAGCCAGCGGCAGCGCGGCCGCATCTGCACAGACGCGCTGGAACGGTTTCCACCAGCCGGCCTGGCGCTTTGCCTGCTGCAGCATCGGCGCGGCCACATCCAGCGCGATCACCTGCGCCTTGGGCCAGCGCTTGCGCATCTGCGCGCTGGCATGTCCGGTACCGGCGCCGACGTCGAGCACCACCTGCGGCGTGCGCGCCTCCAGGTAATCCAGTGATTCCATCAGGCGCTGGCGCACCTCGCGCTGCAGCGCAGCGGCGTCGTCGTAACTGTGGGCCGCGCGACCATAGGCGCGGCGGACGTGATGTGGGTCGAAGCGGGACATCGTGGTTTCTCGTCAGAACGTGCCCGGGTAGGCGCCGCCGTCGATCAGCAGGTTCTGCCCGGTGATGTAGCCGGCGTGCGCGCTGCACAGGAAGGCGCAGGCAGCGCCGAACTCGTCGGGGTGGCCGAAGCGGCCGGCGGGAATGCTGCTGCGTTTCTGCTCGGCCACCGCCTCGGCATCGCGACCCTGCTGGCCGGCGATGAAGGCGAAGTTGCCGCGCAGCCGGTCAGTGTCGAACTGACCGGGCAGCAGATTGTTGAGGGTGACATTGGCGGCCACGGTACGCCGCGCGAGGCCGGCGCTGAAACCGGTCAGGCCCGAACGTGAGCCGTTGGAGAGCGCCAGAATGTCGATGGGCGCCTTTACCGAGGACGAGGTGATGTTGACGATGCGGCCAAAGCCGCGCGCGAGCATGCCGTCCACGGTGGCCTGGATCAGCGCGATCGGCGCGAGCATGTTGGCGTCCAGCGCGGCGATCCAGTCCTCGCGCTGGAACTGGCGGAAGTCGCCGGCGGGCGGACCGCCTGCATTGGTGACCAGGATGTCGACCTGGGGACAGGCTGCCAGCGCCGCGGCACGGCCGGCCTCGGTGGTGACGTCGGCGGCCACGGCGAGTACCTGGCCGGCCCCGGGTAGCGCGCGCAGCGTCTGCGCCGCCTGCTGCAGGGCCTGCTCGCCACGGGCAACGATGACGACGTTGACGCCCTCGGCGGCCAGCGCGCGTGCGCAGCCCAGCCCCAGTCCCTTGCTGGCGCCACATACCAGCGCCCAGCGGCCGGCGATTCCCAGGTCCATGTCATTCCACCGTGTTCGTCGTGGCGGTCATTTTCGCCCATCTGCTCATGCCAGGGTGGCAACGAACTGTTGCAGCGCCTGTCCCACCTGCTCCGGCCGGGCCAGGAACGGCGCGTGACCGCCCTGGGCGATGGTCAGCGCGTGGGCGCGCGGCGCCAGTGCCGCCGCAGCCTGCATCGCTGCCGGGGTCACCACCCGGTCGCGCTGCCCTGCCATCCACAGACTGGGACGTGGCAGGCCGGAAAGCGCGCCGCGCAGGTCGGTGTCCTGCAGCAGCTTCAGGCCTTCCTGCAACACCCGCGGTGCCGGGGGCAGGTCCAGCAGGCGCTGCCTGAGCTGCTGCATCTGCTGCCGCGCCTCCGGCGTGGCCATCACATCCAGTGCCAGAAAACGCTCGATCGTGCTGGCGAAATCATCGTGCAGCGCCTGGCCGAGCTGGGTGAACACGGCCGCATCGGCGCCCTCGGGCCAGCCGTGGCCCCGCACGAAGCGGGGGCTGGAGGCCAGCATCACCAGCCCGCGCACCTTCGGCGCGGTCGCCGCCGCGTGCTGCGCGAACAGCCCGCCCAGCGACCAGCCGCACCACACCGCTGGCGGCGTGGCCGCCGCGATGGCATTGACCACGTAGGGCAGCCGCAGCGGCGTGCTGTCCTCGACGCTGCGGCCGTGGCCGGGCAGGTCCACCACGTGCACGGTGAAATGCGGGCGCAGCTGATCGACCAGCGGCGCGAACACCTCGCCGTGCATCGCCCAGCCATGCAGCAGTACCAGATCCGGCCCGTTGCCACTGACCTCGATATGCATGGCCCGGCTCAGGCAATGGCCGCAGCGGAACGCGGCAGGGCGTCGCGCGCCGCAGCCAGGGCGGCGACCAGTCCCTCGATCTCGCTGACCGCATGCAGGGCGGTGAGACACACGCGCAACCGCGCACGCCCCGTGGGCACCTGCGGCGCGAGCACCGCCTCGACCCGGTAACCGGCGGCCTGCAGTGCGTGCGCCATCGCCACGGTGTCGGCATCACTGCCACACAGCACCGGCTGGATCGCCGAGGTGGACGCACTCAGCGAAAGGCCGTGACGGCCCGCAGCGGCGCGGAACAGGGCCACCGCGTCCTGCAGCTTGTCGCGGCGCCATTGCTCGCGCTGTGTCAGTCGCACGGCTTCCAGTGCCGCCGCCGCCCACGCCGGGTGCAGCGCGTGCGCGGCCAGCGTGGCGGCAGCGGTGCCAGCGATATGGTCGAGCAGCGCGGCATCGCCAAGCAGCGCCACACCCGCACAGCCCAGCGCCTTGTCCAGCGCCACCTGCTGCAGCGGCACATCGCCGCTGCCCAGCCCCGCAGCGGCGACACTGCCGCTTCCCTGCTCGCCCAGCAGGCCCAGACCGTGGCCGTCATCGACATACAACAGCGCCTGCTGCTGCCGCGCCACCAGCGCCAGCGCGCGCAGCGGCGCGCTGTCGCCTTCCAGCGCGAACACCGCTTCGGTGGCCAGCAGGGCGGCACCGCCCGGCATCGCGCGCAGCTGCCGCAGGGCCCCTTCTGCATCCAGATGCGGGTAGCGGCGCAGGCGTGCGCCGGCCAGATGCGTGCTGTCGAGCAGACTGGCGTGATTGAGGGTGTCCTGCACGCACACATCGGCCTCGTCCTCGAGCAGGCTCTGCTGCACGGCAAGGTTGGCCAGCAGCGCATTGCCGCACAGCAGCGCACGTGGCTGGCCCAGCCAGTCGGCCAGTTCCTGTTCCAGCGCCTGGCACGCCGCATGGCGGGGCGGCGGACCATGGGGGGAAGCGCTGCCGACGCCTTCGCGTGCCACCGCGTCCTGCAACGCATTGACCACCGCGAAGTGCGAGGAGAGGCCCAGATGATCCTGGCTGCTGAAGTCGCACAGCCATTGTCCGTCGACCTCCACCCGTGCACCGTCGCGGCGGCCAACGCTGCCATGCACGGTGCCGTGCGGCGTGGCCTGCACCGCATGGACGCGAGCGCGGGCGAACAGATCGGGACGGGCCATGTGCAATACCGGCAATGACAGGGCGGCTAGGGTAGCGCGTCGGCAAAACCACCGCATGCGCGTCGCGTGCGCCGGCATTCCCGCGCGGGAAGCGGTCGCCGCGTCATTGCCTGATGGCGCTGCGGCGTTGCCGGGGGGAGCATGCCGCCATGCCGGTTTCCTGGTTCCAGCGCGTGGCAGATGGCGGCCAGCGCCTGCTGGCCGAGCTGTTGCCGCACACCTGCCTGGTCTGCGGTGATCCCGGCCACGAGGGACTGGACCTGTGCCAGGCCTGCCTGGCGGTGCTGCCGTGGTCGGGCAGGGCATGTCCACGCTGCGCGCTGCCCATGGCGCTCGACGCGCCGCTGGTGTGCGACGTCTGCCAGCGCACGCCGCCGCCGCAGGCCGCCAGCTGGGCGAGCCTGCTGTATCTGCCGCCGGTGGACCAGCTGCTGCGTCGCTACAAGTTCCAGCAGGACCTGGCGGCGGGCCGGCTGCTGGCCCAGCTGATGCAGCGTGCCCCGCCGCCGTGGTGCTGCCCACCCCTGCTGCCGGTGCCGTTGCATGCCCGGCGCCTGCGCGCGCGAGGCTACAACCAGGCCGCCGAGCTGTGCCGCCTGTTGCGTCAGCCCTGCTGGCACGGCCTGCAACGGCAGCGGGCCACGGCGCCGCAGTCCGAGCGCAGCGCCGCCGAGCGCCGCGCGAACCTGAGCGGCGCCTTCGCACTGCGCAGTGCGCCACCGCCGCGCCTGACCGTGGTGGACGACGTGATGACCACGGGTAGCACGGTGGGCGAGATCGCGCGTTACCTGCGCAGCAACGGCGTGGATGAGGTCCGCGTCTGGGTATGCGCGCGCGTACCGGGCAAACCCGGCAGGGGCGTCTGAGGATACACGCGGCGCAGCGCCACGCGGGCACAAAAAAACCCGGAGCGATCCGGGTCTTCTGTTCGCCAGGGCAGATCCTTGGCAGTGCAACTGGCGCGCCCGGAGGGATTCGAACCCCCGACCAATGGCTTCGGAAGCCACTACTCTATCCGGCTGAGCTACGGGCGCGTTTTGCTGTTCGTCGCGCCACCGGCAGGCCGGGGCGGACATCGCAACGCTGCGCAACAGCGATGCGGGTCCGGCATTCTATCCATAAACGCGCAACAAATCTCCCCCTGCTGTTGCATCCGTCATCGCCGGGCACACGGGGAGTATCCTTGTGCGATGCCTTCTACCCGCCTTGACCCCACCGACGCCGCCCTTCCGCGCTGGCGTCACTACTGGAAACTGATGCGCGCCGACCGTCCGATCGGCACGCTGCTGCTGCTGTGGCCGACCTGGTGGGCACTGTGGCTGGCCGCCGATGGTCTGCCGCCGCTGTGGATACTGTTCGTGTTCACCGCCGGCGTCTGGCTGACCCGTTCGGCTGGTTGCGTCATCAACGACTATGCCGACCGCTGGCTCGACCCGCACGTCAAGCGCACCAAGGACCGCCCGCTGGCCAGTGGCGCGGTCAGTGGGCGCTCGGCATTGCTGCTGTTTGCGGTGCTGATGGTGGTGGCGTTCGCGCTGGTGCTGACCTTGAACGGGTTGACCATTGCCTTGAGCTTCGTCGGTGTGTTCCTTGCGGCCAGCTACCCCTACCTGAAGCGCTACACCCACCTGCCGCAGGTGTACCTGGGCATGGCGTTCGGCTGGGGCGTGCCGATGGCCTTTGCGGCAATCCAGGGCGAGGTGCCGGCGCTGGCATGGCTGCTGTACGTGGCCAATATCCTGTGGTCGACCGCATACGACACCTGGTATGCGATGGTCGACCGCGACGACGATCTGAAGATGGGTTCGCACTCGACCGCCATCCTGTTCGGCGATCTGGATCTGGTGATCCAGGGCATCCTGTACACCGTGTTCCTGGGTGCGATGGCGCTGGTGGGCGTGCGTGCAGGCCTGGGCGTCTACTTTGCGGCCGGCGTAGGCGTGGCGGCGCTGCTGGTGGTCTACGAGTTCTGGCTGTGCCGCCACCGCGAGCGGGAGGCGTGCTTCAAGGCGTTCCTGCACAACAACTGTGTGGGGGCGGCCTTGTTTGCGGGCATCGCCGCTGATCTTGCGTTGAAGGGGTAGTCAGGGGTCGTCGGCTGCGCTCCTGCTGCTGATTCTCGAGCTGATCGTCTCTCTCGCGAGGGCGAGCGTGGCTTCAAGCTGAATCCCCGCCCGCTGCATCTGCTTATGCCATGTGCTGATGAAGCGTTCAGACCCTTGTGGCACTAGGGTCTGTGCGTGTTGAATCACGACCTTTGACGCGAGCCTGCACTTGTTCGCACGCGCGTTTAACCCGCTCGGCGGAACCATGGCCCCGACCGCGACATTCCGTCCGCGGCAGTGGAGAGCAATCATGGCCAATCAGCAGCAGAACCAGCAGCAGAACCAGCGTGCCCCACAGAAGGAAGGCGGCGCGGATCAGCAGCAGCGCACCCAGCGCCCGCAGGACAACGAAGAAGAAGAGTAAGTGCGATGCTGCACCCTCAGGGGTGCTGCGCGACGACAGACCAAGGTCCCGCCACGGCGGGACCTTGTCGTTCAGGCGACCTCAGGCGCTGCTCAGCACCCAGCCCTGCGCGAGGTCGGCAAGGTGTGCACCAGCCGGCACAAGCGAGAGGGTGACCTCAATACCGCGCGCTCCGGGTAGTTGAGTCTGCTCAGGAAACCAGGTTCGATCCGCTGCCACCACGATCAGCAGGCCCTCGTCATCGCCCAGCGGGGCGAAGTGCGGCGAGGACGGTGACAGCGGGGACAGCCCGAACTGCTGCGCAATCTGGCGCTCCAATGCGACCACATCGTCGCTGGGCAGTCCGACTTCGCTGACGCAGGTGAGTTCGCTGCCGTGGAACGGCCCGGTCGCGCTGCTGGCCGGCAGGCGACGGCGGCCGATGAGTTCAAGAATCATGGCGTCGGGGCCCGCGAAATAGATCGACTGCGAGAGCCAGTTGCCTGGCAGCGCGAAATAGTCATCGCCCTCGGCGTTGCGCTGCAGCGGCACGCGCTGCCGCAGCCACGCCTCGGCTGCGGCGAAGCGATTGTCGGGCACATTAAAGGCCAGATGCACCACGCCGTCGCCGGGCTGGGTGGCGGCTTGCAGCACGATGCGGCTCCAGCCGATCGTGATCGCCGCGCCGTCCACGGGCAACTGCAGCACCTCGGCAAACCACGCCGCGGCAGCCTCGACATCGGTCACCGGAAGAACGATCTGCTGGATACGCATGGCGCCAGCTCCATGAAGCGTTCGGGTGAGTCTGGCATCGGCAGCGTTCGGGCGCGGTCGAGATCCACGCGGCGCTTGCCGCCGCCAACGGCCAACCAACGACACCGTCCGGGGGGTGCTTGATCCCGCGTTGCCTAGCGGCGCCGCCGTTCGGCAGGCTGGCGACCAGCAGTTGTTTAATGTTAATGCAATGTTATAACATCCCGCCTCTTTTTCCAGGGGACCCTCATGCGCCACCACCTCCTCGCCGCCGCCGTGCTGCTCAGTATCCAGACCGCCTACGGCGCCGACGACGCTACCCTGCCTACCGTCAACGTGCGTGCGCAGAGCCCGTCGCGCATCGACAGCATCGTCCAGGTGGAGAACATCAACGCGCCGGACCGCAGCCTGGGCGACATGCTGCAGCGGGTATCCGGTGTACAGAGCAGTGCGTTCGGGCCCAATGCCGGCGCGCCGGTGATCCGCAGCCTCGGCGGCAGCCGCGTGCAGGTGCTAGAAGACGGCCAGTCCATCCTTGGCATGAACGCGCTCAGCGGCAACATCAACATTCCCTTCGATCCGCTGTTCGTACGCAGCGTCACCGTCAACAAGTCCTCCGACAGCGTGCGCCACGGTGGCAATGCCATCGGCGGCAGCGTCGACATCGACTCCGGGTTGATCTCGCGCAGGATGGAGGACAAGGACCAGGAAATGGAACTGGTGCTGCGCAAGGGCATCAATGCGGCCGACGCGCAGGGGTTCCGCATGAACTTCAACAACCAGCGCAACATCTCCACGAACCTGCAGTTCTCCAGCCAGCGCATCTCGCATTACGACATCCCCGGCAACAGCAAGGCGGCGGTCTGCAACACCCAGCTGTTCCCGGTGGCCGGCGGGGTCAACAGTGCGCTGGCCGATGCCTGCCAGAAGGAAGCGCGGGTGCAGCAGGTCTACAACAAGGCCTCACAGCCGTACATCGACCAGTTCATGCGCGAGAACCCGGACTGGGCCGACGGTGAGTTCTCCTTCTACACCAACCGCCCGACCTCGGTGTGGAGTGGCAGGACCTATGTCAACCCGGTCAACCCGGACTATGTGCAGGGCACCCCATCCTACGTGCAGCGCAGGATCAACAACGATGTGACCCCCAACTACCGCGGCCGCCTGGGCAACAGCTACTCGCGCAACACAAACGTCGCCGCCGGTTCGACCCTGTTCTTCGAGCGCGGCTACGTGGCGGCCAGCGTCGACTGGAAAGACAGCGAGTACGGCGTGCCCGGCTTCTCGATGGAGAACCAGTCCTTCGGTGCCGACCCGAGCAAGGACCGTCCGGTGGGGGTGAAGCTCAAGCAGGAAAAGTACGCCGTGGAAGCGCTGCTGCGCGAGCCGCTGCCGCTGCTGGAGAACGTCGAACTGCGTGCCTCGCAGGTGCGCAACACCTCCGGTGAATATCTTGGCGCCAGCCGCGCGTACGCGTACGACTTCGACAGCCAGCAGGCCGAACTGCTGCTGGCCCAGCGTCGCATCGGCGCGCTCAGCGGCCTGCTGGGCGTGGACTACCGTTCGCGCGATGTGGTCGGTGCCGGCAAGGAGCGCTACCTGCCTGATGTCAGGACCGACACCCAGGCCGTGTTCCTCACCCAGACACTGGATCTCGACGGGGCCGCGTTTGATGCCGGCTACCGCCATGAGCGCGTGGAGCACAGCATCCAGCCGGGGCGCTTCAGCACCTCGCGCAATTCACCCAATGTGCGCCTGCAGGACCGCCGCTTCCACCTCGACAGCTACAACCTCGGCACCCGTGTTGAACTCGGTCGGCTGTTGGCCGCCAAGCTGCGTTACTCCGCCTCCGAGCGTGCGCCGGAGATCAATGAGCTGTACGCCAGCAATCGCCACTACGCGGTGATGACGCAGGAGGAGGGCAACCAGAACCTCAAGCCGGAACGCGCGCGCAACACCGAGTTCACCGTCCTGTTCAACGCAGCCGGCTTCGAGGCCACGGCCACCGCGTACCTGATGAAGTACGAGAACTTCCTCTATCAGGGCTATTCCGGCCTGCAGACCGCCAACCGCATGCCGCTCAAGTACTGGAAGCAGACCGACACCACCGTGAAGGGCTTCGAGGTCGACCTGTCGCAGGCGATTGACGTTGGCAGCTACGGACAACTCGAGGCTTCGGCGTTCGCCGATCTGGTCAAGAACAAGGCCGATCATCCCGACACGCTGCGTGCCCACAATGACGGTGAGTACCTGCCGAACATGCCGACCAACCGCTATGGCGCGACGCTGCAGTGGCAGAACCGGGGTTGGCGCGCGCGCCTGTCCAGTACGTATTACGACAGGCAGAAGTACCTCGGCAGGAACGTGAGCGAAGAGATTCCGCTGCCTGGCTTCAATCTGGTCGACATGCAGGTCAGCCGACAGATCGCACTGCGCAGCAACGTGGTGGCCGGGCTGGAAGTGTTCGTCAACGCAAGCAACCTGCTTGACCAGGAAGCACGCCCACACAACTCCCCGCTGAAGTACATCGCCCCACTGCCCGGCCGCAGCTTCCAGATCGGTCTTAACCTCAAGCTCTGAGCCCCCCGACCGGGAGAGCCGACCCCACGGTCGGCTCCGCGCGCAGCGCGGCAAGCAGATGCAGTGACGACCAACGGTCGTCACCTACCGGAGAAGCATCGGGAGAGCCGACCCCACGGTCGGCTCCGCGCGCAGCGTGGCAAGGCCACGCGGGCGATAATGGCCGGCACCCCCAAGCTGTCGGCCCTTTTCCCAATGGATATGCACCACGCTGCCTCGCCCGTCCGCCTGATCGCCATCGATATGGACGGCACGCTGCTCGATCCCACGCACAGCATCACCCCACGCGTGAAGCAGGCCATCACCCGCGCGCGGGCACACGGCGTGCAGGTGGTGCTGGCCAGTGGCCGACCGGTGGCCGGGATGGCGCCCTATCTGCAGGAGCTGGGGATCGCGGGCGAGCAGGATTACTGCATCGCATGCAACGGCTCGGTGGTGGAGCGGATCAGCGACGGCCACCGCGTGGTGGAATACCCGCTCAGCCATGACGACTTCCAGTTCTGCGCTGGCATCGCGCGCGCGCTGGGCGTGCACTTCCAGGCGATGGACGGGCAGCGCCTGTACACCACCAGCCGTGACATCAGCCCGTACACCGTGCTCGACTCGCATCTGTCCAACATGCCACTGTCCTACCGCGCGGTCGACGAGATCGACCCGTCAATGCAGTTCATCAAACTGATGATGATCGATGAGCCGGCCGTGCTCGATGCCGCCATCCAACGCTTGCCCAGCGCGCTGACCGAGCGTTTTGCGGTGCTGAAAAGCGCGGCCTTCTTCCTGGAGATCTTCGACCACCGCGCAGGCAAGGGGCCGAGCCTGCAGAAGCTGGCCGAGCAGCTGGGCATCGACCGCAGCCAGGTGATGGCTATTGGTGACCAGGAAAACGACCTCACCATGCTGCAGTTTGCCGGCACCAGCGTGGCGATGGGCAACGCGGTGGACGCGGTCAAGCAGACCGCGCTGCACCACACGGCAACCAATGCCGAGGACGGTGTGGCGCTGGCCATCGAGCGGCTGGTTCTCGCTCAGTGAACCGGTAAGGTCGGCCGCGGGCCGGGCGCTGCGCGCTCAGTTGTCCGGCCGCAGGGAAAGGTGGCGGCGGAAGGTCGCATCGGCGGTCCGCTTCGGGTCCGGCGGGAACAGCGAGATCATGCCCGCCGCCACGGCGCTGGGCCGCATCCGCTCGCCAATGCCGGTGGCGGTATCGACGTCGACCTTGCTGACCGTGCCATCGGGCTTTACATGCATCACCCAGACCAGCTCCCCGTTGTAGCTGGCCGGGGGAATCGAACGGTCGTAGTTCGGTCGGCCCAGCACATAGGGCAGGCCGGGCATGGTCTGCGCAACATGCGCGACCAGCGCATCCATGGTCCTGAAGACATCGATGCTGCGTTCGCCGGCGACCTCGTCCAGCCTGTTGACGCGGACCTTGTAGGTCCATTTTCCAGGAGCTGCATCGGCAGGAAGCGCAGCCGCAACACAGCGCTTGCTGCCATCGACATCGGGATAGATTCTGCGGGTGACCTCATTGCCTTGTGCATCCACGGCCTGCAGCTCCACGGCGTCGACCGCAAAACGCGGGCTGCTCACCACCACGCAGACCTGCGGGTCCAGGCCTGGCTCAAGCGCGAAGGTGCGTGTTTCCTGGCGTGCCAGCGCGCCACTCGGCGTCTTCGACCAGAGAAACTCGACGTACACGTCGTAGCCGGGAGAAGAAACGGTCTGCGCTGTGGCAGTACCAACCAGCAGCAGTGGGGCGAACAACAATGCAATCCGGTGCATGACATTCCTCGCAGCAACGCAGGTGGCCGGCGCCATGGCGGTGTGCTGCGCCAATCCTGGCCGGTGCTCCACTATGCCAGCTGCGGGCCCGTCGCACAGCCCCGCGTGGGCCGGCCCGGGCCGCCCGCGCTGCTCAGTACAGCGGCCCGACCCGTTCCAGCACCGGTGCGGCCGCCATGTCATTGGGATTGGTGCCCGGCTCACCCTGCGGGATCTGCATGCCCAGCCCGGCATAGAAGGTCTGCCAATGTGCGGGGAACTCGCCGGTCTCCACATTGCGGAAGTTCATCGGCTGGGTGTGGAAAACGTGGTGGGCCCGGAACGCGCGTTCGATGAAGTCCGAGCAGTAATAACTGTCTTCGGACTGCACATAGGTGGTGTTGTACGGCTTGCCCAGCATCGTACGCGCCTTGGCCACTGCATCGCCGATGGCATTGCGCGGCGGCGCCTTCAAGCGATAGACCATCACCTGCCGCTGCTTGTCCCGTGCCTCCTGGCTGAACTCGGCCAGTGACTGCTCGCGCGAGCCCTTGCTGTCGGCATGCAATACCTGCAGCGCACCGTCATCGTCCGCAGACGAGGCCGCTTTGGCGACCATCGCCACATGATCGAAGCTGAGCTGATCCGCCCGGCGCGTCGCATCGTTGATCGCGCCGCTCAGACCAGTGTTGCTGGCGGTGACAAACAGCAGGTCGCCCTCGCGCACCTCGACGCCGCTGGCAGCGGCGGGCAGGCAGGGGGCAGCAGCAGGCCAAGCAATAGAATGAGCGTACGCATGGGGTGGATTGTAGCGCCCGCTGGCCCGCTGGCCCGCTGGCCCGCTGGCCCGCTGGTCCGCTGGCCCGCTGGTCCGCGGGGCGGCGAGTGTCGCGGTCTCATGCGCCCATCGCGCCACCCCGGTCCAGTTGTCGGTAGCCGATCGCCTCGGTCAGGTGCGCGCGCTGAATCTTCTCACTGCCATCGAGGTCGGCAATCGTGCGGGCAACGCGCAGGATGCGGTGCATCGCACGTGCGGACAACTGCAGCCGCTCGATGGCCTGTTCGAGCAGTGTCTGGTCGGCCTCGTCCAGGTGCGCGCAGTCGCGCAGGCCACGGCTGTCCAGATGAGCATTGAGTGCGCCCCGTGCCAGCTGCACCTCACGCGCGGCCAGCACGCGCGCGCGCACGATGGCGCTGCTCTCTCCGGCTGGGGTGTCATCGCGTAACTCCTCGGGCGACAGCCGTGGCACGCAGACATGCAGGTCGATGCGGTCCAACAACGGGCCCGAGACCCGTGAGCGGTAGCGCAGGATGCGCTCGCGCGTGCACAGGCAGCGGTTGCTGCGATCGCCCGCCCAGCCGCAAGGGCAGGGGTTCATCGCGGTTACCAGCTGGAAGCGCGCCGGGTACACCGCGCTGCGTGCGGCGCGGCTGATGCGGATGTGCCCGGATTCCAGCGGTTCCCGCAGCACTTCCAGCGCATTGCGGCTCCACTCGGGCAGTTCATCGAGAAACAGCACGCCGTGGTGGGCCAGCGAGATCTCGCCGGGATGCGGTGGATTGCCACCGCCGGCCAGCGCGGCCGGACTGGCGCTGTGGTGTGGCGCCCGGAACGGGCGCTGTCGCCAGCGCCTCGGGTTCAGCCCCAACCCGCTGACCGAAGCGATGGCGGCAGCCTGAAGCGCCTCGGCTTCACTGGCTTCGGGCAGGATGCCGGGCATCCGCGATGCGAGCAGGGTTTTGCCGCAGCCGGGGCTGCCGATGAGCAGCAGATGGTGGCCGCCGGCCGCAGCGACCTCCAGCGCCCGCCGCGCGTGCGCCTGGCCGCGCACGTCGACCAGGTCCAATGCGGCCTCCTGCTCGGTGGCCACGCGCTGGGCGCGCGGCAGCCGTTGCGGGTCGTCAACCGAGGCACAGGCTTCCAACAGGGTGCGCGCGATGCGCACATCGGCATGTTCGGCGAGCGCGGCCTCGGCCGCGTTGCCCGGGGGCACGAACAGCGTCCGCCCTGCCTCGGCAGAGGCAATTGCGGCCGGCAGCACCCCCTCTACCGGCCGCAACTCCCCTGTCAACGCCAATTCCCCCAGAAACTCGTGCCGCGATGTCTGTTCGGCATCGATCTGCCCGCTGGCGGCGAGAATGCCCAGCGCGATTGCCAGATCGAAACGACCGCCTTCCTTGGGCAGATCAGCCGGCCCCAGATTGAGCGTGATGCGCCGCTGCGGGTAGTCGAAGCGCGCGCAGAGCAGGGCCGCGCGCACCCGCTCGCGTGATTCGCGCACCGTCGTTTCCGGCAGGCCGACGATCTGCGTTGCCGGCAATCCACCCGAGAGATGGACCTCCACCCGTACCAGTGGCGCGTCGACGCCGCAGCGTGCACGGCTGTGGACCAGCGCCAGGCTCATGCGGTGTTCCTTGCGGGTTGGCTTGAGTTCAAGCCTGTGCCATCGGGCGGTGCGAAGCAGTCGGTGCGGTGACTACGGCGGCGTAGGCAGAAAGGGGGTGCCACCCGCGAGTGCCGCGCGGTAATGAAGGTGCAATCAATTGAAAGCGGGTGGCGCGATATCCTTCGTGAATCGAAGCCCGTCGCGCCTTGTGGCAGAAATTGCGTTTCTGTAGCGTAGCCACCGTCACCGCACAATCGGTGACCGGGTTTGAGAGCCCGTCCACGAGCGCACCAGCACCTCTTCCAAGGCGCGGCAACACGTTGCTGCCGCTGATCTGGGATGGGGTAACTGCCCATGGCCCAGGCGCGCGCAGATCGGAAGATCTGCCGGAGCTTGTGGCCCGGACTCTCAACCGAGTGTCGTCCGCCACCCTTGTCTGAGAGCCAGGGCGGCGGTCCTCACTCTACAAGGACTTCGTTATGGCCTCTGCCGTTACGCCGCAATTCGCTGGTTCCACCCTTGATCGACTCGACAAGGTCCGTCTTTCCCTCAGCGCGCTTGCCAGCTTGCTTGAACCCGTCGACCACCTGGGGCATTCGGAGCGAGGCGAGCTGGCCATGCTGCTCAGCCTTCTTGACGAACTTGCCGATGATCACCCTTCAGAGGCGCGCCATGCACGCACTGCGGTGGTGGATCTGATCGGCAGCACCGGCGAGCTGGGCTGCGTGGCGCGTGAGCACCTGCATGCACTCGTCGGGTTGTTGGCGATGATGCAGGCATCGGCGTTGCTGCCGCCCGTGTACGAGGGAGCTGCGTGAGGCTCACTGTGCGACGCGCGAGCGTGGGCACGCTCTGCGTGGTCTGTTCGGGGAGCAGCCGACCATGGGGCGGCTCCACAGGAGCGACTGCTCGGCGTGCCGTGGCCCGCTACCCTCCAGCCATGCCGGTGCCACTGTTGGTTGCCCATCGCTTTGGTCAGGTGCGCGTTGTTCCACAACGTAGCTCGCTAGCATCGTCCAAGGTGCAAGCTGTGCCGAAGAACGCAGTGGCAAGTCGAGCCAGGCCTCAGGAGAACCGTGAGTGGAGATAAAATCCTCATGAGCGTGAGGAACGTGGTCGAATGGGAGTGGATGCGGCACAGATCCTTACGAGCGCAAGGATTTTGATGTTGCCTGCGCGCAGGCGGCATAAGTCCTCATGAACCAAAGGACTTTGAATGAAGATCCGATTGAGGTCTTACGATGATCTCGGCCCGCTGGTCCGGGCCACGCGCAAGCAGCAAGGGATGCGACAGGACGATACGGCCGAGGGCATCGGCGTCAGCGAGAACTTCCTGGCCAAGGTCGAGCGCGGTGGCGGCACGGTGCAATGGCAGAAGCTCTTCCAGGTTCTTGACGAACTGGGGATACGCGTGGAGGTTGATGTTCCTGACGCCGCCATGCAGTTGCTGCAGGCGAAAGCGAAAAAACGCAGCGCTCATCGATGAGCCACCAGTCGCGAGCGGTCGGGCAGCTGAAACACTGAAGGCGTTTAGTCTTACGCTCCACAAAACGGAGAACACCCGCAGGAGCCAACGTGATCCGCCCCTATCACCCTTCCGACACCGACGCCGTCCTCAACGTCTGGCTGGACGCCTCTATCCGCGCCCATCACTTCATCCCTGAAGCGTTCTGGCGAGAACAACTCGGCGCCATGCGCGATATGTACCTGCCCCTCGCCGAGACGCGGGTTACTGAAGAACACGGCAGGGTACTTGGCTTCGTGTCAGTGCATGAGGCGCGTCTGGCTGCGCTGTTTGTCAGCCCGCAGGCGCAGGGACGCGGGCTTGGCCGGCAGTTGCTGGACGAGGCCAAACGCATGCGCCCGACGCTCGAACTGAGTGTCTACAGCGCCAATGCGCGCGCCATCGCATTCTACGAGGCCGCTGGATTCTCGACGATTGCCGAGTCACTCGACCCCGTCACCGGGCAGCCGGAACTGACGATGCGTTGGCAACTCACGCTGGGCGAATGAATCCAGCAGCACGGCTGATGAACAGGAGGTCACCCATGGCGCTTTACCTCAACCAAGGTTGAGCCCCTAGCATGCCGGTTTCCCTGAAAACGGCATCTGTCATGCATTCCGAGCATACCTCCAACATTTCCACCTCTACGGTTACCCTCAGCAACCCGGCTGGCCTCTACGATCCAGCCCCGAACGGTTATTCGCATGTTGCCGTCGTGCAGCTGCCTGCGCGGCTGGTCCACATCGCCGGCCAAGGCGGCGAGGACGCGCAGGGCAGATTGTCGCCGGTGTTCGAGGACCAGGTCGTGCAGGCCTTGGCCAATCTCCAGCGTGCCCTGGCCTCGGTCGATGCCGGGCTCGCCGACGTGGCACGCGTGCGTGTGCTGGTCGTGGACCACGACGACCGCCGACTTGAGCTGCTGGCCCGGCAGATGCGCGCGTACTGGGGCGATGCCGGTGCGCCCACGTGTACGCTGATTCCTGTTTCGCGGCTGGCCCTTGAGGGCATGCTGTTCGAGATCGAAGCAGAGGCGTATACGCGATAGCGTACGGGCCGCGTCAGCAAGGCCAACCTCTTGAGCACTGGATGCCTCCTGCAGCGGAACGCAGTCACCCGGGTCCCCTGCCGGCCAGAGGCCGGCACTACAATGGGGCATGGATCGCGTGGATGACAGGATTTCGCGTCGTCGCCTGCTGGCGGCGATGGGGTGTGCACCGTTGCTGCCGTGGCTGGCTCGCGCGCAGGCAACGGACGTTGCCGAATCGCGGCTGCAGTTGCAGCCGTGGCAGCAGGGCGCTGCGCCAACGGCGTTCGTCACGGTCAGCAGTGCCATGCACAGCGAACAGGAACTGCTGGATGTGATGCGGTCCGAGGTATTGCCGCTGCTGGCACCGCCCGAGGCGTTCATCGCCTTCGGGCCGGCGCCGGGCGCGATCCAGGTGTGGTTGGAGCTCGATCCCTGCGACCTGGCACGCCACGGCCTGCAGGTGGACGCGGCACTGGCGCTGCTGGCAGACGCGTTGCAGGCGACGGCGATGCCGATGCCGGGTCGGCATGAGCTGCAGGCCTGGGCACTGCGGCGCCCGACGGCGGATACGGCGGTGGATGCGCAGCAGGTGTGGCTTGATCTGCCCGGGCAGCCGGATGCACCGCTGTTCGCGCTCGGCTCGCTGATCCACGTGATGGCGCCGCCGGCGTGGGCGGAGCAGGCCACCGTGTCGGTGCAGCTGCAGTCACGTGGCCGCCTGGAGGGTGCGCTGGTGGATGACCTGCAGCAAGGTCTGTACGCCGTAGCGGATCGCCTGCCGGCCGAGCTGCAGGTGCAGCTGGGGCCGCTCGTCACGCCGGTGGCGTCGTCGCTGGACATGTATGTCAGCGTGGCGGCCGGGGCATCGGTAGCAGATTGCTAGACTTGCGTCCTTGTTGATGCAGGGAAGGGCGGTAGCGGATGGAACTAGGTCGGGCAGGGTGGATGCGGCTGGCGCTGGGTGCGCTGGTGCTGGTGATGGGCAGCGGCCACGCAGCAGAGCGTGCGCTGTATTACGTGCGTCATGCCACCGAAGAGGGCAGCGCGACGCAAGGCAGCGCCGAGTACGCGGGCTTCCATGGGGTGGAACTGCAGCAGGCAGCCAACGGTCGCCGCCGCGTGCAGGTGCAGCCGCTGTGGTGGCGCGAGGCCAACGGGCCGCAGGGTGATGTCGATGCGGCCTCGCTCGACCCTGACAACGCCGATGACGCGCGGGTGCTCGCGCTGGTGCGCGGTGGGTTTGCCTCGTCCATTTCCGGGTCGGGCAGCATCGGCGCGCTCGAGGCGCAGGATGCCGAGGCCGCCAGGGCGCTTCACGCGCACGACCGCGACCAGCTGACGCATCAACTGCTGCGCGGCCAGGCGCCGGGCATCCGGCCGTTCGTGCTGCCGCGGCGGCTGGCGGTGGGCGAGCGGGCGAAAACGCCGATGCGGCTGGACCCCTTTGGCGCGCTCACCGCCGAGGTCGAGGTCCTTGAGGTCACACCGGCGGAGGTGGTGCTGGCGTTGCAGGTGCGGGGCAGGGGCATTGAGGGGGCCGGCCGCGTGGCGGTGGACCTGGCCGATGGCATGCCGATCGAGCTGCGGATGGAGCTCACCCAGCGGGCGTCGCGCTCTGTGCCGGCGCGGGTGCACCGGATCCACGTGGCGGACATGGCGTTCGAACCCCGGCTGGAGATGGCCGAGGACCTTGCGATGTACCAGGACTACGTGGGGCAGATCGAAGAGACTCTGTCACGCCCGCCGTTTGACGGCACGGTCGATGAGGTGGGCCTGTACCGCCTGGACCCGGTGCCGGCGGGCGAGCTGCAGCCGCACATGGTGGCCGCCGACGCGCTGCCGGCGCTGGAGCGCAACATGGGCTTTGGCTGGCTGCCGGACGC
This sequence comes from Stenotrophomonas sp. C3(2023), assembly GCF_032911385.1. Taxonomy (NCBI): domain Bacteria; kingdom Pseudomonadati; phylum Pseudomonadota; class Gammaproteobacteria; order Lysobacterales; family Lysobacteraceae; genus Stenotrophomonas; species Stenotrophomonas sp. C3(2023). Next base: position 3,371,628 of record NZ_JAWJLO010000001.1, on the reverse strand, counting down.
CGCTGGCGGCCGCGCACGGCTGGGACTGGGCGCGCGCTCGCGCCTGTCCACCGCACCGGGTGACGAGGCGCTGCTGGTCGCTCGACTCAACGCGGTGGTGCCGCTGGACGCGTCGGGCGAACCCATCACCGGGCTGCAGCCGCAGGCAGTGATGCGTACGTTGTTCCTGCCGTCGCACTACACCGCCGATGAGCAGGCCGTGGACTTTCCGTTCCGGCTGCCGCTGGGCAGTTCGCAGGCGCTGCGCGATGCACTGGCGACGCTGCGTCTGATGGTGGGCGCGGAGGTCTACAGCGTCCACTCGGTGGAAACCGTGCCGGTCGGGCAGCCGTCGGCGGTGAACGCGTCGGTGGAGATCGATCACACCTCGCCGCTGCGGGTGACGGTGCGTCATGCGCGCCAGGCGCAGCGGGGGCCGAAGGGCCTGTGGACGGTGGTGGTGCCACTGGATGCGGCAGGCGAGCCGATCCCCTTCACCGAGCTTTCCGTGCTGCCGATCAGACTGGGCCAGGTGAACGCATTGGCCGAGCTGCCGTTGGCCTGGGAAAGCCGCAATGAGCCGTTCCGGCTTGAGATTGCCGCGCAGCGGCCGATAAGCCAGCTGCAGTTGCGTCATTACCAGTGGGTGCTGGAGCCGCGAACCTGGGATTTCCGACTGCTGCCCTGAGCGCGCCTGCCCTTCCCCCGACCGGATGACCGCGATGTCCAAGCCTCTTCTCGTTGTGACTGCCCTGGCGCTGCTGGCGGGCTGCTCGCCGTCCCCGACGCCGACCGCAGCGCAGGGAGAGGCGCCGGGCACGGCGGAAACGGGTGATGCGCCCGCCCCGGTGGACGCGGACGGCGACACCGCCCAGCTGTTCGAGGTTGCCGACGACCGGGTACAGCTCAACGCCGGCATGCTGGAAGTCACCGGCCTGATGGGCGAGCAGGCGCTGTTGTTCGATGCGCGGACGATCCGCCCCAAGGCCTTCCTGCACGAGCTGGTGCGAGGGGTCGACATGGGGCCACGGCAGGCGGTGCTGGTCGCTGAGATCAGTGGCGGCATGGCGTGCCCGGCGCAGTACTTCTTCGTTGAAGTGGACGCGCAGGGGCAGGCCGTGGTCTCGCCCGAATTCGGCACCTGTTCGGACGTGCCGCAGCTCAGAACCGAGGGCGCGGCGGTGGTGGTCAGCATGCCGGCCGCCGAGGGTGAGAAGGCCTGGCGCTATGTGGGCGGCAGACTGACCGCGTTGTAACCGGTGCTGCCTGGGCGCGATGGCGTGTGGCGGACGGCAAACAGCGCCGCCCGCCACGCTGCGGCTCAGTCGGCTTCAGGCGCCAGGTCGATGCCTTCCAGTTGGCTGTCGGCGGTGTCGGGGCGGCAGTTGACCGTGGCCGCGTGCGCGCCGCGGATCTGCACGTCCACGCCCGCGCTGACCGGCTCGGCCGCATCCGGGTCGCGCTCGGCGCTCCAGAACACCGAATACACGGTATCGCCGTTGGGCACGTTGACCCGGTAGGTCATGCTGCGGCCCACGCCTGCCCACTGCCAGGTGGTGGCGCGCGCGCGCGGCACGGCCAGCACCATTTCCGGCTTGCCGTTGGCCGCGGTGTAGACGTAGCGGATCGTGGTGCCTTCGTCGAACAGCTCGACGGTCTTGCTGCTGTTGGTGCGGCAGTAGAAAACGCGCAGCGATGAGGCGGGCACGGCCGTGTCAGCCGCTGCGACCGGGGCAGCTGGCGGTGCCGGTGCGGCGGGCGCTTCGGGTGCCGGCGGAGCGGGTGCTGGCGGCGCGCTGTCGGTGGCAGGCGCAGCCGGGGCGGGCGGTGCAGGCGGAGCGGCAGCCGGCTGGCAGGCGCCGAGCAGGCAGGCGCTGCTGGCAGCCAGCAGCAAAGTGGGCAGGGTGCGCATAGGTCCTTCTTTTCCTTGTTCCCGGGGATGATGGCCGCCCGTTGCGAAACAGAGGCGGGCAGCCGATGGTAGCCAAGGACAGCCCGCTTGCGTGCGCCGGATTTCTGGCGCCGATGCCCCGGCGCGCAAGGCGTGCGCCCCTGCGCAGGAAGTGCTTGAAGTTTGCCGGACGCAGTGGCAATGTCCTCGCCGCTCAATGACGAGCGGATGGGTAGAACCATGGATTGGCAGCTTTCGGGCGCAGCGCGCCCCTGCGTGCGGGGATGGTCCCGATGGGCCTGATCTCGATCGAATTCGCGCTCGGCTTTCTTCTGTTCCTGCCGCTGTACTGGTCGTTCCGACGCAGCCCGCAGACCCAGAATCTCCTGCTCACCGTCGCCAGCCTCGGCATGCTGTGGTACTTCGTTACCGGCGTGGCGGTGCTGGTGCTGGTTGGCTTCACCGCGGCGATCTATCTGTTCTCGCTGGCGCTGGCCGACGCGCAGGGCCGCTGGCGCCGCTTCTGGGTGGTGATGGGCGTGCTGGTGGCGGTGGCCCATCTGGCGTTCTGGAAGTATTCGGAGTTCTTCCGCCCGGTCATCGCCGCCGGGCTGCAGCAGCGTGGGCTGCCGGCCGCGCCGTTCGAAACCACCTGGGCGCTGCCGCTGGGGATTTCGTATTACAGCTTCCAGGCCATCAGCTACCTGGTGGGCCAGTATCGCGGGCAGATTCCCGCTGTGCGCCGGTTGTCCCTGCTCGACCTGCTGCATCACTTCGGTCTGTTCCTGACCATCACCTCCGGGCCGATCCACCGCACGGTGGATGCCAGGCAGCTGACCGACATCAATGATCAGCCCTGCAATGCGCTGGATCAGATCCAGACCCGGCAGCCGCGCTCGATGCTGGCACCGACGCTGGCGGTGAGCCTGATCCTGCTGGGGCTGTGCAAGAAGTGGTGGCTGGCCGGCTGGCTGGCCCAGCTGGCCGTGGACCCCGTGTTCGCCAATCCTTCGCTGTATCAGAGTGTGGATGTGCTGGTGGCGATCTTCGGGTTCACCCTGCAGCTGTTCCTGGATTTCTCCGGCTACAGCGACATGGTGGTGGGGTTGGGCCTGCTGCTGGGTCTTCGCCTGCCGGTGAACTTCCGCGCGCCGCTGCTGGCGCACAACATCCGCGAGTTCTGGAACCGCTGGCATATCAGCCTGTCCACGTGGATCCGTGACCACATCTATCTGCCGCTCGGTGGCAGCCGCGATGGCTGGGTGCGCACCCAGCTCAACCTGCTGGTGGCGATGATGCTGTCGGGCATCTGGCACGGCTTTGGCTGGAACTTCCTGGTGTGGGGGCTGATCCACGGCATCGCGCTGGTGCTGTTGAACATTGGCGATGCGGTGCTGTCCTGGCTGATGCCGGCGCGCCGGCGCGATCATCTGGCCGCGCTTGGCTGGCCGGGTCGTGTGCTGGGCACACTGATCACCGTGCAGTTTGTCTGCGCCGCGTTCGTACCCTTCCGCGCGCGCTCGATGGAAGAAGCCATGGCCGTGTTCGCGGCACTGGGCAACGTGCACGACATTCCCGCGCAGGCGCATGCCGTGCCGCTGCTGCTGGCGATGGGGCTGCTGTGGCTGGTCTACCCGCTGCTGCAGCACGTGCCGCGCCGCTTTGCGGCGATGGTGGACCACCTGCCTACCGTGCTGCGCCCGGCACCGTTGTTCGCCGCGTTGGCTGCCATCGTCCTGTTCGCGCCGTCAGGCATTCCGGGGTTCCTGTATGCAAACTTCTGAATCGGCAGTACGCGCACAGCCGACCTCGGTGCTGGGCACGCTGTTCGTGCTGGTGGTGCTTGCGGCGGCTTCGCTCTGGCTGACCCAGGAGTCGATCGAGACGTACGTGGAGCAGACCTACCATCAACCCAGCCCGCTGGCGCCGCTGTCCACCGTGCCGGCGTGGCGCGTGGGCGCGCAGGCGTGGACGCGCCTCAATGAAGGCTATGGTCAGCTGCGCGACCGCATTGCAGGCCAGGCCGCACAGGTGACCGAGGCGTTCAACCAGCGCATGGTGCTGACCGAGTCCTACCACGAGCGGCAGCGCCAGCAGGCCGCTGCGGCCGAAGCACTGCGGCAGCAGCGGTTGGCCGAGGCTGCGCAGCTGGAAGCCCAGCAGTTGAAGGAGCGCTACCTGGCGCTGGCGGCGCAGGACCACGTGCTGATGGCCGGCGATTCGCTGATGCAGGGCGTTGCTCCGCACCTGCAGCGTGAGCTTGCCCAGCGTTTTGGCATCAGCAGCCAGAACCTGAGCCGGCAGAGCACCGGGCTGTCCTACCCCGGTTCGTTCGACTGGCCGGCGACCATCGAGGCCGCCGTGAAGGACGACCCGACCCTGCGTCTGGTGGTGGTGATGCTGGGCCCGAACGATCCGTGGGATATGCCTGATCCGGCGCGCCACGGCGGGCCTTACCTGCGCTTCCAGAGTGAAGCGTGGGAGCAGCGTTACCGCGAGCGGGTGGCCCGCATCATCAACTTCAACACCGCACACGGCGTTTCCACGTTGTGGGTGGGCGCACCGGGCATGAAGGCTGCGCGCCTGGACGGGCAGATGCAGTGGCTGATGACGGTGATCCAGAGCGAAGTGGAGAAGCAGGGCGCCGTGTTTCTGCCCTCGCGCGCCGAGCTGCCGGGTGCGGGCGCCGAAGGCGGTTACCGGGATTCAGTGGATGTAGACGGGCAGTTGGTCAAAATGCGCAGCGGAGACGGCATCCACTTCTCGGTCGCTGGCCAGCGTTATCTGGCAGGCAGGATACTGGAGACGCTCCGCCCCCCTTCCCGATGATACGGATGTCGATGCGCGCTCCTGCCCTGCTTGCCCTCGCCCTGTCTGCCGTGCTGGCGGCCAGCCCCACGGTTTCCGCCCATGCCCTGCAGGATTTCGGCGATGCGCCTGCGGCGCGCGCGCTGGCCCGCCTGCAACCCGGCGCGGAGGCCGGCGCGCGCCTGCATCTGGTGCAGATCGGCGACTCGCATACGGCCGGTGACTACTTCACCGACCGGCTGCGCGAACGCCTGCAGCAGCGCATCGGTGATGGGGGCATGGGCTGGGCGATGCCGGCCTGGTTCAATGGCCAGCGCATGTCGCGGGTGGGGTATGACCAGCAGGGACTGGTGCTGCTCAGCAGCCGCAGTTCCGGCGAAGCCGATTACCCGTTCGGTGGCCTGATCGCACAGGGCGGTGGCACGCCGACCGCGTTGACGATCAAGTCCAAGGCCGGTGACCAGCCCCTGCAGGAAGTGACCGTGCTGCTCAGCCAGGGCGCCACGGACCCGGACCTGGATGTGGTGGATGCCGATGGCCGGCAGCTGCGCTTCAGCAGTCCGGTGGTCGAACCGGGCTGGGCCAGCTTCAGTTTCAAGGCGCGGCTTCCGTTCACGCTGACCACCCAGGGCAGCCCGGAGACCCGCATCGGTGGCTGGTGGCTGGGCAGTGGCCGCCCGGGCGCGATCGTGTCGGCAGTGGGCATCAACGGGGCAGAGCTGGCGCACTGGTCGCGCTGGCGCCCGGGCTGGATGCAGGACCTGGCGGCGGGCAAGCCGGACATCGTGGCCATTGCCTACGGCACCAACGAAGCCTTCCGCAGTCCGCTCAGCGCTGAACAGTTCCGCGGCGAGCTGGAGGCGGCCATCGACCAGTTGCGACGTCAGCTGCCGGGCGTCGGTGTGCTGGTCATCGGTGCGCCGGAGTCGCTGAAGAGCCAGGCGGGCAGCTGTGGCCAGCGCGCGCCCTCGCTGGACATGGTGCAGCAGATCCAGCGCGAGGTCGCCCAGCAACGGCGGACGCTGTACTGGGACTGGCAGCAGGCGATGGGGGGACGCTGCTCGATGAAGGGCTGGGTGGGCAGTGGACTGGCGCGCAAGGACGGTGTGCATTTCAGCAAGGAAGGCTACGAGCGCGCCGCCGATGATCTGTATCAGGGGCTGGTGGCACCGCGCTGAACGGTGGCATGCTGCCCGCTTGAACATCAGGTCCAGGGAGGACAGCAGCATGCAGCAGCGAACGCGCACGACGCGCACGCAGTCGGTGGCCTTCGCCGCTGCGATGTTTTTCATGGTGCTGGCGATGTCGTCCAGCACGCACTGGTTTCCGCTGGTGTTCCTGTGCCTGGCAGTTTCCGGCGGGCCCACGCCTCTGGCGCGCCGTATCACGCTGGGGATCGGCCTGGCAGGTGCGCTGCTGACAGGCGGCTACTACGTAGGCAAGGAACTGGCCAGGCGTGATGCGGGCGCCTGTGAAGCCACCGCCTGCGAGCAGTCGCAGCGCTGAGGCGCCGGTCGGCTGCGGAAGCTGAATCTGGAAGCGGTTTCCCTTCAGCCAGGCGGGTAATGTTCCGGAAATCTTCAGCGAGCGGAATCGATGCTGCAAGTCGTAAATGACCTGCACATCAGGTCGCCCCGACCACCTGCTTCTGGAGAACCGCCATGTTCAACGCCAACTCGCTCAGCTTCCGTGGTATCGCCCTGGCCCTGGTACTGGTTGGCGGCGCTGCAGCTGTGGGTGACGCCGATGCGATGTCACGCAAGGACAAGCGCACGCTGATCGGTGCGGCCGTCGGTGGTGTCGCCGGGCATGTGGTCTCCAATGGCGACCCGACGATGACCATCGGTGGCGCGGTGGCCGGTGGTGCCATCGGCAACCTGACCACCAAGGACCACGACCGCCGCGACTACCGTCACGACCGTCGCTACGATCACCGCTATGATCGCCGCAACCAGGCACGTCACTGGGACAACGGCCGTCGTCATGACAAGCGCCATCATCACGACCGTCGTCATCACGACCGCCGCCGTCACGGCTGGCGTTGATCCAGCAGGGGTGCGCAACGCCCCTGCAGTCCAGGCCTGATGCATCGGCCCCGCCTTGACACCAGGGCGGGGCTTTTGTTTTTCTCATGGGCTTGGACAGGAGTGGCATGCGATGGAATGCGAGATCCCGGTTTCCCTGTTGTCACCGGACATGGTGATATCCGGCGTCATCCCCGCGCTGCTCGCGCTCGGCGCCGGCGTGATGGTCTGTCTGTTTACCCGGTTGCCACGACGCCGCAAGCTCATCGTTCTGGCGGTGACGGGGTTGCTGTCGCTGGCGGGCGTGGCTTCCACGGTGATGCTGGCCAGCCGGTCGCAGGTGCAGGTGCGCGATGGCGTGCTGCATGTGAGGGCCGGCTTCTGGCGTGCGCAGGCGCCACTGGCAGATGTGCAGTTCGATCCGGTGCCGACCCGGCGCCTGCCACGGCGCACCAATGGCATGAGCGCCGATGGCGTGCGCGCGGGCTGGTTCGAAGCGGTTGATGGCACACGCACCTTTGCGTTGGCACGGGGCGAGGACCGGATGACGCTGCGCAGCGGCGCCGGGTTCGATATCACACTCGACCCGGACACCTACCGCCGCCTGCGCGACTGCCTGCAGGCTGACGATCCGGACTGACCGCGTCGCGGGCATCCGCGTACACATGCAGAAACCGCTTGACGCGTGCCGCAGGAACAGCAGGATGACGTTTTGTCGCAGCTTGCTGGTGTGGGTTCAACGCATGGATGACGCAGAAACGCGGCAATGTCGAAAAAAGTGTGATGCAAATCGCAGAAAATGCGTCAGCGCGTGCACCGGTCGATGTGGGGCTGTCCTGCCCTGTCCTGGGGTCACCGGTTGATGGCGCTCGCAAAAGTGGAGCGCCTGCGCACGGCGATCGAAGAAAAGCGTGTGCATCCCTGCTTCCAGCCCATCGTGTCGGTCGCCACCGGGCAGCTGCGCGGCTTTGAAGTGCTGGCGCGCTGGACCGACCCGCAGCTTGGGGCGATCCGGCCGGATACCTTCATCCCGTTGGCACGCAGCGGCGGCATGCTCGCGGCGTTGACGCTGTCGCTGATGCGCCAGGCCTGCACCGCCGCGCGCGAATGTGCCGGTGAGTTCTATCTGGCGTTCAACATCCCGCCGGGCCTGTTGATCGAACCGGCCTTCGTGCAGGACTGGCTGGATGTGGCGGCCGAGTGTGCGTTTCCGCTGCATCGCCTGCGTGTGGAGATGACCGAAGTCGAAGTGGTCGAGGATGAGGAGGCGGCCGAGCTGAGCATCGCGCTGCTGCGCCGGGTCGGCATCAAGACGATGCTCGACGACTTCGGCACCGGCTACTCGAGCCTGGTGCGTCTGCATCGCTTCGAGTTCAACAAGATCAAGATCGACGGTAGTTTCATCCAGACACTGGAAGAGGATGAGGCCAGCCGCAAGATCGTTTCGGCCATCGTCGGACTCGGCAAGAGTCTGGGTGCCGATGTGGTGGCCGAATGTGTGCAGACCCGTTTCCAGCTGGATTTCCTGGCCAGCATCGGTTGTGACGCCTACCAGGGCTGGTTGCTGGCCGCAGCGATGGAGGCCAGCCAGCTTGAGGCATGGTTGACCGCCTACCAGCCACAGCAGCGCGTGGGCGGTGGCTCGATGCTCTCGCCCTACCAGCGGCAGTACCAGCTGGAGATTCTCTACGATCGTTCGCCGGTGGGTCTGTGCTTCATCGACCCGGACCTGCGTTTCATCGATGCGAACCTGCGTTTCTGCCAGATGATCGGTCTGCAGCGGTCGGCAATCCTGGGGCGCCAGGTCGGCGACGTGCTGGACGAGCCGCTGCGCCAGCGCGTGCTCGCCGTGCTGCTGAAATCACTGTACGACGGTCAGGGCGACCTGCGTGAGTTCACCTTTGCCGGCCGCGAAGAGACCTGGCTGATCAGCCACGACCGGGTACTGGATGCGGCCGGTGTGCTGCTCGGGGTGTCGGTGGTGTGCATCGATGTTACCGAACGCAAGCGCTATGAGGCCGCACTGCAGTTGCGCGAGCAGGGCGACCTCGGCATGGCGTTGGACAGCCCGACGGTGATGTGGGTGGCCGAAGCCTCGGGTGTGCTGAGCTATATCTCACCGCATGCCATGGACGACGAAGGGTCCAGCCTGCAACAGCGCATCGACCGCTGGTATGCCCGCATGCATCCGAGGGACCGCGTGCGTGTGCGTGCGGAGTGGAATGCGCGCGCGATCGATGCCACCCAGTTCCAGACCCGCTTCCGGGTGCTGTGGGCGGGGCAGGAGTGGCGCTGGGTGGTGAGCCGGGCCACGCTGCATGTCGGCGCCGGTCAACCGCGCTGGTTCGGTCTGTTCACCGACATCTCGCGCGAGGTGGCGCTGGAACAGGACCTGGGCCGCCAGCGCGGGCTGGCCGCGTTGCCCTGAGCAACCGCGTGCGCACCGCCGCGCAATGTTCGCGCAACGTTCGCCGCGCATGGTGCAGGGTTGTCACTTTCCTCCAGCACGGATCGCCCATGCGCCTTTGCCTGACTGCGGTGTGCAGCGCCGCCCTGATGACTCTCATCAGCGCCGCGCGCGCCGATGACACCGACCCCGGCCAGCACCGCGGCTGGAGTGCCGGCATCGGTGCCGCGTGGAGCCCGAGTGCGTACCGCCATTACCGGAACCGGGCCTGGCCGGTGCCCACCTTTGCCTACGAGGGCGACAGGTTCTTCGTGAGAGGACCGGGAGTGGGCTATCGACTGATGCAGCAGCCGCAGTTCGACCTCAACGCCGTGCTCACCCTGCATCCGCAGCGCTACCGGGCCAAGGATGCACGGCTGGCCGCGATGCGCGAACTCGACAACCGCGATTTTTCCGGCGTGGCCGGCCTGGACGCGCGCTGGCGCGCTGAATGGGGCATGGTCGGCGCAGCGGTGAAGAAGGAAATCACCGGGCACGGCGGCGGCATCACCGGCGACCTCAACTACAGCTATCCGCTGCCGAGTGGCCGGGTCACCTGGATTCCGATGGTGGGCGTGGAATACGCCAGCGCGGCCATGAACGATTATTACTATGGCATCAGCGCACGCGAAGCAGCCCGCTCGGGTCTGCCGGGCTATCGACCGGGCAGCTCGGTCTCGCCCTACGTGTCCATTGCTGCGCGGATCTCGCTGGGCGAGCGCTGGGACGCGACGGTCGGGGTACGTTCGCTGCGCCTGTCCGACGAGGTCAAGAACAGCCCGATGGTGGGCCGCAGCATGGCCAACGGCTATCTGGCCTCGGTGAACTACCGCTTCTGAGTACGCCAGCCGGGCGGCCGCCTGCAGGCGCCGCCCGCTCGCGCTCAGCCCTGCGGCGGCTGTTTCTCCATCGCGGCTACTGCCGCTTCCAGCGTCTCCAGCTTTTCCCGCGTGCGCAGCAGCACCGCGCGCTGCACCTCGAACTCCTCGCGGGTCACCAGGTCCAGCTTGCCCAGCCCGGCCTGCAGCGCGCTTTTGAACGTGGACTGCAGCTCTTCGCGCGATTGCCGCAGGCCCGGCGGCACCAGGTCGCTGAGGCGGCGCGCCAGGTCATCAAGGTGGGTGAGGTCGATCATGCGGGCTCCATCAATGCAATGGCCCGCGCGTTGAGCGCAGGCATCGTGGCAAGGATACTGCCGTGCGCCACCGGCGCCCAGCACGGCGCCGTCGCGTCAGCGCCGGGCAGGCGCTATTCTCCCCGCCATCAGAGTGGAGGAACGACGGATGAAGATGGTCATGGCGGTGGTCAAGCCGTTCAAGCTCGACGACGTGCGCGAAGCGCTGGCCGAGCGGGGCGTCACCGGCATCACGGTGACCGAGGTGAAAGGCTTCGGTCGGCAGAAGGGGCACACCGAGCTGTACCGCGGCGCCGAATACGTGGTGGATTTCCTGCCCAAGGTGAAGCTGGAAGTGGCGGTGACCGACGACCAGGTGGAGTCGGTGGTCGAAGCCATCGTCAAGGCGGCCGGCACCGGCAAGATCGGCGATGGCAAGGTGTTCGTGTACGACCTGGGCAGCGTGGTGCGCATCCGCACCGGTGAGCTGGACGCCGACGCGCTCTGACGCGGCGGCTGGCCGGCAGGGGCCGGTCTTCCGCGCAGCGCCTAGTGCTTGGCCCAGCGGTAGAAGCGCTTCCAGCCCTGGCGGATCGCGGCTACCCAGGTGGGGTCGGCCACCAGCGCCGCCTGCCGCGGGCTCGGCGGCTGGCCGGTCATGCGCTGGCGCATCTTCAGCAGGTTTTTCAGGTCCGAGCGGCGCAGCTGCCGTGACAGCGGACCGCGACGCAGCCAGCGCGGCGTGCGCCAGGCCGAGGTGAAGTCCAGCAGCACCGGAACGCCCGCGCTGACCACCACATTGGTGCCATGCAGGTCGTTATGGGTGATGCCCTCGCCGTGCAGGCGCGACAACGCGTGCTGCAGCTGCTCGAAGACCTCGGCGCTGACCGCCTGCGCGCTGCTGAGCGTCTCGCCGGGGATGAACTCCATGCCCAGTGCCAAGCCGCCCATCGTGCCCAGCAAGGCCGGCGCATGCCGCCAGCCGGTCAGGCGGCCCAGCATGCGGGCCTCGCGCTTGACCAGCAGGCGCGCCAGCGGCGAGAGCAGGGTGCCCTGATAGCGGGTGTAGTCCTTTACCACGGCTGGCTGCCCCTGCATGCAGGTGCGGTAGACATCCGGTTCCAGGAAGCGCTCACCGCGCTTGAGCAGCTGCGGGATCGCGGCGTCGTCGCCGCAGACGGGGATCTGGGATGCAAGGGTGTTCATGACGTTCTCGGCTACCCGGTGGGCGGCGCAAAGCGTCAAGCGAACCGGTGTGAGGAAGGGAGCTAAGTTTTCGTTAATTTTAGTACTGCCGAGTACGTTAATCCATGGCGCATTACCCACTTGAATGCAACAGTGCGTCGTGAAACGGGTATTCGGCAGCGCAATTGAAACGAAACCCGGCATTTTCATCACATATCGCACACATCGCCCGAGTGAGCGTGGGCGGGGCGGCACGCGAAGTCCTTGACCGCAGCGGGGCCGCTGCCGACCATATCGCCTCGTCGCCGCCAGCCTGACCGGCTCCTGCGGCGCGATGCCTCTTGTGGCGCCTGCCGCAGGTGTTGCCCTCTTCTGCTATCCGGCCCGTGCCGGAGGAATTCGATGATCAAGATCGTGCTTGCGCTGCTGTTCGTGGCCTGCGTGCTGTACATCCACTACCGTGGCAGGGTCCGCGCGCGCTGGTCGCGGCAGCTGCTCGACCACTCCAGCTTCATGGCGCCGATCAACGTGATCATGTACCTGTTCTCCAAGGTACCGACGACGCCGTTCCTGGACCCGGGCAAGGAGTTTCCGCAACTCGAGCCCCTGCGGCAGAACTGGCAGGTCATCCGTGATGAGGCGCTGGCGCTGCGCGATGCCCAGAAGATCGCCGCCTCGAGCAGCTTCAACGATGCCGGGTTCAACTCCTTCTTCCGCCGCGGCTGGAAGCGTTTCTACCTGCGCTGGTACGGCCCCTCGCATCCCTCGGCCAAGGCGATGTGCCCGCAGACCGTCGCGCTGATCGAATCGATTCCCGATGTGCGCGCGGCGATGTTCGCGCAGCTGCCGCCCGGCAGCGAACTGCGCCCGCACCGCGACCCGTTTGCCGGCTCGCTGCGCCTGCACCTGGGGCTGAGCACGCCCAATGACGATGGCTGCTACATCGAGGTGGACGGGGTCAAAAAGAGCTGGCGCGACGGTGAGTGGATGATGTTCGACGAGACCTACATCCACCACGCGCACAATGACACCGAACAGGACCGCGTGATCCTGTTCTGCGACATCGCCCGCCCGCTGCGCTTCGGTCTGCCGGGGCTGTTCAACAAGGCAGTGGCGGCCACGCTGCTGGCCGGCGGCGCCTCCCCGAACCTGCCCGGTGACCCGACCGGCGGGGTCAACAAGGCATTTGGCGGGCTGTACAAGGTGCGTCTGAAGGCCAAGGCGCTGCGCGAGCGCAGCTTCGTGACCTACCAGGTGATCAAGTGGGGCCTGGTCCTGGCGGTGATCGCCGGCATCTGGGCGCTCTAGGCCCGCGAGAGAAGGGCCGTCTCCGCCGTCGCTCGGGCGGCGGCGCGCTCGGCGCTGGCAAGGCGCACGCACAGGGCCACGACCATCGCCGCCATGCGGATCTGATCGGGGCTGAGCCGTGAGGGCGTCATCGGCAGCCAGCAGTCGCCGGCATCGTTACCGGTGCAGTGGGTCAGGCCTGGTGCGGGCAGCTGCACGCCCACATCGGCGGCCAGCGTGGCCACCCGCGCGGCGCACCCGCCCGGCACTTTCAGCGCCAGATGGTAACCGCCGGAAGGCGAGCGCCACTGCACCCCGGCCATGTCGTCGAGCAGCTCCCGGAACACGCTCTCCAGCACCCGGAACCGCAGCTGCAGCAAGCGCCCGTGCTGGCGCATCCGTTCGATGATGTCATCGGCGCTGCGCAACAGGCGCAGGTGGCGCAGCTGGTTGACCGTATCGCTGCGCAGGCCGTGCGCGCGCTGGCACCGCAGCCACCAGCGCAGGCGTTCCGGGCTGGCACCAAACAGCGCGATCCCGCTGCCCGGCAGGGTCATCTTCGAGGTCGAGGCGAAGGACAGCGCGCGCTGTGCATGGCCGGCCGCCACGCAGGCGGCATGCAGCTGTGGCGCGGGTGCGTGGGCCGGGTCGAAATCCAGCAGGGCGCCGCCGTTGTCGCACAGCAGGGTAAAGTCGGGCGCGGCTGCGGGCATCGCGGCCAGCCGCCGCATCACCCCTTCGCTGTAGATGCAGCCGCTGGGCCGCGCATGCCGGGGCGTGCACCACATGCCATGGATGGAGGGATCGGTCGCCACCAGGGCCTCGACCACGTCCATGTCCGGCCCGTCGGCGCGCATCGGTACCGGCACCATGCCCAGGCCGAAATAGCGGCAGATGCCGAAGTGGCGGTCGTCGCCCGGTTCCGGGCAGAGCAGGCGCACGCGCCCCGCGCGGCTCCATGGCCGCTGGCCCGGCAGACCGCGAACCCAGACGTGGCCGACGGTGGCATGCATCAGCTGCAGGCTGCTGTTGCCCTGCAGTGCGACCTGCTCGGCCGGGATACCCAGCAGCATGGGCCCCAGCAGACCACGCAGCGCGACCAGTCCTTGCCGCGAGCCCTCGCCATCGAGCCAGTCCTGGCCGCCTTCGCCACCATAGGGCGCCTCGCCGGGCAGGCTGAGCAGGTCCTGCGACAAGGCCTGTTGTGACGGTGAGAGCCGGTCGCGACTGAGGTCCAGCTGCAATGGCGCGGCGCGCATGCGCGCATGCCACAGCTGCAGTCCGTGCAACGACGGGGGACGGGCAGGGCATCGTGCTGCAAGGGACATGGTCAAGCTCCGGGCATCGGGCATTGCCGACGACGCTGCGCGGTTGCGCCGCTTCCGTGATCGGTTCATGGCGGTGTCCGCCGCAGCAGCTGGTCCAGGTCATGCAGCCCTGTCCGCACATCGGTGGTTTCCGCCGTGAAGGCGATGATGCCGCTCCACTCCAGGGCGTCGGCCGCTGCCAGCAGCCTGCAGACGGGCGGCGTGGCGTGCTCGGCGGCGTGCCGGGCCATGCCGCAGCGATCCAGATCACTGATGCACAGGCCGACGATGCGGTGATGGAGGCGGCGGAACATGGCCACCGGGTCGCCGCCGTTCATCCAGGCATTGGACACGTCGAGGAAACAGCACAGGCGTGGGACCTGCTCCAGCATGCTGGTGACTTCTTCTTCGGTGGTGCACAGGTAGTCGAACGGGTGGAAGCGCATGTAGCCGCACAGGCTCTCCATCCAGACCGGCACGCCGCGCGTGGCGGCAATGTCGACCAGTGGCCGCAGCGTTTCCACCGCCTGCTGTAAGGCGCGCGCGCGTGCCTGCGGCGAGCGTTGCGGTGCGCTCACGCCGCCGCCGTGGAGAACCAGCGGCGCGCCGCCCAGCGCATTGCACAGCTCGATTTCATCAAGCACGTGCGTCACGCCGGCATCGGCCCGCGCGCGTTCGCGGCTGCCCAGCATGCTGCGGCAGCTGCCGTGGTAGATCGGCTGCACGCCGTTATGCGCGATTGCCGTGTGCAGCGCCTGCAGCCTCGAGGCCGAAAAACCGGACGGCTCTTCGCCCCGCAGGTTGCCGTCGATGTACCAGTGGCTGTAGCCCTGCAGCGCGGCGCAGCGCAGCCCGGTCTCAGCCGGCAGGGCATCATGGCGGGCGGCCGCGCGCATGAAACGGGGCCACATCCTCCGCGCGGCCGCCGGTACGTGGCGACGGGCACCGGGTACGGTTTCCATGAACGACCCCATGCATGACGATGGGATCAGTCTGCGCACCCCGGCCGCTCAGGGCCTTAAGGGGGCACGAGGCTCGGATGTAGGTAAAACCAGCAACCGGCAGTGGGAAACACCGCCGGTTGCCTCCAGCACGCGCGTCTGGCGATCAGCGCGTCAGTGCGGCTTCAACGAACGGCGGGGTGACCAGCACGCCGGTATGCAGCGCGGCGGTGTAGTACAGGGTGTCGAACGACTTGGCGGCGGCATCGGCCTGGCGGAAGTCGAAGCCCGGCTGGCCCTTGCGCGCCAGCGTGACGCTCCACCAGCCGGTGGGGTAGCACGGCTGCGGGAACGGCAGGGTCTTGAACGAGCCGAAACCGGCCTTGCCCATCTCGGTGCGCATCTCGTTGATCAGCGCCAGCTGCATCAGCGGCGATTCGGACTGCTGCACCAGGATGCCATCGTCTTTGAGCGCCTTGAAGCAGCTCTCGTAGAAGGCCTTGTTGAACAGCCCTTCGCCCGGGCCGACCGGGTCGGTGGAGTCGACGATGACCACATCGACGCTGCCGGCCGGGCAGTTGGCCATGTAGGCCACGCCGTCGTCGAACATCAGTTCGGCGCGCGGGTCGTCATTGGAGTCGCACAGTTCCGGGAAGTGCTTGCGCGCCATCACCGTGACCTGCTCGTCGATATCGCACTGGGTCACGCTCTCCACGCCCTTGTGCTTGAGCACTTCACGCAGGGTGCCGCAGTCGCCGCCACCGATGATCACCACGCGCTTGGGGGCGGGGTGGGTGAACAGCACCGGGTGGCTGATCATCTCGTGGTAGAAGAAGTTGTCCTTGGTGGTCAGCATGATGGCCCCATCGATGGTCATCAGGTTGCCCCAGTCGGTGGTCTGGAAGATCTCGATCTTCTGGAACGGCGACTGCACTTCATCCAGCTTGCCGGTGAGGCGGTAGCCGATGGCCGAGCCGGTGCGTTCGAAATGCTCGATGTACCAGTTGCTGTTGTCAGTCATGGAGAGTCCTGTAGGTCCTGTTCGGAGGATGGGGGCGACCGGGCTGGCGGCGGAGGCCGCGTGGCAGAGCCACGTCCGGACGGGGGCCCCGTTCAGGTTTCTGGCCTGGGCACGGGCGCGGGCGCGCATGATAACGAACCCTTGGTCGATCAGGGGTTATCATGCACCCCCTTTTTTACCAACCAGGCCGACTGCAATGACCGATTGGTCCCTCGACCAAGCCCGCAAGACCTATTCGATTCCGCATTGGGCGGACGGTTATTTCGATGTGGATCAGGCCGGGCACATGGTAGTGAGACCGACAGGGGCCGACGGCCCGGTCGTGTCGTTGCCCGATGTGGTCGACGCCGCGCGCGCAGCCGGGGCCAAACTGCCGCTGCTGGTGCGTTTTCCGGACATTCTCGGGCAGCGCCTGGGCAAGCTGCAGGCGGCCTTCGCGCAGGCCCAGCAGGACTGGGACTATGCCGGCGGCTACACCGCGGTCTACCCGATCAAGGTCAACCAGCACCGCGGCGTGGCCGGCACCCTGGCCAGCCACCATGGCGAGGGCTTTGGCCTGGAAGCGGGCAGCAAGCCCGAGCTGATGGCCGTGCTGGCTTTGTCGCGCCCGGGTGGGGTGATCGTGTGCAATGGCTACAAGGACCGCGAGTACATCCGTCTGGCGCTGATCGGGCGCAAGCTGGGCCTGCAGACCTTCATCGTCATCGAAAAGCCCTCCGAGCTGAAGCTGGTGCTGGAAGAATCCAGGGCGCTGGACGTCAAGCCGGGTCTGGGCGTGCGCATGCGGCTGGCCTCGCTGGGCGCTGGCAAATGGCAGAACAGCGGCGGTGACAAGGCCAAGTTCGGCCTGTCGCCGCGTCAGCTGCTGGACCTGTGGAAGTCACTGCGCGATACCGAGTACGCCGACTGCCTGAGCCTGCTGCATTTCCACATGGGCTCGCAGATCTCCAACGTGCGCGACATCGCCAACGGCATGCGCGAGGCCACCCGCTATTTCGTCGAGATGTCGCAGCTTGGCGCGAAGATCACCCACGTCGACGTGGGCGGCGGGCTGGGCGTGGACTACGAAGGCACCCGCTCGCGCAGCTTCTGCTCGATCAACTACGGGCTGCACTCCTACGCCAGCAACATCGTGCAGCCGCTGGCCAGTGCCTGCGAAGAGCATGGGCTGCCGCCGCCGCGCATCATCACCGAATGCGGCCGTGCGATGACCGCGCACCACGCCGTGCTGATTGCCAACGTCTCTGAAGTGGAACAGGCGCAGGAAGGCCGCATCCCCGACCAGCACGATGATGAGCCGGCCTCGATCCGCCATCTGCGCGAGATCCAGCAGGAGCTGGATGTGCGTCCGGCCATCGAGCTGTGGCAGGAAGCGCAGCACTTCCACGCCGAAGGCCTGTCCAGTTATGCGCTGGGCCAGATCGACCTGCCGCAGCGTGCGCGTATCGACGATCTGTTCTACGCCATCGCCCATGGCGTGCGCGCGCGTCTGAGCTTCGATGAGAAGAGCCACCGCCCGGTGCTGGACGAGCTGAACGAGCGGCTGGTGGACAAGTACTTCGTCAACTTCAGCGTGTTCGAGTCGATCCCGGATGTCTGGGCCATCGACCAGGTGTTCCCGATCGTGCCGATCGAGCGGCTGGACGAGCGCCCGCAGCGCCGCGGCATCGTCGCCGACATGACCTGCGATTCCGATGGCATGGTCGACACCTACGTGGGCAATGAAAGCCTGGACAGCTCGCTGCCGCTGCATGCGCTGAAGCACGGCGAGAGCTACCGCATCGGCTTCTTCATGGTCGGTGCCTACCAGGAGATCCTGGGCGACATCCACAACCTGTTCGGCGACACCGATGCGGTGGAGGTGGTGGCCGATGCCGATGGCTATGCGATCACCCAGCAGCGCCGGGGCGATACCACCGACGTGATGCTGGACTACGTGGGCTATTCGCTGGACGAACTGCGCGCCACCTATGCCAAGCGGGTAGCCGCCGCCGCGCTCCCGCCGGCGCGCGCCGCCGAGCTCTCGCAGGCGCTGGAAGCCGGCCTGACCGGGTACACCTACCTGTCCGACGAGCCGCTGGCCTGAGCAGGGCCGGCAGACAGGGCACCGCGCCTGGCGCGGTGCCCTGTCGATGAGGGAAGCCGATGAGCGCACGCGCGATCTTCCACCTGTTCCTGCACGCGGCAGTGCCGGCGTTGCTGGCGTGGATGTTCTGGCGCAAGCGTTTCGCCTCGGCCTGGCTGCTGTTGCTGCTGGGGTGGATCATCGACCTGGACCATCTGCTGGCCGACCCGGTATATGCGCCGAACCGCTGCAGCATCGGGTTCCATCCCCTGCATACTGCGCCAGCGATCGCGGTCTACGCCGGGCTGTGCGTACCGAAGAAAACGCGCCTGTTGGGTATTGGTCTGCTGGTGCATATCGCCTTGGACGCCATTGACTGCTGGTGGATGCACCACCGTTGACCGCGCCGCCCACCGCGCGCTGCTGTGGTGGAGCCGACCCCCCGGTCGGCTGCTCGCCGGCCAGACCACCGCGCTTGCGCGCGGCGAGCCGACCGTAGGGTCGGCTCTACCGGTCGGCCGGGTCGCGATGATGCCCCGCAAGGCGAACTCAGGCTTCCGGCAGCCAC
Organism: Stenotrophomonas sp. C3(2023); assembly: GCF_032911385.1. Lineage (NCBI taxonomy): Bacteria > Pseudomonadati > Pseudomonadota > Gammaproteobacteria > Lysobacterales > Lysobacteraceae > Stenotrophomonas > Stenotrophomonas sp. C3(2023). The sequence goes on along the minus strand of NZ_JAWJLO010000001.1, from coordinate 3,352,992 downwards.
AGCGTGGCGCGCAGGCCGCCGTCGGGTTGGTTCCGCAACTGCAGGCGTCCGCCGTAGCTGGCCGCAACATCGCCTACGATCGCCAGCCCCAGCCCGCTGCTGCCTTCGCGTTCGTCCAGGCGCACGCCGCGCCTTGTGACCTGCTGCAGTGCGTCCTCGCTCAACCCGGGACCGTCGTCGCTGACATCGATACGCAGCTGATCCTGCTCGGAGCGCGCTTCCACCCACACCCTCGCGGCGGCCCATCGGCCCGCATTGTCCAGCAGGTTGCCCAACATCTCCTCCAGGTCGGCACTGGCGCCGGCAAACGCCAACGGCTGCACGACCGCTGAGGTGTTGAACTGCACGCCGCGCGCCTCGTGCACGCGCGTCATCAGCCGGCACAGCGCCTGCAGCACAGGGGCGACCTCGCTGCGCTGGCGGTGGTCCACCGCCAGCCCGGCCGCCAGGTAACGGTCGATGCTGGCCTGCATGCGCGCACCCTGTTCGTGCAGGGTCTGCCGCCAGTGCACGCCATCGCCGGCCGCCTCGGTGCCGAGCACGGTCAGTGGGGTCTTCAAGGCATGCGCCAGATCCTGCGCACTGGTGCGGGCCCGCGCCACCATGCGCTGATGGTGCTGCAGCAGTGCGTTGAGCTCTTCCCCCAGCGGGGCGAGCTCGGCGCCCAGCGCTGCGGTGTCGATCTGCTGGCTGTCGCCGCGGCGTACGTGTTCGACCTGGCGACCAAGCCGCTGCAGCGGGCGCAGCCCGAAATGCACCACGCTGACCAGCACCGCCAGCCAGCAGGCCACCAGCACCGCCAGCGCCAAGGCACTGCGCTGGCGGAACTGTGCCACCTGTTCCTGCATGCCGCCGCGATCCAGCGCTACCGCCACCTGCATCGGGGCCTGTGCACGCGGCAGCCGTACCTGCTGCAGACGGGCACGCAGCGGTTGTCCCAGCGGCCCGGGCAGGTCGATCGAACGCGGCGTGCCGGTGGCCGCCGGCATCACCAGACTCTGGTCCCACAGCGAGCGTGACTGCAGCAGCGGCCGGCCCTGCGCGTCGGCGATCTGCCAGTACGCGCCGGAGAACACCCGTTGGAAGCGTGCATCGTTGGGCGTCTGCCGCAGCGCCAGGCGGCCCTGTGCATCGATTTCGGCCTGCGCCAGTAGCGTGAGCAGGTGTTGTTCCAGGGTGGCATCGAGATTGTCGCGCGCGCTGCGCTCGAAGAGATGGCCCAGCAGCGCGGTGGCCACCACCGTGACCAGGACCAGACCCAGGCCGCCGGCCCACAGCAGCCGTGCCCGCAGCGAGGGCCGCCTCATGCCGGGGCCGACAGGCGCCAGCCGTGGCCACGCACCGTCTGGATCAGGTCCATGCCCAGCTTGCGCCGTACGCGGCCGAGCAGCACGTCCAGCGCATTGGAATCCGGGTCGAAGCCGCCCTCCAGCACGTGTTCGCCGAGCGTTTCGCGGCCGATCACGCGGTCGGGCTGGTGCATGAAGCAGCTCAGCAGCCGGAACTCCTGCGGGCTCAGGACCAATGGCTCGCCGTCCAGGGTGAACCGCGCAGCGTTGATGTCCAACTGCAGCGGCCCGCAGTGCAGGCGCGGGCTGGCGTGGCCCCGGCTGCGCCGGATCAGCGCGCGCAGGCGCAGCACCAGTTCGTCGGGCTGGAACGGCTTGGTGAGGTAGTCGTCCGCACCGGCATCAAAGCCGGCCAGCTTGTCATGCCAGCGGTTGCGTGCGGTCAGCACCAGCACGGGGAAGTGGCGGCCATTGGCGCGCCAGCGCTCGATGATGCTCAGCCCGTCCAGTCCGGGCAGACCCAGGTCGACGATGGCCGCTTCGATGTCTTCAATCTGCCCATGCACTTCGGCTGCCACGCCATCATGCAGGCACGTCACCACGTAGCCGGCGTCCTCCAGCAGGGGCTGCAGGCGCTGGGCCAGCGCGGCGTCATCCTCGGCCAGCAGGATCCGCATCAGTCATCGAGCTCCGTCTTGAGCAGCTTGCCGTTGCGCGCATCATAGTCCAGCTCGACCACCACGCCGTCGCTGCGCAGGATCTCGATCTCGTAGATGCCTTCATCCAGCTTCACCTCCAGCAGCTTGCCGGGATGACGACGCAGTGCATCGCGCACAACGTCTTCCAGCGGCAGGTAACGGCCCTGTTGCACCGCTTGGCGGGCATCCTGCTGCACCGGGTCCTGGCCGGCAGCCAGCGGTGCGCTGGCCAGCAGCGGCAGGGCAAGGATCAGCAGCAGGCGGGGGCGCGTTGACATGGGCACCATCATCGCCGGTGCAGGCTAACCATCGACTAACAGCGCTGCCTAGAAGGCTGTTAGACAGAGTCGCCACACTGCAGGGGCAGGCCGGGACCGTCCCGCCCCCAAGGAGAATGTCATGATCAAGTCACTTACCGTCGCCGCCGCTGTGCTGCTGGCTGCCACCGCGTCGGCACAGGCGCCCCGCGCGCCCGCTGCCGCCACGACGCTGGCCGAGGTCGAACAGCTGCTGCGTACCGCCGGGTACAGCCGCATCCATGAGATTGAAAAGGATGATGGTCTGTGGGAGGCCGACGTCAGCCGTGATGACGGGCGTTTCCGCGAGGTCTATGTCGACCCGCGCAATGGGGAGATCTTCGACGCGTTCGACGGGCGCAGCGAGCTGAGCGTCGAGCAACTGCTGGCCAAAGCCAAGGAGCAGGGCCTGCACGGCATCCACAAGCTGGAACGCGATGGTGCGACGTGGAAGCTGGAGGCCCGCAATGCGCGCAACCAGCCGGTGGAAGCCCGGCTAAGCGGCCACGATGGCCGCCTGATCCACAGCGAGCGCGATGGCTGGCTGTAACGGCGCGGCTTACCAGCCGTAAGGCGGCGGGTAGTCCCAGTAGCCGCGGCCTGGGCCGTAGAAGCCGCCACCGTAGCCGCCCCAGGGGCCCATGAAGCCGGGCCCCTTGCCCTCGCTCACGTTGATGTTGAGGTTGACCCCGTGGGTCTTGCCCTCATCGGTGGTGTAGTTCTTGCTGAGATTGAGCGAGGCGGCGTTGTAGTGGCTGTTGCCACCCTGCTTTGAGTAGCCGATGCCCGTGGTGAAGCTGCCCGAGACGCGCACCTTGTCATCGGTGACCTCGGCGATCCGACCATCACCCTGCGGCCGCGGGCCACTTTTGTCGCCGTAATATGTGCCCGGCGGGTCCTGCTGGAAACGTGGGTCGTTCATGTAGCGGACCGGTTCCTGCGGAACGCCCAGGTCGAGCCCGCTGGAGGACTGCGGGCCAACAGCACCGGCGGCGCTCTGTGCGGAAGCGGCAAGCGGGCCGGCGGCCAGGCACAGCAGCATCAGGGGGCGGATCATCGGCACACTCCATGCAGCGGAAGGAAACGCACGCGGCGCTTGAAGGCGACCGTAGCAGCCCCTGCTTGAATAGTGCCTGTCGCCGTCCGGCATGGGTAGTGCCGGGTTGTACCCGGCAGCGCCGCTCAGACCTTGCGCTTGAACCCGAACAGGTCCTGCAACGGATGCCGGCGTCGTTCGATGGCTGCACGCAGCAGGCCGGCACCGATCATCGAATAGGTGATGCCGTTGCCGCCGTAGGCCATGGCGAAGTGCACGCGCGGCCCCCACTGTTCGTGCGCGCCGAACCAGGGCAGGCCATCCGCTGTCTCGGCAAAGGTGCCGCCCCAGGCGAAGGCAGGGGTCGGCCGCAGCGCGGGCAGCCAGCGCTGCAGCCGCTCCAGCAGCTGGTCAGCCCGGCGCTGTACGCGGTGGTCGCGGCGCAGGGGAATGTCGATGCTGTCGTCCAGGCCACCCAGCAGCAGCCGGTGGTCGCCCGTGCTGCGCAGGTACAGATACGGACGCGCGCTCTCCCACACCATCGTGGTCCCCAGTACGCCCAGGTCGAGCGGGTCGGTGACCAACGCGTAGCTGCTGCGGTTGCGTGCCACCCGCGGCTTCAGCCAGCGCTGGCTGGCATAGCCCGCTGCCATCACCACGTGGCGGGCGCGGACCAACGGACCTTGTTCGGTACGTGCGTGCACGCCGCGCGCGCTGGTCTGCAGGCTGTGCAACACAGTACGGTCGTGCACGCGTCCGCCGCGCCTGGAGACCCGCTCGAGCAGCCGGTAGGTCAGACAGTACGGGTCTACCCGGGCCGCCTGACGGGTGATCAGCGCGCCTGGTGCATCGATGCCGCTGTGCTCGCGCAGTTCCTCGGATGAGAGCCATCGTGCGTCGAGCCCATGCCGGCGTCGGGCCTCGCCCTCGGCCTGGACCAGCGGCACATCACGTGGACGACTGCACAGATAAAGGCTGTCCATGCGCTTGAAGTCGACCCCGCGCAGGCCCGCACTCACCTCGCCCAGCGCAGGCAGTGCCTCGGCGCAGGCGCGGTAGGCCAGCGCGGCGGCCTGCTCGCCATGGCGGTCGGCCAGTTCGACCAGGTGGGTGTCGATCTCGTACTGCAGCAGGGCGGTGCTGGCCGCCGTGCTGCCCCAGCCGATGTCGCGCTGTTCGATCAGCACCACATCGTGGCCGTGCGCGGTCAGCTCATCGGCCACCAGCGCACCACTGATGCCACCGCCCACCACCAGCACATCGCAGGTTTCGTCCTGCTGCAGCGGCGGAAACGCACGCATCAGCCCGTTGCGTACCGCCCACCAGGGATAGCCGCTCTTGAGATCCATGCACGGGCTTCCGGGTCAGGCGGTGGGGTGGCCGGTATGTGGGGTATGGATGAGCGGGCCGAGGTCGAAACCCTGTGCGCGCGCATTGGCGAGGTAATGCTCCTGCACCACCGTATCCAGCTGCGGCGTGCGCGAGAGCAGCCAAAGATACTTGCGGTCCGGCGTACCCACCAGCGCCACGCTGTAGTCCGGGGCGATCTGCATGACCCAGTAGTCTCCGCGGGCAAACGGCAGCCAGCGCAGCCCCTTGGGCAGGAAGCTCACTTCCAGTCGTGCGCTGTCATTGTCGACCACGGTGGCTTCGCCGGTGGCGTCTTCCACGCTGCCGTTGTAGCGACAACGGTTGTGTACCTGGATGTTGCCGTTCTCCAGCACGCTGTAGTTGGCAGAGACGTCGGTGCACTCGTCCGGCTCATGCGACATCGGCAGCCGGGCGATCTCGTACCAGGTGCCCAGGTAGCGTGGCAGCATCAGGTCAGGAACGGTCTTCAGCGGCGGATGGTCGCTCATGCAGGCCTTCTCGTTGAGGTTGCCGCCACCATGCCCGGTGCGCCGCCAGCGCCAGGTGAAAGCGCGCCGATGCGCGGCGTCGTCACCCGTGCGACGCTGCGTGGCAGCCGACATGACGCCACCACCACGGTGCAGCGCTATGCTGGCCTCTGACGTCCAGGGAGGAACATGCCCATGTACCAGGTCATTCTGTTGACCGGCCAGAACACCTACGAACGTGCCCGTTGGGAGCAGGTCGACGACGTGGTCGAGCACAACGGCACCAGCTATTCGCTGCGCGCGGGGCCGCGCCAGCCATTGCCGACCGACCACGAGTGGGATCCGGTGGCGGTGTATGCGCCCGAGGAGATCACCGAAGAAGAGTTCCAGGACTGGTATGCCGCACAGCGCAGCCAGGTGGAAGAACTGCAGCTGCATTACTGATCCACCGATGACAGTGCCTGCCGTATAGTCCGCGCAGGCGCGGTGGTCCGCGCGAGAACGCTGGTGTGGTCCTTGTCTTCCCAACGCCCTCATCTGATCCGCAGCCTGCTGTTGTTGTGCTGGCTGCTGCTTGCCGCGCCGCTGTTGGCCCACGCCGCTGACGAGGTGAAGCCGGGCGCGCTGCTGCAGCGCGCCGAGCGCGCCATCGACTCGGTCCGCGCGCAGATCGACAACGCCGAGAGCACCGAAACGCTGGCCACGCTGGCCGAGCGGGCACGGTCGGCGCAGCGTGATGCCGATGCCGTGGTCGAGGCACTCACACCGCAGCTGGCCCAGCTCGATGACCAGCTGGCGCAGCTGGGCGAGCTGGCCGAAGGCAGCAGCGAGGGCCGCGATGTGGCGGGTCAGCGCAGGCAGTTGAACGCACAGCGCAGCGCACTGGATGGAGAAATCAAGCAGGCCCGTGTGGCCTCGGTGAGCGCGGTGCAGCTTGCCGAGCAGATCGAAAAGCAGCGCAAGCTGCAGTTCAGTGAACAGCTTGGGCGAAAGGTAAGCTCGCCGTTGTCGCCGGCGCTGTGGCAGCAGGTGGCCGCGAAAGTGCCGCGTGATACCGATCAGGTCGTCGTTCTCTACGTGCAGGGCGAGAAGGCGCTGCGCGCGGCGATCCGCAAGGAAGGCATCTGGCTTCCGCTGGCCGGTCTGGCCGTGGCCGTGCTGCTGCTGTTCCCGCTACGTCTGTGGCTGCGCGCGCTGGGCCGACGCCATGCCGCCTCTGAGCGCGCTCCGGCCGGGCGCCTGCGGCGTACCGGGTTGGCGGTCTGGCTGCTGCTGGTGGGCACGTTGCTGCCCGGTCTGGCTGCCTGGGCGCTGGTCGCATCGCTGCAGGCCATCGACGCCATCGCGCCGCGCCTGCAGGAGCTGGCCGGGCTTTTCATCTTCGGCACGGTGGTGGCTGCCTTCATCGGCGCGCTCAGTGCCTGCCTGCTTGCGCCCAAGCGGCCCTCGTGGCGGCTGCTGAACCTGGACGACACCGCGGCACGCAGCCTGCGCAAGTACGCCTGGTGCGCCGCTGGCCTGACCTGGTTGAACCTGCTGCTGGTCGGCGTGGACCGGGAAGCACGCAGCAGCCAGGTGACCACCATTGCGCTGGATGGCCTGATCGCGCTGACCTATCTCGGCCTGATCATGGCGATGCTGGTGTCGCTGGCGCGCCTGCACCGGCGGCAGACCCAGCAGGCCGAGCAGCGCGCCGAAGCGCAGGCCAACGACGCCCGCGCGCGTGGCCCGAACATCCGCAGCGGCTGGCTGGTGCTGGCGCGGGTGGCCGGCAACATCGTGGTGGTGGCCGCGATCATCGCTGTGCTGCTGGGCTACCTCAACTTCGCCAAGTTCGTGACCCAGCAGCTGGTCTGGGGCGCGGTGGTGGTGCTGGCAGCCGGGCTGCTGCTCAAGTTCGCCGATGACCTGTGTACCTGGATGCTGCACCCGGAGAGCCGTCTGGGCCGGACGGTGGTGCTGACCACCGGGCTGAGCGCGGCGCAGGTGGAGCAGGGCGGGGTGCTGCTGTCAGCCGTGGTGCGCATCCTGGTGGTGGTGCTGGCGGTGCTGGCCATGGCCGTCCCGTTCGGCAACGTCGGCTCGGTGCTGGACACCCTGCAGTCGCTGGGCGACGGCATCCCGATCGGCAAGGACATCCGGCTGGAGCCGGGCAAGGTGGCGCTGGCCGTGGTGGTGCTGCTGGTCGGCCTGGCGCTGATGCAGGCGATCCAGCGCTGGCTCACCGAGACCTACCTGCCCAAGACCGAGCTGGATACCGGCGCGCGCAACTCCATCAGCACGATTGCCCGCTATGTCGGCATCATTCTGGCGGTGCTGTGGGCGCTGGCCGCCCTCGGCATCGGCTTCGAGCGGCTGGCGCTGGTGGTCAGCGCGTTGTCGGTGGGTATCGGCTTCGGCCTGCAGGCGATCACCCAGAACTTCGTCTCCGGCCTGATCCTGCTGGCCGAACGGCCGGTGAAGATCGGCGACTGGGTCAAGCTGGGTGACCAGGAGGGCGACATCCGCCGGATCAACGTGCGCTCGACCGAGATCCAGGTGGGCGACAAGTCGACCCTGATCGTGCCGAACTCGGAGCTGATCACCAAGACCATCCGCAACATGACGATGGGCAACATGCAGGGGCGGATCCAGATCCAGTTCACGGTGCCGCTGAGCACCGACGTGCTGGCGCTGCGCCAGCTGCTGCTGGACAACTACGCCGCTCACCCGGCCGTGCTGCAGGACCCGGCCCCGTCGGTGTTCATCGACACCATCGCCGGCGGGCAGATCACGGTCAACAGCTTCGCCTATGTGGCCAGCCCGCGGCAGGTGTATGGCACGCGCAGCGACCTGTACTTCAGCCTGCTGCCGGCGCTGGCCGAGCGCAACATCCCGCTGGCCACGCCGACCGACATCCATCTGGTGCGCGACCCGCCGCCGCAGCCAGGCGCACCGGGGCAGTGACGGGCCACGCCCGTCGCGGGTGTTTCAGCGGCTGCGCAGCTTTTTCCAGCCGGTGACGGCCGCCAGCACGATGCTGCCGGCCACCAGCCCCACCACCACGTTGGCCAGCGCATTGACCAGCCATGCCCAGCCGCCGGTGCCGGCCCATGCCTGCACCAGGTGGTGCAGGGGGGCGATGTTGTGTACCAGGATGCCGCCGCCGACCAGGAACATTGCTGCCGTGCCGGCCACCGACAGGAACCGCATCAACCATGGCGCACTGACCACCAGACCCCGGCCGATGGTGGCCTGCACGCCACCGCGTCGGGACAGGAACAGGCCCACGTCGTCCAGCTTGACGATGCCGGCCACCAGGCCATAAACGAAGACCGTCATCGCCAGCGCGATGATGACCAGCGTGCCTACCTGCTGGGCGAAGCCGGCGCTGGCAGCGACCACCACGCCCAGCGAGAGCACGATGATCTCGGCCGAGAGGATGAAGTCGGTGCGCACCGCGCCTTTGATCTTGTCCTTTTCCCACGCCACCATGTCCACGGCCTCGTCGGCCAGCGCCTGCTGGCGCTGCGCCCTGCGTTCGGCCTCGTCCTCGGCGGGGTGCAGGAACCGGTGGGCCAGCTTTTCCACGCCTTCAAAGCACAGGAACGCGCCGCCGGCCATCATCAGCGGCACGATCATCGGCACGTTGTAGCCCCGCGAGCGCAGCCAGGCCTCCAGTGCGCTGATGGCCAGCGCAGCCGGTACCAGGATCGCCTTGTTCACCAGCGAGCCCTTGGCCACGGCCCACACCACCGGCAGCTCGCGGCTGGCGCTCACCCCGGTCACCTGTTGCGCGTTCAGCGCCAGGTCGTCGCCGAGCACGCCGGCGGTCTTGCGCGCGGCGACCTTGGTCAGCAGGGCCACGTCATCGAGCAGGGTGGCGATATCGTCCAGCAGGGCGAACAGGCTTGCACCAGCCATGGAGGTCACATCAAAGAGAGCGGAGTTGGCGGATTCTGGACCAACTGCGGTGAGTACGGGAAGACGGCGGGATTCACCAGCAGATGACCTGGACCCGGCCACACTGGGGGCCTTTCCCGAGTTGGAGCCCGGCGTGGACAACCAGCCGTCGTCGTCCCCTGCCACACCCCTGGTCACCGGCATGAGCCGGCGCAGCCAGATTCTGCGACTGCTGCTGCGCTATCGCCATTCCGGCGTCTTCTCCGGCATGAACCTGGATGCCGGCCATGGTCATGAGGTGCCCGCCGACGGCAACCCGGATCAGTTCGTCAGCGACCTTGAATCGCTGGGGCCGACCTTCGTCAAGCTCGGCCAGATGCTGTCCACGCGGCCGGACATGGTGCCGGTCGAGTTCGCCACCGCACTGGAGCGCATGCAGGAAAAGGTCGCGCCGATCCCGCTGGAGCGCATCCATACGATCATCGAAAAAGAGCTGGGTGCCTCGGTGAACAAGCTGTTCTCCAGCTTCGACCCGGTACCGCTGGGCTGCGCCTCGATTGCCCAGGTCCACCGCGCTACGTTGCACGATGGCCGCGAGGTCGCGGTGAAGGTGCAGAAGCCGGAAGTCGCTGCGCAGCTGCGCTCGGATCTGGAAGCCCTGCGCAGCTTTGCGATGGCCGCTGACCACCTGACCCAGGTGGGTCGGCGCGTGCGCCTGCGCGACTGGCTCAACGAGTTCGGCAAAACCTTGATGCAGGAACTGGACTACCAGACCGAAGCAGAGAACCTTGCGCGCTTTGGGCAGCACCTGCGGCCGTTCAAGCGGCTGTGGGTGCCGCAGCCGATCTGGGACTACTGCAGCAACCGCGTGTTGACCATGGAGCTGGCCAACGGCGTACGCGTGGACGCCATCGCTGCGGTGCGCCGTACCGAAGAGTCGATGGACCCGCTGGCCGCTGCACTGATCCGTGGCTACCTGGATCAGATCTTCGTACATGGCGAGATCCACGCCGACCCGCATCCGGGCAACCTGCGCGTGACCACCGATGGCCGTTTGGCAATTTTCGATCTGGGCATGGTCGCGCATATGCCGCCGCGCCTGCGCGAGCGGCTGCTGAAGGTGCTGTTTGCCGCCGTGGATGGGCGTGGTGAAGAAGTGGCCGACGAAATCATTGGTATCAGCACCCGCCTGGAAGCATTCGAAGAAGAACGCTACCTGCGCGAGACGGGGCAGATGATCGCCCGTTATGCGGCCAGCTCGCATTTCTCCGAGGGCCGGGTGGTGCTGGACCTGGTGCGCATCGCCACCGCCTGCGGGTTGCGTACGCCGCCGGAGCTGAGCCTGATCGGCAAGGCAATGCTCAACCTGGAATCGGTGTGCCGCCAGCTGGCGCCCGACCTGGATACGCGCCGGGTGGTGGAAAAACAGCTGCAGCATGTCGTGCGCGCGCGGCTGCGCAAGTCACTCTCCGCCGCCAATCTGGCCAGTGAAGCGATGGAGCTGCAGCAGCTGCTGCGCGAGGGACCGCGCAAGATGACCGACATCCTGGCGCTGCTGGCCGAGAACCGCCTGCAGATGAAGGTGACCGGGCTGGAAGAATCGCGCCTGATGGAGAATCTGCAGAAGATCGCCAACCGGGTGTCGGCCGGCATCATCACCGCTGCCCTGATCATGGCGGCCTCGCTGATGATGCGCGTGGACACGGGCTGGCATCTGTTCGGCTATCCGCTCATCGCCATGTTGCTGATGCTGATCGGCGTGGTGCTCGGCCTGTCGATCATCGCCAGCGCGCTGCTGTTTGATCGGCGCGCGCGTGCGCGCGAAGAACGCGGGCACCGCTGAGGCGGCCGCTCTGACGTGCCACCATGCAGCGCGATCACGCAGGGTGATCGCGCTCATCACCTCGTGTTCATCGAGGTAGCTGCCGCGACAACATGTCGCTTCCAGCAAACATTTCAGTCAGGTTCGTGCAGGCATGATCCGGTCATCGGGCTGTCATGCAGGTGTGCTTGGCAGTTTCGGTCGGATGGACAGCGCGTCGGTACGACGTCCATCACCACTCCCGTCACTGCCGAAAGTGCCCATGCTTCCGATTCTTCTGCTGTTGTTGCTGCTGCTGGCCTGGTTGCTGCTGGTCTCTGATACCGGGCTGTGGTGGAAAGCAAGCCTGCTTTCGCTGCTGATGGTGGCGTTGAGCAGTTGGTGGATGATCGATCAGCTGTCAGGCGATGGCATCAACGCGGCGACGCTGTACCACCTCAACGCCGATATGGAAGGCGCCGGCGTGGTCGAGTTCAAGAAGGTCATTGCCGGGTACGTGGTGTTGCTGCTGCTCTCGCTGCTGCCGCTGGCGTTGACGCGGGTCACGCGCTGGCGGCGTGCAGGTCACGGCCGCGCGTGGCTTGCTGCCTTTGCCAGCCTCTGGCTGGTGGCGATACTGGTGAGCCCGTTGTACGCCGACGGGCGGCGTCTGTATGCCCAGCTCATGCCGGTAGACCACTCGCAGGTGGCGCCCGAGTACCAGGTGCCGACGCAGCCGCTGACCCGTCCGCGCAACATCGTCTGGATCTACGGTGAAAGTCTGGAGCGGACCTATCTCGACGAGCGTACGTTCCCCGGCCTGACGCCCAATCTCAACCGGCTGGCTGGCCAGGCGCTGGATGTGCGGGGGCTGGATTCGGCCGAGGGCAGTGGCTGGACCATCGCCGGTCTGGTGGCCTCGATGTGCGGCGTGCCGCTGACCACCTCGCAGGGCGATGAGAACAGCATGGACCGCATGGGCACCTTCCTGCCCAAGGCGGTGTGCCTGGGCGATTACCTCAAGCAGCAGGGCTATACCAATCACTACCTCGGCGGTGCCAACGGTCAGTTCGCCGGCAAGGGCCAGTTCCTGCAGAGTCATGGCTTTGACGAAGTGCACGACGTAGCCTGGTTCAAGCAGCAGAAGAAGATCGGACGCATCCACTATTCCGCCTGGGGCGTGCATGACGATGTGCTGCTGGATGCCGCGTACAGCCGCTTCGAGCAGCTTTCGCGTGCCGGCGCGCCGTTCATGCTGACCACGTTGACGATGGACACCCATCATCCGGCCGGTCACCTGCCGGTGGCCTGCCGCAACGAGCGCTATGAAAGCCGCTACGGCAACATCGGCCTGCTCAACGCGCTCAAGTGCAGTGACCGGCTGATCTCACAGCTGGTCGACCGCATCCAGGCCAGCCCCTACGGCAAGGACACGCTGATCGTGATCGCTTCGGATCATCTGGCCATGCCCAACGATCTGAGCCACGTGCTGGCACGGCAGGAACAGCGCGAGAACCTTCTTCTTTTCCTGGGCGAGGGCATCGAGCCGCGCAGCCTGCAGGCCGAGCACGGCAGCACGCTGGACAGTGGCGCCACCCTGCTGAGCCTGCTCGACCCGGCCATCAATTCCATCGGCTTCGGTCGTTCGCTGCTGGACCCGCAGCGTGCCCCGAGCGCAAGTGTGGCCGCCACGCGCGACCATGGCCGCGACTACCCGCAGTACCTGTCATTTGCCCGCACGTTGTGGCTGGGCGAACCGACCCGGGATCTTCGCATCGATGAAGACAACCAGGTGGTGGTGGGCCTGCAGCATGTGCAGCCGCCGGTGCTGCTGGAATATGGCAAGGACTGGTCGCTGAAATCGGTCTATCTGGAGAACACCTCGCGGCAGTTCGAGCAGGCCGACGAAGACAGCACGCTGGCCTATGTCGACCGCTGCACGGCCTTCGAGGACGGCTCGGCCGACGGCGACTGGTGTGCGCTGCTGGTCAACCGGGACAGGGGCATCAAGCTGTACCGCGACGACCAGCTGCGTGGCGGCATCGCGGTGGATGCCCCGTTGGATGCCTTTGATGGCCCACGTCCCAGCGTGCGCCAGGCGCACATGATCACCGACAAGGGTCGCCGTACGCGGGCGGGGCAGTACATGCTGGAGCTGGTGGCCAGCACCCAGCCGCAGCGCGGCTTCTGGATCGAGGCGGTGTCGTCCAAGCGCAAGGTCGTGCTGGCCCAGCAGTGGGTGCAGCCCGATGCCAGTGGCCGCATCAACGTCAGCTTCGGACTTGACCACGAAGTGGATGACCTGGAGATCCGCGCCTGGTTGAACCACGCCGAGAAGCTGGCGGTGGATACCTTTGCGCTGGTGCCGTCGCGACGGCGCCCGCAGGGCTGAGCAGCGCGCTCGCTCAGCCGGCCTGCGCGCGGTTCTTGCCCTGGCGTTTGGCCGCATACAGGGCTTCGTCGGCGCGACGCAGCAGGTTGTCGACCGTATCGCCGGCCTGCCACTGGGCGAGCCCGGCGCTGAAATGCACCGCAACGCGCTGGTTCTGCACATCGAGCGCGCGCTGTGCCATCGAGCGCTGCAGGCGCTGCACCGTGGACATGCCATCGGCACCGGGCGTCTGCGGCATCACCAATACGAACTCATCGCCGCCGAGGCGGGCGATGCTGTCGCTGGCGCGCAGCAGCAGCTGGCACACGCCGACGAAATGCCGCAGCAGCGCGTCGCCACCTGCGTGGCCGTACGCGGTGTTGGCGGCGGCAAAGTCGTCCAGGTCGATCATCGCCACTGCCAGCGGACCCCCACCGCGCTCGGCACGGGCCAACTCCGAGTGCAGCAGTTCGTCCAGGCCGCGGCGGTTCAGGGCGCCGGTCAGCGGATCGGTGCGGACCTGGTCGGCCACGTCGCGCAGCTCCTGCTCCAGCTCGGCGATGCGCTGTTCGGCCTTCTCCACCTCCAGCCGCGCGGTGGCCAGATGATCACGGGCCTGGGCGGCCTGCGCCTGCACCTTGCCGGTGTCGTGCAGCACGTTCTGCAGCAGGCCGTTGAGGTCGGCGATGCTGCGCGCCTCGCGCAGTGCAAGGGCGTAGCTGCTGATGCGGTCGTGGTACTCGCCGGTGCTGGTGGCCATGCCATCCATGCGCTCGACGAACTCACCCATCAACCCGCGCATGGCCTGCTTGGAATCGGCGATGCCCTGTTTGAGCAGGCCCTGCTTGTAGATCACTTCGCGCAGTTCGGCACGGGTGCGCTCGATGGCGACGCTGTCCAGCGGGCCGCTGAGCAGCTGGCGCACCGCGCCCACCTGGCCCTGCAGCCAGCTGCTGTCGTCGAGCAGCTCGCTGATGTTGTCCAGCAGCAGGTCGAACAGCCCCAGCAACAGGTCGTCGCGCTCCTGCCAGCCTTCGGCGCGCACGCCGACCTGGTGGCCGAGCTCGCGCAGTGCCTGTTCCAGTGCGTCCAGCGGCTGGCCCGGCTGCCAGTGCCGCCATTGCGCGGCCTGCTGCACGGCCTGGGCACCCAGCTCGGGATCATGGCGCAGCAGGCTGGCCACGGTAACCCCGAGCACCTGGCGCAGCTGCTCACGCAGGCGCAGGCTTTCCGGCTGCCCGTCGGGCGAATGCTGTTCGATGGTGCGGATGTACTTGTCGATCAGCTGGCGCATCGCCCGGCCGTAGCGCAGCCAGTCCTCGCTGGCCAGCGCCGACTGCAGCCGGTCGCCCATGTCACCGAGTTCACCGGGCAGGGTCGCCATGCCATCGGCAAAGGCGGCCAGCAGCGCCGGTGGCGTATCTGCATGGGCAAACAGCTGGTGTAGGCTCGCACCGCTGCCGGCCAGGGTGACCCGGTTGTCGCCGGCGGCCCGCACCGACGCCAGCGGCCCGAACTGGGTACCGGGGGCAGGCAGATCATCGCGGGGATCGGGCATGGGCACATCCTGGGCAGGCAGGTACTGGTGACAGCATATCGGCGCGATGCGCGGCAGCTTGAACCGCTACGATGGGCAAGGATGCCGCAGGAGAGGTCGCGATGCGTGTGATGCTGCTGGGAGCAAGCGGACTGGTCGGCCGTGCCGTCCTGGACCGGCTGCTGGAGGACCCCCGATGTACCGCAGTGGTGGCACCCGGCCGGCGCGGTCTGCCGGTAACTGCGCCGACGCTGGAGGTGCCGGTGCTGGCCTTTGATCGCCTGCCACAGCCGCCGCAGGTGCCTGCGTGGGCACGGGTGGATGCGGTGATCTGCGCGCTGGGGACGACGCTGGCGCAGGCCGGCAGCCGCGAGGCTTTCGAGCAGGTTGACCGCAGCTACCCGTTGGCGTTTGCCCGGCTGGCGCAGGCCGGCGGTGCCGATGTGTTCGTGTTGAACTCGGCCGCTGGCGCCGATGCGGGCTCGCGCCTGTTCTACAACCGGGTCAAGGGTGCGCTCGAACAGGATCTGCGCGATCTGGGCTTTGCCTCGCTGACGCTGGTGCGACCGGGGTTGATCGGGGGCCAGCGCAGCGAGCGCCGGCCCGCCGAGCGGTTGGGGCAGATCGTGCTGGGCCTCATCGGGCCGGTGCTGCCGCGCGGCTGGCGGATCAACCCGGCAGAGCGCATCGCCGAGGCGATGGTGGAAGCCGCACTGGCACCGCTGCCCGGCGAGCACATCGTGCCCGCGCACACCCTGGCCGGGTAGTGCCGGGCTCTGCGCGGCACAGGCCGCGCGATGGTAGGTGACGACCGTTGGTCGTCACGCTTTCAGCGGTGCCGCGCGAGTGACGACCAACGGTCGTCACCTACCGGTGCATCGCGGTCTGATTGAGGCGCCACCGGGCACGGGGACCCCGCTTTGGTAGGTGACGACCGTGGGTCGTCACGCTTCATCGGGGCGTGTGACGACCAACGGTCGTCACCTACCGGTGCATCGCGGTCCGATTGAAGCGCCGCCGGGCACGGGGCCCACGCGTTGGCAGGTGACGACCGTTGGTCGTCACGCTTCCAGGGGTGCCGCGCGAGTGACGACCAACGGTCGTCACCTACCGGGTGCCGCGCCCGGCTTTACCCCGCCAGGGCCAGGTCGTCCATCATCGCGCGCAGGAAGCGGGCGGCTTCGCCACCGGTGCAGGCGCGATGGTCGAAGGTCACCGACAGCGGGATCACCTTGTGCGCTTCCACGCCGCCCATCACCGGGGTCATCTGGTGACGGGCGCGGCCGGCACCGACGATGGCCACGCACGGCGGCACCACCACCGGCGTGGCATAACGGCCGGCGAACATGCCGAAATTGGACAGCGAGATGGTGTAACCACTTAGCTCCGAGGACGGCAGCGAACGCGCTTCCACCTGCTCGCGCAGACGGTTCACGCCCTCGCGTACACCGCGTGCATCGAGCATGTCGGCGTTGCGCAGGGCCGGCACGAACAGGCCGTCGTCGGTGTCCACCGCGATGCCTACATCCACATGCGCGTGCAGCGTGCGGGTCAGTGCCTCGCCGTCGAACCAGGCGTTCATCGCCGGTACCTTCTGGCAGGCGACCACGATCGCGCGTACCAGACGTGCGGTGACATCGTTGCCCGGCTGCCAGGCATGGATGTCGGCGTCATCGTTGAGCGTGGTGGGCACCACCTTGCTGTGCGCGTCGGCCATCACCCGCGCCATGTTGCGGCGCACGCCCTTGAGTGCTTCCGGCTGGCCCATCGCGGCCACACCCGGCGGCTGGGTGCGCATCGGCTTGCCACTTGCCGACAGCGGGGCACGTGCGCTCTGCTGCGTCACCGGCGCCACTGCTGCGGCTTGAGAGGCTGCCGGTGCGGCCGCTGCCGCGGCCCGCGGCGCTGCGCTGCCCGGCTTTGCGGTGCCTGCGGCGGCGGCCTGCTTGACGTCGGCCATGGTCACCGCGCCATCGGTACCAGTGGCGTGGACCAGCGCCAGATCGACACCGAGCTTGCGTGCCATCGCACGCACCGCCGGTACCGCCTTGACGCCTCCGACGGCCACCGCCTGCTCGGTATGCACGGTATTGGAGCTCTGCATCGCACCGACCACGGTGCCGGCATCGTCACGCTCGCCTTCGGCCTTGATCGAACCGCCTTCGTCGGAGGCCACCACCTTGTCCGGCTGGCCGGCAGCGGGCTGGCCGGTGCTCGGCGTTGCCGGTGCATGGCCGTGGCTGTGGCCGGTGTCCTGGCCATCAGCGCGCTGCGGCAGGGTCGGGTCGACCTCGAAGCTGGCCAGCACCGCACCGGTGGCGATGATGTCGCCGGCGGCGCCGGACAGCTTGAGTACCTTGCCGGAGACCGGCGAGGGCACTTCCACCACGGCCTTGGCGGTCTCCATCGAGACCAGCGGCTCATCGAGCTTGATGACATCGCCTTCCTTGACGAACCACTCCACGATGGTGGCGTCCGGCAGGCCTTCGCCCAAGTCGGGCAGATTGAAATTCTTGGTCTGGCTCATGTGCAGTTCTCTTCCAGCAGTTCCAGTTCGCGGCCCGGCAGCCAGCCCGTTGCGCCATTGGCGCGCTCGGACCACCACCAGCCACCATGTTCATGATGCAGCTTGACCAGCTCGCCGCTTTCCACATCCAGTTCGCGTGCATCGTAGTCGCGCATCGCTTCGGCGCGACCCTCGTCGAGCACCTGCAACCACGCTACCGGTGCCCAGCCGGCACGCCCGTCATCGGTGCGCACCCAGGCAAAGGCCGGCCATTCCTCGTCACGTACACCGACTTCGACGATCTGGCCGGTGTGGAACCGGAGCGGGTTGGGATACTGGCTGCGGTAAGGGCCTATCAGGCGGGCCCTCATCTCAGCCCGCCGCGATGGTGCGTTTGGCCGCGGCCACGATCCGCTCCACGCTGGGCAGGTACTTCATCTCCAGGCGGAACAGCGGAATGTGGGTGTCGTAGCCGGTCACGCGTTCGACCGGCGCCAGCAGGTCGTAGAGCGACTCCTCGGCCAGACGGGCGGCGATCTCGGCCCCGAACCCGGCGGTCTTCGGTGCTTCCTGCACCACCACGCAGCGACCGGTCTTGGCCACCGACTCGGCGATGGTGGCAAAGTCCAGCGGGCGCAGGGTGGCCACGTCGATCACTTCGGCGCTGATGCCTTCGCCGGCCAGCTTGTCGGCCGCTTCCAGCGCTTCCTTGACCTGGGCACCCCAGGCGACCAGGGTCACGTCGGTGCCGTCGCGCAGCACGAAGCACACGTCCAGCGGCAGCGCCTCACCATCGTTGGCCACCACTTCCTTGTACTGGCGGTAGATGCGCTTGGGCTCCATGTAGATCACCGGATCCGGGTCGCGGATGGCGGCCAGCAGCAGGCCGTAGGCGCGCTGCGGGCTGGACGGCAGCACCACGCGCAGGCCGGGTACGTTGGTGAAGATCGCCTCGTTGGCTTCGCTGTGGTGCTCCGGGGCGCGGATGCCACCGCCCCACGGCACGCGCAGCACCATCGGGCAGTGCAGGCGTCCACGGGTGCGGGTGCGCAGGCGCGCGGCATGGCAGATCAGGTGGTCGACCATCGGGTACACGAAGCCGTCGAACTGGGCTTCGGCCACCGGCTTCATGCCCTGTGCGGCCAGACCGACGGTGAGGCCGGCAATGGTGGTTTCATCCAGCGGGGTGTCGAGGATGCGCTGGGCACCGAAGCGCTGCTGCAGTCCGGCAGTGGCCCGGAACACGCCGCCGTTGATGCCGACGTCCTCGCCCAGCACCAGCACCGACGGGTCGTGTTGCAGTTCCCACGCCAGGGCCTGGGTGATCGCTTCGATCAGAGTGATGGGGGTGGTGGTCATGAGGGAATCTCCAGCGGCCACAGCAGCGCTGTCGGCGGCATTGGCCTGGGAAACGGGTGCGCCGCGCTTGATCTCATCCATGGCGCTGCTCCAGGGCAATGGCCTCTGCGCGCTGGGCCAGCAGGTCCGGCGGCGGGTCGGCGTACAGGTAATCGAACATCGCCTCGATGGGCTGCACCGGCGTGTTGAGGTACTGGTTCACTTCCTCGTCCACGCGCGCAGCACACTGTTCGACCCAGGCCTTCTCTTCCTCTTCGCTCCACACGCCCTGGGCGGTGAGGTACCTGCGCAGGCGCAGCATCGGCTCACGGGTCCAGGCGTCCTTGACCTCGGCGTCGTCGCGGTAGCGGCGTGCGTCGTCTGCGGTGGTGTGGTCGGAAAGACGATAGGTCATCAGTTCGAGCACGGTGCCGCCTTCGCCGGCGAGGCCGCGCTCGCGCGCCTGTTCCATGGCGGCCAGTACCGCGATCAGGTCGTTGCCGTCCACCTGCAGGCAATGCAGGCCGCCGGCCAGGCCTTTCTGGGCGAGGGTTTCGGCACCGGTCTGGGCCGAGCGCGGCACCGAGATGGCCCAGCCGTTGTTGACGATGCACAGGATCAACGGAAGCTTGTAGGCGCCGGCCGAGTTGACCGCCGCGTAGAAGTCGGTCTTGGAGCTGCCGCCGTCGCCGCACACGGCCACCGCGATATGTTTTTCGTCATTGAGCTTGAACTTCAGCGCAGCGCCGGCAGCGTGCAGGCACTGCGTGGAGATCGGCACGCAGAACGGGAAGTCCTTCACCGCGTTGCCGGTGTAGTCGTTGCCGCGCTCGTCGCCGCCCCAGTACATCAGCACGTCATACGGGCGAACGCCACGCATGAACATCGCGCCGTACTCGCGGTAGCTGGGCGCGAACACATCACCGGCCTGCATCGCTGCGCCGATGCCCACGTGCGCTGCTTCATGGCCCAGGCACGCGGCATACGTGCCCAGCTTGCCGGTGCGCTGCAGGGCAATGGATTTGCTGTCGAACGTGCGCACGTACAGCATCTGCTTGAACAGGGGGACCAGCACCTTGGGGTCGCGCAGCGACGCGGGCAGGTCGTCGCGGACGAGCGCGCCGTCCGCATCCAGGTACTGCAGGTAGTCAATCTTGAACTCGGCGGCAACCGTCATTGCGTACTGCACCTTCTGACAGGAAGTTACAAATGATATGAATCGCCATGTTAAGGACGACGTATGAAAAAGCTGTCCTGCGGCGCAGCAAGGAGGACCCTGTTCAGTCCCCGGGCTGCCGCGTGCGGGCCAGCAGCAGCAACGTATTCAGCCGTTGCTGCAGAGCACCAGAATACCCCCGCCGAGTGGTCGCCGGGGGGCGCTGCAAGCGCTTCCATGCGCTGAAGCGCCTCCGCAGCGCCGTGCAGAGGGTTGCAACCGGTTCGGACCGGGCTGCGCAAAACCGTCAACTTATGTCGCATACGGTACGCTTGCCGGCCCTTGTACGGGCCTGCCCATGTCTGTTGACAACAACCAACGCGATCTCGAAGCCGGCATCCATACCGACCTGCAGGACCGGCTGACCTATGGCGGCTACCTGCGGCTGGACCAGCTGCTGAGCGCGCAGCAGCCGCAGTCCAGTCCGCCGCACCACGACGAGATGCTGTTCATCATCCAGCACCAGACTTCGGAACTGTGGCTGAAACTGCTCGGCCATGAACTGGGGGCCGCGATCGGCTTTCTGCAGCGCGATGAGGTCTGGCAGTGCCGCAAGGTGCTGGCGCGCAGCAAGCAGGTGCTGCGCCAGCTGACCGAGCAGTGGTCGGTGCTGGAAACGCTGACCCCGTCCGAGTACATGGGCTTCCGCGACGTGCTGGGGCCGTCCTCGGGCTTCCAGTCGCTGCAGTACCGCTACATCGAGTTCCTGCTGGGCAACAAGAACGCGCAGATGCTGCAGGTGTTCGAGCACGACCCGGCAGGCCAGGCCCAGCTGCGCACCGTGCTGGAGGCGCCGAGCCTGTACCAGGAGTTCCTCAGGTACCTGGCGCGCTTCGGCCACGCCATCCCGGCCGATGGGCTGCAGCGCGACTGGACCCTGCCGCACGTGGCCGACGACGGGCTGCACCCGGTGTTTGAAACCATCTACCAGGACACCGACCGCTACTGGCGCGAGTACGCATTGTGCGAGGATCTGGTCGACCTGGAGACGGCCTTCCAGCTGTGGCGGTTCCGTCACATGCGCACGGTGATGCGGGTGATCGGCTTCAAGCGTGGCACCGGCGGGTCTTCCGGCGTGGGCTTCCTGGCCAAGGCGCTGGAGCTGACCTTCTTCCCCGAGCTGTTCCAGGTGCGTACCAGCCTCAAAGGCTGAATGCGCGGCAGGGTGCGCATTGACCTGCCGTCGGTGCCTGTTCAGCCCGGCAGGACGCCCGCGGCGCGATGGTTGCGTCTGCAAGTGCTGCGAGCCTCCCGCGCCACGTCCCGAACATCGTTTATTTGACGTGAACGCCGGAAGTGCGTGATGCTCGCGCGTTCTTCCGGCACAGCGGACGTGCCTGTCATCCACCGAACCAGGAAACCGCATGAGCCTGAACGCCACTGCGAATACCCCCGAACCGGCCGTGCCGGAATTCAAGACCCTGCTGGGTCACCCGCGTCCGCTGTGGATGCTGTTCATGGCCGAGTTCTGGGAACGCTTTGCGTTCTACGGGATCCGCTGGGCGATGGTGCTGTACATCGTGGCCCAGTTCCACGGTGGCGATGCCACCGGTGAACGGCCGGCCAGCGAGCTGTACGGTGCCTACCTGGCGCTGGTCTATGCCGGTGCCATCTTCGGCGGCTATGTGGCCGACAAGCTGATCGGCTTCCAGCGCTCGATCCTGCTGGGCGCGCTGTTCATGGCCATCGGCCTGTTCATGCTGGCCTCGCCGACCGAGCTGCTGTTCAAGCTGGGCCTGGCGACCATCATCGTGGGCAACGGCCTGTTCAAGCCGATCATCTCCACCCTGGTGGGCAAGCTGTACCTGCAGGGTGACGAGCGCCGCGATTCGGGCTTCACCATCTTCTACATGGGCATCAACCTCGGCGCGATGATCGCCCCGGTGATCACCGGCTGGCTGGCACGCCAGGTCTTCGGCACCGATGCCATGCCGCACTACCAGGTGGTGTTCATCTGCTCCGGTGTGGGCATGCTGGCCAGCCTGGTCTGGTTCTGGCTGGGCCGCGCCCAGCTCAAGGGCATCGGCGCCCCGGCGCCGGGCCAGCAGAACGTCGGCCGCGTGGGCATGGTCGCCGTGGTTGGCGCGCTGATCGGCGTGCCGCTGTTCTACTTCCTGCTGACCATCGACGCCAACGCGCTGCAGATCCTGCTGATGACGCTGTTCATCGTGCCCGCGCTGATGCTGCTGGTTGAAGGCATCCGCACCGGTACCGTGGCGCGCGACAAGGTCATCGCGATGCTGGTGATCTTCGTCTTCAACGTGCTGTTCTGGATGTTCTTCGAGCAGGCCGGCAGCTCGTTCACCTTCCTGGGTGACCGCATCGTCGACCGTCAGTTCGGCGACTGGACCTTCCCGCTGGAGTGGTTCCAGTCGGTGAACTCGGTGGCCATCATCACCCTGGCGCCGATCATGGCGTGGATGTGGGTGAAGATGGGCAAGGCCAATCCGTCCATTCCGCGCAAGTTCGGCCTCGGCCTGGTCTTCAACGGCCTGGCGTTCCTGCTGCTGATGGTGGCGCTGTCGAGCATGGTCAACGATGCCGGCAAGATTCCGTTCTGGACGCTGTTCATGGTGTACGTGATCCAGTCGGTCGGTGAGCTGTGCCTGTCGCCGATCGGCCTGTCGATGACCACCAAGCTGGCCCCGGCCCGTCTGGGTGGCATGGCGATGGGCTGCTGGTTCCTGTCCATCGCCATCGGCAACAACATGGCCGGCATCTTTGCGGGCAAGGTCAGCGGCGACGGCGGCATGACGGTACAGTCGGCCCATGCCGGTTACACCTTCGGCTTCTGGGCGCTGGCCGGTGCCGGCGTGGTGCTGTTCCTGGTGGCCCCGCTGATCAACAAGCTGATGCACGGCGTCAAATAAGAGGAAATCCCAATGCGCAGGACGGCTGTCTGGATGTCTGCTGGTGTGATGGTGGCGCTGCTGGCCGCCTGTTCGCCTTCCGGTTCCGATGCCGGTGCCGGCCCTGCGCAGCCCGTGGATACCCGACCCACCGACCCACCGGCCGCTGACCCCAGCGTGCCGGTGGTCTCGGGCAACACCCCGGCGGCGGCTGATATCGCCGCCATCGCCGGGCTCAACGCGGCCTTCGACCCGGCCCGCGACCCGGCTGCCGACCTGGCCACCGCGATGGTCGAGGCCAAGCGCGGCAACAAGCGCATCGTGCTGGATGTGGGCGGTGAGTGGTGCGTGTGGTGCCACCTGATGGACGATTTCATCGAAGGCGACGCCGAAGTGCGCCGCCTGCGCGATGCCAGCTTTGTCTGGATGAAGGTCAACTTCAGCGAAGACAACGAGAACGCCGCGTTCCTCGCGCAGTACCCCGAAATCAAGGGCTATCCGCACCTGTTCGTGCTGGACGCCAACGGTGCCCTGCTGCATTCGCAGTTCACCGGCGACCTGGAGCTCCCCAAGGAACAGGGGCGCGGCTACGACCGCGCGCGCTTCCTGGCCTTCATGAAGGACTGGGCCCCGTAGTGCCGGGCTCTGCCCGGCAGCTCGGGATCATCGCGTAATGGCCCAGCCGGGCAGAGCCCGTTGAAGCGCTGCCGGGCAGAGCCCGGCAAAGAACTGCCGGGCAGAGCCCGGCACTACAGGAATTCGTGGGTTGGCCGCTAACGGCAAGGACCTCACCGCGCGCCACCGGCGCATGACCGGAGCGCCTGATGCCCAGCGACCACGCCGCCGTTGCCCCTGCAGCACCCGATACCGGGGACACCGTTGCCACCACGCCCGCGGACGCGGGTGCGGTCGGTCTGCCAGCGGTGGAGACGCTGCTGGACGACACCGGCACCGGCGAAGTCACGCCTGCGCCACCGCCGCACTATCGCCTGCCCACCGTGGCGCTGCCGGACAACGTGCTGCTGAAGGCAGCGGTGCAGAAGCTGGTGGAGCAGAAGGCGCAGTTCGACACGCTGGCTGCCAACCCGCTGCTCGCCGGGCTGTTGCCGACCGGGTGGTTGGGCCAGGGCGGGCGCGCGCTGGACACGGCCACCTTCGTGCAAGGCGTGTTGCCGTTTCTGCAGCCCAGCGCACGCGGTGAAACCGCAGCGGCGCGGCTGCCGCTGCGCCACGTGCTGGGTGACAGCGGACGCTGGGGTCTGCAGGATGTGGCCGAACCGCGTTCGCTGGCCTGGTTCCTGGCCAGCGATGAGCGGGCCAGCCCGGGCACCCGCGATCCGGCTGAAGCCTTCCTGGTGGGCGCCCTGGGCTTGGCCTGGATGCATGAAGGGCGCAGCCGCCCCGGCTTTCTCCGCGCGATGGGCTGCGACACCCTGGCCGCGCGCGTGACGATGCTCGACTACCCCGCGCCGGGCGAGCTGGCGCTGTACCAGGTGACGGTGCAGGGACAGCCGCAGACCTGGTGCGTGCACGGGCGTCGGATGATGCGGCCGCTGCAGGCCGCGTGGCTGAGCGTGCCGCTGCTGGCGGCCTACGGCGTTGCGGCGCCGGTGCAGTGGCCGGGCAGTTACCCACCGGTGGAGGCGGTGGCGACCGCGCTGGGCACCGCCCGTCTGGGCCGCGCCCAGCCGGAAGTGGACCTGACCAAGGTGGCCGCGCGCGTGGCCGAACAGGCCAGCGGCGAAACCTGGCAGCCGGTCAGTCTGCTCCAGCTGCGCAGCTGGGTGCCGCGCTGGCGGTTCTTCCTGGCCACCTTCGTCGGCCTGCCGGCCGCCCTGCTGGTAACCGCCGCGCTGGCCCTGCCGGGCGCGATTGAAGCAGCCGCCGTAGCCGCGCTGCTGGGCTTTGTCGGCGGCGCCATCGGCGCACTCGCCGCCCCCTGGGTGTTTGCCAGGCGCAAAGACCTCAGCTGAGGTCACCGCCAACGGCAACACCGCGGGTGGCCGGAGATGGCCCCAGGTGCGTCATCGGCCAGGAGCAACGTCAGAAGCGTGACGACCAACGGTCGTCATCGGCCAGGAGCAACGGCGGAAGCGTGACGACCAACGGTCGTCACCTACCAGCGGCGACGGCGCTTTGCCGTCCGTCGTCGGGATGTGTCGGTGGCGGGGCGGGGTGGGTCTGCGGGGGTGTCGAGCGCCATGGGCCGGACGCATGCGTCCGGCGGGTTGGGCAGGAGCCCAACCCCGGTCTTGCCGTATGCGCAGGACAGCGCATACGAGCAAGGCGCGAAACAAGGCCCGCAGGGTGAGGGCGCTTTGCTTGCGAAGCATTGCTTCGCAAGCGCCCGAACGCACAGCCGCTATGCGGCTGGGCCGGACCCCGGAGGGGCAGTTTTTGCCGTCCCCCGCAGACCCACACCGCCTCGCCAAATGCACCACAGCGCACAGCCGACGCTTTACGCTCTTTGCTGTTGCTGTTGCTGTGAAGCGGGGCCCGGGGGCGCAGCCCCCGGCAGGAAACCCATCACACTCCTTCCGCCATCCGCTGCAGCCCTTCCCCTGCCAACCGCAGAATCAAGGTCTCCAGCAACTGTTCCTCTTCCTCGCTCAACACCGACATCAGCTTGCGCGTGATCTCGATCACCATTGGCGCGATGGTCTCGTACACCTCAAACCCCGCCGCCGACAGCGCCAGCACCGATCGGCGGCGGTCGTCACCATGCGTTTCGCGCTTGATGAAGCCCCGCTCCAGCAACCGCGCCACCGCTCGGCTCACCGCCACCTTGTCCATCGCCGTGCGCTCGGACACCTCGCTTGCCGATGAGCCCGGGTACAGCGCAAGGATCGTGATCACCCGCCACTCCGGAATGGCCAGCCCATAGCGGTCACCATAAAGCTTGGCAATGTTGCCGCTGACCCGGTTGGACAGAACGCTCAGCCGATACGGCAGGAACTGTTCCAGGTCGAGCAGGACGTGCGAGGCACGCACGCTGGTGGAAGCGGGGTCGGCTGGGCTCATGCTGCGGTGCACCTTGCTGGTGGTTTCAGGTGTAACTATAAAGGGTCGTCACGGACTCCGCATTCTCGCGGGTCTGCCCGCCGCCCGCACCTGTTTTTCCCGGTGCGGAAAGATCTGGAGCCCACGCCATGAATACCACCGTCCCGGCCACCTCGCATCCCAACCCCGGCATGCAGGTCACCACCTTCGAGAACCCGATGGGGATCGACGGCTT
This sequence comes from Stenotrophomonas sp. C3(2023), assembly GCF_032911385.1. Lineage (NCBI taxonomy): Bacteria > Pseudomonadati > Pseudomonadota > Gammaproteobacteria > Lysobacterales > Lysobacteraceae > Stenotrophomonas > Stenotrophomonas sp. C3(2023). The sequence continues at coordinate 3,327,100 of NZ_JAWJLO010000001.1, read as the reverse complement.
TGAATTCGTCGAATTCGCCGCACCCGCCGGTCGTGCCGGCGAGCTGCATGCGTACTTCAAGGCGATGGGCTTCAGCGCGGTACTCAAACACACCCGACGCCCGATCACCGTCTACCGCCAGGGCGATGTGAACTTCCTGGTCAACGAAGACCCCGATTCGTTCGCCGCCGACTTCGCTGAGAAGCACGGCCCCTGCGCGTGTGGTTTCGCCATCCGCTTCCAGCGCCCCGGTGATGAGGTCTACAGTGCCGCGCTGGGCAACGGCGCCGAGGCGGTCGCGTTCAAGCCGGACAGCAAGGCTGTCGACGCGCCGGTCATCAAGGGCATCGGCGACTGCATGCTGTACCTGGTCGACCGGTATGGCAGCAAGGGCAGCATCTACGGCGAGGACTACGCACCGGTCGAAGGCGCCGACCCGCATCCGCAGGGCTTTGGCCTGACCTTCATCGACCATCTGACCCACAACCTGTACTTCGGCAACATGCAGCAGTGGTCGGACTACTACGAGCGTCTGTTCAACTTCCGCGAGATCCGCTACTTCGACATCAAGGGCCTGAAGACCGGTCTGGTGTCCAAGGCGATGACCGCACCGGACGGCATCGTGCGCATTCCGCTCAACGAGTCCTCCGACCCCAAGAGCCAGATCAACGAGTATCTGGACGCCTACAAGGGCGAGGGCATCCAGCACATCGCCTGCTTCACCGAGAACATCTACGACACGGTGGAAGCCATGCGCGCGCAGGGCGTGGAGTTCCTGGACACGCCGGAGACCTATTTCGAGGTCATCGACCAGCGCGTGCCGGGCCATGGCGAAGACGTTGCACGCCTGGCAAAGAACAAGATCCTGATCGACGCCGACCCGGAAACGCACCAGCGCAAGCTGCTGCAGATCTTCACCACGAACTGCATCGGGCCGATCTTCTTCGAGATCATCCAGCGCAAGGGCAACGAAGGCTTCGGCGAAGGCAACTTCACCGCGCTGTTCGAGAGCATCGAACGCGACCAGATCAAGCGCGGCGTGCTCTGACCGCGTCACGGCGTTGTCCGGCCGACGGCTTTGCCGCTTGATGGCGGCAGGACCGGCACGCCACCATGGGTTACAGTGCGGGCAGATTCGAGGCTTTCCAGATGACCATCACGTCTCGCGGTTACCAGACCGGCTTCGGCAACGAGTTCGCCAGCGAGGCGCTGGCGGGCACGCTGCCGCAGGGGCAGAACTCACCCCAGCAGGTGGCGCACGGGCTGTACGCCGAGCAGCTCTCCGGTACCGCCTTTACTGCGCCGCGCGGCAGCAACCGGCGCAGCTGGCTGTACCGCATCCGGCCGGCGGTGCAGCACGGGGAGTTCGTGGCCTTGGCGCAGCCCCGGTTGCAGGGCGATTTCGGCGCGCTGCGGGCTTCGCCCAATCAGCTGCGCTGGAGTCCGCTACCGATGCCGGAAGCGCCGGTTGATTTCATCGAAGGCCTGTACACCATGGGCGGCAATGGCGGCCCGGATGCCCACACGGGCGTGGCCATCCACCTGTATGCCGCCAATCGGGACATGCAGGGACGCTACTTCTACAACGCCGACGGCGAACTGCTGATCGTGCCGCAGCTCGGGCGCCTGCGCCTGCTGAGCGAGTTCGGCGTGGTCGAGGTCGAGCCGCAGCAGATCGCCGTGATGCCGCGTGGTGTGCGTTTCCGCGTGGAACTGCCGGATGGACAGGCGCGCGGTTATGTCTGCGAGAACTTCGGCGCACTGCTGAAGCTGCCCGATCTGGGCCCGATCGGCGCCAACGGTCTGGCCAACCCGCGCGATTTCGAGACGCCGCACGCCGCCTATGAAGACCTGGAAGGTGACTTCGAGCTGGTCGCCAAGTTCGACGGGCAGCTGTGGCGGGCACCGATCACGCATTCTCCGTTGAACGTGGTGGCCTGGCACGGCAATTACGCGCCGTACCGCTACGACCTGCGCCGCTTCAACACCATCGGTTCCATCAGTTTCGACCATCCGGACCCGTCGATCTTCCTGGTGCTGCATTCACCCAGCGACACGCCGGGTACGAGCAACATGGATCTGGCGATCTTCCCGCCGCGTTGGCTGGTCGCCCAGCACACCTTCCGTCCGCCGTGGTTCCATCGCAACATCGCCAGTGAGTTCATGGGACTGGTGCACGGTGCCTACGATGCGAAGGCCGACGGCTTCGTCCCTGGCGGTGCGTCGCTGCACAACTGCATGAGCGGACATGGGCCCGACGCGCCGACCTTCGACAAGGCCTCGCAGGCCGACCTGGGCCAGCCGGACGTGATCAAGGACACCATGGCCTTCATGTTCGAGACCCGTACCGTGATCCGGCCGACCGCGCAGGCCCTGGCCGCCGGTCACCGTCAGGCCGGCTACCAGCAGTGCTGGGACGGCCTGCGCAACAACCACCGCAGGTAGTGTTGGGATCTCCCTGCACGGGGCGCACGCGGCGGTGGGCCGGCAGGGGCCAGAAGCCCGCTCTACGAAAACGCGGGACAATGTTCGTGCGGCAGCACTTCCAGCAGCCGCTCGCGGACGCGGTCGCGGTAACCGGCCGAGGTCAGGCCGGGCAGTCGCTCCAGCGCGCTGTGCAGTACGTCGAGCACGCGCGCTGTGTCGCGGGCCTGCTGCAGCGCACCGAACAACGCGGCCGCGTCGGGGTGCCGCTGCATCTCCAGAATGTCCAGCATGTAGACGCGTGCCGCAGCCAGCGAGCGGCGGCGTTGCTGCGCATCGGCCGGGGCAGGACCTGCGTGCATCGCGGCAGGGTCCTCCGCGCCGATGCTCAGGTAACCCGCCTGCACCAGGTGCTGCACCATGGGCGCGGCGTCCTGTCCCAGCAGGGCCGACAGTTCGCCCGTTCCACGCCGACCGTCACAGAGAATCAGCAGGCGCCGCTGGCGCATGTCCAGTGGGGCGCGGTGCTGCTGCAGGGCGGTTCGGGCTTGGTCGGTCTTGCGCGGGAGCATGGCCAGGGCTGCGGGGAACGTGCGGGCCGAGCCTGCACGGCCCGGGTGAAACGGCGATGACAATGCAGTACGTGCACGCGGGAGGGGCTAGCGTCTGCCCATCACCCGTGGAGATATGCCGATGAAAGCACTTCCCCTGACTGGCCTGCTGCTGCTCAGCCTCACCGCCTGCGGAGGGCCGGACAAGCAGGGCGCCGCCGGCGCCGGCAGCGATTCGAGCGGTGAAACCGCCACCGCCACCGGCCCAGCGCAGTCCACCGACCCCGACCTGGCCTCGCGCAGCCCGGCAGACCCGCGCAGCGACAGCCCCGCGCGTCTGGACGGCTACGGCGGCGCGTCGCTGGGTGCGGTTGTATCGGAGGTGCGTACCGGCTACGAGGGCACGCTGCAGGGCCTGGGCACGGACGCGGCGGGTGCACCGCTGGCGGCCGACGACAGCAATGAGGGCTGCTACTACCTGCAGCCGCAGGGCGCCGAGTCGCCGCGTTTCATGATCGAAGGCCGCAAGCTGGTGCGCTATGAAGTCAGCACCCCTTCGGTGGTGGCGCCCGGCGGCGGCCGGGTCGGCATGACGCTGGGCGAACTGCAGGTGCTTTACCCCGAGCGTGGCGACGTGCAGCCGGACAAGTACGACGAGAAGACCCAGCACCTGCGCGTGCGGCCGGCCCAGGAGGGTGAGGCGATCATCGACTTCACCCTGGCTGGCGACGGCAAGGTGAGCCAGTGGCGCGTGGGCATGCCGCCGCAGGTCGACTACGTAGAAGGCTGCGGCTGAGGACAGCGAGCGGGCGCACCAATGCCGGCGTCCGCCCGGTGAAGCCGACCCCATGGTCGGCTGTTCCCAGGGTCCGCCGCGCGGTGCGTTCAACGATCGGCGTCGGTGCGCGTGTACACGTGGCCGGTGGGTGCGTGTTCCTGCTCGCGCGCCGGTTCCGGCGGCGGCAGCTGCTCTTCGGCTGCGCGTTCATTGCCGGGCAGGCTGGGCCGCGTTTCCATCATCAGCGACAGCGCCGCCTTGGCCATCATGTGCGCGCTGATCGGTGCGGTGATGAACAGGAAGATGGTGATCAGCAGCTCGCGTGGCTGCGGGTCCTGGCCCAGAAAGATGTGGTAGCACACCGATGCCACCAGCACGCAGCCCACGCCGAGCGTACTGGCCTTGGTCGGGGCGTGCAGGCGCTTGAAGAAGGTGGACAGCTTCACCAGCCCCAGTGCGCCGACCAGGATGAAGAAGCAGCCAAACAGCAGCAGCAGGGACAGGCCGATCTGGAAGGCGGTGATCATTCGACGATATCCCGACGCAGCACGAACTTGCTCAGCACCACCGTGCTGCCAAAGCCCAGCATGGCGATGATCAGCGCGGCCTCGAAGTAGATAGCCGAGTTCAGGTACATGCCGAACAGCATGAGCTGGGCGATGGCGGTCACCGACAGGGTGTCCAGCGCAAGAATGCGGTCGGGCACGGTCGGGCCGCGCAGCAGGCGCCAGGTAGCCAGCAGCATCGACAGGCCGACGATGTGCATGCACACCACCAGGGTGGTCTGGATGAACGCAAATCCGGTCATGGGAAGATCTCCATCAGCGGGGCTTCGTAGCGGCGTTTGATCTCGCTGATCAGGTGCTCCTCATCCTCGAGGTTCAACACATGCACCAGCAGGTATTTACGGTCGTCGCTGAGCGCGGCCGACACGGTGCCGGGGGTCAGGGTGATCATGCTGGTCAGCGCCGCAATGCCGTGGATGTTGGCGATATCCAGCGGAATCCAGATGAAAGCGGGGTGGATGCGCTCTTCGCGACCGAGCACCTGGCGGGCCACTTCGATGTTGGACACCAGGATGTCCCACAGGGTGACCACCAGCAGCTTGGGCACCGGCCGCAGCGTGCCGATGCGGGCAAACTCGCGGTCCAGACGCGCGGCGAACAGGGGCACCACCACACCCAGCAGCACGCCGAGCACGATCAGGCCAAAACTGAAGCTGTCCGACATCAGCAGCCAGAACAGGATCACCAGCACGGTCAACGGGGGCGCCGGGAACAGGCGGCGCAGCAGGGGGCGCTTGGGGGTCATGGCTTGCGGATCTCCGGCGAGGTCGCGCGCACCTGCTCGACATAACCCGAAGGCTGCAGCAGGTCGCTGGCGATGGCATCGGTATGGCGCATCAGGGGGGCGGCAAATACGGTCATGCCGATGCCGTAGAGCAGCAGCAGGCAGGCGGCCAGCAGCTCGACGCGCCGGGTGGGTGCCTTGCGCGGTGGCGGCAGGTCCGGGTCGGGCTGCGGCACGCGCCAGAACAGCCGGATACCGCCCCGGGCGATACCCATGATGACCAGCAGGCTGCTGCCCAGCACGGCCGTCCAGACCACCGCGGTGTACTGCGGCGGCATGCCGGCCAGCAGCGCGGCCTTTGCCAGGAAGCCGGACAACGGCGGCAGCCCCGCCACCGATACCGCGCCGATCAGGAACAGCACGGCCGGGGTCTCCTTGCCGGGCATCGGGGCGATCACTTCCTTGCGGTCGCTGGCGCCGCCGCGGCGGCGGCGGATCAGGTCGGCGACCAGGAACAGGGCGGCGGCCACGAAGGTGCTGTGCGGCAGGTAGTACAGGCCCGCCGACAGCGTCTGCGGCGTGGCCGTGGCGAAGGCGATGAACAGCGTGGCGGCCGACACCACCACCAGGTAGGAGATCAGCACGCGCAGGCGCACGGCGGCCAGCACACCCAGCCCGCCAAGCACCAGGGTGACCACGCCAGCCCACAGCAGCCAGTCGCGGCCGTAGCCGGCCATGGCGCCGGCGTCCTCGCCGAACCACAGCATCTGGATGCGCAGCACCGCGTACAGGCCGACCTTGGTCATCACCGCAAACAGCGCGGCGACGGCCGCCGGTGCGCGGGCGTAGGATTCAGGCAGCCACAGGTACAGCGGCATCAGTGCCGCCTTGGCGCAGAACACCAGCAGCAGCAGGCCCATGGTGGCCTTGGCAAGCACCAGGTGCGAGGGCGGCAGGGCCGCCACGCGCTCGGCGATTTCGGCCATGTTGAGCGAGCCGAGCGTGGCGTACAGCAGGCCGAGCGCGATCAGGAACAGCGTCGAGGCGGTTACGTTGAACACGACGTAGTGCAGGCCGATGCGCATGCGCAGGCCGCGGCCACCGCTGAGCAGCAACCCATAGGAGGCGATCAGCATCACCTCGAAGAACACGAACAGGTTGAAGATGTCGCCGGTGAGGAACGCACCGTTCAGGCCGACCAGCTGGAACTGGAACAGCGCATGGAAGTGCGGCGCGCGCCGGTCCCAGCCCGAGCAGGCGTGCAGCAGGCAGCCGATGGCCAGCAGCGAGGTGGTCAGCAGCATCCACGCCGAAAGGCGGTCGGCCACCAGCACGATTCCCAGCCGCGATGGCCAGTCGCCCAGCAGGTAGACCAGCGACAGCCCATCGGCAGTGCGCGCGAACACCATCAGCACGGCTACCAGCAGCGCTCCCAGCGAGGTCCACGCTACCGTGCGCTGCACCTTGGGGCCGAAGCGGCGGTGCTCGACGAACAGCGACAGCGAAGCGCCGAGCAGTGGGATCAGGATCGGCAGGATCGCCAGGTGGTTCATGCGTGGTCCTCGTCACGGCGCGGCGGCGCATCCTCGTCCGGCTCGTGCGCGTCGACGTGGTCGCTGTGGTTGTCGCTGCGGCTGCGGATGGCCAGCACGATGCTGACCGCGGTCATGGCGAAGGCGATGACGATGGCGGTCAGCACCAGCGCCTGCGGCAGCGGGTCGGTGTAGTTGCCCAGGTTGGCATCCAGCCCTTCCTTCAGCACCGGCGGTTTGCCCGGCACCAGTCGACCACCGGCGAAGATCAGCAGGTTGGTCGCATAGGACAGGAAGGTCATGCCGAGGATCACATCGAAGCTGCGCGCGCGCAGCAGCAGGTACACCCCGAGCATGGTCAGCACGCCGATGGCGCTTGCAATGGCCAGTTCCATCAGTGCATCTCCCCGGTCAGGGCCGAACGCCGGTGCGGGTCGATCTCACCGCGGCGCGCCGTACGGGTCCGCGACGGCTTGATCGTGCCCATCATCGACAGCATCAGCATGGCGCCGCCAAACACGACCAGGTAGACGCCGGTGTCGAACACCAGCGCGCTGGCCAGCGGCACCGTGCCGATGACCGGCAGTTCCAGGTCGTAATGGCCGCTGGTCAGGAAGGGCACGTTGAACAGCATCGAGCCGACGCCGCCGGCGATGGCCACCAGCAGGCCGATGCCGATGCAGCGGATGTAGTCGAAGCCGAAGCGCGACTCCACCGAGGCGGTGCCCTGGATCACGTACTGGATCAGCAGCGGCACGGCCAGTATCAGGCCGGCGATGAAACCACCGCCGGGCGAGTTGTGGCCGCGCAGGAACATGAAGATCGACACGGTCAGCGTCAGCGGGAACATGATCTGCGCCAGATCGGCCGGCACGGGCAGCTTGATCGGCGGGCCGGGCATGATCTGCTCGGGCGCCATGCGCGAGCGCCGCAGCATGGCATGCACCACCAGTGCGGCGATGCCGAACACGGTGATCTCGCCGAAGGTATCAAAGCCGCGGAAGTCGACCAGGATGACGTTGACCACGTTGCTGCCGTAGGCCTCGGGCAGGGCGCGGGCGAGCATCTCGCCGGCCATCGTGTTGGGCGGCAGGGTCATGGCGGTGTAGGCCAGTGCGGCCATGCCCAGGCCGGCCACCAGCGCGATGGCGGCGTCGCGGTAGCGGCGCAGCCACGAGCGTTCGCTGACCGACTGCGCCGGCAGGTAGTTCATGCCCAGCAGCATCAGCACCAGGGTCACCATCTCCACCAGCAGCTGGGTCAATGCCAGGTCCGGCGCGGAGAGGAAGACGAAGGTCATCGCCACCATCAGGCCGACACCGCCGACCAGCAGCACCGCCAGCAGACGCTGTTTGTACATGCGCAGCGTGGCGATGGCGCAGGCCATCATCACCGCCCACAGCCCCCAGCCGAGCAGCGGCATCGGCTGCGAGGAGGGCCAGTTGGGCAGCGCAGGTGCGGCCAGCCAGGGAGCGGCGGCCACCGCGACTGCCACCACCACCAGCCCCAGCAGCATGCGCTGCAGGCTGCCATTGGCGATGCCGGCGGTGAGCCGCTGCGCCAGCGCGGAAAGCAGGTCCAGCTGCCGGTGGAAGATGTTGCGGCCGGTCGGGCGGCTTTCCACCGCGTACAGGTCGAGCACGCGGCGCAGGCCGAAGTACAGCGCCACGCCGCCGACCACACCCACTGCGCTCATCGCCAGCGGCAGGTTGAACCCATGCCAGACCGACAGGCTGTACGCAGGCATGTCGCCGCCGAGGATGGCAGCGGCGCCCGCGTGCAGAACCGGGGCGATGGTCAGCGCCGGCGCAATGCCGACGGCCACGCAGATCACCACCAGGATTTCCACCGGCACCTTCATCCAGCGCGGCGGCTCGTGCGGCACCACGTCGAGGTCGTGCGGGCCCTTGCCGAAGAAGGTGTCGTGCACGAAGCGCAGGCTGTAGGCCACACCGAGCACGCCGGCCAGCAGGGCGGCCACCGACATCACCAGCCGCCACTGCTCGCCACCGGCGGTGTCCAGTGCTTCGGCAAACAGCATTTCCTTGGACAGGAAGCCATTGAGCAGCGGGATGCCGGCCATCGCCAGCGAGGCGATGATGGCCAGCGCACTGGTGAATGGCATCAACCGCCGCAGCCCGCCCAGGCGCCGCATGTCGCGCGTGCCGGTTTCATGGTCGATGATGCCGGCGGCCATGAACAGCGAAGCCTTGAAGGTGGCGTGGTTGAGGATGTGGAACACACCGGCGACCACCGCCATCGGCTTGGACAGCCCGAACAGCATGGTGATCAGGCCCAGGTGGGAGATCGTCGAATAGGCCAGCAGGCCCTTGAGGTCATGCTGGAAGATCGCATTCCAGGCGCCGATCAGCAGGGTCAGCGCACCGATGCCGCTGACCGTGTAGAAGAACAGCTCGGTACCGGACAATGCCGGGTGCAGCCGCGCCAGCAGGAACACGCCCGCCTTGACCATGGTCGCCGAGTGCAGGTAAGCCGACACCGGGGTGGGCGCGGCCATGGCGTGCGGCAGCCAGAAGTGGAACGGGAACTGCGCGCTCTTGGTGAAGATGCCGGCCAGCACCAGGAACAGGGCGTAGGGATACAGCGCGCTGGCGCGGATCTGATCGCCGGCGGCCAGCACCACGTCCAGATCGAAGCTGCCGACGATCCGGCCGATCAGCAGCACGCCGCCAAGCAGGGCCAGGCCGCCGCCGCCGGTGATCACCAGCGCCATGCGCGCGCCTTCGCGTGCGTCCTTGCGGTGCGACCAGAAGCCGATCAGCAGGAACGAGCTGATGCTGGTGAGTTCCCAGAAGATCATCAGCAGCAACAGGTTGCCTGACAGCACCATGCCGAGCATGGCGCCCATGAACAGCAGCAGGTAGCAGAAGAAGCGGTGGGCGTTGTCCTGTGCGCTCAGGTAGTAGCGGGCGTACAGCACCACCAGCGCGCCGATGCCCAGCACCATGCCGGCGAACATCCAGGCCAGCCCGTCCAGCCGCAGTGTGAAATCCAGCCCGATCTGCGGCAACCACTGGCCGTGGCTGCGTATCACCTCACCGCCGAGCACGGCCGGCGTCAGCATCGCCAGGATGGCCAGGCCGAGCAGGGGGGCCGCCGCTGCCAGCCAGGCGGCGGTGGTGCGGGAGCTGCGGGGAACGGAGGCGACCAGCGCTGCCAGTACAAAGGGCAGCGACAGCAGCAGGATCAGGCTGGATGTCATGCAGGGAATACGCGATTCACGAGCAGGTTAAGTAGCATAACAGGGTGACATTTGCCGTCGATACCCACGAACTGACGTTCAATTGCATTGAACGTGCGCTCATTCACTTTTTCGGGCGGCGCGTGATGCGCCGCCGCGCGGCGGCCGGGGGCTTGCCGGAAGTGGCAGAAGAGGTGTCGCTTTCTGTCTGATCGCCCGTACGGCAAAGGCTGCAACGGGATGGAGCGAGGACCGGGACCGCCCTGATCGGGCCGCCCGTACGGACCGGATGAGAGCGCCACGCGCCGGAAACGTCAGCTCGCTCGTTCAGCAAACCGCTTACCAGCGCCAGTCGAAGCGCCGGTAGAGCTTGGCCAGCACCCATGCCGGGCCGATCAGCAGGTAGGTCAGGTCGGTGAGGAAGCTCGGCCTGCGCCCTTCGGCGCGGTGCCCGACGAACTGCGCCACCCACGCCACGACGAACACGGCCACGGCCAGCCAGGCCAGGTTGCCCAGGCCGATGCGTGCTTCCAGCAGGCGGCAGCTGCAGCCGAAGACGAAGAACACGGCCAGCATGCCCAGGCCCAGCGGGCGCGACAGACGGTTGTACCAGGACCAGGCGGCGAACATCGCCAGGCCGGCCCAGATGCCGTTCTGGAACCAGGTGATCAGCGGCGGCAGGCACCACAGCAGGGCCACCACCGACCACAGGATGGCCGGCACCGCGACCAGGTGGATCTGCTGGTTGAGCGGGTTCTGATGGTCGTCGGCATAGCTGGCGAAGTAGCGGTCGACCGGCCGCGCGGAGGGAAGGGGACGGGACATGCAGACTCCTGGGATGCCATCCCGTGCATCGTGCCAGATGCGGTGTCGCCCCGGGCGGGTGGCCCGGGGCGTTGCGGATCAGTCGACGCTGATGCCGGCCAGGCGCTGCAGCGCCTCGGCGTACTTGGCGCGGGTGCGCTCGATCACCTCGGCGGGGATGCTCGGGCCGGGCGCGGTCTTGCCCCAGTCCAGCGTCTCCAGGTAATCGCGCACGAACTGCTTGTCGTAGCTCGGCGGGCTGGTGCCCACCTCGTACTGGTCGGCCGGCCAGTAGCGCGAGGAGTCCGGCGTCAGCATCTCGTCCATGATGTACAGACGGCCATCGGCGTCGGTGCCGAACTCGAACTTGGTGTCGGCCAGGATGATGCCGCGCTCGCGCGCGTAATCGGCGGCGAACTTGTAGATGCGCAGGGTGGCATCGCGCACCCGCTCGGCCAGTTCCGCGCCGACCGCCTTGACCATCGCGTCGAAGTCGATGTTCTCGTCGTGGTCGCCGACGGCGGCCTTGGTCGAGGGGGTGAAGATGGGCTCGGGCAGCTGCTCGGCCTGGCGCAGGCCGTCGGGCAGCTCGATGCCGCTGACCTTGCCAGTGCGCTGGTAGTCCTTCCAGCCGCTGCCGATCAGGTAGCCGCGGGCGATGGCCTCCACCGGCACCGGCTTCAGCTTGCGGGTGACCACCGCGCGCTTTGCGTACAGCGCCGCATCCACGCCCTCGGGCAGCACGCTGGCCACGTCGATGCCGGTGAGGTGGTTGGGCATCAGGTGCGCGGTCTTGGCGAACCAGAAATTGGAGACCTGGCACAGCATCTCGCCCTTGCCGGGAATCGGGTCGGGCAGCACCACGTCGAACGCCGACAGGCGGTCGGTGGCGACCATCAGCAGGTAATCCCCGGCAGGCGTGTCGGCGGGCAGGCGCTCGCGCGGAATATCGAAGACGTCACGCACCTTGCCGCGGTGGCGCAAGGGCAGGCCGGGGAGATCGGATTGCAACAGCGTGGTTGGCACGGGCACTCCTGGGGCTTCGTTGATACGGCTGCCCAGCGGACCCGGTGGGCCCGCGACTGGTCAGCGGGCGGCCTAGTGTAAAGCCGTACAGGTCGGCTGTGACGTAAAATGGACATCCTTTTGTTGCGACCTGCCCGGAACGCCATGCGCTGGTACGGAAAACTGCTGGGTTTCATCGCCGGGGCCCTGCTGTTCAGGCCCAATCCGCTGTTTGGCGCGGTATTGGGCCTGCTGCTGGGGCATGCGTTCGATGCCGACTGGTTCCGCCTGAACAAGGAAAACCCGTACCGGGAGCTGGGGCTGACCTCCGAGGCCACCGATGCGGAGGTCGACCTGGCCTACCGTCGCCTGATGTCGCAGTACCACCCGGACAAGCTGGTCGGTGCTGCCCCCGAGCTGCGCCAGCAGGCCGAGACCCGGAGCCGCCGGGTCAACGCCGCCTACCACCGGATCAAGACGCTGCGCAGGCGCTGACCCGACCGCCCCTTTCCCTTCGTTTCCAAGGCCCTGGCCATGTCCCACTGCCTCATCGCCCCGTCCATCCTGTCCGCCGACTTCGCCCGCCTCGGCGAAGAGGTCGATAGCGTTCTCGCCGCCGGTGCCGACTGGGTGCACTTCGACGTGATGGACAACCATTACGTGCCGAACCTGACCATCGGCCCGATGGTCTGCCAGGCCCTGCGCAAGCACGGCGTGACCGCCCCGATCGATGTGCACCTGATGGTCGAGCCGGTGGATCGCATCATCCCGGACTTCGCCGAGGCCGGCGCGACCTATATCAGCTTCCACCCCGAAGCCAGCCGCCATCCGCACCGCACCATCCAGCTGATCCGCTCGCTGGGCTGCAGGCCGGGTCTGGTGCTCAACCCGGGTACGCCGGTGGACGTGCTGGACTGGGTGCTCGACGACCTCGACCTGGTGCTGCTGATGTCGGTCAATCCGGGCTTTGGCGGCCAGGCCTTCATTCCCTCGGCGCTGGACAAGCTGCGCCTTGTGCGGCAGAAGATCGATGCCAGTGGCAAGGACATCCGCCTGGAAATCGATGGCGGGGTGAAGGCGGACAACATCGGCCAGATCGCTGCGGCAGGTGCGGATGTGTTTGTCGCCGGTTCGGCCATCTTCAACGCCAAAACCTCCTACCAGGACGTGATCGCGCAGATGCGCGCCAACGTCGCTGCGGCGCGGGGCTGAGCCGTGGGCACGGTGGCCGCGCTGGACATCCGTCCGGCTACCGCGGCCGACGCCGGCGTGATCCTGCGGATGATCCGCGAACTGGCGATCTACGAAAAAGCCGAGAGCGCGGTGCAGACCGATGAGGCGGGCATCGCCGAAAGCCTGTTCGGGGCAGGGGCAAGCGCCCGCGCGCTGATCTGCGAGGCCGACGGCGAGGCGGTCGGCTATGCGGTGTACTTCTACAACTATTCCACCTGGCTGGGCCGCAAGGGCATCTACCTGGAGGATCTGTATGTAAGCCCGCAGCAACGTGGGCAGGGCGCCGGCAAGGCGCTGCTGCAGCATCTGGCGCGACAGGCGGTTGCGGAGGGTTGCGGTCGCTTTGAATGGTCGGTGCTGGACTGGAACACACCGGCGATCGCGTTCTATACCGCCGCAGGCGCCAAGCCCCAGGACGAATGGACGGTGTACCGGCTCGAAGGCCAGGCGCTCCGGGAGTTCGCCGCCCGCCCGTGACGCCATGTCCGGCGAGCGCGCAGCACGGCAGGCAAGGCGGTGACGGCCGAGGCGCGTCACCCCCTGCATGCGCTTTTCCCACATTCACTGCCCCGAAACGCGCCGCTGCCTAGCCTGTGCCACTCCCTGCAGCGAGCGGCTCATGACCACGCCCCACTGGTGCCTGATTCTCAACGGCAAATCCGCCGGTCGTGACGATGTGCGCGAGGCCGTGGCCGCCTGCCGCACGCGCGGGGTGCGGCTGGATGTCAGAGTGACCTGGGAAGACGGGGACGCCGAGCGCTACGTCGCCGAGGCGATCGAGCATGGCGTGCAGGTGATCGTCGCCGGTGGCGGCGATGGCACGCTGAGTGCCGTGGCCGCCACGCTGGCGCGTCGCGAACAGCCTGCGGCGGCGCTGCCGGCGCTGGCACTGGTACCGCTGGGAACCGCCAACGACTTTGCCACTGCCGCTGGCATCCCCGATGAACCGGAGGCGGCGTTGGCGCTGGTCGGTCAGGTGCAGGCCCGTCCCATCGACCTGCTGCGCATCGACGCCGACGGCGATGTGGCCTGGTGCGCGAACCTCGCCAGTGGCGGTTTCGGGACCGAGGTCACCGTCGAAACCGACGAAGGTCTGAAAAAGATGCTCGGTGGCCTGGCCTACGTGATCACCGGCATCTCCCGCCTCGGCCGTATCGAGCCGCTGCCGGCACGCGTGCAGGGCCCCGACTTCACCTGGGAAGGCGGCTTCATCGCACTGGGTGTGGGCAATGGCTGCCAGGCCGGTGGCGGCCAGGTGCTGTGCCCGCAGGCCAGGGTGGACGACGGTCAGCTCGAGCTGACGATCATTCCCGAGCTGGAGGGCGAGGTGACCGGGGCGCTGGGCGAGCTGATCAAGGGCGGCCGCGAAGCGGTGCTGGAACGGGTCGCCACCCGGGCGCGCCTGCCCTGGGTGGAGATCGTCAGCGCGGAGCCACTGACCCTCAACCTCGACGGTGAACCGCGCAAGGCCCGCCACTTCCGCGTCGACTGCATCGCCGGCCGGGTGCGCATGCATCTGCCGTTGGGCTCGCCGCTGCTGGCCTGAGAGGACCCGGCGCGGGGTTTCCCTGCGCTCGAACCTGCGCTACAGTCCGAGCGTGTCCAGCCTGACGACCCCGCATACCCTTTCTTCCGCACACCGTTGGTGGCGATGGTGGCCCGTTGCCGTCGTCCGCCCCCATAACGCTGTGTCCCGGAAGGAAAGTCGTCTTGAATTCGCTCGCTCAGTTCCAGCAGCAGGCCGCTGAAGGCCACACCCGCATCCCCGTCGTCCGCGAAGTGCTGTCCGACCTGGACACGCCGCTGTCGGTCTACCTGAAGCTCGCCGACGGCCCGCACACCTATCTGTTTGAATCCGTCGAAGGTGGCGAGCGCTTCGGGCGCTACTCCATCATCGGCCTGCCGGCGCGCCGGGTGTATGCCTTCCATGGCCATACGTTGAGCGTGCGCGAGCAGGGCGTGCTGATCGAACAGCGCGAGGTTGCCGACCCCTTCGCCGAGGTCGAAGCGCTGCGCAGCGCGCACTCGGTACCCAGGCTCGACGGCCTGCCGGGTTTCACCGGCGGACTGGTCGGGTGGTTCGGCTTTGAGTGCATCGGCTACATCGAGCCGAGGCTGGCGCCGCCGGCCGGGCGTGACGAGCTGGGCACGCCGGACATCCTGCTGATGCAGTCCGAAGAGCTGGCAGTGTTCGACAACCTCAAGGGCCGGCTGTACCTGATCGTGCATGTCGACCCGCGTCAGCCCGGTGCCTGGGACGAAGCGCAGGGCCGCCTGGATGCGCTGGTGGCCAAGCTGCGCGCGCCGGGCGCGGGCTACCCGGCGCCGCTGTCCAGCGATGTGCTGGACGAGGGTGATTTCGTCTCCGGCTTCACCCATGACGGCTTCATCGATGCGGTCCAGCGCAGCAAGGAATACATCCGTTCCGGTGACATCTTCCAGGTGGTGCTGAGCCAGCGCCTGAGCGTGCCGTTCAAGGCCCGCCCGGTGGACGTCTACCGCGCGCTGCGGGCGTTGAATCCCTCCCCCTACATGTATTTTCTCGATGTGGGCGACATGCAGGTGGTCGGCTCGTCGCCGGAAATCCTGGTACGGCTGCAACATACCGATGACGGCGTGGGTGAGGTCACCGTGCGCCCGATTGCCGGCACCCGCCCACGCGGTGCCACGCCCGAGCAGGACCAGGCGCTGGAAGCCGAGCTGCTGGCCGACCCCAAGGAGCGCGCCGAGCACCTGATGCTGATCGACCTGGGCCGCAACGATGCAGGCCGGGTGTCGCAGGCTGGCACGGTGGAGGTGGGTGAACAGTTCGTCATCGAGCGTTACAGCCATGTCATGCACATCGTCAGTGAGGTGACCGGCCGGCTGCAGCCCGGGCTGAGCTACGCCGATGTGCTGCGGGCCACGTTCCCGGCCGGCACCGTCAGCGGCGCACCGAAGATCCGCGCGCTGGAAGTGATCCGCGAACTGGAGCCGATCAAGCGCAATGTCTACGCCGGCAGCATCGGCTACATCGGCTGGCACGGCGATGCCGATACCGCGATCGCGATCCGTACCGCCGTGATCAAGGAGGGCCGCCTGCACGTGCAGGCCGGTGCCGGCATCGTCTACGACTCGGACCCGGAGAAAGAATGGGACGAGACGATGAACAAGGGCCGCGCGCTGTTCCGCGCCGTGGCCCAGGCGGCCAAGGGCCTGTAGTTCTCCCGGCGCGCGGCGTGACTGCGCGCGCGCCGCGCTCGCCTGCATCGTGCTGGTGCAGGCCAACCCTCAAGTGACGGAACCTGATCCATGTTGTGGATGATCGACAACTACGACAGCTTCACCTACAACCTCGTGCAGTACCTGCAGACGCTGGGTGCCGAGGTCAAGGTGGTGCGCAACGATGCGATGAGCGTGGACGAGATTGCCGCGCAGCGGCCCGGACGCATCGTCATCTCGCCCGGCCCGTGCACGCCCAACGAAGCGGGCGTGTCGCTGGCGCTGATCGAGCGGCTGGGCCCGACCACGCCGATCCTCGGCGTCTGCCTGGGCCATCAGGGCATTGGCCAGGTGTACGGCGGCACGGTCATCCGCGCCGGCAACATCATGCACGGCAAGACCTCGCCGATCCGGCACGAGGGCAAGGGCGTGTTCGCCGGGTTGCCGGACCGTTACCAGGCCACGCGCTACCACTCGCTGGTGGTGGACAAGAACAGCCTGCCGGACTGTCTGGAAGTAACCGCCTGGACCGAGAATGACGACGGTTCGGTGGAAGAGGTCATGGGCCTGCGCCACCGCGAGCATCCGGTGGAAGGCGTGCAGTTCCATCCCGAGTCGATCCTCACCGAGCACGGCCACGCGCTGCTGCGCAATTTCCTGCAGCGCCCCGCTGCCTGAGCCAAGGAGTCCTTCGATGAGCTTCTCCCCCCAGGAAGCCCTGCAACGCACCATCGAGCATCGCGAGATCTTCTTCGACGAGATGGTCGACCTGATGCGCCAGATCATGCGCGGCGAGGTCTCCACCGCGATGACCGCCGCCATCCTCACCGGCCTGCGGGTCAAGAAGGAAACGGTCGATGAGATCGCCGCCGCGGCTACCGTGATGCGTGAGTTCGCGCGTGCGGTTCCTGTGGCCGACCGCCGTCATCTGGTCGATATCGTCGGCACCGGCGGTGATGGCTCGCATACCTTCAACATCTCCACCTGCGCGATGTTCGTTGCCGCCGCCGCCGGTGCGCGCGTGGCCAAGCACGGCAACCGCAGCGTGTCGTCCAAGAGCGGCAGTGCCGATGCGGTGGAAGCGCTGGGCGCGGCGATCGAGCTGCAGCCCGAGCAGGTGGCGCGGATCATCGACGCCACCGGCGTGGGCTTCATGTTCGCGCCGATCCACCACCCCTCGATGAAGGTGGTGGCCCCGGTACGCCGCGAGATGGGCGTGCGCACCATCTTCAACATTCTCGGCCCGCTGACCAATCCGGCCAGCGCACCCTCGGTGCTGATGGGCGTGTTCCATGCCGATCTGGTCGGCATCCAGGCCCGTGTGCTGCGCGAACTGGGCACCGAGCGGGCGCTGGTGGTGTGGGGCCGCGACAACATGGACGAGATCTCGCTGGGTGCCGGCACCCTGGTCGGTGAGCTGCGCGGCGGCAAGGTGCGCGAGTACGAGATCCATCCGGAAGACTTCGGCATCGCCATGTCCGCCAGCCGCAACCTGCGCGTCGAGGGGCCCGAGCAGTCCATCGCCATGCTGCGCGCGGTGCTGGACAACCAGCCCGGACCAGCGCATGACATCGTGGCGCTCAACGCCGGCGCGGCGCTGTACGTGGCCGGCGTGGCCAGCGACATCGCCGACGGCCTGGCGCGCGCACGCGCTGCCCTGGCCGACGGCAGTGCGGCCGCCCGCCTGCAGCAGTTCGTGCAGGCCACCCGCGCCGAGCCCGCGCTGGTCTGAAGCCCGCTGCAGTCCCTCCACCCATGTTGGCCGATACTGGCCTTCCCCCTGGAAGCACGATCCTGATGAGCGACATCCTGCAGACCATCCTGGCCCGCAAGGCCGAAGAAGTGGCCCAGCGCAGCGCCGTGGTACCGCTGGCCGCGCTGCAGCAGCAACTGGCAACCGCGCCGCCGGTGCGGGGCTTTGCACGGGCGCTGCATGCGGCCATCGCCAACGGCGACCCGGCCGTGATTGCCGAGGTGAAGAAGGCCAGCCCGTCCAAGGGTGTGATCCGCGCCGACTTCCATCCCGCCGACATCGCGGTGAGTTATGAGTTCGGTGGTGCCAGCTGCCTTTCGGTGCTGACCGACGTGGACTTCTTCCAGGGCGCCGACGCCTACCTGCAGCAGGCACGCGAGGCCTGCACGCTGCCGGTGCTGCGCAAGGATTTCGTCATCGACGCCTACCAGGTGTACGAAGCGCGCGTGCTGGGTGCGGACTGCATCCTGCTGATCGTTGCCGCGCTGGATGACAACCAGCTGGTGACGCTGGCCAACCTGGCGATGGAACTGGGCATGGATGTGCTGGTGGAAGTGCACGACATCGATGAACTGGAACGCGCGCTGCAGGTGCCGGTGCCGCTGATCGGCATCAACAACCGCAACCTGCGCACCTTCGAGGTCTCGCTGCAGACCACGCTGGACATGCGCAGCGCCGTGCCGCGTGACCGCCTGCTGGTCACCGAAAGCGGCATCCTCGGGCCGCAGGATGTCGGCCTGATGCGCGATGCCGGGGTCAACGCCTTCCTGGTCGGTGAAGCGTTCATGCGCGTGGAAGAGCCGGGCGAGGGCCTGCGTCAGCTATTCTTTGCTGCATGACGACTGTGTACCCGACGCCGCGCGACGATGCGCCCCTGGTGGTTTTCGACTTCGACCACACCCTGTACGACGGTGATTCGGGTACCCACCTGTTCGCCTCGCTGATCAAGCGCAACCCGCTGCGCATGCTGGCCGCGCTGCTGGTCACGCCGGTTGCCGGCCCGCTGGTGGCCATGCTTCCCACGCGTCGTACCGGCATCTCGATCTATGTGTGGATCGGCAGCTTCGGTCTGCACCGTGCGCGCGAGTTCAATCGTGTGATCGATGCCTACGTGATCCGCAACGAGGCGCAGATGCGCGCCAAGCTGCTGCCGCAGGCGCTGGAGGTGTTCGCTGCGCACCGTGCCAAAGGTGACCGCGTGGTGGTGGCGACCGGCGCACCGCCGGAGCTGGCGCGGGCGATTCTGGCCTTCGTCGCACACCAGGACGTGCCGGTGATCGGCACCGAGGTCGGACCGCGGCTGGGCGGCGTAGGCCCCACGCGGCACTGCCACAACGAAGAAAAGATGCGCATGCTGCGCGAGCGCGGCTACGGTGACATCGACATCGCCTATTCGGACAGCACCGCCGACCTGCCGCTGCTGCTGGCAGCAAAAGCCCCGGTGGTGGTCAATCCCAAGCGCAACCGCGTGGAGTTCTTCCGCCGCGTGCTGCCGGCGGGCACCCGCATCCTCAACTGGGGCTGTGTCGACCGCGGCGGCGACGGTGCGTGACGACTACTGCCTTTGGTAGGTGACGACCGTTGGTCGTCACGCTCTCGCCCTGACGCAACGGGGCGGAGCCGCGCTCTACGGGGTCAACCAGGCGTAGGCAGCACTGCCGACCTGGTAGAGGCTGATCCCCAGCACCAGCACGCCGACCGCGATCAGCACCCAGCGCTCCTTGACCCGCTTCACCAGCAGGGCGGCCAGCGGGGCGGCCATCATGCCGCCCACCAGCAGGCCGGCCACGATCTGCAGGTGATGCAGGCCCATTGACAGCAGGAACGTGGCCGAGACGGTCACCGTCACCACGAACTCTGCAGCATTGACGGTGCCGATCGTCATCCGTGCCTGACCGCCGCGCGCAAGCAGGGTCGAGGTGGCCACCGGACCCCAGCCACCGCCACCGGTGGCGTCCAGCAGCCCGGCGAAAAAGCCAAGCACCGGCACGCGCTGGATGTCACCTTTGGGAAGCAGGCGACCGGCTGCACGCAACAAAATAACTATCGCCAGAACAAGCAGATACAAATAGATCAATGGCCGGATGACGTCCCCGGGCAGCTGGGTCAGGCCATATGCGCCGACCGCCCCGCCGATCGCACCGGGAATGGCCAGACGCATGAACAGTCGCCTGTCCACGTTGCCCGCTGCCATATGGGAAATGCCGGAGGCACCCGTGGTGAAGACCTCGGCGGTGTGCACGCTGGCACTCACCTGTGCAGGTGGGATGCCCATGCTCAGCATCACCGAAGAGGAGACCAGGCCAAAGGCCATGCCCAGCGCGCCGTCGACCAGCTGCGCGCCGAGGCCGATCAGGATGAACCACCAGAAGTCGCTGCCAAGTTCCATCGGCCAAGACTAGCCGTTGACTGTGATGACGGGGAGAGCAGTGCGCGACGCGGCGTTGGCGCGGCGCCTCGCGCCCCGCGTGGCGGGGCGCAGATGCTTCGTCATCGGGTCCCGTAGACCACGATGGTCTTGCCACGGGCATGCAGCTGCCCGTCGGTCTGCAGCTTCTTCAACACGCGTCCGGCCATTTCGCGTGAACAACCGACCAGACGGGCCAGTTCCTGGCGCGAAACACGCAGCTGGCTGCCCTGCGGGTGGCTCATCGCCTCCGGCTCGGTGGTCAGGTCGTGCAGGGTCCGCATGATGCGGTCGGTGACATCCAGGAAGGCGAGGCGGCTGGCCTTGCGGCTGGTATCGAGCAGGCGCTTGGAGATCTGCTGGCCCAGCGCATACAGCAGACGTGGCGCGTCCTCGGCCAGCGCGGAGGTGAACAACTGATGCAGGCGTTCGTAGCTGATCTCTGCCAGTTCGCAGGCGGTTCGCGTGCGGAGGATCACTTCACGACGTTCGGATTCCACGAACAGGCCCATCTCGCCGACGAACTCGCCGGTGCCAAAGTAACCCAGCACCAGTTCGCGCTCTTCATCTTCCTCGGCGATGATCGAAACCGAGCCGCTGATCACATAGTAGAGGGTGCCCGCCGGATCGCCCGGCCGGAAAACATCAGTGCGGGCAGGGTATCGACGCCGGTGGCTGTGGGCCAGGAAGCGTTCGATGGTGGCAATGTCCAAAGCCAGTGGACTGGTAGCAAGGCGCACGGTTGACACGATGGTGGCGCTCCCTTTGCGCATGAACGGATTCACTGAGATGTGCAAGCGAGCTTAGCGGAGCATAAATGTTAAGAGCAAACAGCATGCCAGAAGCGGCAAGCCCTTCACATTCCCCCCGGGGGCCATTTGCCCCATAATTGTTCCTTTCCCTTCTCACACAGGATCGACCGCCGTGGTCAAGCCGTTGCCTCGCCTGAGGTTGCAAGGTTTCAACAACCTCACCAAGGCGCTGAGCTTCAACATCTATGACGTGTGTTACGCCCGCACCGAAGAGGAGCGCCAGCGTTACATCGAATACATCGATGAAGAGTACAACGCCGACAGGCTGACTCAGATTCTCACGGACGTGGCCGAGATCATCGGTGCGAACATTCTGAACGTCGCGCGCCAGGACTATGACCCGCAGGGCGCCTCGGTGACGATCCTGATCTCCGAAGAGCCGGTGATCGACAAGAAGCAGGCCGGCAAGGAGCTGATCTCCGACGCCGTGGTCGCGCACATGGACAAGTCGCACATCACCGTGCACACCTATCCGGAAACGCACCCGCAGGAAGGCATCGCCACCTTCCGCGCCGACATCGATGTGGCGACCTGTGGCGTTATTTCGCCGCTGAAGGCCCTGAACTACCTGATCGAAAGTCTGGAATCGGACATCGTGATCATGGACTACCGCGTGCGCGGCTTCACCCGCGACGTGAAGGGCAAGAAGCACTACATCGACCACAAGATCAACTCGATCCAGAATTTCCTGGCCAAGAACATCAAGTCCCGTTACGAGATGCTCGACGTCAACGTCTATCAGGAAAACATCTTCCACACGAAGATGCACCTGCAGGACTTCGACCTGGACCAGTACCTGTTCGAAGAGAAGGCGCGGAACATCTCGTTCAAGGAACGCATGAAGATCGAAGCGCTGCTCAAGCGCGAGATCGAAGAGCTGTTCCACGGGCGCAACCTGTCCGAGTGATGCACCCGCAGCGCCCACCGCGCTGCGTTCAACAAGGCGGGACGTCCCGCCGCGTGGAACCTGCCTTGCGCAAATAAGGGTTCCACGATGAGTGACCGATCAACGGCCCGGTGTGAAAACACCGGGTCGTTTCGTTTTTGTTCAAAAAAGTAAAGGAGTCTCTATGCCCTGGATCTACCTCTTGTTGGCCGGTCTGTTCGAAATCGGCTTTGCCATCGGCATGAAGTATTCAGACGGCTTCAGCAAGCCGCTGCCCACTCTGGCCACCGTGATCTCGGCCTTGATCAGCCTGTATCTGATGGGCCAGGCCATGAAGAACATTCCGGTGGGCACCGCCTATGCGGTGTGGACCGGTATCGGCGCGCTCGGCGTCTCGGTGCTGGGCATCTTCCTGTTCAATGACAGTGCCTCACCGGCGCGGCTGAGCTGCGTGGCGCTGATCGTGGCCGGCGTCATCGGCCTCAAGCTGGTCTCCCCGACCTGAGTCCGGCCTGCGGCGGGCACGGTGTGCCACGCCCACCGCGTGCCCCGTGTTACAGCCGGTAGGCGATGGTCTTCATCACCTTGGAGGCCAGCGCCATCGCACCGGGGATCGGGAACGGCAGACGCCGCGCACCGGCATGCTCGGCATGCTCGGCGTGGCGTGCCTCGTCTTCCTTCATCACCTCGATCACCGCACGGCTGCGCAGGTCGCCGGGTGGCAACGTCTGCAGGTGTTCGTCCAGGTGGGCTTCCACCTGGCGCTCGGTCTCCACCACGAAGCCGAGATTCCAGCCGTCGCCGCGCAGCCCGGCCAGCGTGCCGATGGCATAGCTGCCGGCATACCAGACCGGGTTGAACAGGCTCGGGCGGCTGTCGAGTTCGTCCAGCCGGGTGGCACACCAGGCCAGATGATCGGTCTCTTCCTGGGCTGCTTCCAGCAGATGTGCGCGCGTAGCTGGGTCGCGGGCCACGGCGGCCTGGCCGAAATACAGGCCCTGCGCGCAGACCTCGCCGACATGGTTGATGCGCATCAGCCCGGCCGCATGCCGGCGCTGGCCGGTGTCCATGCCCGGCTCGTCGGTGTCGGTGGCCGGGTAGGGGCGCATGGCCGGCGGGTTGCCGAACACCGTGTCCAGGGCGCGTTGGGCCTCGGTGAGCAGATGGTCCAGCGGCGTGGTCTGGCGGAGCGCGGTCATGGTGGGAGCGGGTGGGGCGGGAGCCCCGATTCTCGCCCGCCAGCGCCGCCACTGCCAACCCGCACCGCCCCCGCGCTTGCGCCCACGGTCGAAGCTCATTACAATCCCGCCTCTTGCGCTTTACCTTTCACAACGCGTGGCAGAGTTCCGGTGAGTCCTTTCACCGCAATGAGCCCGACCTACCAAGAGTTCTTCATGAGCACTTTCACTGCAAAGAACGAGACCGTCCAGCGCGACTGGTACCTCGTCGACGCCGAGGGCAAGACCCTGGGCCGTCTCGCCACCGAGCTGGCCCGCCGTCTGCGCGGCAAGCACAAGCCGGTCTACACCCCGCACGTTGATACCGGCGACTACCTGGTCGTCATCAATGCAGAAAAGATTGCCGTCACCGGCAAGAAGCTGCAGGACAAGATGTATCACCGTTTCACCGGCTACATCGGTAACCTGAAGACCGAATCGCTGGCCCAGGCGCTGGAGCGCCACCCGGAGCGCGTGATCGAGATCGCGGTCAAGGGCATGCTGCCGAAGGGTCCGCTGGGTCGCCAGATGTACCGCAAGCTCAAGGTCTACGCCGGCACTGAGCATCCGCACGCCGCACAGCAGCCGCAGGTTCTGGATATCTAATCATGGCTATCACTCAAAACTACGGCACTGGCCGCCGCAAGTCCTCCACCGCTCGCGTGTTCCTGCGCAAGGGTTCGGGCAACATCACCGTCAATGGTCGTCCGCTGGACGAGTTCTTCGGTCGTGAGACCGCGCGCATGATCGTGCGCCAGCCGCTCGAGCTGACCAAGAACACCGAAAGCTTCGACATCCTGGTCACCGCCGCTGGCGGCGGCACCACCGGCCAGGCCGGTGCGATCCGTCTGGGCATCGCCCGTGCGCTGGTCGAGTACGACGAAACCCTGAAGTCCGAGCTGCGCAAGGCTGGCTTCATGACCCGTGACGCCCGTGAAGTCGAGCGTAAGAAGGTCGGCCTGCACAAGGCACGTCGCGCTACCCAGTTCTCCAAGCGCTGATCCATCGCGCCTGGCCGGGATTCTTCGGGATCCCGCTGGTTGGACAAGCAAAAGCCCGGCTTCGGCCGGGCTTTTGTCGTTCATGGCCGATGCGTGGTGCAAAGGTGCGGTGGTGTTCGGCGCACGTTGCGCTCGCGTAGAGCGGGGTTCTGCCCGGCTTTCCCGGATCAAAAAGCAAAAGGCCAGATCTTTCGATCTGGCCTTTTGCTTTTAATTTGGCTGCCCCGGATGGATTCGAACCACCGAATGCCTGAGTCAGAGTCAGGTGCCTTACCGCTTGGCGACGGGGCAAAACGTGTTGCTATTCTCTCACTTTCCACATCAAAAGCCAAGCGTGATGTGGTGGCTATGGGTGGACTCGAACCACCGACCCCAGCATTATGAGTGCTGTGCTCTAACCGGCTGAGCTACATAGCCTTGGTGAGCCCGCTATTCTGCGCATGTGCAGATGCCGTGTCAACACCCGTCTGCATATTCATTACCGCGCTTGTGGCTCGACAGGCGGCATGGGATAGTCCTCGACAGTAGATTTCTAGGAGTCCGCATCGTGATCGATCCGGACGGCTATCGACCGAACGTCGGCATCGTGCTGATGCGGCAGGACGGGCAGGTGTTCTGGGCACGCAGGGTGCGCCGGGATGGCTGGCAGTTCCCGCAGGGTGGCATGAACACCGACGAGACCCCGGTCGAGGCCATGTATCGCGAACTGCAGGAAGAAACCGGGCTGCTGCCTGAGCATGTGGAAGTGCTTGGGGCCACGCCCGGCTGGCTGCGTTACAAGCTGCCGGCGCGAGCCGTGCGGCGCAATGAGCGCCAGGTCTGCATCGGCCAGAAGCAGGTCTGGTTCCTGCTGCGTCTGACCGGCGACGAGTCGCACGTGAAACTGGACCATACCGACAGCCCGGAGTTCGATCACTGGCGCTGGGTCGACTTCTGGTACCCGGTCGAGCACGTGGTGATGTTCAAGCGCGGCGTGTACGCGCGCGCCCTGCGCCATCTCGCGCCGCTGGCGCGCGGCATCGCGGGGCAGGGCGTGACCACCATGCCCAAGAGCGCGCAGGAGGCGTGGATGCCGGGCCATACCGCCGGCCACGATCGCCCGCGCAAGCGGCTGCGCAGCCGCGGCTATTGGCCGAAGAAGCTCCAGGGAGATCCGGGCAACAGCTGAACCGGCACACGACCATCGGGAGCGCATGAACCATAGCGAGAATGATTCAGGTTGTTAATTGACAACCATTCTCGTTTGTTTTGAAATAGCCCCAGGCCGCTTCTGGCCCGTCAACGCCGATACCGCCGTGTACGTCTGCATCTGCAACGGAGTCACCGACCACCAGATCCGCGAAGCCGCCAGCACTGGCTGCACGACGGTGGCCGAGCTGACCATGCGCACCGGCTGCGGCGCCACCTGTGGTTCCTGCCTGGACATGGCCGGTGATCTGCTGGCCAAGGCGCTGAACACCCACGACCTGCCGCTGCCGGTACTCGGTCTGCAGGCTGCCTGAGCGCCTGCGACACACGCCTGGCCCGCCGTGCCGGGCAATGAGCACGATTCGCGTTCCTTCATGCCTGCGATGAAGCAGGTAGAGTTGCGCGCGTTCCCGTGTGCAGGAGTATTCCCATGAAAGGCGAGCCGAAGGTCATCGAGTTCCTCAACAAGGTGCTCTACAATGAGTTGACCGCGATCAACCAGTATTTCCTGCATGCAAAGATGCTGAAGAACTGGGGCATCAAGGAGTTGTACGAGCACAAGTACAAGGCTTCGATCGACGCGATGAAGAATGCCGACTCGCTGTCCGACCGCATCCTGTTCCTCGAGGGGCTGCCGAACTTCCAGGCGCTGGGCAAGCTGCGCATCGGTGAGAACCCCACCGAGATCATGGAATGCGACCTGGCCATGGAGCGTAACGCGGTGGCGCTGCTGCGCGATGCCGTGGCCCATGCTGATTCGGTCAGCGACTATGTCAGCCGCCAGCTGTTCGTGAAGATCCTCGATGACGAGGAAGAGCGCATTGATTGGCTGGAGACCCAGCTGGAGCTCATCGCCCGTATCGGCGAGCCGAAGTATCTGCTGAGCAAGCTGGAAGACTGACAGCCCCCGCCGCTACGCCGGCGGCTGCCAGGCCTGCAGGGCCACACGCGCGCGGGCGAACTCGGTGACCAGCCGTGCGGCGGCGACCGCGGGGTTCGCCAGGGTGCCGTCACGGGCCTGTCCTTCAATGCGCCGTGCCACCGCAGACAACGCGTTGGCGCCGAGATTGGCGCTTGAGGACTTCAGGCTGTGCGCCAGCGCCTGCAGCTGCGCGAGGTCCTGCGCGTGCGCTGCCTGCTGCAGGCGTTTGAGCAGCAGCGGTGTGTCGTGCAGGAAGGCGTCGACGACCCGTTGGCTGTCGGCGCCGATCACGGCCTGCAGTTCCTCCAGCACATCCTGTGCGAACACGGCGGGTGCGTCCTCAGCCCCGGAAGGCCCGGCTCCGACTGGCGTCGGCAGCGGCGGTGGCGGGTGCGCCGCCGCCGTGCGCAGGCGCTGCAGGCAGTCGCGCAGCCGCGTCAGGTCGATCGGCTTGGACAGATAGTCGTCCATGCCGGCGGCCAGACAACGTTCGCGATCGCCGGCCATGGCGTTGGCGGTGATCGCCACGATCGGCAGATGGGGCAACCGCTGCTCACGTTCCAGGGCGCGCCATCGACGTGTGGCGGCGTAGCCGTCCAGCACCGGCATCTGGCAATCCATCAGCACCACGTCGTGGCCACCGCTGCGCAGTGCCTGCAGTGCCTGTTCCCCATCGTGTACGGCCAGCACCTCGCAGCCCAGTGCCTGCAGCAGGGAGTCGGCGACCTGCAGGTTGACCGTGTTGTCCTCCACCAGCAGCACGCGCAGGCCCAGCGGGGCCGGCGTGGGCAGGGACGCATCCGCCGCAGGTGATGCGGACAGCAGCGGGATGGGCCGCGTGGGCTCACTGGCCGCGGGCGTCAGCAGTGCGTGCAACACGTTGTCGCTGGGCAGGGTGGGGTGCCAGTGCTGCCGCGCGTCCGCAGGGGCAGGTTGCTGGCCCAGCCACAGCACCTGCAGGGCGTCATCAGCGCGGCGCGCGGCAAGGGCGCGCTGCACTGCCGACGTGCCGTCGCGCAGCTGTTCGCTGTCGATCACCAGCCAGGCCAGTGGGGCCTGCCCGGGCCGCTGCCCGCTGCGCAGCTCGTCCAGCATCGCGGCCTGGTTGCCGGTCACCTGCAGCACCAGATTCTGCTGCGCGCAGACGCGCTCGAGCCGCTGGCGCAGTGTCGTGTCGGCCGACAGCAGCAGGACAGTGGCGTGAGTGGTGGCACGTGCTGCGGCCCGGTCGCCGGGAATCTTCAGCAGGGGAATCTCGAACCAGAACGTCGAGCCCCTGCCAGGCGCCGACTGCACGCCGATGCGCCCGCGCATCAGTTCAATGATCCGGCGGCAGATGGCCAGGCCCAGTCCCGTACCGCCGTAGACGCGGGTGGTTGATGCATCGGCCTGGCTGAAGGACTGGAACAGACGCTCCTGCTGTTCCGGCTCGATGCCGATGCCGGTGTCCACCACCTCCAGCCGCAGCTGATGATGGGTGGGGCTTTCGCCCAGCCGCTGCACACGCAGGCACACCCGCCCCGTGGCGGTGAACTTGATGGCATTGGCCAGCAGGTTGCCCAGCACCTGGCGCAGCCGTACCGGGTCGCCGCGCACTGACAGGCGCACGGCAGGGTCCAGCTCCAGCTGCACCTCCAGGCCTTTGGCTTCAGCGGTGCGCCGCATCAGCTGGACCACCCCCTCTAGCAGTTCGCGCAGATTGAACGTGGTGATCTCAAGCTCCAGCGCCTGCGCCTCCAGCCGGGAATAATCCAGGATGTCATCGACGATGCGCAGCAGCTGCTGCGAACTGCTGGCGGCCGTTGCGAGCAGCTGCTGCTGGTCCGGGCGCAGCGGCCCCCGCGCCACCAGATCCAGCATCGGGATGATGCCGTTGAGCGGGGTGCGTATCTCATGGCTCATCGTGGCCAGGAACTCGCCCTTGGCCAACGCAGCCGCTTCGGCGGCCTGTTTGGCCAGCAGCAGCTGCTTCTCCAGCTGGCTGTGCTGTTCGCTGGCGCGCTGAAGCTGTTCGCATCGCGTATGCAGCGCCGCCAGCTGGTCGTTCAGTCCGGCCACCTGGCGATGATGGCGGCGGCGGGCGCCGCGCAGCACCCACGCAGCGATGAGCGCGATGAGCACCGCTGCAGCAGCGGCTGTGCCCAGCAGCATGGGCCAGGCATGGGGCGCCAGTGCAGCGGCCATGTGCGGCGCGTGGTTCACAGCACCGTGTTGACGAAATCGAAGTCCAACGCGCTGCCGACCGACTGCACCATGTTGCCCTGGATGAAGTCCACACCGCCGCCCCACATCACCGCAGCCGCCTGCGGATCTTCGATCTGCTGGCCGATGAGCTGCGCGCCGGCCTGGGCCGCAAGTGCGATGGCCGCGCGCAGCCCATCGCGTGCGTCATCCATCTGGCCATTGCTGAAGCGCGCCGACAGGCGCACGAACGACAGCGGCAGATGCTGCAGCAGTGCATTGGCCTCGGCTCCCGGCTCGAACTGGCTCAGACAGGCGCGCACGCCGGCCGCGCCTGCGCGCGCGAAGAACTGCTGCAGCGGCACGGTGTGGATCAGTGCATCCTGCAGGCGCACATCGATGACCAGCGCGTGGCCCTGCAGCCCACGCCGCTGCAGCGACTCCAGCAGCCAGTCGGCAAATGCTTCGCGACCCAGCGTGATGGGCGACTGCGATACGAACAGGTGCAGTGCGGGGTCGGCATGCCGGTAGAGATCAAGCAGGCCCAGCGCATGCTCCACCACCTGCTGGTCCAGGTCGGCGATGCGGCCGGCGGCCTCGGCGGCCGGGATGACCTGGCCGGCGGTGAGCAGGCTGCCATCGGCCTGGCGCAGGCGCAGCAGCAGCTGATACTGCGCCTGCCCGCCCCCGCGGACGGCGACGATGGGCTGGTAGGCCACCTCAAGCTGGCCATCGAGCAGGGCCAGGTGCGCCTGTGTGCCTGCGTCGGAGCGTGCGGCGTGGCCGGCCACCCCGGCGCTGAGCAGGCGCGCCTGCAGCGCGGTGTTCTCGACCGCTTCCAGCGCGGCGTGGGTGTCCTCGAAGCCCGGCGACAAGGGGGCGTAGCCCACCACCCCGCGCAGGTGCACGGAGGCGTCGTCACGGATCAGGAACGGGCGCTCTGACAGCGCGTCGCGGAGGCTGCGCGCCAGCGCGTCCAGATTCTCCTCGTCGCGGTCACGCACCAGCAGCAGGAAGCTGTTGTCGTTGAGCCGGGCAACCAGATGCGGCTGGGCGGTCTCGGCCAGGCGCTGGCCAGCCTGCACCATCAGCCGCTCGAAGGTGGCGTAGCCGTAGCGTTCGCGCAGGCCGAGCGCGCTGGCGATCTCGATGAAGGCCAGACCCCCGGCCTCCCGGTGGGCAAGCGCCGCGCCCAGCTGGGCCAGCACATGCTGGCGCGTGGGCAGGCCGGTTTCCGGGTTGTGCACCAGTGGGCCGGGCGCCTGCGCACCGTCCGCAGCGGCCTGCGCACGCGCGCGACGGATGCGGTTGGACACGGCGGCCACCAGGTGGCGCGGGCGGATCGGCTTGCTCAGATAGTCATCGGCGCCGCTGTCGAGCACCTCGAACTGCCGTTCCGGGTCCGGGTCGCCACTGAGGAAGACGATGGGCAGCAGCTGCAGGCCGGGCAGCTGACGGATCATCGCGGTCAGCCGCATGCCATCGATGCCGGGCAGGTGCAGATCCATCAGGACCAGATCGGGCCGCTGCCGGCCCAGAGCGGCCAGCACGCCTTCGCCATCGGCGGCGACGTCGGCCAGCATGCCGGCCCCGTGCAGCACGCTCTGCGCGAACAGCGCCTGGGGCCGGTCGTCTTCGACGATGAGGATGCGATACGGCTCGTCAGCGGCGCTCAGCGCATCGGCGTTGTCGGCACCGGGATCGGGGTCGACGGCCGGGGCGGCAGCGGCGAGGGTGGCCTGCACGGCGCTGTGGTCCGGGGCAGCGGCAACGCCGTCATTGCGGGCCCAGCGCTGCCACAGGTCGGCAGGCGGGGTCTCGGCACGGTGGAGGCGGGGCGGGGTGTCGTTCACAGGAAAGGCAGTACCGGGCAAAGGAAGGAAGAGGTCACGCCGCGGGCGGCACGGCAGTGCGGCCGCGCCCGGTACCGGTCAACCAGCGCACGCCCTTCCACAGCGCACGCCAGACCAGCCACACGGCCAACGCACCGGCCAGGCTGCAGGCCAGTACCACCAGCAGCGCAAGCCACGGGTGGGCCAGCGCCAGCGCCAGCCCGCCGACCACCACGGTATCCTCGGCGGTGGAGGCGATCCAGTTGCTGGCCGGCTCGGGCGAGGTGTTCAGCAGTGCCCGCGTGCCGGCCTTGAGGCCATGGCTGGCCAAGGCCACGCCCGCACCGGCCAGCAGCGTTCCGGTGCCGAGATCACCGTCGGGTGACAGCGTAGCCGCCGCAAGGAACGCGCCGGCCGGCACGCGCGCCAGGGTCTGCAGCAGGTCCCACGCCGAATCCACGCCGGGAATCTTGTCGGCGAAGAACTCGGCTACCGCCAGTACGGCCGAGGTGCCCAGCACCCAATACGACTCGGTGGCCTGCAGCGCAGGCGGCAGGTCGACCCAGCCGAGCAGGCCGGCCAGGCCGACGCCGAACACGGTGAGATAGACGCGGATGCCGGCCAGCCAGGCCAGCAGGATGCCGATCACGAACAGGTGGGCTTCGCTCATGGCGTGTACCACATGGGGCGGGGACAGAGAGGCACACTATCGAGGATGGCGTTCCTGAACGCCACTGGCTTTTACAGTGCGGGTCAGCGACGGCGCGCCAACCTGCACTACACTAAACAGCGACGCTTGCTGCACGGCCGTACCGGCACCGCCTGCGATGCCACGGAGATCCGCCATGAACAACCGCGCTCCTTCGCGAGTACAGATCCGCCTGCCGGGCCAGGCGCCCGCTCCGGGTGACCGCCGCCGCCTGCTGGTGCTGGCAGCTGTGTGGGTTGCCACCGTGCTGCTGGCCGGCCTGTTGGGCGCCTGGCTGGGCGCGCGCAGCGGCAGCGATGGCCAGCAGCTCAACAGCGCCGAACAACGTGACTCCGGCCTGCAGCAGGAACTGCTGGAGCTGCGCCAGAAGCAGGCCACGCTGGAAGCCTCCGACCGCATCAGCCGTGCTGCCAACAGCGACGTCCAGGCGACGCTGGCCGAACGCGACGAGGAAATCGCCGGGCTGCGCGCCGATGTCGCGTTCTACGAACGCCTGGTGGGCGCCACCAGCCAGCGCAAGGGCCTGAATACCCATTCCATCGAGTTCCGGCAGGAGGCGGCGGGCACCTGGCAGTACACCGCCGTACTGACCCAGAACCTCAACCGTGGCGCAATCAGCCAGGGCCAGATGCGATTCGTGGTGGAGGGCGTCAAGAACGGCAAGCTGGCCACGGTCAGCTGGGACGAGCTGCACCAGCGCGAGAAAGTGCCCGGTCAGGACTATTCCTTCCGCTACTTTCAACAACTTAACGGCAGTGTGATGCTGCCGGCAGACTTCACCCCGCAACGGGTAAGGGTGACATTGGGGAGCGGTACGGGGGGTGCCACTCAGGTGTTTGACTGGAAAATAGCCGGTACACCGGTTCAAGGGGAATGAGATGTTTGGCAGCAGCAAATCCAACCGCGACGGCCAGCTGGTTGTCGATGCACTGATCGGCAGCCAGGTGGTCATCCGTGGCGATGTCGAGTTCAGTGGCGGCCTGTATGTCGAAGGTCGCATCCATGGCAAGGTACTGGCCGTGCAGGGCGACGCCCCGGCGACCCTGACCCTGGCCGAGCATGGTCACATCGAAGGCGAAGTACGCGCCCAGGTCGTGGTGATCAGTGGCCGCATGGACGGCGATGTCCATGCCACCGAGCGGGTCGAGCTGAGCCCGACCGCCCGGGTGAACGGCAACATCCACTACCAGGTGGTGGAAATGAGCGCGGGTTCGCAGCTGAATGGACGCCTGGTGCATGCCAGCGCGCCGGTGGCGGCGTTGCCGGCACCCCAGGAGGCAGACAGCGATGCCGCCAGCGAAAGCGCCAACAATGGCAAGACCAGCGCGGCGCGCCGCAAGCTGGCCGAGGCCATGGGTTGAAAGCCTTCTTCGCCACCCCCATGCTGCAGCCATGAGCACGCTAGTTTCCCTGCCCGGCGCCCCGGCGCCGGCACCCGATTACCAGTCACTGGACCGTCCGCTGAACTTCACTGCGGCCGCCGCGGCCAAGGTCAGGCAGCTGATCGATGAGGAAGGCAATGCCGCATTGGCGCTGCGGGTCTACATTGAAGGGGGTGGGTGCTCGGGCTTCCAGTACGGTTTCGAGTTCGACGAGAACCGCGCCGAGGACGACCTGGCCGTGCAGACCAACGGGGTGACCCTGCTGGTCGATCCACTCAGCCTGCAGTACCTGATGGGCGCCGAGGTGGATTACACCGAAAGCCTCACCGGCGCGCAGTTCGTCATCCGCAACCCCAACGCCAAGACCACCTGCGGCTGCGGCAGCAGCTTCAGCATGTGAATGCCCGGCGCGGTGATCACCGCGCCTGCGCTTGCCACCGACACCCGATCCCGTCAGGCTTCGCCCATGGCCAGCACGAACATGCCGTTTCAAAGCCCGCCCTCCTGGCGCCCGCCGCAGTTGATCAGCCCGCTGGCCGGCTACGCCTTCGTTGATGAACCGCTGGAGCGCGCCGACCCGTTGCGCGCCGATGCCGCTGCGCTGGCCGCCCTGTGGCCGCAGGCCCGGCTGCTGGTACTGGACAAGGACGGCACCGCCTTCACTGGCGAGGACCGGCAGCCGCTGGTGCTCACCGGCGGCGAGGTCGGTGGCGGCCCCGGCACCGCGATCTTCCTTGGACTGCGTGGCGATCAGGCCTGGTTCTCGGTGGAAGGCAGCCAGCTTGCGCTGGACGCGCCTGGCCGCATCGACCTGCGCGAAGCGGCGCTGCTGTGGTCCGTGGCCGATGCGAGTGCCTTCAGTTTCGCGCGCGGCATGTCGTACTGGCATTCGCGCAACCGCTACTGCGGGGTCTGCGGGGGCCAGGTCCAGTTCGAGCGCGGCGGCTTTGTCGGCCGTTGCCAGCAGTGCAGCGTCGAACACTACCCGCGGGTGGACCCGGCGGTGATCGTGGCGGTGGAGAACCGGGGTCGCCTGCTGCTGGGGCGTCAGGCGAACTGGGCCCCGCGGCGTTACTCGGTACTGGCCGGCTTTGTCGAGCCTGGCGAATCACTGGAACAGACCGTGGTGCGCGAGGTGTTCGAGGAAAGCAAGGTGCGGGTGACCGCGTGCCGTTACCTCGGTACGCAGCCCTGGCCGTTTCCTGGCGCCCTGATGGTCGGCTTCAGTGCGCAGGCCGAAGATGATGCGCCGCAGGTCGACGGTGAGCTGGAGGACGCGCGCTGGTGCAGCGTCGAGGAGGTCGCCGCGGCCATCGCCCGCGATCAGCGCGACGACGGTGAGGGCATGCGCCTGCCGCCGCCGATCTCCATCTCGCGTGCCCTGATCGAAGACTGGTACCAGCGTACGGCCGGCTGATCGCACGCGAACGAATCGACGTTGAATTGACGGTCACGGCCCTGCGCCGTGGCCAGGAGAAGCGAGCATGTTCACAACCCTGGTCGCTGTGCTGGTTGCGCTTGCGCTGGGCCACGTGGCGCCGGCGGCAACCGCGCGGCTGCGGCGCTTTGATGCTTTCCGGCAGTGGCTGGGCTGGCTGGACGCACAGGCGCCGGGCCTGCGCGGCGCTGCTGCGCTGGCCGTGCTGGTTCTTCCTCCGGTGCTGCTGCTGGCGGCGCTGACGGCGTGGCTGGACGGCGTGGCCTACGGCCTGCTGTCCTTGCTGCTGGGGGTGGGCGTGCTGGCCGTGTGCTGGGGCCCGCGCGATCTTGACCGTGACATCGAGACGATCATCGATGCCGACGACGCGCCGACCCGCCACGCCGCCATGCGGCGGCTGCAGGCCGAGGGCGGCAGTCTGGAGCATGATGTGAGCTCGCTGGTCGAAGCGACGGTGCTCAATGCGCTGCGGCGCTGGTTTGCCGTGTTGTTCTGGTTTCTGCTGCTGGGACCGGCCGGGGCACTTGGCTACCGCTTGCTTGCGCTGACCGCGGTGAGCCCGATGCGCGCGCGCGTCTCGCCGCCGAGCCAGCTCGCCGCCCGTCGTGTGCTGGGCTGGGTGGAGTGGCCGGTGGCCCAGCTGATGGCCTTGTCGATGGCCCTGGTGGGCAACTTCGATACTGCATGGACCGCCTGGCGGCAGGCCCATGGCGAACGCTGGATGGCCGGCATCGCGTTCCTGGGTGAGGTGGCGCGCGCCAGCGTAGGCGCCGAACTGCGCGAGGAGGCGCACGACTATACCGACGCCGGTCTGCTGCCGGTGTGGCAGCGCCTGCCGGAGCTGCGCGATGCGATGAGTCTGACCTGGCGCATGCTGATGCTGTGGCTGGCGGTGCTGGCCCTGCTGGTGATTGCCGGCTGGGTAACGTAGTGCCGGGCTCTGCCCGGCAGGACACATCGCCGGCGCCTCAGCCGGGCACGTGAACATGCGCGTTGCGATCAGCCGCCGGGGGCCAGCAGGGTAAAGGGGAACCAGGGCAGGTTCCGCAGCACGGCGTAGCCGACCAGCAGCACCAGCCAGAACAGGGGATTGGCCAGCAGACGGATCAGCGGCTGCGTACCGGGTACGGTGACACCCGCATTGTGCAGCAGCATCAGCAGCAGCAGCGGCAGGCTCAGCACCAGCAGCGGATTCATCGCCATTGCGCCGGGCAGGTCGAAATGCACCAGCGAATACAGGCAGCGCGTGCTGCCGCAGCCCGGGCAGTACAGCCCGGTCAGGGCGTACATCGGGCACCCGGGCAGGGGACTGCCGGACGCGTAGGGATTGACGTGGCGCAGCAGCACCGTAGCGGTGGCGGCCAAGGTGCCCGCCGTTGCCAGCGGCAACCAGCGGCGGAGCGGTGCGGGCAGGGCGTCGTAGGAGATCACGGTAGAGGCAGCAGGACCCGGCCGACAGCCGGGTCCTGCGCGGAATGCATCAGTAGCTGCCGGCGCCGCCGACGACGCCCAGCACCACGACAAACAGGATGTACAGCACGATGACCGTGATGCCGGCGATGGCCGACCACATCGCCCACTTCTTCGCCTTCTCCGAGGAATCGCGGGCGCCGGCGATGTCGCCTGCAGCCAGCTTGCCGTTGACCTGGGCGGCGAACACGATCGAGACGATGCCCAGCGGCATGCAGCACAGGATGGTGGACAGGATCGCCCAGACCAGGTTGTTCGGGATTTCAGTGGCGGTGGTATTCATCGAGCAAGCTCCTTGCAGGTGGGTGGTAAACGTTGCGTCATTGGGTCAGGGCGCCCAGAGCGGCCAGGCCGCCAAACAGGCCGAACCACAGCACCAGCACCACGGGCAGTGCCAGCGCCGAGGCGATCGCCCAGCCCATGGCCTTGCGTGAGGACGCCTGCGCACCAGCGATGTCACCGGCGGCGCGGCGGCCGTCAACCTGGGCGGCATAGACGATGGACACCACGCCCAGCGGCAGGCAGCAGAACAGCGTCGAGAGAATCGCCCAGACCAGATGGTTGGGAACAAAGAGGGTCGAATGCCCCAACGGCGGTGGCTGATTCACGTCCAGGACTCCATTCTTGGCTGGCCAGTGGCGGTCGGGCGCGACAAGGACGCCCGCCTGTGGGAGCGTAATCTACCGCAACACGCGCCAGATGTATGCGTTTTCAGTCGCTATCTGACGCCAATGGACCGTCGCCGACACTTCCCGCTCGGTGGTGCCGGAACCGGAGCCTCCGTCAGGGGTGATCGCCGCGCAATGCCCTGACCTGGGCTTCAAGGCGCGCCGCGTCAGTGTTTGCCGGCAACGCCGGTGCGGCCACCACCTCGACCTGCGCGCGCACGCGGCGCGGCACCCGCATCCGGCCGAGGCGGCTGTCGCGCCGGCTCCACATGCTGCTCCACATGCCGCGCAGCGCCATCGGCACTACCGGCACCGGCCGCCGCTGCAGAATCTTTTCAACGCCGGATTTGAACGGCGCGATGCTGCCGTCGCGGGTCAGCGCGCCTTCCGGGAAGATGCAGACCAGCTCACCCTCGGCCAGTGCCGCATCGATCTGGTCAAACGCGCGCTGCATCAGCGCCGGGTCTTCGCGCGCGCCAGCGATGGGGATCGCCTTGGCCGTGCGGAAGATCCAGCGCATCACCGGGATATTGAAGATGCGGTAGTACATGACAAAGCGCACCGGCCGCGGGATGGTGGCCGAGAGGATCAGCGCGTCCATGTAACTGACGTGGTTGCATACGATCAGCGCCGGGCCCTCATCGGGCACGTTGGCCTCCACGCCATGGGGCCGCAGCCGGTACAGCACGCGCACCATCAGCCAGCTGAGGAAGCGCATCAGGAACTCGGGCACGATGCTGAAGATGTAGATCGCCACCAGTGCATTGGCGATGCCCAGTGCCAGGAACAGCTGCGGAATCGTCACGCCCAGCGCGTGCGCGGCCAGGCCGACGCCGGCAGCGGCGACGATGAAACCGGAGTTCTGGATGTTGAGCGCGGCAAATACCCGCGACATCTCCGACTTCGGCGTGCGGCTCTGGATCAGGGCGAACAGTGGCACGACGAAGAAGCCGGTGAACAGGCCGATGCCGAGCAGGTCGATGATGATGCGCGTGCTGCCGGGGGCCTGTACGAACTGCAGCAGCGACAACCCCTGCGCGGTGGCCTGCCCGGCGCGGGCGAAGTACAGGTCGATCATGAAGGCAGTCATGCCGAAGGCACCCAGCGGCACCAGACCGATCTCCACCGTCCGGCCGGAAAGCTTTTCGCACAGCAGCGAGCCCACCCCGGTGCCCACCGAGAACAGCGCCAGCGCAAAGATGTACAGCGTGGGTTGGCCACCGAGGTTGACCACGGCATAGCTGGGCAGCTGCGAGGTGAGCACGGTGCCGACAAACCAGAACCACGACACGCCGAGGATGGCATTGCGCACGGCCTTCTGCCTGCGCGCCATGCGCAGCACGGCCAGCGATTCGGGGAACGGGTTCCAGTTGATCTTCAGTGCAGGCGCACCGGCATCCACGCGCGGGATCATGCGTGCGGCGATGTTGCCGCACACCGCCAGCGCGATGATCGCCGTGGCGGCGACCACCGGCCCATGGCTGCCGGCGAGCAGGAAGATGCCACCGCCGATGATCATGCCGGTGAGGATCGACATCGAGGTGCCCATCTCGACCAGCCCGTTGCCACCGGTGAGCTCCTCCGGCTTGAGCACCGAGGGCAGCACCGAGTACTTGACCGGACCGAACAGTGTGGACTGCAGGCCGGTGCAGAACAGCGCCACCAGCAGCAGCGGCAGGCTCTGGACGAGGAAACCGATGGCCGCCACCGACATGATGACGATTTCCATGGTGGTGGTGATGACGATGAGGCGGGATTTCTCCAGCTTCTCGGCGATCTGCCCAGCCAGGGCGGAGAACAGGAAGTAGGGCAGGATGAAGATGGCCGGTGCCAGCGTGGTGTACAGCGAGCGTTCGTCATCGTTGACGCCGAGGAAGAACAGCAGGCCGATGATCGCCTGGCGGTACACGTTGTCGTTGAATGCCCCCAGCGACTGCACGATGAAAAATGGCAGAAAACGACGTTGGCGTAGCAGGGCGAACTGACTGTGACCGGACATGGGACCTCCTTGCGGACGCCGCAGCCTAGCACGGGGGTTTTTGTTTGCGTGCGCGGATCCAGTGCGCGGTGTGGGTGATGCAGGCAACGGCGGGAACCGTTGCAAAAGGCGCTTGGAGCAGCGGCGCAGAGCCCCGCTCTACGTTGGGCCCACCGCAGCCTGCGCGGCGGCACGCAGCCGGGGCAGCAGCCGCAGCACCAGTGCGGTCTGTGTGCGGATCAGCTGCAGCTTGGGCGGCATGGCGTCGTCGAGCTGCTCCAGCTGGACGGCCAGTGCCTTGTCACGTTCCCCGTCATCTTCGGGCAACGGCTTGCGCTGGGCCAATGCGCTGGCCAGCTCCTGCAGTGCTTCCTGCACGCGTTCGCCGCCAGCCAGGGCCAGCGGGTCCTGCGCGTAGCTGTCCACCTGGGCACGGTGGGCGCCGAGCGCGGAGAGATGCCCCAGCAGGGTGTTGGACAACGCCAGAAAGCGGAAGCCCGCATCGAGATTGCGGCGCACGTGGCCCGGCTCGCGCAGCATGTTCGACAGCGCTTTGGACAGGGCCGCGTCGGCGTTGTGCATGTCACGCCGCGCGATACGGTAGGCGAGGTCGTCGCGCATGCCGCTGCGGTACTGGCCCAGTACCGACTCCAGGTAACGCGCTGCCGTGTCCAGCACCCGGGTCAGCACGGTATGCAGCTGCCGCCCCTGCCAGTCCGGCAGGATCAGGAATGCGGCCGCTGCAGCGATGGCGCAGCCCAGCAGGGTGTCGACCATGCGCGGCAGGATCAGCACGAAGCCGTCACCGATCAGGTTGAAGCAGGTCAGCGCCATCACCGTGATCGCCGCCGAGGCGATCAGATAGCGGTCGGTGCGGGTGAAGAAGAACACCAGCGCCGACAGCAGGGCGATCAGCAGCTGCACTTCCACTGTGCTGAACAGCTGCAGCAGGGCCCAGGTGACCACCAGCCCGACCACGGTGCCGGCAATGCGCTGCGCCAGACGCTGGCGGGTGGCACCAAAGTTGGGCCGACAGACGAACACGATGGTCAGCAGTACCCACGAGCCGTTCTGGAAGTCGAACGCGGAGATCGCCGCAAACCCGGCCACCAGCGCCAGCGCCATGCGCAGGCCGTGACGGAACAGCAGCGAGCCGGGGGTGAGCTGCTGCCGCAGCCGCACGCCCATCTCGCGCAGGGTGTGTGGGTTGTTGTCGCGCAGCCGCGTGTCCACGTTGTCCAGGCTGGCGTCGGAACGCTCGGCGTCCAGCAGCTTGCGCTCGATGCTCTGCAGGTTGGCCACCAGCAGGTCCAG
The DNA here is from genome assembly GCF_032911385.1 of Stenotrophomonas sp. C3(2023). NCBI lineage: Bacteria > Pseudomonadati > Pseudomonadota > Gammaproteobacteria > Lysobacterales > Lysobacteraceae > Stenotrophomonas > Stenotrophomonas sp. C3(2023). Next base: position 3,287,943 of record NZ_JAWJLO010000001.1, on the reverse strand, counting down.
CGAGCCGAGCAGGCGCTGCCACTCGGGGCGCTGTTGGGCACGCAGGTACGAAAGCGCATCGACCAGGTCGCGGCCTGCCTGCTGGCTGTCCTCGCCGTAGGTGAACGGGCGCCGGGTACGGATCGCCTCGCCCAGCCGCGCGCAGGCGCGCCCCTGCAGGTCGAGCAGGCGCTGGCAGCGGTACAGCAGATCACTATGGAAGAACGCTTCCACCAGCGACGCGTAGGGGTAGTGCGAGGAGCTGGCGCGTTCGTGGTAGTCCTGCGCGGTGTAGTACAGGCGCAGGTACAGGCCGGAATTGACCCCCGGACGACCGGAGCGGCCGAAGCGGGCGAGAATGGCGGCCTTGGCGACGTTCAGTGCCTCCACCACGCGGCGGTTCTGCTCGGCCAGCGCCAGTTGTCGCCGCTGCAGGTCGGCGTCGCGCACCGGCTCGAACAGGGTGGCCTTGAGCTGCAGATAACGGCCCAGTTCCACATACAGATGAGCGACACGCTCGCGCACCGGCCGGTTGGCGAACAACGCCGTCCACAGGATCGACAACAGGCCGTACCATGCCGCGCCCGCCAGCAGGTGGCTGGTGGCATTCACTGCCGTGTGCCAGTCGCTGGCGCCGTGCTGCTCCAGGCCGATCATCGTATAGATGGCCAGGGTCACCGTGGCCTGCGCGATGGAGGCGTAGCGTTCGCCCAAAGCGCCGAGCAGGGTCAGCCCGAAGGTGGCCAGCGCGAGTGCTGCGATGAACGCCAGCGGCCAGGGGAACAGCCAGATGACCGCTGCCGCCGCCAGACAGAAGCACAGCAACGACAACACCACCGCCTTGGCGCGGCCCCATGCGTTGTCGTCGGTCTCGGCAATGGCGCTGGCGATGATGCCCAGGAAGACGCCGGGCAGCGCGGGTAGTGCCTGCAGGTGCCAGCAGGTTGCCATCGCCGCAGCCAGGGCGATGAACACCCGCAGGCCGTAGCTGGCCTTCTCATGGGCCCAAAGCTGGCTCAGACGGGACTCTCGGGCGGACATGCGGACTCGACGCGGGAAGTGGCTGACATTGTGCCATCGTAGAGCGGGCCTCTGGCCCGCCGACCCGCTGGTAGTGACGGGCCATGCCCGTCACATGCGCATTACGCGTGCGACCGGCGCAGGCGTTTCTGCGCCTTCTTCTCACGCCGCCGCTGCGCCCAGGCGCGCCGCCGTTCGGCCAGGCACGAGAAGATCACATACAGCGCCGGCGTACTCAGCAGGGTCAGGCTCTGCGAGAACAGCAGCCCGCCGATCATCGCGATGCCCAGCGGGCGACGCAGCTCCGAGCCCTCGCCGATGCCGATCGCCAGCGGCACCGCGGCCAGAATCGCCACCATCGTGGTCATCATGATCGGACGGAAGCGCACGATGCTGGCCTCACGGGCCGCCTCGCGTGGTGCCAGGCCATGCTCGCGTTGGGCGACCACGGCGAAGTCGATCATCATGATCGCGTTCTTCTTGACGATGCCGATCAGCAGCACCAGCGCGATCATCGAGATCACCGACAGTTCGGTACCGGTGCCGTACAGCGCCAGCAGTGCACCGACACCCGCGGCGGGCAGCGTGGAGAGGATCGTCACCGGGTGGATCAGGCTTTCATACAGCATGCCCAGCACCAGGTACACGGTGAGGATGGCGGCAAACACCAGGATCAGCATGTCGCTGGGATCGGAATTGAAGCCAAACCCGGCATCCTCGGCCAGCTGGATGTCGCCCGGCATGCGCAGGCCATCGACCGTGCGCGCGATGATCGCCTTGGCCTCGCCCATGCTGGTGCCCGGCGCCAGGTTGTAGCTTAGGTCCATCGTGGTGTACTGGTTCTCGTGGGTGATCTGCGAGGGCGCCAGCCCCGGCGCCTGCGTGGCCACCGCAGTGATCGGCACCATCTCGCCGTTGCCGGCACGCACATACACCTGGTCCAGCGCCGCCGGTGTGGCGGTCTGCTCGGGCAGAGCGTTGACCACAACGCTGTATTGGTTGATGTCCGAATAGATGGTGGAAATCTGCCGCTGACCGAAAGCGCCGTACAAGGCACCGTCGATGGCACCCACCGAGACACCCAGGCGCGCGGCCTTGGCGCGGTCGATGATGATGTTCTGGCGCAGGCCGGCGTCGTCAACGTCGGTGCCCACGTCGGCCAGTTTCGGATTCTTCTTCAGCGCTGCCTGCAGCTTCGGCAGCCATTCCTGCAGCTGGGCCAGATCGTTGCCACGCAGCGAGGCGCGGTACTGCGCCCCCTGGCTAGACCCGCCGCCGTCATTGCTGGGCAGGTCCTGGATCGCACGCAGGCGCAGCTGCAGGTCGGGATAGCGGTCGGCCTTCGCGCTGAGCCGTGCCAACGCCTGCGCGGTGGTTTCGCGGCGGCCGTCCTTGCGCGATTTCAGCTCCACGTTGAACTGCGCGCTGGAACCCTGACGACCACTGCCCAGGCGCACGCCGACCGTCTTCACTGCCGGATCGGCCATCAGCATGTCGGTGATGCGGCGCTGGCGGCTGACCATGTCCTCAAAGGACACCGTGGCGCTGGAATTGGCGCGGCCCCAGATCAGGCCGGTGTCCTGCGGCGGGAAAGCGCCCTTCTTCACCGCGCCGAAGAGGAAGATCGTCACCCCGATCAGGACCAACGGCGTAAGTGACAGCAGCAGGGCATGCCGCAGCGAGAAATCCAGCAGCACCGTGTAAACGCGCAGCATGCGTTCGTGTCCGGCGTCGAGCCAGCGGCCAAACCGCGACGGCGCCGCGGTATGGTCGTGTGCACTGAGGAAGCGGCTGCACAGTGCCGGGGTCAAGGTCAGCGAGATCACCATCGAGACCGCGATCGCCGCCACCAGAGTGACCGTGAACTCACGGAAGAACGCGCCGACCATGCCGCTGGCAAACAGCAGCGGGATGAACACGGCGATCAGCGAAGCGGTGATCGAGACAATGGTGAAGCCGATCTCGCGGGCGCCGGTGAGCGCGGCCTGCAGCCGCGGCATGCCCTCGTCGAGGTGGCGCATGATGTTCTCGATGACCACGATCGCATCGTCGACCACAAAGCCGATGGCGATCACCAGCGCCAGCAGGCTCAGGTTGTTGAGCGTATAGCCCAGTGCGTACATCACCAGCGCTGCCCCGGCCAACGACAGCGGCACGGTGATCGCCGCGATCAGCGTGGGCGCCAGGCGGCGCAGGAACAAGGCCATGGTCAGCACCACCATCGCCAGGCTGATCAGCAGGGTGATCTGCACCTCGTGCAGCGACGAGCGGATGGTGGGCGTACGGTCGAAGTAGGGCGTCAGCGTGGTACCCGGCTCCAGATAATCGCGCAGCGTGGGGATCTGCGCTTTGACCCGGTCCACGGTCTCGACAATGTTGGCGCCGGCGCGGGTGAACACATACATCACCACCGCTGGCTGATGGTTGAACCATGCGGCCTGGTAGGCGTCCTGCTGGCCGTCGTAGACATTGGCCACGTCCTGCAGGCGGATCACCCGACCGTCGCTGCCGGTCTTGATGACCAGGTTGGCAAAGTCCGCGGCGCGTGCCACCGCGTCATTGGCGATGATCGCGGTGGTGCTGTTGCCATCGCTGAGAAAGCCGGTGGGCGAGGTCACGTTGGCGGCGCGTACGGCATTGCGCAGGTCGTCGGCGGTCAGGCCGAGGGCGTTCATGCGGCGCAGGTTGACGTCCACGCGCACTGCCGGTGTCGATGCACCGGCAATGTCCACCGAGGCCACCCCGCCGATCTGCCGCAGCCGCTGGGCAAGCAGCGAGTCGGCCACGTTGTACAGCTCGGCGGCGGACTGCGTCTGCGAGGTCAGCGCGATGGCGATGACCGGGTCGTCGTTCGGATTGGCCTTCTGGAACATCGGCGCGCCGAGGCCGGCCGGCAGGTCGGCCTGGGCGGAGTTGATCGCGGTCTGTACATCCAGCGCGGCCGAGTCGATGTCCCGGTCGCTCTGGAAAATCATGAATACCAGCGAGCTGCCTTCCGAGCTCGACGAGCGCATGCGGTCGATGCCGGGCAGCTGGCCCAGGTGCCGCTCAAGCGGCGCGGTGACCGTGGAGGCCATGGTCGACGCATCCGCGCCAGCCTGGTTGGCATGCACGAAGATCACCGGAATCTGGATGTTCGGCAGCGCCGAGACCCCCAGCTTCAGATAGCAGATCAGGCCGATGATGAACAGACCGATGGCCAGCAGCGTGGTGCCGATGGGACGGCGGATGAAGGGGCCGGAAATGTTCATCGCATCCCCCGCGTCTTCCGGTGTGCCGGAGTCACGCCTGCGGCTCCCGCAGGGTGCCGTTGCGCAACGCACGCTGCTCGCGGCGGCGCGCCAGCCACTCGGAGAAACGTTCCATGTACAGGTAGATCACCGGGGTGGTGTACAGCGTGACCAGCTGGGAGAGCAGCAGGCCACCGACGATGGCGATGCCCAGCGGGCGGCGCAGCTCCGAGCCGATGCCGGTGCCCAGCGCCAGCGGCAGCGCGCCCAGCATGGCCGCCGCAGTGGTCATCATGATCGGGCGGAAGCGCAGCAGGCAGGCGCGGCGGATCGCCTCATGCGCATTGGCGCCGGTGCGGCGCGCCTCGATGGCGAAGTCGACCATCATGATGCCGTTCTTCTTGACGATGCCGATCAGCAGCACGATGCCGACGATGCCGTCCACCGACAGGCTGAGCCCGCAGACCATCAGTGCCAGCAGCGCACCGACACCCGCCGGCGGCAGGGTGGAGATGATCGTGATGGGATGGATGTAGCTTTCATACAGCACGCCCAGCACGATGTAGATGACCACCAGCGAGGCCAGCAGCAGCCACACCACATCGGTCTGGCTGCCGGTGAACTCGGCGGCCTTGCCGATGAACTGCGCGTGCACCTGCGAGGGCATCCGCAGCTCGTCCTGCACCTGCTGGATCGCCGCCACCGCGGCCGAAAGCGAGTACCCCGGTGCCAGATTGAAGGAAATCGTCACCGCCGGCAGCTGCTGCTGGTGGCTGACCAGCAGTGGTGTGCTGGTGACCTTGGCGTCGGCCAGCGCCGAGAGCGGGATGATGCCACCGCCGCCCACGGTGATGCCGGTGTTCTGCGCACCGATGCCGGTAGCGGTGGACGAGTTGGACGAGGTGACCTGGCCGAAGCTGGTGGCATTGGTGCCGGTCAACGCCCCGGTGCCGTTGGAGGCTACCGCCAGCTGTTCCATCAGCGCGGTGCTGTTGCGGAACTCCGGTGCGACTTCCAGCACCACCCGGTATTGGTTGAGTTCGGTGAAGATGGTCGAGATCTGGCGCTGGCCGAACGCATCGTAGAGCGTGTCGTCGATGGTCTGCATCGGCACGCCCAGCACGCTGGCCTTGTCACGGTCGATGTTCAGTTCCAGCGCCCGGCCCTGGTTGGACAGGTTGTTGTCCACGTCGGCCAGTTCCGGACGCTGGCGCAGCGCCTGGGTCATGCGTGCGGCCTGGGTGGCCACCTGGTCGGGGTCCACGTCCGAAAGCACGAACTGGTATTCGGTCGCCGCCACCCGCGTGTCCAGGGTAACGTCCTGCACCGGCTTGAGGTACAGCGCCACGCCGGGAATCCCGGCCACCGCCTGCTGCAGGCGTGGCAGCAGCACGCCCAGGCCATCGCGGTCGCCGCGCTTCTTCAGCACGATCGACAGCTGGCCCTGGTTGAGCGTGGGGTTCATGCTGCCCGCGCCGATGAAGGCGGAGACGCCGGTCACGTCCGGGTCCTTGCGCAGCGCCTCGGCCACCGCCTGCGTGCGCTGCTCCATCTGCGGGAAGGCGATGTTCTGGTCGGCCTGGACCACGGCGGTGATCAGGCCGGTGTCCTGTTCGGGCAGCAGGCCCTTGGGGATGGCGATGTACAGCAGCACGGTCAGCAGCAGCGCAGCGCCGGCGACCATCAGCGTCGCGCGCTGATGCAGCAGCACCCAGTCCAGGCTGCGCTCGTACAGGCCCACCGTGCGCGTCCACAGGTTCTGCCGACCCGCGGCAGCGGCGCGTTCGTGCGCGTCTTCGCCCTCGGGCAGCTGGTCGGGCTTGAGCAGATAGGCGCACATCATCGGTGTCAGCGTCAGCGAGATCAGCATCGACAGCGTCACCGCGATGCTCAGCACCCAGGCGAACTCGTGGAACAGCCGCCCGGTCACACCCGGCATCAGCAGCAGCGGCAGGAACACCGCCACCAGTGAAACGGTCAGCGAGAGCACGGTGAAGCCGATCTGGCGCGCGCCGATCTCGGCCGCTTCCTTGCCGCTCTTGCCCTGCTCGATGTAGCGCACGATGTTCTCGATCATCACGATCGCATCGTCGACCACGAAGCCGGTGGCCACGACCAGGGCCATCAGCGAGAGGTTGTCCAACGACATCCCGGTGAAGGCCATCACCGCGAAGGTGCCGGCCAGTGACAATGGCACGGCCACCGACGGAATGATGGTGGCCCACAGCCGGCGCAGGAACACGAAGATCACCGCCACCACCAGCCCGATGGTCAGGATCAGGGTGAACTGCACTTCATGCACCGAGGCGCGGATGGTCTCGGTACGGTCGGAGAAGATCTCCAGATGCACGTCGGCTGGAAGCACCGCCTGCAGCTGCGGCAGCAGGGAGCGCACGCGCTCGACGGTCTGCACGATGTTGGCGCCGGGCTGGCGGCGCACTTCCAGCAGCACGGCTGGCTTGCCATCGGCCCACGCGGCGAGCTGGTCGTTCTCCACGCCGTCCAGCACCTGCGCCACGTCCGACAGCCGCACCGGCGCTCCGTTGCGATAGCTGATGATGGTGTTGCGGTACTCGGCGGCGCTGGTCAGCTGGTCGTTGGTGCCGATGCTGTAGGACTGGGTCTTGCCGTTGAGCGAGCCCTTCGGGGCGCTGACATTGGCCTGGGTCAGCGCACTGCGCAGATCTTCCAGGGTCAGCCCCATGTTGGAGAGCTGGGCCGGGTTGACCTGGATGCGCACGGCCGGGCGCACGTTGCCGGCGATGGAGACCAGGCCCACGCCCTGCACCTGCGAAAGGCGTTGGGCCAGGATCGAATCGGCGTAGTTGTTGACGTCGCGCAGCGGCCGCGTATCCGAGGTCAGCTTGAGCGTCACGATCGCCGCATCGGCCGGATTGACCCGGTTGTAGACCGGCTGGTAGGGCAGCGAGGAGGGCAGCGTGGCCTGCCGGATCGCCGCCTGCACATCCTGTGCGGCGATGTCGATGTCCCGTTCCATCGAGAACTGCAGGATGATCGTGGACAGACCTGCCGACGAGTCGGAGGTCATCAGTTCCAGGCCGGAGATCTGCCCGAACTGCCGCTCCAGCGGCGTGGTGACCAGCGAGGCCATGGTGGTCGCATTGGCACCCGGATACTGGGTGGTCACCACCAGACTGGGTGCATCGATTTCAGGCAGCGCCGAGACCGGTAGTTTGCGGTAGCCCAGGATGCCAAGCAGCAGCAGGCCGGCCATCAACAACGAGGTGGCGATCGGGCGGCGGATGAAGATCGTCGAAAAACCCACGGGCGGATCCTTGCTGGCGCTTGCGTTGGCAACGCCGGCAAGGTGCCGGCGTCAGTGACTGCTGTCGACGGGGCCGCGCCTCAGCGCGGACCACCGCCCTGGCCGCGGCGCTTGCCGCCCTGTTGTGCGGCCTTGAGTTCGGCCTCGGTGGGTTCGGCCGGTGCCTCGCCCGGCTTGAGCGCGGTGACCTTGCTGCCCGGCTTCAGGCGGAACTGGCCTTCACTGACCACCTGCTCGCCGCCCTTGAGGCCTTCGGCGATCTGCACGTGGCTGTCGCCCACTTCGACCCCGCTGCGCACGGTCTGCATCTTCACCGTCTGGTCGCCCTGTACCACATAGACATACTCGCCCTCCGGGCCACGCAGCACGGCCTGGCTGGGCACCACCACGCCGCCGGCAATGGTGCGCAGCTGCATGCGCACATTGACGAACTGGCCCGGCCACAGCGCATTGTCGGCATTGCCAAACACCGCGCGGGCGCGGAACGTGCCGCTGTCGCTGCTGATCAGGTTGTCCACCACGTCAAGCGTGCCGTCGCCGCTGATCACATGCGCATCGACGCTGTCGCGGGCGGCCACCGCCACGGTGCCCGCCGCCTGGGCCTGGCGGACATCACCCAGCTGCCGTTCGGGCAGGCTGAAGATCACGTGGATGGGCTGCATCTGGGTCAGGGTGACCAGCGCGGTGCCGGCGCTGACCACGTTGCCGGCATCCACCGCGCGCAGACCGGCCACGCCGGTGATCGGCGCGGTGATGCGGGTGTACTGCAGCTGCACCTGCGCCGCACGCATGCTGGCCTCATTGGCAGCGACCGCACTTTCGTACTGGCTGACCTGGTTGCGCTGGGTCACCAGGTCGGTCTGGGCCACATACTGGCGGTACTCGGGCGAGTTCGAACGCTGGTAATTGGAACGCGCCGTGGCCAGCAGTGCCAGGTTCTGGCGCTTGGCGGCGGCCGCTTCGTCATAGCTGGCCTGCGCGCTGCGCGGGTCGATGCGGGCCAGCACATCGCCCTGGTTGACCTTCTGCCCTTCCTTGAAGTCCAGGCTGAGCAGCTGGCCGCCCACCTGCGGGCTGACCGTGACGGTGTTCATGGCACTGACCGTACCCAGCGCGCTGGCGTACACCGGCACGTCCTGGCGGGCCGCTTCGACCACGGTCACCGGTACCGGCGCCGCATCGCTGCCGGCCGTGCCGTCCTTGCCGGCCTGGGCAGCAGCAGGCGCACCGCCCTTCCCGCCGCCGAGCACGCGCGCGCCCACGATCACCAGTACCACGGCCGCCAACACCAGCAGCACGATCTTCCACAAACGCGACATTCCATTCACTCCTGGGGGCGGGGCCGGTGGGGTGCCCGGCCGGCAAGCTGCCAAGCATACTCGCCGCATCGCCTTGCGCCTGCATGACGTTTGGGAGGGGCGGGGGTACCCGGGGTCGGACCGGCCGTGGCGCGGAAGGTTCCCCGCTGGCATGGCTTGCCCTACATTGCATCCTCCGCCCTCTGCTGGAGTCATCGATGCCCCGTCGCGCGCTGCTGTCCTTCGCCCTGCTGCTGGCTCTGCCGGCGCTGGCCCATGCCGATGGCGGCCAGCGCCCGGAGGTGGAGGCTGCCGCGCAGCGTCTGCAGGGCAAGGTGGTGGAGATGCGGCGCTGGTTCCATGAGCACCCGGAGCTGTCCAACCAGGAGGTGCAGACCGCAGCCAAGGTGGCCGAGCGCCTGCGCGCGCTGGGCCTGAAACCGCAGACCGGGGTGGCCGTGCATGGCGTGGTCGCGGTCATCGAAGGCGGGCAGCCGGGTCCGCGCATCGCCCTGCGTGCCGACATGGACGCGTTGCCGGTCACCGAGGCGACCGGCCTGCCGTTCGCTTCCAGGGTGCGCGCCGAGTACCGCGGCGAGCCGGTCGGGGTGATGCATGCCTGTGGCCACGACGCGCACATCGCCACCCTGCTTGGCGTGGCCGAGGCGCTGGTGGCCATGAAGAAGGACCTGCCGGGGCAGGTGATGCTGGTGTTCCAGCCGGCCGAGGAAGGGCTGCCGCCCGGCGAGGAGGGCGGCGCAGCGCTGATGCTGAAGGAAGGCGTGTTCGCCGACTTCAAGCCCGAGGCGGTGTTCGGCCTGCATGTGTTTGCCAGCGTGCAGGCCGGCAGGATTGCGGTGCGCGGTGGCCCGCTGATGGCCGCCGCGGACATGTTCGAGATCACCGTCAAGGGCCGCCAGGCGCACGGGTCCACGCCGTGGCTGGGGGTGGACCCCATCGTGGCCAGCGCCGACCTGATCGGCAGCGCACAGACCATCGTCAGCCGGCGCGCCAACCTGGCCCAGCAACCGGCGGTGGTGACCTTCGGGGCCATCAAGGGCGGCATCCGCAACAACATCATTCCCGACCAGGTGAACATGGTCGGCACCATCCGCACGTTCGACGAAGGCATGCGCCAGCAGATATTCAAGGACCTGAGCAACGTGGCCGAACACACGGCTGCCGCGCACGGCGCGAGCGCAGTGACCGCGATCCAGGAAGGCTACCCCGCCACCGTGAACGACCCGGCGTTGACCGCGCGGATGCTGCCCAGCCTGCAGGCGGTGGTGGGCGCGGACAACGTGTATGAGCCGCCCCTGCAGATGGGCGCGGAAGACTTCTCGATGTTCGCCAGGGAAGTGCCGGGAATGTTCTTCTTTGTCGGCTCGACCAGCGAGGGTATCGACCCGGCGAAGGCGCCCAGCAACCACTCGCCGCAGTTCCTGCTCGACGAAAAGGCGCTGGACGTGGGATTGCGGGCGCTGCTGCAGGTCAGTCTGGACTATCTGCACGGCGCAGGGTGACTGCCCGTCTGCCGCTACAATGGGGGCATGAACAATACCCCCCAGGATTCCAGCCTCGGTCGCGAGGTCAGCTACCCGTCGCAGTACGATCCCGGCCTGCTGTTTCCCATCCCGCGCGTCGGGGCCCGTCGCGAAATCGGCGTGGACGACGCGGCATTGCCTTTTGTTGGACATGACCGCTGGCATGCGTTCGAGTTGAGCTGGCTTGACCGCCGCGGCAAGCCGCAGGTAGCGGTCGCTACCGTGCAGGTACCCTGCACGTCGCCGCATCTGATCGAGTCCAAGTCGTTCAAGCTCTATCTGAACTCGCTCAACAGTGCGCGTTTTGATGATGCGCAAGCGCTGCGTGCTTGCGTTGAAGCGGACCTGTCCGCCTGCGCCGGTGCAGTGGTCAGCGTGCAGTTCGGCCTGCCGCCCTTGCACGAAACGCCGGTCGGCGACTGCATCGATGGACTGGACGTGGAGATCGACTGCTACGGGCCTCCGCAGGCTTCATTCCTGTCTGCGGACACGGCAACGGTTGTGGAGGAGACGCTGGTCTCGGCGCTGCTGAAGTCCAACTGCCCGGTGACCGGCCAGCCGGACTGGGCGACGGTAAGTGTGCGTTACCGCGGGCCGCGGATCGACCGCGCCGGCCTGCTGCGGTATCTGATCAGCTACCGCGAGCATGCAGAGTTTCATGAGCAATGCGTGGAGCGCATCTTCAGCGAGGTCAGCGAGCGCTGCGCGCCGCAGTGGCTCGAGGTCGAAGCGCGCTACACCCGGCGTGGCGGTCTGGACATCAACCCGTGGCGTGCCAGCCATGGCATCGCCGCCCCGGCAGTCACCTACCGCGAGCAGCGCCAGTAGTGACGGGCCATGCCCGTCAAACGGTAGTGACGGGCCATGCCCGTCAAATGGTAGTGACGGGCCATGCCCGTCAAATGGTAGTGACGGGCCATGCCCGTCAAACGGTAGTGACGGGCCATGCCCGTCAAACGGTAGTGACGGGCCATGCCCGTCAAATGGTAGTGACGGGCCATGCCCGTCAAATGGTAG
>NZ_JAWJLO010000001.1:3187978-3276469 GCF_032911385.1 Stenotrophomonas sp. C3(2023) | reverse complement strand
TGCCCGTCAAACGGTAGTGACGGGCCATGCCCGTCAAATGGTAGTGACGGGCCATGCCCGTCAAATGGTAGTGACGGGCCATGCCTGTCAACAACCGAAACCAATCATTCAGCGTTCGCAGGCCCCGCTTCACGCTGGCACCATCCCCATTTAACAATCCCTGTGCGACTGTGCGATCCACACAAACACGCAGACGGAGTGTGTGGATGAGTACCGATAAGAGAGCCGATTTTTCCGGCGTCACCGCCAGCGTGGACAGCACCGCCCAGCAGGTGCCCAAATCCGATTTCTCCGGTGTCACGTCCTCGGTGGACAGCACCGCTGACGTCGTCGACGGCGGTGGTACGTATACCGTGGTGGCGGGCGACAGCCTGTCGAAGATCGCCAAAGCGCATCTGGGTGATGCCAATGCCTGGAACAGGATCTTCGAGGCCAACCGCGATCAGCTGTCCGACCCGGACAAGATCCAGCCCGGACAGGTGCTGAAACTGCCGTCGAAGTAATTCCCTGCTTCCCAGTCACCGCTGCTGGCAATTCGTACCCGTGCGCCACACCCCTTGGAGGAACAGATGACCCATTCCCATCCGCTTCGCAACGCCCTGATGCTCGCCCTGCTGGGCGGCTCGATCGCCCTGGTCGGCTGCAAGAAGAACGACCCGGCCAACGACACCAATGCCATGCCGGCAGCTACCGCTCCGGCGGAAACCGCACCGGCCCCGATGACCGGCGCCCCGCCGCCGATGACCGGCACCGCCCCGGTTGCTGTGTCGCAGGTGACCGTTGGCAAGTCCGCCGCCGCAGACAAGAGCGTTGCACCGACCGCCATGTTCGCGCGCACCGACGAAATCATAGTGTCGGTGCGCACCGACGGCACCGCCAGCAACGCCAATGTCGGCGCCAAGCTGACCTTCCAGGACGGACAGGTTGCCGGTGAGCAGACGGCTACGTTGAACGCCTCGGGTGCGGAGACTACCAACATCAGCTTCAAGAACGCCAATGGCTGGCCGGCGGGCAAGTACCGTGCGGAAGTCATGGTTGATGGTCAGGCGGCCGGATCGCCGCAGGAGTTCGAGGTCAAGTAAGCACCAACGCTCTCTCCCGTTCGTGCTCACGATGGACGCAGCCGCAAGGCTGCGTCTTTTTTTGTTGCAGCCCGTCACGCTGGACGGTTGCAGCGGTTACCTTCGCAGTACCGCCACGTATGGGCGCTGGCTTTGCCGTGCGCTGCCGAACGCGCGACAATACGGGGGTTTCCCCGGGGCGAGCGCTGCCGCCCGCGCCGGGGGAGGTGTGGGGCACTCCGTCCTGCATGCGACACGGTTGCACGTGGCGCGGCGCATCCGCCGGCCTTTCCCTGAGATCTGCAAAGAGTCCAAGTCCCCCATGTCGAATACGCCCAAGATTCTCTACACGCTGACCGACGAAGCCCCGTTCCTGGCGACCGCCTCGCTGCTTCCGGTGGTCAGTGCATTCACCGCCACCGCCGGCATCGCTGTGGAAACCCGCGACATCTCGCTGTCCGGCCGCATCCTCTCGCAGTTCCCGGAACTGCTGGGCGCCGGCCAGAAGGTCAGCGATGACCTGGCCGAGCTGGGCCAGCTGGCCACCACCCCGGATGCCAACATCATCAAGCTGCCGAACATCTCCGCCTCGGTGCCGCAGCTGAAAGCGGCCATCAAGGAACTGCAGCAGCAGGGCTATGCACTTCCGGATTACCCGGAAACCCCCGCCGATGACCAGCAGCGCGACTACAAGGCGCGCTATGACAAGGTCAAGGGCAGTGCGGTCAACCCGGTGCTGCGCGAGGGCAACTCCGACCGCCGCGCACCGCTGTCGGTCAAAAACTACGCGCGCAAGCATCCGCATCGCATGGGTGCCTGGGCAGCCGACTCGAAGTCGCACGTCGCGCACATGGACGCCGGCGATTTCTATGGCAGTGAGAAGTCCGCCACGCTGACCACGGCCGGCAACCTGAAGATCACCCTGCACGGCAATGACGGCAGCACCGTGGTGCTGAAGGAAAAGACCGCGGTCAAGACCGGTGAGATCGTCGATGCGGCGGTGATGAGCCGCAGCGCGCTGGCCAGCTTCATCAGCGCGCAGATCAACGATGCCAAGGCGCAGGGTGTGCTGTTCTCGCTGCACCTGAAGGCCACCATGATGAAGGTCTCCGACCCGATCATGTTCGGTGTTGCGGTCAACGAGTTCTACAAGGATGTGCTGGCAAAGCACGCTGATGTCCTCAAGCAGGCGGGCTTTGACGCCAACAACGGCATCGGTGATCTGGCCGCGCGCCTGCCGTCGCTGCCTGAAGCCACCCGCGCGGCAATCGAAGCCGACCTCGCGGCCGAGTATGCGCAGCGGCCGGGCGTGGCCATGGTCAACTCGGACAAGGGCATCACCAACCTCCACGTGCCCAGCGACGTGATCGTCGATGCGTCGATGCCGGCGATGATCCGCGACTCCGGCAAGATGTGGAATGCCGAGGGCAAGCTGCAGGACACCAAGGCCGTGATCCCGGATCGCTGCTATGCCGGTGTCTACCAGGCGGTCATCGATGACTGCAAGGCCAACGGTGCGTTCGACCCGGCAACCATGGGTTCGGTGCCCAACGTCGGGCTGATGGCGCAGAAGGCCGAGGAGTACGGCTCGCACGACAAGACCTTCCAGATCGCCACCGATGGCGTGGTCAAGGTCACCGACGACGCGGGCGATGTGGTGTTTGAACACACCGTGGCGGCCGGTGACATCTGGCGCATGTGCCAGACCAAGGACGCGCCGATCCAGGACTGGGTCAAGCTGGCCGTCAACCGCGCCCGCCTGAGCGGCACCCCGGCCGTGTTCTGGCTGGACGCCGGGCGCGCCCACGATGCCCAGGTCATCGCCAAGGTCGAGCAGTACCTCAAGGACCACGACACCACCGGTCTGGACATCCGCATCCTGCCGCCGGTGGAGGCCACCGCGTTCTCGCTGGCGCGCATCCGCAAGGGTGAGGACACCATCTCGGTGACCGGCAACGTGCTGCGTGACTACCTGACCGATCTGTTCCCGATCATGGAGCTGGGTACCAGCGCCAAGATGCTGTCGATCGTGCCGCTGATGGCCGGCGGTGGGCTGTTCGAGACCGGTGCCGGCGGTTCGGCGCCCAAGCACGTGCAGCAGTTTGTCGAAGAGGACTACCTGCGTTGGGATTCGCTTGGCGAGTTCCTCGCCCTGGCCGCCTCGCTGGAGCACCTGGCCGAGCGTTACGACAACGCCGCTGCCCGCGTGCTGGCCAGCACGCTGGATCAGGCCAACGGCCAGTTCCTGGACAACGACAAGTCGCCCTCGCGCAAGCTGGGTGGCATCGACAACCGCGGCAGCCACTTCTATCTGACCCTGTACTGGGCGCAGGCCTTGGCAGCGCAGAATGACGATGCCGGGTTGAAGGCACGTTTCGCTCCGCTGGCCCAGGCGCTGACCGACAACGAACAGAAGATCGTCGAGGAGCTGGTCGCGGTTCAGGGCAAGGCTGTGGACATTGGCGGTTACTACCGCCCCGACCTGGACAAGGTGTCCGCTGCGATGCGTCCGAGCGCCACGCTCAATGCGGCGCTGGAGCAGCTGCAGGGCTGATCGCCACATAGCCTGCCATGACGAAGGCCCGCGCAGCGCGCGGGCCTTCGTTCATGCGGCGGCCGCCGTCAGTGCCGCGCCGCACTGACCAGCACCGCCAGGATCGGCCGTAGACTTGCTGAGCGGCCGGCAGGTGCGATGAAGGTGTCCGGGCCACCTGCCGAGGTCGGCCGAGCACGCGGCATTGACCCGGCGATGAGCTCTGGATGCTTCACTGGCATACAGTGGGCATGGTTCCCACGGTGCGCCCTCCGATGTCCGTTACCCTTACCATCGCAGATGCAGGCGAGGCTGCGCAGGCACTGGCCGTCTGCATCCGCGACGCCTTCGAGGACTATCACCGGCGCTTTGCGGCCATCACCGCGCGCGCGCGGCAGCGCTTCGAGCAGCGCCAGTGGACGCAGGCGCAGCAGGATGCCGTTGCGCGCATCGGCCTGTATGACCAGTGCATTGCCAACTGCCTGCAGACCCTGCGCGGCCTGGCCGGCAACACGCTGGCCGAACGCACGTTGTGGCTGCAGGTGCGCAGGGCGTATGCCACGCTGATCGATGCCGCCGTTGATGCCGAACTCTACAAGACCTTCTACAACACACTGACGCGGCGCCTGTTCGCCACGCGTGGAGTGGACGCGCAGGTGGAGTTCCTCGCGTTGGACGTCGAACCGTCCGACGCCATCACCCATCCGGTGGCGCGACACGTCTACGCGGTCTCTGCCACGCGCCCGGTCGAGGCGCTGATGCGTGTACTTGGAGATTACCGGTTCGCCGTACCGTATGCGCACCAACTCCGCTGTGCTGCGGCCATTGCGGTCCGCCTGCAGGACGACCTCGCCCACTGGGGCGAGCACCCGGTGCGCAGCATCGAGCTGCTGGAGACCGTGTTCTACCGCGAGCGCCGTGCCTATCTGGTCGGTCGTGTGCTGGGTGAACATCGGTTCTCGCCGTGCATCATCGCGCTGGTCAACGGCGAACAGGGCCTGCGCGCCGAAGCGGTGCTTACGCGCCGCCGCGACGTGGCCCACCTGTTCGGTGTGTCGCGCAGCTACTTCCAGGCCGATCTACCGACGGTGGGGGATGCGGTGGTGTTCCTGCGCAGCCTGTTGCCGGGCAAGCCGGTGGACGAGATATACACCGTGCTGGGGCGCGCCAAACAGGGCAAGACCGAGCGCTACCGTACCTTCATCCGTCACTTCGACGAACACCCCGGACAGCAGCTGGTGGCGGCCGAAGGCACGCCAGGGATGGTGATGGCAGTGTTCACGCTACCCAGCTACCCGCTGGTATTCAAGCTGATACGCGATCGCTTCGCATGGCCGAAAATCCTCTCGCGCGAGCAGGTGGAGGACACGTACGCGCTGGTGTTCAACCTCGACCGCGTGGGACGGCTGCTCGACGCACAGCCTTACCGGCATCTTCGTTTCCCCCGCGCGCGCTTTGCCCCCGCGCTGCTGCAGGAGCTTCGTGACCAGTGTACGTACAGTGTGCGCGAGGTGGGGGATCAGGTGGAGATCGACCTGTGTTACGTGCAGCGGCGCCTTCGCCCGCTCAATCTCTACCTGCGCGAACAGAGCGCATCGGGTCGCCGCGCAGCCGTGCTCGACTATGCACAGGCGATCACTGACATGGCACGCAACAACATCTTTCCCGGTGACATGTTGCTGAAAAACTTCGGCGTATCGCGCCACGGACGCGTGGTGTTCTATGACTACGATGAGCTGTGCCGGGTCACTGACTGCGTGTTCCGGCACTGGCCGCAGCCGCGCAGCGAAGAGGAAATGCTGGCTGACGAGCCCTGGTTTCACATCGAGCCCCACGATGTATTCCCCGAGCGCTTCGCCGCGTTCATGGGCTTGCCGGTGGAAGAGCTCGCCGCGGTTCGCGAACACTTCGGCCATCTGTTCGACCCGGCATGGTGGCAGGGACTGCAGGCCGCATTCCTTGCAGGCGAGCATCCCGATACACCGCCTTACGCGGGCGAGCATCTATTGGCGTGATACCGCACGGGGCGCGTGATCGCTGCCGCGCTTCGTCACGTGGCGCCGGATCATTCCGTCCGTCATCCGTCCTGACGCGAAAAGCTCTTCAATATGCTGTGGAATGTCGCGGCAGGACCTATGCGCCGCGTCATGCTGTGACCGATTGAGCATTACGGAAATGCGGCGATTCTTCCGCCCACGCTGCGGGCTAACGTCGTCTCTGTTTTCCAGCAAGGACGATCATGCTGTACTTCCGGGCATTACCCGTGGTCATCACCCTGGCCTTTGCACTCAGCGCATGTGCCAAAGCAGAGCCGCGCAAGCCGCCCCGCCTGCTTACCAATGAGCAGGGCTGCTCGATCACCATCGGCAACCAACCGCTCGATTCGCGCCAGATTCCGGTTCCGAAGGCGCGCGCCTGCGTGGGGCCGTACGCGCTGGTGTTGCCACGGAATTATTTCAGCACACAGACAGGACCGCAGCACGACGGCAGTTTCTCGCTGGCGCTGGAGTATCCCTCGCTGGAACCCTTCAAGCCCGGCGAGCGGCGCAACCTATCAGTGGACGTATCGATACGTACGGTCAGGATCAGCTACGACTACATCAGTGCTTTTGAACCGGCGGAAGCGCTGCGGCGCATATACACGCCAATGGTTCCCCGCCGAGAAGACCCAGCCGAATCGCTGGAGACTCGTATACAGGGCGAGGCAGTGTATGGCCTGACACCGTACTACGTCGATATGGACAGGGTGCATGCCTACCAGCGAGCGAACGGTTGGCGCGAGACGCCCTCTGACGAAGACAACGTCTTTCTCACGGACTGGTTCGTCTCTCATGACGTCACTGGCGCAATCGATCAGATCATCAAATGTACGCGTCGCGAAATCACAGAGTCGGGTGCGGAGTACCGCGATGGAAAGATGGTGAAGAACAACGTGATTGGCTTTGCCAGATGTGAGCAGACGTTCTTCATTGAAGCAATGGGCACGATCGTGCAGTTGAAGTATCCGAGAGAGGGCATGGCGAACTGGAGGCAGATGAAGGCGCGCGCCACAGCACTTCTGGTTGATAACAGCGTCGAGGAGACTGAAAAGTGAGTGATTCCAAACCTGGCTTGAATGCAGCTGACGTTGATGTGCTCCAAGCCTACGTGGCCGCAGGCAATCGCGAGCTGTACTTCAACTATCTTGCGCAGAAGCAGGGTAACGATGGCTACGGTTTGCTGGCCTTGGGCGTGATCCGCAATGACAATGCACCCGGCGCCACAGCGAATAGCTTCGCCGACCGGCAGGCGCGCGCGGACGGCGTGTATCTCAATGAGCGCGACTGGCAGATGTTCGGCGTCGATCTGATGACGCGCGACCTGGCGCTTCGTGAGGCGCGGCTGGCTAAGGGGCGCCCCGATCTGGCACTCAATCTGCCGGTAGAGGATGTGCAGAAGGCCCACGATGAGGCCTTCGAAGTTCGCAAGGTCGATCCTTCCGCCTGGACACCTTACAAACTGCTGGTGGCCGCGCGAGAATATGGTGGCGACGCTGAAGCCGAGGCCGTCTGGTCGATCCTGCTCGACAATTCCAATCTCGGCATGGACCGCGGTTTCGACACCATGACGCGGGTGGTCAACAAATATCGGGCGTTCATCGACGACCCGGAGGGGTATCTGTGGGACATGGTCGAGGCACGCCAACAGCATGTCCCCGGCCCGGTTTCCACTATCGGTATCACTACAGCGACGCCACCGGCTGGTTGGAGCAAAGACAGCTGCGGGCGAGCATTCCGATCGGCGTCGTACCGGTACCGTTATCCTCCATGCCGATCCCTCCCCGCGTAGTCACCGACCCGGCTACGTTGTCCGATCTGGAAGCCGCGCGCGAGGTCCGCCTGGAACGTGCGCGCCTGCGTCAGCAGTTCCATCCCGACGATCCCAACCGCGAACTGCCGATCGTGCGCAGTCCCTATCTGATCAGCGACCTGCAGCCCGCAACGCCGGGCGCACCGGCGCCGACACCTGCGCCTGTACCCGCTTCCGTTGATTTCACCGCGCCGGATCATCCGCGCCATGCGCTGTGGCAGCAGTGCTGCGAGGGTGTGCGCGGGCTGGATGCGGGGGCCGGAAAACCGTGGGATGGGATCAGCGAACGGCTGGCCGGCAGCCTGACCGCACTGGCCATCGCCAAGGGGCTGGATCGGGTCGATCACATGGTGCTGTCCGGGTCGAGCGCCGGATGCCCAGGCGGAGAATACGTGTTCGTGGTGCAGGGGCGGCGCGGCGATCTCACCAGTCTGCGCGAGCGCATGTCCACGCTGGAGGCGGTCAACCAGCCGCTGGCGCAGTCCTTCGAGCAGGCACAGGCGAGCGAGCGTGAGCTGGCCGAGCAGCTGGCGCAGCAACGTATGCAGGAGCTGCAGGACCTGCAGATGAGGCAGCAACGCCGCGGTCCGGTGATGGGCGGTTGAGGGAGAGCCGACCCCATGCTGCGCCGCTCCTCGGGCGGATGACGGTAGCCCGTGTCGCGCTTCGCGCGGAAGCCGACCATGGGGTCGGCTCTAGCGGAAAGATGGTTCGCGGCGTACCTGACGCGCTGCGCTCAATGCGCGTAGGGGTAGACCACGCTGCGGTTGCGGCCCTGTTCCTTGGCCATGTACAGGGCCTTGTCGGCCAGGCGCAGTGCCTGGTCCGGGTCCGGGTCGAAGCTGGGGTAATGCGAAACACCCAACGAAACAGTAACCTGGCCAACGGCATCGAAGGTGGCGGCGGCGACCTGCTGCCGCAGCCGCTCGGCCACCTGCAGCGCATCTTCGGCGTTGCTGCCCGGCAGCAGCAGCAGGAACTCTTCGCCGCCATTGCGGCACAGCACGTCGCCCTCGCGGGAGTTGAGCCGCATCTGTGCGGCGATCTGCGCGATCACGGTATCACCGGCTTCGTGGCCGAAGCGGTCGTTGATGGATTTGAAGCGGTCGATATCCAGCGCCAGGATGGCAAAGGCCTGACCCTGTGCGCGCCACGTCTCCAGGGTCTGCTGCAGGCCGCGGCGGTTGAGCAGGCCGGTCAGCGGATCGGTGCGGCTGTCGCGGTTGAGATTGCCGATGCGGTCCTGCAGCGCATTGAAGCTGTAAAGCACTGCCTGCTTGAGCTGGGCGACCTCGAAGTACCACGCGCGGATGCCGCCGACATCAGAGATGGCGCGGCCGGTATCGCGCTCCTGCACATTGCGCGCCAGCTGCCACAGCGGCAATGAGATGCGCCGCGCGAACCACCAGGTGACCAGCAGCGAGAGCACGCCCAATGGAATGGCGCGCCAGATCACCGAACTCATCAGCGTGGACAGCGGTGCCAGCGTGGCCGCGGTAGGGCGCTGGGCAACCACGCCCCAGCCGGTTGCCGCCACCGGTGCGTAGCCGGCCAGCATGGAAACGCCCTGGCTGTTGCGCACCTGCTGCGCACCCCGCTGGCCTTTCACCACGGCCTCGACCACCGCATTGCGCATGGCTGGCTGGCCGATCCGCTTCTCATCGATGTGGTACAGCAGGTTGCCATGGCGATCCACCACATACAGGTAGGAGCCGTCGCGGTAATAGTGGGTGCCCAGCAGCGTGTCCAGCACACTGCGCTGGCGCAGGTAGATGGTGCCGCTGACATAGCCGCGGTACTGGCCCTGTTCGCTGTAGACCGGGTGGGACAGCGCCACCACCAGGTTGCCGGTAGCCGACATGTAGGGGTCGGTGATCATCGCCTGCCGCCGCTCCAGCGCCTGCCGGTTGCCGGCGCTGTGCAGAACCTCGCCTTTCAGATGCAGGGTCTGCGGGGAAGTGGCGATTACCCGGCCTTCCGCAGTGACCACCAGTACCGAGTTGAAACTGTTGGTGGCCAGGTGCAGCCGGCTTGCCTCGTCCTGCGCCATGGCTTCGCTCATGCCGTCGTGGCCCAGCCGGCGCGCAGCGTAGGCGAGCTGCTGCTGCGACATCAATACGAAGTTCTGGGTGGTCTCGGCCAGCTTGTTGGCGTAGACCCGGTTGGCCTCCAGCGTGCCCGCGATCAGCTGTTCGCGCTGCACCCGATAGCTGGCAACCAGTGTGTTGGCGAGCGCAACCACGGCACTGAGCAGGGCGAGGGCAAGAATCAGCGCGCCCAGATTCAGGCGTATCGGAGAACGGGACATCGGCTCGATTGCAGTACGGGGCGCGCAGGATGAAGCGGGCCGATCGGGGCGGTTCCGGCGCGAAACGTACGCGGGCGGGGCGAGCAGTACGGTGCACATTATTCAACAGACTGGCCGCGATTGGAAAACCTGGCTGCAGGCGCCGGCCGCCGGGCCGCTGAGCACGCGCGCTCAGGCCGGCCCGTCGGTGCCGCGCTGCAGGCGACGCCGCAGCACGTCGCGCACGCGTTCGGCACTGCGCTCATCCAGCGGGGCCAGTACCCCCCGCGCGTCTTCGGGGATATGCGCGGCGGTATCGGCTCCCGCATCGAACACGTAATGGTTGAACATCGCCTGCCACTGCGTGCGCTGCGCGGGCGGCAGATCGCGCAGCGCGAGAATGCCCAGCATCAGCGCATTCATCGGCGAATCCATCCACGCCGGTACCGGCCGCCACCAGCTGTTGACCAGTACGTTGAAGGCGTCCAGCCCTTCCATGTGATGCCACCACAGCGACGGGATGAAAACCGCGTCGCCTGGCTCCAGTTCGGCGACCTGCGCGTGTGTCATGGCCTCGGCGAAGCGCGGAAAGCGCGCAAGGTCGGGCGCATGGAAATCCACCAGACTGATGGCCTGACCGGCGGGGGTGAAATCCAGCGGACCCACGTAGAGGTTGCCGACCTGTGCGGGCGGAAACAGGGTGACGCGGCGGCGACCGGCGGCAACGCAGGCCAGATTGTCCGGCGCATCCTGATGGGCGGCGATGCGCGACCGGTTGCCGATCCAGATGCTGGTCAACGGCGCGCTCACACCCAGCGCAAGTTCATTGGCCTGGCTGAAGCCGGGCAGGAAGCTGTCCACCGTGGTGGAGGCCACGTAGATGGAGGGTGGGGCAGGGTCATGAAGGTATTTCAGCAGCGTGGCCAGCACCACTTTCAGCGGCAGCTGCTCGCGGCGGAAATTGAAGCCGCTCATGTCGGCGTTGTAGAACAGCCGTCCCTGCGCCTCGGGCGCGGCGGTGGTGGCGGTGACCGGCATCTGGCCATGGTCAAAACCGAGCAGATGGCGCACCGCGTCGTGTGGCGAACGCTGCGCGGCCTGTACCAGTGGCCAATGCGCGGCCACGCCACGCAGCACCTTGGGCGTGGTCCAGTGGGCCAGGCCCTGCGCCAGCTGCGCAGCGTCCAGACCGTGCAGCTCGTCGATCGGGCGGGCGTCGGCGTGTGCGGGGCGTGCGGAAGCGGGTGGGGCCGGTGGGGTCATGAGGTCATCAGCGAGCCGGGAAGGCGGGCGGCCGGGGCCGCCCGCCGGCCGCTCAGAACTTGTAGCGCAGGCCGAACATGTAGCGCGGTCCGGTCTGGGTGGCGTAGCGCAGCATGTTGGTATGCCGCGCGTAGGTGCGCATGGTTTCGTCGGTGAGGTTGATCGCCTCCACGCTCAGCGTCAGCTGGTCGCTGACCGCGTAGCTGATGTTGAGGTCGAGCTGGCCGTACGCTTCGGTGTAGTTCGGGTTGGGACCCTGACCCCCGATGCCGTTGAGGAACTTGTCGCGCCAGTTGTACGCCGCACGGACCTGCCAGGCGTTCTTGTCGTAGAACAGCACCGCGTTGGCCGAGTCGCTCAGGCCGACCATCGGGTACTGGTCGCCCAGGCTGAGGTTGTCGAAGGTGAGTCCCGACTTGACCTTGGTGTAGTTGGCCGCCACGCCGAAGCCGGACTGCCCGAACAGGTGCTGCACGGCCACTTCCCAGCCCTGCAGATGGTCCGAACGCTGGTTGGAGGGCAGGGTGATGTCGAAGCCGGCGATCGGGTCACCCGGCTGGCCGACGATGCTGCCGGTCATCTGGCCGGCCGAGTTCATGCCGGTGGAGATCACGCCCGGATCGCCGGCATGGTTGGTGAAGATGTAGTTGCGGATGCACACGGTATCGGTGGTCACGCAGCCCGCCGCCAGCGCCTCGTTCCAGTACGCGCCGCCGACCGGCGTGTGCAGACTGCCGGCGTCCTCGCGCACGATGGTATTGCTGATGAAGTTCTTGATCTTCTTGCGGAAGAACCCGACCGATGCGTAGCTCGCTTCGCCGTAGTACCACTCCAGCGAGAGGTCGAAGTTGTCGGCCAGCAGCGGTTCCAGTGCGGGATTGCCACGGGCGCCGGTGCCGCCCTGGGTACGCACGATGTTGTCCAGGCGCTGGCCGCTGTCGATCTGGGTCCAGCCGGGCCGGCCCAGGCTGCGGCTGTAGCTGCCGCGCAGTGCCAGCGAGTCGCTCAGGTCGAGCTTGAGGTCCAGGTTGGGCAGCACATAATCGTACTTGCCGGTGCCGCCGATGAAGGCACCATCATCGGCATAGGTGATGTTGAACTCGTTCAAGGAGTTCCAGCTGATCGAGGTCGGCACCTTCACCAAAGCGAGCGACTTCACTTCGGTTTCCTCGTAGCGCACACCAGCGGCTACATGCAGCGGCGTGGCCCAGTCGAAGGTGGTGCGGTACTGCAGGTAGGCGCTCTTGGAGGTCTCGGTGGTGCGTACGTCGTCGGTGAACTCGGTCGGCGCGACGTAGCAGGTCGGGCAGGCCGGCTCGACGCCGTTGGCGACCTGCGCAGCACGCTCACGCAGCCGGTCGAAATCAAACACCAGGAACTGGCCGGTCAGACGCGGATCCTTGTGCCCGGAGAAGGCCTTGAAGTACTTGGCCATGTCGTCGGCATACCAGATGCTGTCGTCATAATCGGCCGGCGTACCCACGCCACCCCAGCTGTCGCGCTGGGTGATCGCCGAGGCGGAGCGGTTGTTGACCTCCGAATGACCGACACCGAAGTCCAGCGCAGAATAGTCGGCGAAGCGGAACACACCCTTGGCCTGGAACTGCTCGACCTCGGACTTGTTGTAGCTGTTCTGGAACACCGAGCCGGTGACCAGCGCCTGCGACGCCTGCACGCCGCCGGGCGGCAGCGCGATGGTGAGGATCGGCAGGCGGCCGCTGTAGTCGACGGTGGTGGTGCCACGCACGTAGGCTGCCACGCCAAGCACGCCGGCCGAGCCATACGGGCTGTCGGGCTTGGACTCGGCACTGGAGCGGTGGTAATCGAACGACAGATCCATCGCATCGTTGACCTCCCACTCGACGTTGAAGCCAAGCGAGTCCATCGCCGACTTGGTGGCCAGCTTCATGCCGCCCATGGCCACGTCACCGTTGACCACGTCCTCGCTGTACACGATCGGCGCGGCGATCGGGCCGTCGGTCCAGATGCTGTCACCGGGGCCGTAGTTGAACCACACCGACAGTTCGCTGCGCTGCTGCTGCACCTTGTTCTCGACATAGGTGTAGTCCAGCGTGGTGGTGACGTTGTCGGCCGGCTTCCACTGGAAGGTGGCCTGGCCGTTGGTGCGCTGGCGCTGCACCGAATTGACGTTGTACGCGGTGTTCTGCGGCCGCCCGTAGATGTCATTGGCTCCCGGACGGTTTTCGATGCGGTCGGCATAGCCGGTGCCGGGCTGCGGCAGGGCGCGCCAGTCGCTGGTGTCATCACCGCGCAGGGTGGCCCAGCCCTCGGCCACGGTGGCCTGGTTGAAACCGGAATCACGCTCCTGGTGGCTGGCGCTCAAGGCCATGCCGAAGCGGCCGTCGGCGTAGGTCTGGCTGAAGATGCCCGACAGCTCGCCGGTAAGGTTGGAACCCTTCATCGAGCGCGGCACGTTGTCGTTGGAGGTGTCGTGCACCGCCTTCATGCCGAGGCTCACCACCGGTGCTGCTTCCAGCGGGCGCAGGGTCTTGATGTTGATCGTCGCACCGATGCCGCCGGTCGGATTGTCGGCGCGGGTGGTCTTGTAGACCTCCACCGCCGAGATCGATTCGGAGGCGATGTTGGCGAAGTCGAACGAGCGCGAGCCGGAGAGGCCACCACCGCCGTTGCCGAGGTTCGAGGCCGGCATCTGCCGGCCATTGAGCAGGACCAGGTTGTAGTCCGGCCCGATGCCGCGCACGGTGACCTTGGAGCCTTCACCGCTGGAGGTGCGGTCGATCGAGACACCACTGATGCGCTGCAGCGATTCGGCGAGATTGGTATCAGGGAACTTGCCGATGTCCTCGGCCACGATGCCATCGACCACGCCTTGGCTGTCGCGCTTGAGATTCATCGACGAGGTGAGACTGCCGCGGATACCGGTGACGGTCACCGTGTCCAGGGTTGTCGCGTCCGGCGTGTCAGCGCCGGTGCTCTGCTGTGCGAATGCAGGCGTGGCCAGAGCCGCCATCAGGGCGGAAGTAAGCAGCGTCTTGCGCGGTAAAGCCCGGTACGTCTTCATCAAGCTCCCTCCCCAGGGAATGCGTCGTCGATGGCGTGGTGCGGGGCATTTGGGCGCGGGGCTGACAGCGTTGTCAACAAATCGCCATGTTGCGTGCAGCCTGCCCGCATGCCATGGACGACAGGTATGCGCACTGAACAGCACGTTAAATGCCGCATCCGCCCGGCGCAGCGGGCCTTTGCCCGGTTCTGGCGGATGACAGCGCTGCCAGTTCAGCCGGGGCGATGGTTTGTGCAATGCAGAACGAAACTGCGCAACGGCCTGAGGCACGTCACGCAGACAGGATTGTGTCCCGGTTGACAGCGCTGGACATCGCTGACGGAACAGAGTTCCATGTGGGGCCGCCGCAGCGGGCGACCATCAACTCCAAGGACAAGCAATGGACACAAGTGCAGCAGTTCGCGGGCGCCACGTGCAGGGCACCGGCATGGCCCTGGGGGTCGTCACTGCGATCTTCTTCATGTGGGGCTTCATCACCTGCCTCAACGACATTCTGATTCCGCACCTGAAGGCGTCCTTCGCCTTGACCTGGGTGCAGGCGATGCTGATCCAGTCCACGTTCTTTGGCGCCTACTTCCTGATGTCGGTGCCCGCAGGCCGGCTGGTCGCCGCCCTGGGCTACAAGCGCAGCATCGTGGCCGGGCTGGGCATCGCCGGCGTCGGCGCGCTGCTGTTCTGGCCCGCCGCCGCGGCGCACGTCTACGGTCTGTTCCTGGGCGCCCTGTTCGTGCTGGCCACCGGCATCACCGTGCTGCAGGTCGCTGCCAACCCCTACGTAGCGCTGCTGGGCCCGGAGCAGACCAGTTCCAGCCGGCTGACCCTGGCGCAGTCGATGAACTCGCTGGGCACCACCGTGGCGCCGCTGGTCGGCGGCCTGCTGATCCTCTCGGCCGAGCCACGCACCGAAGCGCAGCTGGCGCTGCTGCCGCAGGCCGAGGCGCTGGCCTACCGCGCCGCCGAGGCACAGTCGGTGCAGCTGCCCTACCTGGGTCTGGCCATCGTGCTGGCGCTGCTGGCGATGGCGATCTGGATGTTCCGGCTGCCGGCCATCCCCGGCGCCGAAGGCGAGGGCGCGGGCAAGGGAGGACTGCGCGAGGCCTTTGCCCATCGTCATGTCCGTCTCGGCGTGCTGGCGATCTTCTGTTACGTGGGCGCCGAGGTCTCCATCGGCAGCGTGCTGGTCAACTTCCTCTCCTCGCCGGGCATCGGCCAGGGCATGAGCGAACAGCAGGCCACGCATTACGTGTCGCTGTACTGGGGCGGTGCGCTGGTCGGTCGACTGGTGGGCGCACTGCTGCTGACCCGCATCGAGGCACGCAGGCTGCTTGGCATGTTCGCGGTGGCGGTGATGGCGCTGCTGGCGCTGACCGTGCTGACCAGTGGTGACCTGGCCAAGTGGAGCGTGGTCAGCATCGGGCTGTTCAACTCGATCATGTTCCCCACCATCTTCGCGCTGGGCATTGCCAGGATGGGCAAGCTGACCGGCCAGGCGTCCAGCCTGCTGGTGATGGCGATTGTCGGCGGCGCGCTGGTGCCGCCGGCGATGGGCTGGATCGCCGATCACCACGGCCTGCAGCTGTCCTTCCTGCTGCCGGTGCTGTGCTACCTGTATATCGCCTTCTACGCCTGGCGTGGCGCCAAGCCGCGTATCTGAGGCAGGCGCCGGGTGCCGCCTGCGGCGGCGTCCGCCTCAACGACGGCGCGGTGGCGCCGTCGATTCGCGTACCAGCACCGCATGCTCCACCGTGATCATGCGGCCCGCTGAGGCGGTGCGGATGCGCTCGATCAGCTGTTCGGTCGCCTGTCGGCCCATCTGTGTGGTCGGCTGGCGCACGGTGGTGAGCGCGGGGAAGATGTGCCCGGCGATCGGCGTGTCGTCGAAGCCGCACACCGACAGGTCGCGCGGCACCCGCAGTCCGCGCTGGCCCGCCGCACGGTAGACCGCTGCGGCCATGTCATCGTTGGCCGCAAAGATCGCTGTCGGCGGCGTCTCCAGGTCGAGCAGTGCATTGGCTGCTTCCACACCGGATTCGAACGAGAACCTGCCGTTGACCACCAGCGCCGGATCGTAGTCGATACCGGCAGCGCGCAGCGCCTGGCGGTAGCCCGCCTGCCGCCATTGGCGTGCGCCATGTCCACGCGGGCCCAGGATATGGCCGATACGACGATGACCCTGTGCCACCAGGTGACCGATCAGCTCCACCACCGCGGTGGTTTCATCCATGCGCACGCCGATGCGGTCACGCGGATGGATCGGCGCGATGCAGGCGTACGGGATCTGGTGCGCATCAAGATAGTCCAGCACCACCGGATCGTCGGTGAGCGGCGGGATGAGCACCACGCCGTCGGGGCGTGAGTTCTCGAACAGCGCTGACAGGTCCGGCAGGCTCTGCCTGCCGGTACCCACCGGTCCGAGCAGCAGGTTGTAGTGACGGGCGTGGCAGGCCTCGAGCATTCCACCCTGGATCTCCATAAGGTAGTTGCGCGAGGGGTTGTTGTAGACCAGGGCCAGCGCGTAGGAGCGCTGCGCGGCGAGGCTGCGTGCCGACGGGTTGGGCTTGTAGCCCAGCTGTGCGACGGCGGCCTCCACCCGCTGGCGGGTTTCGGCACGCACGTTGGGCTCGTTGTTGAGCACCCGCGAGACGGTCTTGATCGATACCCCGGCAGTGGCGGCGACGTCTTCGATACGAGTGCGCATGAGGCGGGAGGCATCCCTGTAGCCGAGGTATCCGCCGATGATAGAGCTTCCAGCACGTAGAGCGGGGCTCTGCCGCGCTGATGGCCAGACGCGGCAGGGTAAACACCGCCCAACGAAAAAGCCCGCGCGGGTGCGCGGGCTTCCGGGGCTGCGGTGCAGCGCGCTCAGCGCGCTCAGCGCTTCATCGAACCGAAGAACTCGTCGTTGGACTTGGTGTTCTTCATCTTGTCCAGCAGGAACTCCATCGCGGCCATCTCATCCATCGGATGCAGCAGCTTGCGCAGAATCCAGATCTTCTGCAGCAGTTCCGGCTCGATCAACAGGTCTTCGCGGCGGGTGCCCGACCGGTTGATGTCGATCGCCGGGAACACGCGCTTCTCGGCGATACGACGGCTCAGGTGCACTTCGCTGTTGCCGGTGCCCTTGAACTCTTCGTAGATCACTTCGTCCATCTTGCTGCCGGTGTCGATCAGCGCGGTGGCGATGATGGTCAGGCTGCCGCCTTCTTCCACGTTGCGCGCGGCACCGAAGAAGCGCTTCGGACGATGCAGGGCATTGGCGTCCACACCACCGGTCAGCACCTTGCCCGAGCTCGGCACCACGTTGTTGTAGGCGCGGGCCAGGCGGGTGATCGAGTCGAGCAGGATCACCACATCCTTCTTGTGCTCGACCAGGCGCTTGGCGCGCTCGATCACCATTTCGGCTACCTGCACATGGCGCGCGGCCGGTTCGTCGAAGGTCGAGCTGATGACCTCACCGCGCACGGTGCGCTGCATTTCGGTCACTTCTTCCGGGCGCTCGTCGATCAGCAGCACGATCAGGTGCACGTCCGGGTGGTTGGTGGTGATGGCGGTGGCGACCTGCTGCATCATCATCGTCTTGCCGGCCTTCGGCTGGGAGACGATCAGCGAGCGCTGGCCTTTGCCCTGCGGGGCCATCAGGTCGAGGATACGACCGGTGATGTCTTCCGATGACCCGTTGCCACGCTCCAGGGTGAAGCGGCGACGCGGGAACAGCGGCGTCAGGTTCTCGAACAGCACCTTGTTCTTCGACGCTTCCAGCGGCTCACCGTTGATGGTGTCCACGATGGACAGCGCGAAGTAGCGTTCGCCGTCCTTGGGGAAGCGGATGCGGCCGGACAGGTGATCGCCGGTACGCAGGTTGAAGCGGCGGATCTGGCTGGGCGAGATGTACGTGTCGTCCGGGCCGGCCAGGTAGCTGGCCTCGGCGGCGCGCAGGAAGCCAAAGCCGTCCGGCAGGATTTCCAGCACGCCGTCGGCGGCGACGCCGTCACCGTGACGGGTCAGCACCTTCAGCAGCGCGAAGATCACGTCCTGCTTGCGGGCACGGGCTACGCCTTCGGAGATCTGCAGCTGTTCGGCGATTTCCAGCAGACGCTGGGCCGGCATGCGCTTCAGATCGCTCAGCGAGTAGACCGGGAAGCCTTCGGGCACCGTCGGCTGCGTGCGCGGGACGAAGCTCTGCTGCTCGCCGCCGTCCTGCGGCAGGCCGTCATCACGGCCGCGGTTGCGATCACGGTCGCGGCGGTTGCGGAAACGGTCGCGGCGGTTGCCGCCCTGGCCGTCCTGCTTGTACGGGTTCTGGCCACCCTGGTGCTGGCCGCCGTTGTTGTTCTGACCACCCTGCGCATTGCCGTGCGGCGGGGCGGGGTTGGCGTTGCGGCCCTGGCCGGATTCGCGGCCTTCGCCGGCATCGCCGCTGCCGCTGGAGGCGGGCGCTTCTGCGGCGGGCGCGCTCGGCGCTGCGGGAGGCGGAGTCGGCGCGGCAGCGGGCGCCGACGGTGCGCTGTCCGCCGCAGCGGACAGCGGAAGGGACGACTGTACGGTGGCCGCGCCGGTTTCAGCAGCGGCAGGTGCGGCAGCCTTGCTTACACGGGCTTTGCGCACACGCTTTTCGGCGGGCGCCTCGGCGCTGCCGGTTACAGGAGTGTTATCGGACAAGAGCGTTATTCCTCGCTTGAAGGTGCGAGCGCCCGGCTGGGGCGACAAACGTTGGGAAAGGGTCTGGCGGGAGCCAGAAGATGCGGCACGCGAACGCGGCCGGATGTGCCGACACTATCATCGGGCCACGGCGGCACGCAAGAGTCGCCGGCAACAGGCATTCAGCAGGCGCAGGGCCTGCAGGCAGCCGGCGTTACCGGCTGCCGGGGCAGGTCAGTTCAGGCCAGGGCCTTGTCGAGCAGGCTGGCCAGCTGGGCCTTGCCCACGGCGCCAATCTGTTCGCCTACCTTTTCGCCATCCTTGAACACCACCAGGTATGGGATCGACCGCACGTGATATTTGGCTGCAAGGACGCGGTTGGTGTCGACATTGACCTTGGCGATCTTTGCGCGCCCTTGGTAGGCATCGGCCAGCTCATCCAGCGCAGGCGCGATCATCTTGCACGGACCACACCACTCGGCCCAGAAATCAACCAGTACCGGCTCTTTGGAGTTCAGCACGGCGCTATCGAAGTCGGCGTCGCCGACATGTACAACCTTGTCGCTCATCTTGGTTTCTCGTCTTGTGTTGCACCCGGCCATGGCCGGAGGTGGGTGAACTGGGCCAGGCCAGTGTGGCGCGACCCTCGTCGTTGCCTCGCGGAATCCTTCCACGGTGCGCTAGGCGGGATGCCTGGACGCTCACGGCCGGCAGTTTACCCCTATCCACGACGGGCGACAGGTGCCGGCTGGAACCCAGCATATCGTCTACAAGCGCGCGGCCGGGCAGCCGCCGGGCATGTGGGGCGCGCATTGCATGCCCGGTGCCTTCCGGACAACCTGTGGCCATGAACGCGCCCTGCAAGCGTCGGCGGCAGGGCGGTTCAGGGCAGGGTAGGCAGCATGAAGCTGGAGAGCCTTCGTCTCGGCAGTTGGTGAGACGCCTGTGGCGGTTTAATGGGCAGAGTGCGTTAAACTGACACATTGTGCGGCGCGAGGACCCGAGGTCCCGGCCCCGCCGACCCGCCGCAGGGGCCGCAGTTGCGACGGAGCCCCTAGACGCTGAGCGCCGCCCGCCCGCAGGCCGGTGCCTTACAAAGACGGACACATGAGCGACAAACCGCTGACCGATTTGACCTTTTCTTCCTTCGATCTGCATCCGACCCTCCAGGCCGGACTCGAAGGCGCCGGATTCACCCGCTGCACGCCGATCCAGGCGCTGACCCTGCCGGTCGCGCTGGCCGGTGGCGATGTTGCAGGCCAGGCCCAGACCGGCACCGGCAAGACGCTGGCGTTCCTGGTGGCCGTGGTCAACCGACTGCTCAGCCGCCCGGCGCTGGCCGACCGCAAGCCGGAAGACCCGCGTGCGCTGATCCTTGCCCCCACCCGCGAACTGGCCATCCAGATCCACAAGGACGCAGTGAAGTTCGGCGCCGACCTGGGCCTGCGCTTCGCGCTGGTCTACGGCGGTGTGGACTATGACAAGCAGCGTGAGCTGCTGCAGCAGGGCGTGGACGTGATCATCGCCACCCCGGGCCGGTTGATCGATTACGTCAAGCAGCACAAGGTGGTCTCGCTGCACGCCTGCGAAATCTGCGTGCTGGACGAAGCGGACCGCATGTTCGACCTTGGCTTCATCAAGGACATCCGCTTCCTGCTGCGCCGCATGCCCGAGCGCACCACCCGCCAGACCCTGCTGTTCAGTGCCACCCTCAGCCACCGCGTGCTGGAGCTGGCGTACGAGCACATGAACGAGCCGCAGAAGCTGGTGGTGGAAGCGGAGACGGTGACCGCTGCACGCGTGCGGCAGAAGCTGTACTTCCCGGCCGACGAAGAAAAGATTCCGCTGCTGCTGGGCCTGCTGTCGCGCAGCGAAGGCGCGCGCACGATGGTGTTCGTCAACACCAAGGTATTTGTTGAGCGCGTGGCCCGTTCGCTGGAGAAAGCCGGCTATCGCGTCGGCGTCCTGTCCGGTGACGTGCCGCAGAAGAAGCGTGAGAGCCTGCTCAACCGCTTCCAGAAAGGCCAGCTGGAGATTCTGGTGGCCACCGATGTTGCGGCACGTGGCCTGCACATCGACGGCATCAAGTACGTCTACAACTACGACCTGCCGTTCGACGCCGAAGATTATGTGCATCGTATCGGCCGTACCGCGCGCCTGGGCGAAGAGGGCGATGCGATCAGTTTCGCCTGCGAGCGCTACGCGATGAGCCTGCCGGACATCGAGGCCTACATCGAGCAGAAGATTCCCTCTGATCCGGTCACCAAGGAACTGCTGACCCCGCTGCCGCGTCCGGAGCGTCCGGCACCGGTGGCAGGTGAGGAAGGCGAAGAGGCCGAAAGCGTGGGCCAGATCTTCCGCGAGGCCCGCGAAGCGCGTGCTGCCGAGGAAGAGCGCCGTGGCGGCGGCCGCAGCGGTGGCCGTTCCGGCGGTGGCCGTGGCGAGAAGCGCGAAGGCGAGCGCAGCGGCGAACGCCGCCCACGCGGCCCGCGCAAGCCGCGCGTGGAAGGCGAGCAGGCTGTTTCCGGTCAGGCTGTGACTGCTGATGCGGCCACGGCCGCGCAGGCGCCGCGCCCGCCGCGTCCCCCGCGCGCTGAGGGCGAGGCGGTGGAGGGCATGCCGGAAGGTCAGCGCAAGCCGCGCAAGCGCCGTCGCCGCCGCAACGGTCGCCCGCTGGAAGGTGCCGACGGCAACGCGACGGCCGCGCCCGCCACGTCCGCCGCACCGGTACAGGTGGTCGCCAAGCCGGTGCGCCATGCCGACGCAGGCGAAGGTTTCCTGACCCGGCTGGGCCGCAAGATCCGACGGATGCTTGCCGGCAGCTGAGCCTCGCCGGTGGTAGGTGACGACCGTTGGTCGTCACGCGGTCGTTCGTACACCTGGCCCAAAAGCACGGCTTCGCCGCTTAGGCGTGACGACCAACGGTCGTCACCTACCGGCGCAGGGCTCACGACGCGTGGTTGATCGTCGCCTTCCGGGGCGGAGCCCGGCTGTGCCATTGCCCCACGTCGTCGCTTCGGTCCTGCATAATCAGGGCATGACCGTCCTGCGCTTTGACAATGTCAGTAAACAGTACGCTGGGGGCCACGAGGCGCTGACCGATGTCAGCTTCGACGTGGCCGCCGGTGAGATGCTCTTCGTCACCGGACATTCCGGTGCCGGCAAAAGCACCCTGTTGAAGCTGATCCATCTCGACGAGCGGCCCAGCCGTGGTGCCGTGTTGTTCAACGAGCGCAACCTGCTCAAGGTGCGCGGCGGCGACGTGCCTCGTCATCGTCGCGCCGTAGGCGCCGTCTACCAGGACCACCGCCTGCTTATGGACCGGAGCATCGCCGAAAACGTCGCACTGCCGTTGATCCTGCGCGGCACGCGCCGTGGCGATGTCGGCAAGCGGGTACGCTCGGTGCTTGAGCGCATGGGCCTGGGCCACCGCGAAAAAGCACTGCCCTCGCAGCTCTCCGCAGGCGAGCAGCAGCGCGTTGGCATCGCCAGGGCGATTGTCGGTGAACCCAGACTGCTGGTGGCCGACGAACCGACCGGCAACCTTGACCCGACGTTGGCTGCGGAGATCATGGCGTTGTTCGCCGAGCTGCCCGCGCGCGGCACCAGCGTGCTGGTGGTCAGTCATGACCTGGCGCTTCTCCGGCGCATGCGCAAGCGCGTGCTGATCCTGGACCATGGCCGTCTGGTCGACGACATCCAGCCGCAGGACCTGGCCGAATGAGCAACGACGTTTCCAGCAGCAAACCCAACAGCGAAGCCAGGCCGCCCTCGCGGCTGGGCATCTGGTGGCAGCACCATATGCACAGTGTGGTGTTCAGCCTCGGCCGCGCCTGCCGCAAGCCGTGGGCGACCCTGCTCACGGTGATGGTCATGGCGCTGGCCCTGGCCCTGCCGCTCGGTCTGTCCATCGCCTTGGACAACCTCACCCACTTCACCGGCAGCGTGCAGCAGTCGCGCGACATCAATCTGTTCCTGAAGACCGACCTCGATGGCGCTGCCGCCACCGCCCTGGCCGAAACGCTGCGCGCACGCCCGGACGTGCACGCCATCACCGTGAGAACGCCGGAGCAGGGGTTGAACGAACTGCGCGAGCATGCGGGGCTGGGCGAGGCGATCGATGCGCTGCCGGACAACCCGCTGCCGAGCCTGCTGGTGATCACGCCAGCCGCGCAGGCCGATGATGCGCAGCTGGCCGGCGCGTTGGAAGCGCTGCCGCAGGCCGATCTGGTCCAGCACGATGCCCTGTGGCGCACGCGTCTGGATGGCTGGTTGGGCTTTGGTGCGCGGCTGGTACAGGTTCTGTCGGTGCTGCTGGGCCTGGCGGCGGTGCTGGTCGTGGGCAATACGGTCAGGCTGGACATTCAGGCCCGTCGCGAGGAAATCGGTGTGCTTCAGTTGCTGGGTGCCAGCGATGGCTTCATCCGCCGGCCATTCCTCTATCTGGGCGCCTGGTACGGGCTGGGCGCCGGCGTGGTTGCGCTGTGGCTGGTGGCCGGAGCCGGTGCCGCATTGGCCGGGCCGCTGGCCGAGCTTTCGCGCAGCTACGGAAGCCCGTTCGCGCTGAAAGGCCTGGACCTGCTGCATTCGTTCATCGTGCTGCTGGCGATCGTGGTGGTGGGGTGGCTGGGCGCGTGGCTGGTGACCGGCCACTTCCTGCGTCAGACCCGCCCCACCGAAACCTGAGCCGCCCATGCCGCAGCATGTGTTGAGGCACCTGGACGACGCCGCGCCGCGGGTGATGGTGGTCGACGGTTCGCGGTTGGTGCGCCGCCTCATTGCCGATGTGCTCAAGCGCGACCTGCCCGGTGTGGAGGTCGTGGGCTGTGCCACCATCGAAGAGGCCCGGCAGGCGCTGGCCCGGGGTCCGGTCAATCTGGTGACAACCTCGCTGAGCCTGGCCGACGGCGATGGCCTGGCGTTGGCGAGCATGGTCCGCGCCGCCGCCGGCCAGGCGTATGTGCCGGTCATCGTGGTCTCCGGCGAAGCGCAGGCACATCTGGAACAGCGCCGCTTCAACGACCACGTCACCGACTACTTCGACAAGGCGCTTGGGCATGAAGCGCTCGCTGCCTTCATTCGTGGCTACGTACAGCCGCAGACCATTCCCGGCGCAACGCTGCTGTACGTGGAAGACAGCCGGGTCGTGGCCGAGGCCACCAAGCGCATGCTGGAGCGGCAGCAGCTGACTGTGCTGCACGTGATGTCGGCCGAGGAAGCCTTTGCGCTGCTCACCGCCGAGTCGCTGGGCCGCAGCCAGCATCGCATCGACCTGGTGCTGACCGACGTCACGCTGAAAGGCGAGCTGAGTGGCCGCGATGTGGTCCAGCGCATACGCGTGGATTTTGGTTACGGCAAGCGTCGCCTGCCGGTGCTGGTGATGACCGGTGACGGCAACGCGCATAACCAGACAGCCCTGCTGCAGGCCGGCGCCAACGACCTGGTGCTCAAGCCCATTGAAGAACGTCTGCTGGTGACCAAGGTGCTGTTCCAGCTGCGCCTGGCCCGGCTCGATCCCCGCCCGGTACTGTAATGAACGACACGCTGCACACCCCATCCATCCAGCTCGAACCAAGCTGGAAAGCCCAGGTGGGTGATTACCTGCTGCGCCCGGACATGCGTGCGCTGGCCGGCTTCCTGCGTGAGCGCAAGGCCAGCGGCGCAGTGGTGTTTCCGCCGGGCCCACAGATCTTCTCGGCATTCGACGCCACGCCGTTCGAGCAGGTCAAGGTTGTCATCCTCGGCCAGGACCCCTACCACGGGCGTGGCCAGGCGCATGGACTGAGCTTTTCGGTGCAGCCCGGCGTGCCGGTGCCGCCTTCGCTGCTCAACATCTACAAGGAAATCGAGCGCGACCTGGCCATTGCCCGTCCGGATCACGGGTGTCTGCTGCCCTGGGCCCAGCGCGGCGTGCTGCTGCTCAACGCCGTGCTGACCGTCGAGGAAGGCCAGGCGGGCGCGCATCAGGGACGTGGTTGGGAAGGCTTCACCGACCACGTGGTGGAACAGCTCAACCGCGAACGCGAGGGGCTGGTCTTCATGCTCTGGGGCGCCTATGCGAAAAAGAAGGGGTCGGTGATCGACACCCGGCGTCACCGGGTACTGCATGCACCGCACCCCTCTCCATTGTCCGCGCATCGCGGCTTCCTTGGCTGCGGACATTTCTCCGCGGCCAATGACTACCTGCAGCGGCAAGGGCAGTCACCCATGGACTGGTCGTTGCCCTCGCGCGCCACGCTCGACGCCTGACTCAGGCGCCCAGCATCTGGATGATGGCGTGTGCCACCTGACGCTTGCGCGGCGGCAGCCGTCGCACCAGCGACAGGATGTTTCCTTCCAGATCATCACGCGCGTAATCAGCGCCTGGCTTGGGCGGTGCCAGTTCCACACCGTCGGCCCGCGCGCTGCCACGGCCGGTGGCCAGCCATTCAAAACGCACCTGCGTGATGACCGCAACACGTTCCAGATTCTGCACGCTCGGGCGCGTTCCGCCCTGGCGTTCCCACTGCGCGACCGCACTGCGTTTGACGCCCGTCTGCTCGGCGAGTTGTGACTGCGAAAGCCCTGCACTGCTCCGCGCGCTGCGGATCCTGTCACCCATGGTCGGCATCTCTTCCCCCTCTTTTCCAGTACCTGGAAGTGGTGGATGGTTATTGATACTTGCCGGACAGTGATTCTTTTTGCCGTTTGTACAGAACGACTGTCGCGGCGCGTCACACAACGGCTTTCCATCCTTTCTGCCGAAGGTGACAGCACTACTAACCCCTGAAACACACGTGGCCGGTTTGACGGCTTCTCGGCATGAACGTAGTAATTCGTGCAACCGGTCACACAGCACCGGGAAAAAAACCGCAATGTCGAACCAGGTCAGTCCTGTCATCACGGGTCGGTGTCCATCGGCCAGTGCTGGCACGGTGCGGCCGCGATGCAGGGAATGGTCCGATGGATAAGTGCTCGGTCGTGAAGGACGCGTCACAGGTATTCAGGATTCGCACACTGGCCGTGCTCGGCGCCTTGCTGCTTTCCCTGTTCACCTTCGCGCCGAAAGTCCATGCGCAGGAGGCGTGTACCGCCAATGGCGCCTGTGTATCGGCCGGGCCGAGGCTGGTCTCGGTGGACTCCACGCAGGGGCCCGTCCTCAACCTGCTGTTCTCCCTGCTGCTGCCCGGTACCAACGTCACGCTCACCGCGCTGGACTGGAACAGCCTCGCCGGCGCGGACGTCAACCTCAATGCCCTGCTGACCCAGCTCAACGGCGGAGTCACGGTCAGCGATCCCTCGCAGGTGCTCAACGCCACCATCACTTTGGCGCAGCTGCGTGCGG
The DNA here is from genome assembly GCF_032911385.1 of Stenotrophomonas sp. C3(2023). NCBI lineage: Bacteria > Pseudomonadati > Pseudomonadota > Gammaproteobacteria > Lysobacterales > Lysobacteraceae > Stenotrophomonas > Stenotrophomonas sp. C3(2023). Next base: position 3,250,471 of record NZ_JAWJLO010000001.1, on the reverse strand, counting down.
CCACCGCACAGGTGCTGGCGGCCGACGGCAACACTGCCGCTGCCAACGCGCTCAACCTGTTGACGCCCACCTTGGGCGGGCTGACCGGTACCATCCGGCTTGCCGATCTGCTGCAGGTCAGTCTGCCGCCGGGGTCGCTGGCCACCGTCAATCTCGACGTGCTCGATCTGCTGACCGGCGGGGTGCAGGTCTACAACTTCCGCAATGTGGTCACCACGCCGACGCCGATCACCCTGACCACCGCACAGCTGGCACCGCTCGGCCTGTCTGGGCTGGCCAACGTGCGGCTCTGGGCGCAGGTGGTGGAGCCGCCGGTCTATGCGTGTGGACCCACCGGTACTGCGTTCCATAGCAGCGCGATCCGCATCAAGCTGGATTTCTCCGTTGCACAGGGTCTGAACGTGGCGAGCCTGGTCAGCGCCTTGAATGGGCTCAACATCGGCGGGCTGGTTTCGCTCAACGGCACCAGCATCAGCGCGGACCTGCTGCGTCTGCAGGTGTATGCCGACGTGGCACGCGCCGAGGGCACCATCAACGCGGTCAACCTGGTCGGCAATGCGGTGACCCTGCAGGCGCGGCCCGGCCTGGTCAACGTCTACCTGGGCACCATCAGTGATGCGGTGTTCTTCAACCGCAGCGCGGTGCTCGGGCCAAGCAGCGTCACCCCGATCGCGGCGACCACGCTCAGCGTCAACGTGGCCGTCAATCTGCTGACCGGCATCAAGGTGGCCGATGTCGCCGTGCCGGTCACGGTCAACCTCAGGGCAGCAGCCACCGGTACCCCCGGCCTGCAGTCGGTGACGGTGAACGGCCCGTTCCCGCAGACGCGGACCCTGACCGCTGGAACGGTGAGCGCCGGGACGCTGATCACCACGCTGGTCAACAATCTCGAGGTCAGCCTCGGCAGCGGCACCCCGACCGTGACGCTGGTAAGCAATCTCGTGCAGTTGCCGTTGCCGGTCGGCAACATCGTCAACGCGCTGCTGGGCGCCCTGCTTCCGCCGGTGCGGGCCCTGGTCACCGGCGTCGTTGGACCGGTGCTGACCACGGTGCTCGGCGGCGTCGTTGACAACGTGCTGGGGCTGCTCGGCATCCGCATCGGGCAGGCGGTGTTCACGGTGGAAAGCATCGCGCAGAGCTGCGCGGCAACCGTGCAGCTGGTGAAGACGCTGGCGCCGACCACCGACACCGGCGTGTTCAACCTGAGCATCGCGCGCGGGGCCACCGTGGTGGCCAGCGTCGCCAACGTTGGCAACAACGGCGCTACGCCCGCCGTGGTGACCGCACCCGGTGAGGTCTACACCCTGGCCGAAGTGGCAGGCACCGGCACGGTGCTGGCGCGGTATGCCAGCACCTGGGAATGCCGCGACCAGGCCAACACCGTGCTCGCCAGCGGCACCGGCAACACCTTCAACTTCACCGCGCCGGCGCTGGCCGCGCAGCCACTGAGCGTGGTCTGCCGCATCACCAACCGCGCGCGGCTCGCCGACCTGTCGATCACCAAGAGCGACGGCAGCGGCACCTACACGCCGGGCGGTGCTGCCAGCTATGTGATCACGGTGAGCAACGCCGGGCCAGACGCGGTTACCGGCGCCACCGTCAATGACACCTTGCCGGCGGGGGCCACCCTCAGCGCGCCGTGGAGCTGCGCCGCCTCGGCCGGCAGCAGCTGCGGTGCCGCCAGCGGGGGGGCTGCGGGCGGCAATGTCATCAGCCTGCTGCTGAACCTCATCAACGGCGGGCAGGCCACGATCACGGTCCCGGTCACCTTCAGCCCCAACCCCGCAGCGTACTGAGCAATACCCAACGGGTGGCGCCAGTGATGGCGCTGCTCCCGGCATCGGCAACGCAACACGGTAACGCGCCACTGCAGCGGAACGCCCGCTACGGCGCGGTGCTTTCGAGGATGACTGCATGGAAACCGCCAGCGCCCCGCATTCGTTCCTGCCGCAGCCCGGCTGCCTGCGCCTGGTGCGCGCGGTCGGCGTGATGCTGGCACTGCTGCCTGGCCTGGCACTCGCGCAGAGCTACCCCAACCCCTTGGTCAACACGGCCACGGTGACCGCGCCCGCGGACGTGGCCGACCCGACCCCCGGCAACAATACGGCCAGCGACAGCAATACGCTGGCTGCCTCGGCCCAGCTGAGCGTGCTCAAGACCATCACCTCGGGCATCACCGTGGTGGCTGGTGGCACCGTGCAGTACCGCATCGAGGTGCGCAACGATGGTCCCTCGCAGGCGGTGGGTGCGACCCTCGTCGACAACGTGCCGACCCAGCTCACCGGCGTCACCTGGAGCTGCGCGGCGGTATCAGCGAGCACGCAGTGCGCGGTCGCTTCCGGTACCGGCAACGTCAACGTCGCGGTGAATGTCGGCGTCGGCGAGGTGCTGGTCGTGCAGGTCAGCGGTACCGCCCCGGCCACCGTACCCAACACCATTTCGGGCAACGCAGCGACGATCACGCCGCCGCCGGGCACCACCGATCCCACCCCGGGCGACAATACTTCCACCACGCCTGCCATCCCGGTGCAGCCGCGCGAGCTGCTGGCCAACGATGACGACTTCAGCGCTACCCCGCTGCCGCCGGGTGCGGGCGGCACCACCGCCAGTGTGCTGGGCAACGACACGCTGGGCGGCGTGGCAGTGCTGGCCACTGCGGTGACCACCAGCCTGACCAATGCGCCGGCGGGCTATGTCATCGACAGCGCCGGCGTCATCACCGTGCCGGCCACGGCAGCGGCCGGTACCGTGGTGCTGACCTACCAGATCTGCGAGACCGCCTCGCCCAGCAACTGCGACACCGCCAACGTCACGCTGGTGGTCAGCCCCAATGCGGTGGATGACAGCTACGCGGTGCAGGCCGGTGGCACGCTGACGCGCAACGTGCGCGACAACGACAATTACGTCATCGATTCCAGCTTCACCCAGACCGGCGCCGGCCCGACCCAGGGCACGCTGAGCCTGCTCGGCGACGGCAGCTTCACCTACACCGCGAATGCCGGAGCCACCGGCACCGACACCTTCAGCTACCAGGTGTGTCTGCCAGGCAGTCCCACCGTGTGCGACACCGCCACGGTGACCATCAACATCACCGCAAATGTCATCGATGCGGTGTTCGACGACTTCAGCACCGCCCCGATCGCGGCCACCGGCGGTACCACCGCCAGCGTTCTCACCAACGACACCTTCAACGGCGCGGCGGTGATTCCGGCCGACGTGGTCGCCACCCTGGTCACCCAGCCGGGGGGCTACACCCTCAGCGGCGGCGTGATCACGGTACCGGCCGGCGCGCTGGCCGGGCCGGTCACGCTGACCTACCGTCTGTGTCTGGTCGCCGCACCCACGCTGTGTGACACCGCCAACGTGCTGCTGGTGGTGGCGCCGCAGGCAGTGGACGACCTGGTACAGACGCCGGGTGCCGGCGTTGCGGCTACCGGCAACGTCGGCAGCAACGACAATGCACCGGCCGGCTCCACCTTCACCCTCGGCACCTTGCCGACGCAGGGGACCGCCACCGTCGGCGCCGATGGTGCGTTCACCTACACGCCCAACGCAACCGCGACCGGTACCGACACATTTGGCTACCAGGTCTGCCTGCCAGCACCCAACCAGAGCATCTGCGACAGCGCGGTGGTGACGGTTACCCTGGGTGCCAACGTGTTGATGGCCAACATCGACCTGTTCGACACGCCGGTGTCGCCCGCAACGGGCGGCACCACACGCAGCGTGCTGCTCAACGACACCTTCAACGGCGGCACCGTTCCTGCCGGTGCGGTAACCGCCACGCTGACCGCGCCGGTGGCGGGCGTCAGCCTGGACGCCAGCACCGGCGTGGTGACCGTCGCCGCCGGCACACCGGCCGGTGTGACAACGCTGAGCTACCAGATCTGCGAAGTGGCCAACCCCGGCAACTGCAGTGCGCCTGCCGATGTGCAGCTCATCGTCAGTCCATTGGCGGTGGCCGACAGCTACAGCGCGCAGTACCCCACGCCGCTCACCGGCGACCTCGGCGCGAACGACAATGCACCCGCCAACGCGGTGTTCGCCGCCATCAGCCAGCCGCAGCGGGGTACGCTCACGGTCAACCTGGATGGCACCTTCAGCTACGCGGTGACCGCCGGGCAGAGCGGGCCCGACAGTTTCCAGTACCAGGTCTGCCTGCCCGCGCCTTATGCAAGCATCTGCTCGGTCGCCACCGCCAGCATCCTGGTGGCCGCCAACGAGGTGAACGCCGTCGATGATGTGTTCACCACGCCGATCCTGCCGGCCGGCGGTGGCAGCACGCCTTCGGTGCTGGACAACGACACCTTCAACGGCCAGCCGGTGGTGGCCGGTCAGGTCAGCGTAAGTCTGGTGGGCACGCCGCCGCCGGGGTACACCCTCGCTGCCGACGGAGTGATCAGCGTGCCAGCAGGTGCCGCGGCCGGAGCGGTCACGCTGACCTACCAGTTGTGCGAGGCCGGTGTGAGTACGGACTGTGATACCGCCCAGGTATCGCTGCTGGTGGCCCCGCTGGCGGTGGCCGACAGCTACACCACCCCGGCAGGGCAGGCCCTGGCCGGCAATGTCGGGCTCAACGACAATGCGCCGGCGGATGCGCAGTTCACGCTGCTCACGCCGCCGGCCGAGGGCAGCTTCGTGCTCGCTCCCGACGGCACGTTCACCTTCACCCCGGGCGGCACCGGCACGTATACCGCCGACTACCAGGTCTGCCTGGCAGCGCCCAACAACGGGGTGTGCAGCACCGCGAGTGTGAGTCTGGCCGTGGTGAGCAACACCGTTGAGGCGGTGGACGACGACTTCCGCAGTCCGGTGTTCGCGCCGGGTGCGGGCGGCACCACGCCCAGCGTGCTGGGCAATGACCTGTTCAACGGCGCTGCGGTCACCGCCCTGCAGGTCACCGCCAATCTGGTGTCGCCGCCGCTGGGCTACAGCATCGATGGCAACGGCATCATCACCGTTGCACCGTTTGCGGCAGCAGGCGCACAGACCCTGGTGTATTCGCTGTGCGAACTGGGCTCGACGACCAACTGCGATACGGCCAACGTGGCGGTCGTGGTCAGCCCGGATGCGGTGGACGATGCGGTAAGCACCACGCTGGGCCAGCCGGTCAGCGGCAGCGTAGCGACCAATGACAATGTACCTGCCGGCGCGGTCTTCAGCCTGCTGAGCCCGGCTACGGCGGGTACCGCCGAGGTCAATGCGGACGGCAGCTTCACCTATACCTCGGCCGGCGTACCCGCCGGCACCGCCAGCTTCGTCTACCAGGTATGTCTGCCTGCACCGGATACCACGGTCTGCGATAGCGCAACCGTCACCGTCACCATCGGTGCGAACGCGCTGGTTGCGGTGGACGATGATTTCCGCGCTACGGTGTTCGCGCCCGGCGCTGGCGGGACGACAGCCTCGGTGCTGGCCAACGACACCTACAACGGCGTGACGGTTGCCGCTGGCGACGTTACCGTAAGCCTGGTAAATCCGCCGGCCGGTTACAGCATCGATGCCGCAGGCCTCATCACCGTGCAGCCGACGGCCGCCGCAGGCGCGGTTACGCTGACCTACCAGATCTGCGACGTGCTCGATGCTGCAGTGTGCGATACCGCGACGGTCGCGCTGCTGGTGAGTCCGTCGGCGCAGGATGACAGCCTGAGCGTGACCGGCGCCGCTGCTGGTACCCTGGACGTGGCGGCCAACGATAATGCGCCGGTCGGCTCGGTGTTCACCGTCACCGTCCCGCCGAGCAAGGGCACGGTGACGCTCAGCGCGGCCGGTGTTCTGGAGTACACCGCCACGCCGGGTGAGACCGGCGCCGATACGCTGACCTACCAGGTCTGCCTGCCCGCACCCGATGGTCTGGTCTGCGATACCGCCCAGGTCGCCATCACCATTGCCGCCAATGGCATCACGGCGGTGGCCGATGACTTCACCGCCACACCGGTCAGCCCGATCGCCGGTGGCAGCACCCCGAGCGTGCTGCTCAATGATCTGTTCAACGGCTCGGCCATCGTGCCCGGCACCACGCCGGTGACCGCCTCGACGTGGCCGCCAACACGGCGGCGATCACTGCCACGGTTGCCGATGTGGCCGCCAACACCACCGCGATCACTACCGCCAACACCAACATCACCACCCTGCAGGGCGATGTGACCACGCTGGACACCTCGGTGACCCGGCTGGGCGGTCGCATGGATACTGCCGAAAGCAACATCAGCGACCTGGCCAGCCAGATCGGCAGCGGCAGCGTGGGCCTGGTGCAGCAGGACGCCACCAGCGGTGCAATCACCGTGGGTGGGGACAAGGCCGGCACCTCGGTCAGCTTCGCTGGCGTCGATGCAGCCGGTGCGGCGATCAACCGCACGCTGAGCGGCGTGGCCGATGGCCGTCTGGCCGCCGGCAGCACCGAGGCGGTCAACGGTGCGCAGCTGCACGCCACCAACGAGGACGTGGCCTCGGCAAGGACCGACATCACTGCGCTGCAGGGGGATGTCACCACCCTCAACACGTCGGTTACCTCGCTCGATACGCGCATGGGAACGGCTGAGACCAACATCACCCAGCTGCAGGCCGATATCGGCAGTGGTTCGGTGGGCCTGGTGAAGCAGGACGCGACCACCGGTGCGATCGGTGTGGCCAGCGACAAGGCTGGGACATTGGTCAGCTTCGCTGGCACCGCCGGGGCCCGCACCTTGTCGGGTGTGGCAGCGGGGCGGGTTGCTGCCGACAGCGATGAAGCCGTGAACGGTGCGCAGCTTCAGGCCACCAATGACGATGTGGCGTCCGCGCGTTCCGACATTGCCACCGTGCAGGGCGACGTGACGACGCTGCAGGGCGATGTGGTCACGCTTGATGGACGCGTGGCCGTGAATGAGGGCGACATCAGCAGCCTGAACCAGCAGGTCTCCGAACTGGCAAGCGGCAGCATCGGACTGGTGCAGCAGGATGCCACCAGCGGCGTGATCTCGGTGGGCGCCGGCAAAGGCGGCACGGCGGTGGACATGACCGGCACCGACGGTGCACGTCGTCTGAGTGGCGTGGCCAACGGCACCGATGACACCGACGTGGCCACCATCGCCCAGCTCAAGGCATCGGGACTGGTCGACCCCAACGATGGACGTGCGCTCGGCGCACTGGTGTACGACGACATGTCGCTGGACCGCGCCACGCTGGGCGGCACCAACGGCACCGTCATCGCCAATCTGGGCAACGGACTGATCGCTGCTGGCAGCCGTGAAGCGGTCAACGGTGGCCAGATTTGGCAGATGAACGCTGATTGGGAAGCCAAGTGGAACCAGATGGATGGCCGTGTCGGTACCATCGAGAAGGGCATCGCCGACGGCAGCATCGGCGGCCCGCTGGTGCCCCCGCCGAACGAAGGCCCGGGCGTATCGCCGGGCACCGGCGCCGGGTCGGTTGCCATTGGTGAGGGCAGCCAGGCTGCCGGTGCCGGCTCGATCGGCATGGGCAAGGAGGCGACAGCGACCGGCGACGGCGCCGTGGCCATCGGCGACGGCGCTTCGGCGACCGGCACCGACGCGGTCGCCATCGGCAAGGGCTCCACTGCTGACCGCGACAACGAGTTCTCGGTGGGTTCGGAGGGGAATGAGCGCGTGGTCAGCAATGTCGGCCGTGGTACCCGCCCGACCGATGCGGTGAACCTGGAGCAGATGGAAGATCGGTTTGCCGCCGAACGCGACTGGTCCAACAGCCGCTTCCAGGCGGTGGACAAGCGCATCGACCGGATGGGTGCGATCAGCGCGGCGTACGCCGGCATGGCCGGCAACATGACCGGCCCGGGTGGCGACAGCGGTCTTGCCGCCGGCGTGGGCGCACAGAACGGCCGTACGGCGCTGGCGATTGGCTACCAGCGCTACATGGGCGAGCGCCGCAACATCTCCATCTCGCTGGGCGGTGCATTCAGCGGCAGCGAGCAGAGCATCTCCGGTGGTGCGGGCATTCGCTGGTAAGCCAACGCATACCCGTGTGGTGCGGCTCAGATGAACATGCCGCCAGAGGCCTCCACGCGCTGGGCATTGATCCAGCGCGTGGCAGGGTTGAGCAGGGCCACAACCGCCGGGCCGATGTCATCCGGCTTGCCGGCGCGGCCCAGCGCAGTGGCCGAGGCCACCATGGCATTGGTGCCGGCATCGTCGCGTACGCGGCCACCGCCGAAGTCGGTTTCGATCGCGCCCGGCGCCAGCGTATTGGCGGTGATGCCGCGCGCGCCGAGCTCCCTGGCCAGATAGCGGCTGAAGACCTCGATGCCCCCCTTCATCATTGCGTAGGCCGAGCTGCCGGGCAGTGCAAAACGGGCCAGGCCGCTGGAGACATTGAGAATGCGGCTGCCATCGGCCAACAGGGGCAGCAGCGCCTGGGTGAGGAAATAGGGGCCTTTCAGATGCACGGCCACCAGCTGGTCGAACGCCTCCGGGGTAGTGTCGGCGAAAGCCGCGTAGTGCCCTTCGCCGGCGTTGTTGACCAGGCCGTCGAGATGCGCGACGTTCCATTGCCGCAACTGCGCCTGCAGTGCCGCGCTGAACGTGCTGAAGCTGCTGCTGTCGGCGACGTCCAACGGCAGCGCCGCCGCGCGACGGCCCAGTGCCTCGATCTGCGCGACGACCTCTGCGGCGGTGCTGGACTGGCTGCGATATGTCAGCACGATATCGGCGCCATCAGCGGCCAGTGCCAGCGCGGCATTGCGGCCCAGGCCGCGGCTGCCACCGGTGATCAGAACGGTACGCGGGGTGCGGGTCGTGCTGGACATGCGGAAACTCCATCAAGCGGATCGGGAGCCAGCAGACTATTGGACATTGCAGCGAGGGATAAATGAGCAGAACATGATTTGACTGTTCATTCATGGCGAACAATCGGTGGACATGCTGCACGATATCCGGATCTTTCTGCGCGTTGCGGAGCTGGGCTCGTTCACTGGCGCGGCCAGCAGTCTTGGCCTGCCCAAGGCCAGCGTTTCGCAGGCGGTGCGCAGGCTGGAGGCAGGGCTGGGCACGCAACTGCTGCACCGGACCACGCGCAGGGTGCGCTTGACTGCCGACGGTGCGCGCTTCCAGTCAGGCGGCAGCGACCTGCTGGATGACGCCGAAGCACTGCAGGGCCTGTTTCGTCAGCCTGACACCGCGTTGCAGGGGCGCCTGCGCGTGGACATGTCTGCCGGGCTGGCGCGGCATGTGGTGCTGCCCCATCTAAGCGATTTCATGGACCAGCATCCCGGCGTGGAGATCGAATTGAGCGCTACGGATCGTCGGGTCGATCTGGTGCGCGAGGGATTCGATTGCGTTGTGCGGGTCGGCCCGCTTGACGACAACACGCTGGTGGCGCGACCGGTGGGGGCCATGGCGGTCGTCAACTGCGCCAGCCCAGCCTATCTGCAGGCCCATGGCGAGCCGCAGACGCTGGCCGACCTGCAGCGCCACAAGCTGGTGCGATATGTGGGAACGCTGGGCCAACGCGGTGCAGGGTTCGAGTATCACGACGGGCAGACGTACCGTCTGCAGTCAATGCCGGGTGCGCTGACGGTCAACAGTGGAGATGCCTACAGCGCCGCCGCCCTGGCGGGGCTGGGCATCATCCAGGTGCCGCGGGTGGGGGTAGTGCAGGCGCTGGCCAACGGTCAGCTGGTAGAGGTGCTGCCCCAGCTACGCGCCGAACCGATGCCGGTGCACCTGCTTTACGCGCAGCGTCGGCACCTGCCGCGCCGCGTAGCGGTGTTCATGGAGTGGTTGGCGGCGGTGACAAGCCAGGCGCTCGTCGACGCGTAGTGCCGGGCTCTGCCCGGCAACCCCGCGATGCAGAGGCGTGACGACCAACGGTCGTCACCCACCGGAAGCGGGCTCTGCCCGGCAACCCGCGAGGCAGAGGCGTGACGACCAACGGTCGTCACCTGCCGGGAGCAGGCAGCGGCCCGCACCTTGATCAGTAAACGTCGCGGCGGTAGCGCCCGTCCGCCTGCAGCTGCTCCACGGCATCCTCGCCGAGGCATTCGCGCAGCACCTCGTCCACCCCCTGCGCCATGCCCTGCAGCGAGCCACACACGTACACACAGGCACCTTCGGCGATCCAACGCCGCAGTTCGGCGCTGGCCGTGCGCAGCAGGTCCTGCACGTACACCCGGTTGCCGCCATCACGCGAATAGGCCCGGTCCAGCCGCAGCAGATGACCCTGCGCCTCCCAGCGCCGGAGTTCGTCGTCGAACAGCGCGTCGTGGGCCTGCTGGCGTTCGCCGAACAGCAGCCAGTGGCCTCTGTGCCCGGCGTGCTCGGCTTCGCGCAGCAGGCCGCGCAGGCCGGCGATGCCGGTGCCGTTGCCGATCAGGATCATCGCTGCTCCGTCATCGCGGCGGTGGAAGCCGCGGTTGCGCCGCACCCGCGCGGATACTTTGCTGTGCAGCGCGGTATGCAGGCACAGCCAGCCCGAGCCCAGGCCGGCCTGGCCGTGCGCGTCGTGGGTGAGCCTGACCACGAGTTCAACCGCGCCGTCAGCCCTGCAGCTGGCGATGGAGTACTCACGCAGCGGCAACCTCGGCAACTGCTGCAGCCAGGCCTCGGGGCTGGCAAAGCCTGTCCCCTGCGGTGCCTGCATCAGCACGCGTCCGGCGGCGGCCTCGCGCAGGGTGCTGGTGTGGCCGTCCAGCTGCACGTGGCTGTGGCCGTCCAGGCCAAGCGTGCGCAGCACCGCATCGACGTGGGCCAGGCCGTGGCGCGGCGCCACATGCAGGATGTCGCCCGCCTGCCAGGTGGCATCGCTGCCCGGCGTCAGGGTGATCTGCCAGATCGCACCACCCTGGCTGCCCGCGTTGAGCAGTGTCCGCTTGCTGAGCGTCCAGGTCTGCAGGGGCGTGTCGTGCAAGGTCAGAGGTTCGGCGGCCCTACCGGTGAGCTGGGCCAGCTGCTGGTGCCAGAGCTGCAGGGCGGCGCCATCATCGCCATCCACGTCCACGCTGGGGAACAAGGCAGTAGCGCCCTGGCCCCCCAGCCATGCTTCCACCCGGCGCGCGAAGCCGCAGAAACGCGCGTACTGGCGATCGCCCAGCGCGAGCATCGCGTAGTCCAGCCTCGGCAGCGCGCAGGCCTGGGCGAGCACCTTGCGCTCGAACACGCGCGCGCTGTCCGGCGCGTCGCCGTCGCCAAAGGTGCTCAGCACGAACAGCGCACGCGCTGTGCCCTGAAGGGTGCGGCCATCAACCTGCGCGAGCGGCTGTACCTGCACCGGCAGGCCTGCGGACTGCAGCTGCGCGGCGGTATGCCAGGCCAGGCGCTCGGCCTGACCGCTCTGGCTGGCGAATGACACCAGCCAGGCGGGCTCGTCGGCCGGCGCCGGCACCAGGTGCTGGCGGGTTGCGACGATCGCACGCTTCTTGCGGCGGCGGTCAAGGTAGAGCATCCAGCCGGTGACGAAGAACAGCACCATCGCCAGGCTGGAAAGCATCACCACCATGCGTCCGGCGAGGCCGAAGAAACTTCCCGAGTGCAGGGCGAACATGCTCGAGTACAGCTTCTGCCCGGCAGTGGCATCGGCGTAGGGCTGCGCGGCGAGCACCGCGCCGGTGCCCGGGTCCAGCCGCAGCACGTCGATGGCACGGTCGTGGTGCGGGCTGTCGATGCTGCGCACCCGGGCGTCCACGGCCTGGCCTTCACCCCGGGGCAGACGCAGGTCGATGAAGCCGTGGCGCACGCCGGGCAGCTGATACAGCTGGGCCTGTACCCGGGACAGGTCCAGGCTGCCGCTGGCCACTGCGGCGGGGGCCAGGCGCGCGCCACCGATCAGCCGCTGCAGGCCATTGCTGTACCACTCGAACGACCACGACAGACCGGTCAGGGCGATCAACAGATAGACCGGCAGCATCCACGTGCCGACGATGGAATGCAGGCTCCACAGAAAGCTGCGCCCGCGCAGGTTCCAGTCCACCACCAGCCAGGTGCGCCAGTGCCACCAGCGCCGTGGCCAGCGCAGGTACAGCCCGGAAAGAGCGAAGAACACCAGGAAGATGGCGCAGGTGCCGGTGACCAGCTGGCCGGTGCGGCCTGCGGCCAGATGACGGTGGATGTCTTCCACCAGGTCGAAGAACGCCTGCCCGCGCAGCGTCCCCAGCGTCTGACCGGTATAGGGGTCGAAGTAGATCCAGTGGTCGCGGCCCCCTTCAAAGCGCGCCACCGAAGTGCGCTTGCCGGTGGCATCCACACGTAGTCGTTGCAGGGGGGAGCTGCTGTTGCCACTGACACGCGGCAGCAGTTCATCCAGCGCCAGTGGGGTGCGACCCTGGGCATGCTGGGCGGCGACATTGGCCAGCGGCGGGTTGAGCGCGCGCAGCAGCTCATCCTCGAACGACAGCGAGGCGCCGGTAAGGCCCATCAGGGCCAGCACCGTGCCTGCGGTGATGCCAAGGAACCAGTGCAGTTGGAACAGGACGGACTTGAACATGGCAGCCGCGCAACGGTCCAGCGCCCGGCGGGCCGACGCAGGAGAAGGAAGGGGGCGCCGGCACGGGCCGGGGCGGTCAAATGAGAATCACTTGCGCCATTGTTCGTGTCCCGAGTCCGTGGGTCAAGCGAGGCTCAGGGCAGTGCGCTGGTGACCCAGGCGTCGATTTCGCCTGTGGCAAAGGGCCCGAGCTTCTGTGCGCGGACCACGCCGTCGGCATCGATCAGCACCGTATAGGGCAGCAGGCCCTGACGGTTGCCCAGCCGTACGCTGGCGTCGCCCGGGCCGGGGGTGTCGATGGCAATCGGGTAGCGCACGGGCACCCGCTGCAGGAAGGCAGCTACCTGTTCGGGGGTATCCAACGCCAGGCCGAGGACCTGGACACCCTGCTGGCCCTGGCTGTCGGCATAGCGCTGCAGCTCAGGCATTTCTTCCACGCACGGCGCGCACCAGCTGGCCCATACGTTGATCAACAGCGGGCGGCCCTGCAGCTGCTGCAGGTCGATCTGGTAGCCGTCCAGCCCGGTCAGCCGCAACGGCGGCAGGGGCTGGCCCGGCGTGACCAATGCGATGGCGGGCTGCGCAGGCGGCGCGGCGGGCGGCGACGGTCGTGGGCCCAGCGAGGAGCCGGCCCACAGACCGAGCCCGCCGGCCAGCACCGCTGTCCACAGCAGGGCTGGCCGCCAGTGCCTCACCGGGCGGTGCGCAGCAGCGCTTCGTCGATGAGGGCCTGGCTCAAAACTGTGGGCAGCACCACCGGCGGGGCGCCGGGGCCGTAGACCACATAGAGCGGTACGCCCACCGCCTTGTGTTCCTCCAGGAACGCGGTGATCTGCGGGTCCACATTGGTGTAGTCACCGCGCATGTAGACTGCGTTGGTCCGGCGCAGGATGTCCTGGAACGCCGGCCGCGAGAGCACGGCACGTTCGTTGGCCTTGCAGGTCACGCACCAGTCGGCGGTCATGTTGACGAACACCACGCGCTTGTTGGCGCGCAGGCGGTCAAGCATTTCCGGCGAGTACACCACTGTGTTCTCCGAGGCTGCCGCCGCGGCCTTGGCCGGCGGCTGCAACCGGGTCACGCCCCAGATCGGCACCAACGCGGCCAGAACGAGCACGACGCCCAGCAGCCCGGCGGCATGCTGGCTGCGCCAGCGACTGCGCTCGAACAACCACAGGCCCAGCGCCAGCACCAGCAGCCCCAGCAGGGCCAGGGCCATGCCGTCCACGCCACGCTGCTTGCCCAGCACCCACAGCAGCCACAGCGCGGTGGCATACATCGGGAAGGCGAGCACGTGCTTGAGCGTCTCCATCCATGGGCCCGGCCGCGGCAGCCGCTTGGCCAGCGCCGGCACAAAACCGATCAGCAGGAACGGCAGGGCCAGGCCCAGGCCGAGGAACAGGAACACCGCCATCGCCTGGATCGGCGGGGCAATGAAGGCATAGGCCACCGCGCCGCCCATGAAGGGGCCGACGCAGGCGCTGCCGACCACGCAGGCCAGCGCGCCGGTGAAGAAGTCACCCATCGGGCCGCTGCGGTTGGCCAGCGAAGCGCCCAGCGTGCCGCCACCACCGAGGGTGAAGACGCCGGACATGCTCAGACCCACCGCGAACATCACATAGGTCAGGGCGGCAACCACCGCCGGGTGCTGCAGCTGGAAGCCGATGCCGGCGGCGGTGCCGAGCATGCGCAGGCCCACCATCAGCGCACCTATCACCGCGAAGGCGATGAGCACGCCAAGGGTGTACCACATGGCATGCGAGCGGGCACGCTCGGCGCTTTCGCCGCTCTGGGCCACGCCCAGCACTTTCAGCGACAGGATCGGCAGCACGCAGGGCATCAGGTTCAGCACCAGGCCACCGGCCAGCGCCAGCACCAGCATCCACAGGAAGGAGCTGTCCGGGTCGGGGGTGCGGCTGGGCGGACGCGTGCGCAGGGCATTGTCATCGCGCGCGTCGCCGGCAACGGCCTGCACGTCGGTGCTGGTGTCGACCGTCGCTGCAGCGCTCTCGCCGTTGCCATCGTCAGCAGCGGGTTCGGCGGGCGGCAGGGCCGCTGCCTGACGCTGCGCGGCGGCGGCTTCGTTGCTCAGCGGCGCAATGAGCCCAGGACGCGGGGCGGCCGCATCGGCGTCGGCACTGATGCGCCCGGCGGGAATCTGCAGCTTCAGCCGCCGGGTCATCGGCGGATAGCAGATGCCGTCGGTCTGGCAGCCCTGGAACGTGGCCACCAGCGTTGCAGTGGTTGCCTCGGCCGTACGACGGCGCACCGGCAACGGCACTTCCACCTGGTCGAAATACACCGCGACATCGCCGAAGTGTTCGTCGCGGTGCGATCGCGGGGTCGGCCAGCGCGGCGCAGCCGCCAGCACGCCGGGGTTGCCCTCGAGCTTGAGCGAGGTGCGGTCGCGGTAGAGGTAGTAGCCCGGGGCAGGGGTGAAACGCAGCAGCAGGGTGTTGCCGTCGCTGACGATCGCGTCGAAGCCGAACGCCTGTTCCGGCGGCAGCGGCAGCGACTGGCTGTTGCCCTGGCCGATGCCCGGCAGGCGCAGGCCACCGCTGGCAGCCGCCGCGGCGAGCGGATTGACCGGCAACGGGTTGCCGGCGCCGGCCGCGCTTGCCACCGCCGCAGTGCTGCCGTGCGGCAGCTGCACCTGCACGATGCGCTTCTGCGGCGGGTAACACACGCCGGCATCGGCGCACCCCTGGAAGCGCACTTCGAGCGTGACCACGCTGGCATCGGCCCTCGGGCGGCCGGGCAGGGTGGCCCGCAGCTGGTCGCGGTAGGTTTCCACCTCGCCGAAGAAATCATCGTGGTGGCGCTCGCCAGCCGGCATGCGCAGTTCACCACCGTTGAAACCGGCGTCAGCCTTGACCGCCGTGCGGTGGCGATAGAGGTAATAGCCCGGTGCGATCTTCCACTGCAGCGCGATGCTGTCGCGCTGGTCGGCGGTAGCGGTCAGCGCGAACGCTTCGTCCACCGGCAGCAGATCTTTCTCGCTCACGGCCCAGGCGGGCAGGCTGGCCAACAGCAGAACGCACAGCGTCATGCAACGACGGAAAAGCGCCATCAAACAATGTCCTCCCGGGTCTGCGCCCGGATCCAATCAAGATAGGCCGGCAAACCGGCCCGGGTTTCGACCGCGATGCACTCGGGGAGTTCATACGGGTGCAGTTCCAGCAACCGCGCCATTGCGGCGTCGATCCGGCTGGCCGTGGTTTTCACCAGCAGCTGGAGCTCGGCATCGGTGGTGACCTGCCCCTGCCAACGGTAAGTGGAGTGGGCGCCGTCGAGCCGTGTCACGCACGCGGCCAGCCTTTCACCCACCAGGGTGGTGGCGATGCGCTCGGCGCTTGCCTGGTCCGGGCAGGTGGTCAACAGCAGCAGGACGGGATCGGCGGTGCTCATGACCGCCGAGTATAGGGCCCCGGTCCAGGCGGGTGCCGGACCGGGGCATGGGACGGGTCTGAAACCCGCCCTGAGACCTCACCTCAGTTGGCCAGCTGACAGGTACTTGGCTTGGCCGAGGTGAACAAGGCGTTGCTGGCCCACTCGGGGTGATCGATGAACGGGTTGCGGTTGCCCTGGAAACTGAAGATCACTTCGTTGCGTTCGCGTTCGGCCGCATCCGGCGGGTCGGCCAGGTGCCAGTCGAGCAGGGTGGACAGCAGGCCCATGTAGGCCGGTGAGCTGCGGGTGGCGACGATGCGGCTGCGGTCGTCGGTGAGCTCCAGGTCCGGCTCGGACTGGCCGGTGGCCGCGTCCACGCCGCCCTCGTAACGGATCGCCATGTACATCACCGCACGGGCGATGTCGCCCTTGCGCGCGCCCCACACCTCGAACGTGCCCTGGTTGCCGTCAGGACTGCGCACCCAGTTGGAGCTGCCGGGGTAGCTGCCGCTGCTGCCGCCCTGGCCATTGTTGGCCCCGGTGGCACGCTCGCCGCAGTTGCTGTCGCACCTGGCAAACGGCTTGTTGCCGCGGTCGGCGTTCCACTGTGCGTCGGTCAGGTACAGCATGTGCGTGTCGGTGTAGGGCGCATAGGGCAGGCCCTTGTCGCCGGTGGTGCTGGGGAAGCCGAGCGAGTTGGGCCAGGTGTGCTCGCGGTTGTAGCGCAGGCCACTGCCGCTGCCGGCGCGGTCGCTGACCTTGGCGTAGCTGCGGTTGCGGTAAGCGTCGAGGATCCGGTTGGGGTTGTTCGGGTCCTCCTCGGCGATTTCCAGGATCGTCCAGGTGGAGGTGCCCGAACCGCTGTACGGATAGACCGTGTGGCCCCTGATGGTCTCGTGCAGTGAACAGCGCAGCTGACTGGGGCTGGAGGTGTTGACGCGGCGGTAGTAGTCACCCGGGTTGCCCGGGTCCGGGGTGCCGGTGCTGCTGGCCACACGGAAGGCGATACGCGAATCGGCGGCGGGGCGGGCGCCCTGGCTGTCGCTGATGCGGTTGGCACGGATGTCGAAGCGGCAGGCTTCACCGGCCACCAGCGCGGTATCGGTCGTTATGTTCAGGCTGCGCCCGCTGGCCGGGTGGCGCAGCGGTATGCTGCCGGACTGACCGCAGCTCAGTGCGAAGGCACCCTCAGCCACGTTGACGGTCTCGCTGAAGACCACTTCCAGGTCGCCGGCGGCGGGGAAGCTGCTGCTGCCCTGCGCCGGGACCGTGGTGGACACCGAGGGCGGGGTGTTCGGGCCCGGCGTACCGGGGCTGCCGCTGAACTGCTGACCGTGGTTGCAGCTGCCGAAGGTCTGCGCGGCCGACCCGGCCCAGGTGAAGTGCGCGTACTGGCTGCCACTGCCGGTGAGCTGCAGCGAGGTGCCGGGGGGCGTGCTGTTGCTTTCGGCCACCGGGATGTTCTGGCTGGTCATGCCCGCAGCAGGGCCCGAGGCGGCGGTGATGGTGCCCTCGTAGCTGAGGAACTGGACCACCTGGCCATCGGGGCCGACCAGCGCGATGCCGTCGTTGGGACCGTTCTGGATGCCGTTGGTGGGGTAGCGGACCACCGCGATGCTGGCACTGCCGCAACCGGCGGGACCGCCACTGGGGACCGCGTTCTCGGCATACACCACGGCGGCCGAGGGCGTGCTGCCGTTGTACAGGTACAGGCGGTAGCCGGAGAGGTCCTCACCGGCAGTGGCCACCACTTCGATGGCCTCGCCGGTGTCGCCAGCGGGCGTGCTGTCGTCGTAGTGCAGTTCGTTGATGAAAACCCCGGCCTGCGCCGGGGCAGTGGCCAGCGCCAGCAGGCAAGCGGCGGCAAGCGGTGTCAGCAATCGCATCGACTTCTCCATGTTGATGGATCCCCCACCGGGACTTTAAGCCCATTGCGTTACAGGTTGGCGGGTTTGGCTCGTCTGCCCGTGCTGCGGTCGACGGGAGGGCGGGGGCGGTGTGCCGTCCCGCCGGGGCAAAAAAAATTTCATCCGCAGGCCTTGAAAGGTCACCGGGGGGCTCCATCTCTGCCCTGTCCCGAGCAATCGGGTTTTTTCACGAGCGATTCTGGCAGTCACCTGGGGTGAGTGCTAACATCGCCGGACTTTTTTAGATCTATCAATCACTTAAGAGGTCTCACATGAGCATCAAGCCGCTGCACGACCGCATCGTGGTCAAGCCGATCGAAGCTGACGAAATCTCCGCGGGCGGCATCGTGATTCCGGATTCCGCCAAGGAAAAGTCCACCAAGGGCGAAGTCGTGGCCGTCGGCCCGGGCAAGCCGCTGGACAACGGCAGCGTGCGCGCGCCGTCGCTGAAGGTCGGCGACAAGGTCATCTACGGCCAGTACGCCGGCAGCTCGTACAAGAGCGAAGGCACCGAGTACAAGGTTCTGCGCGAAGACGACGTGCTCGCCATCATCGGCTGAGCCACCGCGCAACCTGCTGCTGTAACTCCATTCCCGTTCAACGCAGCTGGGCCTGGCCCGGCTCCATAAAGAGGTAATCGCAATGTCTGCCAAGGATATTCGTTTCGGTGAAGACGCCCGTTCGCGCATGGTGCGCGGCGTCAACGTGCTCGCCAATGCCGTGAAGGCCACCCTGGGTCCGAAGGGCCGCAACGTCGTGCTGGAAAAGAGCTTCGGTGCTCCGACCATCACCAAGGACGGCGTCTCCGTCGCCAAGGAAATCGAACTGGCTGACAAGTTCGAGAACATGGGCGCGCAGATGGTCAAGGAAGTGGCTTCGCGCACCAATGACGACGCCGGCGACGGCACCACCACCGCCACCGTGCTGGCCCAGGCCCTGATCCGCGAAGGCGTCAAGGCCGTTGCCGCCGGCATGAACCCGATGGACCTCAAGCGCGGCATCGACAAGGCCGTCGTGGCCGCTGTGGCCGAGCTGAAGAACATCTCCAAGCCGACCGCTGACGACAAGGCGATTGCCCAGGTCGGCACCATCTCGGCCAACTCCGACGAGTCGATCGGCAACATCATCGCCGAAGCAATGCGCCGCGTGACCAAGGAAGGCGTCATCACCGTCGAGGAAGGCTCGGGCCTGGAAAACGAGCTGGACGTCGTCGAAGGCATGCAGTTCGACCGTGGCTACCTGTCGCCGTACTTCATCAACAACCAGCAGTCGCAGACCGCTGACCTGGACGATCCGTTCGTGCTGCTGCACGACAAGAAGATCTCCAACGTGCGTGACCTGCTGCCGGTGCTGGAAGGCGTTGCCAAGGCTGGCAAGCCGCTGCTGATCATCGCTGAAGACATCGAAGGCGAAGCGCTGGCCACCCTGGTGGTCAACACCATCCGTGGCATCGTCAAGGTCGTGGCCGTCAAGGCACCGGGCTTCGGCGACCGTCGCAAGGCGATGCTGGAAGACATGGCCGTGCTGACCGGTGGTACCGTGATTTCCGAGGAAATCGGCCTGTCGCTGGAAAAGGCCACCATCAAGGACCTGGGCCGCGCCAAGAAGGTGCAGGTCTCCAAGGAAAACACCACCATCATCGACGGTGCCGGCGAGAAGGCCAACATCGACGCGCGTGTCACCCAGATCAAGACCCAGATCGAAGACACCTCGTCGGACTACGACCGTGAGAAGCTGCAGGAACGTGTGGCCAAGCTGGCCGGCGGTGTTGCCGTGATCAAGGTCGGCGCTTCGACCGAAATCGAAATGAAGGAAAAGAAGGACCGCGTCGACGACGCCCTGCACGCTACCCGTGCGGCGGTGGAAGAAGGCGTGGTGCCGGGCGGCGGCGTGGCCCTGGTACGTGCGGTTGCTGCACTGACCGGCCTGAAGGGTTCCAACGAAGACCAGAACCATGGCATCCAGATCGCCCTGCGCGCGATGGAAGCCCCGCTGCGCGAGATCGTCTCCAACGCCGGCGAAGAGCCCTCCGTGATCGTCAACAAGGTCAAGGAAGGCGCAGGCAACTACGGCTACAACGCTGCCACCGGCGAGTTCGGTGACATGGTCGAGCTGGGCATCCTGGACCCGACCAAGGTGACCCGTTCGGCGCTGCAGAACGCCGCTTCGATCGCCGGCCTGATGATCACCACCGAAGCCATGGTGGCCGAAGCCCCGAAGAAGGACGACGGCGCTGGCGCCGCTGCCGGCGGCATGGGCGGCATGGGTGGCATGGGCGGCATGGACTTCTGATGCGGCCGCCGGCTGCGGCCGGCCTGCTACGAAGCACAGCTGCATGAAAAACCCCGCCGCAAGGCGGGGTTTTTCTTTTGCGGCGCTTGGCCGGTACCGCGCAGATGCGGACCGGTCCGATGGTTCCGCTCTGCGTTTTTGCGTCTCCTGTACGGGTCACGCATGCCTTCGATCGAGAGGGCGTGCGGCGCAACCGTACCTGCCTTCCGGGCGGTACCTGGACTGCTGCCACAGGAGTGCGCCATGTTTCGCATCGGACTAGCCGATGACCATCCTGTCATCCTTGACGCCCTGCAGCGCTGCCTGCAGAGCGATGCATTGCGCGTCGATTTTGCGGTGCGTGCCGGCGAGCAGGTGCTGGAAGCAATGCGTGCGCAGTCCTGCGACGTGCTGGTCACCGACTATGCAATGAACGCTGGCAGCCAGGGGGGCGATGGACTGGCGATGGTGGAGCGGCTGCTGCGGCAGTTTCCCGAGACGCAGCTGATCGTCTTCACCATGCTGCACAATCCGGCGGTATTTGCCCAGCTGCTGGCACTGGGTATCAGCGGCCTGGTGAGCAAGAACGATGAGATGCAGGAGGTAGTGCGCGCGCTGCGTGCGCTGCGCAGTGGCATCGGGCTGCCGTACTGCTCGCCCAGCGTGCGCTCGGCGCTCAGCCATCAGGTGGTGCGGCCAGGGCAGGCGATGCAGGCATTGAGCCAGCGCGAGCTGGAGGTCGTGCGTCTGTTTGCGCAGGGCCACAGCCTGGATGAGATTGCCGGCAACCTCGGCCGTGCCAAGACCACCGTGGCCACGCACAAGAAGAACGCCATGGACAAGCTGGGTGTGCTCAGCAACGCCGAGCTGATCCGCTATGCCTACGAAGCCAGCATCGTCTAGTGCGCTGCGCGGCGTGCTGGTTGCCCTGTTTGCACTGTGGCTGCCGCAGGCGGCACAGGCGGTCGAGCTGCTGCAGCTGCAGAGCCAGGTCGCCCCGACCCGCTTCCAGGCGGAGCTGAGCTCCGAAGACCGCGCGTGGCTGCGCGCCCATGGCGAACTGGTGGTGGGCATCTGGGGCGACGACGTCGCGCCGATCCAGTACCGTTCTGATGCCGGCTGCCTGGAAGGGCTGGCCGCCGACTACCTGACCCTGGTCGGCAACACGCTGGACGTGCCGGTGCGTGCACGCTGGTTTCCCACGCATGCGCAGGCGCTTGCCGCGCTGCGCTCGCACGAGGTCGCGGCGGTCAGCGAATTCTCCGAGCCCGATGACCTGCCCGGCCTGCAGCCGACCGCGCCGTACCTGCAGCCGCCGCTGGCCGTGGTGCGACGCGCCGGCCCGGCGATGGCGGACGAGGGCCTGTTGACCGGGCGCGGCGTGGCTGAGTCCAGCCAGGTGGACGCGTGGAAGCTGCTGGAGCGCCACCCCGACGCCGGCCCCGCGGTGGCCGTGGGATCGTCGTTCCGAGGATTGGAAGACGTTTCCTTGGGGCGGGCCGACTACTACATCGGTGATCTGATCTCGGCTACCTACGCGGTTGAGCAGGGGTGGTTCCTCAACCTGCGCGTGGCTGGGGTGCAGCAGGCCAGCACGCGCTTCCAGTTCATGACCGCCACGGACCGGCCCCAGGTCAAGCGCGTGCTTGACGCCGGCCTGGAGGCGATCCGGCCATGGATGCGCACCAGCATCCTGCGCAGCTGGACCACCGATGCGGCGCAGGACATGGAGGCGACAGGCAGCCTGGCCCTGACCGACGCCGAGCGGCGTTGGATACAGGCCAATCCCGTGGTACGGGTTGCCGTGGACCCGGCCAACGCCCCTTACACCTTCATTGATTCGACAGGTGAGTTCGCCGGCGTCTATGCGGATCTGTTACGCATGGTCGGGCGGCGCACCGGCCTGCGCTTCGAGGTGGTGCCCAACAGCACCATCGCCGGGCTGGAAGCGGACGTGCGCAGTGGGCGCGCGCACATGGAAGCCATGCTCATGCCCACCGCCGAGCGCGAGCGCTTCCTGGACTTCAGCAGCGATGTGGCGCCGGTGGTCTGGGTGCTGGTGGCGCCGCGCCGCAGTGGCGTCATCGAGAACATGGACAGCCTGCGGGGCAAGCGGCTGGCGCTGACGCGCGGGCATGGCATGGCCGACTGGATCCAGGAGCACTACCCCCAGGTGCGGCTGGTCAAGGTCAACACCGCCATCGAGGCCATGGACCGGGTTGCCCGCGGAGAAGCCGATGCGGCGCTGCAGAGCATGGCCACGGCCAGCTACGTCATCGAACGCTACTTCGATCAGCTGCGCATCGCGGGCACCGCCTTTGATCGCCCGCAGATGGCGCGCTTTGGTGTGGGACGCCAGTCGCCGGAACTGCTGGGCATTCTTGATCGCGCGCTGGAAGGCATGTCGCCGGCCGAGCGCGCGGGCATCGCCGCGCGTTGGTTGGCCAACGTCAACTACCCAACCAGTACATGGGAGTCGCTGCGCCGTGTGGTGTTCCGCTGGCTGCCGTGGGCGGTGGGCGGGCTCGCGCTGGCGCTGCTGTGGAACAGCCTGCTGCAGTACCAGATCCGCAGGCGTCGCCAGGCCGAGGCGCAGCTGCGTGCGGCCAAAGACCTGGCCGAACGCGCGAGCGTGGAGAAATCGCAGTTCCTCGCCGAGATGAGCCACGAGATCCGTACCCCGATGAGTGCGGTGATCGGCCTGCTGGAGATGGCCACCCGGCGCGGCCAGGCCGGCCACCTGGACCTCGACTCGCTGCTGCTGGCTGAGCTGTCGGCCAAGGGCCTGCTCGACCTGGTGGGCAATCTGCTCGACCTCGGCAAGATTGAAGCGGGTGAGCTGCAGCTCGCGGTTCGGCCGGTGGCGTTGCGCGCACTGATCGGTGACACCGCCAGGCTGTTCGAGCATGCAGCGCGCAGCAAGGGCGTGCAGCTGCAGCACCACGTCGCCGCTGATGTTCCCGACTGGGTGCTGTGTGATCCGCTGCGGCTGCGCCAGGTGATTTCCAACCTGCTGTCCAACGCGGTCAAGTTCACCCACGAGGGCACGATTGCGCTGACCGCCACGCGCAAGGGCGATCACCTGCACGTGAGCGTGCGTGACACCGGCGTGGGTATTGCCAGCCGGGCGCTGGCAGATGTCTTCGAGCCTTTCCGCCAGACTGATGCAGCGGTCCATGCAGGGGGCGGCACCGGACTGGGGTTGAGCATCGTGCGCCGGTTGCTGGGCTTGATGGGCGGAAGCATCCGCCTGGACAGCACACCAGGACAGGGCACCACCGCCGAGGTCACACTGCCGTGCATTGCTTCGGCCGACCCGGGTCATGCCGAGGTCACGCTGCCGGTGGCCGCCACGCGGCGGCGCGTGCTGGTGGTCGATGACCATCCGATCAACCTCCGCGTGCTTACCGATCAGCTGCAGTGGCTGGGTTACGACGTGGTCCAGGCCAACAGCGCGTCGCGCGCGCTGGACTGCCTGCACCACGATCCTGAGATCGCGCTGCTGTTGACCGACTGTGGCATGCCCGGGATGTCGGGCATGGAGCTGGTCACTGCCGCCCGCACGTGGGAGGCGGCGGGTGCGACGCCGCGCCGGCCGATGATCGGCTACACCGCCAATGCACTTCCTGAAGCACGCCAGGCCTGCGTGGAGGCGGGCATGGATGATGTGCTGATCAAGCCGCTGGACATCACGCAGCTGGGTGCGGTGCTGGCACGCTGGCTGCGCGAACCCACCGCAACGCCGGGCACGCTGACCACGCCGGGTGCACCCCCGTTGAATGCGGACGGCCTTGAGCAGAGTGTGCAGCAGGACATGCAACGGCTGCACGAGGCCTTCGAGGCGCAGCGCTGGCAGGACGTAGCCGAGCTGACCCATCGCCTGCGCGGCGTGGTGGCGTGCACGCGGCCGGATGCCGACCTGGAGCAGGCGTGCCTGGTGCTTGAGCTGCAGGCGCAGCGCGGCTCCCCGATACAAGGCGAGGCCGTGCTTGCTCACTACAGCCGTCTGGCCGACCGCGTGCAGCGCTGGCTGCAGGCTGGCTGAAGCCTGCAACGGCACTCTCGAATCCGTTCTATGCCGCAGGAAAGCCGGGCCCGGCAAAGTACACCTCGTCGGCACACCCGCCGCGCTTTCCCGCTTAACCAAGAGATTTCCCATGAAGAAGATTCTGCTTACCGCCATCGTCCCGGTTGCCCTGCTGATGGGCGGCAACGCCTTCGCCGGCACCCAGAGCTGCGATGCCAAGGTTGCTTCGATCCAGGCGCAGATCGAAGTTGCCAAGCAGTACGGCAACCAGCGCCAGCTGGCTGGGCTGCAGACCGCCCTGGCCCAGGCCAAGGCCCACTGCACCGACGCCGGCCAGGCCAACCGCGCTGAGCAGAAGGTGCGCGAAGCCCAGGAAGACGTGCGCAAGGTGCAGGAAGACGTCCGTGAAGCCGAAGGCAAGCTGCGCGAGGCGCAGGGCCGCAACGATGCCAAGAAGATCGCCAAGGCGCAGGACAAGCTGAGCGAGAAGCAGTTCAAGCTGCGCGAGAAGATGGAAAAGCTGCGTCAGGCACAGGCTGATCTGGCTGCACTGAAGGGCTGATTGCCGCTTCAACTCGAGAGAAGCAGAAAAAGGGGCCATGCCCCTTTTTCTGCGTTGTCGTTCCCGCTGTCATCAAGCAGGTCCCGTCGTGCGTCGTTCGTTTGCCCATGCTGTCCATGGTGTCTCCCTGCTGGCTCCGTTCTGGGTGTTTGCCGCAGCTGCGGCCGTACCTGACCAGAACGGTGCGGCAGCGGATGCGGAGGACGCCATCGAGACCGGCGTGTTTCCGGGCATGACCGTCGCGCCGGTCCGTGTTGGCGTCACCATCAACGGCCATTGGAAGGGCAATTCCTGGCTGCGCATCCGCGACGATGGCCGCCCCTGTGCCCTGGTGTCCCAATGGCTGGAATGGGGTGTGGCGGTCACTGCTCCCTTCGTCCCCGATTCCGACGTTGCCGGGCATGAACGCTGCGTCGTGCCGGATCGACCCGCGCCACGCATCGTGGCAGGTACCGGGGCCGATATCGCGCACAGGGCCAGCGAGGAGGCAGAGCGCGATGATGAGGATGATGACGATGATGATGACGAACCGGTGGTGCGGGTCCGCTTCGATGCCCAGCATCACCAGCTGAAGATCACCGCAGACGATGCAGTGATGAGCCGCGCACGCGGTGACGTGCCATTCTCCCGCCACGACAACGGCATCAATGCGGTGCGCCTGGATTACCAGGTCAGTGCGCTGCAGACGACCTTGTCCGACGACTGGGAGGCTTCACGCCGGCGCCAGACCGCGGTGTACGCCACGTTGAGCCCGGGCGTGAACATCGGCGCGTGGCGCGCGCGCTCCACCGTGCAGTACACCCGCGACGGCAGCGTGGGACTGGACGGGCGTCCGGAGCCGCGTTGGCGGCACGACACCAGCTACGTGACGCGCGATATCGGACGGCTGCGCAGCCGGGTGACGCTCGGCCAGACCTATACCGACGCGCTGCTGTTTGACAGCCTGCCGTTCACCGGCGCCAAGATGGCCTCCGAAGACAGCCTGCTGCCGGACTATCTGGAAGCATTCACCCCGGTCGTGCGTGGTTACGCCAAGGGCAATGCGCAGGTGCTGATCCGGCAGAACGGTGTGCTGTTCTATCACACCACCGTGGCGCCCGGTCTGTTCGTGCTCTACGACGTGCGACCGCCGGCCTCATCGGGCGATATCCGTGTCACCGTGCAGGAAGCCGACGGCAGCGAACACGTCTCGACCGTGCCCTACACGGCGATGCCGCTGCTTACCCACAGCCGGACCATGAAGTACGCGGTCAACGCCGGGCGCTATCGGCCATTGCTGGGCAAGGACTATCCAGACGCGGGCTTTGTCCAGGCGACTGCCGGCTACGGTCTGCCCGGCAAAGTGAGCTTGTTCGGCGGTCTGCTGGCCAGCCGCGACTACCGTGCTCACGCTGCAGGGGTGGGTTGGGACCTGGACATCGCCGGCGCCGTCTCGCTGGATGTCACCACTTCGCAGGTGGTGAAGGACATCGTCGAAAACCGGGGGCGGCAATGGCGGATGCGCTACGCCAAATCGTTCGCACGCAGTGGTACCGGCATCAGCGTCGACTACCGGCGTTACGACCGCGGGCACTACCGCACGCTGGAGTCGAACTTCGCGCGCGATGCACAGTTCGATTTCTGGGCCGACCTCGTCGGTCCCGACGAGGCGGATGACTGGGTCAAGGAAATCAAGCCGCGCGACCAGCTGCGGCTGGAGTTCAAACAGAACGTCGGCGATACCGGCAGCCTGTACGCCACGCTCGGCCACCAGCGCTATGCTGACGACACGCCCACGCGCAGCAGCGCGCAGGTGGGCCTGACCTGGTACGGCGAACGGTTCGACCTCGACGTGCAGGCCAACCACACCCGCAGCCGCGTGCTGAAGCAGACCTCGGCACAGCTGACGCTCTCGGTGCCTTTTGGCGGCGGCAGTGGCACCACACAACGCTATGCGTTCAGCGCCGAGCGCGATGAGGAAGGAAAGACCACCTGGGATCACCGCGTCACCGGTTCGGCGCTGGCCGACTACCGCCTGAACTACACGCTCAGCCAGCAGCGTGACTCCACCGCACCCGGCCAGCACACCGACAGTGCGCGGGTGAGCTACCAGGCCGACGCCGCCCGCTGGAGCCTGGGCTACAGCCATTCCGCCGAGCGCCAGCGCGCCGATGCCAGCCTGGAGGGCAGCATCGTGGCGTGGTCGCGCGGGGTGGTGCTGGGCCAGCCATTGGGCGATACGGTCGGCATCATTGAAGCGCCCGGCTTCCGCCACAGCGCGGTGGATGGCCAGCTGGCCACGCGCACCGATGCACGCGGCCGTGCCATCGTGTCCTACCTGACCCCCTATCGCGTCAACCGTCTGGGCCTGGACAGCCTGGAGATGGGAGACACCTACGACTTCGACAGCCTGTACCGCGAAGTGGTGCCGACCTACGGCGCCATCCTGATCGTGCCGATCAAGCCGGAACCGATGCCGGCGCTCTGACGCATGCGTTCACGACCGCTGTTGCCGTTGCGCATGAAACTGTTGGCGCTTGCAGAACCCTGTGCTATCAATACAACCCATGAACGCACACCGCGCCAGCTTTTACTTCTGGTATTACTTTCCGAAGCCACTGGCGGAGGAAGGATTGCGCTCACCCTGAAGAAAGTTTCAGACGCATTCCCGAAAGCCGCCAGCGAACCTGGCGGCTTTTTTCATGTCGCCACGCTGGGGCACCCCCACAAACGGAGAACCCCCATGGCCCCGCACACCGACGACCTTCGCATCCGCAACATCCAACCCCTGACCCCGCCTGCACAGTTGCTGGCCATGCTGCCCTGTGACGAGCAGGCATCGGATACCGTGGCTGCCTCGCGCGCTGCACTGCATGCCATCCTGCATGGTCAGGACGATCGGCTGGCCGTGGTGGTGGGTCCCTGCTCGATCCACGACCCGGTAGCGGCGATGGAGTACGCGCAGAAGCTCAGGCCGCTGCGCGAAGCGCTGGCCGGGGAGCTGGAGATCGTCATGCGCGTCTACTTCGAAAAGCCGCGCACCACCGTGGGCTGGAAGGGACTGATCAACGACCCCGACCTGGACGGCAGCTTTAACATCAACAAGGGCCTGCGCGTGGCGCGCGGCCTGTTGCGTGACATCAACAAGCTCGGGCTGCCGGCAGGTGTCGAGTTCCTCGACGTCATTTCCCCGCAGTACATCGCCGACCTGGTGGCGTGGGGTGCAATTGGTGCCCGCACCACCGAGAGCCAGGTGCACCGCGAGCTGGCCTCCGGCCTGTCGTGCCCGGTCGGGTTCAAGAACGGTACCGACGGCAACATCAAGATCGCTGCCGATGCGGTGGGTGCGGCGTCCAACCCGCATCACTTCCTGTCGGTCACCAAGCAGGGCGGCACGGCCATCGTCTCCACCGCCGGCAACCCGGACTGCCATGTCATTCTGCGCGGTGGCAAACAGCCGAACTACGATGCCGACAGCGTGGCCGACGCCTGCCAGGTGCTGGCAAAGGCCGGCCTGCCAACCCGCCTGATGGTCGATGCCAGCCACGCCAACAGCCTGAAGAACCCGGACAACCAGCCCAAGGTGATCGATGACATCGCCCGCCAGCTGGAAGACGGGCAGCAGCGCATCGTCGGTGTGATGATCGAAAGCAATCTGGTCGGTGGGCGCCAGGAACTGGTGGCGGGCCAGCCGCTGGTGCACGGCCAGAGCATCACCGACGGCTGCATCGACTGGGCCAGCACCGAGCAGGTGCTGCAGCGTCTGGCCGACGCGGTGCGCACGCGTCGCACCGCCCAGTGCGTGGTGGTGGAAGCAGACAAGGCCGCCTGAGCGCGGCAGAGGTGTGGATGGCGGCTTGCAGCCTGCGGGGGCGCAGCCGCGATCGGCGGTGACCGGAGTTGGAGGTCACCGCATCTACACCGGCGATGCGCCTGGCGCTGTGCGAACACGCCAGCGCCAGGTACATCGCCGGGGTGGAAGAATGAGCAGTTCAGCCACTTTGCGGTTCGCACCGCGTTCCGGTTGGACGTACTCCAGCCGTGGCGCATCAAGCCCCTGTCGCAGCGCTCGGGCGTGTCGCCGCCGAGCCCATTTTATCCGCAGTCCGAATGCAGCGCACACTCCGGTGCGCCGCCGGTTGCCGCCGCGGCAAACGGCGCGTGACATGGAGCCTTTCAGGCTTCTGGACGCGCCGCGATGGGGAAAGGAAAGCATGCAAGCGCACTGCGCACGCAGTGCGCTCTCGCCGCACTGCTGCTGGCAGCCGGAAGTGCTGCAGCCGAACAGGTGGGGGAACGTTGGCGTGCCAACGGCTCGCGCAACAACGGAACCGAGCGCGCTAAAAGATGACCTGTGAAATTCCAGCACCACGTGTGAAGTTTTATACGCAGAGAGACGAGGCATCATTTTTTGAGAGGTTGCAGTCGTTGCCTGCAGTTACTGGTATCCAGGGTGAGGGGAGGGTGATTTACATCTCAGTGTGTGAGGAGGAATTGGACTACGAGCAAGTCATGGAGTTGATAGCCGTATTCTCGCGTTACAACGTCGGTCTGCATAATCTCAGAGTCTTGAATACCAGACAGTTCCCTTGGCTTCTCGAAAGTGACGCGTTCTGGTACGAAGAGATGTTCGGCTCAAACGTCTGACGGCGCGGCTGTTGACAAAGAATATGCAGGGCTGCCAAACGAGATTACTTTGGCCGAGAAATCTCATGGAGACCATGGTAGGGGGTGGGAGGAAGGGCAGCCCGGAAATCGACGCGTCAGGTCCTGGCGCAGGCGCATCGGCAGGCATCGGCGCCCAGGTATCAGGCGGCCTACAAATGTGCGAAACGAGGTATTGGTGCTCGCAGTGAGGAAAAATCCGTATGAAGACGCGAAGCTGAGAAGGTACGTCTTGGTGTTCTTGACTGCAATGGCAGGGATGGGGGTGCCGGTTGGGTTGGATATGCTTTTCTCGATCAAGCTTCCTATCGTGGTGGACTTCGCATTTTGGCTCGTTGCTGCGTCAACAATTGTGCTCTGCTGCGCTCATGTCTGGGAGACATACTTAAGCGCTCACTGCCGGAGTGGTTCGAAACGCTCGAAGTGAGGTCGATCACCAGCGCTCCTCATCGTGATGGCACCGCTGTTCCAGAAGTCGTATCCATGGCCCGGGGAGGGTGATTTGCATTTCAGTGTGCGAGGAGGAACTTGACGACGAGCAGGTCATGGAGTTGATAGCCGTGCTATAGAGGGTTGGTCTGCACAGGCTCAGCGGAACAAATGCCGCCTGCTTCCCTTGGCTCCGCGAAACGCGATGCATTTCTGGTGCGAAGAGATGTTCGGTCCCACCGGGTGATCGCGCCGGCACTCTGAAGTTCTTCGGAACTGCGAAACAACGTCACTGCCACCACCACCATGGGTCGCTCTGCACAGAGTCCCCCGTCGGAAGCGCGTGTCGCCCTCAGTGCACTTCGTCGTGGTAGACGAACTTGGGCATTTCCCAGCGGTAATGGATGGCCAGCAGGCGCAGCGCGAAGCCGCCGCCCAGGCAGCACAGGATGGCGGTGGCATCGGTCACGCCCCAGTGCAGCAGCAGCAGGTAGGCCGCGCCGGTGAGCAGCGAGATGATGGCGTAGAGTTCTTTCTGGAAAATCAGCGGTACCTCGTTGCAGAGGATGTCGCGCAGCACGCCGCCGAACGCCCCGGTGAGCATGCCGGCGATGAGCACGATGGGCATCGCGTGGCCTGCGTCACGGGCGATGCTGCAGCCGATCAGGGTGAAGGCGATCAGCCCCAGCCCATCAAGCACAAGAAACGTGCGGCGGAAGTGGTGCATCCAGCGCGCGACCCAGGTGGCGATGAGCGCTGCGCATACGGTGAAGCCGAGATACTCCGGATGCTGCACCCAGCCCAGCGGATAGTGGCCGAGCAGGATGTCGCGCAGCGAGCCGCCGCCGAGCGCGGTGACACAGGCAATCATCACCACGCCGAACAGGTCCATGCGGCGGCGGCCGGCAGCAAGCGCGCCGGTCATGGCTTCGGCGGAAATGGCAATGAGGTAGATGATGGACAACAACATGGGCAGGCTCCGGATGCGGTGAGGCCGGCCATGCCATGCACCCCGCGGCCTGCGCAGCGGAGAAGCAGGGATGGACCGGTGCCGCTCCCGCTGTCCTTTTGCCTGAGAGTTCAGCGGCGTGGCCGCGTGCCCCTTCGGCGGATCATCGCGGGCGTGCCCGGTGACCTCTCTCCAGCTCGGCGTGTCGAATGCATGGTTGATGGGGTTCCACCCCACCGGCCTGAGCGATCATGGGAGCCTGCGCCTTCGGCGGGCGCCCGCGTGGCGCCTCTCTCCTGCATTCGGCCCGCAGTGTAACCGCTGCAGTGCAACAAAGGGATAATGCGCCGATGGCCCGTTCACCCGCTCCCTGGTTTCTTTACCTGCTTGAATGCCAGGACGGCAGCTATTACGCGGGCATCAGCACCGATGTGCAGGCGCGCTTTGCCGCCCACGTGGCCGGCAAGGGGGCACGTTACACCCGGGCACGGCCGCCGTTGCGCGTGCTGGCGTGGCGGCAGTATCCCGACCGTGCCAGCGCGTCGCGCGCCGAATGGGAGCTCAAGCGCCAGCCCCGTGCGCGAAAGCTGGCGTGGCTGCAGAGGCCGGTACCGTAACGCCGGGCGCTGCCCGGCGAGCGCGCAGCGCGGCGGGGTTGCCGGTGATCTGTCACGGGTAGAGCCGACCCGACGGTCGGCTCACCGCGCGCAGCGCGGCGGGTTATCGCTATCTATCCGGAGAGCAGCCGACCATGGGGTCGGCTCCACGCGACGGGGGGATGACCATCATCCGGGTCCGGAGGTATACGGTCGGCGGTCGTCGCGGTCGTTGCCGAAGATGATCCGCGCGCTGCGCTGGTAGCTCCAGTACGCGACGGCCCAGTTCAGCAGCACCACGATGCGGTTGCGGAAGCCGATCAGGAAAAACACGTGGGCAGCCAGCCAGAACCACCAGGCCAGCACACCCGACAGCTGCAGCTTGCCCAGGTGCACGATGGCGGCCATGCGGCCGATGGTGGCCAGGTTGCCGTAGTCGGCGTACGTGAATGCGCCCGGCTCGGCTTTGACATGCAGGCGCGCCCGGACGGTGTCAGCCACATGCCTGCCCATCTGCTTGGCCGCCGGTGCAACGCCCGGTACCGGGCGTCCGTCGGCCTGCTGAAGTGCGGCCAGGTCGCCGGCGACGAAAACCTCCGGGTGTCCGGGAATGGTCAGGTCAGGCTCCACCAGCACGCGCCCGGCGCGGTCCAGCGGCACCTCAAGTGCACGGCCCAGCGGCGAAGCGGCCACGCCGGCGGCCCACACCACCGTGCGCGCCGGCACGAAGGTGTCGCCCAGCTGGAAGCCCTTGTCGTCGATGTGGCTGACCGGCGTGCCGGTCAGTACTTCAACGCCGAGCTTCTCCAGCTGACGGCGGGCTTTCAGCGACAGCACCTCGGGGAAGCTGGAGAGCACCCGCGGGCCGGCTTCCACCAGACGCACCTTGGCCGAGGCCGGGTCGATATGGCGGAACTCGTTGCGCAGCGTGTGCCTGGCAATCTCCGCCAGGGTGCCGGCCAGCTCGACACCGGTAGGGCCGCCGCCGACAATGGCAAAACTCAGCCACGCCGCTTTCTTTTCCGGGTCTGGTTCGGCCTCGGCGCGCTCGAAGGCCAGCAGCAGTTTGCGGCGCAGCGCGATGCCATCATCCAGTGTTTTCAGGCCCGGCGCGTCCGCTGCCCATTCGTCGTGCCCGAAGTAGGCATGGGTGGCGCCGCTGGCCAGCATCAGCGTGTCATAGGGCACCGCACTGCCATCAGCCAGCTGAATCTGCCGGGCGTGCTTGTCGATGGAGACCACCTCGCCCAGGCGCACTTCCACATTGCGCTGGTGGCCGAGGATGTGCCGCAGTGGTGCGGCGATGTCCGGTGCCGAGAGGCCCGCCGTAGCCACCTGGTAGAGCAGCGGTTGGAACAGGTGGTGGTTGCGGCGGTCGACCAGGGTGATGCGGATGCGTTCGCCGGCCAGGGCGCGGGTGGCCCAGAGACCGGCAAAACCGCCGCCGACGATGACCAGGTGGGGGATGCTGTCGCGGCTCATCGGCACGCTCCTGCAGGGTGGTGGGGGCGCCGCCGATGATCGCATGTCGCATGCACCGATGACGTGTGGGACGATGGGGCCAGCCAGCTTTCCGTCATCTGTGGAGTGGTCATGAGCGAACCGGAAAAACGTATTGCCTTGTTGATCGACGCTGACAACGCGCCGGCCTCGAAGATCGATGAAGTGCTGGCCGAGGTCGCTCGTTACGGCGTGGCCAACGTCCGCCGCGCCTACGGCAACTGGAAAAGCCCACGGCTCAAAGGCTGGGAAGCGGTACTGCACGAATATGCGATCCGTCCGATCCAGCAGTTCGCCTACAGCCGGGGCAAGAACGCCTCGGACATGGCGATGGTCATCGATGCGATGGACATGCTTTACGCGCGCAACCTCGATGGCTTTGCGATTGTCTCCAGCGATGCTGATTTCACCCCGCTGGTGATGCGCCTGCTGACCGATGGCGTCAAGGTGTATGGATTTGGCGAAAAGAAAACGCCGGAGGCGTTTGTGAACGCCTGTTCGAAGTTCACCTACCTTGAAGCCCTTGGGCAGAACCATGCGGTCGTGCCCGAGCCCGAGGCCGATGCGAACCAGGAGCCTGTCGTGCAGGGCAACGGCGGCGACGAGGCGCGTCCGCGCAAGAGTGGGCCGGAAATGCGCAGCGACACCCGGCTGGTGAAGATGCTGCGCCGTGCGGTGGCCTCGGCCGAAGCGGACGATGGCTGGTCGCACCTGGGGCCGGTGGGCAGCCAGATCGGCAACCAGGCCTCGTTTGATTCGCGTAACTATGGCTACGGCAAGCTGAGCGACCTGTTGGCCGCCATCGGGCTGTTCGAGCTGAAGAAGGACGGCAAATCAACCTATGTGCGGCCGCTGCCGAAGAAGGGCGGCAAGCCGGCGTGAGCCGATGGGCGTATGGTAGCGGCACCGCGCCGGTCGCCGGCGCTTTTCGGGTGATGGAAGAGCCATGTTGAAGATCTGGGGCCGGCGCAATTCGAGCAACGTGCGCAAGGTCATGTGGTGCGCCGAGGAGATCGGCCTGCCTTATGAATCCATTGAAGTCGGTGGCAGTTTTGGCGGCACCCAGTCGCCGGAATACCAGGCGATGAACCCCAACGGGTTGGTCCCTGTCATCGAGGACCATGGGCTTACGGTGTGGGAGTCCAATGCGATCGTGCGCTACCTCTCGGCGCGCTATGCGCTGGGCACACTGTATCTGGAAGATCCGGTGGCGCGCGTGCAGGGCGAGAAGTGGATGGACTGGAGCACCTCGCGGATGGCGCCGCTGTACAGCGAGCTGATCTGGGGTGTGATGCGCACGGCACCGGCTGACCGCGACGAAGTGCGGATCAACGCGGCGCTGGTCAAGGCCGGTGATCTGCTGAAGATGGCCGATGCCGCGTTGGCCCAGCAGCCGTGGCTGTCCGGCGAGCACTTCGCGATGGGCGATATCCCGCTCGGTTCGCTGGTCTACGCGTGGTTCGAAATGCCGATCCAGCGCCCGGACCTGCCACACCTGGCGGCCTGGTATGCACGCCTGCGCGAGCGGCCGGCCTACCAGCGCGGTGTGATGACGCCGATGAGCTGAAGCGGGCGCCGTACCAGGTGCGTGACGACCAACGGTCGTCACCTACCGGGCTCCGTAGTGCCGGGCTCTGCCCGGCACCTTCCACCCGCTCCCGGGTTCAGTACAGATCGACCGGGTCCACGTCCAGCGACCAGCGTACGCGACGAGCCTCCGGCAGCGCGTACAGCTGCGGCACCAGCTGGCCGAGCACACCATGCAGGGCAGGGCGCTGCGCGCTCGACAGCAGCAGCTGGGTGCGCTGGTAGCCGGCACGGCGCGGCATCGGTGCCGGCATCGGGCCAAACACGTCCAGCTGCTCCGGCTGACCGACCAGCCGGCGCGCCGCAAGCAGAAAGGCATTGGCCTGCTCGACCTGCTGGGCCTCGGCCCGCAGCAGCGCCAGATGCGCGAACGGCGGAAAGCCGGCAGCCTGCCGCTGGTTGAGCTCGACCTGCGCGAAGGGGTGGTAGCCACCGCTGACCAGCGTTTCCAGCAGTGGGTGGCCGGGGTGATGGGTCTGCAGCCAGACCTCGCCGGGGTCACGGGCGCGGCCGGCGCGACCGGCAACCTGGATCAGCTGCTGGGCCAGTTTCTCGCCTGCGCGGAAGTCGGCCGAGAACAGGCCTTCGTCGATGCCGACCACCACCACCAGGGTCAGTTTGGGCAGGTCGTGCCCCTTGGCGAGAATCTGCGTGCCGACCAGGATGCCAGGCTGTTCGCCGAGCCGGGCCAGCTGCTGTTCCAATGCATCGCGCCGCGCGGTGGTCCCGCGGTCGATGCGCACCACCGGCACCTGCGGGAACGCCTGGACCAGATGCTCTTCCAGCCGTTCGGTGCCGATGCCCTGCGGCTGCAGCGCCAGGCTGCCGCAGGCCGGACAGGCCAGCGGCGCCGGCTGGCGTGCGCCGCAGTGATGGCACTGCAGACGACGCCCGCCGCCGTGCACGGTCATTGGTGCATCACAGCGCTGGCAGGGCGCGGTCCAGCCACAGTCGTGGCACAGCAGCACCGGCGCATAGCCGCGCCGGTTCTTGAACACCAGTACCTGCTGGCCGGCGGCGATGTGCTGGCCGATGCCGTCGAGCACTTCAGGCGAGAGTCCGTCGCGCAGCGGGCGCTTGCGCACGTCGAGAATGCGCACGCGTGGCGGTCGCGCCTCGCCGGCGCGCTGCGTCAGACGCAGGTGGGTGTAGCGGCCTGCGTGGGCATTGTGCAGCGTCTCCAGCGAGGGGGTGGCACTGCCCAGCAGCACCGCAATGCCCAGTGCCTTGGCTCGCACCAGGGCGAAGTCGCGTGCGTGGTAGCGGATGCCATCCTGCTGTTTGTAGCTGGTGTCGTGTTCCTCATCGACGATCAGCAGCCCCGCTTCAGGCAGCGGCGTGAACACCGCCGAGCGGGTGCCGACGATCACCCGCGCTTCGCCGCGCGCGGCGGCGGCCCACACGCGTGCGCGCTCGTTGTCGTTAAGCCCCGAGTGCAGCGCGTGCACCGGGATGCCCAGCCGACCGCGGAAGCGTGCAAGCGTCTGCGGCGTCAGCCCGATTTCCGGCACCAGCACCAGCGCCTGACGGCCCTGGGCCAGGCAGGCGATGATCGCCTGCAGGTACACCTCGGTCTTGCCGCTGCCGGTCACGCCATCGAGCAGGAAGGGCTGGAAGCCGCTGCGCGCGGTGATGGCCGCAACGGCCGCCGCCTGCTCGGGGTTGAGCATCGGGCCGGGCAGGGGCTGGGCCTGCTGCGGCGCCACGTTCAGCGCCACCCGTTCCACCAGCCCGCGCTTTTCCAGGCTGCGCGCCGCGCTGCGCCATTCGTCCATGCGCGCGGCAATCACGGTTTCGTCCACCACCGCCTGCCCCAACAGCTCGGCCAGCCGGCGCGGGCGGCTGCCGGCGCGCAGGCTGTCGCGCTGGCTGTGGCCGGCCTCTGTCAGCTGCCAGCCCCAGTGATGGGTGTCCGGCAGCGGCTCACCCTTGCGCAACGGGCCGGGCAGGGCGGTGGAGAGCACTTCGCCGAGCGGCGCATGGGTGTAGCGCGCCAGCCACTGCAGGTTGCTCCAGAGCTCGCCCTTCAGCAGGGGGGCGCTGTCCAGCCAGGCCAGTGCCTGGCGCAGGCCGTCAGCAGTGTCCGCATGCCCGGTGTCGACCACCACGCCAACCAGCTCGCGTGGGCCGAACGGCACCTGCACCCGGGAGCCCACGGCCTCGACCGGTCGCAGGCCGGTGGCAGGGGGGAGATAGTCGAATACCTGCGGCAGGGGAACCGGCAGGGCCACGCGCAGCGTCTGAACAGGGGGAGCCATGGGGCCAGTGTACCGGGCACCATGACAGCTTCGTCCGCCTGTTCACCGATGCGATGACGGGTCGTGATCCGCTTGAACCCGAGCTAAATATCCGTGGGGCTTGAATATTCAGGGTTATCCACAATTTTTGTGGATAAGTCTGTGTGTTAGCGCGTGCTGGAATGCCGGATGGCCGATTGCGTCATGGTCTACCTTTTCATGGCTAAAAAATGACCATCCAGTAAAGTGTATGTAAATCAACAGGATACGGATGACGGCGCGCTGAAAAGCGGCGCGCGCTGGTTCCGGCAGAGCGCGCCAGGCGGTGCTGCGTGGTGCTGTGCACAACCTGCAGCACGAAGTGCGTTCAAGCGCAAGTCTTCCGCGCGCCTTGGTGACAGCCGTTATCATCTGGCGTGAATTCCAGGAGTACCCGATGACGGCTGCGTCCGCCCCAAGTTCTTCAACCGCGGCCGGTGCATTGTCGGCGTTCCTGCGAGGCGTCGAGCGACGCGCCCTGGTCGTGGCCGAGCTGCAGACCGGCAACCCGGCGCGTGCCGAACAGGCACTGGTGGCCGTGATGCGCGCCTTCGCCGCCGTTGCCAGCGACCTGCCGATGGCACAGTGGCCGCCGCGCTTCTGGGCGCTGCTCGCCGCGCGCCAGGCGCTGCGCGAGACCCCTGACGGGCAGTGGGCAGGTGCGCTGCAGCACCTGGGCACGCTCACCCCGCCAGTACGGTTGGCCCTGCTGCTGCGCATCGGCGCCGGGCTGGACGAGGACGCCGCCGCACGCATCCTCGACGCCAGCGCCGAGGACTACCAGCACGCGTTGGCAGTTGCCTGTCCGCGTGATGCGGCGGGGATGCCCGACGCCCAGGGCTGGCGCCACCTGGCCGAGCAGGTCCAGCAACGCATCCGCGAGCTGCCGGCCCAGCGCCTGAAGGAACTGCAGCAGCCGGTAGCGCCCCAGATCCAGGAAAGTGCCCCCGGCTCCTGGCGTACGCCGGAACGCGAGCCCGCCCCGGCCAGCAGGGGCAGGCGTCGGCGGCCCGGTCCGCGACGCTGGCGCGGCCCGGTGATCCTGCTGGCCACGGTGGCGGTGCTGCTGGTGGCCGCGCTCGGTTGGCGCCACTGGCAGGGACGCGCCCCCGGCGCCGCTGGCGGCAGCAGCGAGTCGATGGAGATCGCCGTCGAACCGTTGTCGCAGGACGCGCCGGACGTTGCGCCGGCCGGGGTCGATCCGATGGCCGCCGACGACGCAGCCATGCTGGCCGACCCCGATTTCCCGCAGGTGGCCGACGCCGATCTGCACGCATGGTTTGCCGCCGGCGGGCCCCTGCCGGTGGACGAGTCGCAGCCCAAGCCCAGCCGTCCCGAACCTGCCACCGCCGCACTGGAAACCTCCGCCGCCGATGAATAAGCCTCTGCTGCTGATACTCGGCCTGTCCGTGGCCGTGACCGCCCAGGCCAGTCCCGACCGCAACGTCATTCCGCTGCCGGCCGCCAAGCCGGCCACGGTGGGTGCACCAGCGCCGGCGGCCGCGCCGGCGTGGAGCCAGCTCAGCGAGGCGCAGCGGCGCCAGCGTCGTGCCGACCATGCCGCGTGGCGCGCGCTGAGCGAAGCCGAGCGCGACCGCGTACGCCAGGCTGCCGCCCGTTTCGCTGCATTGCCGCCAGCACAACAGCAGAGCCTGCGTGAGCAGTTCGCTGCGCAGGACCAGTCGTTCCGCGATGGCTGGCGTCTTGGGCCACTGCTGGGCGAGTACTACAGCCGCCTGCAGGGGCTGTTCGGATTCCTTCCTGTCGAGCAGCGTGAGCCCACCTTGGCTCTGCTGCGGCAGCTCAGCCGGACCCAGGTGGCGCAGTTGGCCCTGGTCGCCCAGCGCACACCGCCCACCCAGCGCGACGCGGTACGCACTGCGTTTCTGGCCGTGCCAGCGGCACAGCGCGATGCCTGGCTGAAGCAGCAGGTCGGCGAGTAAACCCGGGCTGGCCGCCGTATCGGCGAAGCATGACCATGGCCGCGGTGCTCCGGTAAGATGGCGCACCGCAACCCGGTGCCTGTGCCCTCCGCGCGCAACCGAAGTTCGCGTTCTGCGTTTCATCATGTCTACTGCACCCTCCACGCCCGCCTTCAGCAAGGAAGTGGGCGCCACCGGTCTGCTTGCCCTGCCGCTCGTGCTCGGGCATGTCTCCACCGGCCTGATCTCCTTCATCGACAACGTCATCGCTGGCCACCACAGCACCCAGACGCTGGCTGCCGTCACCATCGGCACCGCGCTGCTGTGGATGCCGCTGCTGATCCCGATCGGCACCCTGATCTCGCTTACCGCCTCGGTCTCGCAGCTGCACGGCGCCGGCCGCGAGCGCGAGATCGGCCCCCTGTTCCGCCAGGCACTCTGGCTGGCACTGGGCCTTGGCTTGATCATGTTCACCTTCCTCAGCCTGGTGCCCGCCGGCCTGCCTGCGTTCGGCATCGCGCCGGAAATCGTGCCCGGCGCCACCGGCTTCCTGCATGCCGTACGCTGGGGCGCGCCAGCGCTGACGATGTACTTCTGCATGCGCTACCTCAGCGAAGGCATGCACTGGACGCTGCCGACGATGCTGATCGGCTTCGGTGGCCTGTTCGTGCTGGCGCCGCTGGGCTACGCGCTGGCTTACGGGCGCTTCGGCATGCCCGAACTGGGCGCCGAAGGGCTGGGCATCGCTTCGGCCACCATGATGTGGTTGCAGACGCTGTGCTTTGCCGGCTACCTGTGGAAGACCCGGCGCTTTGCCCACCTGAATCTGTTCGAGCGCTTCGATGGCCCGCGCTGGCCTGCGGTCTGGGACCTGCTGCGCACCGGTCTGCCGATCGGCATCACCGTGCTGATGGAGGGCGGGCTGTTCATCGTCACCGCGCTGCTGATCGGCCGCCTCGGCGCCAATGAAGCGGCCGCGCACCAGATCGCCATCAACGTCGCCCAGCTGTGCTTCATGATTCCGATGGGTGTGGCCGAGGCCACCACGGTGCGCGTGGGCCACGCCGTAGGCCGACGTGACAGCCTGGGCATCCGCCGCGCCGTCTGGGCGGGCTACGCGATCATCCTGGCCACCCAGGCGATGTCGGCGCTGGTGCTGCTGTTCGGCCACGATGCCATCGTCGGGGTGTACACCAACGATGCGGTGGTCGCCGGGCTGGCCTCGATCCTGCTGCTGTATGCCGCAGCATTCCAGTTCCCCGATGGCATCCAGGTGGTGTCGGCCGGCTCGCTGCGTGGACTGAAGGACACGCGCGTACCGATGTTCATCGCCATGTTCGCGTACTGGGGGCTGGGCATGCCGCTGGGCGCGGGGCTGGGTCTGGGCATGGGCATGGGCCCGCAGGGCATGTGGATCGGCCTGATCGTCGGCCTCACCGCTGCCGCCATCCTGATGGGCTGGCGCCTGCACCGCAGTTCGCACAGTGCCGCCCAGCAGCTGCTGGCGGCGCGCGACACCCCCTGACTTGTGTCTGATGCCGCTGCACACCGCAGCGGCTATGCTGACCAGGCAACTCCACAGCAACGCCGCCAACCGGAGCAGTCCATGAACCAAACCGTGCCCCCCTTGCCGCCGCCGCTACCGCGTCGCAATGCGGTGGCTGCCTTCTTCATCGGCCTGTGGGACGTGATGAACTTCACCCGGCGGCTGATTCTCAATCTGCTGTTCTTCGGGCTGCTGTTCCTGTTGCTGGCCGGTCTGGTGGCCGTGGCCGGCATGAGCGCGGGCGGCAGCAAGACGCTGCAGGACCGCACCACCCTGGTGCTGGCGCCGGAAGGGCGGCTGGTGGAACAGTTCAGCGCCGACCCGGTCAGCCGCGCGCTGTCCAAGGCGATGGGCGACACCGGCAGCACGGAAGTGCAGCTGCGTGATTTCATCCGCGTGATCGAAGCAGCGCGCGATGACAAGAAAGTCGAGCGCGTGGTGCTGGAGCTGGACAAGCTGCAGCCGTCGGGCTTCGCCTCGCTGCGCGAAGTGGCTGCCGCGCTGCAGGACCTGCGCGCGCAGGGCAAGCAGGTGGTGGCCTTCAGCCAGAGCATGAGCCAGTCACAGTACCTGCTTGCGGCGCAGGCCGATGAGATCTATCTGGACCCGATGGGCTCGGTGCTGCTGGAGGGCCTGGGCCGCTACCGCCAGTACTTCCGCACCGGTCTGCAGGACAAGCTTGGCGTGGACGTGCACCTGTTCAAGGTGGGCCAGTACAAGTCGGCCGCCGAGCCGTACGTGCTGGACGCTGCCTCGCCGCAGGCCAAGGAAGCGGACCTGTTCTGGATGAACGATGTCTGGCAGCGCTACCTCGACGACGTGGCCAAGGCGCGCAGCCTCGACGCGGCGCAGCTCGCGGCCGGCATCGACACCCTGCCCGAAGGCATCGCTGCTGCGGGCGGCGACATGGCCAAGTTCGCGCTGCAGCAGAAGCTGGTCACCGCGCTGAAGACGCGCGAGGAATTCGACACGCTCATGACCGAGCGTGGCGTGGCCGATGACGATGCCGATGGCGGCTTCCGCAACATTGGCATGAGCGACTACCTGGCCCACATCGACGCGCGCCGCAACCCGGTGGACGCCCGTCCGCAGGTGGCGGTGGTGGTGGCATCGGGCGAGATCAGCGGCGGCGACCTGCCGGCCGGTCGCATCGGCGGCGAGTCGACCTCGGCCCTGCTGCGCGAAGCGCGCGACGACGACAAGGTCAAAGCCGTGGTGCTGCGCGTGGACTCGCCGGGCGGTGAAGTATTCG
This sequence comes from Stenotrophomonas sp. C3(2023), assembly GCF_032911385.1. NCBI lineage: Bacteria > Pseudomonadati > Pseudomonadota > Gammaproteobacteria > Lysobacterales > Lysobacteraceae > Stenotrophomonas > Stenotrophomonas sp. C3(2023). The sequence continues at coordinate 3,209,181 of NZ_JAWJLO010000001.1, read as the reverse complement.
CCTCCGAGCAGATCCGCCGCGAAGTGGTGGCCCTGCAGGCCGCCGGCAAGCCGGTCGTGGTCTCCATGGGTGACCTGGCGGCCTCCGGTGGTTACTGGATCAGCATGAATGCCGACCGCATCTACGCCGATCCCTCGACCATCACTGGCTCGATCGGCATCTTCGGCATGGTTCCCAACGTAGCCCGCAGCCTGGACAAGATCGGCGTGCATACCGACGGCGTGGGCACCACGCGGTTTGCCGGCGCCTTCGACATCACCAAGCCGATGGACCCGGCCGTGGGTCAGGTGATCCAGGCGGTCATCAACAAGGGCTACGCTGACTTCACCGGCCGCGTGGCCGAAGCACGCAACAAGTCGATCGAAGCCGTAGACGAAGTGGCGCAGGGCCGCGTGTGGAGCGGAGCCCAGGCCAAGGAGCGCGGTCTGGTTGACGCCTTCGGTGGCCTCAAGGACGCCGTGGCCGATGCCGCCGACCGCGCCAAGCTCGGCAAGCAGGATGCCTACCGCGTCCGCTACATCGAAAAGCCGACCACGCCGTTCGCACAGTTCGTCAGCGGTTTTGCCGGCAGCCATGCCGGTGCGTGGATGCTGGGCGAATCGGGCATGGCGCGCCTGATGCTGGCGCGGACCATGCCTGAAGTGGATACCCAGCTGCGCTTTGTCGAAAACGCTGCCCGCGACCAGGGCAACGGCGCCCCGGTAAAGAGCCTGGTGTATTGCTTCTGCGGGCTTTGACGGTCTGATCGGGAGCGGGGCAGCGCCTGCGTGCAGCGGGGCAGAGCCCCGCTCTACGGTGTTTCCGCTGCCTGTGGGGCGGGCGGATGCTCGGTCGGCGGTTCGGCCGGGCGTTGGCACGCGGCAAGCAGCAGGATCGAGGCAGTGAGCAACAGGGCACGCATGGGCAATCTCCATGGAGTGGACCGGACCTGCAGTCTGCCACCGTCCTGTCGCACGGCGTGAACGCGTATCCTTGGTGATTGGAATGACAGGGCCGCGCGTGCCCGGAGGACCCATGAGCCTGCAGCGTTGGCGGTTGGACGGACAGACCGCCTTGATCACCGGTGCCAGCGCCGGCATCGGCCTGGCCATTGCCCACGAGCTGGCATCACTGGGCGCCGACCTGATGATCGTCGGTCGCGACATCAATGCGCTGGAAAGCGCGCGCGATGAGCTGCTCGATACCTACCCGCAGCAGCAGGTGAAAGCGCTCGCTGCCGATGTGAGCGACGACGAGGACCGCCGACAGATTCTCGACTGGGTCGAAGACCACGGCGAAGGGCTGCACCTGCTGGTCAACAACGCCGGCGGCAACGTCAGCCGCCCTGCGGTGGATTACACCGAGGACCAGTGGCGGGGTATTTTCGAGACCAACCTGTTCTCGGCGTTCGAGCTTTCCCGCTACGCGTATCCGCTGTTGTCGCAGCATGCCGCGTCGGCCATCGTCAACGTCGGCAGCGTGTCCGGCCTGACCCATGTGCGCAGCGGCGTGGTCTACGGCATGACCAAGGCAGGCATGCACCAGATGACCCGCAACCTGGCCGCCGAATGGGCTGAGGACGGCATCCGGGTCAACGCCGTGGCACCGTGGTACATCCGTACCCGGCGGACTTCCGGCCCGTTGTCCGACCCGGAGTACTACGAGCAGGTCATCGAGCGCACGCCGATGCGGCGCATCGGCGAACCACAGGAAGTGGCCTCGGCCGTCGCCTTCCTGTGCCTGCCGGCGTCCAGCTATGTCACCGGCGAATGCATCGCCGTGGATGGCGGTTTCCTGCGCAACGGCTTCTAGGTATCACCGCGTCCCATGTTCGCCGGGCAGGCCGCGAGCCACGCCCAGGCCGACGTCGCTCAATTCGGCACCGGGCATCGTCCAGCCTCCAGCACGGCCTGCAGCTGCTCGCGCCCGGCGCGCGCAGCCGCCTGGGTTTCCGCGCCGGCGAAGCGCTCACGCCCGCGCGCGGTGCGCAGCAGCTGCTGCCAGGCGCCACAGCGCTGCGCCTCGGCGATCTCCTCACAGCTGTCGCGCACGATCTCACAGCTGGCCGCATTCACCGGCGTGGCACCGCCGAGCCCGGTGACGGTCAGCAGCGCGCAGGTCGGTGGCGCCGGCTCGTAGGCATGCAGGTACTGGCTGCCGTTGGCGGCCACGCAGCGGAACACCGGCGGCATGGCCGGGGCGTCCGCCGCCTGCGCATCGCCCGGGCCGTGTTGCTGGCGCAGCGCATTGCTGTCCAGCAGCTGCGGGTCATCAGCGTTGAAACCCGCCGCTGGCGGGCGTGCACTGTCCAGCACCTGCGGGACAGCTTCGTCGGCCACCGAGGTCACCACGGTCGGCACTGCGGCCGCGCCCCGGCGCTGGATGACCTGTGCCATTCCCGAAGGACAGGGCCGGTCCTGCACGCTGACCTGGCCCCGGTCATCGGTGCAACGAAACTCCACATCGCTCTGCGCGACGGCAGGAGCGGCGACAGCGGCGAGCAGCAGCAAGGCCAGGATCTTCATGGCGATATTGTAGGCACGCCTGCGTTCAGCGCGAACCGCAGTCCTGCTGCAGGCGCGCGTCGATGCCGCGCTGCTCGCGGATGATCGCCTCGCGCTCGCTCTGCAGCGCACTGTTGTAGCGGCGGTCCAGTTCCCAGCGGCGGTCCTGCAGGCGCGAACACACTTCCTGCTGCGGCAGCGGACTGCAGGTATCGCGCACCAGCACGCTGCCACCCGGCACGCCGATGCCCGCCAGCGGCGGACGGGGGCCATGCCCGCTGCCGGCCGGCGGTCGCGGTGGGCGCGGCCCGCCGCCATGACCGAGCCGTGGGCCGGTGCCGCCCCCGCGCCACACCGGCGGCGCGAGCCAGGCATTGACCCACAGCGGTTCCCAGCGCGGGTTGCCCTCGTTGCTGTCGCTCACGTAGCGCGTGCCATCGGCGGCGGTGCACGCGTACATGGGTTGGGGCGGCTGCACGTGCACGTAGCGCACCTCACGTGCCGGGGCGGGCGTGGGCGGCTCGGCGGGCACGGGTACCTGCGTGCTCACCGCGCGTGTCGGTGGATCGCGCGGCCGCTGCATCTCACGGATCTCTTCACGGCCCTGTCCGCACGGGGTATCGGCCAGAGTCACCGCGCCATTGCTGCTCACGCACCGGTAGATGCGCACGCTGTCGTCCGGCGCTGCAGCCGCGACGGGTGCCAGCAGCATCGGTAACGCGATGGCGATGATCCTGGCCCCCACTGACGAGCTCCCTCGAAGAATTGGCGGTTCACACAGCTGAGTGCAGCGTAGTGCGGGATAGGGCGGATACGTGTGAACACGACGTCGTATCAATGCTCTTCCTGGAGCGGCCGCGGTGCTGGCGCCCTGGCACCGGCCATGGTCTGGTACAGCGACGCCGCTCGCTCATCGATCATGGCCTGCTCACCCGGCGTCAGGCCGGGGAGGCGGCGTTGCAGTTCGGTCGCCGCTTTCGCGTCGCCCAGAATGTAGGCGACGCGGAGATAGGCGCCCGCTTCCACGATGTTCATCAGCTCAGGCGAGTTCTGAAAGATGGCGGAAAGACCGTAATAGCCGTAGATGCTCCCGCGCTGGGTTGCGGCCACCACATACTCGATGCCTTCGCGTGTATCGCCGTCGGCGGCGGCACGCACGCCGTACACCACCATCGCAGCGAGGGAACCCGCATCTGCCATGGCGTTGAGCTCGGTACGCGACAGCTGCGCATAGCGCGCCAGAAGGACGGAAGACGGATAACCGTGGTCGAGCAGCCAGGCCGCTTCCTGCGGGCTCCGCGCCACCAGCGCCTCAGGGCATGCCGGGGCCCCGGCATCACACACATAGGTCAGCATCGCCGCCTCGCGATGGAGGACGGCGTCATCGCTGGATGTGGAGCGTGGGGTGGCCGACGGACGCGTCGTGGTGCCAGGCGATGCCGCCGCAGTATGCGCGGGCTCTGCTGGTGCCTCAGGGCCGCTGCAGCCTGCAAGCATGCAGGCGAGCGACGTGGCCAACAGGGGCCGGTGCAGTCGGTTCATGAGCGCAGCGTGCTGCCGCTGAGCGCGTCGCGGATCGGGGTGGGCTGGGCCAGGCCGCCGGTGCTGCCGTCGAGTACACCGTCGAGCAGGGCCAGCAGGCGCGGGTCGAGGTCGCCGCGCTGGCGGGCCGGGGGCTCGCCGGCGAGGTTGGCGCTGGTGGACACCACCGGGCCACCCCATGCCTCGCACAGCGCTTTGACCAGCGGGTGCGCGCTGATGCGCACGGCAAGCCCGGTGTGCTCGCCGGTGATCCAGCCGGGGGCCCGCGCACCGGCGGGCAGGATCCAGGTGTTGGCGCCGGGCCAGCTGGCCAGCACTTCCTGCTGGCGGGCGCTGGGCAGGTGGTCGAGGTGGACCCAGCCTTCCAGCTGCGGCAGGTTGGCCGCGACCAGGATCATGCCTTTCTCCACGGGCCGCTGCTTCAACCGCAGCAGCGCCTCGACGGCCTCCTGGTTGCCGGGGTCGCAGCCCAGGCCCCATACCGCCTCGGTGGGGTAGGCGATGACACCGCCGGCGCGCAGCGCGGCCACGGCGGTATCCAGGGTGAGTTCGTTCATGGCGGCAGCCGCAGGCGGGAAGTGCCCGCATTATCCCCCCGACGCAGCGGCACCGGGTAGTGCCGGGCGCTGCCCGGCACGGCGCGATGCTCAGGCCTTGCTGGCCACTTTCTTGACCGCCTTCTTCACCGCTTTCTTCGCGGTCTTCTTGGTGGCCTTCTTCGCGATCTTCTTGGCAGCAGGTTTTTTCGGTGCGGGTTCCTTCTTCGCTGCCGCCTTCTTGGCCGGTGCTTTCTTTGCAGCGGCCTTCTTGGCACCAAAACCCTTGCGTACCGGCTTGCCGGTTTCTTCCATGAACTGCTGCGCTTCGGCCAGGGTCAGCGAGGCCGGCTCACGGTCCTTGGGGATCTTGCCGTTGAACTTGCCATCGCTCAGGTACGGGCCGAAACGACCGTTGAGCACCTGGATCTCGCTGCCTTCAAATTCCTTGATGATGCGGTTGCGTGCGATTTCTTCCTTCTCTTCGATCAGGAAGACGGCGCGCGCCAGGTCGATGGTGTAGGGATCATCTTCCTTCTTCAGCGAGGCGTAGGTGCTGCCGCGCTTGGCGAACGGGCCGAAGCGGCCAATACCCACGCTGACCGGTTCGCCCTTGTCCTCGCCAAGCGCGCGCGGCATCAGGAACAGTTCCAGCGCGTCTTCCAGCGAGATGGTGTGCATCGACTGGCCGGGGCGCAGCGAGGCGAACTTCGGCTTCTCTTCGGCGTCCTCGGCGGTGCTGCCGATGGCGGCATACGGCCCGAACCGCCCCAGCCGCACGCTTACCGGCTTGCCGGTCTTGGGGTCGGTGCCCAGCTCGCGGGCACCGCTGGCCTCGGCGCGGTCCACCGACTCCTTCTTGTCTTCCACCAGTTCCTTGAACGGCGCCCAGAAGCGGGCCATCAACGGAATCCACTCTTCCTCGCCACGCGATACCGCGTCGAGCTCATCTTCGAGCTTGGCGGTGAAGTCGTAATCCACGTACTGGGTGAAATGGCTGGAAAGGAACTTGGACACCGCGCGGCCCACGTCAGAGGGACGGAAGCTGCGGCCTTCCATTTCCACGTACTTGCGGAACAGCAGGGTCTGGATGATCGAAGCGTAGGTCGAGGGTCGGCCGATGCCGTACTCTTCCAGCGCCTTGACCAGCGCCGCTTCGGTGAAGCGCGGCGGCGGCTGGGTGAAGTGCTGTTCGGCCAGGATGCGATCGAGCGGTACGCGGTCGCCCGGCTTCATCGCCGGCAGCTTGCGGCCTTCGTCTTCATCGTCGGCGCTCTTGTTGTCCTTGCCTTCCTCGTAGACCGCCAGGAAGCCCGGCACCACCACCGTGGTGCCGCTGGCACGGAATACGTGCTCGCTGCCGGCGGAAAGATCGACGCTGACCGTGTTGAGCGTGGCCGGAATCATCTGGCAGGCCACCGCACGCTTCCAGATCAGCTCGTACAGGCGGCGCTCGTCATCGCTGAGGAAGCGGGCCACCTGGGCAGGCGTGCGCAGGGCCGAGGTCGGGCGCACCGCTTCGTGCGCTTCCTGGGCGTTCTTGGACTTGGTCTGGTACGTGTTGGGCTGGTCCGGCAGCGAAGCGATGCCGTAATCGCGGGCGATGACATCGCGGATTTCGGCGAGCGCGTCCTGCGACAGGTTGACCGAGTCGGTACGCATGTACGAGATCAGACCGACAGTGCCTTCCTCGCCGATGTTCACGCCTTCATACAGCTTCTGCGCGACCTGCATGGTCTTGCGCGTGGTGAAGCCGAGCTTGCGCGAGGCCTCCTGCTGCAGCGTGGAGGTGGTGAACGGCGGCGCGGGGCGACGCTTGCGCTCCTTGCTGGCCACGTCGGTGACATGCAGCGCGCCCTGGGCGGCCTGCTGGATGCGCAGACGTGCGGCCTCGGCGGTATCGCCGTCGGTGACGGTGAACTGCTCGAACTTCTGCCCGTCCAGCTTGATCAGCTTGGCGTTGAAAGGCTGCGAGGGGTGCGCGCAGGCCGCGCCGATGGACCAGTACTCGCGCGCGATGAAGGCTTCGATCTCTTCCTCGCGCTCGACGATCATGCGCAGCGCCGGGCTCTGCACGCGGCCAGCGGACAGGCCACGCTGCACCTTGCGCCACAGCACCGGGGAAAGGTTGAAACCGACCAGGTAATCCAGCGCACGGCGCGCCTGCTGGGCGTCGACCAGGTCACTGGCGATGGCACGAGGCTGGTTGATGGCTTCCTTGATGGCACGCGGAGTGATCTCGGTGAACACCACGCGCTGCATCGGCTTGTCCTTGACCAGGCCGCGCTCCTTCAGGATCTCGGCGATGTGCCAGCTGATCGCCTCACCCTCGCGGTCCGGGTCGGTCGCCAGCAGGATGTCATCGGCGCCCTTTGCGGCCTTGGCGATCGCATCGACATGCTTTTCGTTCTTGTCGATCACGTCGTAATACATGGCGAAGCCGTTGTCCGGATCCACCGCGCCTTCCTTCGGAATCAGGTCGCGCACATGCCCATACGAGGCCAGGACGGTGAAGTCCTTGCCGAGGTATTTGTTGATCGTCTTGGCCTTGGCGGGCGATTCGACGATGAGCAGGTGCTTGGGCATGAGGGGGCGCTTTTGTCTGGTGGGCCGTTCGCGGGGCCGCTAGGGTGGAGCAAATGGCCGCATTAGTGAAGCTGCGCGGGCAAATTACATAAGCCGAACGCCCGGGGATGGGCCGGGCGTTCAGCTTTTACCTTATTAGAGGAATCATGCCGTGACCGTGCTGTCAAGCACCCGGCCACGGCAGAAGAGCGCTCAGCCGGCCATTTTGGCGATGTAGCCGATGGCAGCGATCATCGCCACCAGCAGGCCCAGCATGGCAATGCCGCCGATCACCAGGATCACGATGGTCACCGCCCCCAGCTCATGGCGCTGGCGGTGGGGCTCATCGCTGAAAGCCCACTTGTCCACCACCACGGTGTCGCAGATCAGGTCATGCAGGGCCTGCTTGCGCTCGGTGAAGGCGGCCATGATGTAGCCGATCAGCAGGGTGATGCTGCTCAGGATGGTGGCGAAGTAACGGCCCACCGAGCGTGCGCCGGTGAGGCGCTCGCCGTTGCTGCGCACTACCTTGATGCCAATGGCCATCTTGCCCGGCGTGGCGCCACCGGTGGAGGCGTGGAACCAGCCGTAATAGGCCAGACTGAGCGCCATGCCGACCAGGCCGCCGGACACCTGCGAGAGCACGGTAGCCGTCTGCATGGCATCGCTGAATACGGCAGCGGCACCGAAGCCCAGCCCCAGCACACCGCCGATCACGGCGCCGGCCACGGTCAGGATTACATAATCGATCAGGTAGGCGGCAAAGCGCTTCCAGAAGCCGGCATAGACCACCTCTGCGCCCTGCACCGGGCTCGCACTGGCATAGCCGCCAACCGCGGCGGCCGGTGCGCTGTAGGGCGAGCTGCTGACCGGCCCGGTGCCCGGCAATGGCGCGGTACCGTTGTCGATGGCGGCGTAGTCCCCGCGCAGGTCGAAGCCTTCACTGGGCGCGGCGGCCGCCGCCAGCGTCTCCAGCTGCAGTTCCTGGGTCACCGTGCGCAGCTGCGCCCACTGGCCCATGCCCTCACGCCAGACCAGCGTGTCCAGGGTGATCTGGCCGCGCTGGAACAACAGGCGCAGGTCCTGCGCGGCAACCGGGCCCTGACGTTGCTGGCCTTCGGCGTAATACCACTCACTCATCTTCAATCCCCTTTGGGTCGTCCTTGGATTTCTGGTCAGCCGCGGCAATGCGCGGGCAGTCTGGTGTCGTCGCTCTGGCCACTGCAGGTCCACGTGCGCGTGTCAGTTTCGTATTCCAGCCACAACAAGTCACCCTCCAGCTCAGGCTGGCCGATCGACAGCGTGGCTTCGATGCCGCAGTTGCCGGTGTTGAAACGGCCCAGCTGTACCTTGGAAAAGCCATCTGCGTGGTAATCGCCGCTGTCGGGGAAGCCCGGGTCGGCGTTGGTCGGGCAGCGCCCCTGGCTGTTGGCGAACTCAAGCACCTGCGTCTGCAACGGCTGCAGCGCGGTCACCGCGCGGGCCAGTTGCGAACGTGCGGTGTATTCCTGATAGGCGGGAATGGCGATGGCTGCCAGCATCACGCCCACCGGTACCAACAATGCGAGCGAACCGCCGATGACGATGGCCGCGATCATGCCTTTGGACATGCCCTGGCGCGGCGCCGGCAGCGGCGGCATTGCCGGGCCCGGTGAGACCGCGCCAGCCGGTGGCGCAGGCGGTGCTGCTGCACCGGGGAACGGTTCGGGCGTGGGCTCGCGCGGCGGCTCAGGCAGGGAGACGACCGGCGGGTCGGCTGCGACCGGCTCAACGGGCCCGGCCGACGGGGGAATGGGCGGTGGCGGTGCGACAGGCGCGGCGATGGCCAGACCCAGCTCATCGGCCACGGTGCGCAACGGCTGCCACCCCGGCAGGCCATCGCGCCATACCAGGGTGTCCAGATCAATCTGCTGGGCGCGGAAACGCGCGCCCATCGCTTCGACGGTCAACGGACCGACCTGACGGTCGCCGTCGGCATGGAACCACTCACTCACGTAATGCCCCCCTGGCTGCGCAAGACAGCCAGTGTACGTTCAGTGAAGCGGTTCTGGCTCGTCCATGAACATCTGGGTTTCCATCCAGGCATAGGCCGCTTCGGAACCGGGCTGGTTGAACAGCACCATCAGCACGACCCACTTCAGGTCGTCCAGGTCCAGTTCGTCCTGGTCAAGCGCCATGGCGCGGTCGAGCACCAGCTCGCGCTGGCCGGCGTCGAGAATGCCGTGCTGTTCCAGATACAGCAGGAAACCACGGCACTCAATGTCGAGCTTGTCCAGCTCGGGACCATGGAAAATGCGCACCGGACCGTCGACACGGGCCTGCGCCACGGTGGGACGCTGGGCGGCGAGCGCATCCAGCCAATCAAACGCCTTGTTGATTTCGGTGGGGCTGAAGCCTGCCTGTATCAGGCCGTTCTGCAGCGAGTCGCGGTCACGGACGAGGTCGGCGTCTTCGCTGAAATAATGTTCGAACAGGTACAACAGCACATCGAGAATGCTCTCTTTCATTGCCCCTCGGCCTGCGTTCAGGACGCTGTGGAGGTTGGGAAACCAGGGTTTCGACAGTAGCGGCCGTGTTCGCACACCACGATACCCGCCAGTTCCATGGCCAGCAGCATGGAGGACAGCCCCGAAGCCGTCAATCCACATCGCATGATCAATGAATCCATAGGGATTGGGTCGTGGTCCAGCGCGTTCCACAAGCGCTGGTAGTCGGCATCGGTCGCCATCGCCGGCGGCAGGGTCGCGGCCGGGAGTTCTTGAATGGGGACCTCCAGTGCGGATTTCAAGCCGGGCAGGGCGCGCGACAGGCTGGGGGCCACCAGCGACAGCACCTCCTCGGGCGTTTCCACCAGCGCGGCCCCCTCGCGGATCAGCCGATGGCAGCCGCGCGCCCGTGGATTGCGCACCGAGCCGGGGATGGCGCACACCTCACGACCGGCTTCGGCTGCCAGCCGGGCGGTGATCAGCGCGCCGGAGCGCCAGGCGGCCTCGACAACCAGGGTCAACAGTGCCAGACCCGCTACCAGCCGGTTGCGCGCCGGAAACTGCCCGGCGCGGGCAGGGGTGCCGGGGGGATACTCGCTGACCACCGCGCCGCAGGCGGCGACCTCCGCCTGCAGAGCGACGTGGTGATCCGGATACGCGCGGTCCGGGCCGGTGCCGATCACCGCCAGCGTGTCGCCGCCGCAGCCGAGCATCGCCCGGTGCGCGGCTGCATCAATGCCTGCCGCCAGACCGCTGACCACCGCCAGCCCGTGGCGGGCGAAGGCAAGACTGAACTCCGATGCCAGCGCGCGTCCGCTGGGCGTGGGCGAGCGGCTGCCGACCACGGCGATGGAGGGCTTCCACAGCGCGCCCGGGTCACCGTCGACGAACAGGGCAAACGGCGGGTCGGGCAGTTCGCGCAGGGTCTGCGGAAGGCGGGGGTCGTCCAGGTGCAGCAGCGCATGCCCGGGCTGCTGCAGCCAGTGCCAGGCGCGGGTGAAGGCAGTGGGCTCAGGCTGCGTCAGTGCAGTGAGCTGGGCGGGCGTACAGCCAGCCTGCGTCCACAGCGGAAGGCCGGCGGCCAACGCTGCTGCTGCCCCGCGAGGGTGGCGGACCAGCGAATGACGGGGAGCCGGTGGCCCACCCGCCAGCACCAGGGTTATCAGGGCGGCAAGGTTTTCGTCCATGCCGCCAGCGTGGGCGCCGCGCTGCGTGCCCACCATCGGAGTTACACGCAGCGTTAGGTGGGGCGGAGGTTACTGCGCGTCGGGGTGGCGGGCTGCGTAGTCGACCTGCACCGGCTTGACGCCCTTCATCACCAGCGCATAGCTGACGTTCTCGAAGGTGCGGAACACCATGGCATGGGCGGCGTACTCATCCGGCAGCGCAACGCGACCGACACCGCCCTTGGGCGAATCGTCCATCTGCGAGATGTTCGGGTACTGCATGCGGTTGCGCACGTGGCTGCCGTGATTCCACAGCGACACCACCGTGCCGTTGTCCATGCCCTGGGCGCTGCCGGCCGACAGCGCGACGACGTCGCGCGGGCCACCGGAAAGCAGCATGTCGGTCACCGCCAGTACGCGCACATCAGCCGTCTCCAGCGCGAAGGCCGGCACGTGCGGAATGAACTGCAGGTCATAGCGGGTCACCTGCACCGGCACCAGACGGTCACCCACGCGCACCTCGCGGCTGTCGTCGGGGTCCTGCAGGGCCAGCGTGGCCACGTCCACACCGGGCCGCTGCACGGCGGTGATGGTGCCCACATTGACCCGTACCAGTTCGTAGCCCAGCGTCTGCTGGCGTTTGGTCGGCACGCTGTAGTTCTTCCACAGGTTGCCACTGCCAGGCGTGCTGCGGCCGCGGGTGTCCAGATCTTCAGTGTGCTTGGGCAGGGCGTAGCGCACCGTCGGGCGGACCACCGCATAGCGCTGGCCAACCGCGGCCTGTTCCAGCCCGCGCACGTAGGCGGTCTGGCCGGTGGTGGCGCGCAGGCGGTTGTCTTCCAGGCCGGCCACGTGCGGCAGGTGGTCGATGGCATCGACCACGCTGAGGTCCTTCAGAAAGGGCTCGACTTCCGACAGCGGAATCGCATTGATCGGCGCTTCGCGGCGCGGACCGGGCTGCACGCGGGCGGCGGTGGCGACACGGTCGGTGTAGGCCAGGCTCAACACGTCGCCCGGGTAGATCAGGTGCGGATTGCTGACCTGCGGGTTGGCCTGCCAGATTTCCGGCCATAGCCAAGGCTTGCCCAGGAAGCGGGACGAGATGTCCCACAGGGTGTCGCCCTTCTGCACGACATAGGTGGCCGGGTGCCCGCCATTCATTTCAACGGCGGTAGCATAGGCGGCAACGGTCAGCATCGCCGCAGCGACGACCGTGCGGATTCGTAGCAACATGAAGTAGTCCAGCCCTGATTCCCCAACAGGTTGGCGCACTATAGTCCAGAAACCGGGGCGCAAGGCAAGCGTTGGCGATAGAATCTGCGGCGTAGGCCGGAGCTGTCCGGCGCCCCCCCGAATACGGTTACAACCATGGCCCTGCTCCCAATTCTCGAGTTTCCCGACCCGCGCCTGCGCACCAAGGCGGTGGTGATGGATGCCGCCGAGGTCACCACCCCCGCGTTCCAGACGCTGCTCGATGACATGTTCCAGACCATGTACGACGCGCCCGGCATCGGTCTGGCCGCCAGCCAGGTGGATGTGCACAAGCGCTTCATGGTCATCGACGTGAGCGAAGAGAAGAACCAGCCGCAGGTGTTCATCAACCCGGAAATCGTCGCCCACGACGGTGGCCAGGTGTACCAGGAAGGGTGCCTGTCGGTGCCGGGCATCTTTGCCGACGTCACCCGCGCCAACCAGATCACCGTGCGCTTCCTGGACCGCCAGGGCCAGCCGCAGGAGCTGACCACCGACGGCCTGCTGGCGGTGTGCGTGCAGCACGAAATGGACCATCTGGACGGCAAGCTGTTCATTGATTACCTCTCGCCGCTCAAGCGCGAAATGGTGCGCAAGAAGCTGGCCAAGCAGCGCCGCCACGACGCGGCCTGAGTCATCCTGCCGGCGGCCCGCCATGCGCGGGGCCGGCTTCCGCGCAGCCTGCGCGGGCCCAGCGGCGCCGGTGGACGGCGCCGTTTCCATCTGCAAGCGGGGTAAGCATGAGGATTGTTTTTGCCGGTACGCCGGAGTTCGCGGTGTCGTCGTTGCGCGCTGCCGCGCGTCACCATGAAGTGGTGGCCGTCTACACCCAGCCTGACCGCCCGGCCGGCCGTGGCCGTGGCCTGGCCGCCTCGCCGGTCAAGCTGGAGGCGGTGGCACGGGGCATTTCCGTGTACCAGCCCGAGTCGCTCAAGGATGAGGCAGCGCAGCAGCAGTTGCGCGCACTGCAGCCCGACCTGATGGTGGTGGTGGCCTATGGCCTGATCCTGCCCAAGGCCGTGCTGGCGATTCCGACCCATGGCTGCTGGAACGTGCATGCGTCACTGCTGCCGCGCTGGCGCGGAGCGGCGCCGATCCAGCGCGCGATCCAGGCCGGCGATGCCACCAGTGGCGTGTGCCTGATGCAGATGGAGGCGGGGCTGGATACCGGCCCGGTGCTGTTGCAGCAGAGCCTGCCGATCGCGGGCAGCGACACCGGCGGCCAGCTGCACGACAAGCTGGCCGAGCTGGGTGCACAGGTGCTGTCTGATGGACTTGGGTTGCTGCGCGCCGGCCTGAAGCCGATCGCCCAACCGCAGCCGGCCGAGGGCGTGACCTATGCGCACAAGCTGGACAAGGCCGAAGCACGGCTGGACTGGCGCGGTGAGGCCGAGGTGCTGGCCCGCACCGTGCGTGCCTTCAACCCCTGGCCGGTGGCCGAGGCCCAGCTGGGGGGCGAGCGCGTGCGCATCCACGGCGCTGTCGCGCTGGCCGACAACGGTGGCGCCGCGCCGGGTACGGTCATCGCAGCCAGCCGCGATGGCATCGATGTGGCCTGCGGGCAGGGCGCGCTGCGCCTGCGCGTGCTGCAGCGCGAGGGAGGCAAGGCGATCACCGCCGCCGACTACCTCAATGCGCGCCGCGACCTGCAGACCGGGGCCTGACCGATGGCAACCGTTTCTCTGCGTGGTGCAGGCAAGCCGGCACCCGGCGCGACCACCCGCATGCTGGCCGCCCGCGTGCTGGCGCAGGTGTTCACCCGCGGCCGCTCGCTGAAGGCAGAGCTGGCCTGGGCCCTGCCCAAGCTTGACGACACCCGTGACCGGGCCCTGCTCGAAGCCATGTGCTTTGCCGTTCTGCGCCGACGCAGCACCTACGACGCCGCGCTGGCCGGCTGGATGCAGAAGCCGCTTTCCGAGCGTGATGCCGACCTGCGTACCCTGCTGATGGTGGGCTTTGCCCAGCTGGAAGTGCTTGAGCTGCCGGCCCACGCCGCGCTCTCGGCCACCGTGGATGCCGCCCGTGCGCTCGGCCGCGATCGCCAGGCGGGTCTGGTCAACGCCGTGCTGCGCCGTGCGCAACGCGAGGGGTTCCCGGCCCAGCCGCCACGCGAAGCGTTTCCGGCCTGGCTGGCCGATAGCATCGAACGCGACTGGCCGCAGCAGGCCGACGCCGTGTTCGAAGCCAGCCTGCAACCGGCGCCGCTGTGGCTGCGCGCCAATCGCCAGCAGGGCGGCCGCGATGCGGCGCTGGCGGCGCTGCAGCACGCGGGTATCAACGTGGTGCCATCTGCACTATGCAGCGATGCCATCGCGCTGGAAACCCCGGTGGCGGTCAATCAGCTGCCCGGCTTTGCCGATGGCGCGCTGTCGGTGCAGGACCTCTCTGCGCAGCAGGCGGCCGACGCGTTCGCGCCGCCACAGGGCGCACGCGTGCTCGATGCCTGCGCCGCTCCCGGCGGCAAGGCCGCGCACCTGCTTGAGCGCGACCCCAGCCTGCGGCTGCTGGCGCTGGACATCGATGCGCGGCGTCTGGCCCGGGTCAAGGACACGTTCCTGCGCACCGGGGTCGGCGCGCAGGCGCAGACGCTGGCGGCCGATGCCAGCGACCCCGGCGCGTGGTGGGACGGGGTGCCGTTCGACGCCATCCTGCTCGACGCGCCGTGCTCGGCGACCGGGGTGATCCGGCGCCAGCCGGACATCATGTTCCACCGTCGGGCCGACGACATTGATGCGCTGGTCGGTGCGCAGGCGCGCCTGCTGGAGGCCTGCTGGGGCATGCTGCGTCCCGGCGGTGTGCTGCTGTATGCCACCTGCTCGATTCTCAAAGCCGAGAACGTCGAGCAGGTACGTGGCTTCCTGAAATGGCATGCCGACGCACGTGCCGATGCGCTGGATGACGCTTTCGGTCTCGATTGCGACGGCGTTGGACGCCAACGCTTGCCGGGAATGGACGGGGGGGACGGTTTTTTCTACGCGCGTCTGCTAAAAAGCGTCTAGCCCTTTCCAATTCTTCTCATTGCCAATGCTGCAGACACGTGCTTCCCGCGACACCTGGCTGCTCATCCTGATGGCACTGCTGGTGCTTGGCATCGGCCTTGGGCTGCGCGATCCGTGGCCCTCGGACGAGCCGCGCTTCGCGCTGGTGGCCAAGCAGATGGTCGAGAGTGGGGACTGGCTGTTCCCGCATCGCGGCATCGAACTCTATTCGGACAAGCCGCCCATGCTGATGTGGTGGCAGGCCACCCTGTACAGCCTGCTCGGCAACTGGCGTGTGGCGTTCCTGCTGCCCTCGCTGCTGGCAGCGCTGGGCACCCTGGCCTGCGTCTACGACCTCGGCCGCCGGCTGTGGACCCGCCGTGTCGGCCTGTACGCCGCGTGGGCGCTGCTGTTCGCGCTGCATTTCACCTTCCAGGCCAAGAAGGCGCAGATCGACCCGCTGATCGTGTTCTTCATCACCCTGGCCAACTACGGTCTGCTCCGGCATCTGCTGCTCGGCCCTGCATGGCGCTGGTGGTGGCTGGGCTGGTTTGCCGCCGGGCTGGGGGTGATCACCAAGGGCGTGGGCGTGGTGGCGCTGTTGATGCTGGTGCCCGCCGGGCTGGCGGTGGCGCTGCGCTGGCGCGGCGTGGCGATGCATGCGCGGGCGTGGCAGTTCTGGGTGGCGCCGCTGCTGTTCCTGCTGGCCATCGCGCTGTGGCTGGTGCCGATGGTGGCCACCGCCCTGTCCAGCGGCTCTGCCGAGTACCGCGCCTACATGGACGACATCCTGTTCCGGCAGACTGCCAAGCGCTACGCGCAGTCCTGGGACCACCACCAGCCGTGGTGGTACTTCCTGGCAACCATGCCCTCGATGTGGCTGCCGGCCTTCCTTGCCGTGCCCTGGGCGATCCCCGCCTGGCGCCGGCGGCTGGCGCGGCGCGACCCGCGTTACCTGCTGCTGCTGGGCTGGTGGCTGCTGATCGTCGTGTTCTTCTCCATCCCCCACGGCAAGCGCGATGTCTACATCCTGCCGGCGCTGCCGATGTTCTGCCTGGCGCTGGCGCCGCTGCTGCCGGGGCTGCTGCGCAAGCGCGCGTTCCAGTGGCTGCTGGCGGGTTTCGTCGCGCTGCTGGCGGTGGGCACGCTGGGCGCCGGCGTGGCGATGCTGTGGGGTGACCCCGGTTTTGAGCAACGCCTGATGGCTTCGCGCGGGCTGGACAACACGGTGACCTCGGCGCTGGCGTGGGCCGCCATCGCCATGGGCTGCTGGGCGGGACTGAGCCTGGCGGTGTGGCGACTGCGCCGCGCGCACGTGGCGACGCTGTCGGCGATGACGATGGTCTGGGTCCTGTATGGGCTGGTGGCTTACCCGCTGCTCAACGACTCAAGCTCGGCCCGTGGGCTGATGCAGGCGGTAGGTCAGCGCATTGGTGCCGATGCCGAGCTTGGGCTGGTGGCGTGGAAGGAACAGAACCTTCTGATGGCTGACCGACCCGCCACCACCTTCGGGTTCAACAAGGACTGGGAAGACCAGTTGCTGCAGGGCGTGGCATGGCAGGCACAGGCGCCGCAGCGCCGCTGGCTGCTGGTGCAGGAGGTGGCCCTGCTGCCCTGCGTGGATCGCAGTCGCGCCGAACTGGCCGGCATCGCCAATCGCCGGCGCTGGTGGCTGGTGCAGGCCGATGCGGTGGTCGGCCCCTGTCAGCTGGACGAGGCCGCGCGCATCCGCGAGCGCGCCGAACAGGCGCAGCAGGCCGGCGAGTAGCAGTTGCGGCGCGCCTGGCTCAGCGGATGCGCTGGGCCAGGCTGTCCAGGTGCAGGGTGGCGCAGAAGCCGGCCAGGCCCCAGCCGGCCCACTTGCTCACGTCGTAGCGGCGCAGCAGCAGCGTGTAGGCCAGCATGGCCGGCACGCTGGCCAGCATCAGCTTGAGCCGATGCGCGCGTGCCGGGCCCGGGCCAACGTAGCGGCGCATGGCGATCTGTCGCGAGCGCGCGTAGTGGAACTGTTTGATGAAGGTCGTGCGCGCGCTGGGCGTCGACGAGCCGCCGCCCCAGTGCCGTGAGCGCGCCGCCGGCTCCAGCAGACAGCTGAAACCAGCCTGCTGCATGCGCAGGCACAGGTCATCGTCCTCATAGTAGAGGAAGAAGGTGGTGTCGAAGCCGCCCACCTGCTCGAACGCACTGCGCCGGACCAGCAGGCAGCTGCCATGCACCCAGCCGGCTTCCACCACCGAGGTCGGCACCTGGTAGGGACCGCGCGGCTGCGGCTGGTTGAAGGCCGGGCGGCAGGATTTCTGCGGCAGCGTTTCGGTACGCCAGCCCTGCGGCGCCACGATGGCCGCCTGCGGGTGTGCCTGCATGCAGGCCAGCAGCGTGGCCACGTTGGCAGGCGTGATCGCACAGTCCGGGTTGAGCAGCAGTGCAAATGGCGTGCGCACCTGCGCCACGCCGATGTTGTTGGCCGCGCCGAAACCGGCGTTGTCGGTACGGGCGATCACCTGCGCCTGGGGCAGCAGTTCCCGGGCACGGGCCACCGTGTCATCGCCGCTGGCGTTGTCGACGATGACCACCGCCGGGTAATCCGCCAGGGTGCGCGCCAGGTCGGGCAGGACCTCGCGGCTGTTGTAGGTGACGCAGACGACGGTCAGCGCGGACAGATCAACGGAGTTCACGGCGGGAGGGCTCGACGGTGCGTCCTGCAGCGAGCAGGGAAACAGTGGGAATGCACGACAGCAGCAGCAGGAAGGTGTTGCGGTGCGTGTAGTCGGACACCAGGCCGTTGGCCAGCCCGGCGGTGAGGTAGATGATGAGCACGCTGACAAAGAAATGCTTTTCCGGTGCCGGCAGGCGCAGCAGCAGGCGCAGCAGCAGGAACAGCAGCACCAGCATCACCGCCAGGCCCAGCGCGCCTTCCTCGGCGAGCACCAGCAGCATTTCCTGGTGCGGGTGGCTGGTCAGGTAGGGGCGCGAATCGGGAATCTGCTGCATGCGCTGCAGGTACTGCGGATGCCACTGGCCCAGCCCATGACCGGTCAGCGGCGCTTCGGCGATCATCTCGCCGGTGTGCTGCCACAGCCACAGGCGGATGCCGGTGGAGGTCGCGCTGCCGTCTTCGACGTAGCTGGAGACCTCGTCGGTGACCGCGTTGAGACGGGTTTCCATGCTGGGCGAGTTCCACAGGCTCACCCCCAGACCGAGCGCAAACACCCCGGCCACCAGCAGCACGCGCAGCTTGGCGGTGGGCCGGCTGAACACCACCCAGACCCAGTACAGCACCAGTGGCACCAAGGTGAGATAGCTGGTGCGGCTGCCCAGCAGCACGGCCACATTGACCAGCGCCAGACCGGCCACCACCAGTGCGGCGATGCGCCAGCGGCGCTGGCGCAGCGTCGGCCAGATCGCCAGCATGAGCGAGAACAGCATCAGCGTGGCCAGGCCCTGCTGTGTGTACTCCTTGATGACCGTGTTGCGCATCGACACCACCAGCTCGGCGATCTCCCGCTGCGGCACCAGCCCGATGGCCATCAGCCAGGACACCAGCAGGACCACGCCGATGCCGGCGGCGAACGCGTACAGCGCCCGCCAGCGCAGCTGTGGGGTCTGCAGCAGCGAGGCCACCATCAGGGGAATGATGAAGTTCCAGATATCCGAGCGCATCAATCCGCGGCCGCCATCGCCCAGCGCCAGTGCATGCAGCGCGCTGAGCAGCAGCACGCCGGCCCAGACCAGCATGCCGCGCGCCACCGGGTCGTGGAACGCCTGCTTCCAGCGCTGCAGCGGTGCGGCACCAAGCAGCGAGGTGATCATGGCCAATACGACGAAACTACTGGTCAGCGGCTTGTTGATCGGTACGCTGAACAGCGCCAGCGTCACGCACCATTGGCCCACCGGCACAAGACGGCAGCGCAGGCGATGCAATGCGGAGGCGGGAGGAATCACGGACGGGGTCATCGAAGCGCGTTACCTGTTGCAGCCAGCAAGTGGCCGCCAGCCATCCGCCAACAAACCGTTGAATGAGCGGCGCCAGGCGCCGGCAGGACAAGCGCGGCCATCCTACCCGGACCTCCAGCACTGGACAATGAATACCTGCCGGTGCCGTACGGTCATCCCGGCGGGCGCACGGTCAGGCGTCGCGGGGCGGGTCGGCCACGGCCTGGCCGTTGCCCAGCATCCACAACATGATGGTCTTCTGCCGCACGTAGTTGGCCCGGACATAGGCGTAGACCAGCCCATGCCAGCCATCGCGGAAGCCGCCACGCAGGACCAGGCCCCGCCAGAACCGCCAGGCCGGCGCCAGGATCAGTTTGGCCAGAGTGGCCCGCTTTCCGCGCGCGAACTCGTGTTCGGCCATCATTCGAGCGTACTTCTCGGTCTTGGCCAGCTGTTGCTGCAGCGAACGGTACGGGTAATGGACCAGGTCGCCATGCAGACGGCCGACCGCGCCGTCGACGCTGGCGGCCTCGTGAATCTCGCGCTTGCCGCGCCAGCCACCGCAGCGACGGTCGAACAGGCGCAGCACGCGGTCCGGGTAGGCGTTGCCATGGCGCAGGAACCTGCCGAAATACTCCGAGAGCCGGGCGAAGCGGTAGCCGGCGTGGCCGGCAAAACCGGCGTCGCGGGCTTGCTCGATCGCCGCGCGCAGTTCCGGGCTGACCCGCTCGTCGGCATCCAGGCACAGCACCCAATCGTGGCGCGCTTGGGCGACGCAGAAGGCCTTCTGGCTGCGGAAGCCGTCGAACGCGCGCTGCAGCACCCGCGCCCCGGCTGCCTCGGCCATGGCCACGGTGGCGTCGGTGGAGTGCGAGTCCACCACGACGATCTCATCGCAGAACGACAACGAGGCCAGACACTCGCCGATGCGGCCGGCCTCGTTGAACGCAATAATGCAGGCGGAAATGCGAGGCCGTTCGATGGGAGCGGTCGTGGAGGACATGATGGCTGGATACCTGTTGTTTGCGACGGAGCGCTACGCGCTGCCTATTCTCGCCCCGTTGGCGCAGGCCTTGCACGCTTCCGGGCACGAGGTGGCGGCGTGGTTCACCGACGGCGCGGTCGGCAGCGCGCTGCCGGGCGTGCCATCGGCAGGCCTGCGCGAGGCGCTGGCGATGCGCCCGCAGGCGGTGTTCAGCGCTGCCAACTGGGTGCCGACGTTCCTCTCCGGCGCCAAGGTGCAGCTGTTCCATGGTTTCAACGTGCAGAAGCGCGACAGCGCCCGCGGTCATTTCCGCGTGCGTGGCATGTTCGACCTGTACTGCACGCAGGGACCGGCCACCACCGCACCGTTTGCCGCCCTGGCGGCCGAGCAGGGGCATTTTGCCGTGGTCGAGACCGGCTGGCCGAAGCTGGACCCGCTGTTCCGCGATGACGGTGGCGAAAGCGCGGCCCTGCGCGCACCCGCACAGGGACGACCGGTGCTGCTGTTTGGTTCCACCTTCACCGAGCGTCTGAGTGCGGCTCCGCACCTGCTGGAGGAGATCACGGCGGACATCGCCCGGGGCCGGCATTACTGGCTGCTGACCCTGCACCCCAAATGCGCGCCGGCGCTGTTCGAGGCGTACCGCGCGCTGGCCGGACCGAATGCGGCGTTCGTGGAGCCGGAGCAGGTGATGGCCGCGCAGCGGGCGGCGGACGTGCTGGTGTCGGACACCTCGTCGATCGTGTCCGAGTTCATCGTGCAGCACAAGCCGGTGGTGACCTTTCGCAACCGGGTGCCGCAGCCGCACATGCTCGATTTCGATGACCCGGCGCAGTTGCCGGCGATGCTGGCGCGGGCGTTGGCGCCCGAGCCGGCGCTGCGGGCGGAGATTGCGCGGTATGCCGATGAGATTCATCCGTGGCGGGATGGCCGGTCGAGTGAGCGGGTGATCGCGGCGACCGAGGTGTTTGTTGCGGGGGAGCTGGGCAGGCTGCGGCGCAAGCCGATGGGGAGCTGGGTGCGGGATCTGCAGATCCGCAGGGATCTGGGGTACTGGGGGCGGTCGCAGCGCTGAGCTTGGGGTGGGGTGTTGCGGGGGCTGCGCCCCCGCGCCCCTGCTCCTGACAGCAACAGCGACAGCAACTGCAACTGCAGGTGTGAAGGCTGTGTGGGTTCGTCGAGGGGGGCGGGCCGGTGTGGGTTCGCGGGGGACGGCAAAAACTGCGTCCTGCGTGCCTTGTTTCGCGCCATCCATGGCGCTCGACACCCCCGCGAACC
>NZ_JAWJLO010000001.1:2646737-3187878 GCF_032911385.1 Stenotrophomonas sp. C3(2023) | reverse complement strand
GTTCGCGGGGGACGGCAAAAACTGCGTCCTGCGTGCCTTGTTTCGCGCCATCCATGGCGCTCGACACCCCCGCGAACCCACACCGGCCCGCCGCCGACACACCGCGATCACGGTCGGAAATGCGGTGGTGCTGCCGCTGGTAATTGATTGGCTGGGAATTGGATCTGGACCTGGATCTGGATTTGGATCTGGATTTGGATTTGGATTTGGATCTGGATTTGGATCTGGATCTGGATCTGGTAGGTGACGACCGTTGGTCGTCACGCTGTTGATCTGGTTGTTGTTTTTGAGGGCGGGGCGGGCCTTGGCGGCCGCTTGGGCTCGCTGGGTGGCTGCTCTTACCTCACCAGCGCAGCTGCCGTCGCGCCAGGGCGGTGCTCAGCTGGGCCAGCACGGCTTCGGCTTCGGCCCGGGGCAGGAAACGCATGCTCAGCGCGGGTTCTCCGCTGCGTGCGCCGGCGGTGTCCAGCCAGATCTGGCTGGTGCCCAGCAGACGGTCCAGGGGGCTGCGGGTCAGGCGCAGGGCCTGCAGTTTGTCCAGCTCGGCCCAGCGCCACCAGCGCCGCCACCAGCCGCCGCGCACGGCGATGTACCGGGCGTCGCTGTACCAGCCGATGCGGGCCATCTGCTGCCGGGCCGTCCACAGTGCCACCGGCAGCCAGCCCAGTACCGTCAGTCCCCAGCCGCCAAACCGCCAGTACAGTGCCGCGGCCAGCAATGGGGTGAACCCCAGGCTGGTCAGGCACAGCCGCCAGAAACCGCGCTGCGCTACCGGGCGCCAGCCCGCAGGCGGCCACGCCATGTCCGGCAGCAGGTGATGCACCAGCGCATCGCATTGGTCGGGCGTTGCAAGCGGCGCAAGCTCGCGCAGGGCGCGTTGTTCGTTGACCTCGTTGCCCTGGCTGGCCGCGCTGTCGATGCGCAGCTGGCGCACACCTGCCCAGCGCTGCAGCGTCGTTTCGCGCAAGGTCCAGGCCTGGATGCGCCGGTGTGCCACGCTGCTGCGGATGCGGCTGAGCAGGCCGGTGCTGACGGTGAGTCGCCGCTGTTGCTCCACCAGTTCAAAGCTGTGGTACCGCAGCAGGGCCAGCATTACCGAGAGCACGCGCAGGGCCAGCCAGCCGGCGAGCAGCACCGCCGCGGCCAGCAGGGCCAGTCCGGCACTGCCCAGCTGCAGGCCTTCGGCGTAGTGGCCGCCGGCCTCGAAACCCTGGTCCACCACATGCCGGGGCAGCACCTGCGCGAGCGCGCCCAGCCCTGCGGCCAACAGCACCCAGCCGCGGTTGGACAACAGGCCCAGCTTCACCACGTCCCAGCTGCCCATGCGCAGCAGCAGGCGCCCTGCTTCCGGCTGGGCCTGTGGCAACGGGGGCGGCTGACCGTCCTGCGCGGGTGCATCCGCGCGGGCCGGTGGGCTCTGCCGGCGCACCCGCTGTTCCACCGCCAGCGCCTGTGACATGCGCAGCACACGCATCTGCGCTTCGGCCTGGTTGCCGCCGGCCGATTCCAGGCGCACCTCGGCTACGCCGAACAGACGGTGCAGCAGGGTCTGGTGCAGCACCACGTTGTGGATGCGTGCGTAGGGAATCTCGCGGCGGTTGCGGGCGAGCACGCCGCTGCGGATGGTGATGGCGTCGGCGCCAAGGCGGTAGCGGTAGCTCAGGTACTGCAGTACCGAGACCATTACCAGCACCACGATGGCGATGACCGGACCGAGCTGCGTCCACAACGGGGCGCTGTCACCGCGCTGGCCGAACACCATCAGGGCGATGAGCGGCAGCAGGAACTGGCGCAGCTGCTGCAGCAGCACGAACAGCCAGGAGCCGGGATGCAGCCGTTGCTCCTGGCCGTCGTCCTCGCGATCGAGCGGCGGCGGCACGATGGGCGGGGGCGACGTGCTCACAGCGCGTCGGCGTCCTGGTCAAGCTGGCGCGCCAGCGTGTCGCGCAGGCGTTCGGCATCGGTGTGGTCCAGACCGGGCACCACCACGGCGGCGAAGCGGCTGCCAGCGGTGTGCACCACCAGCGTGGCCAGCCCGGCCTGGCGCTGCAGGGGGCCGCGGCGCAGATCCAGGTGCTGCACACGGGACAGCGGCACGCGCGTTTCCTGCTGCCACCACAGGTCGCGGCGCAGGCCCAGACCATCGGCATCCAGGCGCCAGCGGGTGCGCCGTACGCGGCGCCAGGCCAGTACCGCGCCGGCCACGGCGCACAGCGCCAGCACGGCAGCCGCAGCGGCAGGGCCGCCGGGCAGACCAAAGAAGTACCAGGCGCCGGCAAGCGGCGCCCCGGGAATCAACCCGGCGCCCAGCAGCCCCTGCAACGCATCCAGACGCGCGGCGCGCGCTGGCAGCGGCTGCCATGCAACGGAAGGGGAAAGCGGTTCGGTCGCGTTCACGCAGGCTCCTGGGCAGACACCGGCCCTGCATGGGCCGACCCCTGTGACGTTAGCAGGCACATGCCGGTGGCCGCCATCGGCCGCGCGGGCTGAGACCTTACTGCGCCGCCTGGATCAACGCATCGACATCGAGCAGATGCCCCGCGCGCTCGGCCTTGGTGCGCAGGTAATGCTCGTTCTCATCGGTGATGTCGCCGGTGACCGGAATGCACTCCAGCACGTCCATGCCTGCATTGCGCAGGCGCTGGGCCTTGGTCGGGTTGTTGCTGAGCAGCGCGATGCGGGCGATGCCCAGGCCCTGCAGCATGGCCACGGCACTGCCGTAACGGCGCTCGTCGGCGCCAAAGCCGAGCTGGGCATCGGCGTCGATGGTGTCCAGCCCGTCGTGCTGGTAACCATAGGCGCGCATCTTGGCGGCAATGCCGGTGCCACGGCCTTCCTGGTCCAGGTACAGCAGCACGCCGCCGCCCATTTCCTTGAGCTTGTGCAGGCCACGGCGCAGCTGGTCGCCACAGTCGCACTTGAGCGAACCAAACAGGTCGCCGGTCAGGCAGGACGAGTGCACGCGCACTGGCACCACGGCGGAAAGGTCGGGGGTGCCGACGATGATGGCGACCTGGTCGCGCTGGGCCACACCGCCGCGGAACACCGCAAAGGTGGTCATGCCCACATCGCGCAGGGGAACCGGTGAGCGTGCCACCAGTTCGTAATCGTGCGCGGCATGCGCGGCGCCCTCGGCCAGGTCACACAGGGCCACCTGGGCGGCACCGTCAAAACGGCGGTCGTCGGGGTCCAGCACCAGGCCGACCATGGCCGGCAACAGCAGGCCCAGCCGGGCCAGTTCCACCGCGCCGGTATCCAGTGCATCGCCGCTGTCCCAATGCGCTGGCATCGGGCCCGGTTCGCGCAGGTAGCCCAGCGAGGGCAGGGCGTCGAAGGCCACCCCGGCCAGGGGCAGTCGCGCGCCCGCGTCGGCCTCCACGCCGAGCACGCGGGCGCGCACACTGGTGAGGTAGAGGTAATGGCGGCCACCGGCCAGCGCGGCAAAGGCATCGAAGCTGCGCGCGGTGGCGCTGTCCAGCGCGATCACCGCCAGCCGCTGCGCCCCGGCCCCGCTGATCACCACCGGCCGACCAGCGCGCAGTTCGGCGACCGCGCGTTCGCAGCGGATCGCCGCCGGGTCACCGAACAGGGTTGAATCAGCAGCAGACATGGCAGCACCGGGGGAGGCAGGCATCGTGGGGTTCACTATGGGGACGTCACCGTCGTATTCAACCGAGGCAGGGGCTCAGTGCGGGTGTCGCGCCGTGGCGTAGGGGTCATGTTCGCCACTGCCGGGCGGGCGCAGGCTGAAGCGCTTGTAGGTCCACTGGTACTGCGCCGGGTCGCGGCGGGCAATGGCTTCGATGCCCGCATTGAGCGCGGCCACACCAACCAGCGGGTCGGGGTCGGCCACGGCCGGGTCGCTGGCCTGGATGTGCAGGGCGAACTGCATGTCCGGCCCGATCCGTTCGCACCAGCCATACAGGACGGTGGCGCCGGTGCGCTCGGCCAGCCGGTTCACCAGGGTCATGGTCAGCGCCTGCATGCCGAAGAACGGCACGAACACCCCGTCGCCGGCCTTGGGCTGCTGGTCGGGCAGGATGCCGGTGGCACCGCCGTCCTTGAGCACCTTGAACAGCTGACGCACCGCTGCGCCCTCGGCGCGCACCTGCTGCACGTTGTGGCCCCCGCGCACCAGCTGCAGGAAAGCATCGCCGGCCTCATCCTCCGGCGGCTTGTAGACGATGGAGATCGGTCCGCGCGAGGCCAGCCACTGGTTGAGCAGTTCCCAGTTGCCAAAGTGCGGCGCGGCAATGATGACCCCCTTGCCCGAGGCCAGCGCGGCGTCATACAGCGCCTCACCGTGGCGGACCTGCAGATGCTGCTGCAGGTTGCGGGCCGGCGGACGGGTCCATAGCCGCAGGGTTTCCAGCGCCTGCAGCGCGGTGGAGAACAGCACCTCGCGGTGCAGCGTCGCTCGCGCGGCCGTATCCAGTTCGGGGTAGGCCAGCTCCAGGTTGCGCCGGGTCACCCGGCTCTCGCGCGCATTGGCGCGTATCCACAGCCAGGACAAAGCATGGGCCAGGCCCCGCAGCAGCGGCCAGGGCAGGCGGGTCAGCAGGGCGGCGCCGCGGTAGGCGAGCTGGGCTTTGCGTTGCGGATTCATCGGCATCAGTCTAGCCGCCGGGGCCGCGCTCGGCAGCCCCTGTCCGCGCTGCCCAAGTGCGGGCCCCATGTTTTACCCAGGAGTTTCCATGCTTGTTCTGATTCAACGTGTAAGCCAGGCGTCGGTCGAGGTGGAGGGAGCGTGCGTTGGCCGCATCGACGCCGGCCTGCTGGCACTGGTCGGGATGGAGCCGGGCGACACCGACGCGCAGCTGCAGCGCATGGCCGACCGCCTGCTCGGCTACCGCGTGTTCGCTGATGACGCCGGGAAAATGAACCGCTCGCTGCGCGACACTGGCGGCGGACTGTTGCTGGTCAGCCAGTTCACGCTGGCCGCCGATACCCGCTCAGGCATGCGGCCGAGCTTCACCAGCGCCGCTCCGCCGGACGAGGCTGAACGCGGGTTCAACCGTTTTGTGGAGATCTGCCGCGAAAAACACGTCAGCGGGGTGGAAACGGGCCGCTTCGGTGCCCATATGGTTGTCAGCCTGGTCAATGATGGTCCGGTGACCTTTCTGCTCAGGCCCTGACCCCGGGAACCACCGTCCCGGGCAAGGAGGGCGCCAGGCTGGTATAATGCTACGTTCCCATTTCATCCCCCAGCCGGTGGCGCGAGCACTACATGGCCAACGAACGTCCTGCCCAATCCGAAATCAAGCAACTGATCAGCAAGGGCCTGGAACAGGGCTACCTGACCTACGCCGAAGTCAATGACCACCTGCCGGACGACATGGTCGACCCGGAGCAGATCGAAGACATCATCGGCATGATCAACGGCATGGGCATTGACGTCCATGAAGTTGCACCGGATGCAGAAACCCTGCTGCTCAACGACGGCAATACCGGCAACCGCGAGGTGGATGACACCGCCGCTGAAGAAGCCGCTGCTGCGCTGACAGCCCTGGATACCGAAGGTGGCCGCACGACCGACCCGGTGCGCATGTACATGCGCGAGATGGGCACGGTGGAGCTGCTGACCCGCGAAGGCGAAATCGCCATCGCCAAGCGCATCGAAGAAGGTCTGGGCCAGGTCCAGGCCGCACTCGGCCTGTTCCCGGTCTCGGTGCTTTCGCTGCTGGAAGACTACGAAGCACACAAGGAAGGCAAGAAGCGCCTGGCCGAAGTGATCGTGGGCTTCAACGACCTCGCTGACGAAGAACCCGCCCCGCCGGCGGCCGTGGTGGCCGACGACAGCAGCGACGACAGCGACGCTGACGAAGACGACGACGATGATGTCGACGGCGACGAGGAAGAAGCGGCACCGACCGGTCCGGATCCGGAAGAAGTGGCTGCGCGCATGCAGCAGCTGGCCGATGCCTACGACGCGTTCAAGAAGGCCGCTGCCAAGGGTGACAAGAAGAACCTCGGCAAGCTGCGCGAAGAGATTTCGGCGGTGTTCGTCACCCTGAAGCTGCCGCTGCCGCTGACCGACGTGCTGACCAAGCAGCTGCGCGACACCATGGCCCAGATCAAGTCGCACGAACGCCGTGTGCTGAACCTGGCGACCGTGACCGCCCGCATGCCGCGCAAGGACTTCATCCGTTCGTGGGAAGGCAACCAGACCAACCTGGAATGGGTGGAAGATGCACTGAAGCGCAAGCAGAAGTGGTCCTCGGCCCTGCGCGATGTGAAGGACCAGATCATCGCCGAGCAGCAGGCCACCATCGATATCGAGAAGGCCACCGCGCTTGACCTGGACGAGCTGAAGGAAATCAGCCGCGCCATGGCCTACGGCGAAGCCAAGGCCCGCAAGGCCAAGAAGGAGATGGTCGAGGCCAACCTGCGTCTGGTGATCTCCATCGCCAAGAAGTACACCAACCGCGGCCTGCAGTTCCTGGATCTGATCCAGGAAGGCAATATCGGCCTGATGAAGGCCGTCGACAAGTTCGAATACCGCCGCGGTTACAAGTTCTCGACCTATGCCACCTGGTGGATCCGCCAGGCGATCACCCGTTCGATCGCCGACCAGGCCCGCACCATCCGTATTCCGGTGCACATGATCGAGACGATCAACAAGTTGAACCGCATTTCCCGTCAGATGCTCCAGCAGTACGGCCGCGAGGCCACGCCGGAGGAGCTGGCCAAGGAAATGGACATGCCGGAAGACAAGATCCGCAAGGTGATGAAGATCGCCAAGGAGCCGATCTCGATGGAGACCCCGATCGGCGACGACGAGGACTCGCATCTGGGCGACTTCATCGAGGACACCAACGTGGAGTCCCCGATCGAGAACACCACCAATATCAACCTGTCGGAAACCGTGCGTGATGTGCTGGCTGGCCTCACCCCGAGGGAAGCCAAGGTGCTGCGCATGCGCTTCGGCATCGACATGAATACCGATCACACGCTGGAAGAGGTCGGCAAGCAGTTCGACGTGACCCGCGAACGCATCCGCCAGATCGAAGCCAAGGCGCTGCGCAAGCTGCGCCACCCGAGCCGTTCGGAACAGCTGCGCAGCTTCCTGGATATCGACTGATAGCCGGCACTGCTGACGCAACAGGAGAACCCCGCCCCGGCGGGGTTTTTCTTTGGGCGCGGGAATAACACCTGCAGGCCGGGTGGGTTATTTGTAACTATTACGTAACATGGACGCTGGGCAATCTGAACCCGGCGATTCTGATCTATGTTTAAAAACATGCACTTATGATCAGAGTGCGCCAGCATCTTGTATGATATATGATCGGATTACGTAACAGAATATGGATGCCTGCGCCATGGCGCGCCCCCCTCATCGCCAGCCCGCTGATCTGATCGCAAACCTGCCCGCCGGGCAGCCGCAGGCCGCCGCCGCCTTGGCTGAGCGTCTGGGCGTCAACCGCATGGCGCTGAGCCGGTTGGTGGCCGCTGCAGGGCCGCAGGTGGTCCGCCTGGGGCATACCCGCGCCACCGCCTACGCGCTGCGCCGGCTCACCCGCGCCGGCAGCGAATGGCCGCTGTACCGGCTGCGCGAGGACGCCACCCTTGAAGAGCTCGGCCAGGTGATCGCGCTGGCCGGCGACACGTTCTACCTGGAGACCGCGCGTGAGCGCCAGAATCTGCGTCGCGCAGCGGACGGCCAGGTGGAGGGTTTCTTTCCCGGTCTGCCCTGGTTCCTCGATGACCTGCGCCCGCAGGGCTTTCTTGGCCGCACGTTCGCACATGGCGCGGGCCAGCGGCTGGGCCTGCCCGCCGACCTCGCGCACTGGCAGCAGGACGACGTTTTGATGGCGCTGGTCAACGCCGGCGGTACCGAGGCCGGTGATCTGCTGCTCGGCAGTGCCGCCGTGGAACGCGCGCTGGACGGCCTGCAACAGCCAACCGACCGTGTGCAGGCAGACCGGCGCATCGCCGTCTATCCGGACCGCGCCGAAGCCGCGCTGCAAGGCGAAGAGGTGGGGTCCTCTCCGGGGGGCGAGCAACCCAAGTTCACCGCCACCGTCGAGGCCGACTGCGGGCGGCGCGCCGTACTGGTGAAGTTCGCGCGTGCCGATGCGGGTGACGCTGCGCAGCGCTGGAGCGACCTGCTGGTCTGCGAGCACCTCGCCCTGGGCGTGCTGGCTGAGGCGGGTATGGCGGCCGCCCGCAGCGAACTGCTGCAGACCCCGACTTACACCTTTCTGGAAGTGGAGCGCTTCGACCGCACCCCCGACACATTGGGCAGGCGTGGCTTCGTCTCGATGCTGTCGCTGAGCGCCGCGTTCACCGGCCACGCCGATGCGGACTGGACGCGCGCTGCGGCAGCGCTGCAGGCGCAGCGGTGGCTGGACGCCGACAGCGTGACCGGCATCGGCCGCGTGCACGCCTTTGGTCGACTGATCGGCAACACCGACATGCACCAGGGCAACATCGGTTTCCATTTCCGCGACCACGGCACGCTGCCGCTGGCGCCGGTGTATGACATGTTGCCGATGTCGCTGGCGCCCTCCCGGCTCGGCGTTCTGCGTGCCGACGCGCCGCTGCCGCTGGTGGCGCCGCGTGGCAGTGGCGAGCTCGAGCACCTGCGCTGGGCCGCGCCGCTTGCGGCCGCCTTCTGGGACGCAGTGGCGGGTGATGCACGTGTGCGCTCGGCCTCGTTGAAGCAGCTGGCTGGCGTCAATGCACAGCGGGTGCGGGAACTGGGCGGGCGTTTTGGCGGGTGATGCGGGGCGGATGGCGTGGGCGCGTGACATCGCCGAGGGCTGCGTCGTTGCGTGCAGCAGTAGCCGCTGCGGGGCGTGCTCCACTACACTGTTCAGCTGAGCGGGCCTATAGCTCAACGGTTAGAGCAGGGGACTCATAATCCCTTGGTTCCAGGTTCGAATCCTGGTGGGCCCACCATATAAATCAATGGTTTGCAGCGGTGTCGCAATGCGCGAGATCGACCAAAGGTACATTTCCGGTACAGCGCCGGATCAGGAGACCTTATGGCGACGCTCGTAAAGACAGCCGCTGGCACGTGGAAAGCTGTCGTCCGGAAGACCGGATGGCCCTCGACAATCAAGACGTTTCGCACTCGGCGGGATGCGCTGGATTGGGCGCGGCGCACTGAGGATGAGATGGTGCGCGGCGTCTACATCCATCGGGCGCCTTCCGAACGGATGACGTTGGAGGTTGCGATGCGGCGCTATCTGGCTGAAGTAACGCCGGGCAAGCGGCCGGTCACACAGATCAACGAATGTAGGCGGGGCGAGTTGCTGATCGCGCATCTTGGGCGCTACTCGCTGGCAGCGCTGACACCCGAGATTGTCGCCCGCTTCCGGGACGAGCGATTGGCCGGGGATGTTGGCGCTGATGGCAAACGTACGCCTCGTAGCAACAATACAGTTCGCCTAGAACTTGCCTTGCTCGGCCACATGTTCAGCGTGGCGCTGAAGGAATGGGGCCTTGGGCTGGTCTTCAATCCCGTGCAGGCGATACGCCGCCCGCCACCTGGTGCAGGCCGTGGTCGACGGCTGACGCAAGGAGATGAGCAAACACTGCTTAGCGCGGTGGATGCGCATTCGAATCCGATGCTTGGCTGGATCGTGCGTCTCGCACTTGAAACGGCAATGCGCTCTTCGGAGATTATCGGTTTGCAGCGGAGTCAGATCGATTTGGAGCGTCGAGTTGTGCGTCTAAGCCAGACCAAGAATGGAAGTTCAAGGACGGTACCCTTGAGCCTTGCTGCCGCACGCGTGCTCAAGGCGGCGATGGGCAACCCGTTACGACCGATCGACAGTGATCTTGTCTTCTTTGGCGAGCCGGGGTGACCTGCCAGCGCTGATGTGGCCGCAGTTCCTGGGCTGCCGCTATGGCCGGTTTCGCACAATGTCGCATTCGTTCGCATTGCTTCGCGCAAGTTCGCACTCGGAAGCAGAGTTCGCGTTGTTTCGCGCTCGCTTGCATTGTTTCGCACTCGGCAGGGTCTCTGTACGCAAAAGCTCGCAGAACCACAGACGGCAAGATGTGTGTTGTACCGGTACGCGCTTCGCGCATCCCGGTTCACCACCTGGCCCTCACTCGCCCATGGCTCGACGGCATCTTGCTCTGCGAGGCTGGCGGTCGCTGCCGCGACAGAAGCGAACACCAGGATGTGTAGGCAGTTGCAGCACGATTCGCAGCACGTGCAATCGGTAGTTAAGCAGCTGTTGGAAAGACCCGAGAGGCGGTTACCACATGAAGAGATTGAGTTGGCATGAACGAGAACAGAGAAGTTCCTCGCCCCACGAGCACGCGGCCCCGCGGCAAGCCCGTCAAGTTTTGGGTAGCGCGCTGAGATTGCTGACCGTTCGGCGGTGACAGGACTGGCGCAGGCCGCGTACATGCGCGCAGCCGGTTTGAACCATCCAGTCCGGTCCGTGCTCGATCTGAAGGCTGTCATCGAGATGGGGGAGGATCAATGGCGATCTCGGCCGCATCACAGGGCTGCTGAAGCTTTGGCTCGTAGATCGACGGGGGCGGGGCGCAAAGCCGGTTGATGTTGAGCGGATGATGGGTGACTTCCGGATTCTGCAGACGGAGCTGCATGCCGTGATGTCAAAAGCAGTTCGCTGAACCAAGACGTGGGCACGCGACTTTGTGTCATGGTGCTAGAGCGTCCTGATGATCTCTTCGCGCGCGGACGTCAACTTGACCAGCTCCTTCCGTCCGTCAGGGTACTTCTTGATCAGGAGTCCTTCTGGAGTATCGTCTTCGCTGTAGTAGATCGGTCTGCCCGCTTGGAGGTGTGCTCTCGCCGCTTCGCCGGGGTCCTTCTGAACTTCCACAAGCAAGTCCTGCCACAGGCGATCGCTCAGATCCGGCTTGTCATTGTCAGCTGATTGCTCGATAGCCATGAGAGATCTCCGCCGGTCTGGGCCTACAGCGTACCGCTGGCGCGCGAGCGCACCGTACGGTATATTTCCGTACAAAAGGAGAGCGCTCATGGCCAACGCAGCAGCCCGTCTCGATCTTCGCATCGACGCTCGGGACAAGGATCGAATCGCCCGCGCCGCCGCTCTGCGCGGCATGGCGGTGTCGGCGTTCGTCCGCAGCGCAGTGCTGCGCGAAGCGGATACTGCCATCGCGGCCGATACGACAGCTGCGCTGTCTCCGGCGGAGTCGCGCCATTTCCTCGCGGCTCTGGATGCGCCTTTCCAGCCCAACGATCGTCTGAAGAAGGCGATGGACAGTGCCGGCCGACTCTCTGGTCGGCGCTGAGGTCCATGGCCCTGTGCTTTGCGCTGCTGGACAAGCGGCTGCACGATAGAGACGCATTCACCTGCGGCGTTCCGGTGCTGGACGATTACCTGCGGAAGCGGCCGAGCCAGCACCACAGGGACGGCATCGCTACCACCCATGTGCTCATTGATGACGGCGAGCCGGCCTCGGTGCTCGGCTATTGCGCCTTGTCAGCGGCTCAACTGCAGTTCGAAGACCTCAACCCCGGCGATCGCGCGCGCCTCCCCGCCTACCCTGTCCCGGCAATCCGGATGGGGCGTCTGGCTGTCAGCGCCAATGCGCAAGGACGAGGTTACGGCCAACTGCTGGTCGGGCACGCGGTGAATGTTGCCTTGGCTGCGCGTCAGACGCTTGGCGTGCGTGTGTTGATCGTGGATGCCAAAGACGAGGCGGCTGCGCGTTTCTATATGACCTATGGATTTCGGTTGACCTCACTCAACTCGATGAGTCTCTACCTAACAATTTCTGGCTCTTGAGCTGGGCTCCTGCCTTTGGGGAATTGCTTCATGCCTTTGCTGTCTTGGTTCAATCGCGACGCTGATCTCACCCGCGCCGCCCTGACCCCATACCGGCTTCTTGAGCCGGTCGCCAAGCTTTCCTATGGCGAAGAAGACTCTCCGAACATGCTCATCGAGGGGGACAACCTCGATGCATTGAAGGCGTTGTTGCCCTACTACGCGGGGCAGGTGAAGTGCATTTTCATCGACCCGCCCTATAACACCAGGAGTGCATTCGAGCACTACGACGACAACCTCGAGCATTCGAAGTGGCTGTCGATGATGTATCCAAGGCTTGAGCTGCTCAGAGACCTTCTCGCTGAGGATGGGTCAATGTGGGTCACGCTCGATGATCATGAAGCGCATTACTTCAAGGTGATCGCTGATGAAGTTTTCGGTCGATCGAACTTCGTTACCGAAGTCGCATGGCAAAAGGTTTTCGCGAAGAAGAACAAGGCGCAGATTTCTGTAAGTCACGATCATCTCTTCGTGTATGCGAAGAAGAAGGATAAGTGGTCGCGAAACCTCGTTCCTAGAACTCAAGGGAACTTGGACTCCTACAAGAATGTCGACAACGATCCTCGCGGAGTCTGGACGAGTGTCGCGTATTCGGTTCCATCAGAGAATGCGGAGAGGCGTGCTGCCTATCGCTACGATATCGAACTTCCTGGTGGTGGTTCCATCGGTCCTCCGGCGGGCCGCCATTGGAACGGGCTGCCTGATCGAACTGCCGAAATGATTGCCGACAATCGCCTCTGGTTCGGCAAGACGGGCACAAGCCGCCCGCGTGAGAAGGTGTTTTTGAGTGAAGGCAACGACGGCGTCGTTCCGGATACGTGGTGGACTCACCAGTTCGCAGGCAGCAATCAGGATGCGAAGAAGGAGATGCTTGCTTTGTTTCCTGACATGGAGCCTTTCTCCACCCCAAAGCCGGAGCAGCTGGTGCGAATGATCCTCGAAATTGGGTCGAACGAAGGGGATCTTGTCTTGGATAGCTTCCTAGGCTCTGGAACGACCGCAGCAGTTGCGCACAAGATGAAGCGTCGCTGGATCGGTGTGGAGGAGGGGGAACACGCGAGGACTTATTGCCAGACCCGCCTCACGAAGGTTGTCGAGGGCGAGAAGGGAGGGATATCCCCCGACATCGGTTGGCAAGGTGGAGGTGGTTTTCGCTTCTACAAGCTTGGAGTTTCAGTCTTCGACGAAGATGGTCACATCCGCGAGAGCATCAAGTTCGAGCAGCTCGCCGCCCACGTCTGGTTCGCCGAAACCGGATCGGCTCGCTCGACCCGTGCCGCTAGGGAAGCGTTCCTCGGCGAGCACGAAGGAGTGGGCTACTACCTGCTGTTCAACGGGATTCTTGGTGATGTCACGAAGGCGGGTGGCAACGTGCTGACCCGCGCGCTGCTTCGCAAACTGCCCAAGTTCGAAGGCCCGAAGGTCATCTATGGGGAGGCCTGCGCGCTGCCCACGGAACAGCTGCGCGAGCTTGAAATCGTCTTCAAGCAGACCCCCTACGACATCAAGGCTCGCTGACTATGGCGCTCTCGCTGAAGATCTACCAAGCACGTGCACTGGCCAGCCTACACGCTTACCTCGACGACGCGCGCCTGAATGGCGCTAAGCAAGCGTTTGAGGACAACGTCGCCAAGGGGTTGATCACCGACTACAAGCCCATGCCGGGCCAGCCTGACGTGCCCTACGTCTGCTTGCGCATCCCGACCGGGGGTGGCAAGACCGTGATGGGCGCGCACATCATCAAGGCGGCGGGCCAGACCATCTTGGAGCGCCAGTTCCCGCTGGTGCTTTGGATGGTGCCCAGCACCCAGATCAAGAACCAGACGCTGGAGGCATTCCGCAACCCTCGGCACCCGTATCGCCAAGAGCTCGATGAGACCTTCGGTGGGCAAGTGGCCATATTCGACGTGGCCGACTTCGCGCAGATTCGCGTGGCTGATGTCGGCACCAAGGTGTGCCTCATCATCGGCACGGTGGCCGCCCTTCGCGTCACCGACAAGGAAGGCCGCAAGGTCTACGACCACCACGAAGACCTCGAGCCGCACTTCGCGGGTTCGACCGTTGACCTCGACTACCTGGACCGCGGTGACAACGGCAAGGCGATGGCGTCGTTCGCCAACCTGCTCAAGCTACACGGGCCGTTGGTTATCATGGATGAAGCGCATAACGCTACGACCAAGCTCTCCTATGAAGTCTACGAACGTCTTGCGCCCCGTGCGGTCGTCGAGCTGACCGCCACCCCGGACGTGAAGAGCTCCAACGTCTTGGTGAGCGTGTCCGCGTTCGAGCTCAAGGACGAAAAGATGATCAAGTTCCCCGTGGTTCTCAAGGAGCACTCGGGGCAGTGGGAAATGGCCGTCAGCAGCTCGGTGGCACGCCGCAAAGCGCTGTCGAAGGTGGCACTGGACGAACCCGACTACATCCGCCCTATCTTGCTCATCCAAGCGGAAAACGCGAAGGGCACGGCCACGGTGGAGGAGGTCAAGCGCCACCTGCTCGAGGTCGACAAGGTGCCCGAGTCCTCGATCGCCATCGCCACCGGCGACCAGCGGGGCATCGATGGAGTAGATCTGTTCGCCAAGGATTGCCCTACTGAAATCATCATCACCAAGCAGGCGTTGAAGGAAGGCTGGGACTGCTCCTTCGCCTACGTCTTCTGCTCAGTCGCTCAGGTCAAGAGTGACAAGGACATTCAACAGTTGCTGGGCCGCGTGCTGCGCATGCCCTATGCCACCGCTCGAAAGCAGGAGGCCATGAGTAAGGCCTATGCCCACGTCACCACTGAGAGCTTCGGCGCCGCGGCAGGCGAGCTCACGGATGCCTTGGTCAGCATCGGCTTCAACCCGCTGGAAGCCGCCGCAGGCATGCGACGCGACCTTGAGCCGGTCGGTGACCTGGATCTGAAGGGTGGTGAGTACCAGGCCATCCCTACCCCCGTTCTGCGCTTGGCGGTCCAGCATGCCCCGGACTTGAGCAACGCCCCGCAAGGCGACCACGAGCGCGTTGTGTTTACCCCCAACGAGGGCAGCGACGGCGGGGTCGTGGAAATCACTGGCGAGGTGGACGAGGCCACGCAGGAAGCGGTAGCGGAAGTTGCGCCGAAGAAGGAGCGCGAGGACGCGCTGGAGAAGCTCCGCCAACACAACAACGTCGCGGTCGCCGCGAAAGCGCCCAGCGAGCATGGCCTCGTGTTCACCGTGCCCCGTCTGTGCTCAGTCGAGCAGGGCGAGTTGGAGTTCATCGATCGCGGCGTCGTCACGGCCGACTTCAAGTGGGACTTGCTCGCCAGCCCACCGGACCTCTCCAGCTTCCGCTTCAATGACGACAGCAAAACCTTCGAGGTGGACCTCGACGGGCAGGGCGTGAGCTACCACCTGGTGAAGGACGACGTGGCCACCTATCTCCCGGGCTTCGCGCAGGATCGCACTGCTGCTGACCTCATTGGCTGGCTGGACCGCGAGGTGCGCGACCACACCATCGCCCAGCCGGTGCTTCGCGAATGGCTTCGACGGTCCGTCGATGGCCTGCTGGAGCGGGGCTTCTCTCTGGGTCAGTTGCTCAAGGGCCAGTTCGTGCTCCGCCGCAAGCTGGCTGAGCAGCTCGCCGCGGCGAAGGAAGCGGCCTTCAAGCAGGGCTTCCAGCAGGCGTTGTTCGAGGGTGGGCTCGAGGTGGTGGTTGGAGACGGCCCCGATCACGGGTTCACGTATCCGGCAGACATGACCGCTTACCCGGCGAATTACTACTACCAGGGGCCTTACCGCTTTAAGAAGCACTACTACCCGTTGCCGGGGGACCTTTACTGGAAGACTCCCAAGGGCACGGTGGGTGAGGAGTTCTTGTGTGCCCAAGCCATCGACATGCTCGATGAGGTGGCGTTCTGGGTGCGCAACCTGGTCAACAAGACGCAGTTCTGGATGCCGACCTCGAAGAACCGGACCTACCCGGACTTCGTGGCCAAGCTCACCGATGGACGGCTGCTGGTCGTCGAATACAAGGGTGGCGACCGGTTTACGGCAGACCAAGAGAAGGAGAAGCGCCTCATCGGTGCGCTGTGGGCCGAGCGCAGCAAGGGGAAGGGCATCTACCTCATGGCGCAGAAGATCGATAGCCAGGGGAACAGCGTCACCGAGCAGATCAAGGCTGCTATCGCGTAATTTTCTTAAACAGGGGGAGCAAAGGAATGGCTGTCTACATATCGCAACTGGACGTTGAGAACTACCGCTCGTGCGTATCCACAACGCTCGAACTCACGAACTTTACGCCTCTGGTGGGCCTGAACAATTGCGGCAAGAGCAACTGCTTGACCGCGCTTCAGTGGCTGGTGCGCAAGGCCAAGTTGGGCGTGGAAGATTTCCATGACCCAGCGCTGCCTGTAACGGTGACTGGCTGCATGACTGGCATCACTGAAGATGACCTAGCCACGCTCGATCCGAAGCACCGGGCGAAGATCGAGCCGAGCGTTCGGGATGGCGTGCTGATGGTGCGTCGAGAACAGCAGGTGCCGGGCGGAGACACGACTCTTCTCGTGGCGGACCCAGACACGGGGGAGTGGGCTCCTAATCCTGCAGGTATTGATAACGCGATAACAGGCCTCTTCCCTGATCCCATCCGCATTGGGGCGATGGAGAACGCGGAAGAAGACGCGAGCAAGGCAAAGACCACTACGACGATTGGAAAACTGCTGGCCAACATGCTTGTGGCCATCCAAGAGCGTCACGAAGCAGACCTTACGCCTCACTTGTCGGCCATCTTCGGGATGGTGTCCGCAGAGGGCGAAGCGCGATTCGATGAGCTAGGAAGGATCGATGATTCCATCAACGGGAAGATCGCTGACCTCTTTCCAGGGATTCGCATCAAGCTCGATTTCCCCGTCCCTCTATTCAACGACCTGATCAAGGCCGGCACGGTTCGAGTCTATGAGGGAGATGGACGAGGTAGGACGTTCGGCTCCTACGGCCATGGCGCGCAGCGCGCCGTTCAAATGGCGATGGTTCGTCATCTAGCGGATCTGAAGCGTGGAGCGGCCGTAGCTGGAGGCGTGACCCTGCTGCTAGTCGATGAGCCCGAGCTCTTCATGCACCCGTTCGCTGTCGAACAGGTTCGCGAAGCGCTACGAGCCTTGTCCCAGGCCGGCTACCAAGTGGTGTTCTCCACGCATTCCGCCCAGATGATCCTCGCGAAGGACGCGAAGAACGCGTTGTTGATGACGAAGAAGCACCCGCATGGGACGAAAGCCCGGCCAAGGCTGCTGTCGGTGGTCGAAGGGCTTGTCGCTAACCCCACGCACCAGTTGCATCAGATCTTCAGTCTGACCAACTCATCGCAGGTGCTGTTTGCCGACAAGGTTGTGCTGACTGAGGGTAAGACCGAGCTCCGCCTGCTGCCTAGCCTCTTTCAAGCGGTCGCTGGAAAAACACTGGGGCAATCATCTCTCGCGATAGTGCCCATGAGCGGCGTATCGGATACGAAGAAGTCGATGGAGGTTCTTGCGGCGCTGGGTTTGCCAGCGTGTGCGATCGTGGATCTCGACTACGCTTTCCGGCACGCAGAGAAGCACGGATTCCTGACGGCAGACGACCCCGACGTTTCTGCGTGCAAGGCACTTCTCCAAGGCCTGGCTGATGATGGCCTGATCACTTTGGATGAAGGTGGTCTTCCGAAGAAGGGGGTGCAGGGGCCGGCGTCCAAGGCTTTCGAGTTGCTCGCGGAGCAGGCAATAGCCACCCCTCACATCGATGCGCTGGTGGTGAAGCTGCGCGAGCAGTCCATTTGGCTTTGGAGTAAAGGGGCCATCGAACCTCACGTCGGTCTTGAGGATAAGAGCGAGAGCGCTTGGCTCACTTGCCAGATCAATATCGAAAATGACGGCGTGGACATTGCCTGCGCCGATTCGGTAGGGGTTCGCGCTTTAGTGAATTGGCTTGTCGAGATACCTAGCGAGCTTCAGGAAGAAGCGGCATGACCTCCAGCCGGGATCCCCTTCCGTGCGGCGCCAACCGATAGATGTTCGTCTACTGCCAAGCGTGAATTTATGGATGCGCCACAAGGGCCTGCTGCCGTTGCGGCGCATCTACCTGCCGCAGGTGCTGGAAGCCGATTGAAGTCGTGTCGACGCGGTACACCAGCGGTACACTCATCAGTTCCGGGTGTCTTCGCCAAACTGCGCCAAGTTGCTGATTCGAAAGTTCTTTGCTCTTTTCTGGGCTGCGCTATACTTCGCTTCAGAATCAGTAACTTACTGATTTGATTGGCAACTCATAATCCCTTGGTTCCAGGTTCGAATCCTGGTGGGCCCACCAACCGAGTAGCTTTTGGCGATCGCTCTGTCCCAAAGCACCATAAGTTGGCCGCTTCAGACGATACACGATCAGAAGAAAAGCGAGATGATGTCCGCACGGCGGAGCAATGCGGACGGGCTTTGAGTCGGTTGCCAGCACCTTGCGGGCACCTGCCAGCGCTTGCAGCCAAGGTATGTGTGCGCGTAAGGGCTGTGGACGTCGTCATCGCTGATGGCGCAGGCCATGCTGCCAAAGCACCACTTCGGAGGCTGGACCGGCCAGACTTCCGTAGACACTCATGAGCCGCTTTGCGCATAGCGCCGTTCAAACTCTACAGGGGCCAGGTCGCCAGCGTCGCGCTGAAGCCGCGCTGCGCGCACGCCGGGCAGAGCCCGGCGCTACGGCGTGACGATCCACGGTAAGCCGGGGTGCTGCGTAGCTCGCGGGGCAGAGCCCGGCGCTACGATTGGCAGGTCACCAATGCGATGCTTACTTGAACTTGTAGACCACGTTCATGGTGGTCAGGGTGTCGGTCTTGCGCTTGTCTTCGGACACGTCGCTGTTGTGGCGTGCCTGCCAGCCGGCCTTCAGCGCGAGGTGTTCGTTCATGCTCACCGACACGCCAAGATCGTTCTGCGCGAAGGTGTTGTACGAGCCTGATTCCACCAGCAACGTATTCACCAGGTCGGTGTTGGCGGTCAGCGAATACTTGATGTCGAAGAAGCCACGGCCGATCAGGCCGGTGCGGGTTTCGTCGGTCTCGCTGTTATGGGTGCGGCGCACACCGGGACCGATCTGCGCGTCGAGCGAGAAACGGTCGTTGTCCCACAGGCGCGTACCGTAACCCAGACCGAACGAGCTCTGGCGGTCATAGGTGGCGAAGTCATCGCGTTCAAAACGCAGGGTCGCGGTGATCTGGCGGTGTTCGCCCAGCTGCAGCGCGCTGCCGGCGCTGCCGGTGTAGCGATTGGCGGTCGTATTGCTGACGCGGCTGGTGGTGCCGTCATCGTTGGTCCGGGTCGATTCGGAGCGCGAACGCAGGCCGAACAGGTCCAGGCTGTGAACCCAGTCATCGTCGGTGTAACGCAGGCGCAGGCGGCCGTTGAAGCTCTCGGTGTTGCTGTTGCCGCGCGCCGAGGCGAAGCCCAGTTCGCCGCCGCTGCCGCTCCAGGGGGAGGTCATCGCCGCCAGTTCAGCGGCATCCTGGGCCATGGCCGCAGGCGCGGCGATCAGCAATGAGAGCAACACGGGGGCACGCAGGGACATCGACGGGTTCTCCTAGGGGGCGGCTGGCTGGCCGCCGATGATACCGTGTGT
The DNA here is from genome assembly GCF_032911385.1 of Stenotrophomonas sp. C3(2023). Lineage (NCBI taxonomy): Bacteria > Pseudomonadati > Pseudomonadota > Gammaproteobacteria > Lysobacterales > Lysobacteraceae > Stenotrophomonas > Stenotrophomonas sp. C3(2023). The sequence goes on along the minus strand of NZ_JAWJLO010000001.1, from coordinate 3,168,506 downwards.
ACCCGACTGCCTCGACCTTGCTCCACACCGTGCTTCAGCAGCAGTTGGCGCATCTGGCCCCTCAGGGCAGGGGCACCTGCAGGCCCGCGTCGTTCAAGTGGCTGTAGCGCAGCGTGATGCGGTACGGCTTGCCCTGGTTCAGGCCCTCGCGCTGGATCTGCCGCAGCAGCCCGTCCCCGCCGATCCAGTACTGCAGCGTCTCGCTTCCCCCTTGCCCGGTGATGCGGTAAACCCGTGCGGATTGGCCGTCCAGTGTCGCGCTGCCACGGTCTTCGACGGTGGCGTCGCGCAGCTGCGCATCGGCGGGCACGGGGCTGCGCCACTGATCCAGCAGGCCTTCGGGCACCGGCATCTGCTGCACACGGTCGGCCGCCTGCAGAAACAACGTGTCGCCGATGATCGTCTGCACCCCGGCCGGGGTCTCCAGCTGGTAGCGATCCGGGGCGACGAAGGTCATGCGGGTGCGCAGCACCTGGTCGGCCTGGGCGCCGTGCAGGGTCATCTCGGCATGGAAGGCGCGCAGGCCGGCAAAGCGTCGGCTGGCCTCGATCACTGCCTGCGCGGGGTCGGGGTTGACCGCCAGCGGCGCGGCGGGATCGGGCGTGCGCTCGCAGCCGGGCAGCGCAGCGCCGGTCAGCAGCAGGAGCAGCAGGGAAAGGGGATGCAGGCGCATGTCGGGGCGGTCGGGGGCGGGGCGGCCCACGATAGCCGATCATGCCCGCACAATGACGCCGACTCGGACATAATCGAGGCCATGGACCGATACGAACGCATTACTGCACTGCATCGCCTGCTCAAGGCCGCCCGTTACCCGGTGACAGTGGCTACGCTGCAGGACAAGCTGGGCTGCTCGCGGGCAACGGTATACCGCGACCTGGCCTTCCTGCGCGACGCGCTGATGGCGCCCATCGAGGGGGATGGCGAGGCGGGCTTCCGCTACCAGGCCGACGAGAGCGATCGCTTCGAGCTGCCCGGGCTGTGGCTGAGCTCGGAAGAGCTGCACGCGCTGCTGGCCTCGCAGCACCTGCTGGCCCGCACCGGCGGTGGCATGCTGTCCTCGGTGCTGGCGCCGCTGCAGCAGCGCATCGAGGGCCTGCTGGCCGCGCAGGCGGGGGTGTCGAGCTGGCCGGTGGACCGGGTGCGGGTCATTCCGCACCGGGGGCGCAAGTTCGATGAGGCCAGTTTCCGCAGCGTGGCCTCGGCCGTGCTGGAACGGCGCCAGCTGACGTTCGAATACCGCGCACGCTCCACCGACGAGCCGACCCGGCGTACGGTATCGCCGCAGCGGCTGACCCATTACCGCGACAACTGGTACCTCGACGCGTGGGACCACGACCGCGACGCGCTGCGCAGCTTTGCCGTGGACCGCATCAACAAGGCCAAGGTGTCAGCCGAAGTGGCCGCCCGCGATGTCGCCGATGCCGAGCTGGACGAGCAGCTGGGTGCCAGTTATGGCATCTTTTCCGGCCCGCCCAAGGGCTGGGCGACCATCGTGTTCAGCGCCAAGGCCGCGCGCTGGGTGGCCGATGAGCACTGGCATTCCAAACAGCAGGGCCGCTTCCTGGCCGACGGCCGTTACGAGCTCAAAGTGCCCTACAGCGTGTCGCGTGAGTTGTTGATGGACGTGCTGCACTATGGCTCGGACGCCGAGATCATCGAGCCGGTGATGCTGCGCGAGCAGGCCAAGGCCTTGCTCGCACTGGCCCTGAGCAGTTACGAATGATGTCCCCTTCCCCCAGAGCGGAACCCCGATGAAGAAGACGCTGTTGTTGTCCCTGTTCGCCGCCGTGGCACTGAGTGCCTGCGGCAGGTCCGGCGATGCCTCGCAGAAGCTGGTGGTGGCGGCCACTGCCGTGCCGCATGCGGAAATCCTCGAGGTGGTCAAGCCGCTGCTGAAGGAGCAGGGCGTGGAGCTGGACGTGCGCGTGTTCAACGACTACGTGCAGCCCAACGACCAGCTGGTGCAGAAGCAGGTGGATGTCAATTATTTCCAGACCGAGCCCTACCTGGACGCCTACAACCGCGACCGCAAGACCACGCTGACCACGGTGGTCGGCGTGCACATCGAGCCCTTCGGCGCCTACTCGCGTAAGGTGAAGTCGCTGCAGGAGCTGCGCGACGGCGCCGATGTGGTGATTCCTAATGACCCCAGCAACAACAGCCGCGCCCTGATCCTGCTGCACAACGCCGGGGTGATCGAGTTGAAGGATCCGACCAATGCGCTGTCGACCCAGCGTGACATCGTCGCCAACCCGAAGAACCTGAAGTTCCGCGAGCTCGACTCGGCCATGCTGCCGCGCGTGCTGGACCAGGTGGATCTGGCGCTGATCAACACCAACTATGCGCTGGATGCGGGCCTGAACCCGACCCAGGACGCACTGGCGATCGAGAGCAAGGATTCGCCGTACGTGAACTTCCTGGTGGCGCGTGCGGACAACAAGGACGATGCGCGGGTGCAGAAGCTGGCAGCGGCTTTGACCAGCGCGGAGGTGAAGTCCTTCATCGAGCAGAAGTACAAGGGCGCGGTATTGCCCGCCTTCTGAGTGGACAGGGCTGCGCGGGATGCCCTGCGGCCCGCGTACGCACGGCGACGGGGCTGTCCCGGCAATGCAGCAGCGCAGCGTGTCTGCGCTGTTCTGCGTCATGGCAGGGCAGCGGCGCCGTGTCAGTGGAACGCGAGAGTCGCGGCGACGGCCTGTTTCCAGCCGGCGTACAGCGACTCGCGCTTTGCCGGGTCCATCTGCGGTTCGAAGCGCTGCTGCACGGCCCACTGCGCGCTGATCTGCTCGCGGCTGCTCCAGAAACCGACAGCCAGGCCCGCCAGATAGGCGGCGCCGAGCGCGGTGGTCTCGGTCAGGCGGGGCCGCTGTAACGGTACGTCGAGCAGGTCGGCCTGGAACTGGGCCAGAAAGTCGTTGCCGATCGCGCCGCCGTCGGCGCGCAGGACGCTCAGCGCAATGCCGGCGTCTGACTGCATCGCCTCAAGTACATCGCGCGTCTGGTAAGCCATGGCCTCCAGAGCGGCACGCGCCAGGTGCGCCTTGCCGGTGCCGCGGCTGAGGCCGAACATCGCGCCGCGCACATCGCTGCGCCAATAGGGTGCACCCAGGCCGACGAACGCCGGGACCAGGTAAATGCCGCCGCTGTCCTCCACGCTCTGCGCGAGCGCCTGGGTTTCAGCGGCATGCTGGATCAGCTGCAGGCCATCACGCAGCCACTGCACCACCGAGCCGGCGACGAAGATCGAGCCTTCCAGCGCGTACTCGACCTTGCCATCCAGCCCCCACGCCAGTGTGGTCAACAGGCCATTGCGCGACCGTACCGCCCGCTCGCCGGTGTGCATCAGCATGAAGCAGCCGGTGCCGTAGGTGTTTTTGACCATGCCGGGCTGGAAACAGGCCTGCCCGAACAACGCGGCCTGCTGGTCACCGGCGATGCCGGCGATCGGAATCGGGTGGTCAAAGAAGAAGCGCGGGTGGGTATGTGCGTAGATCTCGCTGGAACTGCGTACCTCCGGCAGCATCGCAGCGGGGATGTCCAGCAGCGCGAGCAGTTCCGGGTCCCACTGCAGACGATGGATGTCATACAGCAGCGTGCGTGCCGCATTGCTGTAGTCGGTCACGTGCGCATTGCGACCACTGAGGTTCCAGACCAGCCAGCTGTCGATCGTGCCAAACAGCAGCTCACCGCGCTCGGCGCGTTGCTGGGCGCCGGGAACGTGGTCGAGTATCCAGCGGATCTTGGTGGCCGAAAAATATGCGTCGATCAGCAGACCGGTACGGTCACGCACCAGCGCCTCGTGGCCCTGTGCCTTGAGCGCCTCGCAGATGGCATTGCTCTGCCGCGACTGCCACACGATGGCGTTATGGATCGGCTGGCCACTGGCCTTGTCCCATACCACCGTTGTCTCGCGCTGGTTGGTGATGCCGATGGCGGCGATCTGGCGCGGGTCGATCTGCTCGCGGCTGAGCAGCTCGGTGATGGTGGCATAGACGCTGGTCAGGATCTCGCGCGGGTCATGCTCCACCCAGCCGGGCTGCGGGAACAGCTGCTGGAACTCGCGCTGTGCGCAGCCGGCCACCGCGCCGTCCTGGTCGAAGAGCAGGGCGCGCGAGCTGGTGGTGCCCTGGTCGATGGCAAGGATGTAACGCGGCTCCATGGCTTGGAGACTCCGTGCAGTGGTCAGAGCGGTCATTGTGCGTGATCGCGCACGAGGGCGCGTCGGCGCGCCGGCAGGAAAGGCCGGATCAGCCAATGATGGGCTGCGCCGCCGATGACACCGCCGAGCAGGGGGCCGACAATGGGAACCCACCAGTAATGATCGGTACCGGGCAGCGCGGCACGGCCCCAGCCGGCCAGCCAGGCGAACAGGCGCGGGCCGAGATCGCGCGCCGGGTTGATCGCCCAGCCTTCCAGGTGGCCAGCGCTGGCACCGATGCATGCCACCAGCAGGCCGATCATCAGTGCACCGCCATTGGCGCCGGGCGCGGCCTCGTTGTAGCGCTCGGTGATGGCGAAGATGCCAAATACCAGCAGCGCGGTCAGCAACACCTGATCGCCCAGTGCGTGCAGCGGCGTGATGGCCAGTCCGGGCGCAGTGAAGAACACACCGGCCGCGCCGCCCTCGGTGCGAAGCACGCCGTGCAGCTGGGTGTAGTGGTCGATCACCGGGTGGTAGAGCTGGTAGACCAGCAGTGCGCCCATGAAGGCGCCGGCCAGCTGCGCCACGCAGTAGGGCAGCACCCGCGGCCACGGAAAACCGCGGTACAGGGCGAGTGCGAGGGTGACAGCCGGGTTGGCGTGGGTGCCCGATACCGATGCAGTGGCATGGATGGCCAGGGTGACCGCCAGCCCCCAGGTGATGCACAGTCCCCAGTACGCCTGCTGGTAGGGACTGGGGTCGTAAAGCAGGTACATGGCCGATGCGGAACAGCCGATGCCCACGATGATCGCCGTGGCGATCGCCTCGCTGATGAGCTCGCCAAGCCGTTGTTGAAGATCAGTCATCGCCGTCTCCTGGAGTCGGGAGTGCGGTGGGAGGATGCTGCTGCAGCCACGCTGTCAGGCGTGCCTGCTGTGCGTCGTCGAGCAGCAGGCCCAGCTGGGTCCGGCGCCACAGTACGTCGTCGGCGTGCAGCGCCCACTCGTGATCGCGCAGATAGCGCACCTCAGCGGCGTACAGGTGCCCGCCGAAGTGCTCGCCCAGCGCCTCCAGCGAGCGCGCGTCGCCGATGATGTGCGCAGCGCGGCTGCCCTGGCTGCGTGCCCAGCGCTGCACCAGCGGTGCAGGCAGCCACGGCCAGGTATCCTGCAGCCACGCCGCCACTGCGGGCGGTGGCCCACGCTCCCCACCCGGCAGGGGCCTGCCGTCGCGGGTCCAGCCCGGCCGCCGGCCCGCCTCGTTGCCCAGCAGCAGGTCCACCGCACGTTCGGCAAGAAGACGGTAGGTGGTCAGCTTGCCGCCTGCGATGGTCAGCAGGGGCGCGCTCTCCAGATCCAGCTGCAGCCGATAACCGCGCCCGGCCGCGCTCGGCCGGTCTGCGGACGAGGCCAGCAGCGGGCGCACCCCACTGAAGCTGTGGAAGATGTCGGTGGCAGAAACCGGGTGCACGACGCTGCGGTTGACCGCAGCGCAGAGGTACTGCCGCTGTGCATCGTCGATGATCGCCTGGGCCGGATCGCCGGTGTAGTCCACATCCGTGGTGCCCACCAGGGTGAACCTGTCCTCGTAGGGAATCGCAAACACGACGCGCCCATCGGGCTGCTGCAGCAGCAGCGCATGGTCGTGGGGGAACAGCGCCGGCACCACGATGTGGCTGCCCTGCACCAGGCGCAGCGGCGGCGCGGCGGCCAGGTCCAGATCGTCGGCGAATGCTGCCGCCCACGGGCCGGTGGCGTTGACCATGGTCCGTGTCTGCACGCGGTGCCAGCGGCCGATGCTGTCTTCCAGGGTGACGTCCCAATGGCGCTGGCGGCGATCAGCGAACACACAGCGTGTGCGTGTCCACACCTGCGCGCCCAGTGCGTGGGCGTCGATGATGTTGGCCAGAACCAGCCTTGCGTCATGCACCTTCGCATCGCAGTAGGTGAAGCCGATCCGGTTGCGGTCACGCAGCCCCTCGCCCACAGCATGCTGGTCCAGCCGCAGGCAGCGATGGCGGGGGAGTGCCGTTCGCCCACTGCCAAGCTGGTCGTACAGCCACAACCCCGCACGCAGCATCCAGGCTGGGCGCAGTGTCGGCTCGTGCGGTATCAGAAAGGGCAGGGGGGTGACCAGATGCGGGGCGGTACGCAGCAGGATCGCGCGCTCGACCAGGGCTTGCCGTACCAGTGACAGGTGGCCCTGCTGCAGATAGCGCAGGCCGCCGTGAATCAGTTTCGAGCTGGCGCTGGAGGTGTGCTGGGCCAGATCGTGCTGCTCGCACAATGCAACACGCAGGCCGCGCCCGGCCGCATCGCGGGCGATGCCCGCGCCGTTGATGCCGCCGCCGACCACCAGCACATCAAGCACGATCCAGTACTCCGCAGGCCTGCACTGCATGCAGCGTAAGACCCCGGACCTGCTGCAGGCCCGGTGGGCGTCGCAGCGCTGTAATCTCGGTGCGAACCGGGCGGACTTTGTCGGCGCTGGCGTCAAACCTCCGCCGATGCCATTGCACTAACGACAACGGGCCCCGAAGGGCCCGTTGCATCACACATGAAACTGACGGTGCGGCTTAGAAGCGTGCGCCGATGCCGAAGCCGACGGTCCACGGATCCAGCTTCGCCTTGACGCCGGTACCGGCGCCATCGACGGTCACTTCCGGACGGCCGTGCATGTAGCGGGCATCGGCGCGGGCGAACCAGGTCGGGTTGATGTTCATGTCGATGCCGACGGTGCCGATGGCGCCCTTGGCATTCTTCAGGCCGATGTGGCCGACGGTGTCGGCAACGGTCAGCGACTCATTGCTGAAGTTGGACTCGTAGTAACCGGCGCCCACGAACGGACGGAACACGTTGTCAGCCTGGCCGAAGTGGTACTGGCCGCTCAGCGCGATCGGCTGCTGCTCGGCCTGGCCGAGACGGGCATTGCCCGGGCCGATGGCGCGGTGGGTGATCTTGTCGGCAGCGCCCCACAGCTCAACGGCCCAGTTGTCGTTGATGTAGTAGCTCAGGCTCAGGGTCGGCGCCGGGCCACCCTCGGTCTTGTTGACGATGCCGTCGACTGCCTTGTTCTTGGTCTCCAGCAGGGCAACGCCGCCGACCACGGCGAAATGCTTGCCCGAGGCGGTTTCATTGGCCGGCACCGAGGCGGTGGTGGCGTCGCGCTCGGCGGTGGTGGCGTAATCCTGGGCGAAGGCGGCCGGGGCAGCGGTGGCGGCCAGCAGGGACAGCGAGAGAACGGTGAGGGAACGCATGGGGAGCTCCTTGGGTTTCTTGAGGGAATCCCCGGTTGGCGGGGCGAGGTCACCCTATTCGCTGAAACATGAATCGAATCCGACGGACGTTAAAAAAAAGTTGTCCGTGTTCAGCAAAGCCCCGCCAGCCCTTGTGCCGCCGTCATTCCTTTACCATTGAGAAATTCATGAAAGTGGCTGAGATGTGACTGACAACGACATCTGTATCGGCCTGCCAGCGCAGATCGACGCGGCATGCAGGGTGCTCGTGCTGGGTTCCATGCCCGGCAGCGCATCGCTGCAGCAGGCGCAGTACTACGCGCATCCGCGCAATCGGTTCTGGCCGTTGATGGCGCACGTCTGTGGCGTCGATGCACTGGCGCCTTACCCGCAGCGGCTGCGCGCGCTGCTGGAGGCCGGCATCGGGTTGTGGGACGTGATCGGGCGTTGTGAGCGTCGCGGCAGCCTGGATGCGGCCATCGTGCGTGGCAGCGAAGTGCCCAATCCATTGGCGGACGTACTGGCCGGACTGCCCCGGCTGGCGCTGGTGGCCTGCAATGGTGCCACCGCCCATCAGGCGTATCAGCGCCATGTCGCGCCTGTGCTCACCTGTGCCGTGCCGGTGCTGGCGTTGCCGTCCACCAGCCCGGCCAACGCAGCCTTCAGCCTGGACCGGCTGCGCCAGGCCTGGCAGCCGGTGGCCGATGCCTTGGCCGCAACGCGCTGACCGGGCGGAGACAATACGCCACCGACTGGTGCGCGCAGCAGCCCGGCAGCAGTGACGTTGGTGGCCCTGCAGACACGGTGTGTCCCGGGACAGTGACGATCTAAATTGTCTGTAACGGTTGGCGCAGGCGCGCGCTGGCCGCACAATAGAGGTTTCCCTACACCAGATTGCCGGAGTTCTACCCATGGCCGAAATCAAGGAAGCCCTTGTCCCCGATATCGGTGACTACAGCGATATCCCGGTAATCGAGGTGCTGGTCGCCGTGGGCGATACGGTCAAGAAGGACCAGGGCCTGGTCACGCTGGAAAGCGACAAGGCCACGATGGAGGTCCCTTCGTCGGTGGCCGGCGTGGTCAAGGAACTGAAGGTCAAGGTTGGCGACAGCCTGTCTGAAGGCAAGGTGGTGGCCTTGATCGAAGTGGCCGAAGGCGACGCTGCTGCTGCGCCTGCTGCGGCACCGGCCAAGGCCGCTGCCCCCACCGCACCCAGCCAGAGCGCGCAGGCACCGGCCGCCGCACCTTCTGCTGCGCCGTCCAGCGGTGGTGGCGATGTCGAAGCGCTGGTGCCGGACATCGGCGATTACACCGATATCCCGGTGATCGAAGTGCTGGTTGCCGTCGGCGACACGGTCAAGAAGGACCAGGGTCTGGTCACGCTGGAAAGCGACAAGGCCACGATGGAAGTGCCGTCGTCGGTAGCCGGTGTGGTCAAGGCCATCAAGGTCAAGGTGGGCGACACGCTCTCGCAGGGCAAGGTCGTGGCCATCATCGAAGCCGAAGGTGCTTCGGCATCCACCTCTGCGCCGGCTCCGAGCCAGGCAGCGGCAGCGGCAGCCGCCCCGGCGGCGGAAACCCAGACCAAGGTCGAGCCGGTAGCCGTGCCCGCGCAGCCGGACAAGCTGGCTGCACGTGATATCGCCTCGGCCGGCAGCCCGGCGACCCCGCCGGTGCAGTTCAATGCCGACAGCGTGCTGCCGGGCAAGGTGCCTTACGCAACGCCGGCGGTGCGCGTGTTCGCCCGCGAGCTTGGCGTGGATCTGCTGCAGATCAGCGGTACCGAGAAGGGTGGCCGCATCACCAAGGCCGACGTGCAGAGGTTCGTGAAAGCGGCGCTCACCGGTGCTGGTAACGCGACCAGTGGCGCGCCTGTGGCCACAGGCGGCGGCCTGAACCTGCTGCCGTGGCCGAAGGTCGACTTCGCCAGGTTCGGTGAGGTGGAGACCCAGCCGCTGTCGCGCATCAAGAAGATCTCCGGTGCGAACCTGGCCCGCAACTGGGCGATGATTCCGCACGTAACCCAGTTCGACCAGGCCGATATCAGCGACCTGGAAGCCCTGCGTGTGGCATTGAACAAGGAGAACGAGAAGGCCGGCATCAAGCTGACCATGCTCGCGTTCCTGATCAAGGCCAGTGCGGCGGCGCTGAAGAAGTTCCCCGAGTTCAATGCGTCGCTGGATGCCAGTGGCGAGAACCTGACCCTGAAGAAGTATTTCCACATCGGTTTTGCCGCCGACACGCCCAACGGGCTGGTCGTACCGGTCATCCGCGATGTGGACAAGAAGGGCGTGGTGCAGATCGCGCAGGAAACCGGCGAGCTGGCGAAGAAGGCCCGCGACGGCAAGCTCGGCCCGGCCGACATGAGCGGTGGCTGCTTCTCGATCAGCTCGCTTGGCGGTATCGGCGGCACGGCGTTCACTCCGATCGTCAACGCACCGGAAGTGGCCATCCTCGGCGTATCCAAGTCGTCGATCCAGCCGGTCTGGAACGGCAAGGAGTTCGCACCGAAGCTGATGCTGCCGTTGTCGCTGAGCTATGACCACCGCGTCATCGACGGCGCGCTGGCCGCACGCTTCACCAGCTACCTCTCGCAGGTGCTGGCCGACATGCGCCGCGTGCTGCTGTAACCCAGCTGCTCCCCCTTTCGCGCGGCCGCCGCCCACGGCGCGGCTGCCTGGACAATAGCAATGACAGCCCGCCGGCCGCCCCGGCCGGGCATGAGGAAATCGACCATGGCCACGATTGACGTCAAGGTTCCCGACATCGGCGATTACAGCGATGTGCCGGTGATCGAAGTATTGGTCGCCGTCGGCGACACGGTGAAGAAAGACCAGGGTCTGGTGACCCTGGAATCGGACAAGGCCACGTTGGAAGTGCCGTCCTCGGCTGCCGGTGTGGTCAAGGAAATCAAGGTGAAGCTGGGCGATACCCTTTCCGAGGGGGCGGTGGTAGTGGTGCTGGACGCTGAAGGTGGCGCTGCGACTGATGCCCCGGCCAAGGCCAATGCCCCGGCCAAGGCAGCGGCACCGGCCGCACCGGCGAACAAGCCGCCGGTCACGCCGTCGCACCGCGCACCGGTCGAGCCGGCAGCGCCCAAGCCCGCGCTGGCCAGCGGCAAGCCGGCCGACATCGAATGCGAGATGGTCGTGCTCGGGTCCGGACCCGGTGGCTATACCGCGGCCTTCCGCGCCGCCGATGTCGGCCTGGACACGGTGCTGGTCGAGCGCTATGCCAGCCTCGGTGGCGTCTGCCTCAACGTCGGCTGCATTCCGTCCAAGGCACTGCTGCATGCGGCGGCGGTCATCGACGAAGTCGCCCATGCCGGTGACTTCGGCGTCGAGTTCGGCAAGCCCACGATCACCCTGGACAAGCTGCGCGCGTACAAGGAAAAGGTGGTTGGCCAGCTGACCAAGGGCCTGGCCGGCATGGCCAAGCAGCGCAAGGTGCGCAATGTGCAGGGCGTGGGCACCTTCGTCTCGGCCAACGAACTGCAGATCACCGCCGAAGATGGCAGCACCCAGCTGCTGCGCTTCAAGCAGTGCATCATCGCGGCCGGGTCGCAGGCGGTGAAGCTGCCGAACTTCCCGTGGGACGACAAGCGCGTGATGGACTCCACCGATGCGCTGGAGCTGGCCGACGTGCCGGCGTCGCTGCTGGTGGTGGGCGGCGGCATCATCGGCCTGGAAATGGCGACCGTGTATGCCGCGCTGGGCAGCAAGGTGACCGTGGTCGAGTTCATGGACCAGCTGATGCCCGGCGCTGACAAGGACCTGGTCAAGCCGCTGGCCGACCGCCTGAAGAAGCAGGGCATTGAAGTCCATCTGAAGACCAGGGCTGCCGGTGTCAGCGCCGACGCCAAGGGCATCACCGTGAGCTTCGAGGCCGCCGAGGAAGGCCAGTCGCCTGCGCTGGCGCAGGGCACCTTCGACCGCGTGCTGGTGGCCGTGGGCCGCTCGCCAAACGGCCGCAAGATAGGCGCCGAGAATGCCGGCGTGCAGGTTACCGAGCGCGGCTTCATTCCGGTTGACCGGCAGATGCGTACCAACGTGCCGCACATCTTTGCCATCGGCGACATCGTCGGCAACCCGATGCTGGCCCACAAGGCCACGCACGAAGGCAAGCTGGCTGCCGAAGTCGCTGCCGGGCACAAGAAGGAATGGGTAGCGCGCGTGATTCCGTCGGTGGCCTATACCAACCCTGAAATCGCCTGGGTCGGTGTCACCGAGACCGAGGCCAAGGCCAAGGGCCTGAAGGTCGGCGTGGCGAAGTTCCCGTGGGCCGCCAGTGGTCGCGCCATTGGTATCGGCCGTACCGAGGGTTTCACCAAGCTCATCTTCGATGAAGAGACCCACCGCATCATCGGCGGCGCCATCGTCGGCGTGCATGCCGGTGACCTGCTGGCCGAGATCGGTCTGGCCATCGAGATGGGCGCGGAGGCCGAAGACATCGGCCACACCATCCATGCCCATCCGACGCTGAGCGAATCGGTGGCGATGGCTTCGGAAATCTACGACGGCACCATCACCGACCTGTACATGCCGAAGAAAAAGTAAGCCTTGGCCGCCCAGCCTGCCGAGGCTGGAACGCTGCTCGTTCGAGCGGTGGAGCGGATTGAAGTCCGGTGCCGGTTATCTGGCATCGGATTTTTTTATGCCCGGCCGAAAGCACGCAGGTGCTGAGGATTGATCGGCGCGTGTCGCGCAACGCAGCCGCCCGCCTATCCGGCGCGCGTAGAGCGGGGCTCTGCCCCGCTGGACGGCTGCAGTAGCTGGACGGCTGCAGTAGCTGGACGGCTGCAGTAGCTGGACGGCTGCAGTAGAACCGCCCACTGCGGCGGGTAGGCGCAATCTGGCTACTGCAGTGGCGTCGCCCGATAGCCTCGGCATCGATCCAGAAAGATCATGGCCGTGCCTGGAGGGGAGCCTCCGCTCGGCAGGCATCCAGGCGCTGTACTCCATCACATACGAGGTTCTCATGAACACTCTGTCACGCATTGCCACCACGTGCTTCCTCACTCTGGCCGCTGCTGCGTCGATGGCAGGCAGCGCTGCCGCAGCGGCGCCGCAGGCGGGTGCGATGTTCAACCCGCAGCAGCAGTGGGCCTGCGTCATTGTCCAGGCATACGGATGGGAACGTGTGGAAATCGTGTTGTCGGACAGCCACGCGGGGGCGCTGCTGACCGCTGGCGCAAAGTTCGGCAAATACAACGTACGCAGCTGCGCACCCAAGCACTGACGGGCGGCAGCAGCGGAAAGGAGCGCAGGCCGCTCCTTTCCGCGATGCCGATGCAGGTCAGAACGACATGCTGATGCCGGCCACCGGGCCCTTGAACTCCTGCTTCAGGCCAACCAGGCCATCGCTGCCCTTCTTGTCGACGTCGAGCTTGAACCAGTCGTAGCCGGCGAAGATGCCGAACTTCCGGGTGAAGCGGTACTCGACGATCGCGTTGGCACGGCTCAGGTCGCCGTCGTAGTCGTCGAAGCTGCCCCAGCTGGTGTTGAGGTACTGGCCCTGCAGATTGATCAGCCAGCGGTCGGCCGGGGTGAAGGTCAGGCGGGCGCCGACAACCGGGGCGACGCCGCTTTCGCTCTCGTCAAGGAAGCGGCCCTGGTACACGGTGCCCAGGTCGGCATAACCCTTGGCGCTGACCTTGGCCCATTCAGCACCCAGCTGCAGACCCATTTCGAAGCGGTCGGTATCCACCACGGCATAGTCGTAGACCAGGCTTGCCACCTGGTACTTGAGCTCTGCCTTGACGAAGCTGCCTTCCGGCACGGAGACGTCACCGAATGCGATGCCCTCGTTGAGGGTCTCGCGGCGATCCTTGTCCCACTTGAAGTAGTCGAAGATCAGGCGCTGGCGGTCGCTGAAGCGGAACACGCCGTCAACGCGCGGTTCCCACTCCTTGCCACCCAGGCTGAAGTCCTCGTTGAGGTTGACGTCCTGGCCGGCAATGTTGGTGCTGCCGCGGATGGTGTTGTCGGTATCGATGTTCATCGCACCCAGGCGCAGGGTGAAACGGTCATCGTTCTCGGCGGCATGGGCAGCACCGGCGACGCTGGAAGCGGCCAGGGCAATGGCGAGCAGGGCAGGGGTGGAGCGCATTGTTCGATCCTTGCGGGGTTAAACAGAGGTGAACACATACTCCCCAGCGCGGCGTCCACCATTCGTGAACGTATGGTGCAGAGCGTGTGACCCCGAAGGATGCGGATGGCCCCGCCACCCAGCGGGGCCATCCACAGGGACCTGCGGAGCGCATCGACGAGGAAAAGCGCGCAGGTCGAAGACTGGGACCGGCAACCGCGACCAAAGTTCAATATGCTGCGGCGCAGCACGTGTAAAGCCCTGCTGCGGCCCGCATCGGGGCCCGCGTCGCAGCAAATTTCCTTCACGTGCGGGAACTTGCGCACTGGCGATATGAACACGCGGCGGTTGTCTCGCAAATTGTCCCATTGCTATAATTTGGCGGCTCGACGAGGCACGCATGCCGTGACCTCATGCACACCACCCTTTTCAATCGTGCGGGACATCTTGTGCTGAACTCCGGTGACACGGGTCGGCGACTGATGCTGCGCGCCGCGGTCTACCCGCTGGCGGCAGTGGCTGTCCTGGCTCTGGCCTTCCTGCTGATGGGGCCGAAGTACGCAGTGGCGGCGCTGGTTTCCGGTGTGGCCGTGTCTGCGGGCGGTTGGGTGGCGGCCCGGATGGCGTTGGGCGGTGGCGTGCAGGCGGCAGGTTCGGCCATGACCCGGCTGATCGTGGCCGTGGTTGCCAAGTGGGTTCTCGTTTTTGGTGCACTGGCGGTAGGTGTACTGGTCTTCAAGCTGCCTGCCCTGGCGCTGCTGGCCGGTGTTGCCGTCGGGCTGATGTTCCAGGTCCTGGCTCTGGCCAGGCAATGATCGAATTCAATTAAAGAAGGTTCCGGACACATGGCAGGCGAGGCGCTTACACCCACCTCCTATATCCAGCATCACCTGCACAACCTCACCGTTGGGCAGGGGAGCCCCTGGGCGATCCATCTTGATACCCTGGCCACCTCGGTGTTCATGGGCCTGGTGATGGTCGTGGCGTTCTGGCTGGCCACGCGCAAGGCCACTGCCGGTGTACCCGGCAAGTGGCAGGCCTTCGTCGAGATCTGCCTGGAGTTCGTTGACCGGCAGGCCAAGGACACCTACCACGGTACCAGCAAGCTGGTGACCCCGATCGCGATCACGATCTTCTTCTGGATCCTCCTGATGAACCTCATCAAGATGATCCCGGCCGACTTCATCGCCCTGCCGCTCGAGCTGATGGGCGTGCCGTACTGGAAGCCGGTGCCGACCGCCGACGTCAATGCCACCTTGGGCATGTCGATCAGCGTGTTCTTCCTGATGCTGTTCTTCGCACTGCGTTCCAAGGGCATTGGTGGCTTCACCAAGGAGTTCCTGACCGCGCCCTTCGGCAAGTTGATGATGCCGTTCAACCTGATCCTGAACATCGTCGAGTGGCTGAGCAAGCCGATTTCGCTGGCGATGCGACTGTTCGGCAACATGTTCGGCGGCGAAATCGTCTTCCTGCTGATCTGGGTGCTGGGCGGTGCAGGTATCGCCGGCATGTTTGCTGGTGCCTTCGCCGGCTTCGGCTGGATGCTGTTCCACCTGCTGGTGATTCCGCTGCAGGCCTTCATCTTCATGATGCTGTCCATCGTGTACCTGAGCCTGTCGGAAGACGCTCACTGAGTTTCGCTGCACCCTTCATCCGTTTGTTTCCAACCCTTAGCTAAACGTTCCCGGAGAAAACCATGTACTTCGCCGTCCTGACCAATCTCGCCCAGGTCCAGAGCTCCACCGTCCTCGCCGTCGGCATCATGATCGGCCTGGCCGCACTGGGCGCTGGCCTGGGTCTGGCCATCATGGCTGGTAAGTTCCTGGAGTCGGCCGCGCGCCAGCCGGAACTGATCCCGGTCCTGCAGGTCCGCATGTTCATCACCGCCGGCCTGATCGACGCCGCCTTCATCATCTCGGTCGCCGTGGGCCTGCTGTTCGCCTTCGCCAACCCGCTGGTCGGCGAGTTCGTCTCGCGTCTGCCGGCCATCGCTGGCTGATCCAGCGAAAGCGAAACGATCGGGCGCTTCGGTGCCCGGTCGCGGATGAAGGACCGGGGGTGCCGCCGTTTCGGCGGCACCGCCATCCCGTCACAACCGACTGAGCGACTACAATGGATATCGGTTTTACCCTCATCGCCCAGGCCCTGGCCTTCGCAGCCCTGATCTGGCTCATCGCCACCAAGATCTGGCCGCCGCTGATGAACGCGATCGAAGAGCGTCAGCAGAAGATCGCTGAAGGTCTGGCCGCTGCCGATCGCAGCCAGAAGGACCTCGCCCAGGCTCAGGAAAAGGTCAACGAAGCCCTGAAGGAAGCACGCGGCAAGGCCAACGAGATCATCGACCAGGCCCACGCGCGCGCCAACCAGATCGTTGAAGCCGCCAAGAACGAAGCGATCACCGAAGCCAACCGTCAGAAGGAACTGGCCCAGGCCGAGATCGACGCGTCGGCAACCCGTGCCCGCGAAGAACTGCGCCGCCAGGTGTCCGCACTGGCTGTCAGCGGTGCTGAAAAGCTGCTCAAGCGCGAAATCGACGCCAACGCCCACAAGGCGCTGCTCGACGAGCTGGCGGCGGAGATCTGATATGAGCCAGGCCCTCACGCTTGCCCGCCCGTACGCCCGCGCCGCCTTTGCGACCGCGCGTGACGAAGGCACGTTCGCGCCGTGGTCGGACGCCCTGGCGTTCTCTGCCCACGTCGCCGCCGATCCGCGCGTTGCGGGCCTGCTCGCCAATCCGGAGCTGGGCCGCGACGAAGCCGTCGCGCTGCTCGCCCCGGACCAGACCAGTGAAACCTTCTCGCGTTTCCTGGCGCTGCTGGCCGATGCACAACGCCTGCCGCTGCTGCCGGAAATCGCCGGGATGTACGACGCACTGCGCGCCGAAGCCGAACACGTGGTCAAGGCCACGGTGACCTCGGCCGGTGAACTGTCCGGCACCGAACTGGATGCGATCAAGGCCGCGCTGGCAAAGCGCTTCGGCCGCGCTGTGGAGGTCACCACCGCGGTGGATGCCTCGCTGATCGGCGGTGCCGTGATCGACGCCGGGGATGTGGTCATCGATGGTTCGCTGAAGGGCAAGCTGGCCCGCCTGCAGACCGCGCTCGCTAACTGAATTCATTTAATTGCCCGACCTGAACGTCGGCACTAGGACTCGAAGATGGCAACCACGCTCAACCCCTCCGAAATCAGCGAACTGATCAAGTCCCGCATCGAGAAGGTCAAGCTGTCCGCGGAATCGCGCAACGAAGGCACCGTGACCAGCGTGTCCGACGGCATCGTGCGCATCTTCGGCCTGGCCGATGTGATGCAGGGCGAAATGATCGAACTGCCGAACAACGTCTTTGCCCTCGCCCTGAACCTGGAGCGCGACTCGGTCGGCGCCGTGGTGCTGGGTGATTACCAGAGCCTGCGCGAAGGCGACGTGGCCAAGACCACCGGCCGCATCCTGGAAGTGCCGGTGGGTCCGGAACTGCTGGGCCGCGTGGTCAACGCCCTGGGCGAACCGATTGACGGCAAGGGCCCCCTGGGCACCGACCTGACCGCTCCGGTCGAGCGCGTTGCACCGGGCGTGATCTGGCGCAAGTCGGTCGACCAGCCGGTGCAGACCGGCTACAAGTCGGTCGATGCCATGATCCCGATCGGCCGTGGCCAGCGCGAGCTGATCATTGGTGACCGTCAGACCGGCAAGACCGCGATGGCCATCGATGCGGTGATCAACCAGAAGGGCACCGGCATCAAGTGCGTGTACGTGGCGATCGGCCAGAAGGCCTCGACCGTTGCCAACATCGTGCGCAAGCTGGAAGAAAACGGCGCCCTCGCACACACCGTGGTGGTCGCCGCCACGGCGTCCGAATCGGCTGCGATGCAGTACATCAGCGCCTACGCGGGCTGCACCATGGGTGAGTACTTCATGGACCGCGGCGAAGACGCGCTGATCGTCTACGACGATCTGTCCAAGCAGGCCGTGGCCTACCGCCAGATCTCGCTGCTGCTGAAGCGCCCGCCGGGCCGTGAAGCCTACCCGGGCGACGTGTTCTATCTGCACTCCCGTCTGCTGGAACGCGCTGCCCGCGTTTCCGAGGAATACGTGGAGAAGTTCACCGAGGGCAAGGTGACCGGCAAGACCGGTTCGCTGACCGCGCTGCCGATCATCGAAACCCAGGCCGGCGACGTCTCGGCGTTCGTGCCGACCAACGTGATCTCGATCACCGACGGCCAGATCTTCCTGGAAACCGACCTGTTCAACGCGGGTATCCGTCCGGCCGTCAACGCCGGTATCTCGGTGTCGCGCGTGGGTGGCTCGGCGCAGACCAAGATCATCAAGAAGCTGTCCGGCGGCATCCGTATCTCGCTGGCCCAGTACCGTGAGTTGGCGGCGTTCGCGCAGTTCGCCTCGGACCTGGACGAAGCGACCCGCAAGCAGCTGGAGCGCGGCCAGCGCGTGACCGAGCTGATGAAGCAGAAGCAGTACGCGCCGATGTCGATCGCCAACCAGGCGCTGTCGATCTACGCCGTCAACGAGGGTTACCTCGATGACGTGCCGGTCAACAAGCTGCTGGGCTTCGAAGAAGGCCTGCATGCCCACTTCGCCAACACCCAGGGCGAGCTGGTCAACAAGGTCAACGCGACCGGCGGTTGGGACAATGACATCGAAGCGGCCTTCAAGAAGGGCATCGCCGAGTTCAAGACCACCGGCAGCTGGTAAGACGGACGTGCGGCGGGGCCTGGCCCCGCAGCACCGTTGAATGCAGCGGGGCAGCGCCCCGCTCTACGGGATCAAGAGATGGCAAGCGGACGCGAAATCAAAACCAAGATCAAGAGCGTGCAGAACACCCGCAAGGTGACGCGCGCGCTCGAGATGGTCTCGGCCTCCAAAATCCGCAAGGCGCAGGAGCGGATGAAGACCTCGCGTCCGTACGCGCAGGCGATGAAGCAGATGATCGGCCACCTGGCGCAGGCCAGCACCGATTACCAGCACCCGTTCCTGATCGAGCGCGAGCAGGTCAAGCGCGTCGGCTACATCGTGATCTCTTCCGATCGCGGCCTGGCCGGCGGCCTGAACAACAACCTGTTCCGCAAGATGCTGGGCGAAGCCAAGGGCTGGCAGGACAAGGGCGCCGAGGTTGACCTGGTGACCATCGGCCAGAAGGCATCGACCTTCTTCCGCCGGGTCAAGGTCAACATGGTCGGCAGCGTCACCCATATGGGCGACCTGCCGCAGCTGGAACAGCTGATCGGCGTGATCAAGGTCATGCTTGATGCCTTTACCGAAGGCAAGGTCGACCGCGTGTACCTGGTGTACAACCGCTTCATCAACACGATGACGCAGAGCGCCAGCTTCGACCAGCTGCTGCCGTTGCCGGCGGCCGAGAAGCAGGTTGCGCACCACGACTGGGACTACATCTACGAACCCGATGCCGCGACCGTGCTCGAGCACGTGATGACGCGTTACATCGAGTCGCTGGTGTACCAGGCGGTGCTGGAAAACGTCGCGTCCGAGCATGCAGCCCGCATGGTCGCGATGAAGGCGGCCAGTGACAACGCGAACAAGCTGATCGGCACCCTGCAGCTCGTCTACAACAAGGCGCGTCAGGCAGCGATCACCCAGGAAATCTCCGAAATCGTCGGCGGCGCGGCAGCAGTCTGACCGCGTTCGTTAAAAGCACACATTTAGAGGATGCAGCAATGAGTCAGGGCAAGATCGTTCAGATCATCGGCGCGGTCGTCGACGTCGAGTTCCCGCGTGAGTCGGTGCCGAAGGTGTATGACGCACTGAAGGTCGACAACACCGAAATCACCCTCGAAGTCCAGCAGCAGCTGGGCGACGGCGTGGTGCGCACCATCGCCCTCGGCTCGACCGATGGCCTGAAGCGCAACCTGGTGGCCACCAACACCAACCGTGCCATCTCGGTGCCGGTCGGTGCCGGCACCCTGGGCCGCATCATGGACGTGCTGGGTCGCCCGATCGACGAAGCCGGCGAAGTTGCTGCGTCGGACACCTGGGAAATCCACCGCGCAGCCCCGTCGTACGAAGATCAGTCCCCGGCTACCGAACTGCTGGAAACCGGCATCAAGGTCATCGACCTGATGTGCCCGTTCGCCAAGGGCGGCAAGGTCGGCCTGTTCGGTGGCGCCGGCGTCGGCAAGACCGTCAACATGATGGAGCTGATCAACAACATCGCCAAGGCGCACAGCGGTCTGTCCGTGTTCGCCGGCGTGGGTGAGCGTACCCGCGAGGGCAACGACTTCTACCACGAAATGAAGGACTCCAACGTCCTGGACAAGGTGGCGATGGTGTACGGCCAGATGAACGAGCCGCCGGGCAACCGTCTGCGCGTCGCCCTGACCGGCCTGACCATGGCCGAGTACTTCCGCGACGAGAAGGATGCCAGCGGCAAGGGCAAGGACGTGCTGCTGTTCGTCGACAACATCTACCGCTACACCCTGGCCGGCACCGAAGTGTCGGCACTGCTGGGCCGCATGCCGTCGGCGGTGGGTTACCAGCCGACCCTGGCCGAGGAAATGGGTGTCCTGCAGGAGCGCATCACTTCGACCAGGAATGGCTCGATCACCTCGATCCAGGCCGTTTACGTGCCGGCCGATGACTTGACCGACCCGTCGCCGGCGACCACGTTCGCCCACCTGGACTCGACCGTGACCCTGTCGCGTTCGATCGCTTCGCTGGGTATCTACCCGGCCGTCGATCCGCTGGATTCCACCAGCCGCCAGATGGACCCGCTGGTCATCGGCCAGGAACACTACGACACCGCCCAGCGCGTCCAGCAGACCCTGCAGAAGTACAAGGAACTGAAGGACATCATCGCCATCCTGGGCATGGACGAACTGTCCGAAGAAGACAAGCAGGCCGTGACCCGCGCCCGCAAGATCGAGCGCTTCTTCAGCCAGCCGTTCCACGTGGCCGAAGTGTTCACCGGCTCGCCGGGCAAGTACGTGTCCCTGAAGGACACCATCCGTGGCTTCAAGGCCATCGTCGATGGCGAGTACGACCACCTGCCGGAGCAGGCGTTCTACATGGTCGGCAGCATCGAAGAAGCGGTCGAGAAGGCCAAGAAGATGGCCGAGAAGGCCTGATCCGGGCGGGGCGGGCAGCGGCCCGCTCCACCTGACGCCGGCAGCGGGCCTGGACCCGCGCCGGTGGTCCCCCACGGTGGCGTCGTGCCACCGCGAACAGCGAAGAGACTTGCATGAGCACGATCCGTTGCGACATCGTCAGCGCCGAACAGGAAATCTTCCGTGGCGAAGCGACCCTCGTCGTGGCCACCGGTGAGCTCGGTGAGCTGGGCATCGCGCCCAAGCACGCCCCGCTGATCACCCGCCTGAAGCCGGGCAAGGTGGTGGTGACCACTGCCAATGGCGAGCACCTGGATTTCTTCATTTCCGGCGGCATCCTGGAAGTGCAGCCGCAGGTGGTGACGGTGCTGGCCGACACGGCGGTCCGCGCGCAGGACCTCGACGAAGCGTCGGTCCGCAAGGCCAAGGAAGAAGCCGAGCGCGTGCTGGCCAACCGCGGCGAAGCCATGGAGATCGCCGAGGCGCAGCAGAAGCTGGCCGAAGTGACCGCCCAGCTGCAGGCGCTGGAGCGCCTGCGCCGCAACCTCAAGCACTGAGGGCGCGCGCCCACGGGCGCGACCAGCGGTGACAGCAAAGACGCCGGCCCTGTGCCGGCGTTTTTTGTTTTTCGGGCGCGTCGGTCGCGACTCCCCGATTGATCAATGCTTCGTGTTTCCGCGCGCAAATCGAATTGCTCGATCAATGCGGGAAGTGGGCATAGGGCCACAGCGTTGAGGCACGCGGTTGCGCAGACTCTCCGTAGTTTCCTGCGCCGATCCTCCTATGCATCCTCTCAACCGTCTTCTGCAGCGTCGTCTCGGGTTTGGCGTGCTGACGCTGGGCATGGTCGGCGCACTGCAGGCTGCACCATCCCCGGTCGCGCCCCTGTCACAGCTGGTGGCGCTGGTGGCCCAGCGCAATGCCATCGCACACGATGTCGCAGCCAACAAATACCCGCGCGATGTGGCAGTGGTCGACGTGAAACGGGAGCAGATCGTACTGCAGCGCAAGCGCGAGCAGGCCATCGAGCGCGGCCTGGACCCCGAAGCGGTCGTGGGCTTCTACGTACAGCTGATCGAGGCCAACAAGCTCGTCCAGCACGAGGACTTCTACCGCTATCGACTGGGACGCGTACCGCCGCCCGCACCGACGCTCGATCAGATCCGTCAGCGCATCGACCATGTCGACGCACAGCTGCTTGATCTGTGGCCGCACCTGCAGGGGGCGCGCGCGGACCTGCACTGCACCGCGCGGACCGCTGATACGACACGGCACTGGCTGCGGCGCCACCCTGGCACTACGCAGGCCGAGCGGCTCGCGCTGGTGCGGAGCCTGGTGGGCTTCTGCGTGCACGACGGCAAGGCGCAGCGCTCAGCGGTAGACGAACTTCCGTAGCATCAGAAACGACACCGCAGCCAGCAGCGCTTCGACCAGCGGCTTGGCCAGCCAGGCCTGGCGCATTCCGAGCTGTCGGCCTGCGGTACTGACCAGCACGGTGCTCAACGCAGTAAGCATCAGCCAGACGCCAAGAAAACGAACGAACCGCCGCCATCCGAGACGATGCTCACGGCCGTCGGCAAAGGTATAGCGGCCGTTCAACCAGAAGCCCAGCAGCATGCCGCCCGCGCGTGCCAGGACGTTGGCCGGCGGCAACGGCACACCCACCGCGGTGAGGGCGACGAACAGCAGCCAGTCCAGCCCCAGCTGGGCCAGGCCGACCATGAGGAAAGCGCTGCCCTGGCGCAGCAGCCTCATGCGTCCGCGCCTGTGTTGCTGCGGTGCTGTTGCACGCCGGCCAGCAGCATGTGCACCGGCTGGCGCGGCTCGCTGGCGACATCGAAGTTGAGCCAGGAAAGCAGCATCTGGGTGCCGATGATCACCGGCAAGGCAGCGGCCATCACCGTGCCGGCGGTAGCGGGCACACCCGTCTCAACCGACAGCCACCATTGGCAGGCACCAAACACAGCGCCGGCGGGCAGCAGCAGCGCGCCCAGCAGCAGCTCCACGCTGGCCACCGAGAAACCACGCAGCAGATACCCGTAGCCCACGCGGCGCAGCGTATTGCGCAGATGGCCCAACATGAACGGGCCGATCATCTGCAGTGGCCGCAGGCTGCTGTTCTCGTCCGCGTAGCGGGCGCGCATCGGCACGTCGACGACGACGGCGCGCGCCTGGTTGAGATGGAACAGCAGGTCGGATTCGAAAAAGTAACGCGTGGCGATGCGTTCCATGTCCAGTTCCTGTACCAGCTCGCGGCGGATGGCGGTGTACCCGTTGGTGGGGTCGGCGATCTGCCAATAGCCGCTGGAGAGCTTGGTCATGAACGAGAGTGCTGCATTGCCGGCCAGCCGCAGCCACGGCATGCCACGCACGAAGCCGATGCGATGGAAGCGGTTGCCCTTGGCATAGTCGGCCTGGCCTGCCAGCAGCGGGCTGGCGAAGCGGCGCAGCAGGGCCGGGTCCATCTGCCCGTCGCCGTCGAGCTTGACGATGACCGCCGCCTCGGTAGTCAAGGCGTGGCGATAACCGGTCAGCACCGCAGCACCGACGCCGCCGTTGCATTCGTGGGTCACCACCTGCACGCGGGGGTCGGTGCAGCGCTGCTTCACCTGCTCACCACTTTGCTCGGGGCAGGCATCGTCGATAACGAAGATCCACTCCACTTCCGGGCCGATCTGTTCGATCAGTGGCAGCAGCTGGCTGGACACGCGGTAGCTGGGGATGACCACGGCGATGCCACGGGGCGCAATCATTGTGCCTCCTTGCCTGGCGATGGGCCGGCTGCGGGCAATGACCACCATTGCCGTCCACCCCGTTCCTCGCGCAGTACCGCGCTGCGCAGCTGCAGGGCGCGTTGCTGGGGGGCAGTAAGGGTCTCTGTGCGCAGGATCACCTCGCTGACCTGCAGCGTATGCAGCAACATGCTCCACCGGTTGCCCAGCGGGTCCTGTTCCGCAGCGGCGGCGGCCTGCTGGTTGCGCGGTGCATACCAGCTGACGCTGCGCCCGCGCTGGCCGAACTCGGCGGCGAACGGCTCGCCGGCATCCAGCAGCAGTATCGTGCCATCGGTCCGGCCGCCGTCGCGCAGGGCGGAGGCCAGCGCACGTTCGGGCGCATAGTGCTCCTGCAAGGGCTGCACATCGCCACCGGCGAGGACAAGCTGCTTCACCGCGCCACCGCGCAGCATCCAGTTGCCGTTGGCGTGCAGGCCCACATTGATGACGCACACCGCGGCCAGCAGGCCGACCGCGGCGCGCAGCGGCAGGTCGTTGACCGCCGCAGCGGCCACGACGCACAGCAGCACCAGACCCGGATAGGCATAACGCAGGTACTGCACCGGCAGCAGCGGCACCACCAGCACCGCGGCGGTGACCAGCGCCGCCGCGCGCGTGGCCGGACGCAGCAGAGCCAGCAGCCAACAGCCAGCCAGCGCAACCAGAACCACACCCGCAGCGCCGTTGCGCGATTCGAAGTAACGCGCACTGTCAAAGGTCAACGACCATGGCAGTGCCGCATTGAAACCCAGCTGGTAGCGCGCGTCGGCAAAATTGACCGGCGCGTAGTACGGCGACTGGAACACGCCGTTGAACAGCGGCAGCACCGGATTGCCGGTGAGCCATGTGGACTGCGCGTAGCTTGCGCCTCCCACGACCAGTCCGGTCGCGATGACGAGCACGATGCGCGACACAGAGGGCCACGGGTGGCGGAGCAGCGCCCACAGCAGCACCGGAATGGCCGTGGCTGCCGCCATGGTCTTGCTTGCGGCGAGCAGGCCCGCCAGTACCGCCAACTGCAGCCAGAAGCGCAGGCCACCCTTGGGTGCTGCGGCGGTCAGCGCACACATCCACACCAGCACGGCCGCGCTGGAGAGCTCGGTCTGCATGCTGGTCGCCAGGCCCGGCGTCAGCGGCAGGCTGGCCACCAGCGCCACCGCCAACCAGCGCAGCAGCGGCCTGGCCGAGAGCCGCCGGGCAAGCTCCCACGCACCGGCACCCAGCACCAGCAGCCACAGCGCATTGACCGGCCCACGGGCCTCGGCCCCGGCCAGCACCTGCGCGAAGGCGTGGATGACATCACTGGCCCAGGGGGCCAACGCCCAGATCTGCTGCTCCGGCGCTGGCGTGTAGACACCGGAGAGCATCAGCTGCCACGGCAGTCGCAGGTGATAGGTGAGATCGTCGTACTGCAGCGTGGGCAGCCAACACGCTGTGCTGGCGAGGCCGGTGATCATCACCGCCAGCGCCGCGCTGCGCGGCGCCTGCTGCACCGATACCTGCCACCTTGCACGTGCAGCGTGCAGCGAAGGCAGCAGCGCGTTGTGCTGCCAGAAGAGCAGCCCGGCGCACAGCAGCAGGTAGCTCCAGCGGTAATGCACCGGCAGCAGCAGCATCCAGCCCAGAGCGCCGGCCAGCAGCGCCAGACCCAGCACCAGCTGAAGCGTCATCGGCTGTCGGGGCGCGAGCCGCGTGCCCAGCGCGCAGGCAGCCAGCGCCAGCAGCAGCGTGGCCAGCACCGGCAGCACACCGCAGAACAGCAGCAGCGCTGAACACCACGCCAGCGCCAGCGCGCTGGCCCAGGCGGGGCGCGCGGTGCGCCCATGCAGCACCCGACGCAGCACCCACGCCAGTGCCCACGCCAACAACGCCAGCACCAGCAGTTCACTGGCGCGATTGGCGGGCAGCTGGGCGAGCAGATCGCTGCGCACCAGTCCGGCGGCAAGCAGCACTGCGCCCAGCCAGGGCAGCAGGAAAGACGAACGAGGCAAGATCACTGACATCCTGTACGGGCTGACCAAGGGCGTCGGCTATGCTAACAGTCTCACCAGGACAATCTGCCGGACCCGGGATACCCCCATGAGCCAACCTCTGCACGTCATCATCCTCGCCGCCGGCGCCGGCAAGCGCATGAAATCCGCGCTGCCCAAGGTACTGCAGCCCATTGCCGGGCAACCGATGCTGGCCCACGTCATTGCCACCGCGCGCAGCCTGCAGCCTGATGCCATCCACATTGTCTACGGCCACGGTGGTGAGCAGGTGCGCGCGCAGTTCGCCGAGCAGACCGACCTGCTGTGGGCCGAGCAGTCGCAGCAGCTGGGCACCGGTCATGCTGTCGCGCAGGCCATGCCCGAGGTGCCGGATACCGCGCAGGTGCTGGTGCTGTACGGAGATGTGCCGCTGATCCGGACCGCCACGCTGCAGGCCCTGCTGCAACAGCCCGGACGTCTGGCGGTGCTGGTGGCCGAAGTCGATGACCCCACCGGTTACGGGCGTATCGTGCGTGATGCCGAAGGCCGTGTCGGCGCCATTGTCGAGCAGAAGGATGCCGATGACGAACAGCGCCGCATCCGCATCATCAACACCGGCATCATCAGCGCTGAATCCACCGCGCTGCGCCGTTGGCTTTCGCAGCTCTCCAATGCCAATGCGCAGGGCGAGTATTACCTGACCGATGTGTTCGCCTTCGCCGCAAGTGAATTCACCGCGGCTGAGATGGCAGCGGTATCGGACCCGCAGGAAGCCGAAGGTGCCAACGACCCTTGGCAGCTGGCACAGCTAGAACGCGCGTGGCAGCAGCGCGCTGCACGAGATCTGTGCGTGCAGGGCGCACGCGTGCTGGACCCGGCGCGTCTGGATATCCGCGGTGAGGTCACCGTCGGCCGCGACGTGCAGATCGACGTCAACGTCGTGCTGGAAGGTCGCGTCCACCTGGCTGACGGTGTCAGCATCGGTCCTTTTACCCGCCTGAAGGACGTGCAGCTGGGCGCTGGCACCGTCGTGCGTGCCCACTGTGACCTCGAAGGCGTCAGCAGCGAGGGCGCCGCCCAGATCGGGCCGTTCGCGCGGCTGCGTCCGGGCACCGTGCTGGCCGACGGCAGCCATGTCGGCAATTTCGTCGAGACCAAGAACACGCGGCTTGGCCCGGGCAGCAAGGCCAACCATCTCACCTATCTTGGCGATGCCCAGATCGGCAGCAAGGTCAACATCGGTGCAGGCACCATCACCTGCAACTACGACGGGGTGAACAAGTCGCAGACCACCATCGGCGACCGCGCGTTCATCGGCTCCAACAGCGCGCTGGTGGCCCCGGTGGTGATCGGCGAAGGCGCGACCATTGCCGCCGGCTCGGTGATCACACGTCAGGCACCGGAAGAGAAGCTCACGGTGGCCCGTGCCCGCCAGCAGACGATTGAAGGCTGGCAGCGCCCGACCAAGCGCTCCTGAACGCCGCTGCCGGGCGCGATGACCGATTCCCGCGCGAGCCGACCCATGGTCGGCTCGCGCACGAAGCGCGGCCGAGGCCACGGTGGGTCATCTCGCCGGCGAGCGGCCGGGCAGGGCCCGGCTCCACGTCCGGTGCTGATGTTCAGCCACCTGGATTGGCTGCGTTGCGGAACACATCGATATGCGGCGCGGTAGGCCCGAACTTCAGGTAGACGACCTGGATGTGCACACGGGAAGGATCGTAGTCCACGCCTGGGCCGAACTCGACGATGAAGCTGCCGTCCAGCAACGGGCGCTGGTCGAGCGGGCCGATGAACTGCAGCGGTATCGCGGCCTCGCGCACCGGCAGCACCGACGCCAGCGAAGTCACCCTGCCTTCGTTGCGCCAGCCCGGGAAGCGCCACCCATAGTTCTGATCCGCATCGACCTCGACCTGCGGGGCGTAGAGCATGGCCTCATCGTGCCCGTAAGCGAACACCAGGGTCGCCGTGCCATCCATTTCCAGCGACGCAAAATCCTTCGGCCGGAAGCGGCCCTCACCATGCAGCGCGTATTGAACCCGCAGCGGCGACGTCGAGATGACCCGCGCATCGTAGAACGTGGTATCGGAGAAGCGGTTGTCGGTCTGTGCGAATACCGGCGCGCTGAACAGCATCAACAGCAACAGCAGGAGTCGTGACATAAGGAATGACCTCCGGTGACGGTCAGAATTGACCGACGTCATCAGGGCACAGCCGTCGCAGCACATGGGCATTCGACGCCCGCATCGCCGCAATCTGTGCACAGCCCCCCGCCAGGCCCGTGACCCATGACGCAGAAAGCACCGCATGGGCATCCAGCGAGGCGGCATGACGCGACACCCTCGACGAAAAAGCACGAGCTGCCCGCCTGCAGCTCCATCCGCACCAACAGCGTGACGACCAACGGTCGTCACCTACCGACATCCGTCTGCGGTCCGTGGCCGGGGACGAACGTCCAGCCGACGCTTTACGCCTTTGCCTTTGCCTTTGCCTTTGCTTCGGCCCGCCGCAGGCGCGGGCGCCGGGCAGCGCCCGGCACTACCCCATCGGCAACCACACCGTCACGCACAATCCCCCCTCCGTGC
Organism: Stenotrophomonas sp. C3(2023); assembly: GCF_032911385.1. Lineage (NCBI taxonomy): Bacteria > Pseudomonadati > Pseudomonadota > Gammaproteobacteria > Lysobacterales > Lysobacteraceae > Stenotrophomonas > Stenotrophomonas sp. C3(2023). The sequence continues at coordinate 3,140,646 of NZ_JAWJLO010000001.1, read as the reverse complement.
GGTTCTGCAACGACACCGTCCCCCCATGCGCTTCCACGATCTCCCGCGTCAGCGCCAAACCCAACCCGGTGCCATTGCGCTTGGTCGAGTAGAACGGCATCAGCGCATTGTGCAGCACCGCCTCGTTCATGCCCCTGCCACGGTCAAGCACATCCAGCCGCAACCGCTGCGGCTGCCGCACCAGCACCACCCGCACATCACTGTTGGGCGGCTCGGCCTCCGCACAGGCTTCATGCGCGTTCTTGAGCAGGTTCAGCAGCGCCTGGCTGAACTGCGAAACATCCACCCGGCTGGTCAACGAGGCATCCACGGCATCCAGCTGGAACGGAATCTGCTGCTGCAGGCCCGCCAGGTAGCTGGCCCAGTGCACCGTCTGCAGCTGGGGCTGCGGCAACTTGGCAAAGCGCGCATAGCCACGGATGAACTCCTCCAGATGCCGCGCCCGCTCCTCCACCGTGGTGAAGATCTCGGGCAACCGCTCGTGCCGTCCCCGCCTGACCAGCTCGCCACCGGAATGCGCCAGCGACGCAATGGGGGCCAGCGAGTTGTTCAACTCGTGGCTGATCACGCGGATCACCTTCTTCCAGGTCTGTACTTCCTGGCGACGCAGCTCGGCGGTCAGCAACCGGATCAGCATCAGCTCGTGCGGCCTCCCGTTGAGGTGGAAGCTCCGGCGTGAGAGGTGGTAGATCTGCTCGTCTTCCTCATCCTGCGCATCGTCTTCGCGCACCGCGAACAGGCTGTCGCCACCGCGCGCGATGGCATCACACAGCGCGGCCGGCATCTGCCTGAGCAGTTCGGCCATGCGTTGGCCTTCCAGTTTCCAGCCCCCATGCAGCAGCTTGCGCGCGGCGAGGTTGGAAAACACCACACGCGACTCGCCATCCCCGCCGTCGGAGATCAGCAGCATGGCCACCGGCGTGTTCTGCAGCATGGTGTCCAGCAGCAGCTCGCGCTGCACCAGCGACTGGCGCTGTTCGCGCAGCACATCGCCAAGCTCGCGGTGGGCCTGCACCAGGTTGCCGAGCTCGTCCCTGCCGCGCCAATGCACGCTGAAGTTGTACTCGCCGTCGCGGTAGCTGCTGGTGATGCCGGTGAGTGCACGCAGCAGCGAACGTACCGGTGCCACCGCACGCATCAGGCTCCACCACATCAGCGCAAGCAGCAGCAGCGCCGAGACCAGCACCACCAGCCAGCCCCGGTCCATCCAATAGGCCAGCAGCCACGGAACCGCAGCGGCCAGCACCAGTACCGGCAACAGCCGCAGGAACAGCCGCAGGGTGAAGGAGGACCCGGTCATTCGCGCGGAATGCCGTAACGGTCCATGCGCCGGTACAGCGCCTGCCGGCTGAGGCCGAGCGCGGTGGCGGTCTGGGCGATCACGCCGTTATGTGCGCTCAATGCCGCCTCGATCCGCTGGCGGTCCGGTTCCACGCCAGGTGCGGGGCTGCGCGGTGTGCTTGCGCGGGGCAGGTTGAGGTCAGCAACCTCGATGCAGTCGCCCAGCGCCAGCAGTTCGGCGCGCTGGATCACATTGCGCAGTTCGCGCACATTGCCCGGCCACGGATAGCGTTGCAGTGAGGCGGCCGCCGACGCCGACAAGCGCCGTGAGCCCTCAAGGAAATGCTCGGCCAGCGGCACGATGTCGCCGGGGCGTTCGGCCAGCGGCGGCAGGCTCAGCTCCACCGTGTTGAGGCGATAGTAGAGATCCTCGCGGAAGCTGCCGTCGCGGATCATCGCCGGAAGATCGGCATTGGTCGCGCTGACCACGCGCACCTTGACCTGGCGCTCGCGGTTGGAGCCCAGGCGCTCGAAGCGGCCGGTCTCAAGCACGCGCAGCAGCTTCATCTGCCCGCCCAGCGACAGGTTGCCGATCTCATCCAGGAACAGGGTGCCGCCATCGGCGGCCTCGAACTTGCCCTCGCGCGCCTTGTTGGCACCGGTGTAGGCACCGGCCTCGGCGCCGAACAACTCGGCTTCGATCAGCTCCGAGGGCAGGGCGCCGCAGTTGACGGTGACAAATGGCCCCTTGGCCGCAGCCGAGTTGGCCTGGATGATCTGCGCGATTTTCTCCTTGCCTGCGCCATTGGGACCGGTGATCAGCACCGGCAGCGTCGAGCGTGCAACCTGGCAGGCCAGGGCGATGACCCGCTCGCTGGCCGGATCGGCGAAGACCGCCCCACAGAGCGCGTAGCGCTGCTGCAGGGTGTCGCGCTGCTGCTGCTCACGCTGGCGGCGGCGGTCCAGCTCACGGCGCGCCTCGGAAAGCTCGAGCAGATTGTTGACCGTGGTCAACAGCTTGCGGTCATCCCACGGCTTGCCCAGATAGTCCGCAGCACCGGCCTTGACCAGATCGACCGCGCTGCCTAGGTGGGTCCAGGCCGTGAGCAGAATCACCGGCAGGTCAGGGTGATGCTGGCGGATCTGCGCAAACAATGCTTCGCCTTCTTCGCCCGAGGTGGTGTCCTGGGTGAAGTTCATGTCCTGGATCACCAGATCGACCGGATGTTCCTCCAGCAAGGCCAGCCCCTGTTCCGGTGACCCGGCGTGCAGCGTCTCGATGTCGTGCAGCGAGAACAGCACATCCAGCGCGGTGCCCACGCTGGCATTGTCATCGATGATCAGGATCTGGGGCATGGCAGCAGGCAGGCGAGGGCGCCAATGGCGCAGAAGTAGATGGAAGCGACATTACACGTTGCGATCACGGTCGTGCAGTGCCGGTCGGTGAGCAGAACACCGCCGACCTGTCCCGCCGAACTGCACCGGCCAGCCGTCAGCGCCGTTCGGTTCGCCGTTGCCTCACGCACTGCGTGTGGCCACCGCCGGTGCGATCGCCGCGGCCCGTCGTGCCGGCCCCAGTACCGCCACCTGCCCCAGCAGCCACAGCAGTGCCGCGCTGGCGGGCAGGTACATCAACGGCAGCCGCGCCAGTTCATAGCGCTCCATCAGCAGCAGGTTCAGTGCATAGGCCAGCAGCAGACCCAGCACCACGCCTAGACTGGTGAGCAGGAAATTCTCCAGCTGGAAGTAACGCAGGATGTCGCGCCGGGTTGCGCCCAGTGCGCGGCGGATGCCGATCTGCCGGGTACGCTGCTGCACCCAGAAACTGGCCAGCCCGACCACGCCGAATGCCGTCACCGCCAACAACGCGATGCAGACGCTGGCGAGCAGCCAGATCACCGCGCGGTCGCGCTTGTAGAAGGTGTCGCGCATCTTCGCCAGCGTGGCCTGGCTTTCCACCAGGCGGTTCGGCTCGTCACGCAGCAGCGCCTTCACCGCCGCCTGCAGCACCGCATCGGCCTGCCCTGGCGCCGTCCGCAGCGCGTAGCCGCCATTGGCCACCCGTACCGGCAGGATCATGCTGTCGTGCGGGCTCAGGAAACTGGAGTCGCGGCCCGGTACCATCAGGTCATCGGTCACCCCCACCACGCGCGTGGGCTTGCCGCCCCAGATGTAGATGTCCTTGCCCAGGGCGCTCTGCTGCGGGAACAGCCTGCGCGCCAGGCTGGCCGAGAGCAGGACCACCGGTACCCCGCGACCGGCCTCGGCCTGCATGGCGCTGTTCTCGATGTACTCATCGGCAGTGAAGGGGCGGCCTTCGCGCAGGCGCAGGCCAAAGGTGGCCAGCAGGCTGCCGTCATCCATGTAGTTGCTGGCATGCACGGTAGGCCGCTGCTGGTCAGGCGCCAGGCTGATGCCCGACGCCCAGACGTTGTCGCCGTACGGGACCTGGTTCACGCTGCTGGCCGCAACAACACCGGGCACCGCCAACAGCGTGCGCAGATCCTGCTGGCGTCGCGCCTCGTCGCTGCCGCCGGGCAACAGACTGCTGGTGGTGATGCTCACCATGTCGTCCTCGACGATACCGCTGCTGCGCTGGGTGTTGCTGATGCGCTCACCGATGATGAAAACCGCATTGCAGATGATCGCGCAGCTAAGTGCGATCTCCAGCACGATCAGCAGCGCGGCGGTTTTGTGCCGGGTCAGTGCGGCCAGGATGGGGCGGATGTCCAAGTAGAGCTCCCGTGTGAGCGCGCATGCGCAGCGACTGCGCATGCCGCGTGGATCACTGTGATTTCAACTGCAGCGCTGGCGGAATACGCATCGCGCGCCAGGCCGGCAACAACCCGGCCAGCAGGCTGGCCAGCAGGGCAAGCGCAAGGGTCTGCCACAGCAGGGTGATGTCCAGACGGGCAAGGTGGGCGTACTCGTCGGGTTGCTGGCGTACCAGCCACAGGCCGGCTGCCGCCACGCCAAGCCCGAGCACACCGCCGGCCAGCCCGATGCTGCCAGCCTCGGCCAGGCACTGCTGGAAAATGTGCCGGCGCGATGCACCCAGCGAGCGCCGGATGGCGATCTCACCGGTGCGGCGCAGGAACTTGGCCAGCAGCAGGCTTACCGTGTTGATCAGGCAGACCAGCAGGAACCCGAGTGCCAGCCAGACCTGCAGCCGTACATCGTTGGGCACCACACGCTTGTAGTCCAGCCATTGCATCACGTTGTCCAGCCGCACGTTGGCGGGTCGCTCGAACCGCCCGGCCGCCCGCTGGGCCTCGGAGTAGTCCTGCAGGTAGCGGCGATACGCCTGTGCATCGGCGGCGGACGCCAGCTCAACCCAGTACTGGACCCAGGCGCAGGGCGCGTTGATGCCACGCTGGCCGCCTTCCTCATCGCCCGGGTCGGCCCAGCAGTTGGTGTTGCCCTGGGTGTCCAGACGCAGCGCGCGCGAGGTGGAGAACGGCAGGAAGACCTGCTCGTCGCCACCGAAACGCTGCGCGGTGAGATCGTAAAAGCGTGGCATGGGATTCCAGCTGTCCAGCACGCCGACCACCCGCAGCGTCCCCTGCGGCAGCGTGAGCTCCTTGCCGATCGGGTCCGCACTGCCGAACAGGCGACCGGCCAGCTTCGCCGAGATCACCGCCACCCGCGCCGCCGCCGCGTCATCGGCCGCGTCCCAGGCGTGGCCGCGTGCCAGCGGTGCCTCGAACATCGGGAAGAAGCCGGCCGAGGTATAGCGCGCCAGGGCGCGGAACGGCTGGGCGGCGGCGCCACCGGGCTGCACCGTCACCGAGCCACCGCTCATCATCGCCTGCCGCGTGCCACGACCTTGGCGCAGCAGTTCCTCGGCGTCGTAGCGGGTCATCTGGTCCAGCGGCTCCGGGTCCAGTTCGCCGCCCTTGCCAAGCGTGCGCGGTTCCAGCCGCGGCAGGAACAGCCGCTCGCTCTTGCCCGGGATGGGGTCGCCGGAGAGCACCCGATACACCCCCAGCGTGGTCATTGTCGCCCCGATGCCGACGGCGAGAGTGAGCACCATCAGCAGTGTCAGCAGGCGGTTGCGGCTGAAGCTGCGCACTGCCAGTTGCAGGTAATAACCTTGCATGGTTTGTCCCCGCTCAGGTGCTGCGGGTCGCCGTGGCCGGCGGCACGGCCGCCGCACGCCGTGCCGGACCGAACACCGCCAGCTGGCCGAGCAGCCACAGCAGCACCGCGCCCACCGGCAGGTAAAGCAGCGGCATGCGTGGCAGCTCATACGCGCTCATCAGCCACAGGTTGATCGCATAGGCCGCCAGCATGCCCAGCACGATGCCCAGCGTCACCAGCAGGAAGTTCTCGGTCTGGAAGTAACGCAGCACCTGGCGGCGGGTGGCGCCCAGTGCACGACGGATGCCGATCTGCTTGGTGCGCTGCTGCACCCAGAAGCTGGCCAGGCCCACGATGCCCAGCGCGGTGACCAGCAGCAGAAGCACGCTGACGATGATCAGCAGGCCGATCATGTCGCGGTCGGTGGCGAAGAACTCAGCGCGTCCCTGCTCGAAGCTCATCTTGCGCCAGACCAGACGGTTGGGATCGTTCCTGTCCAGCGCAGCGAGCGCGGCCTTGAGCACCTCATCGCGTCGCGCCGGGTCAGCCACGCGGATCACATAGCGACCGCCGTTGTTGTAGTGCAGGCGCACCGGCAGGATCATCGAGCGCACGCGATCGCTGCCCATCCGGTTCGGTCGGGCCAGCGCGTCAACCACGCCGACGATGGTCAGCGGGATGTTGGCCATGTAAACGGTCCTGCCGACGGCAGGGGTGTCCGGGAACATCTGCTCGGCCACGCTGCGGGTGATGATCAGCGGCGATTTCATCGCGCTGACATCCGCATCCTCGAGCACCGAACTGCTCTGGTACTCATCGGCGTTGAAGTCGCGCCCGGCAATCAGCTTGAGCCCGAGGGTCTGCAGCGTATGTTCGCCCACCATGTACTGGGTCGCGCTGGTGCTTTGTGCATCCGGCTCGGTGGAGGCGGCAAGCGTGGTGTTCCAGGAGCCGTTCTGGAACGGCAGCTGGTTGAGGATGGCCACGCTTTCCACGCCAGGAACACTGCGCAGTGCAGCCAGGTCCTCGGCCGTACGTGCATCGGCGTCGGCCTGCTTGCCGATGCCGCTCAACGCGATTTCCACCAGATGGGCTTCGTCGACACCGCTGGGTGTGGACAGCGTCGACAGTCGCTGGGAAATGATGAAAAGAATATTGCAGATGATCGCGCAGCTCAGCGCGATTTCCAGCACGATCAGCGCGGCAGCGGTCTTGTGACGCGACAGGGTGGACAGGATCGGACGGATTTCCATGGCAGGTTCCTGTGTCATTGGCTCTTGAGCTGCAGCGCGGGCGGCACCAGCATGGCGCGCCATGCAGGAATGATGCCGGCCAGCAGGCTGGCACCGACGGCCAGGGCGAAGGTGAGCAGCAGCATGCTGCCGTCCAGATGGGCCAGCTCGGCGTAGCTGGCGGGGCGATGGCGCACCGCCCACAGGCCGAGCAGGGCCAGGCCAAGGCCGAGAATGCCGCCGGCCAGACCAATCGTGCCCGCTTCCATCAGGCACTGGCGGAAGATGTCCATGCGGCTGGCACCCAGCGCACGCCGTACGCCGATTTCTCCGCTGCGGCGCAGGAACTTGGCCAGCAGCAGTCCCACGGTATTGACCAGGCAGACCAGCAGGAAGCCGAAGGCCAGCCACATCTGCAGGCGCACGTCGCCCGGCACCGCATTGTTGAAGGCAAGGTGGTCCATCACCGCGCGCAGGCGGGTGTTGGCCGGGCGCTCGAAGCGGCCGGCCGCGCGCTGCTGGTCGGAGTAATTATCCAGGTAGGCCTTGTACGCAGCGGCGTCCTGCGGGGTGTCCAGCTCGACCCAGTACTGCAGCCAGGCGCACGGCACGTTCAGCGCCTGGTTGTCGTTGACCAGCTCGCGGCCAAAGCAGTTCATGCTGCCGTTGCGGTCCAGCCGCAGCTCGATGGCAACGCTGTAGGGCAGCACGATGGCTTCGGGACGGCCGTACCTGCCGGTCATCAGGTCGTAGAACTTCGGCTTGGGGCCCCAGGTGTCGAGCACGCCGACGATGCGCAGTGGATGCCCATCGAAGATCACTTCGCGGCCGACACTGTTCTCGCCCTTGAACAGTTTCTCATTCAGCTCGCGACCGATAACCGCCACGCGGGCATGGCCTTCGTCCTCGGCGGCACTCCAGCCCTGGCCGAACAGGAAGGGGGTGTCGAACATCGGGAAGAAATCGGCAGAGGTGTAGCGGGCGTCCACGCTGAAGGGCTTGAGCGCGTCGATGCGGGGCTCGACGATGCCACCGCCGCCGGTCATCACCGCCTGACGCTTGGCCTTGCCCTGGCGCAGCAGCTCCTCCGCATCGAAGCGGGTGAGTTGGCTTTCCGGTTCCTGGTCAGGCTGGTAGCCCTCGCGGGTAGCGGGGTCCAGCTGCACGTAGTAGAGCTTGTCACTTTTGTGCGGGATCGGATCGCCGGCCAGCACCTTGAACACGGTCAGGGTGGTCATCGAGGCACCGATACCCAGCGCGATGGCCAGCACCATCAGGCTGGTAAGCACCTTGTTGCGGGCGAAACTGCGTAGGGCCAGCCTGAAGTAATAGAAGAACATGGGCGTGTCCTGCGGCCTGCACGGCCATTGGAAGTGGCGGAGGAATCAGGCGGTCACGCTGGCGGCGCGGGTGGCCAGCACCGGCTCGCGCAGCAGGTCGGTGGCCTGGCCATCGACGATGTGCACGTTGCGCTGCGCGCGTGCGGCCAGTTCCGGGTCGTGGGTGACCATGACGATGGTGGTGCCGGCCGCATTGATTTCTTCCAGCAGCTCCATCACGCCACGGGCCATCTGCGTGTCCAGGTTTCCGGTGGGTTCGTCGGCCAGCAGCAGGCGGGGGCTTCCGGCCAGCGCGCGGGCAATGGCGGCGCGCTGCTGCTGCCCGCCGGAGAGCTCGGCCGGGTAGTGCTTCATGCGCGAGCCGAGACCCACGTTGGTCAGGGCCTGTTCGATGCGCTGGCGGCGGTCTGCCGCGGTCATGCCGCGGTAGCGCAGAGGCACGTCGACGTTGTCGAACAGGTTGAGATCGGGAATCAGGTTGAAGCCCTGGAAGATGAAACCGATCTTCTGGTTGCGCAGACGGCTGCGCGCATCGTCGCCGAGCTGGCTGACGTCCTGGCCGTCCAGCAGGTAGGTACCGCTGGTGAAGGTTTCCAGCAGGCCGGCGATGTTGAGGAAGGTGGTCTTGCCTGAGCCGGACGGGCCGGTGACGGCGACGAACTCGCCTTCGCGCACGTGCAGGTCCAGCGAACGCAGCGCGTGGGTTTCAACCTGTTCGGTACGGAAGACCTTGGAGACGGACTGCATCTGGAGCATGGCAGGTTCCTTTGCGGAATGAGGGGGATCAGTTGATGGAAACGCGTTCGTTCTCGCCGAACAGGTCGGCGCCGGATACGACGATCCTGTCGCCCGGCTGCACGCCGGATACCACTTCGACTTCGCCGAGGCTGCTGACGCCAAGCTGCACCGGACGGCGCACGGCGGTACTGCCGTCGAGCACGTAGGCATAGCGACCGCCGGATTGCTCGATGAACGGGCCGCGCTCGACCTTGAGCACGTCCTTGCGGGTGTCGAGCAGGATGCGCGTGGACATGCGCTGGCTCTGGCGCAGGCCGCCGGGCTGCTGGTCGACGAAGCGGACGCGGGCGTTGACCTCGCCGCCGACCACTTCCGGCGAGACCGCGCTGATTTCCCCGGCGAACGGCTGGCCGCTGCCGCTGGTGAGCTGGGCCGGCATGCCGATGGCCAGATCGCGGGCGAAACTCTCCGGCACCTTGATTTCGATCTCGAAGCGCGACAGGTCGACCACGCCGAGGATCGGGGCGTTGGCGATGACATTGGTGTGCTGGGTGGCCTGCACCTGGCCAACCTGGCCATCGAAGGGCGCGCGCAGGGTCAGCGCATCGACCTGGCGCTGCACCTCGGCCACCACGGCGCGCTGGCGCTCGGCCAGCAGCCGCTTGTTGCGCGCATCGAGGTCGGCGCCCTGGCCCTGCAGCCGGGCATCGGTGCGGGCGTTGGCCAGTTCCATGTCCGCTTTTTTCATCGCGTCCTGCGCACGCGCCAGGTCGATGGCCGGCACCGCCCCACCTTCGAAGCCGCGCTGATAGCGCTGCAGATCACGCTCGGCCGCGGTGCGCTCGATGCCGGCCTGGTCGGTGTCCTTGCGCGATTTGGCACGCGCCAGGGTGGCATCCAGCGAGGCGCGGCTGGCTTCAGCTTCCAGGCCGGCCAGGGTGGCCTGCTCCTGGGCCAGCTTGCTCCGCAGTTCGGGGCTGTCGATGACTGCCAGCTCCTGACCCTGCTTGACCACATCACCGGCGACCACCTTCAGGGTCACCGTGCCGGCCGAAATGGCGTAGAGCACCGGGCTGTTGGCCGCAATGACCTTGCCATCGGCGGCGATGTCGCGCACCAGGTCGCCGCGCGTTACCGCAGCGATGCGCACGCGGCTGCCATCGATGGAGCGGCTGGCATTGAGCCACGTCCTGGCGGCGAAGCCGGTGCCCAGCACCAGCAGCAGCGCGATCACCGCCGGCCAGCGATAGCGGCGCAGCAGCGCAGCACGACCGGTGGCAGGGGAGGACATGACCTGGTCTTGGGCAGAGGTGTCGCGGATCATCGGGCGCAGCGCCTGGAGTGGAGTACCTGCTCCCTGTTGCACATCCCGTGCCAACTATTTAACTATTAATATTCAACGTCTTACAGTTGATCGGCGGAGTGTCCGGTTGTCCGCGGACACCATGGCGGACAGGTCGCGGACGCCTGGCCGCGCCCCCAGCGCAGGTTGTCGATGCCGAGGTAGTGCCGACCCCACGGGCGGCGCCCGCGCGCAGCGCGGCAGGGTCGACGCGATAACGTCGCGTGCGCCGCCATCGGGGTGGTCGTTCGACCGCCGGCTGCGGAACTTGAGAGGCGTACGTGCGCCTTGTTCAGCGCGTGTTTCATGCAAAGTGGGATTCTCGACAGTGCAGCAGATCCAGTAATCCGTTGTCCGGTAACCAGCGACTACCTGTGCGAGCCGCCCCACCCGAGCAAGGACTGCCCTGCGCGCCCCACGTGCCTGCAGCGTTGATCCCGGGAGGGACCGCACGGCAAGCGCATTCGATCCGTTACCTGCAATGGGAAACAAGCATGAACGTCAGCCAGCTCCTGCAGTCGAAGAAAGAAGCCGTCATCACCATCGATGCGGAAGACACCATCAGCTCGGCCGCGCACAAGATGAGCGCCAACCGCATCGCCGCTCTGGTGGTGACGCGTGATGGCGCCCCGATCGGCATCATCTCCGAGAAGGACATCGTCAACGCTCTGGCTGAGGACGGTCCGCAGGCGGGCCGCCGCGTGATCTCCACCGTGCCGGCCACCGGGCTGGAAGGCATCGGTCCGGAAGCCACGCTCAAGCAGGCGATGTCGCTGATGACCTATTCGCGTCGCCGCCACCTGATGGTGACGGAAGGCACGCGCCTGGTCGGTATTCTGAGCCTGGGTGACATCGTCAAGAACCTGCTGAGCGAACTGGAGATGGAAAAGGCCGTGCTGCAGGACATCTACCGCGCCGCGCATTGACGGCAAGGCGGGGCTCCGCCGCTGGTAGCGGGGCAGAGCCCCGCTCTACGTGCGGGCCCTTGGCGGGTGACGGCCCTTGGTCGTCACGCTGTGTCCACCCCTGCTTCCGCTCGCTGCCCCGCCCGGTGCACAATCGGGCTCTCCAGCGCAGGCCATGTCCCCATCAGGGGCCACCCTGTGTCGGGAACAGGGGACCAACATGGAAGGCGAGCTTTGCGCAGGCTGCGGGGGCAGCGTGACCCTGCATGCCACCAGGCGGGTGGGGGCAGGGGATGGTTGACGCCACATCGCACGCTGCCGGCAGCGCGGGTGAACACCGCCGCCGGTCGAGCTGGCTGCAGGCCGCCTCCTTTGCCATCGTGGCGCTGGCCGTACTGGCACTGGCCGCGCTCGCCTGGTCCAACCTCGACGATGCCCGGCAAGGCGAGCAGCAGCAACTGCAGGAGAGCCTGGCCCGCACCCGGGAGCGGGTGAGCGCGCTGGTGCAGGCCGCTGAAATGACCGCCCATTCCGCCCGCCAGGCCGCACTGGTGCACCACCTCTCGGCGCAGAGCCTGCAGCCGCTGCTGCAGAGCCTGGTGCCTGCCTTCCAGCAGCGTCCCGAACTCAGCTATCTCGGTGTCGCCGTGGCGGACACCGGTGAGTATGGCTACCTGGAGCGCAGCGAGAGCGATGAGATTTCGCTGTGGCTTTATCCCGCCCCCACCGCAGCGCAGGCGCGTGTGCAGGGCTGGGCGTATCTGGCCGATGGCTGGCAGAAGCTGGCTGATCTACCCGGCGAGGGCTACGACCCGCGTACGCGGCCGTTCTACCAGGCCGCGCTGATGCCGGGGCTGGCCGGCACCTGGATGCCGGCGTACCGCTGGATTCCGCGCGACGGCAGCGCCGCGCCGTTGTGGGGTCTGAGCTACGTCACCGCGGTGCGTGACATCGATGGGCGTCTGCTCGGCGTGGTCGACACCGATATGCATCTGCCGTCGCTCAACCGCTTTGTCGATGCGCTGGCCAATGACTACGGTGCCAACCTGCGGGTGGTGGAGACCCTGCCGCAACAGCGGGTGCTGGCCGGGCCACAGGTCAGCCGGGAGCCGGTAACACTGGATCCGGCGTTGGCTGCCGTGCTCGATGGCGCTGCGCAGGGCCGGGTTGCATTGGCCGAGGGCAGCAGCCTGCTCGCCAGCCAGGCGCTGAACCCCGGCCCGGGTCTGCACTGGCAGCTGATGGCACTGCGGCCGGCGACCGCGTGGCTGGCCTCGCTGCGTCAGCAGGCCCTGCAATGGCTGCTGATCGCCGTGCTGCTGGGGGCGGGAACGGTGCTGGTGATGGCGCGCCGACGCGCCGAGCGCCGCCTGCGCCAGGAGCGCGACTACGCCGACGCCATGCTCGAAGCGCTGCCCGGCGTGTTCCAGCATTACGACCAGGCGCTGCGCCTGCGGCGCTGGAACCACAGCCTGGAGCGGGTTACCGGCTATACGGCGCAGGAGCTGGAGGGCATGGATGCGTTCACTTTCGTGCCGCCGGACCAGTACCCGAAGCTGCGCGAGGGCATCGAGCAGGTGTTCGACGCCGGCAGCTTCTCGCTGGAAACCGACTACCTGATGAAGAATGGGCGCCGCGTGCCCTATCTGTTCACCGGCGTGCAGCTGCGACTTGGCGGGCGCCCGGGATTTGTAGGCCTCGGCACCGATGTCTCCGAACTGAAGCAGGCACAGCAGCGCGTGCTGTATCTGGCCACGCATGATGCGCTGACTGGCCTGCCCAACCGCAACCTGCTGGTGGAGCGGATGCAGGGAGTGATCGCGCAGGTGCAGGCCGAGGGGGGCGTTGCTGCACTGCTGCTGCTGGACCTGGACCGTTTCAAGCTGGTCAACGATGGGGGCGGTTACCCCTACGGCGATGCGCTGCTCAAAGCTGTGGCCCAGCGGCTCGGTGACAGTCTCGGCGAGGACGGCGTGGTCGCGCGGCAAGGCGGTGATGAGTTCATGCTGCTGCTGCCCCGGCTGGATACTGCAGCCCAGGCCGCCAGCAAGGCCAGGGCGGTACTGGCAGCACTGGCGGCACCACTGCATTGCGAGGGTCGTCGGGTGCACGTGGAAGCCAGCATCGGCGTCAGCGTCTATCCCCAGGACGGGCAGGGCATCGAAGAACTGATCGGCACGGCGGACATCGCGATGTATCGCGCCAAGGCACTGGGCGGCAACCAGGTGCAGGTGTTCGACCAGGACATGCGGGCGCAGGCGCGTGAGCGCGTGCAGCTGGAAGCGGGGCTGCGCACCGCCATCGCGCGGGGGCAGCTGCACCTGCATTACCAACCCAAGGTGGACCTGCGCGATGGACGCATCGTCGGCAGCGAGGCGCTGCTGCGCTGGCAGCACCCCGAACTGGGGCAGGTCTCGCCAGCCCGTTTCATTCCGGTCGCCGAAGCCTCTGGGCTCATCGTGGCGATCGGCGACTGGGTGCTGCGCCGCGCCTGTACCCAGGCCCTGGCATGGTCACAGGCCGGGCTGGCCGGCGCCAAGGTAGCGGTGAACCTGTCGGTGCGGCAGCTGCAGCACCAGGACGCGGTGGCCTGGGTGCAGCAGGTGCTGGACAGTACCGGCCTGCCTGCGCATCTGCTGGAGCTGGAATTGACCGAGAGCGTGCTCGCCCAGGACATGCAGCATGTGGTGCAGGTGATCACCGGGCTGCGTGCGCTGGGCGTGGCGGTGGCCATCGACGACTTCGGGACCGGCTATTCCAGTCTCGGGTACCTCAAGCATCTGTGCGTGGATACCCTGAAGCTGGACCGCTCCTTCATCGACACCCGACTTGAGGAGCCGCGCGAGGCAGGTATCGTCACCGCGGCCATCGCGCTGGCCGGCGCGCTCGGCTTCACCGTGGTGGCCGAGGGCGTGGAGCGCGCCTCGCAGTGCCGCTTCCTGGCCCAGCACGGCTGTGACCAGGTGCAGGGCTATCTGTTCAGCCCACCGGTGGACGCTGCGGCGATGGAGCGGCTGCTGCGGCAGGGCAGCTTCGAGGTCGACACGATGCTGGCCGCGCCGGACCCGGCCGGCGCCGGCTGACCGCCAAGCACGGCCGCCAGCGCCGACAGCACAACCGATCAGGCGTTGGCGATGATTTCCACCCAGTAGCCGTCCGGGTCCTTGATGAAGGCCAGGTGCTTCATGCGGCCTTCCTCCAGACGCTTCTGGTAAGGCACCTGCAGCTCGTCAAAGCGCTTGCAGGCGGCCTGGATGTCCGGCACCGAGACACAGATGTGGCCGAAGCCGCGCGGCTCGCTGTTGCCGTCGTGGTACACCGCGCCCTCCTGCTGCTCGGTGCCGTGGTTATGGGTCAGCTCAAGCACACCGGCCAGCCCGGCCAGCCACAGACGGCGCTCGCCGTCCTCTTCCGGAATGCGGGTGCCGGACGGCACGTGGGCCAGAAAGTACAGGCTGAACCCGGCGTCCGGGAAGTCGCGCTTGTCGAGCAGCTGATAGCCGAGCACGCGGGTATAGAAGTCCAGCGAGGCGGTCACATCCTTGACCCGCAGCATGGTGTGGTTGAACACAAAGCCGCGGGTTGCGGCGGGCGGGGTGGCAACGCCGGGAACGGCGCGCAGGTCGTCAAGGCTCATGGGGCGTCTCTCTGCGGGAAGTAGGAGAAGCGCTACATTCTACCGCGCCGGTGGTGAGGGCCATGCCGTCGTAGAATGCTGCCAATGAACCGTTCCGTCCTGACCCCGATGGCCCGCCATGTCGCAGCGTGAATGGGTGGCAGCCGCCATCCGCAAGATCGACGCGGATTTCAACCGCTCCGCCGATACGCATCTGATTCCCATGGATCTGCCCGGTTTTCCGGGTATCGACCTGTATCTCAAGGACGAGTCCAGCCACCCCACCGGCAGCCTGAAGCATCGGCTGGCGCGCTCGTTGTTCCTCTACGCACTGGCCAATGGCTGGTTGCGCGAGGGGCGTCCGGTCATCGAAGCCTCCAGTGGCTCCACCGCCGTGTCCGAGGCCTACTTCGCCCGCCTGCTGGGGCTGCCGTTCATCGCCGTCATGCCCGCCACCACCTCGCCGGAGAAGATCGCCGCCATCGAGTTCCACGGCGGCCGCTGCCATCTGGTGCAGAGTGCCTGCCAGCTCAACGCCGAGTCGGAACAGCTGGCGCAGCAGACCGGTGGGCATTTCATGGACCAGTTCACCTATGCCGAGCGGGCGACCGACTGGCGCGCCAACAACAACATCGCCGAATCGATCTTCAAGCAGATGGCCGACGAACCGCACCCGGTGCCGGAGTGGATCGTCTGCAGCCCCGGCACCGGCGGCACCGCCGCGACGCTGGGGCGCTACGTCAGCTACCGGCGGCATGACACCCGCATTCTCTGTGCAGACCCGCAGGTTTCGGTGTTCTACGACGGCTACGTGGCTGCCGCAGCCGGCAAGCCGTGGCGCGCGCTGACCTGTGAGGGCGGCTCGCGGGTGGAGGGGATTGGCCGACCGCGGGTGGAGCCGAGCTTCATCCCGACCAGTGTCGATGCCATGGTAAAAGTGCCCGATGCCCTGAGCCTGGCGGCGATGCGCCACGTCACCCGCCAGCTGGGCCGGCGTGTGGGCGGTTCCACCGGCACCAATTTCATCGGCGTGCTGCAGGCGGCGCAGTGGATGCGGGAGGCCGGCCGTGGCGGCAGCATCGTCACCATTCTGTGCGACAGCGGCGAGCGCTACGCGCACAGCTATTACGACCCGCAGTGGTACCAGCGCCAGGGCATCGATATTCAGGCCGCCGATGAGCAGCTGGCGCAGATGGTGCAGGGCCAGTGCCCGCCAGTGTTGCCGGTCTGCAGCCTCGAGCCGGTCAACGGCTGAGCGGGAAAGCCGTGCCTGCGGGTGAAGGACATTGGGAGTTCGACGCGTCGTTGGGTAGGGGCAGCCGCAGCACGCTCAAATCGTGACGTGTCCGCGCGCAGCACGGCGGGGCTGAGGGTGTACTTGAGCGCCTGCCGCGCCGCGGCACTGCGGAGAAGGAACATGCCCTTGCTGCGAAACAGCCCGATGGTGTTGCTTTTTGGAGCCCTCGTGCTGGCAGGTAGTGGTCCGGCTGCCGCCGCACTGCCACGGATCATAGGCGGTACCGATGCGCCTGCAGGCACCTATCCGTTCATGGTGAGCCTGCAGGTACGGGACCTGGGCGGCAGCGGCCGCGAAAACCACTGGTGCGGCGGAACCCTGGTCGCCCCGACGTGGGTGCTTACCGCCGCCCACTGCATGGGACTCACGCCTGCACAGGTGGTGGTGCGCACGGGCGTAGTGGAGCTGGACGACCCTGCCGCGGTGGATCATGAGGTGGTCGCCATCCACGTACATCCCGAATTTCCCGCAGTGCCGAGCGATGTCGCTCTGCTGGAGCTCGCTCGGCCCGTGCAGGGCATCCCGCCGGTCGGCGTGGCCGCCGAGGGCGAACCGGACCTGCCCGCTGATGCCAACGTGCCGTTGTTGTCCGCCGGATGGGGCCTGTACAAGGACCGGTACGAAGGCGAACCCGTACCGCGCCCGTCGCGGTTGCAGCATGCCGTACTGGGATACGTACCCTTCGGCAGGTGCAACGAGGCCTACGATGGCACGGTGGACGCGCAGCGCGACCTCTGCGCTGGCGCCGGTACCCCGACCACCTGTTCCGGTGACTCGGGGGGGCCGTTGCTGCGACGCCGACAGGATGGGCGTTGGTTGCAGGTGGGGGTCACCAGCCGCGGCCCGTTACCGTGCAGTTCGATCGAACCGACGGTGTTCACCCGGCTCGCGGCACCCAGCGTAACGGCGTTCCTGCGACAGTGGCTGCCACGAGGCGATTGAGGTGCAGCCGGGCGGTGCAGCCCTGCTCTGCCAACGAATGATGAGAGCAGCAACGGGTGGTCGCGCTGCGGGTAGGTGACGACCGTTGGTCGTCACGCTTTGCGGCACAGCCGTGCTTTGCCGCCAGCTGAGGAGCGGCAGCGAGGGCGTGACGACCAACGGTCGTCACCTACCGGGTTCGGTGCGGTCTGAGCGTGGGCTGGCCTGCTCTTGCATGTGGAGCGCGGCAACGCCATATCCTTGCCGATACCGTTGATCTGTGGAGCCCCCATGACCGTTGCCAACCCCCTGCTGGACTTCTCCGGCCTGCCACGCTTCGACGAAATCCGCCCCGAGCACGTCGGTCCGGCGTTGGATGTGCTGCTGGCCGATGCCGAGGCCGCCGTGGCCGCTGCCGAGCAGGTCAGCCCGGTCACCTGGTCCAGCTTCGTGGTGCCGCTGGATGATGCAACCGAGCGGCTGTGGCGCGCGTGGGGCCAGGTGAGTCACCTGCAGTCCGTGGTCAACAGCCCGGCGCTGCGCGAGGCCTACAACGAGAATCTGCCGCGCATCACCCGCTTCGGTACTGCGCTGGGGCAGAACCTGGCGCTGTTCGAGCAGTACCGCCGGCTGGCCTCGGCTGAGCAGGGCGATGCCCTGGATGCAGCGCAGCGCAAGGTACTGGATAACGCGCTGCGTGATTTCCGCCTTGGCGGTGCCGAACTTGCTCCGGAGCAGCAGGCGCGCTTCGGTGCGATCAAGGAGGAGCTGTCGGCCCTGTCGGCGAAGTTCTCGCAGAATGTGCTCGATGCCACCGACGCCTGGTCGCTGCTGATCGACGATCCGGCGCGGCTGGCCGGGCTGCCGGAGGACGTTGTGCATGCCGCGCGCATGGCTGCGGAAAAGGAGGGCAGGCCGGGATGGAAGCTGACCCTGCAGATGCCCTGCTACCTGCCCGTGCAGACCTGGGCCGAAGACCGCGCGCTGCGCGAGACGCTCTATCAGGCCAGCGCGCAGCGCGCCTCGGAGTTCGGCGACCCGGCCCTGGACAACGGGCCCAGCATCGACCGCATTCTCGCCCTGCGCGCGGAGCTGGCTGCGCTGCTCGGTTTTGCCAGCTATGCCGACTATTCGGTGGCCACCAAGATGGCCCGGGATCCGGCCGAGGTGCTGGGTTTCCTGCGCGACCTCGCTGCACGCGCCAGACCGTTCGCGGTGCGCGATCGCAGCGAGCTGGAGCAGTTCGCGCGCGAGCACCTGGGCATCGATGATCTGCAGGCCTGGGACCTGGCCTACGCGGCCGACAAACTCAAGCAGGCCCGCTACAGCTACGGTGAGCAGGAGGTAAAGGCGTACTTTACCGAGCCGAAGGTCCTGGCCGGGTTGTTCTCGGTGATCGAGCAGCTGTACGGACTGCAGGTGCAGCCTGACGTCGCGCCGGTGTGGCATCCGGATGTGCGCTTCTACCGGCTGGTCGATGCCCAGGGCGCCCTGGTCGGCCAGTTCTACCTTGATCTGTACGCGCGCGAAGGCAAGCGCGGTGGCGCCTGGATGGACGATTGCCGCAACCGCCGCGTCCTCGCTGACGGCCGCGTGCAGACCCCGCTGGTTTACCTGGTGTGCAATTTCGGCGCGGGTAGCGATGGCAGGCCGGCTACGTTCAGCCACAACGAGGTGACCACCCTGTTCCATGAAATGGGACATGGGCTGCACCAGCTGCTGACCCGCATCGGCGAGCTGGCGGTGGCCGGCATCAATGGTGTGGAGTGGGACGCGGTGGAGCTGCCCAGCCAGTTCATGGAAAACTTCTGCTGGGAGTGGGAACACCTGCAGGCGATGACCGCGCACGTGGACACCGGTGAGCCACTGCCACGCGCGCTGTACGAGCGCATGCTGGCGGCGCGCAACTTCCATAGTGGGATGGCCACCGTGCGGCAGCTGGAATTCGGCCTGTTCGACATGCTGCTGCACAGCCAGCACCAGGCCGGTCAGGACAGCGTGTTGGCGCTGCTGCAGCGTGTGCGCGACGAGGTGGCTGTGAACCATCCGCCGCACTGGAACCGCTTCCCGCACCAGTTCAGCCACATCTTCGCCGGCGGCTATGCGGCCGGCTACTACAGCTACAAATGGGCCGAAGTACTGAGCGCCGATGCCTATGCGGCCTTCGAGGAAGCACCGGGCGCGCTGGCGCAGACCGGCGCGCGCTTCCGCGACGAGATTCTGGGCCGCGGCGGCAGCCGCAGTGCGGCCGACAACTTCCAGGCGTTCCGTGGTCGTGCACCGAGCATCGACGCCTTGCTGCGGCACTCGGGCATGGCTGGCTGAGGCAGCCCGACGTCCGGTGGCGCCCGGCAGCAACTGCGATCCGGTGAGATCGGGGGCGGGTGACGACCGTGGGTCGTCACCCCGTTGCGGCACGGGGTTACCCGGCGTAGATCATTTTCCGGGTCATGCCGCCGTCGACGATGAACTCCTGTCCGGTGGTGAAGCTGGACAGTGCGGACAGCAGGTATACCGCCAGGGCACCGATGTCCTGCGGTTCGCCGACGCGGCCGGCAGGATGCTGGCTGTGGTCTTCCTGCGAAAACGAGGGTGTTCGGCGGCGCGACGGCGCCTGCCAGGCGTCGGTGCTGATCCAGCCGGGGCTGATGCAGTTGACCCGCACGGCAGGGCCGGCGCTC
Source organism: Stenotrophomonas sp. C3(2023) (assembly GCF_032911385.1). Taxonomy (NCBI): domain Bacteria; kingdom Pseudomonadati; phylum Pseudomonadota; class Gammaproteobacteria; order Lysobacterales; family Lysobacteraceae; genus Stenotrophomonas; species Stenotrophomonas sp. C3(2023). The sequence goes on along the minus strand of NZ_JAWJLO010000001.1, from coordinate 3,121,213 downwards.
ACGGCCAGTGCATGGGTGAAGGCCACCAGCCCGCCCTTCGCTGCGGCGTAGGCTTCGCTATGTGGTTCGGACTGGTGCGCCCGTGTCGAGGCAATGTTGATGATCGATCCGTGCCCACCAGCGGCTAGTGCCGGCAGCGCATGCTTGCTGCACAGGAACGCGCCGTGCAGCGAGGACAACCGCCCCTGCCACTCCTCCAGTGCCATCGCCTCCAGCGCGGTTCCGTGCGCGCTGGCAATGCCAGCATTGTTGACCAGCCCATCGATCCGGCCAAACCGCTGCATGGCAGCGTCGATGAAGGCCTGCACGCTTTGCTCGTCGCTGATGTCCAGGCGCGCGAATGCGGCATCGTCGCCGCGCTGCCATTCCTGCAGGCAAGCTTGGCCGGCCTCCTGGTCGAGATCACCGATCAGTACCTTGCCGCCCGCGCCGAGCACGGCCTGGGCAATGCCACGGCCGATGCCGTTGGCGCCGCCGGTGACCAGCACCACACGGCCCGCCAGCGGGGCCACAGGCCAGGCCGTGATCGGTGGAGCCGCAGTCATGACAGATCCTCGCCGCGCAGCCGCCGCCACCAGCCGTCCACGCCGATGCGGTCCAGCGTGGCGATGTTGCGCTCGACGATCACGTCCGGGTCCGGATAGGCGGCCACCGCCATCGCCACACTGTCTTCGCGCAGCAGGTGCAGGATCGGATAGGGCGCGCGGTTGGTGTAGTTGCTGGCGTCGTCAGGCGCCACGCCATCGAACTGGTACTGCGGATGGAAGCTGGCCACCTGCAGGATGCCCTGCAGGTCCAGCGCCTCGATGGCTGCATCGGCGTTGTCGAGGAAATCGTTGTAGTCGAGGAAGTCGGTCAGCACCTGCGGGTGCACGATCAGCGTGGTGTCGATCTGCTCGGCTGGCGTGTCGCGCAGCCGCACCAGTTCCTCGGCCAGTTCTTCCACCAGCGCCTCGGGGGTGGTGGCGTCACTGAGCACGATGCGCACCTGGTCCTTCACGTATACCGCCTTGGCGAACGGGCACAGGTTGAGGCCGATGACGATCCGCTCCAGCCACAGGCGGGTTGCGGCGATCGGGTCTTCGGGGGGGGTACCGTCGGCGGTCAGAGGGGAATCGGTCATGGCGGGCACATCGGCTGGCGGCTGCATAGTGTAGGTCGGAGGCCGCCGGCTGCGTTCACTGTCCAGCTACGGGATGCCGGGCAGGCTGTTTGACGTAGATGTTTCCAACATATTGCAGCCGTGCTGCCGCCGCGGCGCTGTTCACCGCGCGCAGCGCGGCGGGGTTGGGCGCGATCTGCCTGGAGAGCAGCCGACCGTTGGGTCGGCTACTGCGGAAGGCAGCGCTGTGGGCTTAGTCGCGGAAGTTGTTGAACTGCAGCGGCAGATCGAATTTGGCGGCCTTCAGCACTGCGATGGCGTCCTGCAGATCGTCACGCTTCTTGCCCTGCACACGCAGCTTGTCACCGTTGATCTGGCTGTCCACCTTGAGCTTGGCGTCCTTCAGCGTGGCGGCAATCTTCTTGGCGATCTTCTGTTCGATGCCCTGCTTGACCGTGATCTTCTGCCGGGCCTGCGCCAGGTTGGTTTCCACGTCGCCAAACTCCAGACTCAGCACATCGATCCCGCGTGCGGCCAGGCGCGCGCGCAGGATGTCGTTCATCTGCTTGAGCTGGAACTCGGTCGGTGCGGTCTGGCTGATGACCTCGCCATCGCGCTCGAACTTCGCATCCACGCCCTTGAAGTCGAAACGCGTGCTCAGTTCCCGGTTGGCCTGGTCGATGGCATTGGTCAGCTCGTGGGTGTCCACTTCAGAGACGACGTCAAACGAGGGCATGGGGCTACTCCGCATAAGTCAGTAGCGCCCATTCTAACGCCGTGGTGGTACTGCTACAGGTGGGTCGACCTGCTCGACGTCACCCTTGCGATGCTCGAGGCCTGCAGGCGGGCAAGCACGGCCACAGCTTCCTGGAGGTGCGCGCGCGTCACGCCCTCGAGGCTGTGCCTGCTGCCGATCAGGTCGATGACAGCGGACAGGGCGCCGCCGTTGGCCGCCGTGGCCTGATCCCTGTTCTCGTTCAAGATGCTCAACAGCATTGCCAGTGCATCGCGATCCACGTGCGCAAGATCAGCGCCAGGACCGAGCAGGTCGGCGAGTGCGTGCAGCGCAGCGCCGAAAAGATCAAGCTGATCGAAGGCGCTGCTCACGGAAGATGGTGTCCGTGGGAGAAGGCAATTGCGTAGGGCGGTCGGGCTAGTCATGTGGGCGTCCTCTGGATTGCAGACACCGCCGCTTCGCTGTCAAACAAAGGCGGCGGACGGTACGCGGTTGACAGACCGATCCAGAGAACGGCAGGCCTTGCGGCCTCCGCGCACCGCCCGCCATGGGACATGGCTGGCCGTCCCATGCCGCAGCTGGCATGGGAGAAGGTACGCTCTGGACAGGGCTGTCAAACCCTTTCGTCGGAGTGCGACGACGCGTCTCCGCTACTCAAGCGTAATCCCGGCAGCAAGCGCCGGGCGCCGCCTTACAATGGGCCATGAACGCTCAACGCTCTCCTTCGCGCGCCGCGGCCTGGATGCTCGCCGCCGTGGCGTGCTTCTCGCTGATGGACGCTGGCATGAAGCAGCTGTCCGGCAGCTATCCCTCCCTGCAGGTCACCTTCCTGCGCGGCGCGGCCTCGCTGCCGTTCGTGCTGGTCTGGGTGCTGGCCAGCGCCGGGCCGCGCTCGTTGATTCCGCGTCGGTGGAGCCTGCACCTGCTGCGTGGCGTGCTGGGCATGGCCATGATCGGATGTTTCGTGTTTGCGCTGCGCGATCTGCCGCTTTCAACCGCCTACAGCATTTACTTCGTTGCGCCTCTGCTGATCGCTGCGCTGTCGGTGCCCTTGTTGGGCGAGCGGGTCGGTCCCCGGCGCTGGGTGGCCATCGGCATCGGGCTGATTGGGGTCATCGTGGTGCTTCGACCGGGCGTGGACGGGTTCATCTCGATCCCCGGGTTGATGGTGCTCGCCGCAGCCACCGCCTATGCCATCGCGGCGATCACCGTCAGCCTGCTGACCCGTACCGATACGTCGCAGTCGATGGTGGTCTGGTTCCTGGTCATCATGGCAATCGGTGCCGGTGCGCTGGCGTGGCCGGAATGGGTGCCCCTGGCCTGGGCACACGCACCGTTGATCGCCGGCATGGGGTTGGCCGGCGCGCTGGGCCAGATCGCGCTGACCCGGGCGTTCCAGCTCGGCGAGGCCTCGCTGATCGCACCGTTGGAGTACACCGGGCTGGTCTGGGTCATCGGCTGGGATCTGGCGTTCTGGGGGCAGTTACCCGACGGCTACACCTGGGCGGGCGCCGCGATCATTGTGGCCTCCGGGCTGTACCTGCTGCACCGCGAACGGGTCAACCGCCAGCAGCCCCCCAAGCCGCTGGACCATCCCTGACTGCTGCGTTGGCGGCAGAGCGCAGAACCGCGGGCGAGGGTTGAGCCGACCCCATGGCCGGCTCGCGCCAGCGGCGCGGTAATCACCGCGCAGCCTGATGACGGCCACTTAGAAGCAAAAGGAATATCATCCGCTGACACAACACGCGCGCGCTACCGCCCGCGCTGGTAGGCTGCACGCCCCCCTGTCGCCCCTTTCGGTGAGCCGAGCCCGTGATCGAGTTCCAGCGCCTGCACAAGTCCTATGCCGTGGCCGGCCGCACCGTGAGTGCCCTGCAGCCACTGGATCTGTCGATCGAGGCCGGTGAGGTCTTCGGCATCATCGGCCATTCCGGGGCCGGCAAGTCCACCCTGATCCGCATGATCAACCGTCTGGAAGAACCCAGCGGCGGTCGCCTGCTGATCGACGGCCAGGACGCCACCGCATTGGACGCCGAGGGTCTGCGCGCGCTGCGCCGGCGTATCGGCATGATCTTCCAGCACTTCAACCTGCTGTCCTCGCGTACGGTGGCGGCCAATGTCGCCTTCCCGCTGGAACTGGCCGGTACGCCGCGCGCGGAGATCGACGCGCGGGTCGCCGAACTGCTGCAGACCGTGGGCCTGCAGGCGCACGCCGACAAGTATCCGGCACAGCTTTCCGGCGGGCAGAAGCAGCGCGTGGGCATTGCCCGCGCACTGGCCACGCGTCCGCAGATCCTGCTGTGCGACGAGGCCACCAGTGCGCTGGATCCGCAGACCACCGCCTCGGTGCTGGCCCTGCTGGCGAAGATCAACCGCGAGCTGGGGCTGACCATCGTGCTGATCACCCATGAGATGGACGTGATCCGCCGCGTCTGTGACCGCGTTGCGGTACTCGACGCCGGCCAGCTGGTGGAGACCGGCCCGGTCACCGAGGTGTTCCTGCACCCGCAGCACGTCACCACGCGGCGGTTTGTCAGCGAGTCCGAACACGTGGACGAGGGCACCCTGCACCGTGATTTCGATGCAGTGACCGGCACCATCGTGCGGCTGACCTTCCTCGGCGGCGACACCTACCAGCCGCTGCTGGGCAGCGTCGCGCGCCAGACCGGCGTGGACTACAACATCCTGTCCGGACGGATCGACCGCATCAAAGACACGCCGTATGGCCAGCTGATCGTCTCGCTGGTCGGCGGCGACCAATCCGCCGCGCAGGCTGCCTTCGCCGCCGCCGGTGTTCATGTGCAGGAGCTGCGTCGATGATCTTTGCCACCGCCGGCGGTTTCTTCCGCCATCTCGATGCGGCCAAGTGGGCCGATATCGGCCAGGCCACCGTCGATACCCTGCTGATGCTGGCCGGGTCGCTGCCGCTGACGCTGGCCATCGGCCTGCCGCTGGGCGTGCTGCTGTACCTGTTCGGCGCGCCGCAGATGAAGCGTCGCCCCTTCGCCTACGGCGGGCTGGCGCTGGTGGTCAACCTGCTGCGCTCGGTGCCCTTCATCATCCTGATGATCGTGCTGATTCCGGTCACCCTGGCGTTGATGGGCACGTCGCTCGGGGTGCGCGGCGCGATCGTGCCGCTGGTGATCGGCGCGGCCCCGTTCTATGCGCGCCTGGTGGAAACCGCGCTGCGCGAGGTCGACCGCGGCGTCATCGAGGCAACCCAGGCGATGGGCGCCACCACCTGGCAGCTGGTGACCCGGGTGCTGCTGCCCGAAGCGCGTCCTGGCCTGATCGCCGGGGCCACGGTGACCACCGTGGCCCTCATCGGCTTCACCGCCATGGGTGGTGCCATCGGTTCCGGCGGTCTGGGTGACCTTGCCTTCCGCGATGGTTACCAGCGCTCGCACACCGATGTGGCCCTGGTCACGGTGGTGCTGCTGCTGGTGCTGGTGCAGGTGCTGCAGATGGTCGGCGACCGTCTGGTCGTCCGCTACACCCGTCGCTGAGCGCGCCGGCCGCCGACCTAGTTGGCCGGCTCAGCGCATCAACGATTGGCGCAGCACGATGAGCTCCCAGCGCTCGGCGAAGTCCACTTCGGCCAGTTGCCGGTACTCCGGTGGAATGGGCTGGTTCTGTCCCAGGTTCTCGAGCTTGGGAATGAAATCATTGCTGGCCGGCCTGGCCGGATAGCTCGACCACGGGTTGAGCAGCGGATGGAAGCCGTTGACCGGCAGCACCTGCCTGGCTGGATCTTCGTTGGTGCGGCCGTTGAGTACACCGGCAGCGCCCACGAACAGGCGCCACTGCCGCTTGCCATCGCCGTGCAGGCTGTGGATGCGGTCGGCAAACCACTCCCAGCGCTGGTCGCGGTCGGTGGTGCAGGGCCGGGTGATCAGCTGCCCGTACGCGTGCGCGCCGCTGGTCAGCAGCTGCAGGCAGCGGCGTGAGCCACGGTTGATGTAGCGCCCCTGCATGTCCAGCTGCCATTGTGACCCCGTCTCGCGCTGCCAGCCCTCACGGCTGACATCGGGGCAGCCGGCCAGACGCACCTGGCCGTCGACATCGCGCAGGCAGCCGCCGTTGCCGGCCTTGGACTGGATGAACACGGTGGGCTCGGGCGTCAGAAACAATGAACTCGCATCCACGCTGAGCGTGATCGCGGCCTGCGGCTGGGTATCGGCGATCTCGACCGATCCGATCCCGCCGAGGATTTCGCGGTTGCGGACCCCGCCCTGGACCGTGACTGCCACGGCGCCATCGTACTGCCCGGGAATCAGCCATTCCGACATCACTTCTGGCGAGTTCTGGCGCATCGTCGGCGTCATCCGCTGCGGGGTGGCCGGATTACCGAAGTAGTTGCGGTCGTTGACGATGAAGTCCGCCAGTGGCATCTCCCATTGGCTGCGGACCGCGTTGCCGGGTTGCGCGCTGGCGCCGTCACGCAGCGAGTAGTCCTTGAGCTTGAAGGCCAGCGAGTTGTTGATGCTGTGTTCGCGGGTGAAGTCGAAGCTCAGCGCTTTCTTCGCGGCGAAATTGCGTACCTGGTTCTGCAGCCCCTTGGTGGCATCGAGACTGAAGCCACTGCCATAGGACGTGCGGCTGGTCGTGGTCTGGGCGACCTCGATCTCGGTACGCGGGTCGGCGCGCGGTTCCCAGGCACGCAACCGCGGGGGGGCATTGCCGGTCGGCAGCCCCACCTCGTGCGAGAGCGTGTAGTTGCCCGGCACCACCAGGAACGGCTGGCGCATGCCGTTGTCGTGCGGGCGCATCACATGGCGTGTTTTCAGCGTCATCGCGAGCACGTTGAACGAGGGCCCGGTACTGCGGGTCAGCGTGCCGGTCAGCGCGACCAGACTACCGTTGCCCGAGTTCGCCAGCCGGGTCTCGACGAAGGCAATGGTTGGCACGCTGATGCTGGCGGCATCGGGGTTGGCCTGCGCCATGCGGCCTGCGGGCATGCGGGGCAGCATGAGACGACGCAGCTGGCGTGCCAGCCGTCGCTGCACGCGCGGGTCGTTGTCGGCCAGATCCACGCTGAGCACATGGGTGGCGCCGTCGGCGGCACGCCGCTGGTAGATCGCCATCGAGGCGCTCGAGGCCACACTGAACAGCGTACGCAGACGCGTGTCGCCCAATGCGTTGACCGTGCCGCGCAGCACCGCCACCGGATGGCCGGCGCTGAAGGCAGCTGCGGCTGCGGCACGCTGCGCGGGCCGGCCGAGTGCCGTGTCGGTGTACCAGCGCAGTTCCGGCACGCCGCGTACCCGCGGGTTGCGCGACTGCATCGACGCCGGTGGGGCATCACCGAGCAGCAGGGACAACTGGTCCAGGGGCAGGCGGCCATGGTCGGCTTCTCCTGCGGCGGCCAGGGCAGCGTTGGCAGTCAGCAGGGCGAACGGAACGAACAGGCAGGCAGGAAGTTTCATTCGAGCGCTCCAGACGGGAAGACGTCGTCGGCAGTGCCGACGCTGTCATCCTGCTGCAGCGTGTGGATGTCGTTCCGGGGCCGGGTTGGCAGTTGCTGTCAGATCAACTGAAACTGGCGTTTTGTGCCCGTACTGCCTTTGAATGTCGCATCAGGCGCGTTCTTCAGCGAACGTTCGGAACCTCGAAGCCTAGGCGATCGACCTGTTCGGGATGTTGTGGTACCCGCTTCAGCTTGTCGGTGTTCACCCCGTATTCGTCACGCAGACGCGCGGCCAGTTCGCGGTACAGCTCGCGGTCCATGTCCGGCTTGCGTGCGAAGATCCAGGCCATTTCGCGGCCGGGATAACCGATCAGTGCCCAGGAGTAGTCGGGCGCCACTTCCAGCACCCGGGAGTTGGTCGGGATAACCCGGTAGAACCACGTGCGCCACCTATGGTTGCCGCTGTCCTCATCGACGCTGGCACGCGCTTTCAGCTCCTCGACCGGCTCGCCGAAGCCTTCCCGGTAGCGGTAGACGATGCTGACCTTCTGCGAATCGCGCAGAGTGTACTCATTGACGCTGGCCACATGGCCGCGCTCGATCATGTTCGGCACACGGCCGATGACATACCAGGTGCCCATGAAGCGTTGCAGGTCGACCGGCGCGGAGGGATCGCCACGGTTGGCCGCAGCGGACACCGCTGCGGGCGGATCAACGGCTGCGACAGCAGGTCCGGCCAGCAGGGCGGACAGCAGCACAGCGCACATCGGGCGGATCAGGAACATCTGCAGCGGGCTCCGTTCAGGGCTTGCCCGAGCATGGTCGGCGGTGTGCGCAGGTCCGTCAATGGGCTGCGGGTGAAGGTATTCCGCTGCGTGTAGAGCGGAGCTCTGCCCCGCTGATCCGGCGGCTGACCTACCCATTGATCCGCGCGGCCCACTGGCGGCTCACCTGACCTTCGACACAGGCTGGAGCGGCGGGCCAGTGCTAGTTTCTGGGCGCTTATGACTGCCAGGAACCGCAATGTCAAAACTCACTTCTGCCTGCCTTCTGGCCGGCATGCTGACGGCCGCCTCCGCGGGGACCGCGATGGCCGCTGAAAACTCGCCTGCCGACCGCTACGCCTGGCTGGAGGAGGTCACCGGTGACAAACCGCTGGCGTGGGTCAGGGAGCAGAACGCCAGGTCCGAAGGCCGTCTGGCCCAGACCCCGCAGTTCAAGGCGATGGAGGCGAGCATCCGTGAAGTGCTCGACTCGGACGCGAAGATCCCGGGCGTCACCAAGATTGGCGATTACTACTACAACTTCTGGAAGGACCAGCAGCACGAGCGTGGCCTGTGGCGCCGCACCACGCTGGAGGAGTACCGCAAGGCCGCGCCGAAGTGGGAGACCGTGCTGGACCTGGACGCATTGAACAAGGCCGAGGGCGAGAACTGGGTGTGGCACGGCGCTGACTGCCTGCGTCCGGACTACAGCCGCTGCCTGATCGCGCTGTCGCGTGGTGGTGCTGATGCCGATGTGACCCGCGAGTTCGACCTGGCCAACAAGCGCTGGGTCACCGACGGCTTCTTCCGTCCCGAATCCAAGGGCGGGCTGGGGTGGATCGACAGCGATAATGTGTTCGTCTACACCGACTTCGGCGATGGCACGATGACCAGCTCGGGCTATCCGCGCGTGGCCAAGCGCTGGACCCGCGGCACGCCGATGGCCGAGGCCCGCGTGGTCTACGAAGGCAAGGCCGATGACATGTACATCGCCGCCTTCCACGACGACACGCCCGGTTACGAGCGCAACCTGGTCAGCCGCACGCTGGCCTTCTACAACAACGAGGTCTACCTGCTTGGCGACGACGCCAAGCTGACCCGGATCGATGCGCCGAACTCGGCCGAAAAGAGCCTGCACAAGGACTGGTTGACCCTGGAGCTGCGCGAACCCTGGACGGTCGGTGGCAAGACCTATGCGGCCGGCTCGCTGCTGGCCACCCGCCTGGATGCTTTCCTGGCGGGCAAGCGCGAGTTCGACGTGCTGTTCGCGCCGACCGACACCACCTCGCTGGCCGGTGCGGTATGGACGAAGAACCACGTGGTGCTCAATGTGCTGGACGACGTCAAGAACCGTCTTTCGGTACTGACCCACGGGGCCAGCGGCTGGACCACCAGTGAGTTCGTCGGCGCCCCGGCCTTCGGCACGCTCGGTGTGGGCGCGGTGGACAGCAATGAGAGCGACGCGGTGTGGCTGACCGCCACCGACTACCTGACCCCGACCACGCTGGCGCTGGCCGAGATCGGCAAGGCGCCGGAAACGCTGAAGACCATGCCGGCGTTCTTCAATGCCGAAGGCAAGGTCATCGAGCAGCACTTTGCCACCAGCAAGGACGGCACCCGCGTGCCGTACTTCGTGGTGCACGACAAGGACATGAAGCTCGATGGCTCCAACCCGACCCTCCTGTACGGCTACGGCGGCTTCGAGATCTCGCTGACCCCGGGCTACTCCGGCGGCATGGGCCGCGCCTGGCTGGAAAAGGGCGGGGTGTATGTGGTCGCCAACATCCGTGGCGGCGGTGAGTACGGCCCGCGCTGGCACCAGGCGGCGCTGAAGCAGAACCGTCACAAGGCGTACGAGGACATGGCCGCCGTCGCCCGCGACCTGACCACGCGCCGCATCACCTCGCCGCAGCACCTGGGCGTGCAGGGCGGCAGCAACGGCGGCCTGCTCACCGGCAACATGCTTACCCAGTACCCGGAGCTGTTCGGTGCGGTGGTGGTACAGGTACCGCTGCTGGACATGAAGCGCTACAGCCACCTGCTGGCCGGCGCCTCGTGGATGGCCGAGTACGGCAACCCGGATACCAGCGACTGGGAGTTCATCAAGACCTTCTCGCCGTATCACCTGTTCGATGCCAACAAGACCTACCCGCCGGTGCTGTTCACCACCTCGACCCGCGATGACCGCGTGCACCCGGGCCACGCGCGCAAGATGGCGGCGCTGATGATGGACGCCGGCAAGGACGTGACCTACTACGAGAACATCGAAGGCGGTCACGGCGGTGCGGCCAACAATGCGCAGGCCGCGCACATGTCCGCGCTGGCCTACAGCTTCCTGTGGGAGCGTCTGGGCGGCAAGTGAGTCAACGGGAACGCCTGCAATGAACAACGCCGCCTTCGGGCGGCGTTTTTTCTGCATGCGCGCGTATCAGCGTGGTGACGGCCGATGGCCGTCACCCACCGGGCTCAGCCACCGCCGGCACCGCTCCAGCTGCGCAGGCCGCGCGCGATGCGCTCCACCGCCTGCTGCAGGCGCTCCACCGGCTGGGTGTAGGCCAGTCGTACGTGCTGGTTGGCACGATGGAAGCCGAAATCCAGCCCGGGCGTAAAGGCCACATGCTCGGTTTCGAGGAAATGCCTGCAGAACGCCTGCGCATCATCGGTGAAGGCGCTGACATCTGCGTACAGATAGAACGCGCCCTGCGGCTCGATTTCGATGCGGAAGCCCAGCTCGCGCAAGGCCGGCAACAGGAAGTCACGGCGCTGTGCGAAGGCATGCCGACGCTGCTCGAACACCGCCATGGCCTCGTCGCTGAAACACGCCAGTGCCGCATGCTGGGCGATGCTGGAAGCGCTGATGTACAGATTCTGCGCCAGTTTCTCCAGCTCGGGCACCGCCTGCGGCGGTGCCACAAGCCAGCCCAGGCGCCAGCCGGTCATGCCGAAATACTTGGAGAAGCTGTTGAGCACGAATGCATCGTCGTCCACCTCCAGCACGCTGGGTGCATCCAGCCCGTAGGTCAGGCCGTGGTAGATCTCGTCAACAACCAGATGCCCGCCGCGCGTGTGCAGTGAAGCCGACAAGGCGGCCAGCTGGTCGGCCGCCAGCACGGTGCCGGTCGGGTTGGCCGGTGACGCCACCAGTGCACCGACGCTGTCGCCGTTCCAATGCTGCTGCACCAGCTCCGGCGTGAGCTGGTAGGCGCTCTGCGGTCCCACCGGGATCAGCTGCGCAGCGCCCTCGACCAGCCGCAGAAAATGCCGGTTGCACGGATAGCCGGGATCGGCCAGCAGCCAATGGCGGCCCGGGTCGACCAGCAGACTGCTGGCGAGCAGCAGTGCACCGGAACCACCGGGCGTGATCAGGATGCGCTGCGGATCGATGTCGAGCCGATAACGCGAGCCGTAGAAACCCGCGATGGCCTCCCGCAGCGCCGGCAGGCCCCGGGCGGCGGTGTAGCGGGTGTGGCCGGCAGCCAGTGCCTGCTGTCCGGCGCGCACGACGGGCTCAGCGGTGGTGAAGTCCGGTTCGCCGATTTCCAGATGGATCACATCGTGGCCGGCCTGCTCAAGCGCCTGCGCACGCGCCAGCAGGGTCATCACGTGGAACGGGGCGATCTGCTGGCTGCGCTGGCTGTATCGGTCTGCGGGGAAGGGGGTGTTCATGCGGTCATGGTACGCCGGCCCCGCATCGGGGGTAATGCTACAGTCAAGGCTTCCCGACCCTCCCGCGCGCGGGTCGGCTGACATGGAAGCCCCCGGATCCTATCAATGAAAACCCCTCTCAGCCTGCTGCTTGCGACCTTGATGACTACCACCACCACCGCCGCCCCCGTAGCCCCGCCCGACGTTGAAAAGCGCCCGCATACGGTGAAAGCGCCTTTTGGCGCGACCCGCAACGACGACTACTACTGGCTGCGTGACGACAAGCGCGAGGACAAGGCGATGCTGGCCTACCTCAACGCCGAGAACGCGTACGCGGACCAGGTGCTGGCCCCGCTCAAGCCCCTGCAGGAAACGCTGTACCAGGAAATCGTCGGGCGCATCAAGCAGGACGACGCGAGTGTGCCGGTGCGCGAGCGGGGCTACTGGTACTACACCCGCTATGAGACCGGCCAGGACTACCCGATCCATGCGCGGCGCGAAGGCAGCATGGACGGCGCCGAAGAGGTGCTGCTCAACGTCAACACGATGGCTGAGGGCAAGGGTTACTTCAGTGTCGGTGGCATGGAGATCAGCCAGAACAACCGCCTGATGGCGTGGGCCGACGACGATGTGGGCCGCCGCCAGTACACCCTGCGCTTCAAGGACCTGGCCAGCGGCAAGGTGCTGGACGATGTGATTCCCGGTACCTCCGGCGATGTGGTGTGGGCCGATGACAATCGCACGGTGCTGTATGTGGAGAACGATCCGGAGACCCTGCTCACCGTGCGGGTCAAGAAGCACGTACTGGGCACGCCGGTCAGCCAGGACGTGGTGGTCTACGAAGAAAAAGATGACAGCTTCTACATGGGCCTTGGCCGGACCCGCGACGACCGCTTCATCACCATCGGCGTGCACAGCACGGTCAGCTCGGAGGAGCGCTACGCGCCGGCCAGCGACCCCAGCACGTTCACGGTGCTGGCGCCGCGCCAGCGCGATGTGGAATACGGCGCCGACCATTACAACGGGCGCTGGGTCATCCGCACCAATGATGGTGCGAAGAACTTCAGGATTGTCACCGCGCCGAGCAACGCGACCTCGCGTGCACAGTGGCAGGATTGGATCGCGCATGACGATGCGGTCTATATCGAAGGCTTCGAGCTGTTTGACACGTACACGGCGATCAGCGAGCGTTCGCAGGGTCTGGAGCGCATCCGCCTGCTGTTCGCTGACGGCCGCAGCGACTACGTCAAGGCCGATGAGCCGGCCTATTCGATGGGCATCGGTGACAACACCGAAGGTGACACGCCTTGGCTGCGGTACGTATACACCTCGATGACCACGCCGACCACGGTGTATGAGCTCAACACCGCAACCGGCGAGCGCCGTCAGCTCAAACAGCAGCCGGTGATAGGCTATGACGCTGACAGGTACGAGACCGAGCGGGTCTGGGTCACCGCGCGCGATGGGGTCAAGGTGCCGGTGTCGCTGGTCTATCGCAAGGGTTACTCCAAGGATGGCAGCGGTGCGCTGTACCAGTACGCCTATGGCAGTTATGGCTCGTCGATGGACCCCTACTTCAACCAGACCGTGGTGAGTCTGCTTGACCGGGGCGTGGTCTACGCCATCGCGCACATCCGGGGCGGCCAGGAGATGGGCCGCGACTGGTACGAGAACGGCAAGCTGCTGCACAAGCAGAACACGTTCAACGACTTCGTCGATGTCACCCGTGAGCTGGTCAAGCAGGGCTGGGCAGCGCCTGACCGCGTGGCAGCCTCCGGCGGCAGTGCCGGTGGCCTGCTGATGGGCGCGGTAGCCAACCAGGCCCCACAGGATTACCGCGTGATGGTGGCGCAGGTTCCGTTCGTCGACGTGGTGACCACGATGCTCGACCCGACCATCCCGCTGACGACCAACGAGTATGACGAGTGGGGCAACCCGGAGCAGAAGACGTACTACGACTACATGCTGAAGTACTCCCCGTACGACAACGTCGTCGCGCAGACGTATCCCGCGCTGTTCGTCGGCACCGGGCTGTGGGATTCGCAGGTGCAGTACTGGGAGCCGGCCAAGTGGGTGGCCAGGCTGCGGGATCACAACACCGGCAGCGCGCCGATCGTGTTCCGGACCAACATGGAAGCCGGCCACGGTGGCAAGTCCGGGCGGTTCCGCCGCTATCAGGAGCTGGCCGAGTCGTATGCCTTCGTTCTGCAGCAGCTCGGCGTGGACATCACCAGGTAACCGCGCACAGCCGTGCCTTTGTAGCGCCGGGCTCTGCCCGGCGAGCGCGCTGCGCGCCACGCCGGATGTGGGGTCGCGGCAACGGCGTGACGACCAACGGTCGTCACCTACCGGCTTCACCACGCGCTGCAGCTGTTGGTAGGTGACGACCGTTGGTCGTCACGCCTCTGCGGCGTAGCCGTGCTTTCGTAGCGCCCGATGTTGTCTGGTCGGCGCGCGGGTTTGTGCTGGATGTGTGGCGACACCAGCGTGACGACCAACGGTCGTCACCTACCGGCTTCCTCACGCGTGGGACGCAGCTGGTGGTCATCACGCCTCTGCGGCGCAGCCGTGCTTGCGTGGCGCTCGATGTTGTCTGGCCATCACGCGTTTGATCCTGCGGCTGTGATGACTGCGTGGCAATCAGTGAACTGGTTCGCATTTTCAACGCATTTTCACGGTTTATCGGAAAACACCTACAGGGACGTAGGGTGTAATCCTGATGGGTGATGCTGAAGGCGTCAGGATAATGACGCCGTGCTGGCACGTATGGTCGCCACGCATCCGGCCATGAGGGCCACCACCGCATCGACGGTGCCATCACAGCGCTCAAGGAGTGAGCAGGACCCGTCACCCGCCCCAGTCAGTTGGCCCGACCACCGCGTGGTCCGCGTTGTCAGCTCATCCCCGTCCACAGAACGCCACCCGCCGCAGCGCCTCCGCGCTTCGGAGCAGGGACGCTTTGCCTCGCAGAGGCGTACAGAGGAATCAATGAATCGCATTTACCGCCTTGTCTTCAACCGCCAGCTGGGGGTCATGCAGGTGACCTCCGAACTGACCACCCGCGCCGGCAGCGCCGGCAGCGCCGGCGGCGCCTCCGACTCGCCGCTTCGCCGCAGCCTGCTCGCCGCTGCCATCACCCTGATGTGCAGCGTCCCGGTGGGCAGCGCGTTTGCCGTCGACACGCTGATCGATGCCGACCGCGAAATCACCGACACCCAGGTGTTCGGTGATGACCTGATCATCGGCGCCACCGGCAATGCGAAGCTGCGCGTCACTGGCAACGGCGTGGTCAATGCGTCCAGCGTGGACAACAACTCGGCCGTCGCGCGCGATGCCGGCACCGTGGCCAGCGTCGAGGTGGATGGCCCCAACGCCCAGTTCAACGTCAATGGGCGCTTTACCGTGGGGCTCAACGGCAACGGTACGGTGGACCTGCGCAATGGTGGCCGCTCCACCATCAGTTCGCTGCGCGTAGGTCAGAATGCGGGCTCGCAGGGCCGGGTGGTGCTGGCCAACACCGGTACCCAGCTCACCACCGGTTCGCTGTATGTAGGCATGCAGGGTGACGGCGCGCTCTCGCTGAGCTCCGGCGCACGCGCGGTGGTCAACGGCACGGGCGCCGACGCCGAGATCGGCATCAACAGGGCGGCGACGCTGGACATCAGCGGCGCCGGTTCCGAGCTGCAGGTGCTCAACCGTGGCCTGCTGCTGGGCCGCTATGCGGCGGGTACTGCGACCGTGGCCGACAGCGGCGCGCTCACCGTGGGCGGGCGTCTGGCCATCGGCACCGATGGCAGCTCCAGTGGTGATGGCGTGGGCACGCTGAACGTGAACACCGGCGGCAGCATCAATGCCAACAGCATGCTGATCGGCTCCGGCCTCTCCGGCGGCGGCGATGTGGTGGTCAACGGTGCCAGTTCGGTCAAGGTGGCCAACCGGCTGACGATTTCCGAAGGCCGTCGCGGCACGCTGAGCGTCAGTGAAGGCTCCACCGTCGAGGTGGGCAACCTGCGCATGGACGATCTGGGCGGCAATGTGGCCCGCCCGGCGGCCGGCAAGCTGAGCGTCGACGGCAGCACCCTGACCGTCAACGGCCTGCTGGCGGCAACCTCCAATGCGACCTTCAGCAACGGTGCGCAGATCACCAGTGGCAGCGCCTCGGTGCGCGACAGTGCCGAATCGACGATCCACACCCTGAGCGTGGAGGGTGCGCAGACCCGCTGGACCAATGCCGGTGCGCTGGATGTCAGCGGCAACCTGGCCATCACCAACGGCGCCGTGCTCAGCACCGATACCGCGCGCATCCACAGCGGCCAGTTCGCGTTCAATGTCGGCCGCGACGCGCGTGAGCAGGAAGCCACCCGGGTCAACGGCGCCGGCTCGCAGCTGGTGGCCAGCAACGGTATTGTCATCGACAACGAGAGCACCGTGGCCAACCGCGGCCAGCTGGTGGTGAGTGATGGCGGACTGGTCGACGCGGGTGCCACCGGCATCAGCATCGGTGCAGCCGGCCACCTGGTGATCGGCGGTGCCATCACCAGCCACACCGGCGACACGGCGGTGCCGACCATGGTCTTTGGCGGCGCCGAAGCGGCAGGCGTGCTGGCCGACGCCACCCGCATCGAGCTGGGCGGCGCACGTGCCGAGATCGACTTCAACCATACCGATGCCGATTACCGCTTCGACCACACGGTTGTATCCACCGCGGCGGTGAGCGTGACCGATGCCAGCGGCGTGATCCGCAACCTGGCTGGGACTACCACGCTCGGCGGCGATCTGTCCGGCTTCGGCGGCGTCATCCGCAACGTCGGCGGCAAGCTGGTGATCAACAGCGACACCTTCCTGCAGGCCAACCAGGACCGCGCGGGCGCCGGTACCACGTGGGCTCCGCAGGCGGTGTACGTGAGCGGGGGCGAACTGCAGGTCAACGGCGACCTGGGTGCGTTGTACGCGGCCAACGGCAAGTCGTGGGATGGCACGCAGCGTTCGTCGTTCGTGATCGCCTCCAATGGCGGCGTGCTCAGCGGTACCGGCAACACCGGCACCGTGTCGATCGTCCATGGCGGTGTGCTGGCACCTGGCGCCGACGGCGTGGGCACGTTCAACGTGCAGGGTGATGTCGGCTTCAACAGCATCATCAACAGCGGCCTGACGGTGTGGGAACCGACCCTGACTGCCTACGAGAAGGCCTTCTTCGACGTGGACATCAAGGGTGACGGCAGCGCCGACCGCGTGGTGGCCACCGGCAAGGCCACCATCGGCTCCAGCCGTGGCGAAGCCGGCGTGCGCGTCAATGCGCTCGACGCGCAGACCAGCTACCAGAACGGGCAGAGCTACGTGATCCTCGAAGCGGCCGGTGGTGTGGAAGGCACCTTCGCCGACGTGGTCAGCAAGTCGGCTTTCATCACCCCGACGCTGGCCTACACGGGCAACAGCGTGGCGCTGAACATCGCGCTCAACAGCCTGCCGCCGGTGGATCCGGTGGATCCGGTGGATCCGGTCGACCCGGTCGATCCGGTTGATCCGGTGGACCCGGTGGACCCGGTGGACCCGGTGGACCCGGTTGACCCGGTTGACCCGGTGGATCCGGTGGACCCGGTGGATCCGGTTGACCCGGTCGATCCGGTTGATCCGACGCCCCCGGTTGACCCCGTCGACCCGGTGACCCCGGTCGACCCTGCGCCGCCGGTCGATCCGGTCGCCCCGCCGCCGCTGGTGTTCGGCAGCGTGGCGCAGAGCTACAACCAGGCCCGCGTCGCTGCGTCGCTGGATACGCTGCAGCAGAGCGGCGCCGCCTTGGCCCTCTACAACCAGCTGCTGATGCACAGTGCCGAAGAAGCCCGCATGGCCTTCGACGACCTGTCCGGCGACGTGTTCCCCAGCAACCGCGCGCTGCTGCTGCAGGACCACTTCCTGCGTGATGCCATGGACAGCCGGTGGACGTTGGCCAGCGCGCTGCAGGCGGGTGATGTGGCCGGGTGGGTATCGGCCGGTGGCAGCCGCACCACGCTGGATGGGAACAGCAATGCCGGCAAACACCGCATCAACGGCACGGGCGTTTCGGTGGGCGTGGACTGGCAGGTGTCTGAAGGCTGGCGCATCGGCGCGGCCGGTGGCTACCAGGATGCGAAGATCACCGCCCAGGCACGCATCGCCGAAACCGATGTCGATGCCCGGTACGTCGGGCTGTACGCCGGCACCGACATGGGCCAGTCCTACCTGCGTGGTGGCGTCACCTACGCCGACTACGACCTGGAC
Source organism: Stenotrophomonas sp. C3(2023) (assembly GCF_032911385.1). Taxonomy (NCBI): domain Bacteria; kingdom Pseudomonadati; phylum Pseudomonadota; class Gammaproteobacteria; order Lysobacterales; family Lysobacteraceae; genus Stenotrophomonas; species Stenotrophomonas sp. C3(2023). Next base: position 3,103,301 of record NZ_JAWJLO010000001.1, on the reverse strand, counting down.
GTGCAGCGCACCGTGCGGATTGCCGGCGCCCCGCAGCGGCTGACCGCCTCGACTTCGGCCGACGCACTGACCGGCTTTGCCGAGGTGGGCTTCAATGCCGACCTGGGTGGCTGGACGCTGACTCCCTACCTCAATGCGGCGTACACCCGTCTGCAGAGCGACGCCTTCAGCGAAACCGGTGGCTCGGCCGCACTGGCCGTTGCCAAGGAGACCGACACGTGGTGGTCGGCTACGCTCGGTGCCCACGCCAGCTGGGATATCAGCGGCGGCGCCAGCGACGCGGCGCAGCTGTCCTTCGGCCTTGCCTGGCAGCATAGTGGCGGCGATGACGAGCTGTACGGCCGTCACCAGATCGTCGCAGGGGCCGATGCGTTCCAGGTTCAGGGCGTTCCGATGGCGCGCAACGTCGGCGTCGCCGATGTGGCCGTGGCGGTCAACACGACCGAACGCAGCCGCCTGCAGTTCGGCGCCCAGGGCCGCAAGGGCGATGGTCTGACCGACCTCGGCGCATACCTGAACTGGCACGTCCGGTTCTGATGCGGTAACCGCCGTGCACCGCCTGCCTGGCAGGCGGTGCACGTTACCCGGGCGCTGCTCAGGCGCACATGGCTATACTCAGGGCATGAAGACTCTCCGCCCCCATTTTCTGTGTGTTCCGTTGGCGGCCTTCGGGCTGCTGTTCCTCACTGGCTGTGGCAACAAGGGCCCGCTGGTCCTGCCGCAGGAGCCGGTCCCGGTGGAAGAGGTGGTCGAGCCTGCCGCCGAGCCGGTGCAGGACAGTGACGATACGGATCTGAACCTGGACAACGGCGACCAGGACGTCCCGCCGGCCAACGCGCCGACGCCGCCGGTGACCTCCAGCCCGGTCGGTTCCGGCAATGGCTGAGGCAGCCAACCTGGTGCTTCGCTTCAGCAAGATGCACGGCGCCGGCAACGATTTTGTCGTGGTGGATCTGCGTGACGGCAGCGCGCCGCCAAGCCCTGCCTTGGCCGCTCGCCTGGCAGATCGCCACACCGGCGTCGGCTGCGACCAGATTCTGACCATTGAAGCGCCTCACAGCGAAGGGTCGCTGGCGTCCTACCGGATCTGGAATGCCGATGGCTCCTCTGCCCAGCAGTGTGGCAACGGTGCGCGCTGCGTGGCGGCCTGGCTGGTGCGTTCCGGCGTCGCCACCAGCGCGACCTTCAACATCGACAGCCCGGCGGGCACCCATGCCGTGCAGGATCTTGGCGGTGGACAGTTCTCCGTGGTGATGGGCGTACCGGACTTCGAGCCGGCCCAGGTGCCGCTGATGGGCTTTGCCCGCGAGCGCGAGGAATACCAGCTGCCGCTGCAGGGTGAGACGGTGCGCTTCGGCGCGGTGTCGCTGGGCAATCCGCATGCGGTCATCGAGGTGGGTCTGGTCGATGCGGCGCCGGTGGACCGCATGGGGCCGCTGCTGCAGCAGCACGCTTCGTTCCCGGACTCGGTCAACGTCGGCTTTGCGCAGGTTGTTGATTCGGGCCACGCGCGCCTGCGTGTGTACGAGCGCGGCGTGGGCGAAACCCTGGCCTGCGGCAGTGGCGCGTGCGCGGCAGCGGTGGTGCTGATGCAGCGCGGCCGCCTGGCGCATGACGCGCGTATCAGCCTGCGCGGCGGCGAGCTGCGCATCCAGTGGGAGGGGGCAGGGCAGCCCATCGTGATGTCCGGCCCGACCGCCCATGTCTTTGAAGGAGAGTGGAGCGCATGACCGAGACCGTCGAGAAGCTCGCTGGCCATGAGGTTGCCGCCTGGCTGCGGCGCCACCCGGGGTTCCTCAAGCAGTTCCCGGACCTGGCGCTGACCCTGGTGGTGCCGCGCGATGACGGCCCGACCGCATCGTTGGCCAGCTACCAGCTGGAGGTGCTGCGCGACAAGAACCGTGAGCTTTCCCGACGGCTGTCCGACCTGGGCCATACCGCCCAGGTCAACGAACGGCTTGCTGTGCGGACCCATCAGCTGACCTTGGCCCTGCTCAGGCAGAGCACGGCGGCCGATACCCTGCGGGCGATGGCCGCCTCGCTGGAAGAAGACTTCGCCGGTGATCTGGTGCGGCTGGTGGTCCACCGCCCGGTGGCCGGGCTGGAACAGGCGCCGTGGCTGCAGGTGATCGCCGCCGACGATGCGCGGCTGGCGCCGTTCCGCGATTGTCTCGCCGATGGCGAGCCGATCTGTGGACGCCTGCAGGCGGAAAAGAACAGCGTGCTGTACGGCGACCAGGCCGACCAGGTATCGACCACGGCTCTGCTGCCCCTGCCGGGTGTGGGGCTGATCGCGGTGGGCAGCCACGATGCCAATCGCTTCTACCCGGGCATGGGCACCTTGTTCCTGCGCATGATGGGGGAAGCGCTGGCGGTGGCACTGCAGCGGTTCAATGACTGAGTGGCTGCACCTGCGGCGGGATGATGCCGTGGCGGCGGCCGGGCATTGTGTGGTGCTGCCTTCGCGTGTTGCATGGACGCGGTAGCCGCCTTTCTGCAGCATCTGGCGATTGAGCGGCGCATGTCCGCGCATACGTTGGACGCCTATCGCCGCGACCTGGAAGCGCTGCAGCACTGGGCCCAGGCGCAGCAGAGCGGGGTGGACGCGCTCGATGGTGAGGCGCTGCGCCGTTTCATTGCCGATGAACACCGCCGGGGCCTGTCGGCCAGCAGCCTGCAACGCCGGCTGTCGGCCTGTCGCGGCTATTACCGCTGGCAGCTCCGGCATCACCGGATCGAGGTCGACCCGACACTCGGACTGAAAGCGCCGCGCGCGCCACGTCGACTGCCGCAGGTGCTCGACGCGGACGAGGCCGTGCAGCTGGTCGAGCTGCCGACCGAGGGGGAGCTGGGGCGTCGCGACCGCGCGCTGCTGGAACTGTTCTATTCGTCGGGCCTGCGTCTGAGCGAGCTGTGCGGGCTGGTATGGCGGGACCTCGATTTCGCTGCTGGACTGGTGACCGTCCTGGGCAAGGGCAATCGCCAGCGCCGGGTACCGATCGGCGGGCCGGCGCGGCGCGCGCTGCAGGAGTGGCGGGCCGAGAGCGGGGGCACAGCGGCTGCACCGGTGTTTCCGGGACGTAACGGGCCGATCAGCCAGCGGGCGGTGCAGGTGCGGATCAAGCAGCTGGCGCAGCGCCAGGGGCTGTTCAAGCATGTGCACCCGCATATGCTGCGGCACAGTTTTGCCAGCCACATCCTGGAGTCGTCGGGGGACCTGCGCGGGGTGCAGGAGCTGCTGGGACATGCGGACATCGCAACGACGCAGATCTATACGCATCTGGATTTCCAGCATCTGGCCAAGGTGTACGACGCCGCACATCCACGCGCAAAGCGCAGGTAGAGCCGACCCCCACGGTCGGCTGCTCTACGTACAGGTCGCGGTGGCCCTGCCGCGCTGCGCGCGCAAGCCGACCATGGGTCGGCTACCAGCACGGGTGGCGGTCCGCTGCTGCGCTGGGTACGCGGCGGGTATGGTTCGCCCTGATCCAAGTGCTCTTGACCAGCTCATTAATGCCCTTCGACGTGTCAGGGCTTTCCATGCTCATTCGTCTCTTTTCGTCCCGTTTCAAGATGGGAAAACGACATCCATCGTCGCAGTGCGCTAAAAGTGACTGCAACGATGTGCAAAAACGATAGGACAAGCCTGACGCGTCATCCTAGTATCGGGAGCAGGGCGAGGATGGCCTGATCCAGACCGGACGTGCAGCGGTGGAGCCGCGCGCACCCTGTCATTACGAAGGGGACCGATGTGAAAAAGCTTCCGTTGCTGGTCGCAGCCATGCTGGCCGTCGGCACTGCACACGCACAGACCGGGACGTTCACCTTCGTTGGACGGGTCGTGGAAACCACGTGTGTGGTCGAGCCGGTGAGTGGCATGTCAGGTGCGGGCACTGACTTCACCGTGGCGTTGCCCCCCATCGAGCGTGGCCGCCTTGCCGCGCCGCGCCAGCGGGGACCTGCACAGGCCTTCGTGCTGCAGGTAGGAAGCCGCGATGCGCCGTGCAGGCAGGAACAGGTAAGCGCACGTCTGGTCAGTGCGGGTGATACCACCGCCGGTGGACGTCTGCATAACCGGGGCACGGCGACCGGCGTTGAACTGGTCCTGCTCGATGCACAGGGCCGGGACATCGACCTCAACGCTCCGAACCTGCAGGTGGCGCAGCTGGACCGCGGCGGGGTCGCCCAGCTTGGCTGGAAAGTTGCCTACCAGGCGACCGGTCCTGCATCGACGGGCAGTGTGTACAGCCGGCTGCAGTATCTGCTCGACTATCCGTAAGCGTCGCGTGGCGGTGATGCCTGTGGTCGCCAGCTGTATTTGACTTCGATCAGGGCGCACGCGGCCGCGTCCGTGCAGGATGTGCATCCCATCCTGGCCGGAGCATTTCATGGCGCGTCCCTTTCCAATCAATCCGCGCCACCCCGAACGCCTGTGCTGGGGCTGTGACCGTTACTGCGCGCCTGAGCAGCTGGCCTGCGGCAATGGCTCGGGCCGGGTGTTGCACCCGGTCGAGAGCCAGGGCGAGCAGTGGTATCTGGACTGGGGTCTGCAACCTGATCCCCAGCGCCGCTCGCACGTCAAGCTCGTGGAGTGAACCGCGGCGGCAGACGGATGTTCCGCCGCCAACCTGAATCGACGTCGCAGACTGCTTGAAGGGGGCGTGGGCGTCCCCACCTCTGGTCTGTACCCCCGGAGGCATCATGGACCCAAGTCAGAATCCCAACGTTTTCCACGCCACCACCATCGTCTGCGTCCGTCGCGGTGAGCACGTGGCCATCGCCGGTGACGGCCAGGTGACCCTGGGTCATACGGTGATGAAGGGCAATGCGCGCAAGGTCCGGCGTCTCGGGCGTGACGGCCAGGTGCTGGCGGGCTTCGCTGGCGCGGCGGCCGACGCGTTCACGCTGTTCGAGCTGTTCGAGGCCAAGCTCGAAAAACACGGCCAGCTGCAGCGTGCCGCGGTGGAGCTGGCCAAGGACTGGCGCACCGAGCGTCGCCTCGGCAAGCTCGAGGCGCTGCTGGCGGTGGCCGACAAGGAGACATCGCTGATCATCAGCGGCACCGGTGATGTGATCGAACCGGAAGACGGCATCATCGCCATTGGTTCCGGCGGCTCCTACGCGCTTTCCGCCGCGCGTGCACTGGTGGCGCACACCGGGCTGGACGCGCGCACGATCGCCAGCGAGGCCATCACCATCGCGGGTGATATCTGCATCTACACCAACCGCAATGTCGTGGTCGAAGAGCTCTGACGCTGCCTGTCAGCCGAGCACGGCTCGGCTTCATATGCACCCGAATCCGTGAGTAACCCCATGCCGCACAAGATCGAAACCTCTTCCGCCACCATGACGCCGCGCGAGATCGTGCAGGAGCTGGACCGGCATATCGTCGGCCAGCACGACGCCAAGCGCGCGGTCGCCATCGCGCTGCGCAACCGCTGGCGCCGCATGCAGCTGCCCACTGAGCTGCGTAATGAGGTCATGCCCAAGAACATTCTGATGATCGGTCCGACCGGCGTCGGCAAGACCGAAATCGCACGTCGCCTGGCGACGCTGGCCAACGCGCCGTTCGTCAAGGTCGAGGCCACCCGCTTCACCGAGGTCGGCTACGTAGGCAAGGATGTCGAGCAGATCATCCGCGACCTGGCCGACACCGCAGTGAAGCTGTACCGCGAGCAGGCCAAGGTGCGCGTGCGCACCCAGGCCGAAGAGCGCGCCGAGGACCGCATTCTCGATGCGCTGCTGCCGCGTCGCAGCGCCGGCATCGGCTTTGACGCCGAGGCCGCCCGCAACGAGCCGTCGGCGCAGGACGGCGAAACCCGCATCAAGTTCCGCCGCATGCTGCGCAACGGCGAGCTGGATGACCGTGAGATCGAGCTCGATCTGGCGACCAACGTCAGCATGGACATCATGACCCCGCCTGGCATGGAAGAGATGGGCCAACAGCTCAAATCGATGTTCGCCAATCTGGGCGGTGCCGCCAAGGCGCAGAAGCGTACCTTGACCATCAAGGCGGCGCGTCCGCTGCTGGTGGAGGAAGAGGCCGGCAAGCTGGTCAACGAGGACGATATCCGCACCGCAGCCATTGAAGCCTGCGAACAGCACGGCATCGTGTTCATCGACGAGATCGACAAGGTGGCCAAGCGCAATGATGCGGGCTCCAACGGCGGCGATGTTTCGCGCGAGGGAGTGCAGCGCGACCTGCTGCCGCTGGTGGAAGGCTCCAACGTCTCGACCAAATACGGCACGATCAAGACCGACCATATCCTGTTCGTGGCATCCGGCGCGTTCCACCTGGCCAAGCCGAGCGATCTGATTCCCGAACTGCAGGGTCGTTTCCCGATCCGCGTGGAGCTGGGCGCGCTGAGCAAGCAGGACTTCGTGCGCATCCTCACCGAACCCAAGGCGGCGCTGACCAAGCAGTACGAAGCGCTGCTGGCGACCGAGGGGGTCAAGGTCAGCTTTGCACCGGATGCCATCGACCGGCTCGCCGAGATCGCCTTCCAGGTCAACGAGCGCCAGGAGAATATTGGTGCCCGTCGTCTGCACACCGTGCTGGAGCGGCTTCTGGACTCGCTGAGCTATGAGGCACCGGATCGTGATGGCGAGACACTGGTGATCGACACCGCGTACGTCGATCAGCACCTTGGTGAGCTGGTCAAGGATCCCGACCTGAGCCGTTACATTCTCTGAGCCGCTCCCGGACGCGAAAGGGGGGCTGGAGGTGTTGCACACAGAAAGCGCCCGCTTGGGCGCTTTCTGCCGTTGACGGCGACTGATGTAACGTCGCTCTGGGTCTACCGGCGCCAGGCCCTGCGCCGCGGGTGGCGCCTCAACCGCCAGCCGGAGGCATCGGCGCGCTGCCCGGCTCGAACACGCCTTCGCGCACGAAGGCAGTCAGGGTCATGTCCAATGCAAGGGTGCCGTCACGTACCAGATCCATCAGATCAGGCTCGACCATCGCGCTGTGCATGACGCCCAGTACGGTGGCATGCAGCATGCGGGTCACCGTTTCCGGCTGCACACCCGGCCGCAGCTGGCCCAGCTGCTCGGCACGGCGCAGCGCCAGCGTCATCCGATCCATGCCATCGCGGAAGCCTTCCTGCTGCATGTCGGCCAGCACCTTGTTTTCCACCGAACTGTCGCTGCGCAGCATGATCTCCATGGTCTTGCGCAGGCGTTCGTCATGGGCGAGGTCATGCAGCGAGTTCAGGATCACTGATCGGAGGTCCTGCACCGGAGTGTCACGCGTCTCATTGGCAGCGCGGTCGAGCTCCTGCATGAAAGGCAGGTGCACCCGGTCGAACACGGCCGCCAACACCTCGTTCTTGTTCTTGAAGTGCCAGTAGACCGCGCCGCGGGTGTAGCCGGCGCGGGCCCCGATCATCTCCAGCGTGGTACGGGCAACACCGTGTTCATGGAAGCAGCTCTCGGCGGCGTCCAGGATGCCTTGGCGGGTCGCCTGGGTGTCCTCTTTGGTCTTGCGGGCCATCACTCGGAAAGGGCGTGAAACGTGGCTGCAGTGTACTGCTTTACAAACAAACAGTCATGTATGTATATTTGCGCCCCATGATCGCCACAGGTGCGCGCTCCGGTACAGCGCAGCGCGCCAGGCCGCGTCTGTCCTCCCTCACCGAGAGCCCCCATGTTCCTGTCCCGTATTCGACCCCTTGCCTTGACGCTGGCGATTGCTGCAACCGTGGCCGCCTGTGGCGGCGACGCTGAGCCGCCGCAGCAGGGCCCTGGCCAGGTGACCGTGGTCACGATGAAGGCGCAAAGCGTTGCGCTTACCCGCGAGCTTCCGGGTCGTACCTCGGCCTATCTGATCGCCGAGGTCCGGCCGCAGGTCAACGGCATCGTCGCCAAGCGCCTGTTCACCGAGGGCAGCATGGTCCAGCAAGGGCAGCCGCTGTACCAGATCGAAGACGCCAGCTACCGCGCCCAGGCCAACAGTGCCCGCGCCCAGCTGGCGCGGGCCGAAGCCACCGCCAACGCTGCGCGGCTGAGCGCGCGCCGCATCAGCGAGCTGGCCAAGGTCGACGCGGTCAGCCAGCAGGACCTGGAAAACGCCGTCGCCGCGCAGAAACAGGCCGAGGCCGACGTCGGCGCCGCACGTGCGGCGCTCGATGCGGCCAACGTGACCCTGGGTTACGCGCGCATCACCGCGCCGATCAGCGGCCGTATAGGCAAGTCCTCGGTTACCCAGGGCGCGCTGGTAGGGACCGGGCAGACCGAGGCGCTGGCCACGGTGCAGCAGCTGGACCCGATCTACGTTGACCTGACCCAGTCCTCGGCCGAGCTGCTGCAGCTGCGCCGCGAGCTGGCCAGCGGCCGCCTGCAGGACAACCAGCAGAGCCTGCCGGTGAGCATCCTTCTCGAAGACGGCAGCACGTTCGGTGAGCAGGGCACGCTGGAGTTCTCGGAAGTAAGCGTGGACCCGGCAACCGGCAGCTATGCGCTGCGGGTCAAGGTGGCCAACCCGGACGGCACGCTGATGCCGGGCATGTACGTGCGCGCGGTGGTCGGCGGCGGTGTGCGCAGCAGTGCGCTGCTGGTGCCCATGCAGGGCATCGCCCGCGACGCCAAGGGCGATACCACCGCCATGGTGGTCGGCAAGGACGGCAAGGTCGAGGTCCGACCGGTCAAGGTCAGCCGTGCGCTGGGCGACACGTGGCTGGTCGAGGATGGCCTGCAGGTCGGCGACAGGGTGATCGTCGAAGGTCTGCAGAAGATCGGCCCGGGCATGCCGGTGGAGGCCACCGAGAAGGGCGCCGACACTGCTGCCACGCCGGCGCCGGCCGCCGACGCGCCGGCTGAAACCAACGCCAACGCCAGCGCGCAGTAAGCGGAGATCTCCATGGCACGTTTCTTCATTGATCGCCCCATCTTTGCGTGGGTGATCGCGATCATCATCATGCTGGCCGGCGCACTCGCCGTGACCAAGCTGCCCATCTCCATGTATCCGGAAGTGGCTCCGCCCGCGGTCGAGATCAGTGCCACCTACCCGGGTGCGTCGGCCAAGGTGGTCGAGGACTCGGTGACCCAGATCATCGAGCAGAACATGAAAGGCCTGGATGGCCTGATCTACTTCTCGTCCAACAGTTCGGCCAACGGCATGGCCACCATCACCCTCACCTTTGCGGCCGGCACCAACCCGGACATCGCCCAGGTGCAGGTGCAGAACAAGCTGCAGCTGGCCATGCCGCTGCTGCCGCAGGAAGTGCAGCGGCAGGGCATCAATGTCGCCAAGAGCAGCAGCGGCTTCCTGCAGGTGCTGGGCTTTGTCTCCAACGACGGCAGCATGGATGAGAACGACATTGCCGATTACGTCGGCTCCAACGTCGTGGACACGCTCAGCCGCGTGCCGGGTGTCGGCAACATCCAGGTGTTCGGCGGCAAGTACGCCATGCGCATCTGGCTGGACCCGAACAAGCTGCATACCTACAAGCTGTCGGTCGAGGAAGTCACCGCGGCCATCACCGCCCAGAACGCCCAGGTAGCCATTGGCCAGCTCGGCGGCGCGCCGTCGGTCAAAGGCCAGCAGCTCAACGCCACGATCAATGCGCAGGAGCGCCTGCAGACGCCCGACCAGTTCCGCAACATTCTCATCCGCGGTGGCAGCGATGGCAGTCAGCTGCGCCTGGGCGATGTGGCCCGGGTCGAGCTGGGTGCGGAAAGCTACGACTTCGTAACCCGCTACAACGGCAAGCCGTCCACCGGTATCGCGATCACTCTGGCAACGGGTGCCAACGCGTTGGACACGGCCAACGGCGTCCGCGACGCGCTTGAAGACCTCAAGGCCAGCTTCCCGGCCGGTCTGGAAACGGTGGTGCCGTATGACACCACGCCGTTCGTGCAGGTCTCGATCAAGGGCGTCATCAAGACCCTGATCGAGGCGATCGTGCTGGTGTTCGTGGTGATGTACCTGTTCCTGCAGAACTTCCGCGCCACCCTGATCCCGACCATCGCGGTGCCGGTGGTGCTGCTGGGCACGTTCGGCGTGCTGGCGGTGCTTGGCTTCTCGGTCAACATGCTGACCATGTTCGCCATGGTGCTGGCCATCGGCCTGCTGGTGGACGACGCCATCGTGGTGGTGGAGAACGTCGAGCGCATCATGGCCGAAGAGGGGCTCTCGCCGCTGGAAGCCACGCGCAAGTCGATGAACCAGATCACCGGCGCATTGGTGGGCATCGGCCTGGTGCTGTCGGCGGTGTTCGTGCCGATGGCCTTCATGGCCGGCTCCACCGGCATCATCTACCGACAGTTCTCGGCGACGATCGTCTCGGCGATGGCCTTGTCGGTGCTGGTGGCCATCGTGCTGACCCCGGCACTGTGCGCCACCATGCTCAAGCCGCTGAAGAAGGGCGAGCATCACGTCACGCACAAGGGCTGGGCGGGTCGCTTCTTCGGTGGGTTCAACCGCGGTTTCGACCGCTCCAGCGCGACCTACCAGCGCGGCGTCAAGGGCATCCTCGCCCGACCGGGACGCTTCATGGCGGTGTTCGCTGCGCTGGCCCTGGTGATGGGGCTGCTGTTCATGCGCCTGCCCAGCTCGTTCCTGCCCAACGAAGACCAGGGCATCCTGATGGCCCTCGTGCAGACGCCGGTCGGCGCCACCCAGGAGCGCACGCTCGAAGCGATGAGCAAGCTGGAGGATCACTTCCTGCAGAACGAGAGCGAGGCCATCGAGTCGATCTTCGCGGTCCAGGGTTTCAGCTTTGCCGGCATGGGCCAGAACGCGGGCATGGCCTTCGTCAAACTCAAGGACTGGAAGGACCGCGATGCCGAGCAGAGCGTGGATGCGATTACCGGCCGCGCGATGGGCGCGCTCGGTGGTATCAAGGATGCTTTCATCTTCGCCTTCCCGCCGCCGGCGATGCCGGAGCTGGGCATCGGCTCGGGCTACACCTTCTTCCTGAAGGACACCAGCGGCCAGGGCCATGAAGCGTTGCTGGCTGCCCGCAACCAGTTGCTGGGCGGGGCAGGGCAGAGCAACCTGCTGGCCAATGTACGTCCGAACGGGCAGGAAGATACGCCACAGCTGCGCATCGATGTCGACGTTGAAAAAGCCAGTGCTCTCGGGCTGAGCATCGCCTCGGTCAACAGCACGCTGGCCACCGCGTGGGGCAGCAGCTATGTCGATGATTTCATCGACCGGGGCAGGGTCAAGCGCGTGTACGTGCAGTCGGACGCGCCATTCCGGATGAACCCGGACAACTTCCTGCAGTGGTCGGTGAAGAATGCGGCCGGCGAGATGGTGCCCTTCAGTGCCTTTGCCAGTACCCGCTGGGACTACGGCTCGCCGCGGCTGGAACGCTACAACGGCGTGTCGGCGATGGAGATCCAGGGGGAGCCTGCCACCGGCGTGTCCTCCGGGGATGCGATGAACGAGATCGAGCGCATCGCCAAGGAACTGCCAGCCGGTTTCGAGATCGAATGGACGGCCTTGTCCTACCAGGAGCGCCAGGCCGGTTCCCAGACCCCGCTGCTGTACTCGCTGTCGTTGCTGATCGTGTTCCTGTGTCTTGCAGCCCTGTACGAGAGCTGGAGCGTACCGACCTCGGTCCTGCTGGTGGCCCCGCTCGGCATTCTCGGTGCGGTGCTGGCCAACACCATGCGTGGCATGGAGCGCGACATCTACTTCCAGGTGGCGATGTTGACCACGGTAGGTCTGACCAGCAAGAACGCGATCCTGATCGTGGAGTTCGCGAAGGAAAATCTGGAGAAGGGCGCGGATCTTATCGAAGCAACCCTGCACGCCGTGCGTGACCGGTTGCGCCCGATCATCATGACTTCGCTGGCCTTCGGTCTGGGTGTGCTGCCGCTGGCGATCGCCTCAGGCGCAGGCTCCGGTGCCCAGCGGGCGATCGGTACCGGCGTGCTGGGCGGCATGGTGGTGGGCACGCTGTTGGGCGTGTTCTTCATCCCGCTGTTCTTCGTGGTGGTGCAGCGCCTGTTCAACCGCCGTCTGCGGTCTGACCCGCGCTGACCTCTGGATGGCCTGTGACGCGGCGGTCGGCCCTGGCCGGCCGCTGCGTGTCGGGCCGCGACGACCTGCCGGACACGCTCCGGCCCAATGGATCCCCTGCGATGAAACTTTCCTCCGTTGTTGTTGCCATCAGCGCGGCGCTGGCCCTTTCCGGCTGCACCACGCTGGCCCCGAATGCCACCGACGTTGCACCCGGCATCCCCGCGCAGTGGCCAGCTGCACAGGGTCAGACCCTCGTAGCAGATGCTGCCGATCTGGGCTGGCGCACCTTTTTCACCGACCCGCGCCTGCAGCAGGTCATTGCCCAGGCGCTGGACAACAACCGCGACCTGCGCGTGGCCGTGCTCAATGTAGAACGCGCGCGCGCCCAGTACCGCGTGCAGCGCGCCGACCGGGTGCCAGCACTGGCGGTTCAAGGCAGCATGGAACGGCGTGGCGGCGACGTCGCTGTCAGCGAGCAGTTCACCGCCGGTCTGGGGGTGACCGGCTTCGAGCTGGACCTGTTCGGGCGGGTGCGCAACCTCAGCGAGGCGGCGCTGCAGCAGTATTTCGCCGTGGCGGCCAACCGGCGCAACGCGCAGTTGAGCCTGGTGGCGGAAACGGCGACGACGTGGCTCACCCTGGGCACGGATCGTCAGCTGTTGCGGGTTTCCGAAGCGACGCTGGCCGCCCACGAGGATTCACTGCGGCTGGCGCAGGCACGCTACGAGCGCGGCGGCAGCTCCGCACTGGAGCTTGCCCAGACGCGCACGCTGGTGGAGACCGCGCGTGGCGATGTGGCGCGTCTGCGTGGTCAGGTGGAACAGGACCGCAATGCACTGGCGCTGCTGGCCGGCGGCCAGCTCGCCGACGCCTTGTTGCCCGAGGGCGATGACAGTGTGGATCTTCTCGCGCTGGCACCGCCGCCGAGCGACCTGCCCAGCGACGTGCTGCTGCAACGGCCGGACATCATGGCTGCCGAGCACACGCTGCGGGCAGGCAATGCGAATATCGGCGCGGCGCGGGCGGCATTTTTCCCCAGCATTTCACTGACCGGCAGCTTGGGCAGCAGCTCGACCGAACTGTCCAGCCTGTTCGATGCAGGCACCCGGGTGTGGAGTTTCCTGCCCACGGTGACCCTGCCCATTTTCCAGGGTGGCAAGCTGCGCGCCAACCTGGCTGTGGCCGAGGCCGACCGTGACATTGCCCTGGCCGAGTACGAGAAAGCGATCCAGAACGGTTTCCGTGAAGTGGCCGACGCACTGGCGCTGAGCAGCAGTCTGGATGCTCAGCTGCAGTCCCAGCAGGCCTTGCTGAAGGCGGCACGTCTGGCCGAGCGGTTGTCGCAGGCCCGCTACGATGCCGGGCTGGACAGCTTTGTGACCCTGCTTGACGCACGACGGACCACCTATGCTGCGCAGCAGGGCGTGCTGCAGAACGGCCTCAGCCAGCAGGCCAATCGCATCGCGCTTTACAAGGTGCTGGGCGGCGGATGGAGCGAGCGCTGAGGCGCGCTGGAGCCGATCCCCGCGCGGCATGTTCTGACAGCTCGCGGTACCGCCACTGCGCAGCGCCGACCGTGGCGTCGGCCTGCTGGTCTGGTTGATCAGGCCGGTACGGCGCGCAGCTGCGGCGGCGGAGCGCAACGGGCCGTGCTGCTGCTGTACAGCTGGTTCCAGCACTGCTGGATGAACTGGCGTGCCTGCGCTTCGCTCAGCCGCGGCATGATCTGCAGTGCGTAGTGGGTCTGGAACATTTCCTCCCGCTGCGCATCGCTGGCGTGCGGCTGCGAAAGCAGCAGGTCGCAGGCAAACTTGATCCATGGCACATAGTGCCCGAACGAACCCGGACCCAGCGCGCCGTTGGCGTGTTGCTCACGCCAGTAGGCGACTTCAGCCTCGACGTTGATGACCGGCGGAATGGGAGAGAGCTCTGCACGCATGACTTGGCGATCCTGGCATCGGGTGGAGTGGGAAGGTGGGGGAGACCACGCTTATCGCGTAAGCCCCTTGCTTCTCGATCAGTGTCGCCGTTGCAGCGGGAGATTGTGTCTGCGCGGTGTGAGTGTTACGTGGCGAGCGCGTTCGGCTGGAACTACTGTTAGGCCGGAAACCGCTGCAGGGCAGCGGTTTCCGGCCGGTTAACGGTTCACAAAAAGCGTTTCGCGCCGAGGCGGGATTGTGCAGTCCATCGCTATTGGCCGGCTGCCTGCCGGATCAACACGGGCTCCCAGCGCTGGGTGGCAGGAATTGCGGGCAAGGCCAGATAGCTGTCCGGCACTTTCGGCGCGACGCCGCTGATGGTCGGAATGAAGTCGCCGGCGGTTGGTGCGGCCGGATAGGAGGACCAGGGATTGAGCAGCACATGGTGCGGGTTGAGGGGAATCGACGCCGGCCCGGGCAGCTGCAGCTGGGCACCCGGGTGGCCGTCGCGACGGACATGCAGCACGCCGAAGCGGCTGCCGTCGTTGTAGAGGTTATGGATGCGATCGGCTGCCCACACCCAACGCTGTGCGTTGCTGGTGGTACATGCGCGGGTGACGATATCGGGCCGGCCCGCCGCCTGCGCGGTGTCCCAGGTCAGACACCGCCCAGTGGCACGGTTCACGTAACGCGAGGCGGAGTCCAGTATCCACTGATCCGCACTTGCTTCCAGTTCGATCAGGTTCCTCTCGTCAAGGACGGGGCACTCTTCAAGGGTCACGCTGCCATCGTTGTCGAACAGGCAGTGGCCGTCGCCGTACCGGGAGCGCAGACGAACGGTGGGAAACCGGGTGAGAAAAGGGGAGTCCATGGAAAGGGACCAGGACGCCCAGGCCTGGGGACCTTCATGGCGTTGCAGGAACGTGCGCTGTTGGGCGGCGTTGCGATGGCGCGGGTTGAACAGGAACTTGATGCGGCCACCGGCGACGACCTCCAGCGAGCCCCCGGGCGAGAGCTCGGGCAACTCCCAGGTCGACGTAACCTCTACATTCAGCTGCGACATGTTGGGTGTCATCAGCTCTCCTGAGTGCGGGCTGTTGGGCCCGTTGGTGCGGAAGTAGTGCTTGTTGTGGTCGATGGCTGGCGCCAGCTGGTGACTCCATTCCACGGCGGAGGTCAGCCAGTTGTTCCGTCCAGGACGAGGAGCGGGCAGATAGAGATAAAGCTCCTCGATCCTGGCTGATGAGGCGACGCTGTAGTCCTTGATCGAGTAGCCGACGTGGCGGCTGATCGAATTGGTCCGGGCGAAGTCGAAAGACCCTGCCAGTTTCGAACTTGCCGTGGTGCCGGTGCTGGTATGGATGGCGCTTCCTGTCTCACGCGAGACCCCGACGCCAAAGGTGGTCTCGGTGGTGATCGTCCTGTTGAACTCGATGTCGGTACGCCCGTCGGAGAGGGGGTAGCGGTCGACCAGCGTCGCCCGCAGCAGGTTGCCGCCATTGTCGACCGGTGCGACCAGGTGGCCGGTGTAGTAGGTGTGCGGAATGACGATGCCGCCGTTGGGCTGCACGCCGTAGTACAGCGGCTGCATGCTGTGGCTGCTGTGCAGCACCAGCAGCAGGCGCGAGCCCTGCTGCTGCACGTCACGCACGATCTCCGAATTCAGCGTCACGTGACCTCGCGTGCGGTAGTCGTAGGTGACCGTGGTGAACTGCAGCCGAGGCAGCATGGCCACGTCGTCGGGATCCTTGCTGCTGCTCACTCCCGACTGACTTCCGCTGTCCGGAGTGGCATGGGAAGCGACCAGTCTGCCGAACTGGTCCAGCGCTTCACGCATGCCGTCGGGCTCTTCAGGCAGCTCAGCGAGCGCGAGCGCCACCAGCGGCTTGCCGCGCGGTTTGACGTAGGCGAGCACGGCGGCATCGGTTGCCAGGCCGAAGCGGCGCTGCAAAGCGAGGCGGCCGGAGCCATCCGGGTCACTGGCGGTGCGGATGATCGCCACCGGCCCGCCGTCAGCCAGCACCTGTTCCACTTCGGCCGCCACCGTGGGTTGCTGCAGCTCGCTTTCGGTCACCCATCGAATCGCGGTGCGGGACTCTGGCAGCTGCATGGACCCTGCTGGCGTTCCGGTGGTGGCCGTTGGCGGGCCAGCGTGCAACGCGATGGGCAGGGCAAGCAGCAACAGCGGGAGCAGACACTGAACCGCGTGCGGAGTCTGGCGACATACCGTACCGCCGGCGGTTTCAACTTTGCCGAACATGAGTATTCCCTTTGCCGAACAAGGAGGAAGCACTCAATCAGATGTCGACTCGTCCGGTTGTCGGGTTGAACCTAAGTCACGCTCGACGCTGGTGATTGCGCAGGAGTGTGGCGCAACCTGACCCGACGTGTCGGGCCCTGATCGCTGCTGCACGGTTCCCCACGTGGTAAACACGACAAGTGGCCACGATGCGCCCTTGCCACGTGCAGCACAGCGCCTGACAAGGATGACGGTGGCTTACTCGCCGATGTCCTCGTCCCAGATCTCCGGATGGCGTTCGATGAAGTTGCCCAGCAGGTCCACGCATTCCTGGTTGTCCAGGTCGATGACATTCACGCCGGATTCGCGCAGCCAGTCGATACCGCCCTGGAAGGTGCGCGATTCGCCCACCACCACAGTGCCGATGTTGAACTGGCGCACCAGACCGGAGCAGTACCAGCAGGGGGCCAGCGTGGTGACCATGATGGTGTTGCGGTAGCCGCGCTGGCGGCCGGCCTTGCGGAAGGCATCGGTTTCGCCGTGTACCGACGGGTCACCTTCCTGCACGCGGCGGTTATGCCCGCAGCCCAGCAGACGTCCATCGTTGTGGTACAGAGCGGCACCGATCGGCACACCGCCCTCGGCCAGCCCCTGGCGGGCCTCGGCGATGGCGGTCTGCAGCAGGGCCTGGTAGTCCGGGGTGGCGATCATGGTCATTCCTTCAACAGTGGCCCTGCATGATACGGCGCAGGGGGTGGCGTTGGCGGCCGGCAGTGCGATAATCGGGTCATGAGCGAATCCCCCTACAAGTCCGGCACCACCCACTTCGGCTTCCGCGACGTCGCCGCCAAGGACAAGCAGAAACTGGTCGGCGAGGTGTTCACATCGGTCGCGCGCAACTATGACCTGATGAACGACCTGATGAGTCTCGGTGTACACCGTGCGTGGAAGCGCTATTACGTGGCCACCGCCCAGGTGAAGCCGGGTGACCGCGTGCTCGATCTGGCCGGGGGCACCGGCGATATCGCTGCGCTGCTCAGCGAGCGGGTTGGCGCCGAGGGCTCGGTGGTGCTGGGTGACATCAACGCTGGCATGCTGTCGGTGGGGCGCGACCGGCTCACCAACCGGGGACTGGTGGCGGGGCTGGACTATGTGCAGTGCAATGCCGAGGCTCTGCCGTTTCCCGACAACAGCTTTGACCTGGTCACCATTGCCTTCGGCCTGCGCAACGTGACCGACAAAGATGCCGGCCTGCGGGAGATGTATCGCGTGCTGAAGGTGGGCGGTCAGGCCCGCGTGCTGGAGTTTTCCGAGGTCACGGCCGACTGGTTCAAGCCGATCTACGACTTCCACTCGTTCAAGGTGCTGCCAAAGCTGGGCCGTCTGTTTGCTGGCGATTCGGGCAGCTATACCTATCTGGCCGAGAGCATCCGCAAGCATCCGCCGCAGGAAGCGCTCAAGGCGATGATGGGCGAGGCCGGTTTCGAGCGCTGCCACTACAAGAACCTGACTGGCGGCATCGTCTCGATTCACTCCGGTTACAAGCTCTGACGTGTCGCGGCGCTGCGCAAGGCAGCGCCGCTCGCCGGGTCTGCGGGCTGGCCAGCTGAAGCGGATGGGCCCTGTGCTGGACGCCGACGCCGACGCCGACGCCGACGCCGACGCCGACGCGTGAGCCGTGCGGCACGGGCTGGTGCTGGCCCGGCTGGCCGTCATCGCGCAGCGTTTCCATGCAGCCCTGCGCGCATCCGGGAGACGTTCGGCAGATCACGACAGAGGCGTCCGACCTCTGTCAGCGAGGCTCCGCCGGGAGCGCTATCATTGCGGTTTGATCCCCGAAACGGTTCCGATCCATGCGCTCTCCGTTCCTGCTCCTTCCGCTGGCCGTCGCTCTGGCTGCCGGCTGCTCCCAGGAGGCCGCCCCGCCGGCCGCCGCCCCGGCTGCCCAGCAGTCGCCCGCTGCCCCGGTGAATGCCGTGAACCGAAGCCATGACGAAAGCTCCTACGCCGAGCCGGACAAGGTGGCCATCCAGGACATCGCGCTGGACCTGAAGCTGGATTTTGACCAGAAGCAGATCGGCGGCACGGCGACCTACACATTGCAGTGGAAGGTTAAGGACGCCCGGCAGCTGGTACTCGATACCCGCGAGCTCAGCATCGCCAAGGTCGAAGCACTGGCTGCCGACGGCGCGCGCAGCCCGCTGCAGTTCGCGCTGGCCCCGGCAGATGCGGTGTTCGGCAGCAAGCTGACCATCGAAACCCCGGACCAGCCGGCGAAGGTGGAGGTGACCTACCACACCGCGCCAACGGCGTCGGGTCTGCAGTGGCTGGCGCCGTCGATGACCGAAGGCAAGAAGCTGCCTTTCATGTTCAGCCAGTCGCAGGCGATCCACGCCCGCTCCTGGGTGCCGCTGCAGGACACGCCAAGCGTTCGCTTCACTTACAGCGCACATGTCACCAGCCGTCCGGACGTGATGGTGCTGATGAGCGCCGACAACGATCCGAAGGCCGCGCGTGACGGCGACTATGTCTTCAGGATGCCGCAGCCGATTCCGTCCTACCTGCTGGCCATCGCCGCCGGTGATCTGGTCTTCGAGCCGATCTCCGGCCGTTCCGGTGTCTGGGCCGAGCCGGCCATGGTTGGCAAGGCCGCCAAGGAGTTCGAAGACACCGAGAAGATGATCGGCGCCGCCGAGAAGCTCTACGGTGAATACCGTTGGGGCCGCTATGACATGCTGGTTCTGCCGCCGTCGTTCCCCTTCGGTGGCATGGAAAACCCGCGCCTGACCTTCGCCACGCCGACGGTGATCGTCGGCGACAAGTCGCTGGTTTCGCTGGTGGCGCACGAGCTGGCGCACAGCTGGTCGGGCAATCTGGTGACCAATGCCAGCTGGAAGGACATCTGGCTCAACGAAGGCTTCACCACTTACGTGCAGGGTCGCATCACCGAGGCGCTGTATGGCAGCGAAATGGCCGAGATGGAGCGCCAGATCGACCAGACCGACCTGCTGGCGGAAGTGAAGGACATGAGCCCGGCCGACCAGGCACTGGCACTGCCGCCGCTGAACGAGCGCGACCCGGACGAAGCCCTCAGCCAGGTGGCCTACGTGAAGGGCTCCTGGTTCCTCGAGTTCCTGGAGCAGCGCTTTGGTCGCGAGGTGTTCGATCCGTTCCTGCGCGGCTGGTTCGATGACCATGCGTTCCAGAGCGCCAACACCGACCAGTTCGTTGAGTACCTCAAGCAGAACCTGCTGGACAAACATCCGGGCAAGGTGAGCGATGCCGAGCTGCATGCCTGGTTGGAAGAGCCGGGCATCCCGGCGTTCGCCACCCGGGCGCAGTCGCGCAACTTCAGCAACGTCGACAGCGCCCGCATCGCGTGGGAAGGCACCGGCAACGTGCCGACGTCGCAGGTCACCGCAGACTGGAGCACGCAGGAGTGGGTGCGCTTCATCGACGGGCTTGGCGCTACCCAGCCGCTGGACAAGCTGGAAGCGCTGGACAAGGCGTTCCACTTCACCGGCACGGCCAACGGCGAGATCGCGATGCGCTGGTATCCGCTGGCGATCCGCAGTGGGTATGCGCAGGCCACCCCGGCCGCAGGCGAGTTCATCGAGCGGGTGGGTCGCCGCAAGCTGATCATGCCGATCTACGCTGAGCTGGTGAAGTCACCTGAAGGTCTGGCGTTTGCCAAGGCAGCGTTCGAAAAGGCCAAGCCGGGGTATCACCCGATCACCACCGGTTCGGTGCAGGACATGCTGTCCAGGGCCGAAAACAGGTAAGGCCGACCCTGCGGTCGGCTGCGCTTCGTACAGGTCGCAGCGCATCCACCGCGCTGCGCGGAGCCGACCGTGGGGTCGGCTCTACCCGGGCAGGTTGCAGCGCGTCCACCGCGCTGCGCGCGGAGCCGACCATGGGGTCGGCTCTACCCGGGCAGATTGCGGCGCTACACTGTGCGCCGTACTGCATAGGACCCGCCATGAAACGACTGACCCTGCTTTCCGCCTGCCTGCTGGCCTTGTCCGCGTGTTCGGACCCGGAAGCCGAACGCCAGGCGCAGGCTGCTGCCGCCGCGGCCGCGCAGGCGCAGAAGGAGGCCAAGGCCGACGAGGTCGCCGCCGAGTACGACCGCGAAGTCGCTGCAGAGAACTGGGAGCGCGCCCGCATCCATGGCGGCGCGCTGCTGGATGTCTACAAGGACACCGCCGCCGCCGCGCGCATCGAACCGGGCTTTGCCGAGGTCAAGCAGAAGGCCGAGGCCGCGCGCGATCTGCGCCGCATGCAGGCGCTGTGGAGCTACAACCAGATCCCGGTGGGCACCAAGGGCACGCAGCGGTCGGCGTCGATCTACGGCAAGGAGCGCGTGGACGTCGACGGCAGCGGTCCAACGCCGGTGCAGCTGGTGTTCCGGGATCATCCCGAGTGGAAGCAGCATGCCTATCTGGTGCTGCAGGGCGGCGATTTCCGCTGCCCGGGCGGCTGTCGCGTGCAGGTCAGCGTTGACGGCGGCAAGCCGCGTGCGATGGCCGCCTGGCGGCCGGATACCGACGAAGCGATCGCGATGTTCATCACCGATCACCGCGCGCTGTGGGCGCAGGCCAGGCAGGCCAAGGCGCTGAGCATCGAATTCCCGGTCAAGGCCGGTGGTACCCGCACCGTGGTGTTCGAAACCGGCGGACTGGATGCCAGCCAGATGCCCTGGCGCTGAGCTGCCCGTAGCCGACCCCATGGTCGGCTGCTCTTCGGCCAGAACGCGGTCCGCGTTGCCGGACATGGCCCGGCACTACGGCGCAGGTGGGGTCAGGCGTTCAGGGCGTAGCCGAACTGCTGCTTGAACTGCTCGTTGAACTCGTCAAAGGTGAAGCGCTGGTTCTGCGTGCCGGGGTGCTCGACCTTCAGTGCGCCCATCAGGTTGCCCATGCGGCCGATGGTCAGCCAGTCGAAGCCCTTCTGGATGCCATAGATCAGGCCGGCGCGGAACGCATCGCCACAGCCGGTCGGGTCGACCACGCGGCGCTCGTGCGCCGGCGGAATGTCGTAGCTCTTTTCCGGGGTGTGGATCACTGCGCCCTTCGGGCCGCGGGTGGTGATGTACGCCTTGACCCGGCTCACGATCTCTTTCTCGTCCCATCCGGTGCGTTCCTGCAGCAGATTGGACTCGTAATCGTTGACCACCACATAGTCGGCCTGTTCAATGAAGGCGCGCAGTTCCGGGCCGTTGAACAGCGGCATGGCCTGGCCCGGGTCGAAGATGAACGGCACGCCGTCCTCGTGGAACTCCAGCGCGTTCTGGATCATACCTTCGCGCCCGTCCGGACCGACCAGGCCCAGCGTCACGCCGGGTACGCCACGCACGTGGTTCTCGTAGGAGCGCATCATCGCGCCGGGGTGGAAGGCGGTAATCTGGTTGTTGTCGTGGTCGGTGGTGATGAACGCCTGCGGGGTGAACAGTTCGTCGATCACGCGCACCCGGCTCAGGTCGATCCCCAGGCCCTCGAAATACTCACGGTACGGACCAAAGTCCGAACCCACCGTGCCCATCGGGATCGGATCACCGCCCAGCAGGTGCAGGTTGTAGGCGATGTTGCCCGCACAGCCACCGAACTCGCGGCGCATGCGCGGCACCAGGAACGAAACATTCAGGATATGCACCTTGTCCGGCAGGATGTGATTCTTGAACTGGTCCGGGAACACCATGATGGTGTCGAAGGCAAGAGAACCACAGATCAAAGCGGACATCGATGTAAAGCCTCGGCAGGGGTTGGCGCGACCCGAGGGCGGGCGCAGGCAGGCAAGCAAATGGCGCCCATGGGCGCCCGACCGCGCAAAGGTTAACCGCTGGTGACGCTCAGGGCCAGAACCCACGGCCGAGGCCGGCGGGCTGCAGGGCCTTTCAGCGGGGTTGCCAAACCCGCTCAAACCCAATGAATACGCGGGTTCAGCTTGAATTGTCCTTGCCCGCAGGGGGGGAGGTTGCTAGGCTTGCCAATCCCCGATTTCTGCCCGTGGCCGCCCCTTGCGCGCGGCGGGCAAGGCACCCCTCAGGACCACTCCTTCGATGTTGAAAAAACTGCGTGGCATGTTCTCCAATGACCTGTCCATCGACCTGGGCACGGCCAACACCCTCATCTACGTGCGTGGCCAAGGAATCGTGCTGAACGAGCCGTCGGTCGTTGCCGTGCGCCAGGATCGCGCCATCGGCGGCACCCGTTCGGTGGCTGCTGTGGGTGCCGAAGCGAAGCAGATGCTGGGCCGTACCCCGGGCCACATCACCACCATCCGCCCGATGAAGGACGGCGTCATCGCCGACTTCACCTACACCGAGGCGATGCTGAAGCACTTCATCAAGAAGGTGCACAAGTCCCGTGTGCTGCGTCCGAGCCCCCGCGTGCTGGTCTGCGTGCCGGCCGGCTCGACCCAGGTCGAGCGCCGCGCGATCAAGGAGTCGGCAGAAGAGGCGGGCGCGCGCGATGTGTTCCTGATCGAGGAGCCGATGGCCGCCGCCATCGGTGCCGGCATGCCGGTCACCGAGGCGCGTGGTTCGATGGTCATCGATATCGGCGGCGGCACCACCGAAGTGGCGGTGATCTCGCTCAACGGCATCGTTTACTCCGCCTCGGTGCGCATCGGCGGTGATCGCTTCGACGAGTCGATCACCAACTACGTGCGCCGCAACCACGGCATGCTGATCGGTGAAGCCACCGCCGAGCGGATCAAGGTCGAGCTGGGCTGCGCCTACCCGCAGGCCGAGGTGATCGAGCTGGAGATCTCCGGTCGCAACCTCGCCGAGGGTGTGCCGAAGATGATCAAGATCAGCTCCAATGAAGTGCTCGAAGCCCTGCACGAGCCGCTGTCGGGCATCGTCAGCGCGGTCAAGCTGGCGCTGGAGCAGACCCCGCCGGAACTGTGCGCCGACGTCGCCGAGCGCGGCATCGTGCTCACCGGTGGCGGCGCGCTGCTGCGCGACCTGGACAGGCTGATCTCGGAGGAAACCGGGCTGCATGTGCAGGTGGCCGACGACCCGCTGACCTGTGTGGCCCGCGGTGGTGGTCGTGCGCTGGAGCTGGTGGACATGCACGGCAACGAGTTCTTTGCACCGGAGTAAGCCGCTGCGGCGTTCCGCTGCGACCGCGCCCTTCCGGCGTGCGGTCCGCGCATCGCGCGGGCTGGCACCGGCAGGGCGCGCGCGTTTTTTTCCCCTGTCCTTTTTCTGCTGAAGCGTCACGTGCCTCCCTACGCCGGTCCTCCCATTGCTTCCCGCTCCGGCGATGCCGCCAGCCCGCTGCGGTTGCTGGTGTGGCTTGCGCTGGCCATCGTGCTGATCGTGCTGGATGACCAGGCCGGTTGGCTGGCGCGTGTGCGCGAACAGGCCAATGGCGTGGTGCAGCCGCTGTGGCAGCTGGCCGGCCTTCCCGGCAAGCTCAGTGGGCAGGTGCGCGACAACGCGGCCAGCCACGGCCAGCTGGTGGAGGAGAACCGTCATCTGCGCAACCAGCTGCTGATCGCCAATGCGCGCCTGACCCGGCTGCAGACCGCCGCGCTGGACAACGCCCAGCTGCGCGAGCTGCTCAATGTGGCCGAGCGGAGCGGGCTGGACGTGCAGCTGGCGCCGATTCTGGACATCGACCTCGACCCGGTGCGGCAGCGCCTGGTGCTGGCCGCCGGCAGCCGCGATGGCGTGCACGTGGGCCAGGCGGTGATCGACGCCGGTGGACTGATGGGGCAGGTGATCACCACCACCGGCAGCACCGCCACCGTGCTGCTGCTGACCGACCCGGACCATGCGGTGCCGGTGACGGTGGCGCGCAACGGCGTGCGACTTATCGTCTATGGTCGCGGCGACACCCTTGAGCTGCGCGATATTCCGCTCAGCGCGGGAGTGGAGGTGGGCGATGAGATCATCACCTCCGGTCTGGGCGGGCGTTTCCCGGCAGGCTTCCCGGTGGGCACCATCGCCAGCCTCAATCCGGATGACACGCACGCGTTCCTGGTCGGCAAGCTCACCCCGGCGGCCCAGCTTGACCGCGGCCGCGATGTGCTGCTGCTGCGCCCGGGCGCTGCGATCGCGGTGCCACCGTCCCTGCCGACCGCACCCGCCGAACCCGGCGGCCCCGCCGTGGCGCCGGGCGTGACCCCCGCCACGTCGGGCGTAAGCCCCCAGCCCCAAGCCCCCCGGACCGCCCCGGAGGCCCGTCCATGAGCCGGCTGCGCGACAAAGTCTGGGTGCTGCCGGTCAGCTTGCTGCTGGCTCTGATGCTGGGGCTGCTGCCGCTGCCGATGGTGCTGCAGCCCCTGCGCCCTTACTGGCTCGCACTGGTGCTGGCCTACTGGCTGATCGAGGCGCCCGAGCGCAGCGGCCTGGGCTTGGCATTCGGCTGCGGCCTGCTCGCCGACCTGCTGTACGGCGGCCTGCTCGGCGAACAGTCACTGCGGTTGGTGATCCTGGCCTTCATCCTGCAGCGGTTCCGTGCACGTATCCGCTTCTTCCCGATGTCGCAGCAGATGCTCGCTGTCGGCGGCCTGCTGCTCAACGACCTCATCGTCAGCGCGGTGGTGCACGTGGTGGTCGGCGAGCCGACGCTGCCGTGGGCTTACTGGTGGTCGCCGCTGCTCGGCATGGCACTGTGGCCGGTGATCTTCGTGCTGCTCGACGCGGTCCGCTTCGGCCGACGCGGGCGCTGACATGCAGCCGCGTCGCCAGGCCAAGAACCCGCACGCCGAAGCCGAACAGTTCCGCCGGCGCGCTGCCCTCGGCTTTCTGATGGTGGTGCTGTGCCTGGGCGGGCTGGGTGCGTGGTACTTCAAGCTGCAGGTGCTTGACCACGATATCTACGCTACGCGCTCGGAAGCCAACCGCATCAAGCCGCGGCCCGTGGTGCCCGGGCGCGGCATGATCTACGACCGCAACGGCCGTCTGCTTGCCGAGAACGTTCCCGCGTTCCGGCTGGACATCACGCCGGACAAGGTCAAGGACATGGAGGCGACGCTGGAAGGGCTGTCGCACATCATCCAGCTGAGCCCGGAAGAGATCGCTGCGTTCAAAAAATCACGCGAGGCCCGCCGCAGCTTCCTGCCGGTGACGCTGAAGCTGCGCGTCAACGAAGAGGAAATGGCGCGCTTTGCAGTGGACCGCTGGCGGTTCCCCGGCGTGGAGCTGGAACCCTACCTGACCCGCCGCTACCCCTACGGTGATCTGTTCGCTCACGTGATCGGCTACGTCGGCCGCGTGGATGAGAAGGATCTGGAGATACTCGGCGAGGGCAATGCCGCGCTCACCCATATCGGCAAGAGCGGGCTGGAGCGCTATTACGAACAGCAGCTGCGCGGCAAGGTCGGCTACGAGCAGGTGGAAACCAATGTGCAGGGCAGGGCCATCCGCACGGTGGGGCGGGTAGCGGCGCAGTCGGGCACCGATCTGCGGCTGTCCATCGACACCGATCTGCAGCGTGCGATGGTAGCCGCGTTCGGCGAGCAGGAAGGTTCGGCGGTGGCCATCGATCCGCGCACCGGCGAGATCCTGGCCATGGTCAGCCTGCCGTCCTATGACCCGAACCTGTTCGTCAACGGCATCAGCCATGCCGACTTCCGAGCGCTCAATGACAATCCGTCGCGCCCGCAGTTCAACCGGCTGGTTCTGGGTGGTGTGGCACCGGGCTCGACCATCAAGCCACTGATCGGCCTGGCCGGCCTGGACTCCGGTGTGCGCAGGCCGGAGGACAAGGTGCTGTCCACCGGCATGTTCTACCTGCCGGGTACCAGCCGCGGCTGGGGCGATGCCAACCGTGGCGGCCACGGCTGGACCGACCTGCGCAAGTCCATTGCCCAGTCGGTGAACACTTACTACTACCGGTTGGCGCTGGACATGGGCATCGAGCGCTTTGACCGCTATATGGCCTATTACGGGTTCGGCAGCCCGACCGGCATCGACCTGACCGGCGAGTCGGGCGGCATTCTGCCTTCGCCCGAACACAAGGCGAAGACACGCAAGGAACGCTGGTACCCGGGTGACACCGTCAACATCAGCATCGGTCAGGGCGACTGGAAAGTGACCCCACTCCAGCTTGTGCGCGGGGTGGGTGGGCTGGCCAATGGGCAGCTGCGCACGCCGCACCTGGTAGCGCAGCAGCGTGAGGGATTCGACCATGACTGGCTGGCGCCCCCGCAGGGGCCGACCCGGCCGATCAGTCCCAACCCGGACAATGTGCAGGCCGTGCGCGAAGGCATGATGGCCACCATGCGGCCGGGAGGCAGCGGTGCGCGCATGGCCGCAGGTGCGCCCTATACGATGGCCGGCAAGACCGGCACCGCCCAGGTCATCAGCCGCCGTGGCACGGCCGCGGTGGATCCGCGCAGTCTGCCGATGCATCTGCGCCACCGTTCGCTGTTTGTGGGCTTCGCACCCGCGGAGAACCCGGTCATCGCCGTGGCGATTGCGGTGGAGGGTGGTGGTTACGGTGGCTCGGCCGCAGCGCCGATCGCCCGCAAGGTGTTCGACGCCTGGCTGCTGGGCAAAATGCCGGCCGGTCTGCTGCCGCTGGACGCTGAGCGCGGAACCACGGTGCTCGGCGTCAATGTGTTTGACAACGAAGATCCCAACGCACGTCATGCGGCCGATGTGCAGGTTGCGGCGCTGCCGTCGTTGCCGTTTGCGGTCGGTGTTCCCGAACCCGATCCTGCACCGCCGGCACCGGCACCGGCACCGGCACCGGCACCGGCACCGGCACCTGTGCCGGCCGCGTTGTCCGCGCCCACCGCCCCTGCCACGGAGACCCGCCGATGAAGGATTTTCTGCGCTGGGCCGGGGACATGCTGCAGCGCTTTTTCAGCACGCTGGACTGGGTGCTGTGCGCGGCTCTGGGCGGGCTGATGGTGATCGGCCTGGCGACGTTGAAAAGCGCAGGGGGCGATGGCCTGATGACGGCCCAGGGCATCCGCTTCGCGGTGGGCCTGGCGGCGCTGTGGGGCATTTCGCGGGTGTCGATCCTGCGCATCCGCTCGGCCACGCCGCTCATCTACGCCGTGTCGATGCTGCCGTTGCTGGCGGTGTTCGTGCTGGGCACCGGCAAGTACGGCCGGCAGTGGCTCGATCTGAAGTTTTTCTACCTGCAGCCGGCCGAGCTGCTCAAGGTCAGCCTGCCGATGATGGCAGCGTGGTATCTGCACCGCATGCCGTTGCCGCCGCGATTCACGACGGTGGTGATGACCCTGGTGATCATCGGGGTGCCCACCGCACTGGTGATGCTGCAGCCTGACTTCGGCACGGCGGTGCTGATCGCCGCCTCCGGCGTGTTCGTGCTGCTGCTGGCCGGGCTGCCGTGGTGGTGGGTCGGCGTCGGGCTGGGCGGGATCGCGGCGGTGGCGCCGGTGGCCTGGTTCTGGCTGCTGATGCCGTACCAGAAGGACCGGATCATGATGTTCCTGGACCCGGAGATGGATGCGCTGGGCGCAGGCTGGAACATCATCCAGTCCAAGATCGCCATTGGTTCTGGCGGCTGGGATGGCAAGGGGTGGGGGCAGGGCTCACAGTCGCACCTGAACTTCATCCCCGAGCAGACCACCGACTTCGCGTTTTCCGTGCTCAGTGAGGAGTTCGGCTGGCTGGGGGTAGCGCTGGTGCTGGCGCTGTATCTGGTGGTCGTCGGGCGCTGCCTGTGGATCGCCAGCCAGTCGCGCGACTCGTATTCACGGCTGCTGGCCGGGGCCACCGGCCTGGCGTTCTTCGTGTACGTGCTGGTCAACGGCGGCATGATCTCGGGCCTGCTTCCTGTCGTCGGCGTGCCGATGCCGTTGATCAGCTACGGCGGTACGTCAGCGGTCTCGCTGCTGGCCGGCTTCGGTCTGGTGATGGCGGTGCGCAGTCACAACCCGGTGCATGGCGGATATCGATAGCGGGCTTCACATCAAATATGTGCGTTAGGTCACAAATTAACGCAATGTTGATCTTGATCAATGGACTTGTCGTAATTGCCCTGCACAATGGCGCCCTGCCAGCATGCGCGACAGGCCGCGCCGCATCGGCAGGAAGCAGTAACTGACCTTCGTGGAGATGGAAACCTGCTCTGGGGAGATGCAGGCGCCCGTAGCGCGGGTCCGGTGGCCGGTTGCGTCTGCGGGATGGGGGCGCAACCGGCAACCTCTTCAAACTGTTCAGGTTGCGGCAGATCGCGGCCATTCGCGTCGTGTGCTGAACAGGCGCGACCGCCCGCTGCCGCACGCCGATACGCTTCATGGTTCCTGAATTGGCGAACCAAACCGTTGCGATTCATGGCCTTAGGGGTTTTATTTGATCCATGACCTGCTAACCTGCGGCGATGATCCGACGCACTCTGGCCTGCATGCTCACCTTCGGCCTGGTCGCCTGCGCGACCCCGCCGTCGTCCCCACCGCCGTCGCCTGAGACCAAGACCGCGCCGCCCGCGCGTGATGACGGTCACAAGGGCCCGGCCGAAGCCGCTCCCGAGGCCGCTGCTGCGGCGGCGCCGCCAGTGGACCTGACCCCCGTGCCGTTCGAGGTGGCGCGCGCCGCCTTCATCCGCAACACGGCCGCGCGCCATGGGCTGGAACCGGATTACATCGCTTCGGTGCTCGACCAGGCCCAGGTCCGCCAGCCGATCATCGCCGCGATGGCGCGCCCGGCCGAGCGGGTAAAGCCGTGGAACGAATACCGGCCGATGTTCATCACCCAGGCGCGCATCGAGGGGGGGCGGAAGTTCCTCGCCCAGCACCGCGATGAACTGATGCGCGTGCAGCAGCGCACCGGCGTGCCGGCCGAGGTGATCGTGGCCATCATCGGTGTTGAATCCAGTTACGGCGCCAACACGGGCAGTCACCGCGTGCTGGATGCGCTGTACACCCTGGCCTTCTACTATCCCCGCAGTGGCGACCCGGCCAAGCTCGAACGCGAAGTACGCCGCGAGCTGTTCTTCCGCGACGAGCTGGCCAACCTGTTCGTACTGGCCCGCGACGAGAAACTGGACATCACCGGCCTGAAGGGCAGCTATGCCGGCGCCATGGGCATGGGGCAGTTCATGCCGTCCAGCTACCTTGATTACGCGGTGGATGGCAACGGCGACGGTCGCCGCGACCTGTTCACCAGCTACGACGATGTGTTCTCCTCCATCGCCAATTACTTCGTCAAGAAAGGCGGCTGGGTGCGCGGTGGGCAGGTGGCGGTGCCCGCGACGCTGGCCCCCGGCCGGGAAGAGTTCAATCCGACCGAATGGGCGCCGACCTGGTCGCTGGACGCGCTGGCCCGGCGTGGTTACCAGCCGAGCGCGCCGGTGCAGCCCGGCGCCACGGCGACCCCGGTGACACTGGAAGGCAGCACCGGCAAGCAGTACTGGCTGGGCTTCCAGAACTACTACGCCATCACCCGCTACAACATCAGCAAGATGTACGCGATGAGTGTCTTCCAGTTGTCGCAGGCCATCGCAGGCCAGGAGCTGCCACCGGCATGAACATCCGATGGCTGGTCCCCGCAATCGCCGCGCTTGCCCTGGCTGCCTGCAGCAGCGCACCGCCCCGATCGGCCGGACCGGCCACCGGCAAGCCTCCGGGCAAGGTGGTGCAGGGATCCGCGCAGAGCAGCCGCCCGGCGAACTGCCCCGAAGGCTCACCGTATGCCGCCGCCACCGAGGACCCCAGCACGCGGGGCAACTACACCGCCGGTGGCCTGTACAAGCCCGGCGTGAAGGACACCACGCCGACCTACGTGCCGAACGTGGCCTGCATTCCCGAGCCGCTGGTTGAAGCGCTGGAGCGCTCCCCGATCGGCAACCGCAGCCCGTATGAGGTGCTGGGCAAGAAGTACAGCGTGCTGGAAAACACCAAGGGCTACAACGAGCGCGGTACCGCCTCCTATTACGGTGCCAAGTTCCATGGCCGGCTGACCTCCAACCGCGAGGTCTATGACATGTACCAGTTCACTGCCGCGCACAAGACCCTTCCGCTGCCGAGCTTTGCGCGGGTGACCAACCTGGACAACGGGGAGTCGGTGATCGTGCGTGTCAACGACCGCGGCCCTTTCCACGATGGTCGCGTCATCGACCTCAGTTACGCCGCAGCGGTACGGCTGGGCATCACCCAGCGCGGCACCGGCAATGTTGAAGTGCGCGCGCTGCAGCCTGGCGAAGACGGGCCGGTCATGGCTGCACGTCCCAGCCGTACCGAGCGCCGGGCCGCCACCGTGGCCGCCGTTGCGCCGCCGTCGACCACCGCGCGCGGCCCGGCGGCGTCTTCCGCTGCAAGCGCCCACAGCGGTATGGATCGGCTGGTTGGACGACTGCCGGCCACCACCGCCGCGGCGCCAACCGAAGCGAACCCGGTCAGTGTCGCCGCGCTGGCACCGCCCACGCCTGCAGGCTCAGCGTCGGCAACCACGCCGGCCGTGGCCGCCGCGCGTCCTGCGGCAATAGCGGCAGCACCGGCTGCCAGCGCTGCACCGGCAACCCGGATGCTCGGCAGCGTGCTGCTGCAGGTGGCCAGCTTTGCCAGCCGTGAGAACGCGGCACGCGCGATGGGCCAGCTCAGCGCCGCGGGCATCGTCGGCGCCAGCATCACCGATATCGCCGCCGGTGGCCGTACGCTGTGGCGCCTGCGCGTGCCGGCCAGCGACCACGCCAGCGCTGCTGAACTGGCCGGGCGCATCGCCGGGCTCGGCTTTGGCGCCCCCCAGATCGTGCGTGAATGAATGACGGCGCGGGCCGGCGGTAACAGGCCGTCTGCGTCGCTGAGCCTGCACCTTTACAATGGTGTGCTGTCCCTTTCCTCTGCTTGGCCGTACCAGGAGCCTGCTGTCCCATGAAGATCCGTTTTGCCGCCACCGCGCTGGCCGCCACCCTGGCGGTGGGCCTGGCCCACGCCCAGACCGAACTGCCGACTCCGGCCACGCCGACCCCGGCAGCGGCGGCAGCCCCGGCCACCGTGGCAACCCCGCCGGCGCCCGTGCCGAGCGTGTCCAAGGCCTGGATCCTGATGGACGCCGCCTCCGGCCAGGTGCTGGCCGGCGAGAATGTCCACGAGCAGCTGGCGCCGGCCAGCATCACCAAGGTGATGACCAGCTATGTCATCGCCGCTGAAGTGAAGAACGG
Source organism: Stenotrophomonas sp. C3(2023) (assembly GCF_032911385.1). Taxonomy (NCBI): domain Bacteria; kingdom Pseudomonadati; phylum Pseudomonadota; class Gammaproteobacteria; order Lysobacterales; family Lysobacteraceae; genus Stenotrophomonas; species Stenotrophomonas sp. C3(2023). The sequence continues at coordinate 3,072,083 of NZ_JAWJLO010000001.1, read as the reverse complement.
CAAGGTCGGTCCGGACGACCAGGTGATGATGAGCGAGCGCGCCTGGCGCGAAGGGGGCGCCGGTACCGACGGCAGCTACAGCGGCTTCCCGGTCAACCAGACGGCGCGTCTGGAAGACATGGAAAAAGGCATGGCCGTGCAGTCGGGCAACGATGCAGCCATCGCCCTGGCCGAACACGTGGCCGGCAGTGAGGAAGCTTTTGCTTCACTGATGAACAGCTATGCCGCGCAGATCGGCATGAAGAACTCGCACTTCGTCAACGCGCACGGCCTGACCGCGCCGGGCCACCACAGCACCGCGTATGACCTGGCCCTGCTCGGCCGCGCGATGGTGCGTGACTACCCGGAAACCTACGCTTACAACAAGATCAAAGAGTTCACCGTAGGCAGCATCAAGCAGCCCAACCGCAATCTGCTGCTGTGGCGCGATGGCAGTGTGGACGGGATCAAGACCGGCCATACCTCCGAGGCAGGCTACTGCCTGATGAGCTCGGCCCAGCGCGGTGACCAGCGTCTGATCGCGGTGGTGCTCGGCGGTGCCTCCGAGAAGCAGCGCGCCGACGACAGCCTGGCCCTGTTGAACTGGGGTTTCCGCTTCTTCGAGACGCACCGGCTTTACGAACCGGGCAAGGCGGTCACCGAGCACAAGGTATGGAAAGGTGCAGCCGACAAGGTGCAGCTGGGTGTGGCGCAGCCGATGCTGGTCAGCCTGCCGCGCGGCCGCTATGACGACCTGAAGCCGACCATCGACGTGCCGAAGACGCTGGAAGCGCCGATCACGGCAGGCCAGCAGATCGGCACCCTGAAGGTGACCCTCGACGGCAAAGTGGTGGCGCAGGCCCCGCTGGTCGCTGTGGCCGCAGTGGAAGAAGCCGGTTTCTTCAAGCGTCTGTGGGACAGCTTCTGGATGTGGTGGGAGTCCTGAGGCATCCCGAACGCCTCCGCGCAGCGCAGTGACCCCGATGCCCGCCGCCCGGCGGGTATCGGCTTTTTGAGCATCGGGCAAGGACGCTGCCTCGCCCCGGACTACACGGGGCGTGACTCCATACGCCATCGCGATGTCGGCGTCCCTGGCAGCCGGCGTACCTGCGATGCGCGGCGTCAGCGCGACGCTTCGCAACCGCCAATCCGTGCAGGATGCGATGCTGAAGCGCCGCCAAGCGGAGTCTATGGATTTCCATGGAAACCTGCTGGATGGTGAATGACGTGATCCAGCAACCTTTTGATTCGCCAGTTTTTTTCACGATTCTGCTCTGCACCTGTTAATAGCCAGAAGTGATGGTTTCGGCCGTGTCCGATAGTTCGTATTTGGTGTCGCATTGAGTATGGCGCGAGCCCGGAAAACGGGTCTTTAACCTCTCGATCAATGCCGGTGCGCTGCGTGCAGCGCACTGAACTTCGGATGCCGTGCATGAACACTGTTTACAAGCTGGTCTTCAATACCTCGACGGGTACGTGGGCCATTACTCACGAGTTTGCCGCTGCGCGCGGCAAGAAAAGCCGCACCCGCCTGGCCACCACGATGGCCGTGGCCATGGCCCTGCCCGCCGGCGCAGCGATGGCGGCTGGCTCGCCGCAGCCGCTGCAGTGCGGCGTCAATGAAACGATTTCGGCTGATGGTCTGCGCTGCGAAGCCGCGCCGATGATTTCTTCCATGTCCAATGGGATCGGCATCCTGGCGGGCGTTGGTTCCTACGAGGCAGGCAACGGCATCGCACGGGGTGCGAATGCGGTCGCTATCGGCGCCGGCGCCCGAGCTGGCTATGACGGTATGGTGGCGATCGGTCAAGGTGCCGGCTTGGATTCAGCCGCGGATAGGGCTGCGGCTATCGGCGCTATTGCCATTGGCCAAAATGCAAAACTTTGGCCTAGTAGCATTCTCGCTACTGAAAATTCGATTGCCATTGGTAACGATGTGCTGGCAGGGGGCATCGGCACCATTCTTGTTGGCCCTTATACAAGAAATTCGGGCTCGTATTCGATAGCAATTGGTGCTCGTTCTTTCTCTACGCGCGGCGTTGTCATCGGTACCGATGCACGCGGTAGTGAGGACCGCGCGACGGCGTTGGGCACCGGCGCACGTGCAACGACCGAAGACAGTGTTGCGCTGGGCAGTCGGAGCGTCGCGAACCGGGGCAACAGCGTATCTGTGGGCAGCAACGAAGCGACCAGCGGTTTCACCCGCCAGATCACCAACATGGCCGCCGGTACCGCCGACAACGATGCAGTGAACCTGGCCCAGCTCAAGGGCACCGCGCAGTCGGTGGCTGACGCCATCGGCGGCGGTTCTGCCGTGGGCGCCGACGGCACGATCACCGCGCCGACCTACAACGTGGGCGGGGTGGACCGTGACAATCTCGGCGATGCGCTGACCAATCTCGACCAGCGTGCCACCGACAACAGCGATGGCCTGAAGGACCTGGGCGACAAGCTGGCCGACAGCGGCCTGGTGGATGCCTCGGGCAACATGCAGGCGGCCGTGGTCTATGACCGCAACACCGACGGCACGCCGAACTACGGCTCGGTCACCTTTGGCAACGCGGGCAGTGCACCGGTGCAGCTGAAGAACGTGGCCGCCGGCACTGCCGGTACCGATGCGGTCAACCTGGACCAGCTGACCGCGGCCAGCAAGGCGGCTGCCACGGCCAACCCGTACATTGGTGGTCGCGGCACGGGCAATGCCGCCGTGGCGACCTCCACCGGTGCCGTCGCGCTGGGCATCAATTCGGTGGCCAATGGGCTGAACACCGTCTCGGTGGGTAATGCGAGCACCGGACTGGTGCGCCGGATCACCAATGTTGGCGACGGTACCGAAGCAACGGATGCCGCCACCGTCGGGCAGATGAACGATCTGATCGCCGGCACCACCTTCTCCACGAAGAAGGCAATTGCCGACGTCAACGCCAAAATTTCGGCCATGGGTTCGATGGGCACGATGGCGGCTGTCGAGGACAGCTATCTGAAGATCGACGCCAATGCGGGTGATCCGGAAGCCCTGGTGGCCGCCGGCACCAATGCAGTGGCCATCGGCAGCGGCGCGACCAGCACCGGCAGCTTCTCCACCGCCATCGGCGCCAGCTCGGAAGCGACCGGTTCGCTGGCAGTGGCCATCGGTGGCGAGGCCAAGGCGACGGCCAATGGCACCCTGGCCCTTGGTACTGCCGAGGCCTCGGGTACCAATGCCGTCGCGCTGGGCAACGGCACCCATGCCACCGGCAACAACTCCGTTGCCAACGGCTTCAACGCGCGTGCGGCCGGTACCAATGCACTGGCGATGGGCAACACCTCCAGTGCCGCAGGCGACAATGCCGTCGCGCTCGGCTCAACCAGCATCGTCAACACGGCCGCCACCAATGGCGTGGCACTGGGCCGGGGTGCCAATGTGACCGCTACGGGTCTGAACTCGGTGGCACTGGGCGCCGGCTCCACGGCTGACCGCGCCAACGTGGTATCGGTCGGTTCGACCGCCCAGCAGCGCCAGATCGCCAACCTGGCCGCAGGTACCGCCAAGACCGACGCAGTCAACGTGGGCCAGCTCGAAGCCTACGTGGCAGCCAATGCTGGCACGGCTGATCCGCTGGCCGTGGCCTACACCGATGCGACCAAGGGCGAGATCGCTCTGGCCGGCACCGACGGTACCGTGATCAGCGGCGTCAAGGCCGGTGAAGTCAGCGCCACCAGCGATGAGGCCATCAACGGCGCGCAGCTGCATGGCACCGCGCAGTCGGTAGCTGACGCCATCGGCGGTGGTTCGGCCGTGGCCGCTGACGGCACGATCAGCGCACCGAGCTTCGACATCGACGGCACCTCGTACGCCAACGTGTGTTGCAGGCACTCGTATCAGCGATATGGAAGCGGAAGCCTGCTGCGGGCTTGATCATTCACTCCGACCAAGGCAGCCAGTTCACCAGTAGCGACTGGCTATCGCTACTGAAGCAACACGGCATAGTTCCGAGCATGAGCCGGCGAGGCAACTGCCACGACAATGCAGTGGCTGAGAGCTTCTTCAGTGCACTGAAGAAGGAGCGAATCAAGCGGCGGATCTACCCGACCCGGGATGAGGCGCACTCTGACGTGTTCAATTACATCGAGATGTTTTACAACCCGGTTCGTCGGCATGGTTCCGCTGGCGACCTGGCCCCTGTAGAGTTTGAACGGCGCTATGCGCAAAGCGGCTCATGAGTGTCTACGGAAGTCTGGCCGGTCCAGAAAAGGTCAGGCGCGCGATCAACAATAACTAAAGTTGAGACGCTGAGAAGAATCCTCATGGGCATGAAAGAAGAAGCTGATCAGAACGTCGGTAGAGATGCGTGTAAGCGGTTCTTCGATGGCATTTATTACAGCTTTGAGGGGATGCCCGAAGACTGGCGCGCTCTTCTTTCTGCGCGCGTGCGCGAAGGTTACGGTTACGATGAGGGTCTGCTTCTTCGCCGTGGATTAAAGTGGTTGATTGAACCATTGGAAACACGGCAGCCGTACTCTTTTGAAGCGTTTAAAGAAGTGGCGGGTGAGTTGATGATTGGGTGTGTTGATTTCTCCTCCTCGATGCATCCGCTGCTTACACAAAAACTTGGTAGAGAAGTGTTTTTCTTCGCCGCCGGAAGGATGATTGATGTATATGGCTGCTTTGAAGGTGAAACCTTCGAAGAAGGAAATGATTGCTTCGGCTCATTGCTCTCTTTGCCCGATGCGTTGGCCAAGTCTTGGCTGTGGCGCACGGGAGGCTGGAGAGTTCCGAGCGAACCCTTTCAAGGGCCTCTGATCAATCGCGGGCTTATTGGCCATCCGTCATCACATTGGCGCGATGCGGACCAGTACCTCGACTCGTTGGGGCGAGGATACAAGAAGAAGTTTCTGGCGGGCTTGGTCAGTCGCTTTCCGGACTGCCTTACCAAGTCAAACGGCATCAAACGCTACAAGTTCCGCTGCTTCCTTGATACGCGCAAGGCGAACCAGACCGGCCCGGTCGGCGACCAGTTCTTCGTGGTATCGACACGGACAGACCAGGTCGTCTATCACATACATCATGGCGATGTAGCCAATCTAAGGGTCCTGCATGACCCTGCAGATGCAATAGATCGCTACTGTGCCCATGTACTTCGCAACAAAGAGGGCGAATTCGACTTCTCGCCATGGAGCGAACTGCTGACGTAACGTCGGCGAACGTATTGACTCGGCGGTGAGGTCAACAACGCAGCCTGGGTCGGCGCGGGCGGCGAGCTGATCTGGATCGACTCGTTGATCGACATGCGCGAGGTGTTGCCGGCAACGGCGAAGGTGCACGTTGATCATCTTCTAAACAAGAACGAGGTCCTCAGAATGGAAGGCTTCGAAGGCTGCCGCGCGCGTGCAGAAACAGTTGCTGGATAACCCAAAGAACCTGCAGGCGATGCTGGCTTCGGCGAACTGTTCGAAAGGGTGCAGGGTCTAGGCTGTAGAAGGAGGATGTGTGTACTGGAACGGAAAGCCGGTCGATCCAAAGTACAAGAAAGAACTGGAAACGAGGCAGGAAGCCTTTCGTGGTCATGTCGAGAAAACTATTGCGAGCTACTTATGAGCAAGTGTGGGTGTGAGCCCGATGAGAGGACAATCGTGCCCTGCTCTAACCCGAAAGGGTGGGTGTCCAAGGATGAGTATGTCCGCGAAATGGATGGTGGCATCTATGCGACATACTCGAGCGAGCTTGAAAGCTACGACCGTTCCTTTCAGGAATGGGCAAGAATAGACAATGGACGTAGCTACAGCTACCTTTTGGATAAAGGGCTCGCATGGATCATCGAGCCTTTCTTTGCGCTTCAGCCACACTCCTACGCCGCATTTGTCGAGTGCGCGGCATCTTTGAAGGTGGGGGTTGTTCTTGTCTACGACACTTTACATGAGGTGAAACGTCCCCTTTTGGTGATGTTCATAGATTGCGCAGGGAAAATGATCCAAGTCGAGCCCTGCTTTAAAGGAAGGACCTACGAGGAGGGCAATGATTGCTTCGGCTCTCTACTCTCTCTACCCGATGCGTTGGCCAAGTCATGGCTGTGGCGTGCCGGAGGCTGGAGAGTTCCAAGCGAGCCCTTTCAGGGGCCTCTGATTAATCGAGGGTTGATTGGCCATCCGTCATCGCAGTGGCGCGATGCAGACCAGTATCTCGACTCGTTGGGTCGAGGATACAAGAAGAAGTTCCTAGCGGACTTGGCCAGCCGTTTTCCCGACTGCCTCACCAAGTCTAATGGCATCAAACGCTACAAGTTCCGTTGCTTTCTCGATACGCGCAAGGCTAACCAGATCGGTCCGATTGGCGATCAGTTCTTCGTGGTCTCGACACGGACAGACCAGGTCGTCTATCACATACATCATGGTGATGTAGCGAATCTCAGAGTCCTTCACGATCCGGCAGATGCAATAGATCGCTATAGCGCCCATGTGCTTCGCAACAAAGAAGGGAAATTCGATTTTTCGCCATGGAGTGAGCTGCTGACGTAACACACAGCGAGACGGCCTTTCCGTTCAACAAAGGCGACGTCTTTCGGTAAGCATCAGGCTGATGGGCGCTGTCGGGAACGATGAGCGAATGGTTGCGAATGCTCTGGTCAATCTTCGTGTTTCGGCTGAAGCGGTGTTTCGTTGCTCAGCAAACTCGGGTCGAGTATTTCTGTCGGGACAGACGAAAAAGAGGTATCAGCCATGCCTCGCTCTCGGATGTCGAGAGCCTGAATAATGGGGGTTGAATTGGGTAGGAAAGTAAAAATTGGCGCTGTAATCAGGTTGCGCACGTGTGAGGGCGTCGCGTTCGCTCAAGTCAGCCATAAGAATGATCAGTTCGGACATCTTCTAAGGATCTTCGATGGATTCGATGACCTGGAGCCTTGGTGGAGCACTGAGCATCAGAAGACAGTGCAGTTTTCCGCATTCTTTCCCTTGCAGGCTGCGGTGAACTTGGAGTTGGTCGAGTTTGTCTGTACCGCTTCTGTACCAGAACGACTCGCCGTATTCCCCATGTTCAGAGCAAGAGCTGGCGGGCCGGGAGGATCCGTCTGGCTTTGGGATGGCGCCGTAGAATCAAGACTGGGTCGTGCGCTTACCGCGGACGAGCAAAAGTATCCTGTGCGATCAATTGTAAGCGCCCCCGTGCTGATCGACCGCGTCGAAACTGGCTATCGCTCTGAGATTGACGAGCGGTGGTGAGCAGCGTCGGAAGAAGTCAATTACCTGCTAGCCCACATCTCGGGATTCTTCCAGTGTGAAATGCTTGGGCTGGCATGAGGGATGCCCGTGAGGCGGCGAGCGCGGACGAGCTATTCGCTACGGGTGTCGCGACCAACCCGAAAGCGTTTTTTTTGCCATCGTGAGGTATCCACCAACCACGCCAGAACCGACGCTTTCCCCGCGCGAAGATCAGATTTCACCTACAAGCTTCTGCGCGACATCACAGTTCACGGCTTGAGCGCTGCAGTACACGTCCACGATGCGACGCCGCTCACCTAGGATGCGCGCTGCTTCGTCGAATGCCATCGCACCTCCTGCCATGGCGCGCAGCTTCTGGAACCGGGTTCATGCCTCATCGCTCCACGTTTCACCCGCGCGCGCGTCTGCCGGCTGCGCTGTTCGCGTTGCTGCTGGTAAACAGCACCAGCGCCGTCCTCACCCCCGCTTACGCTCAGTCCGCCCTCGAAATCGAGCGGCGCGAGCGCGAGGCGCGCCTGGCGCGGGAACGTGAGCTGGAACGTGCGCAGCCGCAGGTGCAGTTGCAGGACGATGCGGCCGAGGCGGTAAGCCACCGCGATGTCACGCTGCCGCAGGAGGTCCAGTGCCGGCGGCTGCAGCGCATCGTGCTCGACGGCGCCCCGCGCACTGGATTCGGCTTCGCCCGGCGCTACCTGGCGCGCTATGAGGGCAGGTGCGTGGGCGCTGAAGGGGTTGGTCTGATCGTGCGTCGTCTGGGCGATCTCATTCTCGACCGGGGCTATGTGACCACGCGGGTCGGCGTGGCGCAGCAGAACCTCGCTGACGGGGTGCTGCGTGTGCAGGTGGTGCCGGGACGTCTGCGGCATCTGCGCGTGGACGGTGTGGCGCTGGAAATCGTGGCCAATGCCTTGCCGCTGCGCCCAGGTGATGTGATCAACCTGCGCGCCATCGAACAGGGGCTGGAACAACTCAAGCGCGTGCCCAGCCAGGACGCGCGCATCGATATCGAGGCCGCCGAGGCGCCGGGACTGTCCGATCTGCGGGTGAGTGTGTCGCGCGGGCGCCGCCTGCGCGGAATGCTGGCGTTGGACGACAGCGGCTCGCAGTCCACCGGCCGGATCCAGGGCAACACGTCGCTGGCCTTCGACAACCTTGTCGGCCTCAACGACATCATCAGCGTCGGCCTGGGTCACGATCTGGTGGGTGAGAGTGCGGCACGCGGTACGCGGTCGCATTCGCTCGGCTACAGCCTGGGCTGGGGCCAGTGGCAGCTCGATGCGGGGCGCAGCCGCTTCAACTACCGGCAGACCGTGGAGGGGCAGGAGGTGGCGTTTACCACCAGTGGACGGACCGACGGTCGCTCGCTGGGGCTGCAGCGCAACCTGCACCGTGGGCAGTCGCATCGTAGCAGCGTGGAGGTGCGTGCAAGCACGCAGGCCGCGCGCAGCTTTGTCGAGGATGAGGAGCTGCTCAACCAGCGTCGTCACACGACCGCTGTCGAGCTGGCACTGCGTCACCGGCAGCAGTGGGGTCGTGTGCGGCTGGATGGGCGCCTGTCGCAGCGTCGGGGTGTGCCGTGGCTGGGCGGGCAGCGCGACCGCGGCGGCACGCCGGGCGACTACCCGACGTGGCAGTACCGGGTGACCAGCCTGGACCTGTCGGTCGATCTGCCGTTGACGCGGCGACTGGCGTGGACCAGTGAGCTGCGCCTGCAACATAGCGGTGATGTGCTGTACGCCAACGAGCAGATCGCGCTCGGCAGCCGCTACAGCGTGCGCGGTTTCGATGGCGAGCAGGCGCTGGCGGCCGAGCGTGGCGGTTATCTGCGCAACACGCTGGCGCTTGCCCTGGGCTCGGATGTCGGCCTGTATCTGGGTGTGGATGGCGGGCGGGTGAGTGGACCGTCCGCGGCGGCCATGTCACGGCGCTCGCTCAGTGGCGCGGTCATCGGGGCGCGGGGCGTGGTGGGGCGCGCGTCGTGGGACGTGTTTACCGGCCGTGGCCTGCATGCTCCGCGCGGTGTGCGCCGCAGCCCGGTGGTGGGCCTGCAGGCCGCGCTGGCGTTGTAGAAGCACCAGCGTCCGGCGCGCTGTTGCGGGGGGCCGAGGTGGATGGATGCGCGCTGTGCGGCCGCGGCCGTGTTGAGCAGGGACTCAGCGGCTCTGAGGATCTGCGGCGCCGTGGTCATAGCTCACCACCCGTTCCAGCTTCCATGCGCCGTCCATGCGCCGCCAGACCTGGACGAAGCGTCCTTGTCCGACCCAGCGCTCGACCCCGTCACTGCCGGTCTCATGGAAGCGGTGCTCACCCAACTCCAGTGCACGATCATCCTGGATCGGATAGACCTGCAGCGACGCGTCCACCAGCTCGCGGCGCAGCGCCACGCCGTTCTGCCGGGCCCCTTCGCAGAAGCGGATGAGGCTTTGGCGGAAGTCTTCCCGATTGCTTGCAGACTTGCCGTCCTTGTCATGGAAGAACTCCATGTCTTCGGTGGTCATGGCAGCGGCCTTGTCCGGGTTGCAGTTCTGGAAAGCGTACTGGAACAGCTGGGTATCGGCGGTACGGATCTGCTGTTGCAGTTCGGCTGACTGCGATGCCGACGCAAGCGCGGGACTGCAGGCCAGCGCAAGGATCATGATGTGACGCATGGAAGACGTTCCCCTGGAAGTTGGCACAGGATGGCACAGGTGGAACGTCGCCAGCCGCCCAGCGGCATCGCCAAGTCTGCTACCATCCTCCCCCGCTAACCCAGCCAGCCTTTCCGTGCGACATGCCGGATCGGCCGTCTTCGTACGGCCCCGCGAGCCAGGACACCCTACCGTGCCCATCAAGGACGCTCGCATGCATTCCCGTACCCTGTTCCGTTCTGCTTCCCTCGCCGTGGCCATCACGTTGTCGCTGGCCGCGCCGGCTGCGTTTGCGGCCGAGCCCACACCCTCTGCCGCCGCCACCGACGCTGCCGTGCAGCGCGCTGCCGTGGCCCAGGGCCTTTACGAGCTGGCTTACAGCCCGTCGCAGAACGCGGTTTTCGTCGCGTCCTCTGGTGGGTTCGGTGACGACGCGGGCCCGGCGCAGGTGCTGCGTCTGGACCCGACCACGCTGGCCGTGCAGCAGTCCATTCCGCTGCAGCGCAAGGCCTTTGGCGTGGTGCTCGACGATGCGAACAATCGGCTCTATGTGGGCAACACGGTCGATACGTCGGTGACGGTGGTGGACACCGCCCAGAACAAGCAGGTGGGCATCGTGCAGCTGATGGAAAAGGTGACTGCGCCGGACGGCACGTCGCGCTACAGCCATGACCTGCGCGAGCTGGTGGTGGATGGTGCCGCCAACCGCCTGTACGTGACCGGTCATTCGGAGACCGGCAGCGTGTTGTTCGTGGTCGATACCACCACGCTGCAGGTGGTGGATACGATCGCCGGGCTGGGCAATGCCAAGGCGCCCGGTCTGGCGCTGGATGCTGCGGCCAAGCGCGTTTATGCCAGCAACCTGCTGGGCGAACTGGTGACCGTGGGCACCGATACCGGCAAGGTGGAGCAGCGTTTTGCCATCAGCGCCGAGCAGCCGATGAACATTGCGCTGGCCGAGGATGGCAAGCGTCTGTTCGTGACCGATCAGGGGCTGGAGATGATCCGCACCTACCAGGGCAACAGCATCGAAGGCTTCACGTCCCGGCACCCGGGCCAGCGCGTGCTGGTGCTCGACCGCACCACGGGCCGTGAGCTTGCAAGCATCGCCACCGATGCCGGCCCGCTGGGCATTCTGCTCGACGCACCGCGCAAGCGCCTGTACGTGACCAACCGCCAAGGAGGCACGGTGACCGCCTACGACAGTGACACCTACCGGGCGGTCGGGCGCTGGGCGGTGGGCACGCACCCCAACAGTCTGGCGCTGGATAAGGCGAACAATGTGCTGTATGTGAGCATCAAGAACGGCGAGAGCGACCCGAAGGGCGCCAACGAGAGCGTGGCACGCATCGCACTGTAAGCGCGTCAGGCAGGGGCCGCATGACGGGCGATGCCCGTGATGCCGGCCCGCCGGGTGCCTGAACGTGGGAAGTCACGGCCGTCATGCATGTGTAGGCGCCGTCATCGCTGGAGCCGCTATTTTCACCAGCGCCTACCGCGGTCGTTCTAGCCTGATGACTCCCGATTCTCTGGAGCCCCCATGTCTGCTTCCCGCGTTCGCCTGCATGTTGAAGATTCCGGTGGCACTGGCCGCCCGGTGGTGCTGATTCACGGCTGGCCGTTGTCGGCCGACGCATGGCAGCCACAGCAGCAGGTGCTGCGCGATGCCGGCTACCGGGTCATTAGTTACGATCGCCGCGGATTTGGCCGTTCGGACAAGCCGGCTGACGGCTATGACTACGACACCCTGGCGGCCGACCTGGGCGGCATCCTCGACGATCTGGACCTGAAGGATGCGACGCTGGTCGGATTCTCGATGGGCGGTGGCGAAGTGGCCCGCTACGTGGCCAACCACGGTGAGGACCGGCTGCACAGTGTCGTGTTCGCTGCGGCCGTACCGCCGTTCCTGCTGAAAAATGCGGAGAACCCGGATGGCCCGCTGGAGCAGTCCAAGGCCGATGAGATGCGGCAGGGTCTGGAGCAGGACCGGGAGAAGTTTTTCGACGGGTTTACCCGTGATTTCTTCAGTGCCAACGGCCAGCTCCAGGTCACCGAGGACAAGCGCAAGGAAGCAGTAGCGCTGTGCCACCAATCTGACCAGAAGGCCGCATTGGGATGCATGGAAGCCTTTGCCACCACCGATTTCCGTACTGACCTGAAGAAGGTGACGGTGCCGACGCTGGTGGTGCACGGTGACAGCGATGCCATTGTTCCGTTCGAAGGTTCGGGCAAGCGTACCCATGCCGCCATCAGTGGCAGTGAGCTCGTGCTGTTGCCGGGCGCACCGCATGGTTGCAATACCAGCCACGCCGACGGCTTCAACCTGGCGCTGCTGAACTTCCTCAAGCGCTGAGGCCCCAGGGTAGAGCCGACCCCACGGTCGGCTCACGCGCGAAGCGCGGTGGTAGCACTGTGGTCTGGCCCGAGAGCAGCCGACCGTAGGGTCGGCTCTACCAGAGCCCGGCGTTACGCGCGCTTGCTGGCGAGGACGCCGTCGAGGGCAAGCTCGGCCTTGAAGCCGGCTTTCTCCAGACGCTTGGCGACTTCGCGGGGCACGTCTCGGCCGCTGGTGAGCTTGTTCGGTGCGCCGGTGTAATGGAACAGTTTGCCGCCGTTGCGGATCACCCGTGCCAGGTGGTCGTAGAACACCTGGGAGTACAGCTCACCGGCAATGCCAAAGCGCGGGGGATCGTGCAGAATGGCGTCGACGCTGCTGCTCTCGATGCTTTCAATCTGCTGCGAGACGTCGCCTTGCGCCAACTGCAGGCGGCCGCCACTGCTGGCGGCGTCCGGGTCGGGTGACCACGGGTTGAGCGTGCGCAGCCACAGCACGTCGGGGTTCTTCTCGAACGAGCGGATATGGCCCACGCCTGCCTCAAGGCAGCACGCTGCGAAGTAACCGAGCCCGCCACAGGTATCAAGCACGCGCTTGCCGGCCGGTGCGACCAGCGCGACCTTGCGGCGGGCATCCTCGAACGGGGAAACCTTGGCCGTCGGCAGCATCTTGATGCCGTCGATCTCGAAGGTGGGTGCACCCCAGTCAGTCGGCACCAGTTTGATCAGCGAGCCGGAAAAGCGCGAGACAGCGGCAAACCCTTCGCCATCGAAGTAATAAAGGGTGCGGTCCTTGAGCTTGTCCGGCCAGGGGTAGTGGGCGCCGCCGACGCTGAAGCCGGTCTCGTCCACCGCTACGGTTGCTTCGCTGCGGCCAAGGTCGAGCGAGCCGGTCCATGTGCTGTTGCCAGCGGCCTGGGTGCGGCGCAGGGCATCGCCACTTTCACGGGTGAGCAGGGGTCCGATGTAGTGGGGCACGGAAAACCACGGCGGCAGGCAGGGCAGAGCATGGTACCCGATGGCCCAGCGCGGGGCCGGGCGGGCCTAGTCGCAGTGGGTGCGGTAGACCGGGCCGGCGCCGATGACCAGCAGGCCCATGTAGTCGCTGTTGCGGGCGCGCCCCTTCACGGTGGCGCCGTCACGCAGCAGGAACAGCCCGAAGGTGTTGCCCAGGCCGAGCAGGGCGTTGTCGATCTGCTCGGCGTCGTTGGGGAAGAACTGGCGTATCTGCGCGGGGCTGGCGCTGAGCAGCGGCGTCGGCGGCTTCCACTGCGCGTCGCTGCGCAGGCTGAGCTGGTACTGCCCGGCCTGCTGCTCGATGCGGAAATCGGCAGCCTTGCGCGGGCCGGTGGCGAAGCAGCCGGTCATCGGGTCGGCGCGGAACGGCAGGTCGCGCTGGCCTGTGCAGGCGGCAAGCAGGAGGCAGAGCGGCAGCAGGCAGGTGAGCAGGCGCATGGTGTTTCTGCGAGGTGGCCTGGGGGCAGTGTAGGCAGGGGGAGGGAAGAGGTTGTGTAGGTGGGGGCGAGAAGCAACGGCGTGACGACCAACGCTATGCCGGCCTCCTGGCCGACACCCTACGGGCCGGCGCACGCGCCGTTAGCAACGGCTCCTGCCGTTGCTTGCGTCACCTACCGAAGCAACAGCGTGACGACCAACGGTCGTCACCTACCAAAGGCGATGTCCCCGCGCCGGGGGCAACGTCGTCTGTTGCAGGTCAGGCCGGGTGCAGGTGCCAGCCTTGTGCGCTGACCTCAAGCCGATGGGTAGGCACCATCGCCCGCTGCAGCCACGGATCGTGGCTGACCATCACCAGGGTGCCCTGGTACTGCTGCAGCAGGGCCTCCAGCGCGTACAGGGCATCGAGATCCAGCGCGTTGCCCGGTTCGTCGAGCAGCAGCAGCTCCGGGGCGGGGTCGGCGTATAGCGTGCAGGCCAGCGCTCCCTTGAGGCGCTCGCCTGCGCTGAGCGAGTAGGCCGGTCGGTCGATGCGCGAAGCATCCAGGCCGAGCAGGGCCAGTCGCGTGCGCAGCACGGCCATTGCCTCGGTGGGATTGGCCTGCTGCAGCGTATGCAGGATCGACTGCGTGCCGGGCAGACTGCGCAGGTTCTGGTCAAGCAGGGCGGTGCGTGCACTGCGCTCCACTCGGCCAGAGCGCGGCGGCACGTGGCCAGCCAGCACCCGCAGCAGGGTGGATTTGCCGCTGCCGTTATCGCCGCACACCAGGACGCGCTGCCCGCGCTGCAGGATCAGCTGCACGGGGTGCTGGCACCCGTGGGGCAGCACCGCGTGCTGCAGGCAGGCGATGCGCTGGCTGGCTGCCTGCACCGCCGGCGCCAGTGCGGCCAGGCTTGGGGTGGCCTGCACCGTACCGGCGGCGGCGTGCAGCCGTGCAGCACTCTGCTGCAGTCGCTGCGCCTGCAGCTGCTGCTGACGGCCGGCGCTGGCCTGCGCGCGCTGCGCCTGCAGGCCCAGCAGGATCGGCGCCTGGTTGGCATCGCGCGCGCTGCGCTGTCCTCGTGCGTGACGCTGCTGCGCACGCTCGTGCAGCTCGCGCGCATGCCGCTGCTGCTGGCGGTGGTCGTTGCGCGCGTGGGCGAGGGCGGCTTCGGCAGCGGCCTGTTCGCGTCCGCGCTGTGCCGCGTAGCTGGTGTACCCACCGCCATAGCGCCGCAGGCCCTGTTCGTCCAGTTCAACGATGCACTGCATCGGTTCAAGCAGCCGACGGTCATGACTGATCAGCAGCAGGCCGCCGCGCCACTGGGCGATCCGGTCGGCCAGCCGCTCGCGCTGGGTCGTGTCGAGGTGGTTGCTGGGTTCGTCCAGGATCAGCCACTGCGCATCACTGGCCCACGCGCCAGACAGCGCGACCTGCATGGCCTGGCCGCCGCTGAGGCGCGCAGCGGGCTGGTCGCTGTGCAGGTCGGCCGGCAGACCGGTGGCCTGCCATTGCGTCTGCAGGCGCTCACGCAGATCCCACTGGCCCTCGGCCA
Organism: Stenotrophomonas sp. C3(2023); assembly: GCF_032911385.1. Lineage (NCBI taxonomy): Bacteria > Pseudomonadati > Pseudomonadota > Gammaproteobacteria > Lysobacterales > Lysobacteraceae > Stenotrophomonas > Stenotrophomonas sp. C3(2023). The sequence continues at coordinate 3,056,955 of NZ_JAWJLO010000001.1, read as the reverse complement.
GGGTGAAGTCTGCCGGGTCCAGGCTGCCGGCCGCGATGCGGTCCAGCGCGGCCAGCACGTGGCCCACGCCGGCCAGCGCGCCGACGGTGCCGTGCAGCTCGCCGCTGGGCGCGGGCACGTACATGACCCGGCCATTGCCGGTGCAGCGGCCAGACTGCAGCGCTTGCTGCCCGGCCAGCAGGCGGGCGAGCACGCTTTTGCCCACGCCATTGCGCCCGACCAGGCCGGTCGCAATGGGTTCAAAGGCAAAGGTGAGCTCGGAGAACAACGGGCGGCCATCGGCCAGCCGGTGGGAAACACGCTCGAGCGTGAGAACGGGTGCGGTCATGCGGACCTCCAGCAGATGCCGTCAACTCCCCTGCGCGCAGGGGCGGGAAGAATCAGGCCGTCACAGCGACGGCGGCATCAGTGGCGCATTGGACCAGACCTCCAAGGTGAGGCGGTCAGTATAGTCGGCGCGCCTGAATCGCGCGTTTCAGTGGCGATCCTCCGGGGTCGCCGGCTCCACGGTGCTGCGCTGCCGGGCCGGGCGGTAGTGCGTGCGGCGCTCGCGGTGGAAAGCGATGAAGGCCTCGCGCGGCAACGCTTTGGAGAACAGCCAGCCTTGGCCGTAATCCACGCCATGCGCGTGCAGGAAGGCCAGCTGTGCTTCGGTTTCCACGCCTTCTGCCACCACCTGCAGGCCCAGTGTGCGGGCCATTTCAATGATGTGCGCGGTCACCGGACTGGTGGCGCTGCCGGTGCCGATCGCATCAATGAAGGCCTTGTCGATCTTCAGCGCGTCCAGCGGCAGTTGCTGCAGGTACTGCAGATTTGAATAGCCGATGCCGAAGTCGTCGATGGCAACGCGGTGCCCGGCATGGCGCGCAGCGGTGATGACCGCGCGCGAACGCTCGATGTCCATGAAGCCGCGCTCGGTGGCTTCCAGCCAGATCTGGTTGTTGGCGATACCGGTGCCGGCGAGCTTGCCGGCCAGCACTTTCAGCGCACGGCCGCTCATCATGTCGTCGGGGGCGAGATTGATGGCGATGTGCACGTCGCGGTCCTCGAGCATGAGCTCGCGCAGATCAGCGATGACGCTGTCGATGACATGGTCGGTGATCTTCAGGATGAGCTCGCTCTCTTCGGCCACCGGGATGAACACATCGGGGCGCACGTGGCTGCCATCGCGGTGCTGCCAGCGCACCAGTGCCTCGGCGCCGATGCACGCACCGGTCTCCAGTTCGATCAACGGCTGGTACACCACGTACAGTTCGCCGCGCCGCAGCGCCTTGCCGAGTTCGGCTGCCATCGAGGTACGACGGCGCGACAGCCAGACCGCGGCGGCGGCGCTGGCCAGCGCGACCAGTATGCTCACCGGCAGCAGCACCCACAGCTGCTGCATGAAGATCGTGCGCAGCATGCTGCGCGGCGCGGTGGCGATGGCCAGCCATTCCTCGTTGCGCGCGGTGGCGAACATCGATCTGGCATCGCTGCCGTCGTGGGGGTCGCGCAGCAACGACTGCAGCAGCTGCGGATCGTGGGCGCCCTGCGTTGCAATCAGCCGACCATCGGGAGTGGCGATGGCCACGCGTACGTCCGGATCGTCGATGAGGTCGACGAAATGGCCCGGGTCCATGAGGGCGTCGTAGTCGCCGTAGCGCATCGACAGCATCCGTCGCCCGTAGGACGCGCGCGGCGCCAGATCCAGGCGTAGGTCCACGCCGTCGGCGGTGATGTGATCGGGCTCGCCGAAGCGTACCTCGGTGGTCACCGGGCCCCAGGAGTTGCAGCGCATCAGGCCGTTCTGGAAGTAGCCGATCTGATCCACCGAGGAGGTGGTGACGACCTTGGACTGCATGAGGCCGATGTGCGCAGGGCTGCAGGCGGCCGGCCCGGCGTCCGGTGGCAGGGGCAGTGACTTCAGCGCCTGCAGGGCCTGCACATAGGCCAGGTCGGCGCGGCGCAGGGCGCGTTCGGCAGTGCGCTGCAGGTCGCGATGCTCCAGCCGCATGGCCTGCTGCCAGCTGAGCCAGCCGAGCAGCAACAGCGGCAGGCCGGCTGCCAGCAGGGCCACGGCAAGGGTGATCAGCAGGGTCCGGGTGCGCTTCATCAAGGGGCCGTCTGAGGCGGGGGCATCGGGCCGCTGCGGGCGGCTGCATGCAGCAAGACTACCGCAAGCCTGCGGCGGGCTGGCTGTGGCGTGGGTGGGGCGATGCGCGGCGGGCACCGTGCAGGGGCTGGACCATCAGGGCCGGGGCCGGAAGCGACGTGCACCGCTTTCACCTCCGGTTCGCAGGGGGCGTTCGACCATCGCCGTCCCCTGCCGTGGAGTCGCCTGATGTCGCGCCGTGCTGCTGTCGTCCTGCTGCTGGGCCTGAGTGTGGCCGCGCCGGTGTGCGCGCGCACGGTCTACCGCTGCGTGCAGGGCAACACGGTAAGCCTGGCCACCGCGCCGGAGCCGGGCTCACGCTGTACACCGCGCGAGATCGAGGACAGCCCCCTGCAGACGCCCAACCTGTGGGGCAACATGGGGGTGTTCAGCGGCACCCTGTATGAGCGCGAGCAGGACGGCCGCACCGTGTATTCCACCCGCAACCTGCCCGGCTCGCGGGTGTATCTGCGCTTCACCGTGGCCACGCCGCCGGGTGAGCCGGCCCATGAGGGACTTGGCAAGGTCGGCCGGCCGCGTCTGGATGCCTTCGCCGCCGAGTTCAAGGCGGCCGCCAGGGCGACCGGCGTGGACGATGCCTGGCTGCGGGCGATCGCCCACGCCGAGAGCGGCTTCGATGCCGGCGCGGTGTCACCGAAGGGCGCACAGGGCGTGATGCAGCTGATGCCGGACACGGCCGCGCTGCTGGGCGTGCGCGATCCGTTCTCCGCCCAGCAGTCCATCAGCGGCGGGGCACGTCACATGCGCACGCTGCTGCGCCGCTACAACGGCGACCGCACCTTGGCGGCGGCAGCCTACAACGCCGGCATCGGTGCGGTGAGCCGGCACGGCGGCGTGCCGCCGTATGCCGAAACGCTGGCCTACGTGGAGAAGGTCATGGCGCTGTACGCCGGCTACCGCGAGGCGATGGGGCTGCGCGCCGAGGTGCCCGCGCGCTGAAGCGCGGCCCCGCCTCAGCCTTTGGGCCTTGCCGGATGGTTGCTGGCGCCACTATGGTCGCCGGTCCGGGAACAGAAAGGACGACGATGAAGCGCGGACGATGGATCGGTCTGGTAGTGCTGGCTACCGCTGCAGGCGTGGGCCTGACCTTCCTGCCGCGGCAGGAGCGCGCGCTGGCGCCCGCCGTGCCGGAGCCGAGCCCGTTGGCTTGGACCGCGCAGATCGAGCCGCTGGCCGGTGATGGCATCAGTGGCAGCCGCGAGGGCGCGGCCGCGCAGGCGCGCTTTGCCGACCCGTGGGGGCTGCTGCGGCTGGAGGACGGCACCGTGCTGGTGGCCGATGCCGGTGACAACAGCCGGCTGCGCGCGCTGCGTCCGGATGGCCGGGTGGAGGCATTTGCCGGCGGTGCCGAAGGTTTTGCAGACGGCCCCGCGCTGCAGGCGCGCTTCAGCACGCCTTCGGCGCTGGCGCGCGGTGTGGACGGCGCCATCTACGTAGCCGACACCGGCAACCATGCCATCCGCAGGATCGACCGCGACGGCCAGGTGACCACGCTGGCCGGTGGCCAGCAGGGCTTTGCCGATGGCGTGGGGCGCCAGGCGCGTTTCGATGCGCCGATGGGGGTGGCGGTGGATGCCCATGGTCGCGTGTATGTCGCCGACACGTGGAATGACCGCATCCGTGTGATCGAACGCGACGGGCGCGTGCGTACCTTGGCCGGTGGTCCCGAGCCTGGTCACGCCGACAGCGTGGGGGCGGCGGCGCGCTTCGACACGCCTGTGGCGTTGGCCTGGGACAACCAGGGGCGCCTGCTGGTGGCCGACTTCCAGAACAACGCGGTGCGTCGCGTCACTCTGCAGGGCAGTGTGGACACCGTGGTGCCGGCCGGGGAGGTGCTCAACGGGCCGCTGTCGCTGGCGGTGACCCATGATGACGTGTTGTATGTGGGTGACCACGGCGGGCGCATCGTGCAGGTCTCCCCGGGCGGACACCAGGTGGTGCTGGTGGGCAACGGGCGCATTCCGCGGCTGGCACGAGCTGCTGGTCTGGTGCTGGACCGCGACGACGCCCTGCTGGTGGCCGACGCGGCGGCGTACCGCCTGCACCGCATCGTGCCTCTGGCAGTGGACCAGTCGCCTGCACCGGCGCTGGTGGGCCCGGCGGTGGATGCGCCGCTGCCGCTTACCGAGGGTCGTTGGCCGCTGGCGCCACAGGACGGCTGGCACGAGGTGGTCGGCACGCTGGGCGAGGTGCGCGGCACCTTCCGTGGACAGAGCCGGCATCATCTGCACGGCGGCTACGATATCCGCGGCGACGTTGGCCAGAGCGTGCTGGCCATTGCTGATGGGCGCATCGATACGCCGGCCGCCAGCTGGAGCCTGGGTGGACAGGCCGAGGGTCTGCGGGTGGGCCCGCTGGGCTACATCCACATGCAGGTGGGCCGCGACCCACGCGGTGTGCCGTTCGACGCGCGCTGGCAGCAGCTGCGCGATGCCGATGGCCGCCTGGAGCGCATCCGCCTGCGGCGTGGGACGAAGATCAAGGTCGGCGATCGGCTGGGCAGCATCAACAGCCAGGCGCACGTGCATCTGGTGCTGGGCAGCAGTGGCTTCGAGCGCAATGCGGTGGCGCTGGGCTTTACCGGTTTTGTCGATACGGTGCCGCCGCGCATCACCGAGGTCGCGCTGCTCGATGATGCCGACCAGCCGCTGCGGCCTGCTGCGGATGGACGGGTGGAAGTGCCGCGAAGCGGCCCGGGTGTGCAGATCGTGGTGGAGGCGTGGGACCAGGTTGATGGCAACCTGCCGCGGCGCCGGCTGGGGCCCTACCAGGTCGGCTACCAGGTGCTGCAGGCCGACGGCCGTCCGCTGGCCGGCTACGAGCAGCCCTGCTGGAACATCGAGTTCAACCGCATGCCGCCGCAGCGCGATGCGGTACTGGCCGCCTATGCGCCGGACAGCGGCATCACCGTACATGGCAGCGCGGTCACGCGCTTCCGCTTCCTGGCCACCAACACGGTACGCGATGGACTGATGGAGCACGGCCGCTGGCTGCCGGCGGCGCTGCCGCCCGGCGATTACATCATCCGCGGCAGTGCACGCGATTACAGCGGCAACGAGGGCGTGGGCGCGCGCGACCTGCCGGTGCGGGTGCTGCCGTAACACCGTCGGCCGCGCGCGGGGCGGCCCGCGGGTCGCTGCCGCCCGCGCATTTTGTACACTCGGTTTTCCTTGCTGGAGAGAGCGCGATGAAACGAGTGGTATTGAGTGTGCTGGCCCTGTCGGTCTCGGGCGCATTGATGGCGGCAACGCCGAAGTTCGATGGCGCGCGGATCTCCGCCGACGTCAAGGAGCTGGCCTCCGATGCCTACGAGGGCCGTTCGCCGGCCACCGCAGGTGAGCAGAAGACGGTGGCCTACCTCAGCAAGCAGTTCGCCGAGGCCGGGCTGCAGCCCGGCGGTGACCTGGTCGACGGCAAGCGTGTGTGGACCCAGGCGGTGCCGCTGCTGAAGGGCGACATCGTGGGCACGCCGCAGCTGACCCTGCACCAGGGCAACAACCGCACCACGCTGGAACAGGGCAAGCAGATTGCCGTGCGCGCGGCGATGAACGGCGCGAGCAGCGTGGACATCAGCCAGGCACCACTGGTGTTTCTCGGCTATGGCGTGAAGGCACCGGAGCGCAACTGGGACGACTTCAAGGGTGTGGACCTGAAGGGCAAGATCGCCGTGGTGCTGATCAACGACCCGGATTTCGAGACCGGCGTGGGCGACTTCGACGGCAAGGGCATGACCTGGTACGGGCGCTGGCCGTACAAGTACGAGGAAGGTGCACGCCAGGGTGCGCTGGGCGTGCTGATCGTGCATGAAACCGCACCGGCGTCGTACGGCTGGGCCACGGTGGCCGGTTCCAACACCAACACCATGTTCGACGTGGTACGCGATGACCCGGCGGCCAGCCACCCGCTGCTGGAAGGCTGGATCCAGCGTGATCTGGCGGTGGAACTGTTCCGCAACGCCGGGCAGGATTTCGAGGCGCTGAAGAAGCAGGCGCAGCAGCGCGACTTCCAGCCGGTGGAACTGACCGGTGCCAGCCTCGACGCCACGTACGCGGTGAAGACCGAGGTGATCACCTCGCAGAACGTGGTGGCGCGCCTGGAAGGCAGCAGCCATCCGGACGAGACCATCATCTACAGCGCGCATTGGGACCATATCGGCGTGGGTGAGCCTGACGCGCGTGGCGACCGCATCTTCAATGGCGCGCTGGACAACGCCAGCGGCACTGCCGCGCTGATCGAGCTGGGGCGCGGGTTTGCGCAGCAGCCGCGGCCGCAGCGCTCGGTGGTGTTCCTGGCGGTCACCGCTGAAGAGAAGGGCCTGCTGGGTTCGGAGTTCTACGCCAGCCACCCGCTGTACCCGCTGGAAAAGACCGTGGCGGTGATCAACATGGACGGCATGGCGCCGTTCGGCCCCTCGCGTGATTTCGGCATCTACGGCAACGCCAGGCTGGAGCTGCTGGACCAGCTGAAGGACGTGGCCAAACAGTGGGATATCCGCTACACGCCGGACCCGAAGCCGGAAGCGGGCCTGTTCTTCCGCTCCGATCACTTCCCCTTCGCCAAGCGCGGTGTGCCGGCGCTGTCGTGGTCGGCGGGGCAGGACTGGGTGGACGGTGGCGTGGAGGCCGGCCGCCGTGCGTCGGAGGACTACACCGCCAAGCGTTACCACCAGCAGGGCGACGAGTGGCAGCCGGACTGGAAGTTCGCCGGCGCGGCGCGTGACCTGGAAGTGCTGTACACGCTGGGCAGCCAGCTGGCCAACTCGCGCCAGTGGCCGAACTGGAGCCCGGAAGAAGCGTTCCGCGCGGTTCGTGACAGCAGTGCGCAACAGCGGCGCTGAGTAGTGCAGTGTCGGGGTCGGTCGTTGCGACCGGCCCCGACTGCAGGCAGGACTAGAACGCCGGTTGCAGGGCGAGGTCGCGATGGCTCGCCGTTTCGCCGACGTGGTTCAGGCGACCGACCAGTTCGGAGTGCTGCTTCATGCGGCCGATCTCGGTCATGATGCGGATGTCTTCATGACGCAGCTCACGCCGGGCGGTGACCGCCTGTTTGTAGTCGAGCACTTCCGGGTAATGCTCGGCCATGCCCAGTGCATCGGCGACGCACTGCACGGTGTCGGCGTTGGAGCTGATGCGGGCGCGGCTGTTGAATGCCTTCATCCAGCGCTCGAAGCCGGCCTGGTGGTCAAACATGTTGGCCATGAACCAGATCACGAACAGGATCGACACCCACGAGCCGATGACAACGACCACGCGGGTGAAGGTGATATGGAAATCGTCGCGCCAGAGGTACTCGGCGATGAGGCCGAGAATGAGCAGCGAGGCCGCCTGCCAGCCGATGATCGAGGCGATCAGCCACTGCGACTTGGCTTTGGCCAGTGTCGCCACTTCGTCGCGGATCTGCTGCTCACTGAGGTTGCGCCAGTGCGCGACCTGGTTTTCGAACGGGCTGCGGTAGAGCTCGTTGTCCCGCAGCAGTAAACCCAAACCCTTGAACAAAGCGATCATGGCTGGCTCCTTGTGGAACGTGCGGCGATGCAATGGACCGGTGAGGCAGGTCCAGTTCTAGCACTTTCAGCGGGCGCTGCAATGGGCGCCTTGCGAAGCAGGCAGATGGGTCCGGCGCGGGGGCGACTGTGGATGGCAGGGGTGGTGCGGTGCAGCATGGGGTTTGGCCCCTGCGACAGGTTGTCGCAGGGGTGCGTGTGCTGCGGGCGCACATAGGATCTGGCTGGGCCGATCATGTCTGCGCCTGGCCGGCAAGACGGGGAAGACGGCGGTGCGCGTAGGCAAACTGCGCAGAAAATGCCAGCCGGCGCCCGGGTGGGGCGCCGGCTGGGGGAGGCGGGGGCAACGCCAGAGCAGCGGGGCAGAGCGAGAGCCCAAGCAGCGGGGCAGAGCCCCGATCTACTTACCAGACCTTTACGCGCTTGTCCGGGGCCAGGTACAGCTTCTGGCCGTCGCTTACGTCGAAGGCGGGGTACCAGGCGTCGAGGTTGCGCACGGTAAGGGTGCGGAACTGGCCGGGCGCGTGCACGTCGGTCAGCAGCGAGTTGCGCAGGGCCTGCTCGCGGCTCTTGCTGCGCCAGGCCTGGGCGAAACCGAGGAAGAAGCGCTGATCACCACTGAAGCCTTCCAGCACCGGCGCCGGCTTGCCCTGCAGTGACAACTGGTAGGCGTCGTAGGCGGTGGCCAGGCCGGCCACGTCGGCAATGTTCTCGCCCAGGGTCAGGCGGCCGTTGACGTGCACGCCGGGGAACGGTTCGTAGCTGCTGAACTGCGCGGCCAGTGCATCGCCGGCCGCGTTGAAGCGCTCCAGGTCGCGCGGGGTCCACCAGTTGTGCAGCTTGCCGCTGGCATCGAACAGGGCGCCGGCGTTGTCGAAGCCGTGGCTGATTTCGTGGCCGATGACCGCACCGATGGCGCCGTAGTTCACTGCATCGTCGGCGGCGGCGTCGAAGAACGGCGGCTGCAGGATGGCGGCGGGGAACACCAGCCGGTTTTCCAGCGGCACGTTCATCGCGTTGATGGTCTGCGGCAGCATGGCCCACTCGCTGTGGTCCGGCGCCTTGCCCAGCTTGGCGATGTTGCGCTGGTATTCAAAACGCTCGGCGCGCTGTGCGTTGCCCAGTGCGTCGTCGCGCTTGATCTCCAGACCGCTGTAGTCGCGCCAGGTGTCCGGATAGCCCATGCCCACGGTCAGGCCCTCGACCTTGGCCTTGGCCTGCGCCTTGGTTTCCGGCGACATCCACTCCAACGCGTCGATGCGCTTGGCAAAGGCCGCGATGATGTTCTTGGCCATTTCGTCGGCGCGCTGCTTGGTCTTCGCATCGAAGTGACGCTCAACGTAACGCTTGCCGATGGCCTCGCCAACGGCCTGGTTGGCGTCGTCCACCGCGCGCTTCCAGCGTTCGCTCTGCTGCGGGGTGCCGCTCAGGGTGGTGCCATGGAAGGCGAAGTGGGCGTCGGCAAAGCGCTTGGGCAGGTAGGTGGCCGCGCGGTCCAGCGCATGGAAGGCGAGGTAGTCCTTCCACACCTGCAGCGGCTCGGTGGCGACCAGGCGTGACAGGCCAGCGGTGGCCGCCGGCTGCCAGACGATGAAGTCCTCCTGCTGGCCGAGGCCGGCCGCGTCGAGGAAGCGCGCCCAATCCATGCCCGGCGCCTTGGCAACGAAATCGGCGCGGGTCCAGGCATTGGCGCCCTTGACCACGTCGTTGGTCTCTTCCTGGCTGGCGTGCTGCTGGGCGATCTTCGTCTCCAGGGCGAGGATGCGCTGTGCCTTGCCGGCCGGGTCGGCGACGCCGGCCAGCTGCAGCAGGTTGGCGATGTAAGCCTGGTACTTGCCACGCAGTTCTGCCATGCGGCCATCGCCGAGGTAGAAGTCACGGTCCGGCAGGCCCAGCCCGCCCTGCACCAGGTAGGGCGCGTTGCGGTCCGGCTGCAGCAGATCCTGCGACACCCACAGGCCGAACAGGTGGTCGGTGTAGAAATCGGTGGCATTGAGCAGGTCGACATCGGCGCCGACGCCGCCGCCCAGCGCGGTGGCCAGCGCGGCCTTGTCAGCGATGGCGTCGATCGCGGCCAGCTGCGGCTTGAGGGGGGCGATGCCGTGCTGCTCGATGCCAGCCTCGTCCATGAAGGCGGCGTAGTAATCGCCGATCAGCTTGTCCTCACCGGTGGCCTGGGCGTTGCCGGCGGCGCCTTCGAGGATGGCACGGGTGTCGTTCTGGGTTTTCTCGGCAATGACGTTGAAGCTGCCAAAGCGTGAGCGGTCGGCCGGAATCTCGGTGGTCTTCACCCATTGCCCGTTGGCGAAATCGAAGAAGTTGTCCCCGGCGGCCACGCTGCGGTCCATACCGGTGGCATCAAAGCCGAAGCTGCCCAGCATCGGCTTGGCCGCCGGGGCGGCGCCCTGGGCCGGCGCGGCCGGGGCCGCCGCCTGTGGCGCGTCGTCGCCGCAGCCGGACAGGGTCAGGGACAGGCTGGCCGCCAGGGCCAACAGCAGGGGAGAACGGCGCAGCGTGGGCATCGGGATCTCGACGGAACGGAAAGCACCAGTCTAAACCCGCGCGTCGGCCCCGACAGGGCGTGCCGCCGTGCCGGACGATGGGGTTGCACGTGCCGGATCTGGCTGAACAGGGCTATCCGGGCTATCTGTCGCGATCAACCTGTTGCATGCTGGGGCCGCTGCCGGGTCGTCCTTCGGCAGCGGGGGAAACGGCGGCGTCAAGAATCGCCGCTGTCGGCCGCTTTGGTCTTGGATCACTGAACAGGATAGTCATGAGCACCCCCGGCCTTCCCCGTCGTCTGCCGCCATGCCTGCGCTGAAGCGCATGCTGCTGCGCAGCCAGCGCTCCCTGCGGCTGGGCGGGGTGCTGCTGGGCGTGCTGTTTGCGGCATGCCTGGGGTTGATGCTGGTGGCGGACCTGGAACGCCGCGAAGAAGGCGCGCAGCGCCAGAGCCGGACCGTGGCGGTGGGCACCCAGCGTCTGCTGTGGCTGGAGCTGCGCAACCTTGAGCGCGCCATGCACGGCATCGCCGGTGACGCGGCGCAGCTGCTGGCCAGCGTGCCCGAGCAGGCCCCCGAGCTGATTGCCGAGAGCATCGACGGGGTGCTGCAACGGCACGGCGAGCTGGAGAGCATCGTCGTGGCGGACGCGCACGGGCGCGCGCTGGGACGCGGCCGGAGTGATCTCACGCTGCCGCTGTGGACCACCGCCGACCGCCGTGGTCGGGACAGCGCGCTGTACATCGGCCCGCCGCAGCAACTTCCCGACCAGCATTGGGTGGTGCCACTGGCGCTGCCGATGCCGCAGGGGCGCTGGCTGCTGGCGCGGCTGTGCACCGACGAACTGCAGGCCCTCATCAGTGGGCTGGACATCGGCACGCAGGGCGTGGTCTCCATCACCGACCGCGAGGGCTATGTGCTGGCCCGCGCGGAGTCGAACGGCCGGCACGTAGGCCAGCGCTTCACGCTGCCGCACCGCGACGCGCTGGCGACCACGGGGCTGATCGCGCTGGGCAAGGAGAAGAGCATCATCGATGGCATCGTGCGCATCTCGACGATGTCCTCGCTGGAGCAGTATCCGCTGGCGGTATACGCCGGACTCGGGCGGCGCGATGTACTGGCGCCGTGGTGGACGTTTGTCTATGCCGGCGGCGGCCTGTTCCTGCTGTACTGGCTGCTGCTGCTGGGGCTGCTGCACATGGCACGGCGCAGCAGCACGCGCCAGTTCGAGATGGCCGAGGAACTGCGCGCCGGCCACGCCGAGCTGCGCCTGGCCCACCAGGTCGGCCGGGTCGGCACCTGGTACGTGGATGAGGACGCCAGCAGCCTGCACTGGTCGCCACTGTGCCGGGAGATCTTCGGCCTGAAGGTCGATACGGTGCCGTTGGCGGTGTTCTTCTCGCGCGTGCATCACGATGACGCCGTGCGCCTGCAGCACGCGCTGGGCGAAGCGTTTGCCGGTGATGCCACGCTGGACGAAACCTTCCGCGTGGTGCTGCCCGGCGGCGAACAACGCTGGGTGACCGCGCGCGCGCGTCTGGCGGCGGTGGGCAACCGGCAACGGCGCATGATCGGTGCGCTGATCGACATCAGCGAACGCTACCTGGCACGCGAACGCGTGGACAAGGTGGAGCGGCAGTTCCGCCTGCTGTTCGACCGCAACCCGGCCCCGTTCTGGGTGTTCGACCCGGACACGCTGCGCTTCCTGGAAGTGAACCAGGCCGCAGTGCAGCAGTACGGCTACAGTCGCGAAGAGTTCCTGGCCATGAGCATCCTGGACATCCGTCCACGCGAAGGCTGGGATGAGATCCGCAAGGCGGTGATGGACGCGCGCGTGGGTGACCAGCCCGATGCCACGGTGCGCCTGCACCAGCGCAAGGACGGCTCGGTGTTCGAGGTGCGCGTGCACCTGGCCAAGCTGGATTTCGATGGTCGTGCCGCCTGCCTGGTGCTGGCCGAGGATGTCAGCGAACGGCTGGCCTACGAGCGTGAGCTGGCCTACCACGCCAGTCATCACCCCGACACCGGCCTGCTCAACACGCGTGCGCTGGCCGAAGCCCTCGATGCCAGCGGCGCTGGCTACACGGTGGCCTATGTGCAGATGCGCGGGCTGCAGCTGGTGGCCGACGCGCTGGGGCGCGATATCGGCGAGGCCGTGCTGCAGGCGGTGGCCAGCCGCCTGGGGGGGCTCGGTGCGCGCTTTGGCTGGCTGGCGTTCCAGCCGGCCGAAGACTTCGTGTTCGCCTTCAGTGATACGCACGAGACGCAGGCGGCGCTGGACGCGCTGGTGCAGATCGTTTCCGAGCCGGTGCGCGGGCAGGAGTCGCTGCACCAGTTCGAGCCGTGCATCGGTGTGGCGACCGGTCAGGCGGGGCAGTCGCCGCGCGCCGAGCAGGTGATCGGCATGGCGGCGCAGGCGGCGCACAGTGCGCGCGCCGAAGGCGATGTGCTGGCCTGGTATGACGCGTCGGTCAACACACGGCTGGCCGAGCGCCTGCGGCTGGCCGGGCGTATCCACAACGCCATCGACAGCGAGTTCGAGCTGTATTTCCAGCCGATCTGTCATGCGGCCGACGGCACCCCTGCGGCACTGGAGGCGCTGCTGCGCTGGCCGCAGGCCGATGGCAGCTTCATTCCGCCGGGCGAGTTCATCCAGCTGTGCGAGGACACCGGGTTGATTCTGGCGCTGGGGCGCTGGGTGATCCGTGCGGCGGCCCGTGCGCAGCGCGCGCTGGTGGATGCCGGCTGGGGCGGCCTGCCGATCGCGGTCAATGTGTCGGCGGCGCAGTTCTTCAATACCGACCTGGTCGGCGAGTTCACCCGAGCGATGCAGGAGCATGGGCTGGAACGGGGTGCGTTGCAGGTGGAGCTGACCGAGAGCAGCCTGATGCGCAAGCCGGCGCAGGCGATGCAGACCATGCAGCGTCTGCACGAGCAGGGGATCTGCGTGTCGCTGGACGATTTCGGTACGGGCTATTCGAGCATGTCCTACCTGCAGCACCTGCCGTTGGACATCCTGAAGATCGACCGCAGTTTTGTGGCGGATGTAGAGACCAATCCGCGCAATGCGTCGATCTGCCGGGCGCTGTTGTCGCTGGGCCACAGCATGGGGCTGGTGATCATTGCCGAGGGGGTGGAAACGCCGGGGCAGCTGCAGTGGTTGGCGGCGCATGGGTGTGATCAGGTGCAGGGGTATCTGTTGGGGCGGCCGGCGCCGTTGCCGGTGGTGATTGCGCGGTTGGATGCGGTGGAGGTTTCCTGAGCCGGGCGCTGCCCGGCACCCGCGCCTGCGGCGGGCTCGAAGCCAGAGCAACAGCAACAGCAACAGCAACAGCAACAGCAACAGCAACAGCAGGGCCGGGCTGGGTGCTGGGTGGGGGCGGGCCGGGGTGGGTTCGCGGGGGACGGCAAAAACTGCGTCCTGCGTGCCTTGTTTCGCGCCGTCCCTGGCGCTCGACACCCCCGCAAACCCACCCCGGCCCGCCTCCGACATATCTCCACCACGGACACGCAAGCCGAACCTTTCGCTGCCGATGCCGATGCCGACTTGGGCTTTGGCTCTGACTTTGACTTTGACTTCGGTAGGTGACGACCATTGGTCGTCACGCTGTTGATCTTGGGCTTTGGGTGGTGTTCTAAAAATTGCAACAAATTGGTTTGTTGCTGGTGTTTATATCCATTGGTGTTGGTAATAGGGTGTGGGCTTGTCCTCTCCGCTGGTCACACCCATGGATCGCTTGCCTTCGTTGTTCATCTCGCATGGTTCGCCGATGACGGCGTTGCAGCCGGGGCCGGTCGGGGATCGGTTGGGGGCGTTGGGCGCGGGTCTGCCGCGGCCGCGGGCGATCGTGGTGGCTTCGGCGCACTGGTTGGCGCGGCAGCCGTTGGTCGGTGGGCATCCGCTGCCGCCGACCGTCCATGATTTCGGGGGCTTTCCGCAGGCGCTGTTTGATCTGCAATATCCGGCAGCGGGCGATCCGGCTCTGGCCGAGGAGGTGGCGGGGCGCATCGCGGCGGCGGGGTTGCCGGTGGCAGTGGACCCGCAGCGGGGCCTGGACCATGGCGTGTGGGTGCCGCTGCGCTTGCTGCAACCGCTGGCCGATGTGCCGGTGGTGCCGGTGTCGGTGCAGCCCATGCTGGGCCCGCAGCATCAGTTCGCCCTCGGTCGTGCGCTGGCACCGCTGCGCGGGCAGGGGGTGCTCCTGATCGGCTCGGGCAGCATCACCCACAACCTGCATGATGTCGGCCGCTACGACGAGGGCAAGGTGGCGCCGTATGTGCGGCCGTTCATTACGTGGGTTGAGCAGTGCCTCATGGCCGATGACACCGAGGCCCTGTTCGACTACCGCCGCCAGGCGCCGCACGCTGCGCGTGCGCATCCCACCGAGGAGCACCTGCTGCCGCTGTACTTCGCGATGGGCGCTGCCGGTGGTTCGCGGCTGGGGGCGCAGCGGATCGATGCGGGGATCGACGCGGGCATGCTGGCGATGGACATCTACCGCTTCGACGGCGGCGCGCCGGAATGAGCAGGGGCCCGGCCCCGGGCGGCCGGCACACGCAATGAACGCATAACCCGGTGCGCGGTTGACTGGTCAGGGCGTGGCGTGGGTGTGCTACGTTGCTGCACTGCGACGTAGTTTCCAGCCCCCATGCATATCATTGAAGTCGTACTGGCGATGCTGGTGGCCGTGGTGGCCAGCGGCTACCTGGTCCGCGTGCTGCCGTTCTCCTTGCCGCTGCCGTTGGTGCAGATCGGTCTGGGCGCGGTCATTGCCGGTGTGTTCAACCGCGGCCACACGCTCGACCCGGACATGTTCTTCCTGCTGTTCCTGCCGCCGCTGCTGTTCCTCGACGGCTGGCGCATTCCCAAGCAGGGTCTTTTCCGCGACAAGGGCGCGATCCTTGAACTGGCCTTCGGTCTGGTCGTGTTCACCGTTGTTGGCGCCGGCCTGCTGATCCACTGGATGATTCCGGCCATGCCGTTGGCGGTTGCCTTTGCGCTGGCGGCGATCATTTCGCCGACCGACCCGGTGGCGGTCGGTGCGATCGCGTCCAAGGCCCCGATCCCCAAGCGGCTGATGCACATACTTGAAGGCGAGTCGCTGCTCAACGATGCCTCGGGCCTGGTGTGTTTCCGGTTTGCGGTGGCTGCGGTGGCCACTGGTACGTTCTCTCTCGGCACCGCCGCACTGACCTTCCTGTGGGTGGCACTGGCCGGTGTGGCGGTGGGTGTGGCGGTCACGCTGGGCGTGTCCACCTTCCAGCGCTGGCTGTGGCGGCGCTTCGGCGAAGAACCCGGCGCGGCGATGCTGGTCAACCTGCTCATTCCGTTCGCCGCGTATCTGCTGGCCGAAGAAATCGAGGCCTCCGGCATCCTCGCCGCAGTCGCCGCCGGCATCAGCATGAGCTATGTGGAGCTCACCGGCCGGGTTTCGGGCAGCATGCGGGTGCAGCGGTCGGCGGTGTGGAACATGCTGCAGTTCACCCTCAACGGCGTGATCTTCGTGCTGCTGGGCGAGCAGCTGCCGGGCATCGTCGAGCGGGCCATCGCCAGCATGAGCGAGTCGGGCCACCAGAATCCGTGGTGGCTGGTGGTCTACGTGGTGGTGATCAACCTGATGCTGATCGCCCTGCGCCTGCTGTGGGTGTGGCTGTCGCTGCGCTGGAACCTGCTGCGTGCGCGCCGGCGTGGCATGAAAGGCAAGGAAGCACCGAACTGGCGCATCGTGGTGGCCACGTCGGTGGCCGGTGTGCGCGGTGCGATCACCCTGGCGGGCGTGTTGACCCTGCCACTGTTCCTCAACGATGGCACGCCGTTCCCCGCGCGCGATCTGGTGATCTTCCTCGCCGCTGCGGTGATCATGTGCTCTCTGGTCGGTGCCAGCATCGCCCTGCCGCAGCTGCTCAAAGGCCTGCAGCTGCCGGCCGATTCGGGCGAGCGCAAGGAGGAGGATCTGGCGCGCAGGCTGGCCTCGAAGGCCGCGCTGGCCGGGGTGGAGCGCATGCGGCAGAGCCTGGTGGTCAACCAGACCACCGAGAACGTGCAGCTGTACAACGACGCGGCGGCGCGGGTGAGCCTGCTCTACCAGCGTCATCTGGAGAAGGACAACGGACCTGATGTCGACCCGGGCAAGGTCAGGCGCATGGAGCAGGGCTACCGCCAGCTGCGCAGTGCCGGGCTCAATGCCGAGCGCGAGGAACTGTTCCGGCTGACCCGGCGCGGGGTGATCAGCGATGAGATCTCCCGCCGGTTGATCCGCAACCTCGACCTGTTGGAGTCGCGTCAGCGTGACTGAGCGGGCTGGGGTGGCAGACAACGGCGGGTGACACGAAGGGCAGGTGACAGGAAGGGTAGGTGACGACCGTTGGTCGTCACGACTGCCGCCGATGTGACGCAGCGGGGCAGAGCCCCGCTCTACGGGCTTATTCCGGCTTCTGGGCCAGGTAATAGACCTCGACGGTGCCGTTGACCTTCATGGTCATCGGGTTGCCACGGCGGTCGCGGGCCTTGCCGGCCTGCACGCGGATCCAGCCTTCGCTGACCGAATACTCTTCAACGTTGTCACGCTCGATGCCGTTGAAGCGCACGCCGACGCCGCGCTCCAGCGCTGCTGCGTCGTGGAAGGGGCTGGCCGGGTTGATCGCCAGGTGGTCCGGAGGGGTATCGCTCATCTTGGTTTTCACGGTGGCGACCACCGCGGCCGCCTTCACCCTGACAGGATAAACCGTAGAATGCGGGCCTGCCCTCTCAGGACCGCGCGATGCCCGACAACAGCGACTATTTCGACTTCGAGGAAGACGCCCACGACTTCGACGAAGACGATTTCGAGGCGCGGGTGTGGAACCTGCTGGTGCTGATCAACCCCGGTGACGAGGAGCTGGCGCTGCAGCAGTTCAACCGCTGGCGCGAGCATCTGGCCGAGCAGGGGGAGCCGCTGGAGGCTGACAGCGACTGGCTGCCGGCACTGTTCACGGCTATTGCGTGGCAGTCGGGGTTCGATGTGGAGCGTGATGATCTGGAGTCGCTGCAGTCGGCGGTGAACGAGCTGTCGGCGCGCTTCAACGTGCAGGTGGACTGGGGCGGTGATCTGGACGATGAGGACTTCGCGGCCGACCTGGATGGGGTGCAGCTGATGTCCACCGCGTTCGATCGTCTGCGCGAGCACAACTACACGTTGTGGAGTGTGGATGCGGGCGGTGAGGGGTTCATGGGGTGGATGGCGCTGACGCGCGATGATGATGCGTTGTTGGCGCTGTGTTCGCTGTTGAACGTGGAAGTGCGCCTCGGCAGCGATCCTTTCTGATTTTCGGGGTCAGGGCAGGGTGAAGTGGTCCCCGCAAACCCACCCCGGCCCACCTCGATACACTGCGATCGTACGGCGGCGGAATGCAGCTCTGTGGCAGGTTGCTGGTATATGCCTCTGCTTCTGGTAGGTGACGACCGTTGGTCGTCACGCCGTTGATGCTGATCTTGAAGGCAGCAGCCGATGGAGGGCTGTGCTACTTCTGCTTCCGCGGCTCAGCCATTGGCGCTGTACTGGGCGCGGGCGTTGGCGATCACGCTCTTGAGCAGGATGCGGTCGGTGTGCCGTGAGATGGGGCGGGCGCCCAGTGCGATGGCGCGTTCGCGCAAGGGAGCGGGGACGTCGTAGTGCACGCCGCTGCGTTTGTTCTGGAACGCGCGGCGGGGAATGCCGAGCTGCGCCGCCATGGCGTGCAGCTCGGGAAGGGTGTCGGCCATCAGATGCGCCCAGCGCTGGTCGCGCCAGGGATGTACCGCATCGTCAACGTAGACCGTCACCGCAGCGACCGGCAGGCTCAGGCCTGCGGCTTGGTGTCGTCGGCCGGGGTTGCTTCGGCTTCAGCGTCGGCGTCGGCAGCCTCGGTGGATTCCGCTGCGTCGGCAGCAGGGGCCTGCGCTTGGTCTTCTTCGCCGGCTTCGGCGTCCACGCTCTGGAACTCGGCGGTCAGCTCGTCCAGGTAGGCGTCCAGCTCCATGCCCTTCTCCTGCGCCAGTGCGGTCACCAGCTCCTTCAGGCCTTCGGAGTACTGCAGCTCGACCTTGCGGCCTTCCTTTTCCTGCACGTTGGCCAGGTGCTTGAGCATGGCCAGCATCGGTACGGGGTTCTCGGCGTTGCCCATGGTCTGGCCGCCGATGGAGAGCAGCCACTGACGGCCCTGCAGACCGATGGCGGCCACGACCTGGCCCTCTTCGTTGGTCAGCACGGCGTGGTTCTGTACCTGCTGCTGGTCGTTGAGGCGCAGGAAGGGACGCTTGGCCTGGTGCTTCTTGCGCTTGTCGCGCTTGGCCTTGGAGAGCTTGGACATGGTGATGCTCGCTTGCAGAAAAGATAAGGCCGCCATTGTAGGCGGCCTTGCTGCGGCGTGCTTGCGCTGCCCGGCTCAGGGCGTGGTGGGCGCGGCTGCCGCTTCCAGCGCCGGGGGGGCTGCCGGTGCCATGCCAGCCTGTACGTCCGGATCGGTCGAAGGGGCGGACAGGGCTACCTGTTCGCCGGCATCGGCCAGTGCGGCCTGTTCGGCGGCGCGGGTCATCACCACGATGCTGATGCGCCGGTTGATCGGGTTCTGCGGGTTGGTCTTGTCAAACAGCACCGAGGAAGACAGACCGACCACGCGGGTCACCTTGCCTTCGGCCAGACCGCCGTCCACCAGCGCGCGGCGCGCGGCGTTGGCACGGTCGGCGCTGAGTTCCCAGTTGCCGTAACCGTGCACGGTGGAATACGCGGTGGTGTCGGTGTGGCCGGTGATGCTGATCCGGTTGGGAACGTGGTTGAGGTAATCGGACAGCTCGAACAGGATGTCGCGCGTGTACGGCTTGAGCGAGGCACCGCCGAGATCGAACATGGGGCGGTTCTGCTTGTCCACGATCTGGATGCGCAGGCCTTCGGGGGTCAGGTCCAGCAGCAGCTGGTCCTTGAACGGTTCCAGGGCCTGGCTGCGGCTGATCGCTTCCTGCAGTTCCTTCATCAGCGCCTCGAGCTGCTGCTTGTCGCGCTCGCGGCGGTCCACCGGTTCGGTCACCGCCGATTTCTGCGACTGGAACGGGTCGTTGCTGTCGCCGCGGCTGATGTCGGTGGCGCCGCCGAGTTTGATCATCGAGGTGCTGGCGCCACCGGGGCCGGCCATGCCCGGGGCCGGTGTGGAACTGGTACCGGAGAGCGGGCTCGGGTTGCGGAACAGTTCGGAGATGGCCGCGCGGTCCTTCTGGCTGGTGCTGGCCATCAGCCACAGCACCAGGAAGAAGGCCATCATGGCGGTGACGAAGTCGGCGTAGGCCACCTTCCAGGAGCCGCCGTGGTGCCCGCCATGGCCATGCTTCTTGATCCGGCGGACGATGACGGTGGGTTTGGTCTCGGCCATGACTTACTTGACCGTCTTCAGGTGCTGCTCGAAATCGGCGAACGCCGGTCGCACCTCGGTGGGCAGCGTCTTGCGGGCGAATTCCAGTGCGATCTTCGGGTTGTAGCCACGCAGGCAGGCCAGCAGAGCGGTCTTGACCGCCTCGAAAACGCGGCTGTCCTGGTCGGCGCGTGCTTCCAGCGCGGCCGCCAGCGGGCCCACGAAGCCGTAGCCGAGCAGAATGCCGAGGAAGGTGCCCACCAGTGCCGCGGCCACGTGGCCGCCCACTTCCACGATGTCGCCGCCGATGGAGCCCATGGTCACCACGATGCCCAGCACGGCAGCCACGATGCCGAAACCGGGCAGGCCGTCGGCCACCTTGGTCAGCACCTGCGACGGCGCCAGCGCCTCGGCATGGTGCTTGTCCAGCTCCAGTTCCAGCAGCGGCTCCAGCTCGTGCGGCTCGATGTTGCTGCCGATCATCAGGCGCAGGCAGTCGGTGATGAAGTCGACCAGATGGTGGTCGGCCTGCACCTTCGGGTAGTTGGCGAAGATCGGGCTTTCAGCGGGCCGCTCGACATGGTCTTCCAGCGCCATGAAGCCTTCGCGCCGCGCCTTGTTGAGCAGTTCATAGATCAGGCTCAGCACGTCCAGGTAATCCTGGCGCTTGTACTGTGGGCCCTTGAACACGCCAAGGGTGGCCTTGAGCGTGTCCTTGACGACCTTCATCGGGGTGCCGACCAGGAACGCGCCCAGCGCCGCGCCACCGATGATGACCACTTCGTAGGGCTGCCAGAGCACGGCCAACTTGCCGTGGGCGCCGAGATAACCGCCCACGACGCTGGCGATGACGACGAGGAAACCGATGATGATGAGCATGGACGCGCGACGCAGGAGGGGGGTACTCCTCCGTTGTCGGCGCGCTCACGGGTTTTCTGAAGTACGGATTTTGTGAAATCCGTCAGCGGGGGTGTGGTGGCCGCTCAGGCCACCGGACCGGCTTCGGCCCCGCCACGGCTCAGTGGATTGGGCCAAGCCTCGCCGATACCGGCAAATGAAAGTGAGACGGAGTTCAGGCAGTGGCGCTCATGCGTGGGCGGCGGACCGTCCGGAAACACGTGGCCCAGATGGCTCTGGCAGCGCGCACAGGTGATTTCGGTACGGATCATCCCGTGGCTGATGTCGCGCACTTCGCGCACGTGCTCGGCGGCGAACGGTGCGAAGAAGCTGGGCCAGCCGGTGCCCGAGTCGAACTTGGCGCTGGAGCGGAACAGCGGTAGACCGCACAGCCGGCAGCAGTAAACGCCCTCGCGCTTGTTGTCGAGGAAGACGCCGCAGAACGGCGCCTCGGTGCCGTGCTGGAGCAGCACCCGGCGTTCTTCGGCCGACAGGCTGGCCACCAGCGCCTGCAGTTGCGGTCCGGTCGGGGGCGAGAGGTCGAAGGCGCTCATGCGGTTTCTCCGTGGGGATGCATTGTTAATGGGGGCGGGGCAGCAGCACGCAAGCAGGCAAGGCATTCATGCCGGGCACACCTGCGCGGGCGCAGGCTGGAGACACATGATGCAGGAGGGATGTGCGATGAAACGTTTACCGCTTCTGTTGCTGCTGCTGCCTGCGTTGGCGTGGGCACAGGTGCCCGTTTCAGCCAGCAGCCCGACGGGCACCCGCAGTGCCACCACCCTGGCCGCACCACCGCCCCCGCCACGGCCCTTGCCGGCGCCGGTGCAGCCTCCCGCCCCGCCGCAGCCGCCGGTCGTGCAGCCGATGCAGTCGCCGCCGGTGCCCGCGCCGGTACCGCGCAGCAGCGGGCCGATTCGCAGCCAGGGACCGGCTCCGGTGGTCGCGCCGCCGCCGAGCACCGCGCCGACCAAGGTGTATGACCGCGACGGCCGCATCATTCCCGGCGTCAAGCCCGCCGGGCCGGGGCGCGTGTTCGACAGCCGCACCGGCCGCTACCACGACACCGTGCCTGGGCAGGTGCGGTAAGAGGACGGCCGTGGCGGGAGCAGAATTGCCGGGCAGAGCCCGGCACTATTCGGGGATGGGCAGCACGGAGGTTTCCTTGACCTCTTCCATCACGATGTAACTCTTGGATTCGCGTACGTGGGGCAGGGTGAGCAGGGTGCTGCCGAGCAGCTTGCGGTAGGAGGCCATCTCGCTGATGCGCGCCTTGATGAGGTAATCGAAGTCGCCGGACATCAGGTGGCATTCCAGGACGTTGGGCAGCTTCAGGGCCGCGCGCCGGAACTCCTCGAAAATGTCGCCCGACTTGTAGGCCAGGCTGATTTCCACGAAGACCAGCAGGCTGGCTTTTACCGCCGCCGGGTCGAGGTGCGCGTGGTAGCCGGTGATGACGCCTTCGCGTTCCAGCCGACGCACGCGTTCGGTGCAGGGCGTGGTCGACAGGCCGATGCGCTCGCCCAGTTCGGTAAAGGAAATGCGGCCTTCGGACTGCAGGATGCGCAGGATCTTCCGGTCGATCTTGTCCAGCTCACGGGTACGGGTCGCCACGGCCATCAACCTCAGGGTGTGAATAACAGAGGAATGCCCTGTGTAGTGCCGTCAGATCAGGGTAATTCTCTGGATTGTGCTGACTATACTTCCACGATTGTGGTCCCGGCGAGCCCCCTCGCAGGGAAAGACTCGGGTTGGAGAAGTCCCCATGCGCGTTCTTGTTCTCGGTGCCGGCGTGATCGGTACCACCAGTGCCTGGTATCTGCGGCAGGCCGGCTTCGATGTCACGGTGGTCGACCGCCAGCCCGGTCCGGGTCTGGAAACCAGCTTCGCCAACGCCGGCCAGCTGTCCTTCGGTTACACCTCGCCGTGGGCGGCGCCCGGCGTGCCGAAGAAGGCCATCGGCTGGCTGTTCGAGAAGCATGCTCCGCTGGCGATCCGCCCGGGCATGGACCTGGCCCAGTACCGCTGGCTGTGGCAGATGCTGCGCAACTGCACCCACGAGCGCTATGTGATCAACAAGGCGCGCATGGTGCGCATGTCCGAGTACAGCCGCGACTGTCTGAACCAGCTGCGCGCCGAGACCGGTATCGACTACGAGGGGCGTGAGCTGGGCACCACCCAGCTGTTCCGCACCCAGCAGCAGCTGGATGCGTCGGCGCAGGACATCGAGGTGCTCTCCCAGTACGGCGTGCCCTACGAGGTGCTGGACCGCGAGGGCATCGTGCGGGCCGAGCCGGCGCTGGCCGACGTGGCGCATACGCTGGTGGGCGCGCTGCGGTTGCCGCGCGACCAGACCGGTGACTGCCAGCTGTTCACCCGCCGCCTGGCCGCCATGGCGGCCGAGGCCGGTGTGGAGTTCCGCTATGACCAGGATGTTTCGGCGCTGCGCCGCGAAGGCGACCGCATCACCGGGGCCATGGTCAACGGTGTGCTGGAAACCGCCGACCGTTACGTGGTCGCGCTCGGCAGCTGTTCGCCGGCGCTGGTGGCGCCGCTGGGCATGGACCTGCCGGTGTATCCGCTGAAGGGCTATTCGCTGACGCTGCCGATCACCGACCCGGCAATGGCGCCGACCTCGACCATCCTGGATGAGAGCTACAAGGTTGCGGTCACCCGCTTTGACAACCGCATCCGCGTGGGTGGCATGGCCGAGGTGGCCGGCTTTGATCTTTCGCTCTCGCCGCGGCGCCGGCAGACGCTGGAAATGGTGGTTGCCGACCTGTACCCGAAGGGCGGTGACCTGTCGCGTGCCGAGTTCTGGACCGGCCTGCGACCGGCCACGCCGGACGGTACGCCGGTGATCGGCGCCACGCCGGTGCGCAACCTGTTCCTCAACACCGGCCATGGCACGCTGGGCTGGACCATGGCCTGCGGCTCGGGCCGCTATCTGGCCGACCTGATGAGCGCGCGCCAGCCGCAGATCAGCACCGAAGGGCTGGACATCTTCCGTTACGGCGGGTCTGCCGCCGCCGCCCGCATGGAGAGCCGCGCATGCGCCCAGCCCGCGCGTTGATCGACCTGGCGGCGCTGCGCAGCAACTACCTGCTGGCCCGCGAACTCGGTGGTGGCAAGGCGCTGGCCGTGGTCAAGGCCGATGCCTACGGGCATGGCGCGGTGCGCTGCGCGCAGGCGCTGCAGGACATCGCCGATGGCTTTGCAGTGGCGGCGATCGAAGAAGCGCTGGAACTGCGGGCGGCGGGCATCGGCGCGCCGATTCTGCTGCTGGAGGGCTTTTTCGAGGCCAGTGAGCTGCCGCTGATCGCCGAACATGATCTGTGGACAGCCGTGGGATCGCCCTGGCAGGTGGAGGCACTGGCCGCGTTCGCCAGCCCGCAGCCGCTGACCGTGTGGCTGAAGCTGGACAGCGGCATGCACCGGCTTGGACTGGACGTGGCCGGTTTCCGCGCGGCGTATGCGCGCCTGCAGGCGCTGCCGCAGGTCGGTTCGGTGGTGTTGATGACCCACCTGGCGCGTGCGGATGAACTCGACAGCGGCCGCACCGCCGAGCAGGTGGCCACCTTTGCCGAGGCCACTGCGGGCCTGGACGGCCAGACCAGCGTGTGCAATTCGCCGGCCCTGCTGGGCTGGCCGCAGGTGCGCAGCGACTGGGTGCGGCCGGGGCTGATGCTGTACGGCGCCAACCCGCTGCCGCAGGACAGCACGCTGACCAGCCGGTTGCAGCCGGTGATGAACCTGCGCTCGAAGGTGATCGCCGAGCGCTGGATCGAGGCGGGCGAACCGGTGGGCTATGGTGCGCGGTTTGTCGCCCCGCGCCGTACCCGCGTCGGCGTGGTGGCGATGGGGTATGCCGACGGCTACCCGCAGTTCGCCCCCAACGGAACCCCGGTGATCATTGACGGGCAGGCCGGGGAAACGATCGGACGGGTGTCGATGGACATGCTGACCGTGGACCTGACCGATCATCCAGAGGCGACGATCGGCAGCGAGGTCGAGTTGTGGGGCGGGCAGGCGCTGAGCCTTTCCGAGCTGGCACCGCGCTGCAACGTCAGCGCCTACCAGCTGCCCTGCGCACTCAAGCGCGTGGCCCGCGAGTACATAGGCGGCCAAACGCAGTGACGACCAACGGTCGTCACCTACCGTAGAGCCAGGCTCTGCCGGGCTGCTTTCCGGTCAGATCGCGCGGCGGCCAACCGTAGTGACGACCAACGGTCGTCACCTACCGTAGGGGCGGGCTCTTCCCGGCTGCTGGGCGGTCAGGCGCCGTACCCAGTCATCAATCAGACCTTTTTCATAGCGCAATGGGTCCGAGCTGCTCTGCAGCCTGGGGCTGGTCTGCAGATAGCCCGTATTGCGCAGGTCGGCCTGGCCGCTGTCGAGCACCTGGCCATTGCTGCCCTTCAGTTCGTACTGCAGTGAGATCCGCGGCGGGTAGATGTCGCGAAGGATCCGCACGTCGCTCGCCCCCGGCCCCCGCCACGGCTCATAGTCACCGGCGCGCTTGATGTCCAGCAGGGTGACCTGCAGAGTCTGGCCCGGTGCCAGGCTTTTGGCCGCCCGGCTACGCACGTATTCGGCCAGCTGCTGGACCCAGTTGCCGCGTTCGGCCTCAAATCGGTTACGGCTCTGCTTCACTTCGCTGAAGGTGGACGGGTCGCTCCAGCTGACGCTGACCGGGCCTTCGGCGGCCAGTGCCCGCGGCGCCTTCGGATCGGTGACGGTCCGCGGCGCCGCTTGCGCCGCCAGGCCCAGACTGAGCACAGACGCCAGCACAAGGCTGGCAGATAGGGTTCTTTTCATGACCAGGCTCCGGCGACCAGGCGCGGTTTGTGGAAGAACTGCAGTGTGGGCGCGGCACCACGCGGGAACAAGCGTCCGGGCGCTGGTTATGCCCCATGTTCAGCAGCGTCAACACATGTCGTTCAGGGTGCTTGACGCTGTGCCTACGCTGTCTGGACCATCCTAGCCCCCTGCTGCCCTCACCGATGCCGCCCTTGTCCAGTCTGCCCAACCCGCCAGAAGCCGTGCCCGCCCTTGCGGCGGACCACGCCTACCGAGACGTCCTTTCGCGCATGCATGCGGCGTTCTGCGTGATACACGTGTTGTTCGAGGACGGCCAGCCAGTGGACTATGTGTTCCGCGAAGTAAACGCCGCGTTCAGTCGCCACACCGGCCTTTCCGACGTGCTGGGCAAGCGCATGACGGAGGTGGAACCCAATCATGAGGCGGACTGGTTCCGCATCTATGGACGGGTGGCGCGCACCGGTGAGCCGGTGCAGTTCGAGATGGAGGCGCGCGCGCTGGGGCGGGAGTTTTCGGTGGACGCGGTGCGCATCGGCCCGCCTGAAGACAACAATGTGGCGGTCCTGTTCTTCGACATCACCATGCGCAAGCGCATCGAGGGTGAGCTGGGCGAGAGCGAGGCGCGCTTCAGCGCGCTGGCCGACGGCCTGCCGATGGCGGTGTGGGTGCTGGATGCGCAGGGGCATGCCCGGTTCGTCAACAGTGCCTTCAGCGAGTTCTTCGGCGGTGATGAGAACCGGGTCCCGGAAGATGTCTGGCGCGGACTGGTCCATCCTGACGACGCTTCGGTGTTCGAATACGAGCTGCGCGAGGCGCTGAGCGCGCAACGCTCCATGCACGCACTGGTGCGTGCGCGGCGCGCCGACGGGCAGTGGCGCTGGCTGGAGATGAATGCGCGGCCGCGCTTTTCGCGCAGTGGCCGTTTCATCGGTCTGGCCGGCAGCAGCCCGGATGTCACCGAGCGCCGTGAAGTGGAACTGGCGCGCGAGGAGCTGCTGCAGTCCGAGCGCGCGGCCCGTAGCGCGGCCGAGCACATGGCCCGGCTGAAAGACGAATTCCTGGCCACGCTCTCGCACGAACTGCGCACGCCGCTGACCACCATCCTGGGCTGGAGCGAGCTGCTGCTGCAGCGCGTGGATGCCACCAGCCCGCTGTACAAGGGGCTGGGTGTGATCGCCAGCAGCGCCTCGGCGCAGAAGCGCCTGATCTCGGACATGCTGGACCTGAGCAGCATGCTGCTGGGCAAGGTGCAGCTGGAAGTGGAGGTGCTGGACCTGCGCGCGCAGCTGGCCGAAGCGCTGGGTGCGCAGGAGCTGGTGGCCGAAGGCAAGGCCCTGGACGTGCAGCTGCACATGCCCGAGCAGCCCTGTCGCGTGCTGGGCGATGCCACGCGGCTGCAGCAGGTGTTCTGGAACCTGCTGTCCAACGCGATCAAGTTCACCCCGGCCGAGGGCCGCATCGAAGTGCGGCTGGACGAGGATGACGCGGGCTGGGTCATTACCGTGACCGACACCGGCGATGGCATCGCCCCGGAGTTCCTCAATCATCTGTTCGGCCGCTTCCGCCAGGCCGACGGCACCACCACGCGCCGCCATGGCGGGCTGGGGCTGGGCCTGGCCATTGTGCAGCAGCTGGTGGAGCTGCATGGCGGCACGGTCAGTGCGGCCAGCGAAGGCCACGGCCATGGCGCCACGTTCACCGTATGCCTGCCGCGCTATCAGCACGAGCAGGCCCGACCGCTGCGCGAGGTAGTGGCCGGACGGCCGATCATGACGCCGGTGGTGGAGCCTTATCCGCTGCGTGGCCTCAGTGTTCTGGCGGTCGAGGATCAGCCGGAGGTGCTGGAGTATCTGCGCCGCATGCTGGAGGAACAGGGCGCCACCGTGACTCCGGCGGCATCGGCCGGTGAGGCCTTGGCGGTGCTGGGCCAGCGCAGCCCGGAGAGCTTCGACGTGCTGCTCACCGATATCGGCATGCCGGGCATGGACGGTTACGGGCTGGTGCGGACGTTGCGCGAGGACATGGGCGTGGATGCGGGGGTGCTGCCGGCCGTCGCAGTCACCGCGTTGGCGCGGGCCGATGACCGTCGGCGTGCGCTGACCTCCGGCTTCCAGGAACACGTGGCCAAACCCTATTCGGTGGCGCAGCTGGTCTCGGCGGTGCGCCACGTGCGCCCGCGTCCGCCGGCGGCGCCGCTGCACTGATACCCAGGACGGCCCCCGGTCGTCCGCCAAGGAGATACCCGTAATGTCCCGAACCGCTCCCCGTCTGCACACCGATCCCAACGAAATCGCCAAGCTCGAGGCCTTGCTGCCAGAGCTGCCGGGCGAGCGCAGGGTGCAGGTGACCCTGCGTGATGGCCGTCGCCTGCTCGGTACGGTCGCGGTCAGGCCAACGGTGCAGCAGTACCGCGACGAGGCCGGCAATGAGGGAACGAACGGCCAGCTGCGGCTGGACGACCTTGACCAGCCGCAGCAGTGGCACCTGATCTGGCTGGATGAGATCGCGCAGGTGCGTGAGCTGGAACACGCCTACGACCCCAAGCCCTGACGGGCATAACCGGGCCAGCGAAGGGTAGAGCGGGGCCATGCCCCGCTTCCCTTAATGCTCGAAACGCTTCGGCTCGGCGTCGAAACGGCGCGCGTAGGCCCGTTCAGAGGCAACCCGCTCGACTTCCTCGTCGGCCATGTCCGGCGCACCATAGACCGCGTAGGCAACGCTGCCGTCGGCGCCGGTGCCGACCTGGTGCAGGCGGTAGCGGGAGTGGCCACCGCCGGTGTCCTCGGGGTAATGCACCGGCGGCTGGGCGCCCTCCAGGTCCATTTCGCTGTTATCCACCACGCCACCGACGAACAATGCGCGCATGCGGGTCTCCTGTTGGATTCGTTGCGGGCCTCCACCGTGCCGCGTGTGGTGTTGTGCGGCGATCAACAGGATGTTCTGTTTTCGCAAAACGGGCCCGGCGCGGGTGAGCCGGTACAATGACGGCCCCCTGTGTTCCAAGGCTCCCGTGCCCGATGGCCGCCAGCGACGACGCCCCCCTCAAGACCCTGTTCCTGCCGTTCTCTCAAGGCCGCCTGCGCTGGCCCGAAGGCCCGGTGGCCTTCCTGCGCGCCCGCGATGGCTGGCCGCTGCGCGAGCAGGCGCAGGGCCGTGATCTGCAGTGCGAGCAGAGTTTCGCCCCGTTTGCGCAGGCATTGCAGGCAGCGGGGTGGGACGTGGCCTCACAGCTCGGCGAGGACCATGCCGGGCGCTATGCCATGGTGCTGGTGTTGCCGCCGCGCCAACGCGAAGAGGCACGCGCCCTGTTCGCCCGCGCGCTGGGCCTGCTGGCACCGGGCGGGGTGCTGGTGGCCGGCCAGAGCAACAACGAGGGCGCGCGCTCCGGCGAAGGCGATCTCAAACTGCTGGCGGGGCTCGGTGGCAGCCTGACCAAGAACCACTGCCGCGTGTACTGGAGCCTGCCGCTGGGTGACCAGCACGACGCGGCACTGCAGGGCCGCTGGGCCGCGCTGGATGCGGTGCGACCGATTCTCGGTGGGCGCTTCCTCAGCCGCCCGGGTGTGTTCGCCTGGGACCGCACCGACCCGGCCTCGGCCCTGCTGGCCGAGAACCTGCCCACCGACCTGGCCGGTCGCGCGGCCGACCTGGGGGCAGGTTATGGCTACCTGACCCGCGAACTGCTGGAGCGTTGCCCGGACATCACCGCGGTGGACCTTTACGAAGCCGAGCAGCGCGCGCTGTCGCTGGCCGAGCTGAATCTGGCACCGCCGCCGCGCCCGGTGCCGCTGCGTTTCCTGTGGCGCGACGTGACCGCCGGCGTAGAGCCTGGCTACGACGTCATTGTCAGCAATCCGCCGTTCCACACGCCAGCCCGTG
Source organism: Stenotrophomonas sp. C3(2023) (assembly GCF_032911385.1). Lineage (NCBI taxonomy): Bacteria > Pseudomonadati > Pseudomonadota > Gammaproteobacteria > Lysobacterales > Lysobacteraceae > Stenotrophomonas > Stenotrophomonas sp. C3(2023). Next base: position 3,027,842 of record NZ_JAWJLO010000001.1, on the reverse strand, counting down.
AAGATCGTCCGGATATCGGCCAGCGCTTCATCTTCGTCGCGGCACAGGCGCTGCGTCCGCGCGGGCGGCTGTATGTGGTGGCCAACCGCCACCTGCCCTACGAGCAGATCCTCAACGACAGCTTCGGTACCGTGCGCGTGCTGGCCGAGCGCGATGGCTTCAAACTCATCGAGGCGGTGCGGGGAGGCGGCCGATGAAGCTGGTCAAGCTGATCGCCAACCTCGGCTACGGCAGCCGCAAGCAGGTGCAGTGGATGTTCCGCGAAGGCCGCATCACCGATGCAGACGGTGAGGTGCTCTATGCCGATGACCAGGTCGATCGCGATGCGATCCGCGTCGATGGCGAGCCGCTGGACCCGCCGGCGGGACTGGCCATCGCGCTGCACAAGCCGGCCGGCTACACCTGCTCGACCAAGGATACCGGGCGGTTGATCTACGACCTGCTGCCGCCGCGCTTCCGCGACCGCGACCCGGTGCTGTCCACCGTGGGCCGGCTGGACCGCGAAACCAGTGGCCTGCTGCTTTTGACCGACGACGGTGGCCTGCTGCATCGGATCATCTCGCCCAAGGCGCGCCTGCCCAAGGTCTATGAAGTGGAGCTGGCGCAGGACCTGCGCGGCGACGAGACCGGTCTGTTCGCAAGCGGCACCTTGATGCTGGAGTCGGAGAAGACGCCACTGCTGCCGGCCGAACTGGAGGTGCTGGGCGCGCGTCGTGCTCGGCTGGTGCTGCATGAGGGTCGTTACCATCAGGTGCGGCGCATGTTCGCGGCCGTGGGCAACCACGTGCAGGGCCTGCATCGCAGCCGGGTCGGCGGGCTGGGTCTGGAGGGACTGGACGAGGGCCAGTGGCGCATCCTGACCGAGGCCGACCTGGATACGCTGTTCACCCCATGAGCGCACTGGCTGCACTGCCGTTCCTGCCCGAGGCGGTGGTGTTTGACATGGACGGGCTGATGATCGACAGCGAGCGCGTGTCGATTGCCTGCTGGAACGAGGCCGCGCTGGAGCTGGCGGTGCCGTTGCCGGAAGGCTTCTTCCTGCGCATGGTGGGCATGGGCGATGCCGATTGCCGCCGCCTGCTGGAGCAGCATGTCGACGACAGCGTGCTGCTCGATGCTCTGTTCGCCCGCAGCTTTGATCTGTACGAGGCACGCACCCAGCAGGGCCTGCCGCTGCGACCGGGCATCATGGAACTGCTGGAGCTGCTCAAGGCGCATGCGATTCCGCGCGCGGTTGCCACATCGACCCGGCAGCCGCGGGCCAACCGCAAGCTGGCCGCCGCGGGGCTGCTGCCGTTCTTCGATGTGGTGGTGACGGCCAGCGACGTGGCGCATCCCAAGCCGGCGCCGGACATCTACCTGCTGGCCGCGCAGCGGCTGGGCCAGGTGCCGGCGCGCTGCCTGGCGCTGGAAGATTCACCAGCCGGTGTGCGCGCGGCGCTGGCGGCCGGCCTGACCGCGATCCAGGTGCCTGACCTGGTGGCGCCGGATGCCGAGCTTCGCGCGCTGGGTCATCGCATCGTCGGCTCGCTGACCGACGCACACGCATTGCTGCTGCCGCTGCTTCGGCGCGCGTGAGGATGCCCCCGGCAGGTGACGACCGTTGGTCGTCACAGCGGGGCAGAGCCCCGCGCTACGAGCGGGCGTCAGGCGCGGCCGAACACCAGCGCTGCATTGGTGCCGCCGAAGCCGAAGCTGTTGGACATCACCACGTCCAGCTGCTGCTCACGGGTCTGCCGCAGAATCGGGAACCCTTCGACCTTCGGGTCGAGTTCGCCGATATTGACCGAACCGGCGATGAAACCATCGCGCATCATCAGCAGGCAGTAGATCGCCTCGTGCACGCTGGCCGCGCCAAGCGAATGACCCGACAGCGCCTTGGTCGAGGACAGCGGCGGCATCGCCTCGCCGAACACTTCGCGGATGGCGCCCAGTTCGGTCACGTCCCCCAGTGGCGTGGAGGTGCCGTGCGTGTTGAGGTAGTCCAGCGGACGGTCCACACCTTCCAGTGCCATCTTCATGCAGCGCACCGCGCCCTCACCGGACGGGGCGACCATGTCGGCGCCGTCGGAGGTCACCCCGTAGCCGAGCAGCTCGGCATGGATGCGTGCGCCACGGGCCACCGCATGGTCCCAGTCTTCCAGCACCAGCATGCCGCCGCCGCCAGCGATGACGAAGCCATCGCGGTCCTTGTCATACGGGCGCGAGGCGGTGGCTGGCGTGTCGTTGAAGCTGGTGGACAGCGCGCCCATGGCGTCGAACATCACGCTCATCGACCAGTGCAGGTCTTCACCGCCACCGGCCAGCACGATGTCCTGTGCGCCGTGACGGATCAGGTCGGCGGCTGCGCCGATGCAATGCGCCGAGGTGGCGCAGGCGGCCGACAGCGAGTAGCTCAGGCCCTTGATCTGGAACGAGGTGGCCAGGCAGGCCGACACGGTGGAGCACATCGTGCGCGGCACCATGTACGGGCCGACCTTGCGCACGCCGCGGCTGCGCAGGATGTCCGCCGTTTCCACCTGCCACTGGCTGGAACCACCGCCGGAGCCGGCGATCAGACCGGTACGTGGATTGCTCACCTGCTCCGGCGTCAGCCCGGCGTCGGCGATGGCGTCGCGGGTTGCAAGATAGGCATAAGCCGAAGCATCGCTCATGAAACGCTTCAGCTTGCGGTCGATCAGCGCGTCCAGGTCAAGGTCGACGCGTCCACCGACCTGGCTGCGCAGTCCGGCCTCGGCATGGTCAGGCAGGGCGGTGATGCCGGCACGGCCTTCGCGCAGGGCGTTGGAGACGGTGTCCAGGTCATTGCCCAGGCAGGAGGTGATACCCATTCCGGTAATGGCAACGCGACGCATCAGAAGTTCTCGGTCGAAGTGAACAGGCCAACGCGCAGGTCGTTGGCAACATAGATCTCGCGATCGTCCACGTACATGCGCGCGTTGGCCTGGGCCATCACCAGCTTGCGGTTGATCACGCGGGTGATGTCCACCTCGTAGCGCACCAGTTTTGCCTCCGGCAGCACCTGTCCGGTGAACTTCACCTCGCCGCAGCCCAGCGCGCGACCACGGCCGGGCGCCCCCAGCCAGGTGAGGTAGAAACCGGTCAGCTGCCACATGGCATCCAGCCCCAGGCAGCCGGGCATCACCGGGTCGCCGATGAAATGGCAGCCGAAAAACCACAGGTCCGGGCGGATATCCAGCTCAGCGCGTACCATGCCCTTGCCGTGCGGGCCGCCGTCTTCGTTGATCTCGGTGATGCGGTCGAACATCAGCATCGGGTCGTTGGGCAGGCGGCCGGCAGCGCTGCCGAACAGTTCACCGCGGGCGCTGGCCAGCAGTTGGTCGCGCGAGAACGCGTTGAGACGAGTCATGGAGAGCACAATCCTGAGGCTGAAAACGAGGAGCAAGCGCCCGAGCATGCCCGAGGAAATCAGCTTCAATCAAACTTTTTGACCGTACGCCCGCGTAGTGTTTTCAGCTGAAACCACGCATCCTGTTGATACGCATAGACCATACTTGTGCGTGTGGACCACTATCGTCGAATACCCGAATTCCGCCCGCAATGAGCCCGATGCGCAAGATCATCCACGTTGACATGGACGCCTTTTACGCGTCGGTGGAACAGCGCGATGACCCGTCGCTGCGCGGCAAGCCGGTAGTGGTGGCCTGGCGCGGCGCGCGTTCGGTGGTATGCGCGGCCTCCTACGAGGCGCGTGTGTTCGGCGTGCGCTCGGCGATGCCGGCGCTGCGCGCCGAGCGGCTGTGCCCGGACGCCGTGTTCGTGCCGCCGGACTTCGCGCGCTACAAGGCGGTATCGCGGCAGGTGCGGGAGATCTTCCTGTCGCATACCGATCTGGTGGAACCGCTGTCGCTGGACGAGGCCTACCTGGATGTCACCGAGCCCAAGCGCGGACCTGCGCTGGCCACCGATATCGCGCGCACGATCCGTGCCCAGATCCGCGAGCAGACCCGGCTGACCGCTTCAGCCGGCATCGCGCCGAACAAGTTCCTGGCCAAGGTGGCCTCCGACTGGCGCAAGCCCGACGGCCAGTTCGTCATTCCGCCGCAGCGGGTGGATGCGTTTCTGGCCGCGCTGCCGGTCAACCGGGTTCCCGGCGTGGGCAAGGTGATGGGCGGCAAGCTGGCCGAGCTGGGCATCACCACCTGCGGCGACCTGCGCCGGTGGGAGCTGGCCGAGCTGGAACAGCGCTTTGGCAGTTTCGGTCGCAGCCTCTACAACCGCGCACGCGGTGTGGACGAACGCCCGGTGCAGCCGGATCAGCCTGTGCAGTCGATCTCTTCGGAAGACACGTTTGCTGATGACCTGCTGCTGGACGAGCTCGACGAAGCCATTGCCACGCTGGCTGAAAAGACCTGGCATGCCACGCGCAAGACCGAGCGCATCGGACATACCGTTGTGCTGAAACTCAAGACCGCACAGTTCCGCATCGTCACCCGCAGTTTCACTCCGGAGCGCGCGCCTGACTCGATGCAGGAACTGCGTGACATCGCGCTGGCGCTGCGCGCGCGGGTCGACCTGCCTGCCGACACCCGGTATCGCCTGGTCGGCGTGGGGCTGGGCGGCTTCCGCGAGCGCGAGCCGGTGGTGCAGGGACAGTTGTTCGAGCCCTGGTAGGCGTGGTGACGGGCACTTGACGGGGTGCGTGACGGGCTGCGTGACGGGCATGGCCCGTCACTACCACCGTGCCGGGGGGCGGTCAGGGCCAGGGGATTTCACCCTTGGCGACCCTGGCGCTGAGCTCCAGTCCCTCCACGCCGGCAAGATCCGGGTAGCGCGCGCGCATGGCTGCGATCAAAGCGGTGCTGTCAGCGGCCCGGGCCGTCTCCTCATCGAAGGCGCGGATGTAGTCGGCGGTGAACGAAAGCGCGCTGTCATCAAGCGCTGCGCCGACGGTGTAATGCCCCGGAATCACCTGCAGCGGCCGCAGTGCCTGCAGCTGCTGCAGGGCGGCGAGCCAGTTCTGATGTGATTGCTTCCCCTGGGTGTCGGCCATCCACACGTGTTCGCCGGCACTGACCAGCACGCCGCCCAGCACGACGCGCTGGCCGGGCAGCCACAGCGTGGTGCGAGCGCGATCCGGTCCGCCCAGACCAATGATGCGCAGCTCGGCACCCTTCATGCGCAGGCGGTCGCCACGCAGGCGCCAGGGGATGACGATGCGGGTGGGCGCTTCAGTACCCATCTTCGGCCCCCAGAACGCGAGCTTGTCGGCCGAGGTCGCGCGGATATGGGCCACCGTTGCCGGGGTGGCGACGATACGCGCGCGCGGGAATGCGTCCTGCAGTGTGGCCAGGCCGAAGTAGTAATCCGGATCGCCGTGGCTGATGTAGATCGTGCGCAGCGGCTTGCCGATCGCGCGTATCCATTGCACCAGCCGTTCGGCGTCGGAGCGGCCGAACTGCGCATTGACCAGCAGGAGCTCGTCACGCGCTTCGATGACCACCGATGACACCTGGAACATCGCGTCCGGGCCGGGATGGAACGGGTGCACCAGCACTGCAGCCCGTGTGATCCCGGTGCTGGCAAAGGGGGGAGAGCCGACAGCCTGCGCAGCCGGCAGGGCGGTGAACGAGAGCAACAGCGCAAGCAACAGCAGAGGCAGGATTCGCATCGCAGGGCTCCTTGCAGCAGGGCGGGGCGGTGATGCACCGGGCGCTGGCCATCGTCCCTGTCACGCACCGGATATCACCTTTGGCAGTATGCCGCAGCGTTGTCCCGTGCCCGCGCTGCGGGTCGCCCGCGCGCGTACACGTACAATGGAGGTTTCCCCCCGTTGCAGGTGTCATGGCCGTGAGCGAAGGTTCCACGTATCCGTATCCGCTGGTGGTGTTCGACCTGGATGGCACGCTGGTGGACAGCGCCGGCGACATCGCCGAAGCGGTGAACCGCACGCTGGAAGAACTTGGCCAGCCGCGGGTGCCCGAAGCGCTGGTGGTGAGCTGGATTGGCGACGGCGTGGGCCGGCTGGTGCAGCAGGCCGCCGACCATCTGGGCCTGGACCTCGACATGGCCGCCGTGATGCCGCGTTTCATGGTGCATTACCGCGACTGCCTGCTGCGCAGCCCGCGCCTGTATCCCGGTGTGGTCGAAGCGCTTGCGGCATTGCGCGCGCGCGACGTGCCAATGGCCATCTGCACCAACAAGCCCGAGGCGCTGGTGTCGCCGCTGCTTGCGCATCTTGGCATCGACGGTTTCTTTGCGCAGATCGTGGGCGGCGATACGCTGCCGCAGCGCAAGCCCAGTGGCGAACCGCTGCGTCATCTCGCGCGCGCGTTCGGCTGGGTGCCAGCGCAGTGCCTGATGGTGGGCGATTCGCTGACCGATTACCGCGCAGCGCAGGACGCAGGCATGCCGATTGCGCTGGTGCGCTATGGCTATACCCGCGGCCTGGACCTGGACCGCGCCTATGCCGTAGGCGTGGTCGACGACCTGCGTCAGCTGCCAGGTCTCTGACCGCGGAGACCGCGAATACGCGCGTGCACCGGTAGCGCCGACCCTGCGGTCGGCTCACCGCGAGAAGCGCGGCAGCGTTCTCGTGATCTGACCGGAGAGCAGCCAACTGTGGGGTCGGCCCTACCACGGCAGGTGGCGACCGATGCCGTGCGCGTTCAGCGCGGCTGGTAGCGCACGCTCAGCTGATACTCGCGGCCAGGTTGGTTGTACCAGGCCGCCGTTTCGTATCGGCGGTCGAACACGTTGGCTGCACGCGCCAGCACCGACCAGTCGCGGGTGAGTGCGTATTCCACGCGCAGGTCGAGCAGGCCATAACCGGCCAGGCGCACGGTGTTTGCCTGATCGTCGTAGCGCTTGCCCGCAGCGGTGCCGGTGAGGCCGACGCGCAGGTCGCCGAATGCGCGGTCCAGGTCCAGGCGCGCGGTCTGCTGCGCGCGACGGGCCAGCGCGTTGTCGTACTGGCTGCTGCCACCGGTGCGGTTGCGCGGGTCGGTCCAGCTGAACTGCGCGGCCACGTCGATGCCAGCGAGCTGCGTGCTGCCGGTGAGCTCGGCACCGCGGATGCGGGCCTTCTCGACCTGGGTCATGCGCCAGGTGCTGCTGTCGAAGGTGATCAGGTCATCAATGCGGGTTTCATACACATCCAGGCCCCAACGCCAGCCCTGGCCCTGCCGGGACACGCCCAGATTGGTGCTGCGCGCGGTTTCCGGGTCCAGCCCCGGCGTGCCGCTGAACGGGTCGTACAGATCGCTGAAGGTCGGTGCCTTGAACGCGGTGCCGTGGCTGGCCGTCACACGCCAGCCGGCACCCACTGCCATGCCCCACGCCAGCGCACCGGTGGTGTGGTTGCCGTAATCCTGGTTGTCGTCGTTGCGCACGCTGGCCTGCACCTGGTGCGCGCCGAACTGCGCCTGGTACTGCACGAACACACCGGTGTTGTCGCGGCTGTCGCGCAGGTAGGCGGTGCTGCTGCCGTCCAGGTGGTCGTCGGTCCAGTCGATGCCGGCCGTCAGCAGCTGCCCTTCGGCCAGGCCGATGTCGGCCTGCAGCGAGGCACTGTCGCGGTGGGTCTGTGCGCTGTCCTTGCCCGGGACCGGGCCGTAGTTGTCCGACGTGTTGTCACTGCGACCAACGTTGGCGCTCACGCGCAGCTGTTGCGAAGGGGTGTAGCGCACGCTGCCGGCCAGGACCTGCTGGCGCGTCTCGGAGTAGTTGTAGTAGCCGTCGTAGTGGTTCTCGCCGTCGGCACGCAGCATGCTGCCTTCCACGGCCCACTGGGGAGTGAACTGGTAACCGCCGCGCAGGCTCCCGGAAAGGTTGCGGTAGCCGTCGCGGTCGGGCTCGTCGGCGCCGCAGCCGGCGAAGGTGAGCGCATCGCCACGGCAGGCATTGATGCCGTCGGTGTGCTGATAGGCGATGTCCGCACCGAACCAGCCACGCTCGGTGCCGCCGCCGATGCCGCCGCTGGCTTGGCGCAGCCCGTTGCTGCCGCCGCCGAGGGTGAGGTGGGGAGCGAAGCTGCCCTGGTTGCGCCGGGTGAAGATCTGCACCACGCCGCCGATGGCATCGGCGCCATACAGGCTGGACTGCGGGCCGCGCACGATCTCCACGCGCTCGATCTGCGCCAGCGGCAGGTCCTGCAGTGCGGCCAGGCCCATGTCGGCGGTGTTGATGCGCACGCCATCGAGCAGCACCACGGTATGTGAGGAATTGGTGCCGCGCAGGAACAGCGAGGTCTGCTTGCCGAGCCCGCCGCTGTTGGTCAGGTTGATGCCGGCGCGTCCGCTCAGCAGCTGCGGCAGGGACAGGGCCTGGCTGCGCTCGATCTCGGCGCGGTCTATCACCTGCGCCGGGCTGAGGCTGTTTTCCAGCGCCACCGGCGTGCGCGTGGCGGTCACCAGTACCTGGTCCAGCGCGGTGGCAGTGTCCTGCGCCAGCGCAGCGCCGGGCAGGGCGGCCAGTACGGCCAGAGAGAGAACACAGTGGGGCTTGATCATCGGAAAGGAGAACTCGTTTGCGCCGCGCACGCCCGCACGGACCCTGGGAGATGGGAGGCGGGCAGTGGACACGGACAGGCACGTCCTGCACGGGGCAGAACGGCTGTCGCCGATGCCCACCGCATCGCAACCTGTGGCTTCCGGGCCGGTCTCCGGGCTCGACGCGGGTGGCGGACCACCGGGACGGACGCCTTCCCATGCATTGGCACAGTGGCAGTTGTCCGTCTTGCGCGTGCTTACCGTTGCGGGGGCAGCGCCGGCCTGGCATCGGTTGATGCGTCACCGGCTTCCCGTTTCAACCTGCCGGCCGAAACCACAGGTCACCTGGAAGTGCGCGCAGTCTAAGCGATCCGACCGGACGACGCGCGCTGCGCTGGGCGCGGCGCAGCGCAGGGGTCTAGAATGCAGCTCGTTCCATCGTGGTCCTGCTGCCGATGTCTGCCTGTGTGTTGCTGCTTTCTGCCCGCCCGCGTGTCCAATGCCGCTGGCTGCGGGCCTGCCGATGATTCTTGACCTGGTCCGCCACGCCAGCAATGACCGCGACGCTTTTCTCGACGGCATCGTCGACCCTCCGCAGCTGCCGCGTGTGCCGCAGTCGCTGCTGGAGACCTACCAGAGCCAGCACTGGGAGCGGGTGATCAGCTCACCGCGACTGCGTGCGCTGCATACGGCGATGGCACTGGCTGCGCCGCGTGGCCTGGAGGTAGAGCCGGATGAGGAGTGGGCCGAACTGGACTTCGGCGACTGGGATGGCCAGAGCCTGCAGGACCTGCCCGAACAGGCGCTGGCCGCCTTTCACGCCGACCCGCATGCCAACCCGCCGCCCAATGGTGAGACCTGGGGACATTTTGAACGCCGCATCGCCCGCGCGCTCGACCGCCTGTTTGACGACGACGAGCCGCTGGACACAGTGGTGATCAGTCATGGCGGACCGCTGCGCATGGTGTTGTCGCAGGTGTGTGGGCTGCCGATGTCGCTGTGCTGGTCACTGCGTATCGACCATGGCACGCGCCTGCGCGTGTGGCTGGAACGCAACAGCGAAGGGCGCATCTGGGGTGAGCTGCTGGAGCTGCAGCAGCCCATCCCGTAGAACGGGGCTCGGCTTTGTTGCTGTGCTGTGCCGGGCAGAGCCCGGCACTACGTGTCGAAATGCTGTTCGCGTACCGGCCCGGCCGCCGGGCCGGCCGGCTTCAGCGGCTGGGCGGCAATGCGCGCTTCATAATCGTCCACCAGCGCCTTGCGCTGGCTGTCGGAGAGCTCCTGCCAGTGGCAGTTACGCAGCGCGCCTTCCAGTGCATACAGCAGATTCAAGCTCGGCTTGAAACCCGCACGCCGCACCTTGACGAAGGCGCCTACCGCACCGGTCGCCTGCAGGTCTTCGCGACTGTGCAGGCCCACCTGGCGCAGCCAGGCAGCACTCTTGGGGCCGATGTTGCGCAGCTTGGGCGCGTTCATCGCAGGGCGTCGAGAAAGACCTGGGCAATGGCTTCCAGCCCGGCCTGGTCCTCGGCATCGAAGCGGCCCAGGCGTGGGCTGTCGATGTCGAGCACGCCGACCAGCGTATCGCCGTGCACCAGCGGCACCACCAGCTCCGAACGCGAGGCGGAGTCACAGGCGATGTGCCCCGGGAACGCGTCCACATCGTCGATGCGCTGGGTGGTGCGCAGGCGCGCCGCAGCACCGCACACGCCCTTGTCGAGCGGGATGCGCACGCAGGCCGGCAGTCCTTGGAACGGCCCGACCACCAGCTCCTTGCCGTCGAACAGGTAGAAGCCCACCCAGTTCAGGTCGGGCAGTGCGTGGTAGAGCAGTGCCGAAAGATTGGCCGCGTTGGCGATGCGGTCGGCTTCGCCATGGACCAGGGCACGAGCCTGCTCCAGCAGCTGGGCGTACTGTTCCGGCTTGCTGCCGGTAAGCGTAGAAGAGGCGAACATGGGGCAGAGTCTAGCAAGCAGGGTGCAGCGCCGTCAGGCACCGCTCCGCAACGGCGTGGCTCAAGGGGTGCGCACCGGCTGGGCGCGGTAGAGCTGGGGGAACTGGCGCTGCAGCGCGGCCAGCTTGGGGGCGTCGTAATACCGGATATAGGCTGCCTGTGGATTGAGCCGCATGTAATCCTGATGGTAGCGCTCGGCCCGGTAGAAGCGCTGTCCGCTGCCCAGTTCGGTCACCACCGGCGACGGGAACAGCGGCTGGATCTGGGCGATGTAGGCCCGGGTTGCCTGCTGCTGGCGTGGATCGTCGGCAAATACCGCAGAACGGTACTGGCGTCCGTGGTCCGGGCCCTGACGATCGCGCTGGGTGGGGTCATGGGCTACCGAGAAGAACACCTGCAGCAGTTGCCCGTAGCTCACCTGCCGCGGGTCGTACTGCACCTGCACGGCTTCGGCATGCGCGGTCCGGCCGCTGCTGACCTGCGCATAATGTGCGCTGGCAGCATCGCCACCGATGTAGCCGGACACTGCGCTGCGCACGCCTTTCACGTGCTGGAACACACCCTGCACGCCCCAGAAGCAGCCACCGGCAAACACCACGCTGGCCAACGGACGATCATCCTGGAAGCTGGCTGCGCCCTGCGCGGCGGGCAGCTGGACGGTCTTTTCCCGCGCCTGTGCCATGGCCTGGCCGGCATCCATGGCCGGCAGGGCAAACAGCAGCCCCGCTGCGACTGCGGCTGCGACGCCGAGTGCGACCGCGCGTTCGATGGGCAGTTTCATCTGTCTCTCCTCAGCCGAAGGTGAAGGCATAGGCCTGGACGCCTGCGTCCAGGAACTCGATCTCGAAACGGTGTTCGCCGACCGGGCCGGTCTGGCGGATCAGCTGATACAGCCGGTGCTCGTCCACCTGGCCCCGGCCCTGCGCGTCGACGTCGATCCCGGCGGCATCGGCAGGCAATGGCTTGCCGTCAAGCCACACGCGGAACCGCACCGGCGTGCCGTCGGCACCCGGCGCAAGCACCAGATGCAGGTCGCGGGCGTGGAACTGGAAGGCGATGCGGCCACCGGCCCGATGCAGCTGCGCGGCTTCGTCGGTGATCGACCAGTTGCCCTGCAGCGCCCATTGGTTCAGCGCGAGCGTGTCCGCGGCACGGTAGTCCTTCGGCGTCGGTCCCCCCAGCCCACCGGCCGGGTTGAAGTTTTCGGCCCGCGCGCTGCCCAGATAGGTCTCCGGCGACCGCAGGTTGCCCATGTCGGCCTGGACTTCCACGCCTTTCAAGGTGGCGGCGGCCGGATCGGCAGGGGGGGGCAGGTCGCGTTGACCGGCTTCGCGCAGCAGCTCGCGGATGACCTGCTCGGAGTTGGCGTAGTTGCCCTCGCCGAACTGATGGGCGCGGATGCGGCCCTGCGCATCGATGAAGTAATGCGCCGGCCAGTAGCGGTTGTTGAAGCCACGCCAGATCGCGTAGTTGTTGTCCAGGGCGACCGGGTACTTCACGTCGAGCTTGTCCACGGCCCGCATCACATTGCGCACGTCGCGCTCGAAGGCGAACTCCGGCGTGTGCACGCCCAGCACCACCAGCCCATGGTCGCGGTAGCGCCGCTCCCACTCGTGCACGTAGGGCATGGCGCGCAGGCAGTTGATGCAGGAGTAGGTCCAGAAATCGACGAGCACGACCTTGCCGCGCAGCGCCTGCGCGTTCAATGGCGGGCTGTTGAGCCAGCCGGTGGCGCCGTCCAGCGAAGGCAGCTCACCCTCCACCGGCAACGGGCCACTGCCGGCCGGACGTGCGCTGACCATCGGTGCCGGCGCTGCGCCGGGCGCCGCGTCCAGCAGGCGCTGTTCCAGCCGCGCCGTGCTGGCGCTGGACAGGCGCGTCAGCACGCCGGTGTCCCAGCCCAGCGCGATCGCCACCACGGCCAGCAGCGCGGCCACGCCCAGGGCCCGCCGAAGTACGTTGCCGACCCCGAGCCGGGCCTTGAGCGCATTGAACACCCGTCCCCCTACCCATACCGCCAGAGCCAGCGCGCAGGCGGCACCGGCGGCATAGGCCAGCAGCAGCCCGGTGGTGCCCACGCTGGCGCCATTGAGCGCCGCGCCGGTGAGCACCAGGCCAAGAATCGGGCCGGCGCACGGTGCCCACAGCAGGCCGGTGGCAATGCCCACCAGCAGCGAGGTGCCCGCACCGCCCTTGCCGCGCGCATCAGCAGCATCTGCACGTGCGCCCAGCCGCGCGCCCAGCTGCTGCAGCGGCCCCAGCAGGCGCTCGGCCAGCGCAGGCCACAGCAGTGCCAGCGCGAATACCGTCATCACCACCAGGGCCAGCCAGCGCCCGATCTGGTTGGCCTGGGCGACCCAGCTGCTGCCCACCGCCGCAATGCTGGCCACGACGGTGAAGGTCAAGGCCATGCCCAGCAGCAGCGGCAGGGTGCTGCGCAGGAACGGGCGGCCGGCGCGGGCAAACACGAACGGCAGCACCGGCAGGATGCAGGGGCTGAGCAGGGTCAGCATGCCGGCGAAGAAGGCGAGCAGCAGCAGAATCATCAATCAAGCTCCGCAGAAAGAGGAATGGCGGGAATCAGCGGCGCACGCGCCAGCCGCCGCTGCCGTCATCGTCGGCGGCCACGAACGCCAGCGCGGCGCCGTTCATGCAGTAGCGCAGGCCGGTAGGGCGCGGACCGTCGTTGAACAGGTGGCCCAGATGCCCGCCACAGTTGCTGCAGTGCACCTCCACGCGCAGCATGCCGAAGCTGCGGTCGCGATCCTGGCCGGTGGCGTTGGGCAGCGCACGATAGAAACTGGGCCAGCCGGTGCCGCTGTCGAATTTGGTGGCGGCGTCGAACAGCGCCTGCTGGCAGCCGGCGCAATGGAAAATGCCGCGGCGGTGCTCGCGGTCCAGCGGGCTGCTGAAGGCGCGCTCGGTGGCGTGGCCGCGCAGCACCGCATACTGCGCCGGTGACAGCCGCTGGCGCCACTGAGCATCGCTGAGCATGAACGGGAAAGTACGGCTGGCGGCCACGTCGGCCGTGGCCGGGTTGGCCTGGCTGCAGCCCGGCAGGGCCAGCAGCATGCCGCTGGCGGCGAGGGTGCCCAGACCCAGGAACTGGCGTCGGTTGAACGACATGACCTACTCCACGGAAGGGATGGCTGCATCCTGCGCCCGCACAGGTCAACGGGTCCTCACGCAGGGTTCAATTTTTCGTTATGCATTGGTCGACCGGCTGCACCACAATCAGGCCTTCTGCCCGATTGGCCGGCTCATGACCGATTCCCGCCGCATTCTTGTTGTCGAAGACGACGCCGACATCGGCAGACTGCTGTGCATGCACCTGTCCGACGAGGGCTACCAGGTGCAGCTGGCCGCAGATGGCAGCCAGGGTCTGGCGCTGCTCGAGCAGCAGGGGCCGTGGGATGCGCTGGTGCTGGACGTCATGCTGCCGGGGGTGGACGGGCTTCAGCTGTGTCAGCGTGCGCGGGCGATGACGCGTTATGTGCCGGTCATCATCATCAGCGCGCGCGGCAGTGAAACCCAGCGGATCGTGGGCCTGGAGCTGGGCGCCGATGATTACCTGGCCAAACCCTTCTCGATGCCCGAGCTCGTGGCGCGGGTACGCGCGCTGCTGCGGCGGGCCGATGCGATGGCGCAGAACGCGCGCCTGGATGCCGGCACCGTGGTGCTGGGTGGGCTGCAGCTGGACCCGTTGGCGCGTGCGGCGCACTGCGATGGCCAACCATTGGAGCTGACCCCGCGGGAATTCGATCTGCTGATGCATTTCGCGCGTCATCCGGACCAGGTGTTCTCCCGCATGCAGCTGCTCGACCAGGTGTGGGGGCATGCGCACGAGGGCTACGAGCACACCGTCAACACCCACATCAACCGCCTGCGCAACAAGATCGAGCGCGACCCGGCGCAGCCACGCCGGTTGCTGACAGTGTGGGGACGCGGCTACAAGCTGGTGGACGACAGCGTGGGGACGGCATGAGTCGGCTGCGGCTGTGGCAGAAGCTGGCCCTGCTGTCAGCGCTGCTGCTGGTACTCAGTGGCATGGCGCTGCTGGCCATGCAGGCGCGGCAGGCGGTGCACCACGAGCAGGAGGTTGTGCAGCGGCTGTCGCTGGACCTCGCCGCGCATATCGCACGGCGCAGCGAACTGATGGACGCCGGCGGCATGCGCAACGATGCGGTACGCAGCCTGTTCGGTCAGCTGATGGCGGTCAATCCCAGTGTCGAGGTGTACCTGCTCGACACCCACGGCGAGGTGATCGGGCACGATGCGCCGCCGGGTCACCTGCGCCGCCAGCGCGTCGACCTGGGGCCACTGCGCGCGCTGCTTGACGGCGCGCCGCTGCCGATCCTCGGTGACGACCCCCGCAGTGCGGGCGGCCGCAAGATATTCAGCGTGGCCCCGCTGGTGGTACAGGGGCAGCTGGCGGGCTACATCTACGTGGTGCTGGTCGGCGAGCAGCGACAGATGCTGGCCGATGACCTGGCGACCAGTGGGCAGTGGCGCGCCACGCTGTGGTCGGCCGCGCTGGTGGCGCTGGCAGGCGTACTGGCCGCGCTGCTCACCTTTTACTGGATCACCCGCCCGCTGCGTCAGCTGACGCGGCGCATCGAGCAGTTCGATGTGGATGCGCCAGTGCCCGCGCAGGCACCCGAGCCACTGAGGCCCGGCACGCGCGACGAACTGGCCATCCTCAATCATGCCCATGCACGCATGGCACAACGCCTGGCAGATCAGTGGCAGCAGCTGCGCGAGCAGGACCTGCAACGGCGCGAGCTGGTGGCCAACATCTCCCACGACCTGCGCACGCCGCTGGCCTCGCTGCACGGCTATCTTGAAACGCTGGCGATGAAGGAAACCACGCTCTCCGAACAGGAGCGTCGGCGCTACCTCGCCGTGGCGCTGGCGCAGAGTGGCAAGGTCGGCGCATTGGCCCGCTCGCTGTTCGAGCTGGCGCGGCTGGAGCATGGGGGCGTCGCGCTCGAACTGGAAACGTTCGCGTTGCCTGAGCTGGTACAGGACGTGTTGCAGAAGTTCGAACTTGCCGCCCAGGCACGCCAGGTGCAGTTGCATGCGGAGTTTCCGCCCGGATTGCCGCTGGTGTGCGTGGATGTGGGGCTGGTGGACCGTGCGCTGACCAATCTGGTGGACAACGCGCTGCGCCATGCGCAGGACGCCTCGATGGTGCAGGTCATCCTGTCGCCCGATCCGGCCGGGGTGCGCGTGGTGGTGCAGGACGATGGGGCGGGGATCGATCCGAGCGTCGGCGAACGCCTGCGTCGGCAATCGCCGGGCAGTGGGCGCGGGCGTGGCGGAAATGGCGGGCTCGGGCTGCTGATCGTGCAGCGCATCGTGCAACTGCACGGGCACGCGCTGGCGCTCGAGCCCAGCACGCACGGCACCCGGTTTGCGTTCGTGCTGCCCCACGGCTGAGAGCGTCCGCAGATTCTGATTTTCCGTATGGACCCTGCAGTCGCCACCTCCGGATGCTCATGCGCCTGCTGGCCACCACGGCCAGCGTCGATCAGTGCGGAGCATGCATGGCCATCAGTGGTTTCTGGAACCGAGGCGATCTGGCGCCTGATCGCGCCGAGGCAGCGATCAGACAGATGCTGACAGCGGGTAATGGGGCCGCTGCGACCGTCCTGCAGGACGGGCCAGCGCAGCTGTGGCTGGCCAGTGATGGCGAAGCAGTGCGCTCGGCATGCGGCAATCATCTGCTGGTGGTGCAAGGGCGTGTGCATGAGATGGGAAGCGCCCGGTTGCTCGATGCCGCTGGGTTGCTGGAGCGCATGTGCGTCGAGTCGCCGGCGGCGGTATTGAAGCGCCTTGACGGTGCCTTCGTTCTGGCGCTGTGGGACGGGCGACGCCAGCAGCTGCTGCTCGCACGCGATCCTGCGGGACAACGGCCGCTGTACTACGCCTGGCTGCGAGAAGGGTGGGCGTTCTCATCCAGCCTGCGCGGCCTGCGCTGTGCACCAGGCTTCGTGGATGAGGTCGACCGTGGGGTGCTCGCCCTGTTCCTGCGTCACGGCCATGTCCCTGCGCCGCACTGCATCCATGTGGGCAGCTTCAAGCTGGCCGCAGGCAGCAGTCTGGCAATGCACGCGCAGGACGTGGACGCTGGCGCGGGCGCCCACGTGCCGGACCTTGACCAGCGGCGGTACTGGGACCCGCGCGACGCGTGCGAAGAGGTCGCACCGAGGGGCGGAGCTGCGATGGCCGAGGCGGTGGATCAGCTCGATGCACGCCTGCACACGGTGCTGGCCCCTTTCAGCGGCAGCGGATGCGGCGGCTTTCTTTCCGGCGGCGTGGATTCCTCGCTGCTGCTGGCCATCGTGCAGCGGGGGAGCGCGACACCGCTGCCGACCGTGGGCGTCGGATTCGAGGTGGCTGCGCACGACGAGACGCGCTGGATGCAGGCGGTTGCCAAGCGACTGGGCACGGCGCACGAGACCATGCTGTGCACTGCCGATCATGCGTTGCCGCTGGTGCAGCAGGTGACCGCGGTGTGGGACGAGCCGTTCGCTGACGCGTCCCAGCTGCCGACCCTGTTGGCCAGCCAGGCACTTGCGGGGCGGGCGACGTTGGCGCTGACCGGCGACGGCGGCGACGAGCTCTTCTTCGGTCACCGCGCCTACCGTCGTGCCGTGGCGATGGCACGGCTGAGCCGCTGGCTGCCAGCGTTTGCGGCCGACCGGGCGCGTCGGCGCGCCTCCCTCCAAGGTGAAGCAGGGCGTCTGGGCGGCTGGGCCGCGCTGCTCGACGAATGCAGTGACCGCGACCCGGTGCACCATTATCTGATGCGGATCATGCGCTGGCGTCAGCCGCATGACCTGCTGCCCGGCGCACAGGAGCCGGCCACGCTGTGCGGCCAGAGCGCGCTGGATATCGGCGGCAGTCCTGAAGAGGTGGTGCAGTACCTGGACTTCATGATGGAGCTGGGCAACGGGTTGATGACCAAGGTCGAATCCGCCGGTCGGGCCTGCGGCCTGCAGACGATCTCGCCGTTTCTGGATCGCACACTGGTGGCCCACGCGTGGCAGCTGCCCATGGCGCTGAAGGTGCGCGGCCGCGAGCAGAAAGCCGTTCTCAAAGCGCTGTTGTGCCGCTATCTGCCGCCGGAGCTGGTGTATCGGCCCAAGCGCGGCTTCGGCCCGCCGGTGGCAGCGTGGTTGCGCGGCCCGCTGCGCGGCTGGGCCGAGGCACTGCTGGCCCCGCCGCGGCTGCAGGCGGCCGGGCTGGTGGACGACGGCCGTGTACAGCGTATGTGGCAGGCGCTGCTGGACGGCGAGCGGCGCTGGCATCCGTTGCTGTGGACGCTGCTGATGTATCTGGCGTGGTTCGAGGCGCAGGAGCGGGAGCGAAGCGAGCGGGCTGCCTGAAGGAGCTGGCAGCGGACATCACCTGCGTGTGCGAGCGGATGCACAGCGTGCATGGGCGGGGCGCCGCCGCGCGCCGCAAAAAAAAGGACCCGACAGAGGGAGGGATCTGTCGGGTCCTGCGATTGCGCGGGGGGAGGGACCCGCGCAATGTCTGGTGGCTGGTGCGGTCGGTGTTGGCCGGAACGCGTTTGCCTTGATGCAGTGCAGCATACGCCTTTCTTGCTGCAATGCAACAGGCCTTGCGCCATCACCCCATCACCGGCTGAAACCGTTCAGCCTCAGGCGCAGGGCTCAGGCTGACGGGCCCCGGTAGCGGCAACCTGAGGTGCAGGTTTCGTGCAGTGTGACCTCGCTCAGGGCCGGCAGGACCGGCTTCAGTTCGTTCCAGATCCACACCGCCAGGTTTTCACTGGTGGGGTTCTCCAGACCCGGGATGTCGTTGAGGTAATGGTGGTCGAGGCGATCGTAGATCGGCTGGAACGCGGCCTTGACGTCGCCGAAATCCAGGATCCAGCCGGTATCGGGGCCGGGCTCACCTTCCACCTTAAGTTCCACCCGGAAGGAGTGGCCGTGCAGGCGGGAGCATTTGTGCCCCGGCGGCACATTGGGCAGGCGGTGGGCGGCCTCGACCATGAAGACTTTGAAGATTTCCATGTGGCCATTGTACCGGGGGCTGGCGGCACCGGCAGGGTATCAGTGGCAACTAAATCTTTTCATCGCGATGAAGGGATGGTGGTTTCCTTATATCCGTATGAAGAGATGTTATTGGCCGGTTCATGGCCTGGCATGGATTACTGCGGAGCACGCTTCCCCCACCACCCAAGAACGACATGCCCCAGCACACCCTGCTCGTGGCGGCTCTGGCCGCCGCCCTGGCCGCGCCTTTGTCCGCTGCAGCCGATACCACCACCGACGCCGCTGGCGATGCCAGTACGCTGGCCGCCGTGCGCGTGACCGGTTCCAACATCAAACGCAGCGACACCGAAACCGCCAACCCGGTGCAGGTGATCGGCCGCGAACAACTGCAGGCCACCGGTAAAGCGAGCGTCGCCGATGTACTGCGTTCGATCTCGGCCAACACCGGCAACGCCGCCAACGAGACCTCCAACAGCGGCTGGGCTTCGGGTTCAGCCGGCATCGGCCTGCGTGGCCTCTCGCAGAAGAACACGCTGGTCCTGCTCAATGGCCGGCGCCTGGCCAACTACGGTTTCCCCGCCAATGGCCTGTCGGACACCTTCGTCAACCTCAACGCGCTGCCGCTGGTTGCGGTGGAACGCATCGAGGTACTCAAGGACGGCGCGTCGGCGGTGTATGGGTCCGATGCGGTGGCCGGGGTGGTCAACATCATCACCCGGCAGGATTTCCAGGGCGCCGAAATCGGCGGCAGCGTCGGCACCGCCGACCAGGGCGGGCTGGACGAGACCAAGCTGAAGTTCGTCGGCGGCCTCGGCGATCTGGAGACGGACGGCTACAACATCCTGGTCAGCCTGGAAGGCTACAACCGCGACCGCCTGGACCAGGACGAGCGCGCGCTGACCCGCAGTGGCATCTACAGCGACCAGCCCGGTGGCCGCTGGAACGGCTGGTCGGCCAAGGGCGCACGTTATCTGGTCGGCGGCGCGTCCGTGCCGATGCTGGACGCCAACGGGCAGTGCCCGGAAGGCACCACGCTGGTGGCCAGTGCGCCCATTGATGGGCTGGCGGGCAACACCTGCGGCTTCAACCAGGCGCCCTTCACCACGCTGATTCCCTCGACCAAGCGCTGGCAGGCGTACGCCAATGGCACGTTCCGGGTAAGTGACACGGTCGAAGCCTTCGGCGAGGTGCTGTACAGCGAGGTCAAGGGTGTCTCGTGGTTCGGCAGCAGTCCGTTCTTCACGCTGGAAAGCGGCCGTTTCGCGCTCAACGCTGAAACCGGGCTGGCCGAGCCGGTCTCCTCGAGCCTGCCGGCGGGCAACCCCTACAATCCCTATGGGACTGCGGTGCCGATCGAGTACACCTTCTTCAACCTCGGCGGCACCATCAAGACCAACCGCTCGCAGTCCTACCGCGGCCTGGTCGGCGTGCGCGGCAGCACCGGCAACTGGGACTGGGAACTGGGCGCGTTCGGTGCACGCAGCAGCGAGCGGGAAACCGTCTCCGGCGGCTTCGCCAACCGCTGGGCATTGGCCGACGCACTGGCCAGCGGCAGCTACAACCTGCTCAACCCGTCGGCCACGCCGCAGGCCGTGCTCGACGGCATCAACATCGCCACCCTGCGTCCGGCCGAGTCGGTGCTGCTGGGTGTGGACGCGAAGATCTCCGGCACGCTGGGCCGTACCTGGGCCGGTGACATCGGCTTTGCCGCCGGCGCAGAGTGGCGCCGGGAGAAGCTGGATTCCAACAACCCCTGGCAGATCGACGCCGGCCTGCAGGTGCGCCCGGCCATCGCCGAAGTACATGGCGAGCGCAAGGTCAGCGCTGCGTACGCGGAGGCCAACGTGCCGCTGGCCTCGAAGCTGGAGCTGTCGCTGGCCGCGCGCGCCGACCACTACGACGATTTCGGCGACGCGTTCTCGCCCAAGATCGGTCTGCGCTGGCAGCCGCTGGACGTGCTGCTGGTACGGGCGGCAGCCTCCAAGGGCTTCCGCGCACCCTCGCTGTCGGAGAACTCAGACAGCACCAGCATCTCCTACGGCAGTGTGGTGGATCCGTTCGACCCGGATCTGCCTGGTTCGCGCCAGAATCCGACCTTCTTCACCGTCGGCAATACCGACCTGAAGCCGGAGCGTACCCGCAGCTACAACTTTGGTGTGGTGCTCTCCCCCTGGCAGAACACCAACCTGAGCGTGGACTACTACCGCATCGAGCTGGAAAACCTGGTCGGTACCAACAACACCCAGACCCTGGTGACCAGCAACGTGCCCGGCGCCGTGCAGCGCGACGAACGCGGCAAGCTGCAGGCGGTATACAACCGCTACCAGAACCTCAGCGATCTCAAGACCTCCGGTATCGACGTGGAGCTGCGCCAGCGCATCCCCACCGACCGCTTCGGCGTGTTCAACCTGGGCTCGGCCTATACGCATGTGCGCGACTACCGGCGACCGAGCGTGGTGGGTGGGCCGCTGGTGGACTACGCCGGCAGCAACCTCGGTGCCACCCTGCCGAAGAACAAGGCCACCACCAGCCTGGACTGGACGCTGGGTGACTTCAGCACCGCGCTGACCTGGTACTACACCAGCGGCTACGACCAGCGCGCCAGTACCGCCGCCCGCGCCGTACAGGACCGGGTCGATTCGTACAGTCAGTTCGACCTGTATCTGGCCTGGCGCGGCATCGAGCAGCTGACCGTGTACGCCAAGGTGCAGAACCTGGCCGACGAGGAACCGCCGTATGACGCGTCGTTCCCGGGCATCCGTGCGCCATATGACTTCAGCCAATACGACCTGCGCGGACGTTACTTCACCGTCGGCTTCGACTACCGCTTCTGAGTTGTCACACCGGTGCAGCAGCAGGGTCTTTGCTGCTGCACCGCTCCATCATCGGGGATCTGCAGTGTCTTTCCATCGTCGTGTATTGCTGTCGTTGTTCGTTGCCGCCGGTGCGGCATTGGCATTGCCGGTACAGCCGGTACAGGCGCAGAGCGCCTGGTTCTTCCCACAGGCCGAGCAGTTCGATCCGGCCATCCCGACGCCCGAGCAGTTTCTCGGCTATCCGGTCGGCAGCCGCTACACCCGGCACGACCAGCTGGTGGCCTACTTCGACGAGCTTGCCCGGCTGTCGGACCGGATCAAGGTGCAGCGCATCGGGCAGAGCTACGAGGGGCGCACGCTGCTGATCGCCACGGTCACTTCGGCGCAGAACCAGCAGCGCCTGGAACAGCTGCGCCAGCAGCATGCGACCTTGGCCGACCCGGCGCAGCCACGCAGCGCGGCCGGGGACAGCCCGGTGGTGGTGTGGCTGGGCTACAGCGTGCACGGCAACGAGACCTCCAGCGGCGAAGCAGCCATGCTTACCGCCTACTACCTGGTGGCCAACCGCAGTGCAGAAACCCAGCAATGGCTGCAGCAGTCGGTGGTGTTGTTCGATCCGGCGCAGAACCCTGATGGCCGTGATCGCGCAGCCAACTGGCACAACGCCTGGGCGTCCTCGCCGGCCTCGGCCGATCCGGCCGACAAGGAACATGTGGAGCCGTTCCCGCAGGGCCGCACCAACCATTATTTCACCGACCTCAACCGCGACTGGCTGGCGCTGACCCAGCAGGACACACGGCCGAAAATCGCGTTCTTCCACCAGTGGTACCCCAACGTCCAGATCGACTTCCACGAAATGGGCAAGGACAGCACCTACTACTTCGAGCCCTCGCCGAAGAGCATGCACAGTCCGCTGATTCCAGCCGCTTCCTACGAGTTCAACAAGACTCTGGCCAAGTACCACGCACAGTCGCTGGATGCACTGGGGTCGCTGTACTACACCGGTGAGAACTATGACAACTTTTCCCCGGTGTACGGCTCGACCTATCCTGATTTCCACGGTGCGGTCGGGGTCACCGTGGAACAGGCGAGCTCGCGCGGCCGGGTGCAGGAGTCGGCCAACGGCCTGCTCACCTTCCCCTTCACCATCCGCAACCAGGTCGCTACCGGGCTGGGAACAGTGCGCGGCGCGGTGGCCGAGCGCGAAGGGCTGTTCGCGCTGCAGAAGTCATTCTTCCAGTCCGCGCTGAAGCAGGCCGGGCAGCAACCGGTGCGCAGCTTTGTATTCGGCGACGCGCACGATCCCAGCCTGACCCGACGTCTGCTGGACCTGCTGCTGCAGCACCGGATCCAGGTTCATGCGTTGGCCTCGGCGGTCACCGTGGACGGCCAGCGTTTCGAGCCGGGCAGTGCGTTTGTCGTGCCCACCGCGCAGCCGCAGTTCCGTCTGGTGCATTCGATCTTTGCCGAGACTCCGCCAGTGAAGGGTGATGTGTTCTACGGCAGCACCTCCTATGCCAT
Organism: Stenotrophomonas sp. C3(2023); assembly: GCF_032911385.1. Lineage (NCBI taxonomy): Bacteria > Pseudomonadati > Pseudomonadota > Gammaproteobacteria > Lysobacterales > Lysobacteraceae > Stenotrophomonas > Stenotrophomonas sp. C3(2023). The sequence goes on along the minus strand of NZ_JAWJLO010000001.1, from coordinate 3,005,074 downwards.
CGCGCCGGCCTACGGGCTGGCCTTTGCCGGCAGCCGCAGCCGCATCGCCGAGGGTGCACGGGTTGCCGCCGTGCCACCGGCGCGGGGCGAGGTGGTGGACGGGCCGGCGACGTATGCCTATGTGCTGGACTGGCGCGACCAGAACGCTTCGCGCGCGCTGTACGCGCTGCAGGCCAGAGGGCTGGCAACGCGCGCCGCGCTGCGTGGTTTCAGTGCGGGAACCGGCGAGGGTGAGCGTGCGTTCGCCGCTGGGACGGTGGTGCTGCCGGTGGCCGGCCAGCCGCTGCAGGGTGCTGAGCTGCACGCCGCAGTGCAGGCGGTTGCCGCAGACAGTGGCGTGCGCTTCTTCGCCCTGGCCAGTGGCCAGAGCCGCAGCGGCATCGATCTGGGCAGCGACAGCGTCAAGGCGCTGCGCAAGCCGACGGTTGCGCTGGTGATGGGCGAGGGCGTCAGCGCCACCGAGATCGGGTCGAGCTGGTTCCTGCTGGACCAGCATCTGCAGGTACCGTCGAGCAAGATCGACCCTGCGCAGCTGGGCAAGGTGCCGCTGGACCGCTACACCACGATCGTAATGGCCGGCGGCACCTACGCCGGCGTGGATGCGACGGCGGTGGCCGCCCTGAAGCGCTGGGTGCAGGCCGGGGGATCGCTGGTGACCTATGGCACGGCATCGCGCTGGGCCATCGAACAGAAACTGGCCGAGGGCGAAAGACTGGGCGTGGAGGAAGAGACGGGCGCGGCTGAACGGCATGCATTTGGCGACCAGCGCGACATCGCGGCGATCGAACGGGTGAGCGGCAACATTCTCAGTGCCGACGTGGATACCAGCCATCCACTGGGTTTTGGCGTGCCGCGCGCAGCCCTGGCGGTGAACAAGGAAAGCACGGTGGTGTTGCAGCCAAGCGCCAACGCGTATTCGACGGTGGTACGCATCGATGCAGCGCCTCGGGTGAACGGCTATCTGTCCGAGCGCAACCGGTCGCGGGTGGCTGGTTCGGCCTGGTTGCTGGTGTCGCCGCAGGGGCAGGGCAACGTGGTGCTGTTTGCCGATGATCCGGCGCACCGCAAGTACTGGCACGGCACGGAGCGCCTGCTGGTCAATGCGCTGTTCTTCGGCAACCTGCTCAATCCTGCCAAACCGCGGGGATAGCGGGGTTGGCGGGGGCTGCGCCCCCGCGCCCCTGCCTTACCCGCTTCTGCTTCTGATCTGGCAGGTGACGACCGTTGGTCGTCACGCTGTTGATCTGGAGCTGGAAGCGGCCTGGCGTGCTCGGCTGTGCTTCCAATCTCCGCGGCTGCCTTTGCGACCTGCTGCGGGAAAGTCAGAGGGCGGCAGCAATGGCGTGACGACCAACGGTCGTCACCTACCGGACGTGCAACGGTCGCGGCCTGATCGCACGCGCAAAAAAAGACCCGGCATCAGCCGGGTCTCTCAGCACAACCTGCCGCAGCGGCAGACATCAACCGGCGCGGTTACCGCCGCCGTTGCCGCCCTGACCACGGCCGCGGCCGCCGCCTGGGTTGCCACTTCCGCCGCGACGCTGACCCTGGCCTGCGCGCTGCTGGCCCGGTGCACCGTCACGACGACCGCCGCCCGGCTTCTTCGGGCCGGCATGCGCGCTGCGCGGCGCCTCGCCGTGCGGGCGACGCTGGTGCTTGCGCGGGGCGCGCTCGCCACCGGGCTGCTCGGCCTTGCCCGGGGCGCTGTTGCCCCAGCGGATCGGCACCTGCGGCTCATAGCCGGCCACGTCGCGGATTTCCATGTCGCGACCCAGCAGACGCACGATGGCGCGCAGCAGCTTCACTTCGTCCTGGGATACCAGCGACACCGCTTCACCGGTGGCGCCGTTACGGCCGGTACGACCAATACGGTGCACGTAATCCTCGGCCACCATCGGCAGGTCGAAGTTGATCACCTTCGGCAGCTCGTTGATGTCGATGCCGCGGGCGGCGATATCGGTGGCCACCAGCACGGTGACCCGGCCAGCCTTGAAGTCACCGAGGGCGCGCAGACGCTGGCCCTGGCTCTTGTTGCCGTGGATGGCCGCGGTCTTGATGCCGGACTTTTCCAGGAACGTGGCCAGCTTGTCGCTGCCGTGCTTGGTACGGGCGAACACCAGCGTCTGCTGGCGGCTGTCCTGGGCGAGCAGGTGCAGCAGCAGGTCGCGCTTGCGTGCGGCGTCGACCGGGTGCACGCGGTGGGCGATGGTCTCGGCCACGGTGTTCTTCGGCGTCACCTGGATCTGCTCCGGGTTGCGCATGAACTCCAGTGCCAGCTGACGGATGTTGTCCTCGAACGTCGCCGAGAACAGCAGGGTCTGGCGGTTCTGCTTGGGCAGCTTGGCCAGGATGCGCTTGATCGACGGCAGGAAGCCCATGTCGAGCATGCGGTCGGCTTCGTCCAGCACCAGCACTTCAATGCCGGAGAGGTCGACGCTGCGACGCTCCAGGTGGTCGATCAGGCGGCCCGGGCAGGCCACGAGCAGGTCCACGCCACGGCGCAGGATGTCCAGCTGGTTGCCCATGCCGACGCCGCCGTAGATGCAGGCGCTGGGAATACGCAGGTACTTGCTGTAGCCGCGCAGGCTGTCGTGCACCTGGGTGGCCAGCTCGCGGGTGGGGGCCAGGATCAGCGCGCGCGGCTTGCGCGGGCCACCGGTGCGCACTTCCTGCGAGGCGGTGCCCAGGTGCTGCAGCAGCGGCAGGCCGAAAGCGGCGGTCTTGCCGGTACCGGTCTGAGCGCCGGCCAGCAGGTCGCGCCCGGCCAGGGCGAGCGGGATGGCCTGCTCCTGGATCGGGGTCGGGTTCTCGTAACCCTGCTCGGAAAGCGCACGCAGCAGGAAGGGCGCCAGGCCCAGGGATTCAAAAGACATCGGGTGATTGCTCCACAAACAAGAAACGCCTGGCCGAATGGCCAAGCGGGGGCAGATCGTTCAGATCGGCTGACTCGGAGCGTTCCCGTGAACCGCGCTGCGAGAATTGGGTGCAGCCGGCGCGGAGCGCAGGCTGGAATGCGTGACGAACGGCGTCGGAGTGGGGGCGGGCGAGGGGTCGGGTGACCGGGCTCGCCGGCGATCCCGGAGGGAAACGGACGGCCGCTGCAGACCCGCGCATTCTAATCGGGTTTGAGACGGCGCGCAAAAGGACCTGTTCAGTTTTTAGCGTGTGCCAAGGCAGCCAAGGTATAAAGGGTCATGCGGCAGTGCAGCTTGGCTGCGATCTGCGTTTGATTACACTTGAAACTTGTTTGCCCAAAGACCGGACACCCATCCATGAAGCTTGGTTCCCTGAAGGAAGGCGGCCGCGACGGCAGTCTGATCGTTGTCTCGCGTGACCTGCAGCGCGGTGTGCGTGCCACCGGCATCGCCAGCACCCTGCAGCAGGCGCTGGAAGACTGGAGCCGCGTGGCCCCGCGTCTGGTGGCCCTGTTCGACGCGCTGGAGGCCGGTGATGCCGTCGGTGTGTTCGACATCGACCCGGTGGCGCTGGCTTCGCCGTTGCCGCGCGCATATGAGTTTCTGGATGGCAGCGCCTACCTGCCGCACGTGGCGAGGGTACGCCGCGCCCGCGGTGCCGAAGTGCCGGAGAGCTTCTACACCGACCCGCTGATGTACCAGGCCACCAGCGCCGGCTTCCTGGCCCCGCGCGATGCGGTCAAGGTCGCCAGCGAAGACTTTGGCATCGACCTGGAAGCCGAGCTGGTGGTGGTCACCGACGACGTGCCGATGGGCGTGGATGCCGCGCAGGCAGCCGACCATATCCAGCTGATCGGTCTGGTCAACGACGTTTCACTGCGCAACCTGATTCCGGCCGAGCTGGCCAAGGGCTTCGGGTTCCTGCAGTCAAAGCCGCGCTCGGCGCTGTCGCCGGTGCTGGTGACGCCCGACGAGCTTGGCTCGGCCTGGCAGGACAGCAAGGTCCATCTGCCGCTGGTCACCCACGTCAATGGCAAGTGGTTCGGCGCGCCGGACGCCGGTGTGGACATGCAGTTCAACTTCGGCCAGCTGGTGGCCCACGCGGCCCGCACCCGTCCGCTGGGCGCAGCGACGATCGTCGGCTCGGGCACCATCGCCAACGAGGACACCAGCAAGGGCGCATCCTGCTTTGCCGAGCTGCGTACGGTGGAGGCGCTGCGCGACGGCAAGCCGAGCACGCCCTTCATGTCCTTCGGCGACGTGGTGCGCATCGAGATGTTCGATGCAGAAGGAAAAAGCATCTTCGGTGCGATCGAGCAGCGCATCGAGCAGGCGGCTGCTCCCTGAGCATGGACGCGATCCACGGCGACACACAGCACGGCGACGCACAGCGCGGGGCGGCGGCGTCCGCGCCGCTGGTGCTGCATACCTATTGGCGCTCCAGTGCGGCCTACCGCGTACGCATCGGGCTGGAGCTGAAAGGCCTGTCCTGGCAGGCGCGGCCGGTGCATCTGGTGCGCGACGGGGGCGAACAGCACCGGCCGGCCTACCGGCAGCTCAACCCGCAGCAGCTGGTGCCGACGCTGGAACACGGCGATAACGTGCTGACCCAGTCGCTGGCAATCCTGGAGTACCTGGACGAGATCCATCCACACGTGCCCCTGCTGCCGCCTGATGCCCCCGGCCGTGCGCGCGTGCGTGCGCTTGCCCAGCTGATCGCGTGCGACATCCACCCGCTCAACAACCTGCGGGTGATGCAGTACCTGGAGCGGGAGCTGGACGTCCCGGCCGATGCGCGCAGCGCATGGACGCTGCACTGGATGGCCGAGGGGCTGGCGGCCATGGAGACGATGCTGGCGACCAGTACCGACACCGGGCGGTTCTGCCACGGCGACCAGCCCGGGCTGGCCGACGCCTGCCTGTTGCCGCAGCTCTACAACGCGCGCCGTTTTGCCCTGCCTCTGGCGCCGTACCCGGTGCTGCAGCGGATCGAGGCCGCCTGCCTGGCGTTGTCGGCATTTGACCGTGCGCGGCCCGAAAACCAGGCTGACGCGGCCTGAAGGCCGCGCCAGCGGCGGCAGCGGTGATGTCGCTTCGGGTCCCTGCGAAGAAGCCTGACGGCGCTGTCGCCTTCCGGTCGGCAACGGTCAATCTCTGTCCCATGGCGCGGGATATACTGTCGCCCATTGGACAATGGATGACACCAGCATGTGCGGAATCGTGGGTGCGATCGCTGATCGTAATGTGGTGCCGGTACTGATCGAAGGACTGACCCGGCTGGAATATCGTGGTTACGATTCATCAGGCATCGCAGTACTCGACGGCGCGCAGATCCGCCGCGTGCGACGCACCGGGCGCGTGGCCGAAATGGCCGGCGCGGCCGCCGCCGAAGGGCTCGACACGCGCGTGGGTATCGGCCACACCCGATGGGCCACCCATGGCGGTGTCACCGAGGCCAATGCCCACCCCCACATGAGCGAGGGCGTGGCGCTGGTACATAACGGCATCATCGAGAACCACGAGGAACAGCGCGAGAAACTGCGCGCGCTGGGCTACGCGTTCGAGTCGCAGACCGACACCGAGGTGATTGCCCACCTGATGCATCATCACCTGAAGCAGGCCGGCAGCACGCTGCTTTCCGCGCTGCAGGCCACGGTGAAGGAGCTGACTGGCGCCTATGCGCTGGCGGTGCTGAGCCAGGCCGAGCCGGACCATTTCGTCTGTGCGCGCATGGGCTGCCCGTTGCTGGTCGGCCTTGGCGAAGGCGAGAACTTCGTGGCCTCCGACGTCTCGGCGATCGTCTCGGCCACGCGCCGGGTGATCTTCCTGGAAGAAGGCGATACCGCCCTGGTCAGCCGTGAGGGCGTGCAGGTGTTCGATGCACAGGACGCCGCCGTCGAACGCGATGTGCACCTGTCCGACGTGTCGCTGGCCTCGCTGGAGCTGGGCCCGTACCGCCACTTCATGCAGAAGGAAATCCACGAGCAGCCGCGCGCGCTGGGTGACACCATCGAAGCGGCAATCGATGCCGGCGGTTTCCCGGCCGAACTGTTCGGCCGCGATGCAGAGACGGTGCTTTCGGGCATTGAGGGCGTGCAGATTCTGGCCTGCGGCACCAGCTATTACGCAGGCCTGACCGCGCGGTACTGGATCGAGTCGATTGCCGGGCTGCCCTGCAGCGTGGAAATCGCCAGCGAGTACCGCTACCGCGCGGCGCACGCCAATCCGAAGTACCTGATCGTGACCATTTCCCAGTCCGGCGAAACGCTGGATACGATGGAAGCGCTCAAGTACGCCAAGTCGCTGGGGCACCGGCACACGCTGTCGATCTGCAACGTGCCGGAGAGTGCGATTCCGCGCGCCAGCGAGCTGGTCTGCTACACCCGCGCCGGCGCCGAGATCGGCGTGGCCTCGACCAAGGCCTTCACCACGCAGCTGGCAGCGCTGTTCCAGTTGACCGTAGTGCTGGGCAAGCTGCATGGCCGCGTGGATGCCGCGCAGGAAGCCGACTACCTGGAGCAGCTGCGCTTCCTGCCGGGCAGCGTGCAGCACGTGCTGAACCTGGAACCGCAGATCGCGGTGTGGGCCGAGCAGTTCGCGCGCAAGCACAACGCATTGTTCCTGGGCCGCGGCCTGCATTACCCGATCGCACTGGAAGGTGCGTTGAAGCTCAAGGAGATCACCTACATCCATGCCGAGGCCTACCCGGCCGGCGAGCTCAAGCATGGCCCGCTCGCGCTGGTGGACGAGGACATGCCGGTGGTGGTGATCGCGCCCAACGACAGCCTGCTGGAAAAGGTGAAGTCGAACATGCAGGAAGTGCGTGCACGCGGTGGCGAGCTGTTCGTGTTCACCGACCAGGACAGCAACTTCAGCGAGTCCGAGGGCGTGCACGTGATCCGCACCCCGCGCCATGCCGGTGTGCTCAGCCCGATCGTACACACCCTGCCGGTGCAGCTGCTGGCCTACCATGCCGCACTGGCACGCGGCACCGACGTCGACAAGCCGCGCAACCTGGCCAAGAGCGTCACCGTAGAGTAGTGCCGGGCTCTGCCCGGCAGGTAAAGCAGCTGCCGGGCTCTGCCCGGCAACGCCCTTCGACCCGTCACACCAGCTGTCGCAGGTCCTCCACCAGCAGCTGGTAAGCGGCCTCGCGCTTGCCCGCATCGCTCTGGCGCAGTACCCATGACGGGTGCACGGTGGCAAAACCACGCGTGCCGTCGTCGAGCGTGTGCCAGCGACCGCGGTCGCGTGCGAGATTGAAGCCACGGCCGAACACCGACGAGGCAGCGGTGGCGCCGAGGCAGACGATGCGCTCGGGACGAACCCGCGCGATCTCACCCATCAGCCACGGCCGGCACGCCTGAACGTGGGTGCTGTCCGGCCGCTGGTGCAGCCGGACCTTGCCGCGACGCTCGTACCGGAAATGCTTGACCGCATTGGTCATGTACAGCTGGCCGCGCTCGATGCCCAGTTCCTGCAATGCCCGGTCCAGCAGCTGGCCGGCAGGTCCGATGAACGGTCGTCCGGACAGGTCCTCCTTGTCACCCGGCTGCTCGCCCACCAGCATCACCCGGGCATCAGCCGGGCCTTCGCCGAACACTGTGCGTGTGGCCGGCTCCCACAGCGGACACTGGCGGCAGCCTTCGGCCTGGCGCTGAAGCTGGGCCAGGCTGTCGGCGTGGTCGTCGCCTGCAGGGGCGGGCGGCAGCTGGCTGCGTACGGGGATGCGACGGCTCGGTGGCTGTGCGGGGCGGTCGTGCATTTCCTGCACGCGTCCGGCGGCGTCGCGCACCAGCGAGGGCAGCAGGCTGGCCTCGGGCAGGTGCCGCCAGTACCTGGCCGGCATTTCCTGCTGCATCATGCGGGTGTTCAGCCGTGCGGGATTGAAGATGCTGGCGTAGTAGGTACGCCACAGGTCCTCACGTGCGTCATCGTCCGGCGCATCCTGGCGGCTGGCACCGGGACCGAAGGAAAGTGTCCGGCCGTCCCAGTGCGCGCTGCGATACGGGGTGAGGATCGCCCAGCGCATGCCGGCAAAACGGCGCGCGAAGAACGGCGCCACGCGGTCGACGATGAAATGGTCCGGCTCGAACCAGGCAATGAAGGCATCGGCCTGGCCGGGAATCTCGCGGAAGCGCACAAATGCTTTCATCTTGTGGCTGTCGCGGCGCACCGCCTGGGCCATTGCCATCGCACGCAGCACGTCGGCGTCGGCCGGGTTGGACAGCAGCGCGCGCTCACCGTGGCGGATCCGCCACAGCATGCGGTAGAGCAGGGGCATGCGCTGCGGATCGCGGTGGCACAGGCAGGTTTCGGCCAGCTCCAGAAACGCGCGCGGCACGCTGCCGGCTGCGCCGTCATCGGTGGCCTCCGGCAGGGCCGGGGCATCAAGCAGCGAGGCGTCAGTGCCGTGCAGCCAGTCCAGTTCGGCCGGTGCCGCGTTGGCCTGCAACCCGCGGCGCGCGGCATCGCGCCACGCCTGCAGTGACCACGGCGGGTCCACGCGCACCGAGCCACGCTGCATCATGCCGCCGGCAGCGCGTCGAACAGCGAGCCCTGACGCGGCGGGGGTGCCAACCGCGCCCGGAGCGCGGCCGGGTCATCCAGCGATCTGCGCGGATGGTGGTCGGCCAGCTGCACGAAGGGCAGCAGCTTGCCCATCGGTGCCTTCAGCCGGGCCACGTCGGCCACGCGCAGGCGCGCGTGGCGGCGGGCCATCAGCACCCGCTTGACGTTGCGCACGCCAAGCCCTGGCACGCGCAGCAGCAGTTCTTTCGGTGCCCGGTTGAGGTCGACTGGAAAGCGCTCGGGATGGGCGATGGCCCAGGCCATCTTGGGGTCGATGTCCAGGTCGAGCATGCCGTCGCTGGTGGTGCTGGTGATTTCTTCGACACCGTAGCCGTAGAAACGCAGCAGCCAGTCGGCCTGGTAAAGCCGGTGCTCGCGGGCCAGCGGCGGCGGCTGTACCGGCAGCTTGCGGCTGGCATCGGGGATCGGGCTGAAGGCCGAGTAGTAGACCCGGCGCATGCGGTAGCTGCCGTAGAGCGCATCGGCCGAGGCAAGGATCTGCCGGTCGTTGGCGCCGTCGGCGCCGACGATCATCTGCGTGCTCTGGCCGGCAGGCGCAAAACGGGGAGGCCGTGGACGCGCGGTGCGCTTGACCGTCGGCGAGGCAACCGCTGCCGGTGTGGCCGGGGCGCGTGCCTCACGCGCCTCGTCGATGCGCCAGCGCAGCTCGCCCATGGCACCGCGGATCGACTGCACGGTCTTCTCGGGCGCGAACGTGGCCAGCCCGGCCTCGGTGGGCAGCTCGACGTTGATGGACAGGCGATCGGCGTACCGGCCGGCGCTGGCCAGCAGCTCGGGGGAGGCTTCAGGAATGGTCTTGAGGTGGATGTAGCCGGCGAAGCGGTGCTCCTCGCGCAGGCGGCGGGCGACCTCGACCATCTGCTCCATGGTGTAGTCCGCGTTGCGGATGATGCCACTGGACAGGAACAGGCCCTCGATATAGTTGCGCTTGTAGAAATCCAGCGTCAGCGCCACCACTTCATCGACGCTGAAGCGCGCGCGCTGGACATTGCTGGAGACCCGATTGATGCAGTACGCGCAGTCGTAGATGCAGAAATTGGTCAGCAGGATTTTCAGCAGCGAGACACAGCGGCCGTCCGGGGTGTAGCTGTGGCAGATGCCCGACCCCTCGGTGCTGCCCACCCCGCCGGTGCCACGGGAGTCGCGGCGACCTGCGCCGCTGGAGGCGCAGGACGCATCGTACTTGGCCGCATCGGCAAGGATGGCGAGTTTACGGACAGTTTCCATCACCGCACCCTAGCCGGGGCCAGTCTCAGCGCATGAGACGGGCGACAGCGAAAAATCTGAAGCATTAAGCGCGGGCGGGTTGTCGCGCGCTGGCCGAAGAGCAGCCGACCATGGGGTCGGCTCTTCCGTGCCCGTCGGGGCTAACCGGTCAGAAACCGTGGGTGATCTGCGGCTGGTTGGCGGAAAAGTCGGCGTACGGGTCATGCTCGCCGCTGCTGCCCTCGGAGAGCCGGAACTTCAATGCCAGCCCATCGCGTGAATCGGCCGCGCGCAGCGCCTCCTCGATCTCGATCGTACCGTCTTTGACCATGCGGAACAGGCACTGGTCGAAGCTCTCCATGCCTTCCTCCAGCGACGCTTCCATCGCGGCCTTGATCTCATGAACCTGGCCGCGGCGCAGCAGGTCACGGATCAGCGGGGTGTTGATCAACACCTCGGTGGCGGGCAGGCGGCGGCCTTCCTTGTTCTTCACCAGGCGCTGGCTGACCACGGCCCGCAGGTTCAGTGACAGGTTCATCAGCACGTTGCGGTGAGCGCTTTCGGGGAAGAAGTTGAGAATGCGCTCGATGGTCTGGTCGGCGTTGTTGGAGTGCAGGGTGGCCAGGCACAGGTGACCGGTCTCGGCAAAGGCGATGGCCGCTTCCATGGTCTGCGCGTCGAGGATTTCACCGATCAGGATCACGTCGGGCGCTTCGCGCATCGCATTCTTCAGTGCGCTGTGGAAGGTCCGGGTGTCCAGGCCGACTTCGCGCTGGTTGACGATGGACAGCTTGTGCCGGTGCAGGTACTCGATCGGGTCTTCGATGGTGAGGATGTGACCGGTGGTGGTGCTGTTGCGGTGGTCGATCATCGAGGCCAGCGAGGTCGACTTGCCCGAGCCGGTCGAGCCGACCACCAGCACCAGCCCACGCGGGGTCATGATGACGTCCTTGAGCACCTGGGGCAGGTTGAGCGCCTCGATGCTGGGAATCTGGCTGCGGATCGCTCGGATCACCATGCCGGTTTCGCCACGCTGCTTGAACACGTTGACGCGGAAGCGGCCGGCGTCGGCGATCGCGATGGCCATGTTCAGCTCCAGCTCCTGCTCGAACTGGGTGACCTGGCCGGGATCCATCAGCGAGTACGCGATCTTGCTGACCATGCCCGGCGGCAGGCCGGTATTGCCCAGCGGGTAAAGCTTGCCTTCAATCTTGATGTAGACCGGCGCGCCTGTGGTCAAAAACATGTCCGACGCGTTCTTTTCGGTCATCAGCTTCAGGAAATAGCCGATATCCATGTATTTCCCCAACAAATCCGCCGCGTCCCGTTGCAAGCAGAGCACCGGCATGACGACAATGGCCGCAGTACCGACAACCGGCACGGCCTCCCCAATGAATCGACGTAGCTTCGCACAAATGCGCCAGAGCCTGTATGTGATGGCGTTCGCAGTTGCCTTCTCCAGCCCGGTGCTGGCGCAGGATGGTGCCCAAGAACTGGCCCAGGCCCGCCAGGCGGTGGACAAGGCCACCCAGGCCGACGCCGACCAGTACGCCCCGGACCTGATCGACATGGCCCGGCAGGGCCTGGAGCAGGCCCAGCGCGCCGCGCAGGACCGCCGCGAGCGCAAGAACGCCCCGGCGCTGGCCCTGCGTGCGGCCGCCGACGCTGACCTGGCCCGCGCCCGCAGCGAGGAATCCACCGCGGCCGCGCAGCTGCAGCTGCACCGCAATGAAGTACAGCAGCTGCAACGCCAGCTGCAGACCGGGGAGGACCGTTGATGCGCGCACCCACGCTGATCCTGCTGGCCGGCCTTGCCGCGCTGCCGCTGCTGGCCGTCGCCGCCGATGACCCCGCGGTGGCCCAGCTCAACCAGCGCCTGTCTGCGCTGCAGTTCAACCCGGACACTGCCGAAATGGCTGCGTTCGAGCGCGTGCAGGCCCAGCAGGCGGTGGCCGCGCTGGAAAAAGCCAAGCGCCGTGATCAGGAACTGGCCCGCTACCTGGCCGAGCGCCGGGTCGAGATTGCCGAGACCACGGTGCGCGCCCGGCTGGCCCAGCGCGAGTCGAGCCAGCTCGAGCGCACCCGCAGTGACCTGCTGATCGAGGCCAACCGTCGTGAGGCGGCGCGCGCGCGCCAGGAAGTGGAGCGCCTGCGCATGCAGGCCCAGATCCAGGCCGAGGAGGCCGAGCGCCTGCGTCTGGCCGCCGAAAACGAGATCCTGGCGCGCCAGGACGCCGAGAATGCGCTGACCAGCGTGGCCGGCAAGCAGCAGGCCCGGGTCAGCGCGGCCCAGCAGAATGCGGCCAAGCTGGCGCGGGAGGAGGCCGAGCTGGTGTCCGGCCACAAACTGCCGGCCAGCCGCTTCGAGGCGCGCGGCGAGGTCTTCACCCTTACCGGTGACGCCTTTGCCAATGGGCAGGCCGCGCTGTCTTCGGGTGCTGCCAACCAGGCCAAGGCGCTGGCCGAATACCTGAACATCGGCAGGAAGGGCAGGGTGCGTATCGAGGCCTGGGACAACGCTACTGGCGTGGGCCAGCGTCGTGCCGAAGCCCTGCGTGACGCACTGGTGGCAGCGGGCGTCAGCAGCAATCGCTTGCAGGTGGTAGGCCGCAAGGCCGCCGCCACCCGCGCCCGTTCGGCGGAGATCGTGGTCGCGCCCTAACGCGTTGTTTTTGTTATTTATTTGTTTTTCTGCGCAGTCAGCCTGAACCGCTCGTCGGTGCCGCGACCTTTTTTGTCGTGGGGGGCTTGAACCCCCCTCCGCGCAAGCGTAGGGTCAATCGTCCGGGACGCACTTCCGCGGACCGGGCGATTGGAGGGCCGGGCCGATGTGTGCAGGGCACGAACCGAGGAAGGCGCAGTACCGCATGGCCAGTGCGGATGCCAGCTCGGGCGTGGCTGCGGGCACCGGACTGCCTTCCTTCCTGCAACGCCCCGTGCCGCAAGGCCGGGGCGTTCGTGTTTGCTACCGAAGGAGGTTCATCATGTTTGAAGATCAGCCCCAGAGCGAGATCGACGCGCGCCGTGCGCAGGACCCGGAGTTCCGGATTCTTCATGACCAACATCGGAAGTTGAACAAGAAGTGCATGGATGCCGAGTTGGGCGTACTCCCGGTCGACGATGTCACCCTGGGCCGCATGAAGCGCGAGAAACTGCTGGCCAAGCAGCGCCTGATGCGGATGTACGAGACCCCGCTTCCCGCATCCTCTCCCTCGCACTGACCTCAAGTGGAGGCTGGCCTGCCCGGGCCAGCCTCCGGGCGCCAACTCGCAGCGGGCTGCCGTGCCTGCCGTGAGGCACTCCGGATGATTGATTGACCACCGCCACCCCGTTTACGCCGTGGGCGGCAGGGCCTCCTCGTCGACCCTGTCGCCCGCGCACTTCACTGCCCTGTGCAGCGGCCTGACTTTCGCGCGGTTACAACGGATAATCAGGGGTCCGGCCCGTCATGGGCGCGAAACGATCTCCCCCGATGTCCATCCATTCTTCCGTCCTCGAACTCATTGGCCAGACCCCGATCGTCAAGGCCCAGCGCCTGGACACGGGCGTGTGCGAGCTGTACCTGAAGCTGGAAAGCGCCAACCCGGGTGGGTCGATCAAGGACCGTATCGGTCTGTCGATGATCGAGGCCGCCGAAAAGCGTGGTGATCTCAAGCCGGGCGCCACCCTGGTGGAAGGCACGGCCGGCAACACCGGCCTGGGCCTGGCCCTGGTGGCCCAGCAGAAAGGCTACAAGCTGATCCTCGTGGTCCCGGACAAGATGAGCCGGGAAAAAATCTTCAACCTCAAGGCCATGGGCGCCGAAGTGCGGCTGACCCGCTCGGACGTGGCCAAGGGTCACCCGGAGTATTACCAGGATCTGGCCGCGACGATTGCCGCGCAGACCCCGGGCGCGTACTTCATCAACCAGTTCGGCAACCCGGACAACCCTGCCGCACATGAGTTCGGCACCGGCCCGGAGATCCTGCAGCAGATGGGCGGCGAGCTGGATGCGGTGGTCTTCGGCTGTGGCAGCTCGGGCACGATGACCGGCCTGTCGCGGGCCTTCGCCCAGCTCTCGCCGGCCACTGAACTGGTGCTGGCCGACCCGGTTGGCTCGATCCTGGCCGAGTACATCAACGACGGCAACCTCAACGACAAGTCCGGCTCGTGGTTGGTCGAAGGCATCGGCGAGGACTTCCTGCCCTCGATCGCCGACTTCAGCCGGGTCAGCAAGGCCTACGCGATCACCGACGCCGAGAGCTTCCACACCGCGCGCGAGCTGCTGGGCAAGGAAGGCATTCTCGGCGGCTCCTCCACCGGCACGCTGCTGGCTGCGGCGCTGAAGTACTGCAGGGAGCAGACCACGCCGAAGAAGGTGCTGGTGCTGGTCTGCGATACCGGCAACAAGTACCTCTCCAAGATGTACAACGACTACTGGATGCTGGACAACGGCTTCCTGGAGCGCCCGCAGCACGGCGACCTGCGCGATCTGATCCTGCGCCCCTATGGCCAGCGGGACACCGTGGTGATCGGCCCCAACGACCTGCTGACCACCGCCTACCAGCGCATGAAGCTGTACGACGTCTCGCAGCTGCCGGTGATGGACGGCGACCAGCTGGTGGGCATCGTCGACGAGAGTGACGTGCTGCTGCATGTGTACGGCGACGAGGCGCGCTTCCGCGACCCGGTCTCCACCGCGATGGTCAGCAAGCTGGACCGGCTGGATGTGAAGTCGCCGATCGAGGCGCTGCTGCCGGTGTTCGACCGCGGCCAGGTGGCGATCGTGATGGACGGGGAGAGCTTCCTCGGCCTGATCACCCGGATCGATCTGCTGAACTACCTGCGTCGTCGGGTGCAGTAAGCTCCCGACGCCCACCGTATACCCGTTCTGCCCGTGTCAAAGGCCGTTAAGCCCGCGCTGGTAGACTCCCGCTCCTTTGACGGCGCCGCCCGCGCGGCGCCCTGCAGGAAACACCATGACCGATACCTCCAAGCGCCCGCTTGCGCTGGCCACCCTGGCCATCCACGGCGGCCAGTCGCCGGACCCGAGCACCGGCGCGGTGATGCCGCCGATCTATGCGACCTCGACCTATGCGCAGTCCAGCCCGGGCGAGCACCAGGGCTTTGAGTATTCGCGCACCCACAACCCGACCCGCTTCGCCTACGAGCGCGGCGTGGCCTCGCTGGAAGGTGGCACGCGCGGCTTTGCCTTCGCCTCGGGCATGGCGGCCAGCTCCACGGTGATCGAGCTGCTGGACGCCGGCAGCCATGTCGTGGCGATGGACGACATCTACGGCGGCAGCTTCCGTCTGTTCGAGCGCGTGCGTCGGCGCACCGCGGGGCTGGATTTCAGCTTTGTCGACCTGACCGACCTGGCGGCCTTCGAAGCGGCCATCACGCCGGCCACGCGCATGGTCTGGATTGAAACCCCGACCAACCCGATGCTGAAGATCGTCGACATCGCGGCGGTGGCGGCAGTGGCCAAGCGCCATGGTCTGATCGTGGTGGTCGACAACACCTTCGCCTCGCCGATGCTGCAGCGTCCGCTCGAACTGGGCGCCGACCTGGTACTGCATTCGGCGACCAAGTACCTCAACGGGCACTCGGACATGGTGGGCGGCATGGTGGTGGTCGGTGACAACGCCGAGCTGGCCGAGCAGATGGCCTTCCTGCAGAACTCCATCGGGGGTGTGCAGGGACCGTTCGACAGCTTCCTTGCCCTGCGTGGCCTGAAGACTCTGCCGCTGCGCATGAAGGCGCACTGCGCCAATGCCCAGGCGCTGGCCCAGTGGCTGCAGTCGCACCCGGCGGTGGAGAAGGTGATCTACCCGGGGCTGGAGTCGCACCCGCAGCATGCGCTGGCCAAGCGCCAGATGGACGGCTTCGGTGGCATCGTGTCGATCGTCGTCAAGGGCGGGTTTGCCGCTGCCAAGGCGTTCTGCGAGAAGACCGAGCTGTTTACCCTGGCCGAATCGCTGGGCGGGGTTGAAAGCCTGGTCAACCATCCGGCGGTGATGACTCATGCCTCGATTCCGGTGGTGCGCCGTGAACAGCTGGGTATCAGTGATGCGCTGGTGCGGCTGAGCGTGGGCGTGGAGGAGATTGCGGATCTGCAGGCGGATCTGGAACGGGCGTTGGCTGGTGCATTGGCATGATGCGTCGACGCCTTGAGTTGCTGCTCAGCCTGACCAGCCGCGACATCAACAAGAAGTACAAGGAATCGATGCTCGGCGCCTTGTGGGGTCTGGTCGTCCCGCTGATCATGCTGGGGATCTACACGGTGATCTTCAGCACAATCTTCAGCGCGCAATGGAAGGGCGTGCAGGTCAATTCGAAGGTCGACTATGCCGTTCTGTTGTTCATCGGCCTGATCGTCTACAACTTCTTCGCCGAGTCGCTTACCCGCGCGCCGACCGCGGTGCTGCACAACCCCAATCTGGTGAAGAAGGTCGTTTTCCCACTGGAAGTGCTGCCGCCTGTGGTCGTGCTGTCCTCGCTCTACAATGCGGGCGTTGCGGCAATCGCGTTGGCCTTCTTCATTCTGTTCAGCAGCTTCAGCTTCCACTGGGCACTTCTGCTGCTTCCTGTTCTGGTGATCCCGCTGCTCATGCTGACCATGGGCGTGACCTACCTCTTTGCCTCGCTGGGTGTCTTTTTCCGCGACGTCGACCAGTTCGCCGCGTTGCTGGCACGCGTACTGCAGTACCTGACTCCCGTGCTCTATCCCTCAATCATCTTCCCTGATGCCATCGGTAAATGGATGCGGTTAAGTCCGCTTGCGGTGTATGTGGAGCAGATCCGGGCGCTCATCGTGACTGGAACGCTGCCGGACTGGGGCCTGTACGCTTGGGCAGTGGGCTGGTCCCTGCTTATCTTCTTCGTAGGCTACTGGTGGTTCCAGCGCACCAGGAGGGCATTCGCTGATGTCGTCTGAAGAAATGGTCATCGATATCGCCCGGGTCAGCAAGGTCTTCAACATCTACGAGCGCCCGTCCGACCGTCTGTTGCAGATGCTCCTGCCGCGTCTGGGCAAGGTCGTGCCCGGCAAGGCCGAATGGGCGAACCGTCAGCGCGGCCGCGAGTTCTGGGCGCTGCGTGATGTCAGCCTGCAGGTGCGTCGTGGCGATGCGGTAGGCATCATCGGCCGCAACGGCTCTGGCAAGTCGACATTGCTGCAGATCATCGCCGGTACGCTGGCACCTACCAGCGGCCATGCCAAGGTCAACGGCCGCATTGCCGCATTGCTCGAGCTGGGCAGTGGCTTCAATCCCGATTTCACAGGGCGCGAGAACGTCATCCTCAATGGCATGATTCTAGGCCTCAGCGAGCGCGAAGTGATGGAGCGCTTCGATGCCATCGCGGGATTTGCGGATATCGGCAACTTCATCGACCAGCCGGTGCGGACCTATTCCAGCGGTATGATGCTGCGCCTCGCATTTGCCGTGCAGACGCAGGTCGAGCCTGACATTCTGATCGTCGACGAGGCGCTGGCTGTGGGCGACGCCTTGTTCCAGAAGCGCTGTTTCCAGCAGATGGAGGCGTTGCGTGCCAATGGATGCACCCTGCTGCTGGTGTCACACGACCAGGAGTCGATCCGTACGCTGACCGATCACTCGATCCTGCTGCGTGATGGCCTGGTTCATGCGAGTGGTCCCTCGTCGGACGTGGTACTTGAGTACCGCAAGCAGCTGCACGAGGACGAGCGTGCCTACTACGCGTCCGTGAGCGCGCAGCATGTGCTGCATGCGCAGCAGAGCGTCAAAGTGGCGCCGCAGGCTCACGCATCCACCCAGCCGCTCCCCGCAGCGGTCGAAGCATCGGTTGTCGTGGAAGAGGACGCAGCGGCAATGGCTGACTCAGCTGCCTCCGCTTCGGCCGAGCTGACAGACAGACTCAGCTTCGGCGACTTCGACTGCGTCATCGAACGGGTCAGAATTCTTGATGATGCGGGTGAGGAATGTAACTACTTCCTGCCGCGCGACAGAGTGGTCATCGAGGTCACCTCCCGTCCGGCGCGTGACATGGACAAACTCAACGTCAATGTCCGGCTGCGTAACAAGGAAGGGGTCAAGCTCTACTCGTGGGGCACCTTGAACCAGGACGTCCAGACGTGGGCTGAGGTTGATGCGCAGGCGCCAGGGGTATGGGGAACGTCGTTCCCGGCCGATCAGCCCTTCACGATACGTTTCAGCTTCGACTGCACCCTTGGCATGAACTTCTACGAGATCCAGGCCTCAGTATCGGAAGAGGTGGAACGTTTCGGCGGCGCGCAGCGTATGCTGCACTGGCGCGACGAAGCTGCTTTCTTCCAGGTCGGCATGCGGCAGAAGGAATACACCTTCGGTGGCGTGTGCGACCTTCGCATGCGCGCAGACACCGTCGAACCGACCTAGTTTGGAATCTCTTGCAATGCAACCGACTTCCTCAGGCTCTACCCTTGACATCTCGCCCGGCGCGGCGCGGGCCAGTGCTCTACGACTGCTGGACTGGCTGCCCCCAGGGCAGGTGGCCGTTCTGGGCGAAGGGGGCACCGGTATCACGCGTGGCTTGCGTGCAATGGGGTTGGACATCCATCAGGGTCCGCTGCGGGACAGTGTCGCCGCAGCGATCGTGCTCGTCCGCCACCGCAGCGAGGGCAACGACGAGGCCACTGCGCAGCTTGCGGGCATGCTCGGAGATTTCACCGGTCCGGTGTGCCTGCTGATAGCAGGCGACGCGGCCACTACCGCATCCCGCGCATTCTGGGAGCGCGCGATGATGGCGCTGGACTGGCGGAAGCATCCGTTGAACGAGGTCCTCGCACCTTACGGCGAACTGGATACCGTCGCAGGGGTGCAGTTGATCGGCTTCGAGTCGGTCAACCCGGAGGCGCGCGAGGTTTATCCGCTGCAGGCGTTGGTTGAAGAGCGCGATCTGCATACGGATATGACCCGGGAGCCGGGGCGCCGTTCCGACGCCCACATGACCCGTTACGCCCATGCAGCGCGGTTTGTGCGCAGCGGCGATCGTGTAATCGATGTGGCCTGTGGGTTGGGCTATGGGTCCTACCAGGTCGCACACAACTGTGACGCGGCGTCGTTCATCGGGCTTGATGCCAGCGAGTACGCGGTAAATTACGCGCAGCTCAATTTCGCCGCGCAAGCGCCCATGCCGATGAAATTCGTGCTCGGCGATGCTCAGCATCTGCGGGACATGGCGGACGGGTCGGCTGATTTTGCTGTATCGGTGGAAACGCTCGAACATCTGCCAGAGCCTGACCTGCTGTTGGCCGAACTGCACCGCGTACTCACGACTGGGGGCCGCGTCTACGCCAGTGTCCCCAATGACTGGTCGGATGAGTCCGGTGAGGATCCGAACCCCTTCCATTTCCATGTCTACGACTGGAAGCGGCTTCGGGCCCAGTTCAATCGTAACGGGTTCGAGATCGAGCGTGCCTGGCTGCAGGATGCGGGGGGTGGTCAGAAGCGCCATACATCAACGCGTTCCATGCTCGAAGTGGATCCCGAGCGTGGGCCCGCCTGCGACGGTGAGTGGCTGCTTGTGCTGGCGCGCAAGAAGGGTGGGGAGGAGCTCAATGCCCTGGAGCGCCTGCGCGAGGCGCTCCGTCTGGGAGCGCTGCAGGGAGTTGACGAGGTACTTGCACGAATCGAGACCGAGGGCGAGCCGCTTGACCACGCATTGGCCCATGGGCTGCACGGCTGGACGCTGCTGGCGCAGCGCGATGCCGGCGCGACCGCAGCATGGGCGCGCGCCCGTGACGCAGCGCGGCAGGCACTGGGCAGTGACGGAGCCGAGCGGGATGCTGCGTCCATCCTCGCGCTTTCGAGCGATGCCATGCATGCACTCGCCGGCGAGCGCGCAACCGCAGGGTTGCTGGGGCGGCTGGTCTCCGCGCACGGCCGCGCATGCCAGCTGCTGGGACTGGACGGCCCATGGAGCGTGGATGTAGACGACCGAGCCGTCGTGGCGGGTGCCGCCGAAGGTGATGACCCAGTGAATCTCGGCGCTCGCGAGCTCCGGGCCTTGATCGATGCGAAGGAGTGGCTCGACGGCAAGTTCCATGAACATGTGGAAAGGATCGCGCATCTGGAGTCCCAGGCATCGGAGCTGGAGCGTGCGCGCCGCTGGCTGGATGAGCAGTACCACGAGCTGACCGCAGAAGTCGCACGGTTGAGTGGAAACGCGTCGCAGTAATTCAGATGGCTGACCAACTGCAAACCGTCGACGTCGCCCGGCAACCGTCCGTCCTGGATGGTGCGACAGCAGAGGCGATGGCCGGCGTCGTGCTCCGGCTGCAGGGTCCTTGCCGGATTTTTCTGGCCGGGGCAGGGCTGGACGCATTGGCTGCGCCGTTGCGTGCCTCCGGGTGTGTGGTCGTCTCCATGATGGAGCTGGCAACGACGAGCGGATCGTCGGCTGTTGACAACACGTTTACTCCCCTGGTCGACGCTACGGCTGATGTCGCCGTATTCCTTTCGTCGGGCCAGGAGGTACCGCCGTGGGTTCTGCAACTGGCGGTCGACTCTCTGGTGCTGTTTGCACCGCGGGGAGTTGCCAAGCCGGTAAACTGGTGGCAGGCGGCGACTGCCTCGGGCTGGGCACTGCATACCGCCTCATGGGTCATGCAGGAAACGGTTGCGGGTCATTCGCAGCTTGCATTGGGCCGAGCCGGGGTCGGACTGGATTCGCCCGAGGCGATCCTCCAGGCCAACGTTTTCAGCCTCGCCGCTGCGCTCGTTCGGCCGGGTGATGATGTCCTGCTGCATGCCCCAGGGGCTACGGACGCATGGCGTATCGTCCGGGATCAGTCCCGCTGTGGCTGGCTGGGTGTCAGTAGACACGTAGCGGATGTCGAGGATCCTGATCCCGATGGTTATGTGCCGGTGTCATCGCTTTCGGGTGTCAATGGTCGCCGGACGGATTTTCTGCTGCTGGTTGACGTACCGTCCGGTGAGCAGGCCGCTGGGCTGTTTGCCCAGGCTGGGCGTGTGCTACGGCGCAGCGGCCGCCTGCTGGTGGAACGAAGTAGTCCCGAGCCAGCAGATTGGGAGAAGTACGAGGAGCAGCTGAAGGTTGCGGGATTCGCCGTGGATCGCGCATGGCTCCTGCGTGGCGGCGATGTCGTCAGCCCGGCACAGAGGATCGAGCTCGATCTCACACAACCGATCGCGCCACAGTGGGCCAGCGATGGTGTGCTGGTGTTGATGGCCATTTCCCTGGATGGGACTGCGTACCCGCAGCTGCCTGACAGTGATATGCCGAACATCGTCGCCTTCCAGCGTGATTATCTGGATGCGAGCGTTGTGCGCTTGATTGTAGCGATCGGCTACAGGATCGAGTCGGTTTCGCAGCGCCGCGCCATCGCAGTGGAAATCCTTGAGTACGCGCCGCCAGGTTCCGCTGACCAAGGCGCGGCCCTGTGCGTACTGCTCTACGACAGCGTTGCGATGGCAGGTGAGCACGGGGGGCGCATCCAGCAGGCATCGCAAGCCTATGTCGCTGCGATTCCACCGAATCCCACCGCATTGCGTTGGCAGATATCCATTGCATATGTCCTTGGCCGCCGCTGTCAGAGCGAAGGTGATCTGGAGAGTGCCAGACGCTGGTATGAGCGCGTATTGGCGCAGGACGTTCTGGCCTTCAGTCCTCTGTTGGGAACCAAGACCACCTCTGCCGCGCTCTCGCTGGGCTGGCTGGCATTTTCCCTTGGCGACATCAGCGGCGCGCGCAGCGCATGGCAGCGCGGGATTGAGGAGGCTCGCCGACTTGCCCATGATTCGGACTGGCGGGAGGTGGTTGGCGATCCGGCATGTCCGGAGACCTTCGGCATGCCAGAGTTCGCTGCGGTCATGGACGAAGCCGCAAGCGCTGCCAATGCACTGCGGTTGACGGCAGAAACGCCACTACGCCGCGGTCTGGTCTGGGATTGGGCCAACCGCTCATGGCGACAACAGATCGTCAGGCTGCAGCAGGAACTGGCGCGGCACCGGGCTTGGCAGGACGAGCTGCAACAAGGCAAAGACTGGCTGCACTCGCAGTACGAAGTGCTCACCGCCGAGGTTGCCAGGTTGTCGGCCGACCATGCTGAAATGCATGGCCAGCACGAGGGGGCACTTGCAGCGTCAAGGCTGGCGCACAAGTCCGCGGAAGAGTCACTTCAGCGCCAACGAAGCCTGTATGCCGATCTCTCGGCGGCCTATCGTCTGGCTTACCAGCGTGCCGAGCGGCAGTTCGCCGACCAGCAGGACCGTTATGGAGATCTGCTCGCGACCTACAGGCTCGCTCATGAAGACAAGCAGCGTCTGCGGCTCGAGATGCTGGAGGAGCGCAGGCAGCTGGAAGCGCAGTTGGCCCAGCGCGAACGGCTTTGCGAGACGGAACGGGAAGAGGCTGCTGCTCGTCTGGCCAGCGTCATGCAGGCGATGGCAGGCAAGGACGTACGCTACCAGGATCTTTACGCGGCCTACAGGTTGGCAAACCGCTACAACCATGAACGTATTGCGTTGCTCCGTGATCGGTACGCCGGTGCCATTGCCGCCTACCGGACCGCCAGAAACGACGCTCAGCGTGGAATGGCCGGCCTGCAGACGCAGGTCGAGCAGCAGCGAAGCAGGGCCGATGATCTGCAGCGCCAGCTCGCGCGGCTTGGGGACGATCACGACTCTCACCGCGATGTCCATGCACGCCTGGTTGAAGCGGCCGACGGACTGGGCAGGGCGTGTGGTCGTGCATTGGGCGATACGAATACGACCGGTCTGCAGGGGGACCAGCTCGCGCGTGAGATGGATCGTCTTGCAGCGATCATCGATTCGCTGCCGATGAAGCCGGTCCTGCGTGTAATGTTCCGGTTATGGCGGAGGGTCTCCCGACGCCTGCCCCGTTGACCATTTCGTCGCCGTGGTCCTACTGCGCCCTCAGGGCCGGCACGAGGCTTGCTGGTCCAAGCTTCCGCACCCTGCCAACGGACAGAACCGCGGGTACGACTGCGGACCAACTCAGGTACAATTGCTGCCGCCTTGAAAGCGGGTAGCCACCTCGGACAAGGTGAACAGGGAAGTAAACGCTCAGCACGAGAATGCGGGGGCCGATACCCACATCGGCAGGCAAGCTAGCCGGTGGGAATGCCCCCGGGACAGGTTTAACTGTGAGGGAGCTGCGTGAGTTGAAACGTTGTAAACATGGAGAAGCGTCGTGTTGAATATCCGTTGCCAGAACCCGCGCCAGAGGTGGTCCCAGTGACCCTTCCGCGCTTGAGCGCGATCGTGACGATGCACAAGGAAGGTGTACTCGCGCATACAGCGCTTCGCTCATACAGCGCCTCGCGGGCGATCGCCCGCGAAGCGGGGCTGAGCGTTGAGCTCGTCATCGTTCTCGACAGCGCCGACGCGCTCACGCAGTCAATAGTAAAAGGTCATCCTGACCTGGATGGCACTGAGCACATCGTTGAGGTGACCGTGGGTGATGCTGCGCTTGCGCGCAATGCCGGCGTGGCCGTCGCCACGGCGCCGTATATCTGCACCCTTGATGGTGATGACCTTATTTCCGGTCGTTATTTCGTTGCCCACATGCAGGAGGCGCTGCGTCAGGAAGGGCGGTTCATTCTGCATCCGGAAATGGTGCTGAGTTTTGGCATGTACAGTGCCTTCAACTGGCAGGTCGATCAGGCGGGCCAGTATTTCGACCGCAATTCCCTGTTGTGCATCAACCCGTGGATCAGCGCATCGTTCGCACATCGGCGCGTGTTCGAGGAGGTTCCATACGTTGCGTGCTACCCGCGAACGACGGGCTTCGGGTACGAGGACTGGTACTGGAACTGTGAAACGATCGCCAAAGGCGTGGTCCATCGTCTTGCATGGGGATCGATCTATTTCTACCGGCGCAAGTGGCGCGGCTCACTGAATGAAGCGAGTCACGCTCTGAAGACGCTGGTGCCGCGCACGGCTCTGTTCGACAGGCCAGTGGCGGCGGCAGGAGTGGAAGAGGAATGAGCAACAATCTTGTCCGCCGGATCGCCAACTCCGCCTTCGTAAAGCGCATCGAACGGACCCGAGCGGCACGTCGGCTTGTCCGTACGGCATTCGTGCGCAAGCTTGCCGACCTCATGCGCAAGGTGGCCAACCGCGTTGAGATGGCCAACGGCCAGTCACCCGCGCCCGAAGCATCAAGCTGGACCGTGCCGTCAATGCCGGCCTGGGTCGAGGAGGAGATGCGTGCGATTGCCCACCTGGAACCTGAGCTCATTCCTGCAGGGGGCGACCTGTCCAAGTACGGTTTCTATTCGGTTCCCGCTGATCCGGCGCCCGGCGAGGCGTACTACAAGCTGCTTGAGCAGGTGGGTGACGGTAGCTTCAGCCATGTGCTGCTGGTGCCTTGGTTGAAGCAGGGAGGGGCCGACCGTGGGATCATCTACCACGCGCGCGCCATCATTGAAGCGACTCCATCAGCCAACATCCTGGTGGTCGCCACCGAACCCACGCCGTCGCCTTGGGCGGATCGACTGCCAGACGGCACTCGCTTCGTTGATTTCGGGCTGCTGGCCGGTCACCTGCATTTTGACCGGCAGGTCGCCATCCTGGTTCGGCTCATGGTGCAGCTCCAGCCCCCTGTGATCCATCTGATCAACTCCCGCGTTGGTTGGGAGATGGTGCGGCAGTACGCAAAGCCGGTTCGCCAATATTCGACGTTGTTCGCGTCGCTGTTCTGCGATGACTACGATGCGAACATGGTGCCGGTCGGCTACGCGCGCGATTATCTCCGCGATTGCTACCAGGAGTTTTCCACAATCTTCTGCGACAATTCGCAGTACCCGCGGATATGGTCGCATGATCTCGGCGTGCCGCTCGACACGTTCACGGTGCTTCCATTCCCGTATGACGGTGATATCGACTCTGTGCCCGCCAAGGCGATCAGCCGGCTGGACGCCCGTCGGATTCTTTGGGCCGGCAGGCTGGATCGGCAAAAGCGTCCGGACATTCTCGCGCGGATCGCCGTTCGTATGCCTGACGTTGAGTTCGACGTCTACGGTACCGCGGTGATCTCTGGCCAAGGTGAGTCTTCGGCGAAGGTCCTTCACGATTTGCCCAACGTGACCTTGCATGGTGAGTTCCGCCGTCTTGAAGAGGTCGTTACTCCCGAGCACTTCGCTTATCTGCATACCACCGCCTGGGAAGGCACACCGACCATCCTCTTCGATGTCGCGGCTGCTGGTCTGCCCATCTGCGCGCCGGCAGTAGGCGGCATCGTTGATTTCCTTGGCGAAGATGATCTGATCGCGAGCCCGGAAGATGTCGACGCATTCGTATCTACGCTGGAGGCCTTGAGGGCTTCGGTCGCGGCGCGCGACGGCCTTGTCCTGCGTCAGCGGCAAATGCTTGATACGCAGCGGCGCTGGGGCAACTTCCTGGCAAACCTAGACAATGCAAGAGCACAGAACAGCGCCCCGCGCTGAGGCTCATACACCATGAATATCGTCATCACCGGTGGCAACGGCTTCATCGGCTCACATCTCCTGCTGCAATTAGCTGCGCGCGGGGACGCACTGACTGTCATCGACAGGGGCGCGCCGCGTTCGGACATCGATTGGACGGGGATCCGTTATCTGCAGGGAAGCTTTGACGACACGACCCTGCTGACCAGAGCTCTTGAAGGTGCCGATCTCGTGTACCATCTCGCCAGCACGACTGTCCCCGGTACCGCAAACCTTGATCCTGTGGCAGACGTTCAGGGGAATCTTCTTGGAACACTGGCGCTGGTGAACGCGATGCATCAGGCGGGCTGTGAGCGCCTGGTCTATCTCTCGTCAGGTGGGACCGTTTACGGCGATCTTGACCTCGAAAAGGTGGATGAGCAGGCCCCCACACGGCCCATCTCATCCTACGGGATCGTGAAGCTGGCCATCGAGCGCTATCTGCTGATGCATGAGCGCACAGGCAGTCTCAAGCCGGTGATTCTGCGCGCATCGAATCCTTACGGCGCTCGACAGGGCAAGTTGGGTCTCCAGGGTCTGGTCTCCACGGCCATCGACAGGATCAGTTCCGGGCTGCCCTTGCAGATTTGGGGGGATGGCTCTGCAGTACGCGACTATGTTTATATTTGCGACCTGGTGGAGCTGATGGAGAAAGCGGGCTTCTCGACACTCTGCGGCGTCTACAACGCTGGCAGCGGCCACGGCACAAGCGTGCGGCAGATCATCGACGAGGTAGCTGGCGCGCTGAACATGCAGCCGAAGCTCGAGCACGTGTCGGCGCGCGCTTTCGATGTGTCGCGCGTTGTCCTTGACGTCAGCCGGGCGAGCAGAGATTTTGCGTGGTATCCAAGAACTGAGCTCACGGCCGGCATTCGTGCGACCGTTCAGGCGTTCCAGTCCGCTTGAAGGTGCTTGATGCAGGCCGCTGTGAAACAGCGCTGGAGCGGTCCATTCGGAGCGGCCATGGTTGATATCTCACTGCTGATCACTTTTCACGACGAGCGCGAGCAGGCGAGGCCTACGTTGCTCGCAGCGGATAGAGCCAGGAAATTCGCCGCCCAGCATGGCCACCATGTCGAGCTCGTGCTTGCGGTAGACAATGGATCGGCCACCACGTGTCGTGTAATCGACGCCTTTGACCGGGAGCCGCAGGATCAGATACTGCATCATCACCTGGGTGACGTCGGCGCAAACCGTAATGCGGGAATCGCGGCATGTCGCGGTCAGCTGGTTGCCATCTGTGATGGTGACGATATGTTCTCGGAGAACTTTCTGTCGGTAGCCGCGAGAATGTTGCAAACCGACTCCAGGCAGCTGATCATCCGTCCGCAGGTAATCGTACAGTTCGATCAGGCCGCGAGCATCGGCTGGCAGACCGGTTCGGATGACGCTGCTTTCGATCCGTGCTGCCTAGTTGTGATCAACCCTTGGACGACAGGCTGCATGGCGCGACGCTCGTTGTTCGATGCCGTGCCCTACTGGGTTCGTGCCGAAGACCGTGCTGGATTGGGCTTCGAGGATTGGCACTGGAACTCAGAGACGCTTGCCGTTGGGGCTACGAACATCATCGCCCCGCAGACGGTCCAGTACGTGAGGATCAAAGCCGCAGGCTCGGTAAACACGCGTTACATCGGCCAGGCCGCGCTTCCGCCGCCTTCCCGTCTTCTCGAGATGCTGGCGTGAGCCTTGGCCGGCTCGGCAGGTGTCTTTATCGCGCCGCCGATTGGGCGCTGTGGAGTCGTTTCTCGCTGGGCGCGCAGCGCCGCAGCAAGCAATGGGTCATGAACGTTGCCCACAGGCTGACACGCGGTCGCGTGCCCCGTCTCTCAGTGGAAGCGTTGCTGACTCCTCCGAATGACAGGGGGGCGCGTGCATTGCCAGAGTGGTTACGCAGTGACATGGATAGCGCTTCCCGCACCATGGCTCCTGAGCTTGATCCCACAGCATTTATCCGACGCCGGCCATTGGGTGCATCGGCACCGGTCTACCGCGTCGACGCCGGCCATGCATTTGCAGTACTACGGTCGCAACTGCGGGACGATCTCGATACATTGTTCCTGGTTCCGGACCTGGCCGGAGGCGATGTGGCTGCCGGGGCACTGCATTACGTGCGGGCATGCGTTGAGTCGTTCGGTCATTCAGTTGCAGTCATGGCTACGGAGGCGCGGGAATCACCGTGGGCAGAAAGGCTGCCGGCGGGCGTCGCTTTCATTGACGCGGGCAGGCTTCTAGCGCCGCTGGACTCTCTGCGGGGGGAGCAGGTGCTGGTACTGAGCCGGTTGCTGCTGCAGGCCAGGCCCAAGCGAATCCATCTCGTGAACTCCCGCCTTGGCTGGCAAAGCGTTGCAACTCACGCGGCTGCGTTGCGGGGGGCTTCCCGGCTTTATGCGACGCTGTTCTGCAACGATCTTGAAGAAGGTGGAGCTGCCGCCGGATCCACTCCCGGGTATCTGCGGGACAACGCGTTCAAGATTGACGCGGTTATCGCGGACGGGGTGCTCACACGGCAACATTGCATGTGTCTTCATCCAGTGCCGCCTGAGCTGTTCAACGTCGTTCATTTTCCCGTGGAAGTCGCCCCCTCAGTGCGGGAGGGGCCGCGACGTCAAGCATCTGGTAGACCCAGCGTGCTGTGGGCAAGCAGCGTTGGTCATCAGCCTCCTCCTGAGCTCGTTCTGGAAATCGCACGCAGGATGCCGGACCTGGACTTCGATGTACACGTGACGCCCGGATGTGAGCGGCGTTCAGCGTGGCTGGCGGATCTGGCAAGCCAGGTCAACGTAACCTTGCAGGGTCCATCCGCTGCACGGGATAGCATCATTCGTCCAGAGCACGCCGCAGTTCTTTATACCTGCGGCCCGGATGAGGTGCCGAGCGTAATGCTTGAGCCAGCTGTTGCCGGGCTGCCGATTCTCGTTATCGATCCAGAAGGTGTCTCTGATCTGTCATTGGTGAAGGACGTCGTCCCAGCAGGAGTTGATGTCGCCGTCGCCTGCACAGCGTGGCTCCGCGGGGTGCTGGAAAACCCCGCAATGTTGGATGCACATCTCCGCCGCCAAACCGACGCGCTGTCACTGCGCCGTTGGGGAGATTTTGTCCGGGCTCTGGAGAAGATACCCTTCTACAGCAAGGATGGACGCTCCGGCACTTGAGTCCGCGCGGGGCGCAAGCGTGAGGTTGGGCAGTCCACGGCAGGCACGGGTATCCGAAGTCTGGCGCCGAGCTTTGGTCTCTGCTCATCCAGCAAGCGCAGCAGCCTCATGCTGCGACATCGAGAGCCAACGTGGTCCGGGACGTAGGCGATCGTCGAGAGCCAACGTGGTCCGGGACGTAGGCGATCGTCCTGGTCGGGCCCACGCCTTGGCTGAGCACTTGGTCCGCCATTCTGAGGCCACCCTAGATATCTGTGCCCAGTGCCGTTCCCGCAAAGCCTGCGTTAGAATCGGCGTCCGCCGGGATGCTTGTCGTTGCATGCGTTGCCCGGAGGCTTGGCGGAATTGCCGGGTGGGATGAGTTTCTACGTCAAGGATCGGCGTTCTATCACGTTCAATATCGTTTAAAAATCCAAATCTCAGGAAAATACAACTCATGAAGTCCCCGCGTCTTTACCCCAGACTGCCGCTGCTCATGCTGGGCGTGCTCGGCCTCGCCGCATGCGGTGACAAAGCCGGCAAGGAAAACGACGTTGCAGCCACTACTGAACCCAGCGCTTCGCCTGCATCTCAGGAACAAGCAACTCCGCAGTCCCCTTGGCAGGGCACGGAGTCGATCAAGCCTGTCTTCCCGGATGAAATGGCTTCCAAGGAAATGAACCTCGACTACGATTCTTATCAGTTCGAGGAGGGGGGGCTCAGCGTTGCTCCGCTGCCACCATTCTTCAAGCGCTCGGTTGACGTTGAGCTGACGGATGCCACCCGTTCGTACTCGCTGACCGCCGGCCGCGCAGCCTGCGCTTACAAAATCAAAGTGAGCGTCGGCGACGGCGAAGGGAAGCTGCTGGATCCGAAGATGGGGGAGAAGATGGAAATCACCCCGGAAACATTTGCAGGCGCATCGTCTCTGCAGTTGCATATTGCGCTTGCCGACGACGCGGACCAGAACTGGTCGTGCAACCTGCACATCGCACCGGCGGTCAAGCTCTGATCATGCGCAGGCTACGCAGAACTGCGGGCCTGTGTCGAAACGTGTGAGCGGGCGAGGGTAACCACCCGTGTAATCGTTGCATCACATAAAAACGGCGCCATCTGGCGCCGTTTTTATGGCTTGACATCTAGAGGCAGACTACTATTTCACCACCGGACTCAATGGTCGCCTCGGGTGCCGGAAACTTGGGTCTCGATGCGCACATCTCGGCAAGTTCGGGAGCTACGCGCACGGTCATGTCCGTCCCCGTGGCCTCATCGAACAGGGGGTCGATCGCCCACCCGATGGAAAATGCCGAGAGATTCATGTCGCCTTGCGCTGCGAGCGGAGCTACAGGATAAGCCCACGTCCCACCGACTACCGCAAGCTTGCTGTAGCTTTCGGGGTAACGTTCAGCGACACGGTAGGCGATCTCTTGGGCTTGTGCGATATCCCACCGGTTCACTCGCTGCTGGTTTGTCAACATAGCGTTGCTATGCGCGCAGAAGAGCACTGCTGCGGCCAGTGTCAGAGCTGCCGCGACGCCAGCCTGCACGCGACCAAGTCCAGTGGACAATCCAAGAGTGCCGGCGATTACCATCGGAATTGCAACAAGCGTGCGCGGGACCGGCCACCATGCGCCAGTTACTGCATGTGGAAGCAGCGCGATCCCCCAGCTGCAGATTGCAAAGCCCAGAGCCACCAGCACCGTGCGCCGACGCGGGCTCGATAAGGGAAGCAGCACTGTCAGAACTGCGAGCATCAACAGCGCTTTAGCTGGCGTGCTCGCGATCGGCTCCGCTTTGATCAGCAGCGTCGGCATGAGGTCAAGCAGCTGATGCGCGCGCTCGGGTAACTGGTCGAAGGCCACCAGAGCGGCGCGACCGTCGGACTCGACGCCAGCGAGCAGACGTATGACTTTTGCAAGAAGCAGGTTGCCAATGCTGAGTGCCGCGCCAGCGATGCCGGTGAGGGCAATTGCCTTGCCGACTGACTTCGCCTGCTCCGGGAACGAAGCATGGCCAGGCAGTTCCACCGTAGCGCTCAGGTGCATATAGAGTAGCCCGATCGCTGCGAAGCACAGCGCCAGCTGATTGGCACCCATGGCCACAAGAGCGGCAAGCAAGGCCCCCGTCAACCTCAACACACGCCGATCACCCGCCCAGGCGAGCCGATACTGGCGGGCTGCGAAGAAGAGCATGCCGAACATTACCGACATCGGGAGTGCCGACTGCCGGAAAGTTACGTACTCGGTGTAATACGAATGCGCACCGAGCAGTGCGGCCATTGCCACGACAATGCTCGGTCGCGCGGGCGTGCGCGGGTTGAACACTTCCAGGTAGAACAGGGCACTGAAGATCAGCGTGGCTAGAAATGCCACGACTGAAAAACTGGTCATGTTCAGCTGGCTCGCATGCAGCAGAGCATCGAGTGCAGCGTTGGTATAGCGTCCCTGGCTGATGAAGAATGCGGCCAAGCCCTCAGCGCCGGGATGACTGACGGCGTAGTCATCCAGTGCATACCCCACTGTGAGCCCCATGAACTTCGAGCTGAGGAATGCGCAGACGTAAGCCAGGGTGAACAGGCTTCGCCTATTCAATGGCAACATCGCGGCGCCAGGTACAGCCGCTGGGGTGATCAAGCGAACGCCTCCTCAATTGCTTCATCCGCGCTCCTGAGAACGTGTCCCATCTCCGGTTCCAGCCCCAGCCAGAGCGGCATCCGGACCAAGCGCTCGGAGACGTCATTCGTCACTGGCAGGTCGCCCTGAGCACGGCCACATTCCATGCCTGCAGGCGACGAGTGCAATGGAATGTAGTGAAACACGGCCTGTACCCCACGCTCCTTGAGACCATCAATGAAACGAGTGCGGTGCTCGAGGCTTGGCATCAGCATGTAGTACATGTGCGCGTTGTGGGTGCAGTGCGCAGGTATCACTGGCCGGCGTAGACGCCCGGATTCTTCGTGCTTCTGCGCCCAGGTGTGGTACTGGTCCCAGATCGCCAGGCGGCGCTGGGTGATCGCTTCGGCGTGCTGCATCTGCGCGGACAGGAATGCCGCTGTGATCTCACCCGGCAGGTACGAAGAGCCAACATCGACCCAGGTGTATTTATCGACCTGACCACGGAAGAAGCGGCTGCGGTTGGTGCCCTTCTCGCGGATGATCTCCGCGGCCTCGCCGTATTCCTCGTCTCGGCACAGCAGGGCGCCACCTTCCCCGGAAATGATGTTCTTCGTTTCGTGGAAGCTGAAGGCGCCCAGGTCGCCAATAGTGCCCAATGGACGGCCGCGGTAACTGGACATGATGCCTTGTGCAGCATCTTCAACGACCCGAAGGCCGTGACGCTGTGCGATGGCCATGATTTCATCCATCTCACATGAAACGCCGGCGTAATGCACTACGCAGATGGCTTTGGTCTTTGCAGTAACTGCCTGCTCGATCAATGCCTCGTCAATATTGAGCGTATCCGAACGCACATCTACAAAAACGGGAACCGCGCCGCGCAGCGCAAACGCGCTTGCTGTAGAAACGAAGGTGTACGACGGCATGATCACTTCATCGCCAGGCTCCAGCCTGAGAAGAAGAGCCGCCATTTCCAGCGCAGCAGTGCAGGAGTGGGTCAGAAGCGCGGTTTTGGCCTGGGTTCTTTCACGCAGCCAGGCATGGCACTCGCGCGTGAACGGACCGTCTCCCGAAAGGTGGCCGTTCTGATGGGCTTGCGCGATGGACGAAAGTTCCGTGCCCGTCATGTATGGACGATTGAAGCGGATCATGTAGACGCCTTTGAATTACGGAGCCGTTAAGGCAATCAGCCTTGGCTGAGAATGATGAGACCGAGTACTACGGTCGCCAAGCCAATGCCCCTGGCAACGGTAAAGGACTCGCCGAACAGCGGAACCGCAGCGATGCACACGAGCAGAAAGTTCAGTGCCATGAAAGGATAGGCTTTGCTCAACTCAAGACGCGAAACAGCGAGCATCCAGCAGAGGGATGCCGCGAATGCCGCGACAAAGGCGGAGATGATCCAGGGTTGGAGCAGCAACTGCACTACTCCGGGCAGGCGTGAGAGCAGGCCTTCGGTTGCCGGCCTGAAGAGATTGGCTTGCCACTTGATGACAAGCTGACCATAGCTTGTCAGAACGATGGTCATGGCGACCATCGACCACGCGAAGTAGTTGGTCATCAGCGTGCCGCCCCGGGGCGCAGGCGGCGATCTATATGATACGTATCGTATGCTTTGACCAGTCGCAGGCCATTACGGGCCCATTGGCGTTGCACCGTGAAATTCCAGATCTGGGTCGAAATGAGCAACTGTTTCACGGCATTATGCGCGTAGTAGTGCTGTATATGCCTCAGCAGCATGCCGTAAAGTCCGCGTCGTTCGAAGTCCGGGTGAACAGCGTTGAGAATGATCTCGACCTTGTCGTTGTCCACGTCGCACGTAGCGAAGCCGGCTACGGTGTCGCCGTCACGTACCACCCACGTTGCGCTGGTTCCGGTGTCCGCACTCAAACGGCTCAGTGCCCATTCCACGTAGCCGGTAAGCACCAGGTCGCTCGGAATGAGTGGATTGGCAGCGTAATGGGCGCGGTAGTTGGAAAAGCCATGCTCGGCAATGGCGGCAATCATTTCCCGATGCTGCTCGGCCGCCCGCTCCACCTTGGGTTCGGCCGGTGGCGCGGTATCCGGCGAGAGGTCGGTGGCGTAATAGACAAGCGTGTCCGCGTGGATCGCCACGTGCCCCTCAAGCTGCAGTCGGGTGGGAAGGGCGGTGGCACCGGCGGGCACCCGCAGGATCAGCAGATCCGCCGCGCTGCGATCCAGTTCGTTGATGACCTCGGCGGGGTCGATGTCGGCATCGACAGTGCTTCGGAACACATTGATTCCGAAACGGCGAGCATCGAACGGCGCGGCCTGCAGGTGTTTCAGCTCGTCCATTATTCCTGTTCCCTTGTGTCCTGCCAGACCAGATACCGAGGCCTGCGTTTCGTCTCGCCATGCACGCGCCCCAGGTAGAGACCAAGCACGCCGATGCAGCCCATGATGATGCTGCCGACCAGCCAGATCGAGGCGATGATGCTCGTGAAGCCGGCCACGCGAACATCGCCCGCGCTATAACGATAGACGCTGAAAACCGCAAAGCCTGCCGCCACGGCTGCGATCATCAGCGCGGCTGTCATGACCAGCCGAAGCGGCTTGTCAGAGAACGAAAGGGCGATTCTCCCCGCCATCTGGAGCAGCTTGCCAAGGCTATAGCTGCTTTTGCCTTCCGTCCGCAATCCGTGGGAAACCGCTACTTTGACTGTCTTGAACCCGGTCCATCGGACGAGCAAGGGCAGGAACCTGTCGGTTTCTGGCATATCGTTCAGTGCATCAATCACTTTGCGACTGTAAGCACCGAAGTTGGCAGTGGTGTGGTCGTAGCGCGTATCGGTCAGCCAGCCCAACGTCCGATAGAAGAGCATGGAGCCGGTGCGTTTGAACCAGGTATCCTGGCGATCAATACGCTGCCCAAGCACAACTTCGACATCTCCCTGGAGGGCGGCGAGAAGATTCGGAATCTCTTCGGGAACGTCCTGGAGATCACAGTCCATGACCACCATCCGTTGACCTGCAGCGAACTTCAGCCCCGCGCTGATTGCAGCGTGCTGACCGAAGTTGCGGGATAGACGCAGCCCTCGTACAGCCGGTTGCCGTTCTGCAAGTTCCTTGATGCGAGCCCAGGAGTTGTCCGGACTATTGTCATCAACAAGAATGATCTCATATGACCCGGCTGCGGGCAGCAGCGCTGAGCCGACCCGGTCGACGAGTTCTTCCAGACAGTTCCGGCAACCATAAACCGGGATCACGACTGAAACATCCGGTGCCTGGACCGTGCGTTCGTTGGTGCCATCTACCATGACGGGCGAGCTGCTCACGTACAACGGGTTTAAACAAATGTACCCGGATAAAGAACATCCGAGCAGGAAGGGCCGGCTGTCAACCGGCGCTGAACGCGGCCGCCAATGACCCGGCAACACCCGGATCGCCAGCTGGTCACGCGCACTGCAATACCAGCGGATTGTATCAGTTGCGTCCGCGCGAAGGCGAAAGGCCGACTCCCGGGTATGACCAACCAGCTCGTCCTACTCAGTCCAGAAGGCCGGCGCCTTGGGCGGGGCCGGCCGTTCTGGCTTTCATTTTTTCAGCAGGCCCAGAGGCCGCCCAGGTCGTTCCTCAGAGTACCTTTTCCAACTCCGGCAGCAGGGTAAACAGATCCCCCACCAGCCCGATATCGGCGATCTCGAAGATCGGCGAATCCGGGTCCTTGTTGATGGCCACGATGGTGCCGGCGTCCTTGATGCCGGTCAGGTGCTGGATGGCACCGCTGATGCCCACGGCCACGTACAGCTCCGGGGCGATGATCTTGCCGGTCTGGCCAACCTGCAGTTCATTCGGCACATAGCCCGCATCGACCGCCGCGCGGGAGGCGCCGACGGCGGCTCCCAGCTTGTCGGCCAGCTGGTAGATAACCTTGAAGTTCTCTTCCGAGCCGACACCACGGCCGCCGGAGACCACGCGCTTGGCGCTCTGCAGGTCCGGACGGTCGCTGCGCGCCGCAGCCAGTTCGATAAAGCGGGTGTGGGTGGGCAGGGCTGCCTCCACGCTCAGTGCCTCGACGCTGGCGCTGCCACCCTGGGCGGCTTCCGGCCAGGACGCGGTACGCACGGTGGCCACCACGGTCTGGTCGGCCGGCGCTTCAACGGTGATGATCGCGTTGCCGGCGTAGATCGGGCGCTTGAACGTGTGGCTGCCTTCGACCGCCATCAGGTCGGAGACCTGGGCCACGCCCAGCAGGGCGGCCACGCAGGGCATCAGGTCCTTGCCGAAGGTGGTGGAGGGGCCGAAGACGTGGCTGTAGCCAGCGGCAGCCTTGGCAATCTGCGGGGCCAGCACCTGGGCCACCGGATTGGCGTTGGCGGCGTTGGCGATGGTCAGTACCTTGCCGACGCCGACGAGCCTGGCGGCCTCGGCGGCCACGGCGGTCGGGTCGGCGGCCAGCACCAGCACGTCGATCTGCGCCCCGGCGATTGCCGCAGCAGCGCTGACGGTCTTGCCGGTGGCCGCGTTGAGCTTGCCGTCGTGGTGCTCGGCGATGATCAGAATCCTGCTCATTACAGCAACCCCTTCTGCTTGAGTGCGGCCACCAGCTCGGCGGCATCGTTGACCATGACGCCCTTGCTGCGCTTGCCCGGGGCTGCGTAGTGGGTGGTCTTGAGGGTGTCAGTGGCTTCCACCGCCAGATCGGCCAGCTGCAGGGTTTCCAGCGGCTTGGCCTTGGCCTTCATGATGTCCGGCAGCTTGATGAAGCGCGGCTCGTTCAGGCGCAGGTCGGTGGTCACCACAGCGGGCAGGTCGACTTCCAGCGTTTCCAGGCCAGCGTCGACTTCGCGCACCACGGTGGCCTTGCCGTCGGCGATGTCCAGCTTGCTGGCGAACGTTGCCTGCGGGCGGCCCCAGATCGTAGCCAGCATCTGGCCGGTCTGGTTGGCGTCGTCGTCAATGGCCTGCTTGCCGAGGATCACCAGGTCGGGCTGCTCCTTCTCGATCAGCTTCAGCAGGGTCCGGGCTGCGGTAAGCGGCTGGATCGGCTGGTCGGTGACCACGTGGATCGCACGGTTGGCGCCCATCGCCAGACCGTTGCGCAGGTGAGCCTGGGCATCAGCCGGCGCGATGGTAGCGACGATGACTTCGCTGGCGACGCCTTTATCGCGCAGGCGCAGAGCTTCTTCGAGCGCAATTTCATCGAACGGATTGGGGGACAGCTTGACGCCGTCGGTGACCACGCCGGAACCGTCCGGCTTGACCTGGATGCGGACGTTGTAGTCCACCACGCGCTTGTATGCGACGAGGATCTTCATCTGCTACGGGTCCTTCACTAACTGGGGATCATCCGGCTCTGGGGCAGCAACCGGTTCGGGGGTGGGACCCTGATTCTAGCGGGACAGGAGCGACCATGCGAATGCGTATGGTAGTAAGGATGCGATGCTGTAATGCAGCATAGGGACTAGCTGCGGTGGAGCATGGATCGGCATGTGCAGTTCGCCGCCGATGTATGCTGTCGCCTTGCAGAGGGCGCTAGGACCGGCGGCCCCTTAAATCATCTGAATCAGGAGATCGAGTAGTGTCCACATGGCTTGTCACCGGCGGCGCCGGTTTCATTGGCGGTAATTTCGTACTCGAAGCGGTCGCCCGCGGTATCAAGGTGGTCAACCTGGATGCGCTGACCTACGCAGGAAATCTGAAGACGCTCTCCAGCCTGGACGGCAATGCCAACCATGTGTTCGTGGAAGGTGACATCGGCGACGGTGCGCTCGTCTCGCGTCTGCTGGCCGAGCATAAGCCCGACGCGGTGCTGAATTTTGCTGCCGAGAGTCACGTGGACCGCTCGATCGATGGCCCGGGCGCGTTCATCCAGACCAACGTGGTCGGTACGCTGGCGCTGCTGGAAGCCGTGCGCGATTACTGGAAGGCGCTGCCGGCGGACAAGGCCGAGGCGTTCCGCTTCCTGCATGTTTCCACCGACGAGGTGTATGGCACCCTCGGCGAAACCGGCAAGTTCAGCGAAACCACTCCGTACGCGCCGAACTCGCCGTACTCGGCCTCCAAGGCCGCGTCGGACCATCTGGTCCGCGCCTTCCACCACACCTACGGGCTGCCGGTGCTGACCACCAACTGCTCGAACAACTACGGTCCTTACCACTTCCCCGAAAAGCTCATTCCGCTGGTGATCGCCAAGGCGCTGGCCGGTGAGCCGCTGCCGGTCTACGGCGACGGCAAGCAGGTCCGTGACTGGCTGTTCGTCTCCGATCACTGTGAAGCGATCCGGACCGTGCTGGC
This sequence comes from Stenotrophomonas sp. C3(2023), assembly GCF_032911385.1. Lineage (NCBI taxonomy): Bacteria > Pseudomonadati > Pseudomonadota > Gammaproteobacteria > Lysobacterales > Lysobacteraceae > Stenotrophomonas > Stenotrophomonas sp. C3(2023). The sequence continues at coordinate 2,967,909 of NZ_JAWJLO010000001.1, read as the reverse complement.
CAAGGGCAAGGTCGGTGAGACCTACAACGTGGGCGGCAATTCCGAAAAGCAGAACATCGAAGTGGTGCAGGCCATCTGCGCGCTGCTCGATGCACGCCGTCCGCGCGAGGACGGCCAGCCGCGCAGCAGCCAGATCACCTATGTGACCGATCGCCCGGGCCATGACCGTCGTTACGCGATCGATGCCTCCAAGCTGAAGAACGAGCTGGGCTGGGAGCCGGCATATACCTTCGAGCAGGGCATCGGCTTCACGGTCGACTGGTACCTGGACAACCAGGAATGGGTGAACGGCGTGCTCGATGGCAGCTACCGCCTGCAGCGCATCGGCACCTCCGCCTGACCCAAGGACGACTGACCATGACCCAGCGTAAAGGCATCATCCTGGCCGGCGGCTCCGGCACCCGGCTGTATCCGATCACCAAGGGCGTCAGCAAGCAGCTGCTGCCGGTGTATGACAAGCCGATGATCTACTATCCGCTCAGCGTGCTGATGCTGGCGGGCATCCGTGAAGTGCTGATCATCAATACCCCGCACGAGCAGGCGTTGTTCCAGCAGCTGCTGGGCGACGGCTCGCAGTGGGGCATGGACATCCAGTACGCGGTGCAGCCGAGCCCCGATGGCCTGGCCCAGGCCTATCTGATCGGCCGCGAGTTCCTCGATGGCAAGCCGAGCTGCCTGGTGCTGGGCGACAACATCTTCCACGGCACTGGTCTGCGCGAGGTACTCAAGCGCGCCGACCAGCGCGAGCACGGGGCAACCGTGTTCGGTTACTGGGTCAACGATCCGGAGCGCTATGGCGTGGCCGAGTTCGACGCGCAGGGCAAGGTGGTCGGCCTGGTGGAAAAGCCGACGCAGCCGCGCTCGAACTATGCGGTCACCGGTCTGTATTTCTACGACGGGAAGGCCAGTGACTATGCGGCTGAACTGAAGCCCTCGCCGCGCGGCGAGCTGGAGATCACTGATCTCAACCAGCGTTACCTCGATGAGGGCATGCTGCAGCTGGAGCCGCTTGGCCGCGGGTATGCATGGCTGGACACCGGCACACATCAGTCGCTGCTGGAAGCGTCGAATTTCATCGAGACGATCCAGACGCGGCAGGGCCTGCAGGTCTGCTGCCCGGAGGAGATCGCCTACGGGCAGGGCTGGATCGATGCGGCGCAGCTTGAAGCGCTGGCCGCACCGTTGAGCAAAAACGGCTATGGTCAGTACCTGACCAAGCTGCTGCAGCGTGGAGTGGTGCCTTGAAGGTAATCGAGACAAGCCTTCCCGGTTGCAGCATCATCGAACCTGCTGTGTTCGGTGATGCCCGGGGGTTTTTCTTTGAAACATGGAACGCCGACCGGTTCGCGGATGCGGGCCTGGTCAGCAGCTTCGTACAAAGCAATATTTCCTCTTCGAGCAAGGGTGTCCTGCGTGGTATCCATTACCAGTGGCCGCGTCCGCAGGGCAAACTGATCTCGGTCCTGCAGGGCGAGGTCTACGACGTGGCGGTGGATATCCGTCGCGGTTCACCCACCTTCGGTCGCTGGGAGGCGGTGATCCTCAGTGCTGAAAACAAGCGGCAGTTCTGGATACCTGAGGGGTTTGCACACGGTTTCGTCGTGCTTTCCGAGACCGCACTGTTCAACTACCTCTGCACGGACGTGTACGTCAAAGAGGCCGATGCGGGTATCCGTTGGAATGACGCCGATATCGCCATCGACTGGCCGGTAAGCGCAACGCAGCTCTCGGCCAAGGACGAAGCGGCGCCTTTCCTGAAGGACATCCCCGAAGACCGCCTGCCGGTTTACCTGCCGTGACGGTGCTGGTACTCGGCGGCAACGGCCAGGTGGGCCAGGAACTGCTGCGCGCGCTGGCGCCGCTGGGCGAGGTGGTAGCCACCACGCGCAGCGGCCAGCTGCCTGATGGCAGCCGGTGCGAAGTGGCTGATTTCAACCAGCCCGACAGTCTGGCTGCGCTGCTGGATCGCCTGCGACCTGCAGTGGTGGTCAACGCTGCGGCCTACACGGCCGTAGACCGCGCGGAACAGGAACGTGAGGCAGCGTTCGCCGCCAATGCGGTGGCGCCGGGCGTGATCGCGCGCTGGTGCGCGGCGCACGACATACCGTTCGTGCATTACTCCACGGATTATGTGTTTGACGGGCAGGGCACCACGCCTTACCGCGAGGACGAGCCGACCGCACCGCTGGGGGTGTATGGCACCAGTAAACGCGACGGCGAAGACGCTGTGCGTGCTGCAGGTGGGCGTCATCTGATCTTCCGTACCGCCTGGGTGTATGCCTCGCACGGCGCGAACTTCCTGCGCACGATGCTGCGCGTGGGCGCCGAGCGTGATGCGCTTCGTGTGGTGGCCGACCAGTTTGGCACCCCGACGCCCGCCGCGCTGATTGCCGATGTGACTGCGCTTGCGCTGCAGCATTCCGGGCGGCTGTCCGGCACCTGGCATTTGACTGCCAGTGGCCAGACCAGCTGGCACGGCTTTGCCGAGGCGATCTTTGCCGAGGCGTTAGCGGCCGGTGTGCTCGACAAGGTCCCGCAGGTGGAAGCCATCGCCAGCAGCGAGTACCCCACGCCGGCCAAGCGTCCGGCCTGGTCGGTGCTGGACAACCACAAGCTGCAGCAGGATTTCGGCATCACCCTGCCGTCTTGGCAGGACGGCCTGAAGCGGGTAATGGGCGAGCTGGCAGTCTGATCCGGCATATAGAGCCGACCCCACGGTCGGCTCACGCGCGGGGCGCGCGGGATTCAGCGCGATCTGAGCGGAGAGCAGCCGATCATGGATCGGCTCTACCCGACAACGCGTGGGGTCCCGCGTTTCAGCTGCGACCGTAGGTGTCTTCAAAGCGGACGATGTCATCCTCGCCGAGGTAGCTGCCGGACTGCACTTCGATCAGTTCCAGCGGCAGCTTGCCCGGGTTGCGCAGCCGATGGGTCACGCCCAGCGGAATGTAGGTGCTCTGGTTTTCGCTGAGCAGGATCACCTCATCGCCGCGGGTGACTTCAGCAGTGCCACTCACCACGATCCAGTGCTCGGCACGGTGGTGGTGCATCTGCAGGCTGAGCGTGCCGCCGGGCTTGACCGTGATGCGCTTGACCTGGAAACGCTCACCGTTGTCGATGGAGTCGTAGGCGCCCCACGGGCGGTAGACCTTGCGATGCCAACTCGCCTCGCTGCGTGACTCCCCCTTGAGCCGGGCCACCACTTCCTTGACCTCCTGCATGCGGTCGGCGCGTCCGACCAGCACGGCGTCGTCGGTCTGCACCACCACGATGTCGTCCAGCCCCACCAGCGCCACCAGCTTCTCGCCATAGGCATAGGTGTTGCGGCAGTCGATGGCGATCACATCGCCCTGGTGGGCATTGCCCTGCGCATCCTGCTGCAGCACGTCGCGCAAGGCCGTCCATGAGCCGACGTCATTCCAGCCAGCATCCAGCGGCACCACCACCGCATCGGCGGTCTTTTCCATCACCGCATAATCGATCGAGTCGCCGGTGATGGCGCTGAAGCTGTCTTTCTGCAGCCGGGTGAAGTCGGCATCGCGGCGCGCCTGCTGCCAGGCCTGGCGGCTGCCCTGGAGCATCACAGGGTTGAACTGCTCCAGCTCCTGCAGGTAGCGCGAGGCCTTGAACAGGAACATGCCGCTGTTCCAGTAGTACTGACCACTGGCCACATAGTCGGTGGCGGTGGCCAGGTCGGGCTTTTCGACAAAGCGCTGCACGGGAAGTGCGCCCTCACCCTCAGCAGCCTTGATGTAGCCGTAGCCCGTCTCCGGCCCGGTCGGCACGATGCCGAAGGTGACCAGTTTGCCGGCATCCGCAGCCACGGTGGCCTGCTCGACGGCAGTGCGGAAGGCAACTTCGTCGGCGATCACGTGATCGGAGGGCAGCACCAGCAGCAACGCGTCTGCGCCATCGCGGGTCGCTTCCAGCGCCGCCACCGCGATGGCCGGTGCGGTATTGCGACCGACCGGCTCGAGGATGATCGCGGCCGGCTCCGCGCCGACCTGCTGCAGCTGCTCGGCCGCAACGAAGCGATGCGCCTCATTGGCGATCACCAGCGGCCCATGCGCCGCCAGCGGCGCCACCCGCTTCCAGGTTGCCTGCAGCATGGTCTGCTCGCCCGCAAGCGCGAGAAACTGCTTGGGATAGGCCTCGCGCGAGAGGGGCCACAGGCGGGTGCCGGAACCACCGGACAGGATGACGGGCTGGATGCTGCTCATGGGCGGACTCGTCAGGCGTTCAACAGGGCGGCAATTTCGTCGGTGCGCGCCTGCATCAGGGCCGCATCACCGCGCGCTTCCACGTTCAGACGCAGCAGCGGTTCGGTGTTGGAGCTGCGCAGGTTGAAGCGCCACTGGCCGAAGTCGGCGCTGATGCCGTCGGTATGGTCCAGGGTCGGCCCATGCGAAGCGAAGTGCTCCATCACGCGGGCCACGGCCAGCTTGGCATCGGTGACCTTGAAGTTGATCTCGCCGCTGCAGGGGAAGGCCGCCATGCGGTCCTCGACCCAATCGGCCAGCGACCGGCCGCTCTCGGAGACGAGCTGGGCGATCAGCAGCCACGGGATCATCCCGGAGTCGGCGTAGGCAAACTCGCGGAAGTAGTGGTGGGCGCTCATTTCGCCGCCGTACACGGCGTCCTCGCTGCGCATCTTTTCCTTGATGAAGGCGTGGCCGCTCTTGCACAGCACCGGCACGCCGCCAGCCTGCTCGACCATGTCCAGGGTGTTCCAGACCAGGCGCGGGTCGTGCACGACCTTGCCGCCCGGATTGCGGGCCAGGATCGCCTTGGCCAGCAGGCCCACCAGGTAATAGCCCTCGATGAAGCGGCCGGTGTGGTCGAAGAAGAAGCAGCGGTCGAAGTCACCGTCCCAGGCGATGCCGAAGTCCGCACCGTGGGCGAGCACCGCATCGGTGGTGGCCTGGCGGTTCTCGGGCAGCAGCGGGTTGGGAATGCCGTTGGGGAAGTTGCCGTCCGGCTCGTGGTGCACGCGGATGAACTCCAGCGGCAGATGCGGGGCCAGCAGGTCGATGATGGCGCCAGCGCCGCCGTTGCCGGCGTTGACCACCAGCTTCAGCGGCTTGAGCTTGGCCACGTCCACATAGGACAGCAGATGCGCGATGTAGGCGCTCTTGTCGTGCTGTGCGGTCTGGCCACCGATGGCCGGCCTGGCGGCTGCGTTGTCGGCCGCAACCGCGTCGGAGATCGCGAACAGGCCGGTATCCGAACTGATCGGACGGGCCTGCTCCTTGACCAGCTTCATTCCGTTGTAATCCATCGGGTTGTGGCTGGCCGTGACCATCACGCCACCCGCGGCGCCGAGGTGATCGGTCTGGAAGTAGACCTCTTCGGTACCGCACTCACCAATGTCGATGACCTCGCGACCCTCGCCGCGCAGGCCAACGGCCAGCGCTTCCTGCAGCGCCGGGCTGGTCAGGCGAACGTCGTGGCCCAGCACTACCGGGCCGGGCGCCAGCTGCGCCGACAGCGCCACGCCAATGCGGCGGGCCAGCTCTTCATTGAGTTCTTCCGGCACGCGGCCGCGGATGTCATAGGCTTTGAAAGCGGGCAGGGGCATGCGACTCGTATCCTTATGGATGTCAGCTCACTAGTCTAATCGCATGCGTGTGTGGGAATCGTTTCCATGCCGCGACGCGAGGCGAGTGCGTGGCGAAGATCAGTCCTTGGACCGCTTTGGGCGTCGCCTGGTCTTTCCAGAGGCGTCTGGCAGCGGCGCGAGCAGCGCCTCGACGTCGGCATCGGTAAACCGGGGCGCGGAGGCATCGGTTCCCTCCAGAATCGAATCAGCCAACGCGGCCTTGCGCTGCTGCAGCTCGTCAATGCGTTCTTCGATGCTGCCCGCGGCAATGAGCCGGTAGATGAACACCGGCTTGTCCTGCCCGATGCGGTGTGCGCGGTCGCTGGCCTGGTTCTCGGCAGCCGGGTTCCACCACGGGTCGAAGTGGATCACGGTGTCGGCCGCGGTGAGGTTGAGGCCGACGCCGCCCGCCTTCAGGCTGATCAGGAACACCGGCACCTCGCCCTCGACGAAGCGCTGGATCGGCACCTGCCTGTCCCGGGTCTGGCCGGTCAGCGTCACGTAGGGCAGGTCGGCTGCGTCCAAGGCCGCACCGATGAGCTCCAGCATGCTGGTGAACTGCGAGAAGACCAGAATGCGGCGGCCCTCGGCCACCAGCTCGGGCAGCATCTGCAGCAGTGCCTCAAGCTTTGCCGAGGCGGGGCGCGCGGTGGCGTTGGTGCCCGGCAGCAGGCGCGGGTCGCAGCAGACCTGGCGCAGCTTCAGCAGCGCATCCAGCACGACGATATGGCTCTGCGCCACGCCCCGGCTTGCGATGGCTTCCTGGACCTGGGTAGCCATCGACGCACGCACGGTTTCATAGAGGTCGCGCTGGCTGCCTTCCAGCGGAATGCTGCGGGTGATGATCGTTTTGGGCGGCAGCTCGCGCGCCACCTGGTCCTTGCGCCGACGCAGCAGGAACGGGCGGGTGCGCTGCGACAGCAGTGTGGCCCGTTGCTGGTCAGCGTTGCGCTCGATCGGGTGGCGCCAGTGCTTGTTGAAACTCTTTTCGCTGCCCAGCAGGTCCGGCAACAGGAAATCAAACTGCGCCCACAGTTCGCCCAGATGGTTCTCCAGCGGCGTGCCGGTGAGACACAGCCGATGGTTGCTGCGCAGGCTGCGCAGCGCGACTGCGGCGCGGGCCTTTGGATTTTTGACCTGCTGCGCTTCGTCCAGGATCAGCAGGTGGTAACTGCAGGTCTGCAACGCCGCCTCGTCGCGCCAGACCAGCGGATAGGTGGTCAGCACCAGGTCGTGCTCTGCGATCTGTCCGAAGCGGTCGGCGCGGTCCGGCCCGTGCAGGACCAATACGCGAAGCGACGGCGTAAAGCGGGCTGCTTCGCTCTGCCAGTTGTGCAGCAGCGAGGTCGGAGCCACTACCAGCGCGGGCGTCTGCAGCCTTCCGCTTTCCTTCTCCAGCAGGATATGGCTGAGCGTCTGCAAGGTCTTGCCCAGGCCCATGTCGTCGGCGAGCACCCCACCCAGGTCCTGCTGCCGAAGGTACTGCAGCCATGCCAGTCCCTCCAGCTGATAAGGGCGCAGCGTGGCCTGCAGTCCTGCCGGCGCCTTCACCGGTGCTGGTGCAGGCGCCTGCCGCAGTCGCCTGGCCAGCGCACGCGTGGCCGCGTTGCCGTCGGTGCGCAGGCCTGCCACGTCCTGCAGCGCGCTCAGGCGACCGCGATCGTGCGCTGCGATTCTGAGCATGCCGCTGCCTTCGGCAAACAGATCGCCCAGCAGCCGGACCAGCGGCTTCACACGGCCGGCTTCGAGGGCGAGCTGGCCATGTTCTCCGGTACGCAGCAGCAGGACTTCCTTGTCCTCGATGGTGTCCAGCGACCCCGCGCTCCACCGCGCGTCGTCGATTAGCAGCTGCTGCAGCAGGGGCGCCAGTGCAACGCGGTGCCCCGAGACTTCGATGTCCAGGCCGACAGTGAGCCAGTTGGGATCGTCGGTATCAGCTTCCACGTCCCAGCTGAAACGTTCGACGCGTGCGATCTGATGGCGGAAGCTGTCATCGGCCGTGACTTCCCAGCCCAGCGCCTGCAGGGCTGGGACCCGTTCCAGGATGAAGGCGCGCCAGTCGTAGGTGGTCAGGTGGAACGCCGTCACCGATTCGGGCAGATCGGCCGGCGCGGTCGGCATCGGCTGCAGGCCCACCGTGCGCAGTTCCTCCAGCCGCTGTGCTTCAGCGACCGGATCCCGCTGCAGCATGGCCAGTTCGCCCTCGGCGTCGTGGACGAACACCGACGGATCGCCTGCGTGTGCGACATGGCCGTCGTAGTCGAAGCTCACCGTCGCCAGGTCCAGTCGGTGCACGCCAGCCCCCCGCCACGGCGGGCGGTGGTCGTGGGTGCCAAGCAGCAGCCGCGGGCGCATGGTCCGGGCGATGATGAGCTTGATGTCCGGCTCGGAAACGGGCGGGCGCGGCAGCGCGGGCGCGGCCAGGCTCAGGACCTGCGCGGCAAGTGTCTGCTCGCCGGGCAGCAGGGTAGGCATGTCGAGGAAGGCCACGGCCTGCTCGATGTCGACCGGCAGCTGGAGGTCACCGACCTCACCGGTCAGCGGATCGAGGTAACAGGCAGCATCGTCGAACACGATGCCGTGCAGCCCTTCCTCGATGTGCAGCGCGGGGGCAAGCATCGTTGCCTCGCCGCTCTGCCCGGACGTCCAGCGCAGCTCCGCAGGCCGGGGTAGACCCTGCCGTGCGCGCACCGGGTGTGGGCCGCCGGCCACCCAGCCCTTGCCGCTGTCCACGATCTGCTGCAGCAGCACGCGCAGGCGAACCTGCGGCGCCCGCTCGGGGACCTGCTGCAGCAGCCACAGCTGGCACAGCAGGCCGATGTCCTGCGGCGACATGTACGGGGGCGGCTCAAGAAACAGCGACGGCGACAGCGGCAGTTTCTTGTCCAGCACTTCGCGGCCGTCCTCCCGGAGGCGGGTGTTCAATACCTCGATGCCGAGGCGGTGAGCTGCCGCCGAGAGCCGGAAGGCAACATCGCGGCCAGGCCCCGGCGCGCTGGCAGCAGGCCGCACGGCGCGCCCGGCATGCCACTGCGACAGGACATCGAGGATGTCCGGGCGCGCTGCGGCCGAGGCAGGCGGCGAGGCAGGCTGGACGTCCTGCGCGGGTCGGTCGAACGCGAGCACCTTTGCCTGGATCAGCGCAGCAGCCAGGTGCTCGCAGGCATTGGGCAATGCACACGAGCACTGCGCATGCAGTCGGTTGCGCCGGCTCCGGGTACTGGCGCCGAGGTCCACGCTGAGATGGAACGGGTGCCTGCCGCGACCGCGTACCCGGCCGCTGAGGTGCTCGCCCTCCAGCGCCAGTTCTTCCACATCGTCCAGCATCCGTCGGGCACGTTCCAGGGTTGCCGCGTTGAACCACCGCAGCAGGTCATTGTCGTTGTAGAACACGTCGCCCATGGCTGTCTGCTTGTCTCACGCTGGGGTGTGCGCGGTCACAGGCCGAGCTCGTCTGCCATCCTACCTATGTGGGAAATGCTGCGCTGCAATCTGCGCTGAAGCGGCAGGGCGCTAGAATCGGCTGATCCTTTGGGTGGGAAAAGTGCAATGGCGCAAGGCAAAGCAGGCAACAAGCGATTCGACAGTGCCGAGCAGGCGCTGCAGGGGGTCGTTGCCGACGGCCAGACCCTGGCAGTCGGTGGCTTCGGACTGTGCGGCATCCCGGAGGCGCTGATTGCCGCACTGCGCGACAGCGGTGTGTCCGGGCTGACGGTGATCTCAAACAATGCCGGTGTCGACGGCTTCGGGCTGGGTCAACTGCTGACCACACGGCAGATCCGCCGGATGATTTCGTCCTATGTGGGCGAGAACAAGGAGTTCGAGCGACAGTATCTGGCCGGTGAGCTGGAGCTGGAGTTCAACCCCCAGGGCACGCTGGCCGAGCGTCTGCGCGCCGGTGGCGCTGGCATTCCGGCCTTCTTCACCGCTACCGGCTATGGCACGGTGGTGGCAGAGGGCAAGGAGACGCGTGAGTTCGATGGCAAGCACTACGTGATGGAAACCGCACTGCGCGCCGACGTTGCCCTGGTCAAGGCGTGGAAAGCCGACGAGGCAGGCAACCTGGTGTTCCGCAAAACCGCACGCAACTTCAATCCTGCCTGTGCGATGGCCGGCCGGGTGTGCATCGCCGAGGTCGAGGAAGTAGTGCCGACCGGCAGCATCGACCCGGACCACGTGCATCTGCCGGGTATCTATGTGCACCGCATCGTGCACAACCCGACTCCTGAAAAACGCATCGAGCAGCGCACCGTGCGTGCGGAGGGCAACTGACATGGCGTGGACCCGTGATGAGATGGCCGCGCGCGCGGCGCGCGAGCTGACCGATGGTGCCTACGTCAACCTCGGTATCGGCCTGCCGACCCTGGTGGCCAACCATATTCCCGATGGGGTGGATGTCTGGCTGCAGTCGGAGAACGGCCTGCTGGGTATCGGCCCATTCCCGACCGAAGCCGAAATCGACGCCGACCTGATCAATGCCGGCAAGCAGACGGTCACTGCGCGCGCGGGTGCCAGTTATTTCGGCAGCCACGACAGCTTCGCGATGATCCGCGGCGGCCACGTGAACCTGGCGATCCTCGGCGCGATGCAGGTCACCGACAAGGGCGATCTGGCCAACTGGATGGTGCCGGGCAAGATGGTCAAGGGCATGGGCGGCGCGATGGACCTGGTGGCCGGCGTGCAGCGCGTGGTGGTGCTGATGGAACACACCGCCAAGGGCGGTGAGCACAAGATCCTGCCGGCATGCACCCTGCCGCTGACCGGCGTGGGCGTGGTCGACCGCATCATCACCGACCTTGCCGTGTTCGATGTCACCGATCAGGGTCTGGTGCTGGTGGAGGCTGCGCCGGGGGTCGAGGATGCCGAGCTGGAACAGAAGACCGGTGTGGCGTTCCGCCGGCACTAGGCCGGCCGTGCCTGCACCCGCCCACGGCCGCTGAAGTCGTCTTCAGTGGCCAGGGCATCCAACCAGCTGCCTGCCTGCCACGGACCTTCGGCCAGCAGCTGCAGTGGCAGCAGAACCGCCTTCGGGTCGAGTTCGATCGCCGCCACATCGCCGCCTACCGCCGCGCAGACATCTTCCAGGAAGGTCAGGGCGCCGCCGTGTACCTCGTCGAGGACGGCGAGTCCCGCCGTGTCGAGCGTGTGGGGGTTGAACACCGGCTGCAGCTTGCCTGCAGCATCGCGGGCGTAGCCGTTGAACTGCCCGTCAGGCGCAGTCAGCAGTGCTTCCAGCAGCAGGTCGTGCTGCAGGATCGGCGAATCCTCGCCGGCCTGGTTGCGGCCGTCGAAGTAGCGCGCTTCGGCCCAGCCGAACGGGGCGACCTGTTGGGCGCCGGCGCGCAGTGCCAGGTACATGCCGCCCACCTGGCGCTCGCTGATGCGTGCGAGGTTGCACTGGATGGTGCCTGCGTAGCCGAGATCGATCACCATCGCGGGCTGGTCACCGGTGACCTCGGTCCACACCTGCTGCCAGTCGTGACGCGCTGCACTGGCGAGCGCCATGATGGCTGGCCGCGCGGGCTGCAGCCATTGCACGACCTCTTCGGCCATCTCCGGCAGGAACACGTTCCGCTCCAGCAGGCTGCCGTCGGTGCCGGCCACGATCGCGCAGACCTGCTCGCCCAGTCGCGCCTGGAGCAGGGCACCCAGGGTGCCGTTGAAGGGCGATGACAGCACGCGCGTCAGGTCGCCGTCCGCAGCCAGTGCCGGCAGTGCCGTCGACCGTCGCGAGGCAAGGAAATAATGCGCTTGCACCGCCTGCATGCCCGGATGCACTTGTGCCAGCACCCGCCATGCCTTTTCCAGCAGGTAGCCTTCGCGGGCCAGCATGAGCAGCGATGGATGCTGCCGAGCGAGCGCGACGTTGACCGTAGCCAACAGGAAATCGAGCAGCAATGGTCCAAGGACCAGGTAGCCGGCATCTGCAGCGTCCAGCAGCGGACGCGGCAGCAGGCGCTGCGGCGCGCTGTCGGCAATGGCGGCAAAGCGGTTGGCCAGCAGGCCTCGCCAGAGCTGTTCCGGCCATGATGCCTGGCTGCCGTGCGGCGCGGCCAGACCACGCAGCCCCGGCACAAGATCGAGTACGGCAGCCGGGCGCAGCACATGCACCGGATTGATAAGGCCCGCGCGCTGCGGCAGCTGGATGTCGGACAGCTCGTTGTCGCCCACATGCAGCCACTGCGCCGTGGCAACCCCATGCCGTGCGCTCCACTGGGCCCAGCTTTCTGGATTGTCCTTGCGCAGGCCGGTCTCGCAGGAAATCCACCAGGTGTCGCACTGTGACCAGACCGAGGGGGGCAGGACCTGCCGCAGTTGTGGAGCGGGCAAGTACATGTCCGACAACGCGGCGACGCGGCGTCCGTGCAGCAGCGGCAGCGCATCAAGTACGGTCTGGCGTGGGCGCAGCAACGCGCGTTCGACGTTCAGCTCCAACGCCATCAGCTCTGCAGCCACTGTTTCGTCCAACCCGGCCTGTCGCGCCAGCTCCTGATAGATCTCCGGCAGCGCAGGGTCGCGCTGCGCCCGTTGCCGCGCTGCACTCTCGGCGTCATCCCGCAATGCGATGAAATCGAGCTGCGGATATGTCGCCGCTACACGATGGGCGAGGAACGAGCGCGCGCCCTGGGGGCTCAGAAAGGGGCGTGTAACCAGCGTATCGAACACATCCACAGTCACCAGCTCGGCCTGGAGAGCCGCCATCTGCAACTGTGCCGCCAGCGGTGCGTGCAGTGCGGCAGCCACGTTGCGCTCGCCTTCGGCAGCCATCTCACGGCTGCCATCGGCGGCGAGGACGCCCAGCCGGTAGCCACGATGCTGCACCACCGGGCCCAGCAGCCGCTCAATTGCATGCTGCACCGTGGCGTCGGTCTGGCCGCGCTCCTCGGGGAAGTCGTCCAGCGTCAGTTCGAGGTCGAACAAGGGGCGGATCGCATCGACACGCGCCCAGAACATCGAGCCTGCGGGATAGTCGAAATAACGGCCCTGCTCCAGCACCAGGCCCATCCTGGCCGCGAGTGCGTCAGCCGCTGCCGCATTGCCCAGCCAAGTGTGGGACCAGGCCGGCAGCGCCTCGTAGGTCTCGGGATGGATCATGCCCAGCGTCGGGGCGGCCTGCAGGGTGCCCAGCAGCCAGGCCAGCCGGTCGCTGTCACCGAACAGGGAGTCAAGCAGGTAGCGCCGCCAGGGATCCTGCCCACTGCCGGTGTAGAGCGACTTCTTGGTATGGATGTGGGCGACGACATCCAGTGCCCTGACCTCGTCAGCGAAGCCCACCAGCAGCGGGGCGATGTCGCGGCCACGGTTGGGCACCTGCAGGATGCGAAGTGCCTGCAGGTTGGGCAGCGCGGCAAAACGATCGCGCGCGAGCTGTGCGGTGTGCTCATCAACGACCGAAACCAGCAGGGTGTAGGGCACCGGCATGGCGGCCAGAGCCTCGGCAAACTCGTCGATGAGATCGGCATAGAACACGTGGGCCATCACGCCGACCTTCAGTGTGATGTCGGCCACCGGAACCGGCGCGGGCAGCGGGACCGCATGCGCAGGGAGCGGCACGTGCCGGCGGGGTGTGCTGGCACTGCGCAGGCGTTGCACCAGACCGCGTACGCCCAGTGCCGAGAGCACGGCCAGCGCGCGTTTCAGCACCGAGGCCAGGCCACGCAGGCCGCCGCCGTGACGGCGGATTGAGCGCTGGGCCGCTTGCAGGTAACGTCGCAGGCTCACGATGCTGTTCTCCTGTGACGTGTCGCGGAGGAGGGCAAGGGGCGGGCGACGAGGTCGCGCGGGAAAGAAGCAGGGCAGGCCATCAGCGCATTGTCCTGCGTGTTCCAGCCTCCGGCAAATGCAGGTCATCCGTCCAGTCTGTCCAGGAGTCCTTGTGCATGTCTGTTTTCCCGTCACCTCCACTGGCCGGCGCCGACGTCCGTCATCTGCCCGGCTGGCTTTCGGCCGAGCAGGCCACGGCGCTGCACCAGCAGCTGCTGCAGCAGGTGCCCTGGCAGGTCCATCGCATCCGCATGTTCGGGCGCTGGGTCGACTCGCCTCGGCTGAGCTGCTGGATGGGCGACCCACAGGCGCGCTATCGCTATTCGGGTGCGACCTTCGAGGCGGCACCGTGGCTGCCTGCCCTGCTGCCGCTGCGTGACCGGCTGCAGGACGCGCTGCACGTGCCGTTCAACAGTGTGCTGCTCAACCGCTACCGCAACGGCGCCGATGGCATGGGCTGGCACAGTGATGACGAGCCCGAACTGGGCCCGGCACCGGTGATTGCCTCGCTCAGTGTGGGCGACGCGCGCCGCTTCGTGCTGCGCCAGCGCGCTGCACCGGCGGTGAAGCAGGAATACCTGCTGCAGCATGGCGATCTGCTGGTCATGGCTGGCGCGACCCAGCAGCTGTGCCAGCACGCGCTGCCCAAGACCGCCAAGGCCGTGGGTGAGCGTATCAACCTGACCTTCCGTCACATCATCGGGTGAGGATGGGGAGGTGGGTTGGTGTGCGCGGTGGAGGAAGAGCCGCGCTTCGCGCTCGCCGGGCAGAGCCCGGCGCTACGAAAGCAGAGTCCGGCGCTACGAGAGCAGGCCGGGTTTGCCGCGCTTACGGGGTCTGGCGGTCGTTGCGGGCGTTGATCAGGGTCCAGCCGACGATTTCGGTGGTGGCCTGCGCCAGGCTGCGCTCCAGCGCGGCGGCAACCGCCGGCACGGCGGTGCTGCCTACCGGCACGGACTGGCGGAAGGTGCGGTCGCTGACCACGCGCTGGTCCACCACATGCACCAGCTTGGCGTTGATCTCGATGATCCCCGTCGGCGTGGTCTGGCCCGCATAGTCGGCCTCGAAGCGGCGTACATCCAGCGCCAGTTTGTAGTCGGCGCGGATGCCGGTGGCCGACCGGGCGACACCCTGGATGCGGCCGGAATCCTCGAAACCGCGCAGCACGGTTTCTTCGACCATATCGGTGGCCGGCTGGGCCCAGGTGGCGCCCTTGTAGACCTCCAGTTCCGAGGGCGTCGGCCGCACGTTGATGCGCGGGCTGTCGACCATGCGGGCTGCGCTGGGCTTGGCGATCACCAGCTGGTAGTCCGCCTGCGGCCAGCTGGGATCGGCCTTGATCTGCACCGACGGTGCGTAGATGGTCACCGGGTCGCGGCTGCTGCCGGACAGCACCGAACATCCGGTCAAGGCAGCCAGCATGACGGCGGGCACCAGCAGGCGGGGAAGGATCATCTTCATTCGGGTTCGAACTCCTTCGGTGCGTCGCGGCCGAGCAGGTAGCGCGCGGGGTTGTTTTCCAGGCGGTCACTGACCCGGCGCAGGTCGCGGATCAGGCCACGCAGTTCATTCAAGGTCGGCCCCAGCTGGCCGAGGCCGTCGCTGGCGAAGCTGTTGATCGCCGCGCGGTTCTCGCCAAGGATCGAGTCGGCGTTGCCGGCGGCCGAGTCCAGCTTGGTCAGGGTGGTGTCCAGCTTGTCCAGGATGCCCGGCAGCTGCTGCACCAGGTTCTGGTCCAGGCGCTGGATGGTGCCGTTGGTGGTCTTGAGCGTGGTGTCCAGGCTGCGTGCGGCATCACGCGCGCTGAGCAGCAGCGCCTGGGTGCCCTGGTCGCGGTCGGCCAGGCCGCCGCTGATGGTCTCCAGGTTCGCCAGGGTGGCGTTGATGGAGGCCACGTTGCGGTCGCTGAGGATCTGGTCCATGCGCTCGACGATGCGGTTGGCCACATCGGTGATGTTCTGCAGCGCCGACGGCGTGGTCGGAATGATCGGCGCAACGTCCTTGTTGACCGAGGTCAACGCGGGCGACTGCGGCGTGCCACCGCTGAGCTGGATGATCGAGGGGCCGGTCAGGCTGGTGATCGCGAGCTTGGCGCGGGTATCGGTCTTCACCGGGGTGGTGGAGTTGAGGCGGATGCGCGCGACCACCTGGCGCGGGTCATCGGGTACCAGGCTGAGCTCGGTGATCGAGCCGACCGCGATGCCGTTGTACTGCACCGGGCTGCCGACCGACAGGCCGGTGACGGCTTCGCGGAAGACCACGCGGTACTCCTGCCAGGTGCGGTCGGAGGAGTATTTGGCTGCCCACAGGCCGAAGGCCAGCAGGGCCAGGCCGGTGATCAGGGTGAACGCGCCGATCAGCACGTAGTTGGCTTTGGTTTCCATGCGTCATGCACTCTCGGTCGGTTCGCCGCGCGCAGCACGTGCGCGTGGTCCGTGGAAGTATTCCTGGATCCAGGGATGGTCCAGCTTTTCCAGCTCGGCCAGCGGGGCGTTGGCGATGACCTTGCGGTCGGCCAGCACCGCCACGCGGTCGCAGATCGAATACAGCGTGTCCAGGTCGTGGGTGATCAGGAACACGGTCAGTCCCAGCGCTTCCTGCAGGGTCTTGATCAGGCGGTCGAAGGCGGCCGCGCCGATGGGATCCAGACCCGCAGTGGGCTCGTCCAGGAACAGCAGCGGCGGGTCCAGGGCCAGCGCCCGTGCCAGCCCGGCGCGCTTGCGCATGCCGCCGGAGAGCTGGGAGGGCAGCTTGTTGATCGCATCGGCTGGCAGGCCGGCCAGCTTCACCTTCAACAGGGCCAGTTCGTAATGCCAGCGCTCGGGCAGTTCGCTGTGGTGTTCCTTCAGCGGCACCTGCACGTTCTCGCCCACGGTCAGCGAAGAAAACAGGGCGCCGTCCTGGAACAGCACGCCGGTGTTGCGCTCGATGTGCAGACGGCTTTCCTCGTCGCCATCGCGGGCGTTGCGGCCGAGTACCTCGATCTGCCCGGCATCGGGCGTGCGCAGCCCGAGGATGGAGCGCATCAGCACCGACTTGCCGGTACCCGATCCGCCGACCACGCCAAGGATTTCCCCGCGACGTACGTCCAGGTCAAGCTCGTCATGCACGGTCTGGCTGCCGAACCGGTTGATCAGTCCGCGCACGCGGATGGCCATCGGCTGCGTGTCGACGTCGTCGGCAGGGGTTTGGATATCGCGCATGCTCACCAGCCCATGTGCATGAACCACAACGCGGCGAACGCGTCGAGGATGATCACCAGCGAAATGGTCTGCACCACGCTGGAGGTGGTGCGCTCACCGACCGACTGCGCGGTGCCTTCGACCTTCAGGCCTTCCAGGCAGCCGATCAGGCCGATGACCAGCGCGAACACCGGTGCCTTGGCCAGGCCGACCAGCAGATGGCGCACTTCCATGGTTTCGTGCATGCGCGCGATATACATCTGCGGCGGAATATCCAGATCGAACGCGCCCACCGTGATGCCGCCGGCCAGACCGGCCGCCATGGCGATGAAGGTCAGCAAGGGCAGGGTGATCAGCAGGGCGATCACCCGTGGCAGCACCAGCAGGTCGATGGGGTCCAGACCGAGCGTGCGCATGGCGTCGATTTCCTCGCGCGCCTTCATCGCACCGATCTGCGCGGTGAACGCACTGGCCGTGCGACCGGCCAGCACGATGGCGGTCAGCAGCACGGCGAACTCGCGCAGGAAGGCGATGTTCACCAGCTCCACCACGTAGATCTCCGCACCGAAGTCGCGCAGGATCGTCGAGCCGAGGAAGGCGATGACGGCACCCACCAGATAGGACAGCAGGGCCACCAGCGGTACGGCGTCCAGGCCGACCTGTTCCATCTGGTGCACGGTGGCAGTCAGTCGGAACCGACGCGGCTGCTTCACCAGACGCAGGCCCTTGGCCAGGTTCTCGCCGAGGAAGCTGCACAGGGCCACGATGTTGCGCGCGGTGGCATGCACGCTGGCACCCAGGCGTTCCAATGCGGCCAGCACGCCGAAATCGCGCTTTCCCTTGGGGCGGTCGTCGGCTACTTCCTCGATGGTGCTCACCAGCGCCTGGTGATCGCTGCGGAACTGCAGCGCGTCCTCAGCCAGATCGGCCTGATGCGCCACGCGCAGGATCTGCAGCACACCGGCCGAGTCCAGCTGGTCGATGCCGGTCGCATCGATGCCCTGCAACGGCTTGGGCATGGCGCCCAGCGTCTCGGCGGACTGCAGGGCCGTGCGCAGCGTCCAGCTGCCGGACAGCACGATCCAGCCGGGGTTGTCCGGGGCGGGCTGCAACTGGGGAGCGTTGGTTGGGGTCATGGTCGGCATCAATGATGCAGCATAGCGTGTGCATGTCGCATGCAGCGGTAAGTCCAGTCTGAATCTATCGCCGGGACCGTACTGCCCGGGCCTGCACTGGGTGATACTAGCGGGCATGTCCAGCGACGCCACTCCCATCACCTCGCCCCAGGCCACCTATGCGCAACGGGTGGCGTTTGTCTGCGAGATCGCCGGCCGCCTGCATGGCTATGGGACGACCGCGCAGCGGTTGGAGGCCGCCGTGGTGGCCCTGGCACAACGGCTGGATCTGGATTGTGAGCCGTGGTCGAATCCGACCGGGCTGATCCTGAGTTTCAGCGACCCGACCCAGGCCATCGGCTCGAGCGACATCACCCGCGTGATCCGGCTGGCGCCGGGTGAGAACGACCTGCACAAGCTCAGCGTGGCCGACCAGATCACCGAAGAGGTGGCCAATGGCCGGTTGAGCATTGCCCAGGGGCACACCGCGCTGCGCCAGCTTGACCGCGATCCGGGCCGCGCCGGCCAGGTGCGCACCATCCTGTCCTTCAGTCTCGGCGCGGCCGGCGTGGCCGGGCTGTGGAAGCTGCCGTGGGTGGATATCGCCACGGCCGGTGTCATCGGCCTGCTGATCGGCGTGCTGGGCATGTTCACCAACCGGCGCGCGGCAACCCGTGAGGCGGCCGAGGCATTGGCGGCCCTGCTGGCGGGTCTGGTGGCCGTGCTGGTGGCCAGCCTGGTGGCGCCGTTGAACCTCAATACGGTCATCATCGCCTCGCTGGTGGTGCTGCTGCCAGGTATGTCGCTGACCAACGCGGTCAATGAACTGGCCAGCCAGCACTGGGTGTCGGGCACGGCGCGGCTGGCCGGTGCGCTGACCACGATCATGAAGCTCACCGTGGGCGCGGTGATTGCGGTGACCCTGGCCGGTATTTTCGGGCTGGAGCCGATGGTGCGGGCCTCACGGCCGCAGGCCGGCTGGGTGGAGTGGGGGGCACTGCTGCTTGCAGCCTTCGCCTTTGCGATGCTGTTCAAGGCCAGCCGGCGTGACATTCCCTGGGTCATCGCGGCCTCGGTGGCCGGTTATGCGATTTCCAAATTCGGTGGGCTGGCCTGGGGCATGCCGGCCGGTGTGTTTCTGTCGGCGATGCTGTTGACGGCGGCCGGCAATCTGTTTGGCCGCATCGTGCAGCGCCCGGGGGCGATCATCCGCCTGCCCGGCATCATCATGCTGGTGCCGGGCAGTACCAGTCTGCGCGGGGTGTTGACCCTGGTGCAGCAGCAGGACATGGCGGCCGGCCAGACGGTGCTGTTGACCGTATTGAACGTGGTAATGGCGCTGGTGGCCGGGCTGCTGTTCGGCAACCTGCTGGTACCGGCCCGGAAGACGTTGTGAGGGCAAGGGCAGCGCCAGGCTGGTGTGTGCATCGGGGAACGGGCTGTCGATAGTGGTGGAGCTTTACCGCCGCAGCAACAGCAACAGAAACAGCAACAGCAACAGCGTCGGCTGCTGGCTTGTCATGCGGGGGGCGGGCGGGGGTGGGTTTGCGGGGGACGGCAAAAACTGCGTCCTGCGTGCCTTGTTTCGCGCCATCCATGGCGCTCGACACCCCCGAAAACCCACCCCGGCCCACCGTTGACATGTTCCCATCGACGGCCGGAGCGGCGGCTGCGTGCGCCTGCTGTGTGTCTTGAACCTGGTAGGTGACGACCGTTGGTCGTCACGCTGTTGATCCTGAATCTGCCGTCGTAAGGGGGCGCTCGTGATCGACCCTCTGCCTGCGCTCTGGTCAACCGCGTAAAAGAAAAACGCCGGCGCAAGGCCGGCGTTTCTGAAGGACGAAAGGATCAGGCCTTCTTGATCAGGTAATCCTCGACCTTCTTGCCCTTGGAGGTCAGTTCCGCCAGCCAGCGCGGCTGCTTGCCACGACCACTCCAGGTTTCCTTCGGGTTGGCCGGGTTGCGGTACTTCGGTGCCACCTTGCCCAGCTTGCGGCCGGCGGTCTTCGACGGGGCCTTGGCTGCCTTGCGCGCACGCGGTGCCGGGGCGGCGCCGAATACTTCCTCCACGCTGTAGCCTTCGGCCTTGATCAGCTTCATCAGCTGGGCGCGGACCTTGGCCAGCGGGCGGCGCTTGGCAACGATGGTCTGCTGCTTCTTGGCGTTGCGGATCAGCGCGCCGAGTTCACGGGCAGACAGCGTGGACAGATCAATGCTCATTCAATGCTCCAGATAATGTTGGACGGGGACGCCCAATCCTTGGCGCTGCAGGGAGGATAATGCGCATTATCTCCAAGCACAAACATCATCTGTTTTCGTGAAGGCGGCGAGAACGAATCAGGCCGGGTTTCCCCGGCCTGATTCTGTTCAACCCAGCAGCTTGCGCAGCAGTGTGTCGCGATCGAGGCTTTCGGCCTCGCTGGCCGTACGTGCGCGGTATTCGAACGTTCCGGCAGTCAGGCCGCGTTCGGATACCACCACCCGGTGCGGTACGCCGATCAGTTCCATGTCGGCGAACATCGCGCCCGGACGCAGGCCGCGATCGTCCAGTGCCGCATCCAGACCACCCGCACGCAGGGTGTCCAGCAGCTCGGCGGCCGCGGCGTTCACTGCTTCGTCGCCCTTCGGGTTGATGACGCAGACCACCACCTGCCACGGGGCCATCGCATCGGGCCAGATGATGCCGGCCTCGTCGTGGTTCTGTTCGATGGCCGCCGCGACAATGCGCGAAATACCGATGCCATAGCAGCCCATGCTCATGACGGCGGCCTTGCCGTTCTCGTCCAGAACGGTGGCATTGAGCGCGGCCGCATAGGTGCGACCCAGCTGGAACACGTGGCCCACTTCAATGCCGCGGGCAATCTTCAGTTCACCGCCGTCGTGGGCGCGGTCGCCCTCGAGCACGTTGCGCAGGTCGGCCACTTCGGGTTCGGCCACATCGCGACCCCAGTTGACACCGGCAAGGTGGAAACCGGCTTCGTTGGCGCCCACCACGAAGTCGGCCATCGCGGCCACCTCGCGGTCGGCCACCACGCGCACCACCCGGGCCGGCGCGACCGGGCCGAGGAAACCGGGCGCGCACCCCAGGTAATCGGCGATTTCCGCCTCGCTGGCCAGACGGTGCTCGGCCAGGCCAGGCACCTTGGCCAGCTTGATCTCGTTGACCTCATGGTCGCCACGCACCAGTGCCAGCACGAAGCCTTCGTCGGTCATCAGGGCCACCGACTTGACCGTGCGCTGGAGCGGAATACCGAGCAGGGCGGCCACGTCGGCACAGGTTTTCTGGGTCGGGGTCTCGACCCTGCGCATGGCTTCGGCGGCGGCGGGGCGCGGGGCCGGGTCGGCGGCGATCGCCGCCTCCATGTTGGCGGCGTAGTCCGAGCCGGTGGAGAACACCAGCGCGTCCTCGCCGGAATCGGCGATCACGTGGAACTCCTGCGAGGCATCGCCGCCGATGGCGCCCGAGTCGGCCTGCACCATGCGGAACTCCAGCCCCAGACGGGTGAAGATGCGGTTGTAGGCCGCCTTCATGTTCTCGTACTCGCGCACCAGGTCGGCGTCGTGCAGGTGGAAGGAGTAGGCGTCCTTCATCAGGAACTCGCGGGCGCGCATCACGCCGAAGCGCGGGCGGATCTCATCGCGGAACTTGGTCTGTACCTGATAGAAATTGACCGGCAGCTGCTTGTAGCTGGAAAGCTCCTGACGCGCGAACTCGGTGACGGCTTCTTCGGCGGTCGGGCTGTAGCAGAACTCCTGCTCCTTGCGGTCCTTGATCTTCAGCAGCTGGCCGCCGAACTTCTCCCAGCGGCCGGTGGCGTCCCACAGCTCGCGCGGCTGGATGGTCGGAATCTGCAGCTCCACCGCGCCGGCGGCATCCATTTCCTCCCGCACGATGCGCTCGACCTTGCGCAGCACGCGCAGGCCCAGCGGCGACCAGGTGTACAGCCCCGAGGCCAGCTTGCGGATCATGCCCGCGCGCAGCATCAGCCGGTGGCTGGTCAGCTCGGCATCGCTGGGGGTTTCCTTGGTGGTGTGCAGATGGAACTTGGACAGGCGCATGGCGGCATTCGGTCAGGCAGAGAGCCGCTATTCTGCCAGCCTGGCGGCCTTCATGGGGCGCAGCGGCCGGTGCCGGCTCAGCCCGGCACGGTGCACCAGGCCTTGATTGCCGCCTCGGCCAGGGCGCGCTGGTTGTCGCGCTGTGCGCTGCCCAGCTCCGTTTCGGCGATGCCGTCGCCATCCAGGTCCTGCATCACGGCCCCGCTGCCCTGCAGCGCGGTCAGGTTCTGCCGCGCGGTCGTGCACTGCGGCGGCTCGGCCGGTACGGTGCGGGTCGCCGGCGCCGCCGTTGCGCCCTCGACGGGATCGCGGGTCAGCGGCCGGGTTTCGTAGGGCCGCGCGGGCGGCGGGGTCGCGCTGTACTGGGTCACCCCATTGGCGTCCTTCCATTTGTAGACCTGTGCGGCCACCGCGGGCGCACTGGTCAGCAACAGCAGGGTCAGGCAGCTCATCAGACGCATGGGGCTCGGCCGGCTCGGAAGTGTGCCGATTGCAGCACCGGCGCCGTCGGCTGGCAAGTCGATTAAACTCGGGGCATGGATCCGATCTCACCCCCGCCCCGTTCGCGCGCGATCTACCTGCTGCCGAACCTGTTCACGACTGCCGGCCTGTTCGCCGGCTTCTACGCCATCATCGCCGCCGCCAACGGTGACTTCGTCAACGCCAGCATCGCCGTGTTCGTCGCGGCGGTGATGGATGGGCTCGACGGCCGGGTTGCCCGCCTCACCGGTACCAGCAGCGAGTTCGGCGTGCAGTACGACTCACTGGCCGACCTGGTGAGTTTCGGCATGGCCCCGGCGCTGGTGATGTATCACTGGGCACTGTCCTCGCTGAAGTTCGACGGCGAGCTGGCCGGCCGGCTGGGCTGGTCGATCGCATTCCTTTATGCCGCCTGCGCGGCACTGCGCCTGGCGCGCTTCAACACGCAGGTCGCCGTGGTCGACAAACGCTGGTTCATCGGCCTGGCCAGTCCTGCGGCTGCCGGCCTGATGATGTCCTTCGTCTGGGCCTTCGCCGACGGCAACCTGGGCTGGAGCGGGGAGCAGCTGCGCTACGTGGCGCTGGGCGTCACCCTGGTCTCTGCCCTTCTGATGGTCAGCCGCATCCGTTTCTGGAGCTTCAAGGGCGGCGGCCGGGGCCCCGGTGCCGACCGTGTGCCGTTCCTGGTGCTGGCGCTGCTGCCCATCTTCATTGCCATCGCGGTCATCGATCTGCCGCGCGTGCTGCTGGCGGTCGGCGTTGTCTATGCGCTGTCGGGCCCCACGATGTGGGTGATGCAGCGGATGCGCCGGAAGACGGAGCAGGCGTGAGCGAGACCCTGCCCGTGCTGTGGACCCCGGCCCAGCAGGCCTGGCTGCAGGCCATGGGCTATACCGTCTTCCACGACGGTGAGCTGGCTGCCGCGCTGGAGGCTGCCGTGCAGTTGAGCGTGGCCGAGGCCACACCGGCGCCGGCGATGGCCGAGGCACCGGCGGCCGAGGTCGTGCCGCCGGCAGCACGCGCGCCGTTGGTGCAGGCAGCGCCACGGCGCAGCGCACCTGCCGCGCCGTCGACCGAGCGAGAAGCGCAGGGTCGAGGAGGGGCCAGCCTGACGTCGGGCACCGGCACCCGACAGCCTGCCGTGCGCCTGCCGGACCGCCTGCAGATCGCCTTGCTGCGTGCGTCGGGCTGCAATCCCAACGACCCGGCGACCCAGGCCTTGATGGAAAGCTGGCCGCTTGAGCAGCTGCGCCGCGATCCGGCTGCCAAGCGCGCGCTGTGGCCGAGCCTGCGCGCGCTGCGGCGCAAGGCGCGCGGATGAGCGCGGCGGGTCGAACGGCGCGGGCTGCGCTGCGTCCATTGCGCGAGAGTGATCTCAATGCGGTGATGGCGATCGAGGTGCGCGGGTATCCTTACCCATGGACACGCGGCATCTTCATCGACTGCCTGCGCGCCGGTTACCCCGGCCTGGCCATGGAGCAGGACGGGCTGCTGGTCGGCTACGCGCTGCTCAGCATTGCCGCCGATGAGGCGCACCTGTTGAACATCTGCGTGGATCCGCTGAGCCAGACCCGTGGGCTTGGACGGCAACTGCTGCGCGCGATGGTGGCGCTGGCGCGCGACCGCCGTGCGCAGCGCATCTTTCTTGAAGTGCGGCCGTCCAACACGCCCGCACTGGCGCTTTACGAGAGCGAAGGCTTCAACGAGATCGGCCGGCGTCCGCGCTATTACCCGGCCGCCGACGGCCGCGAGGACGCGCTGGTGATGGCGATGGAGCTGGTTGACGATGACATCCAGGTGATGCCGCCGTTGTAGGGCCGCGCGTGGCCGTAGAGCAGACCCTGCGGTCGGCTGCTCTTCGATCAGGTTGCGCTGAACCTGCCGCGCAGCGCGCGGAGCCGACCATGGGGTCGGCTCTACTGGGGCCGGTGGGTTACAGCTTGGCGCGTTGCTCGCGCAGGCCGGTCAGCTGGGTGTTCCAGTCGGCCAGACGAACGCGCTCCTGCTCGACCACGGCGGCAGGCACCTTGTCGGTGAACTTGCCGAGCTTGGTCTCGCTCTTTTCCTTCTCCGCTTCCACCCGGCCGATTTCCTTGTCCAGGCGTGCGCGCTCGGCGTCGAGATCAACCAGCCCTTCCAGCGGTACCAGCAGCTTGAGCTCACCGACGATCGCGGCGGCGGCCGGCGGGGTGCTTTCCGCTTCGTCCAGCCACTGGATGCTTTCCAGCTTCAGCAGGAAGGCGAGCGATGCGCTGAAGCGCTCGATGCGCACGCGGTCCTGTGCCAGACCTGCCTGCAGGCGCAGCGGTACCAGCCTGGACGGGGCGACATTGAGTTCGCTGCGCACGCGACGCACTGCGCTGATGATCGCCTTGAGCCACTCGACGTCGGCCTCGGCGTGGGCGTAGTCACCGGCGAACTCGTCGGCGCTCGGGTAAGGACGCAGCGACAGCGTGGTCTCGCTCAGGCCCAGTCGCGGGGCCACCTGCTGCCACAGCTGCTCGGTGATGAACGGGGTCAGCGGATGCAGCAGGCGCAGCAGCGCTTCCAGCACGTACAGCACGGTGTGGCGCGTGCTGTCCGCATCGGCGGCGTCACCGCCGTTGAGCGCCGGCTTGCTCAACTCCAGGAACCAGTCGCAGAACGCATTCCAGGCAAACTCGTACAGGCACTGTGCGAGCAGGTCGAAACGGTAGGCGGCAAAGTGCCCCTGCGCTTCGGCAGTGGTGGCGGCCAGGCGGGCGAGGATCCAGCGCTCGGCATCGGTGCGCGGCTTCGGTGCACCGGTGAAAGCGGCGCCTTCGGTGTTCATCAGCGCGAAGCGGCTGGCATTCCAGAGCTTGTTGCAGAAGTTCTTGTAGCCCTCGGCGCGGCTCATGTCGAACT
Organism: Stenotrophomonas sp. C3(2023); assembly: GCF_032911385.1. Taxonomy (NCBI): domain Bacteria; kingdom Pseudomonadati; phylum Pseudomonadota; class Gammaproteobacteria; order Lysobacterales; family Lysobacteraceae; genus Stenotrophomonas; species Stenotrophomonas sp. C3(2023). The sequence continues at coordinate 2,942,824 of NZ_JAWJLO010000001.1, read as the reverse complement.
TGATGTCGCGGCCATGGGTGGCCAGCGCGGCGATGGTGAAGCGCAGGGCGTCTGCACCGTGGGCGATGATGCCGTCCGGGAACTCCTTGCGGGTGGCCTTCTCGACCTTTTCGGCCATCTTCGGCTGCATCAGTCCGCCGGTGCGCTTGGCCACCAGGTCGTCGATGCTGATGCCATCGATGATGTCCAGCGGGTCGAGCACGTTGCCCTTGCTCTTGGACATCTTCTGGCCCTGACCATCGCGGATCAGGCCGGTGAAGTAGACGTCCTTGAACGGGATCTTCCCGGTCAGGTTGTCGGTGGCCATGATCATGCGGGCCACCCAGAAGAAGATGATGTCAAAGCCGGTGACCAGCACCGACGAGGGCAGGTAGCGGTCGAAGCCACGCTCGGCCATCGCTTCGACATTGGGCCAGCCGAGGGTGGAGAACGGCCAGATCTGCGAGGAGAACCACGTCTCCAGCACATCGCTTTCCTGCTCGAGCACGACATCGCTTGCGAGCGCGTGGGTGGCACGCACTTCGTCTTCGCTGCGGCCCACGTAGCAGGCACCGGTGGCCTTGTCGAACCAGGCCGGAATGCGGTGGCCCCACCAGAGCTGGCGGCTGATGCACCAGTCCTGGATGTTGGTCATCCAGTGGCGGTAGGTGTTGATCCAGTTCGGGGGCACGAAGCCGATGGCCCCGCTCTCGACCAGCTCCAGCCCGCGCTTGGCCAGCGCGTCCATCTTCACGAACCACTGGTCGGTGAGGTAGGGCTCGATCACCTGGCCGGTGCGGTCACCACGCGGCACCTGCAGCTTGTGCGCGCGCGTCTCGACCAGTACACCCAGGTCTTCCAGCTCGGCCAGCACGGCCTTGCGCGCGGCGTAGCGGTCCAGGCCCTGGAAGCGCTCGGGCGCGTTCTCGTTCAACGCGGCCACCGGAGTGAACAGGTTGATCATCGGCAGGCCATGGCGCACGCCGACCTGGTAGTCGTTGAAATCGTGCGCCGGGGTCACCTTGACCACGCCGGTACCGAAGGCACGGTCGACGTAATCGTCGGCGATCACCGGCACGCGGCGGCCGGTCAGCGGCAGCACCACGCTGCGGCCGATCAGGTGCAGGTAACGCTCGTCTTCCGGATGCACCATCACCGCGGTATCGCCCAGCAGCGTCTCCGGCCGGGTGGTGGCCACCACCAGGTAGTCGCGGGTTTCGCGCAGGGTTTCCACGCCGTCGGCATCGCGTTCGATGTGCTCGTAGGTGAGCCCTTCATCGAGCTGATAGGCAATCGACCACAGGAAACCGTCTTCCTCGGCGCCTTCCACTTCCAGGTCGGAAATGGCGGTCTTCAGTACCGGGTCCCAGTTGACCAGACGCTGGCCGCGGTAGATCAGGCCCTGCTCGTGCCAGCGCACGAAGGCCTCCACCACCGCCGCCGACGGCTGCGGGTCCATGGTGAAGGTGCTGCGTGACCAGTCGGCCGACGTACCCAGCCGGCGCATCTGCCGCTCGATGATGTCACCGGACTGGTGCTTCCACTCCCACACCTTGCCGATGAACCCCTCGCGGCCCAGCGAGTCGCGGGTTTCACCCTTGCCTTCCAGCGCCAGGTTGCGGCTGACCACCATCTCGGTGGCGATGCCCGCATGGTCGGTACCCACCTGCCACAGCGTGTCGTAGCCGCGCATGCGGTGGTAGCGCACCAGCGCGTCCATCAGGGTCTGCTGGAAGGCATGACCCATGTGCAGCGTGCCGGTCACGTTCGGCGGCGGCAGCAGGATGGTGTAGGGCTCGCCCTGGCCGGACGGCTTGAAGTGGCCGGCGTCCTCCCAGGCCTGGTAAAGATCGGTCTCGAAGGACTTGGGGTCGTAGCTGGAGGCGAGTTGGGTCATGCGGGGAAACCAGATGGGGGCAGTGGGGAATCAGCGCGGGCCGAAGGCGCGGCGGATTTTCGCGTCGGTGTGGTACTGGCTGACGGCGTAGGCGGCCCAGATGGCCGCCGGGATCCAGCCCAGCACGGTGATCTGCAGGATCAGGCAGACGATGCCGGCAAGCGGACGGCCGATGGTGAAAAAGGCCAGCCAGGGCAGCAGCAGGGCGATCAGAAGGCGCATCAGGAAGCTCCGTGGAATCAGAAGTGACTTACATGTCGTGCTTGGACAGCGCGTAACCGGCATCCTTGTACTGCCGCCAGCGCTCACGCAGCGGCTCGCGGGCGGCCGGATCGGCCGGCACCACCTCCAGCACGCGCTCGCACTCGCCCATCCAGGGCTGGTCACGCAGGTTGATCACCAGGGGACGGGCCGGTGCCTCGCTGCCGGGTGCGGCGATCAGCACCAGCGCTTCGTCCTCGTCCATGTCCTCACCGGCGATCTGGTGCGGAATGTAGGCGTCATCATCGAACGCCCACAGCAGCTCGTCCAGTTCCTCGGCCTGGGCCTGGTCGCGGGCCAGCACCAGCGTCTGCAGCCCGGCGTCATTGGCCTTGCGGGCCAGCTCGCAGACCAGGCGCAGCGGCTCGGTCAGGAAGCGGGGCTTGGCAATCAGGTAGAAATCGGCGCGGGGCATGGCAGGGTCCGAAGCGGGCAGGGAGCCGGCGGGGCCGGCAGCGTTCCGGCCGGCAGGCGCCGGCCGGGAACGGGGACAGCATCAGGCGCGGGCGACCTGGTCAAGCAGCCACTGGCTCAGCAGCCCGACCGGGCGACCGGTGGCCATGCCGCGCTTGCCTTCGTCGCTGGCCACGCCGGCGATGTCCAGATGCGCCCAGCGCTGGCCTTCGGCGAAACGCGACAGGAAGCAGCCAGCGGTGATCGCACCGGCCCAGCGGCCGCCGATGTTGTAGACGTCGGCGAAGCTCGAATCCAGCATCGGCTGGTATTCGTCCCACAGCGGCAGGCGCCAGGCGCGGTCGAAGACGTGCTCACCGGCGGCCAGCAGCTCGTTGGCGAGGTCGTCGTGCTTGGTCATCAGGCCGGCGGTCTGATGGCCCAGGGCCACCATGCAGGCACCGGTCAGGGTGGCCACGTCCACCAGCGCGGCCGGCTCGAAACGCTGCGCATAGGTCAGCGCATCGCACAGGATCAGGCGGCCTTCGGCATCGGTGTTGCCCACTTCGATGGTCTTGCCGGACATCGAGGTGATCACGTCCGAGGGACGGTAGGCGTTGCCGTCGATGGCGTTTTCCACCGCCGGCACCACCACCACCAGGTTCAGCGGCAGCTGTGCCTTGACGGCGGCGACGAAGGTGCCGATGACGTTGGCGCCACCGCACATGTCGAACTTCATTTCCTCGATGCCGCCCTGGGTCTTCAGGTTGACGCCGCCGGTATCGAAGGTGATGCCCTTGCCGACCAGCACGTACGGCTTGGCATCGCCACCGTTGTTCCACTTGAGCACCACCAGCCGGGGCCGGTTGGCCGAGCCACGGGCCACAGACAGCAGCGAGCCCATGCCCAGCGCTTCCATCTGCTGTTCGTCGAGGATCTCGGCTTCGGCGCCGGCATGCTCGCCGGCGAACTTGACCGCCACCTCGGCCAGGTAGGCCGGGTTGCAGTAGTTCGGCGGCAGGTTGCCCAGCTCACGGGCGTATTCCACGCCAGCGGCAATGGCCTGGCCCTGCGCCAGCGCCTGATCGTCCTGACCGGCGATGGCCAGCTGCGCCAGGCCGGCCTCGTCGTTCTTCTTCTTGCCGAAGGTGGCGGTGTAGCGGTAGCTGGCGTGGTCGGCGGCGATGATCGCCTGGCGGATGTTCCAGGCCGCGTCGCGGTCGTTTACCGGCAGCTCGGTCAGGGTGAACAGCGCGGTGCGGCTGGCACCGGTCTTCAGGGCGCGGGCCGCATCGCCGGCGGCCTTGATGTACTGGGCCACGCCGAAACGGGCGGACTCGCCCAGGCCGACGACCAGCACGCGCTTGGCGGCGACGCCGGGGACATCGTGCAGCAGGGTGGTGGCGCCGGTCTTGCCGGGCAGGTCACCGCGCTGGGCCAGAGCGGCCAGGCGGCCGCCACTGGCCGCATCGACGGCCTGGGCGGCGGGCGACAGGGTATGGTCGGCATAGGCGCCGACGACCAGACAATCCACCTCGGCCGAGGTGGGCGCAACGTGGTTCAGGGTGAATTCGAGGGCCATTGATCAGATTCCGTTGGCAAATCCGTACAATCGCGAAGCATTTACGTCCAGCCGTTAGACTGGGCATTCGACGCGAACGAACCCGAGAGTTTAAACCACCGCCCCATGTTGAAGCTCGACCGCTACCTGCTGGGCGATTTCGTCCAAAGCTTTCTGGCCACCCTGATCGTCCTGCTGGTGGTCAGCGTGGGCGGTGTGCTGGTGGATATCCTCGGCAACATCGCCGATGGCCGGCTGCCGGCTCGCCTGCTGTTCTCGCAGCTGGGCCTGCAGTTCATCGTCTACATGCCGCTGATCCTGCCGCTGGCGCTGATGCTGGGCCTGCTGCTGGCCGTGGCCCGGCTCTACCGGGACTCGGAAATGGCGGTGCTCACCGCCATCGGGGTCGGCCCGCGCCGCCTGCTGCGGCCGCTGCTGATGCTGGTGGTGCCGGTGGTGGTGCTGGTGGCGGCCTGCTCGCTGTGGCTGGGCCCCTGGGCCGACCGCACCAGCGAGCGGCTGATCGACGAGGCCAACCGCAGCGTGCTGATGGCCGGGCTGGAAGCCGGGCGCTTCACCAACCTGCCCAATGGCGGCGTGGTCTACCTCAGCGCGGTCTCGCCCGACGGGACGCGGCTTGGCAAGGTGTTCATGCAGCGCGAGCGTGACGGTCGGCTGGAAGTGGTGTCGGCCGCCAATGGCCAGCTCACCTTCGAGGGCGCCACCCAGCGCTACCTGCAGCTCAATGACGGGCACCAGATCGAGGGGCCGGTCGGTGAAGGGCTGGACTATCGGCTGGTGACCTTCGCCCGCAACGATGTGGCCATGCCTGACGGGGCCCAGACCCGCAGCAATGACGACCCCGAGCTGCTGCCGACCACGGCGCTGTTCGGCGACCCGCGGCCGCAGGCGCAGGCGCAGCTGCATGGCCGGCTGGCACCGCCGCTGATCGCGCTGGCCTTCGCCCTGCTGACCGTGCCGCTGGCGCGCAGCTCGCCACGGCAGCAGCGCTACGGTCGGATGATGCTGGCCTTCCTGGCCTACATGGTCGGCATGAACATGACTTTCATCGGCACCGGCTGGATTGCCAACGGCAGGATTCCGGCGGCACTGGGACTGTGGTGGCTGACCCTGCCGTTGCTGGGGCTTGCCATCTGGATGTACGCACGTGATGGCCGCCTGCCCGGCCGCAAGCAGGGAGCCCAGGCATGATCGCGCGGCCGATGCGGTTTGATTACTACCTGGGCCGGGCGGTGTTCGGCACCGTGCTGCTGACCTGGGCCGTGCTGGTGGGGCTCGACGTGGTGATGGCGTTTTCCGGCGAGTTCAAGGACGTGGGCAAGGGCGGCTACACGCTCGGCCACGCGGCGGCCTGGGTGCTGTACACGGTCCCGCGACGTGCCTATACGATGTTCCCCACCGCTGCCGTCATCGGCGCGCTGCTCGGGCTGGGCCAGATGGCCGCCACCTCCGAGCTGACCGCACTGCGCGCACTCGGGCTGTCGCGCAAGCGGCTGAGTGTCTCGGTGGCCATTGCCCTTTCTCTGCTGACCGCGATGATGGCCATCAGTGCCGAAACGCTGGGTCCGTGGGCCGAACAGCGCGCCGACAACATCCGGGTCAGTGCGCGCTACGGCTATGGCCTCTCGCAGATCCGCTACAACAGCCTGTGGGCGCGCGAGGGCGACACCTTCCTCAACGCCAAGACCGGTGAAGAGCAGCTGCAGGACAACGGTGGAACGCGGTTGATCCTGCACGACGTGCGCCTGTACAAGGTCGACGAAGCCGGCGATGTCACCAGCATCACCCATGCCGACACGGTCGAGCACGATTCGACGCAGGGATGGACGCTGAAGAACGCACGCCGCGATGTGATCGGTGAGCGCAGCGTCACCCGCGAAGTGATTGCGCAGGAAAAGTGGGATTCCAAGCTCGACGCCGGCGCGCTGGCCACGGGTATCTCCAAGCCGCGCAACCTGAGCGTCGGCGACCTGCGCAACAGCATCGAGTACCGCGAGCGCAATGGTCTGGATGCGCGCGACTTTGAGGATGTGTACTGGAGTCGCTGGTTCTACCCGATCAACGTGCTGGCGCTGTGTCTGGCCGCCGTGCCGTTCGCCTTCGGCTCACTGCGCAGTGGCGGCATGGGCAAGCGTCTGTTCCTGGGCATGCTGTTCGCGCTCGGCTTCTGGCTGCTGCAGCTGTTCTTCGGCCGCATGGCCGGTGCGCTGAAGTTCGACTACCGCATCGCCTATGCGCTGCCTCCGATTGTGATGCTGGTGGTCTCCGGCCTGCTGTTCCGCCGCAAATCCGGGTAGTGCCGGGCTCCGTTGCTGTCAGCGTGCGCGGCTCCCGGGCCGCCCGCGGTACACCCGCGTCCCGCTGGCGCGGTCGTGCCAGGTACGCCGCGCCGGGTCCAGCCACGCCCACCAGAACCCCAGCCCGAACGTCAGCAACGACACCGTCGCAACCGCGAAGCGCAGCCACAGCGCCCGCCAGCCTGGCACAGCGCCGTCGGCAGTGACCACGTACAGGCGCCACGGCCGCATGCCCAGCGTCTGCCCACCGCGGCGCCAGCTCACCGTGGCGTATACCCCGGTCAGCCCCCAGCAGCAGGCCCACAGTAGCCACTGCCACGTGCTGAACGGTGCGATGTTCTCGCGCGCCGCATGTCCGGCCAGCAGATAGGCGGCCACAAACAGCGAACTGGCCAGCATCCACAGCGCCAGCACTGGTAGCAGGTCGTAGAACAGGGCCAGCAGTCGCCAGCCCAGCAGGGCCGAAGGGCGCGGTGCTGCCGCAGGCGGGGTCGAGGTCATGGCGGGAGCATACGCAATGCTGGTCGTCGGCGTCGCCCGCCTCGTATGCTGCGCGCATGTCTTCCGTCACCACCCCGGCCCAGCGCCGTCAGCTCGTGCAGCAGCTGCCCGAACTGCGCGCGGCCGACGCCAGCGCCATCAGCCGTTTTCTCGATGCGATCTGGGCCGAACATGGCCTGGCCCGTGCCAGCCTGGACAGCTACCGCCGCGACCTGGAGGGACTGGCGCGCTGGCGCGACGGTGCCGGTGGCGGGCTGGAGGGTATCGACCGTGCCGGTCTGTTCGATTATCTGGCCTGGCGCACCCGCCATGGCTGGTCGCCGCGCAGCAATGCGCGGCTGCTCTCGGCGCTGCGCGCGTTCTTCGCCGACGCGGTACGCCGGGGCCAGCGTGAAGAGGACCCCACCGCGCTGCTCGACCCGCCCAGGCTGCCCCGGCTGCTGCCCAAGGCGCTGGCCGAAAGCCAGATCGACGCCCTGCTGGCCGCGCCGCCGGTGGATGACGCACTTGGCCTGCGCGACCGCGCCATGCTCGAGCTGATGTACGCCGCCGGCCTGCGCGTGAGTGAACTGGTCGGGCTGCCCGCCACGGCGGTCAACCTGCGTCAGGGTGTGCTGCGCGTCACCGGCAAGGGCAGCAAGGAACGGCTGGTGCCGCTCGGCGAGGAATCCCAGCACTGGCTCGAGCGCTACCTGCAGCAGGCGCGGCCGCAGCTGGCCGGGTCACGACCGGTCCCGGCCGCGGCCGATGGCCAGGTGCCGCTGTTCATCGAGCCCAGTCTGCGCCCGCTGAGCCGGCAGGCCTTCTGGCATCTGGTCAAGCGGCACGCGACGGTGGCCGGCATCGACCCCCAGCGAATCAGCCCGCACGGGCTGCGGCACAGTTTCGCCACCCACCTGCTCAACCGGGGCGCGGACCTGCGCGCGCTGCAGATGCTGCTGGGGCACAGCTCGCTGTCCACCACGCAGATCTACACGCTGGTCGCGCGCGAACACCTGCAGAAGCTGCACGCCCGCCATCACCCGCGTGGCTGAACCGTCGGCCACGGCAGCGCACCGGCGCGGCAAGGGGTATATGCGAGAATCGGCGCTCCTCATGATCCTGCGGATGTCCCGATGCTTCGAGTTGCCATTGCCGCCCTGTTCGGTGCCCTCAGCCTGAGCGCCTGCGCGCAGCCGGCCCCGCCTGCCGGTCCGGCCGCAGCGGCTTCCGCCCCGCGCGCGGCCAGCGGCAATGCAGAACAGAACGTGCGCTCCGCCCTGCAGCAGCTGGACCCGAACTTCAATCCCGACTACATCGGCGCGGCGCCGTTCCCGGGCTTCCGTGAGGTCGTGGTCACCGGCCAGGTGATGTACGTGTCCGACGACGGCCGCTACCTGATGCAGTCCCAGCCCTACGACATCCAGGCCAAGGCGCTGGTAAACAGCGAGGGCCTGCTGGGCTACCGCCGCAAGCTGCTGGACACCGCCAACCACGGCGAGCGCATCGTGTTCGCCGCACCCAATGCCAAGTACACCATCAGCGTGTTCACCGACATCGAATGCGGTTACTGCCGGCGCCTGCATCAGGACATCCCGGAGCTGAACCGCAACGGCATCACCGTGGAGTACCTGGCTTTCCCGCGCATGGGGCTGGGCAGCAAGGACTACACCGACATGATCTCGGTCTGGTGTGCCAGCGACCGCCGCCAGGCGCTGACCGCGGCCAAGCAGGGCAAGGCCGTGCCGGCGCGCAACTGCGCCAACCCGGTGGCCATGCAGTACCGGTTGGGCCAGCAGCTGGGGGTCAACGGCACGCCGGCGATTTTCGCCCCGGATGGCAGCCAGCTCGGCGGCTACCTGCCCCCGGCGCAGCTGCGCGCCGCACTGGAGCGCAGCGCCGCCCGCGCCGCCGGCGGCAGTCGCTGAGGCAGCGACGGCCTGGGCAGGGCAGGGGCCGCCGGTCCCGCCCTGCCGGGTGACGCCCGGCACAGGGCAGGGCCGACGCTTCCGGTACAATAGCGGGCCCGTTACCAACCACGGTTCCCCGGACATGATGGTCCTCGAGGGCGCGCCTGCCCTGTCGCCGTTCCGCCGCGAACGTCTTGAATCCCGCCTGCAGTCCATCGCCCCCGATCTGCGCATCAGCGGTGCCTGGCACGTCTACTTCCTGCAGCCCGAAGGCAGCGCGTCGGCCGATACGGCCACGCTGTGCCGCATTCTCGAGGCGGGCACCGCGTCCGAGCCGGCTGCGGCCGGTGCCACCAGCCGCTTCGTGGTGCCGCGGCTGGGCACCCGTTCGCCGTGGTCGAGCAAGGCCACCGAGCTGGTGCGCGGCGCAGGCCAACCGGTCAGCCGGGTAGAGCGCGGCATGCGCATCGACGTGCTGGGCTGGCCGGCCGACCCGGCGCAGCAGCAGGCGCTGGCCAGGGCGCTGCACGACCCGATGACCCAGTCGCTGCTGGAGACGCTGGCACAGGGCCAGGCGCTGTTCGACAGCCCTGCGCGGGGTGAACTCGAGCGTATCGCGCTGGACGATCTGGAAGCGGCCAACCAGCGCCTCGGCCTGGCCATGGCACAGGACGAGATCGACTATCTGCGCGAGCGCTTCGGCCAGCTCGGCCGCAGGCCGTCGGACGTGGAACTGATGATGTTCGCGCAGGCCAATTCCGAGCACTGCCGGCACAAGATCTTCAATGCCAGCTGGACCATCGACGGCCAGGAACAGGACCGTTCGCTGTTCCGGATGATCAAGAACACCCATCAGCAGACCCCGCAGCACACGCTGAGCGCGTACAGCGACAACGCGGCGGTGATCGAGGGTCTGCCGGCGGCGCGCTATCGCCCCGATCCGGCCAGCGGCGAGTACCGCAGCGAAGCAGTGCAGCCCAGCGCCTTCCAGATCAAGGTGGAAACCCACAATCACCCGACCGCGATCGCGCCGTTCCCCGGTGCGTCCACCGGTGCTGGCGGCGAGATCCGCGATGAGGGTGCCACCGGCCGTGGCGGCAAGCCCAAGGCTGGCTTGACCGGCTTCTCGGTTTCGCACCTGCGCATCCCGACCCTGCCGCAGCCGTGGGAAGCGCCGCGCGCGCTGAACCCGCGCATGGCGCCGGCGCTGGACATCATGCTGGACGGCCCGCTGGGCGGCGCCGCGTTCAACAACGAGTTCGGCCGACCCAACCTGCTCGGCTACTTCCGCAGCTTCGAGCTGCCTGAAGGTGGCATCACCCGTGCCTACGACAAGCCGATCATGCTGGCCGGTGGTCTGGGCGCGATCGACCGCGTGCAGGTGGACAAGATCCGGCTTGGCGATGGCGATGCGGTGATCGTGCTGGGCGGTCCGGCCATGCTGATCGGGCTGGGTGGTGGCGCGGCCAGTTCGGTGGCCTCCGGTGAGAGCGCCGAGGACCTGGACTTTGCCAGCGTGCAGCGTGACAACCCGGAAATGGAGCGACGCTGCCAGGAAGTGATCGACCGCTGCGTGGCGATGGGTACCAACAACCCGATCAAGTTCTTCCACGACGTCGGTGCCGGCGGTCTGTCCAATGCCATTCCCGAGCTGCTGCACGACTCGGACGTGGGCGGTGTGATCGACCTGGGCAAGGTGCCCACCGACGATCCCTCGCTCTCGCCGATGCAGTTGTGGTGCAACGAGTCGCAGGAACGCTATGTGCTGGGCGTGGCGCAGGAGCGTCTTGCCGAGTTCGCCGCACTCTGCGCGCGCGAGCGCTGCCCGTTCGCCGCAGTCGGCGTGGCCACCGCCGAGGAGCGGCTGGTGGTTGCCTACGGCGCGACCCCGGGCAACATCCCCGCCGACGCGCCGATCGATCTGCCGATGGACGTGCTGTTCGGCAAGGCACCGAAGATGCACCGTGACGCCGCGCATCCGCCGGCGCCGCGCTGGCCGGTGTTGAAGACTGGTGGCCTGGACCTGCATGAGGCCGGCCTGCGCGTGCTCGCACATCCGACGGTGGCCTCGAAGAACTTCCTGGTGACCATCGGCGATCGCAGCGTGGGCGGTCTGACCGCGCGCGAGCAGATGGTCGGCCCGTGGCAGATGCCGGTGGCCGACGTTGCCATCACCCTGGCCGGGTTCGACGACGTGGTCGGCGAAGCGATGTCGATCGGCGAGCGCACCCCGCTGGCCCTGCTTGATGCGGCGGCGTCGGCGCGCATGGCGGTTGGCGAGGCGATCACCAATCTGTGCGCGGCCCCGGTCGATGCACTGGATACGGTGAAGCTGTCGGCCAACTGGATGGCGGCCGCAGGCCACCCCGGTGAAGATGCGCTGTTGTACGACGCGGTCAAGGCGGTGGGCATGGAGCTGTGCCCGCAGCTGGACATCAGCATCCCGGTGGGCAAGGACTCGCTGTCGATGCAGGCGCAGTGGCACGATCAGGGCCAGGCGCACAAGAGCGTGTCACCGGTGTCGCTGGTGATCTCGGCATTCGCACCGGTGGCCGACGTTCGCCAGCAGCTGACCCCGCTGCTTGTGCGTGACATCGACAGCGAGCTGTGGCTGATCGGCCTGGGCGCCGGCAAGCAGCGGCTCGGTGGTTCGATCCTGGCGCAGGTCCATGCCGATCACAGTGATCTGCCGGCCTTCGCCGGTGCAGCGCCGGATCTGGATGATCCGCAGCGGCTGCGGAGCTTCTTCGAACTCATCCGCGATGCGCGCCAGGCTGGCCTGCTGCGCGCGTATCACGACCGCAGCGACGGCGGTGCGTTTGCCACCCTGTGCGAGATGGCGTTCACCTCGCACATGGGGTTGGAGATCCTGCTCGATGCGTGGGGCGATGATCCGTTCCGCAGCCTGTTCAACGAAGAGCTGGGGGCGGTGGTGCAGGTGGCGCGCGAGGACCGCGCGGCATTTGCCGACCTGATCGAACGCCATGCCTTGACCGAATGTGCGCAGCGCATTGCCCGTCCGACCACCGCGCCGGTGGTCCGGGTGTCGCTGCACGGCGAGAACCTGGTGGAGTGGCGCTGGGAAGTGCTGTTCGATGCCTGGTGGTCGGTGACCCATGCCATGCAGAAGCTGCGTGACAACCCGGAAGGCGCCGACCAGGAGCATGCGCTGGCGCGCAGCTTCAACGCGCCGGGTCTGAAGCCGAAGCTGGCCTTCGCGCTGGACGATGACGTGGCCGCGCCCTTCATCGCCAGCGGGGCTCGTCCGAAGGTGGCGATCCTGCGCGAGCAGGGCGTCAACGGTCAGATCGAGATGGCCAATGTGTTCGAACGTGCGGGCTTCCGCTCGTTCGATGTGCACATGAGTGATCTGGTGGAAGGGCGGGTGTCGCTGGCCGACTTCAATGGCCTGGTGGCCTGCGGTGGCTTCAGCTACGGCGACGTGCTGGGCGCCGGCCGCGGCTGGGCGACCTCGGTACTGGAGCGCAGTGCGCTGCGTGATGCGTTCGCGGCCTTCTTTGCGCGCCAGGACAGCTTTGCGCTGGGTGTGTGCAACGGTTGCCAGATGATCAGCCAGCTGAAGGACATCATCCCGGGCGCCGAGCACTGGCCGCAGTTCCGCCGCAATGCCAGCGAGCAGTTCGAGGCGCGCACGGCGTTGCTGGAGGTGGTGGAGTCGCCGTCGATCCTGCTGCGTGGGATGGCCGGCTCGCGCCTGCCGGTGGCGGTGGCGCATGGTGAGGGTCGCGCGGTGTTCGGCAGTGCGGTGGACCAGGCGGCGGCCCGGGTGTCGCTGCGTTACGTGGATGGCGATGGCAACGTCGCCAGCCAGTACCCGCTGAACCCGAACGGTTCGCCAGACGGTATCACCGGGCTGACCAGCGATGATGGGCGGGTCACGATCATGATGCCGCACCCGGAGCGGACGCCGCGGGCGTTGAACATGAGCTGGGCGCCGGCTGAGTGGCAGGGGGATTCACCGTGGTTGCGGATGTTCCGCAATGCCCGGGTCTGGTGCGGTTGAGTGTTCTGCGGGGGCTGCGCCCCCGCACCCCGCATGCGTACGTAGTGCCGGGCTCTGCCCGGCAACACAGGCCTACGTAGTGCCGGGCTCTGCCCGGCAGCGCAGGCAAGCAAACAGCAACCGCAACAGCGCAGAGCGTCGGCTCTGCGCTGTTCTGCGTTGGGCGGGCCCTTGGCGCTCCACGCCCCCGCACACCCGCACCGGCCCGCCCGCGACAATCCCCATTGACGGACACTGACAGCGCTGACGCTCCTGCTTTCGGTAGGTGATGACCGTTGGTCATCACGCTCTTCGCTGGGGCCAGCCAGCTGCGCACATAGTTCATGGTGACTGGAACAAAAACAGCGCCTCGGCACGCGCGCGCTCGCGCATGCGTCAATACGTGGCCGTAGGTTGATGGTCATCGACCCTGCAACCAGCACCGAGGCGGTGCGCGCGAAAAGCATGTAACGCTTGGGTAACTGTGCCGATCTTGGCTTAATGTCGCGATCACGCCGTCTAAAGCGTGCCTTCACATGAACGAGCCGAAGTGGGGTGTGCGTCACGTTCGGGAAGTTTCACGCGTCAAGTTGTTGACGCTTTCAGCTAATCGCGTTAACACTGAACGCTCATTCCATTTCTGTTCAGTCAGTCGTTCCCGCAGGATTGCGCGCACCGCTGTTGGATACCTGCCCGCCGTCCGGCAAACGCAGTAAATCACTCGAAACCACGCCCCTCGGGGACGTTGGGCCCATGCGCCCGGCGCTGGCGTCGCTTTGCCCAAAGCCAGCCACTACCAGCCAAAACAGGAGTCGTATCGATGAATCGGATTTATCGCAAGGTCTGGAACAAAGCACTCGGTCAGCTGGTTGTGGCATCGGAGCTGGCTAGTTCGGACCAGCCGGGCAGCCTCACCGACCAACGCCGTCAGCCGCGGCTGGTTCCGGGGCTGCTGGGAGCGGCGATCATTGCGGCACTGGGGTGGGGCGTGACAACGCCGGCTGTGCAAGCGCAGTCGGTCGAGATCGGTGGCAATGCCAACTGCGTGGTGTTGAACAGTGGGCTGGTTGACCACTGCGTGGTCGATGGCAGCGCCAATGCGTCGGGCAGCAACGCGGTGGCCATCGGCAGTGGCAGCACCGCCAGTGCGGCCAACAGCGTGGCACTGGGCGCGGGTTCGCGCGCCAACCGCGCCAACACGGTCTCGGTCGGCGCAGCAGGCAGCGAGCGGCAGATCACCAACGTGGCGGCGGGGGTGACCGCCACTGATGCGATCAACAAGGCGCAGCTGGATGCGGCCAATGCCGCGCAGGCGCAGGCCATCGCGCGTGCGGCAGCAGAGGGCCGTCGCTACTTCAAGGCCGATGGCAATGGCGATGACAGCGATGCGGCGGTGATCGATGGCGCAGGCGCGCTGGCGGCCGGCAGCAGCGCGCAGGCGCTGGCCAACGCCACCACGGCGATCGGCACTGAAGCGATCGCTGGTGGTATCGGCGCCAGCGCCTTCGGCCAGGCGGCGACAGCCTTCGGTGATGCCGCGGTTGCGGTGGGGCAGAGCGCCTCGGCTTACGGGCTGGGCGATACCGCACTCGGGGCGCACGCATCGGCCGAGAGCGCCAACGGCGCGGCAACCGCGCTGGGGGCCTTGTCCGAAGCACGCAATGACGGTGCCACTGCGGTGGGCGCCGGTGCGCTGGCGGTCGGCGAGGGCAGCACCTCGGTCGGTCGTGGCGCCGGCAGTGGTGGCGAAGCCTCGGTTGCAGTCGGTGCCTTCAGCATCGCCACCGCCGACTACAGCGCCGCGCTGGGCGCCAATGCAGGCGCGGTGGCCACCGGCAGCGTGGCACTGGGTGCAGGCTCCTACGCCGAGCGCGTCAACACGGTTTCGGTGGGCGATGTGGAATACGGGCTCACCCGTCAGATCACCAGTGTGGCCGCAGGCACCGAGGATACCGATGCGGTGAACGTCGGCCAGCTCAATGCAGTGGCCGAGGTCGCACAGAACACCAGTACGTATTTCCAGGCCACCGGCAGCGACGACAGCAGCGCCGGTGCTCTGGCCGCCGGCGAGAACGCAGTGGCCATCGGCGAGGCCGCCAACGCGCTGGCCGATGGCGCGTCAGCGCTGGGCAGCGGTGCCACGGCCGTAGGCGGCCAGTCCACGGCGGTCGGCTTCAATGCGGTGGCGGCCGGACAGAACAGCGCCGCGCTGGGTAACAACGCGCAGGCGCTGGGTCCGGCCGCGGTCGCAGTGGGCGGCGTGGCCGTGGATGCTGACGGCAATGCGCTGATCACCAATGGCGGCGTGGCGGTGGACACCGGTGCGACCAGCGCCGGCATCGGCGGCACCGCTGTCGGTGCCAGTGCTGAAGCCAGCGGGTTTGCCGCTTCGTCCTACGGGGTTGGCGCCTACGCGGCAGGCGCGCAGTCGGCCGCACTGGGCGCGGTGTCCAATGCGATCGGCGACTACTCCACCGCCGTCGGCACGCAGACGGTGGCCACCGGCACCAGCAGCACGGCCATCGGCGGTCCGGCCGACCTGCTGCCCGGCCTTGGCTTCTTCGTGCAGACCCAGGCCAGCGGTGAGGCCGCCACCGCCGTCGGCGCCGGCGCGATTGCCAGTGGTGACAACAGCACCGCGACCGGCACGCTGACCGAAGCCGCTGGCGATGAGTCCGTCGCCGTGGGTTACTTCGCCTACGCCCCCGGCCAGCAGTCCAGCGCGCTGGGCGCGCAGAGCTGGGCCAGCGGCGCGCAGAGCACGGCGGTGGGTTACTACGCCACCGCACGCGGCAGCAACAGCGTGGCGCTGGGCGCCAACTCCGAGGCGGTGCGCGACAACACCGTGGCGGTGGGCAGCGATGGCAACGAGCGCCAGGTGACCCACGTGGCTGCCGGTACCGAAGCCACCGACGCGGTGAACAAGGCGCAGCTCGATGCAGTCGGTGAGGTGGCACAGACCACCAGCACCTATTTCCAGGCCAGCGGCAGCGATGACAGCAGCGCCGGTGCCCTGGCCGCGGGCGAAAACGCAGTGGCCATCGGCGAGGCCGCCAACGCGCTGGCCGACGGCGCCTCGGCACTGGGCAGCGGCGCCACCGGGGTCGCCGACAATGCCACCGCGGTCGGCTACAACGCCTTGGCCAGCGGCGCGAGCGCGGCTGCGCTGGGCGACAGCGCGCAGGCCACCGGCGAGGACAGCCTTGCCGCTGGCAGCAACAGCGCAGCCAGCGGGGTCAGCAGCACGGCACTGGGTACCGCAGCGGAGGCCAGCGGCGTCTACAGCAGCGCACTGGGCGCCGAGGCGGTCGCCAGCGGAGCGCAGTCCACCAGCAGCGGGTTCCGTTCGCTGGCCTCGGCCGATGGCAGCTCGGCCTACGGCGGCTACAGCGAGGCCAGTGGGCGGCTGTCCACCGCGCTGGGCTACAGCGCGGCGGCGACCGGCGCCAACACCACCGCTGTTGGCTTCGGCGCCAGTGCGGCCGGTACCTCGGCGGTGGCGGTCGGGTTGAACAGCGAGGCTACCGGTGCCGAAAGCGTGGCCGTCGGCGGCTCGGCCGGCGGGCTTTACGCGGCGCAGGCCGCCGGCAGCGGTGCCACCGCGCTCGGCGCGGGTGCATGGGCCACCGAGGCCTACAGCACGGCCATCGGCTGGAACTCCTGGGCCGATGCGGAAAACGCATTGGCGCTGGGTGCGAACGCCTATGCGGTGGCCAGCAACAGTGTGGCGCTGGGGGCGGGCTCGGAAGCCGAACGTGCCAACAGTGTCTCCATCGGTGCAGTGGGCAGCGAGCGCCAGCTGACCCACGTGGCCGCCGGCAGTGCAGCCACCGATGCCGTAAACAAGGCGCAGCTCGACGCCGTCGCAGCCAGTGCCGTGGGCGGTGCGCGCTACTTTGCTGCGATCGGCGAGGAGGGCAGCGATGTTGGCGCCTTCGCCGACGGCGAAGGTGCGCTGGCGGCCGGTTCGGCCAGCAATGCCATCGGCGCCGGTGCGGTGGCACAGGGCGCCGGTGCGGCCGCCTTCGGTGACGACGCGGTGGCAGTGGGCCGCAACACCTCGGCGCAGGGCGATGGCAGTGTGGCCATCGGTGGCCTGGGGCAGGCCTATGACGAGTACAACCAGCCGCTGGTGGACACCGATGGCAGCCCGCTGCTGACCGGCACCACCGCCGCGGCCAACAGCACAGCGGTCGGCAACGCGGCGCAGGCCACCGGCGCTGACAGCAACGCGTTCGGCGCAGGCGCGCAGGCCACCGCTGAAAACAGTTTTGCTGGCGGCAACAAAGCGCGGGCCACCGGCAGCTATGCCGTAGCGCTGGGTGACAGTGCATGGGCCAGCAGTGACAGCGCCACGGCGGTGGGTGGCTACAGCTTCGCCACCGCAGCCGGGGCCAGTGCCTTCGGTCAGGGCGCATGGGCTACCGGTGCCAATGCCTCCGCGTTCGGTCTGGCGGCATGGGCTGCTGCCAGTGGCGCCACCTCCATCGGCTACAACAGCTGGGCCAATGGCAACAGTTCCACGGCGGTTGGTCGCGGTGCGTTCGGCTACGGTGACTACAGCGTGGCGCTGGGCTACCAGGCGCTGGGCAACGGCATCAACAGCATCGCCGCCGGTACCAACTCGCAGGCATTGGGTGAAAGCGCGATAGCGCTCGGCGCAGGCGCCACGGTCACTGCAGCGGCTGGCAACAGCATTGCGCTGGGTGCCGGCTCGCAGGCCACCCGCGCCGGCAGCGTCGCGGTGGGCAGCAGCGGCAACGAACGGGTCATCACCCATGTCGCTGCCGGCAGCGAAGGCACCGACGCGGTGAACCTGGATCAGCTCAATGCAGTGGCCGATGCGGCGGGCCGCTATTTCCAGGCCAACGGCAGCGACGCCAGCGACGCCGGTGCCTATGTCGAAGGTGAAAACGCGCTGGCTGCCGGCGAAGCCAGCAATGCGATCGGCGATGGCAGCATCGCGCTTGGCAGCGGTGCCACGTCGGTGGGCACCAACGCCGCAGCGGTCGGCTTCAATGCGGTGGCCAGCGCGGACAATGCGCTTGCCCAGGGCGCCAACGCACAGGCCACTGCCGAGTACGCCACCGCCAGCGGTGCGGAAAGCCTGGCCAGCGGCGAGCAGAGTGCGGCCTTTGGTGCGGCCAGTGTGGCCAGCGGCGACGGCAGCACCGCCAGCGGCGTCCTCTCCGAAGCAGCGGGTGTGGAGTCGCTTGCGGCAGGCTATTTCGCCAGCGCCCAGGGCGATGGTGCGGTAGCGGTCGGTGCCGAAAGCATCGCCGCCGGCACCACGGCGGCGAGCTTCGGCTTCGCCGCTGAAGCCACCGCCGGTTACAGCACCGCAGTGGGCGGCTATGCCAACGCATCGGCATTCAACGCCACCGCGCTGGGCAGCTTCGCCGACGCTTCCGGATCCAACAGTGTGGCGCTGGGCGGTGATGCCGTGGCCAGCGGTGCGTACAGCACGGCGACCGGCCAAGGCAGTGTGGCCAGCGGCACCAACAGCGTGGCCGTCGGTGGCGCGTTCCTCGGCCTGCTGCCGACCGAAGCGTCCGGCAATTACTCCACCGCGCTGGGCGGCGGTGCGTGGTCGGCCGGCACCAACAGCACCGCGCTGGGCAACGCCAGCATCGCGCAGGCGGCCAACAGCGTCGCGCTGGGTGCGGACTCGCTGGCCGACCGTGCCGACAGTGTGTCGGTGGGCAGCGCCGGCGCCGAGCGCGTGGTCACCAACGTTGCCGCTGGCAGCGAAGGCACCGACGCGGTGAATCTTGACCAGCTCAACGCGGTGGCCGAGGTCGCCGAGACCACCGGCCGGTATTTCCAGGCCACCGGCAGCGACGACAGTGATGCCGGGGCCCTGGCCACAGGCGCCAATGCAGTGGCGGCAGGTGAAGCCAGCAACGCACTGGCAGACGGTGCCTCGGCCTTCGGCAGCGGCGCCACCGCTGTGGCCAGCAATGCCACGGCGGTGGGCTTCAATGCGCTGGCGGCAGGCCAGAACAGCGCGGCATTCGGCAACAATGCGCAGGCCACCGGACCGGCCGCCGTCGCGGTCGGTGGCGTGGCGGTCGATGAAGAGGGCAATGCGCTGATCACCAGCGGTGGCGTCCCGGTCGATACCGGCGCCACCAGTGCCGGCGTGGGGGGTACTGCGGTGGGTGCCAGTGCCACGGCGGGCGGCTTTGCCGCGTCCTCGTTCGGCGTCGGTGCGCATGCGGTGGGTGCCCAGTCGGCGGCCTTCGGTGCGGTAGCCAATGCCATCGGCGACTACGCCACCGCGATCGGTACGCAGACCGTGGCCACCGGCAACAGCAGCACCGCCATCGGCGGCCCGGTCGACCTGATCCCGGGGTGGGGCCTGCTGATCCAGACCGAGGCCACCGGCGAAGCCGCCACCGCTGTCGGTGCCGGTGCCAGTGCCAGCGGCGACTACAGCCTTGCCAGCGGCACGTTGTCCTCGGCCGCCGGCGCTGACAGCGTTGCGATGGGCTACTTTGCCCGCGCCCAGGCTGACAACAGCGTGGCACTGGGCGCCGGCTCGGTGGCCGACCGAGCAGATACGGTGTCGGTCGGCGCAGCCGGCAGCGAGCGCGGCATCACCCATGTGGCCGCCGGTGTCGAAGGCACCGATGCGGTCAACGTGAACCAGCTCAATGCGGTGGCGGCTGCAGCCGAAACCACCAGCCGCTATTTCCAGGCAACCGGCAGTGACAGCAGCGATGCCGGTGCACTGGCCGAGGGTGACAGCGCGCTGGCGGCCGGTGAGGCGAGCAATGCGATCGGCGACGGCACCACCGCGCTGGGCAGCGGCGCGACCGCAGTGGCCAGCAACGCCACCGCCGTGGGCTTCAACGCGCTGGCCACCGCCGACAACGCGGCGGCGCTGGGCAGCGCTGCGCAGGCCAGCGGCGTGGACAGCGTGGCGGTGGGCAGCAACAGCCAGGCCAGCGGCGTAAGCAGCACCGCACTGGGCACTGCAGCCGAGGCATCGGGGGTCTACAGCAGCGCGGTCGGTGCCGAAGCGCTTGCCAGCGGTGCGCAGGCCACCAGCAGCGGCTTCCGCGCGGCGGCCACCGCCGATGGCAGCGCTGCCTACGGTGGTTACAGCGAGGCCAGCGGCCGGCTGTCCACTGCGCTGGGTTACGGCTCGGTGGCCAACGCGGCCAATACCACGGCGGTCGGATTCGGCGCGGTGGCAGCGGGCACTTCGGCGGTGGCCGTGGGTATCGAGGCCGAGGCCAGCGGTACCGAAAGCGTGGCGGTCGGCGGCGCGGCCGGTGGGCAGATCGCGGCCCGTGCCAGCGGTGACGGTGCCGCGGCCTTCGGCGCCGGTGCCTGGGCTACCGATACGCAGACCACCGCCGTGGGCTGGAACGCCTGGGCTGACGCCGCAGATGCGGTGGCCCTGGGTGCCAACACCACCGCCAGCGGCGTGAACAGCGTGGCGCTCGGTACCGGTTCGCAGGCCAGCCGTGCCAACACGGTCTCGGTCGGCAACGCGGCCACCCAGCGTCAGATCACCCATGTCGCGGCGGGTACCGAAGACACCGATGCGGCCAACGTCGGCCAGCTCAAGGCACTGGCGGCCACCGCCGAAGCCACCGGCAAGCACATCCAGGCCAGTGGCGAGGGCGTGGCCAGTGCCAGCGGCAGCGAAGCGCTGGCCGCCGGTTCAGCGGCGCAGGCCAGTGCGACGCGCAGCACCGCGCTGGGCGCCAACAGCGTGGCCAACGCCACCGGTGCGACTGCCGTGGGTGCCGAGGCGTCCGCACGCGGCGCCAACAGCACCGCCATTGGACGCCAGGCCTCGACCAACGCCAGCAACGGCGTGGCCATCGGCAACGGCGCGTTTGCCAGCAACGGGGCCAACAGCATCGCCATCGGCGCTTCGGCGGGGGTATCCGGTGCGAACTCGGTGGCGCTCGGCGCCGGCGCGCGGGCGGTGGAGGCCAACGTGGTGTCGGTGGGCGGTGGCAACGGCAGCAACGGACCGGCCACGCGCCGCATCGTCAACGTGGCCGACGGGCGCATCGCCGCTGGCAGCACCGATGCGGTCACCGGCTCGCAGCTCAATGTCACCAACCAGCGCGTGAGCAGTGTGGAGACGCGGGTGGGCGACTTCGACAACCGCATCGGCAGCGTCGAATCGGCAGCGGCCAATGCGGTGGCCTATGACGATGCCAACCGCGAGTCGCTGACCCTTTCCGGTCTGGACGGCACCCGGCTGGACAACGTGGCCGCTGGCAGCATTGCCAGTGGCAGCCGTCAGGCGGTCAACGGCGGCCAGCTGTTCCAGTCGCTCACCGACATCGCCAGCTTCCTCGGCGGCGGGGCCAGTGTGGGCCTGCAGGGCGTGTTCGTGGCGCCCAACTACGTGATCCAGGGCAGCAGCTACAGCAACGTCGGCGATGCACTGGGCGCGCTCGACCGCAAGGTCACCGAGCTGGCCGAAGGAAGCGGCGGCACCGCCACGGTGGCCAGCCGGTCGCGCATGGCGATGGCGGCGGCACCGGCAGCGGTGACGGCCGAGGCCGCGCCGGTCAGTGATGCCCGCGTTTCCGGCACGCCGACCGCCGCCAAGGTGGGCACCGCGCAGGTGGCGGTGGCACCGGTCGATGCGGTCAGCATCGGCGATGGTGCGGTGGCCAGCGGCGCCTCCGCCACCGCCGTCGGCCAGGGTGCCACGGCCACGGCGGCCAATTCGGTGGCGCTGGGGCAGGGCTCGGTGGCCGACCGTGCCGACACGGTCTCGGTTGGCAGCGTCGGCAATGAACGCCAGGTCACCAACGTGGCCGCCGGTGTACAGGCCACCGATGCGGTCAACAAGGGCCAGCTGGACCAGGGCGTGGCCACGGCGAACGGGTATACCGACACCCGCGTGCAGGCGGTGGCCGACAGCTTCGACATCTTCAAGGGCGAAGTGGACGGCCGCCTGCGGCACATGGACCGCCGCATCGACCGTCAGGGGGCGATGAGCGCGGCCATGCTCAACATGGCCACCAGTGCTGCCGGCATCCGCACGCAGAACCGCGTCGGCGTCGGTGTCGGTTTCCAGGGCGGAGAGTCGGCGTTGTCGCTGGGCTACCAGCGTGCGCTCAGCGACCGCGCCACGGTGACCCTCGGTGGTGCGTTCAGCAGTGATGACAGCTCGGTCGGCGTCGGCGCCGGCTTTGGCTGGTAAGTGGACAACGCCGGTGCCTGCAGTTGCAGGCACCGGCACCGCGTACTCGTGAGAGGCCTGAGGGGGCGGGTCACGGCAACCCTGGCTGGGCCGGCCAGGGGTAGTCGCAAGGAGTGATGGCCGATGGTGGTTCCAACATCTACCCAGAAGAGGATTTCGACGTGATCAACAAGCAGAACCTCCGCACCAACGTGCTGGCCGTGGCCATGCTGTCGCTGTGCGGCACCGGTCTTGTGCATGCTGCCGAGCCCAGGGCGACCGGGCCGATCTCCGGCCCGGCCACGGCCCAGGTCGACGGCATCATCGTCAAGTACCGAGCCGGCAGTGCGGCTTCGCGTGATGCCTCGGCCAAACTGGCGGTGGTCAACTCGGCGCTGGCACGTGCTCCGCTGGCTGGGCTCAATGCCAACGCATCGGTGCGCACCGCCGCCTTTGCGCCGACGGTGACCCGCCGTCTGGCCACCGGTTCGGACCTGATCAGCCTCAAGCGTGGCATCGGCGGCGCCGACCTGGACAAGCTGCTTGCCGAGCTGCGTGCAGATCCCAGCGTCGAGCGCGCGGTGCCGAACCGCCGCATGTACGCCGTGGATGCGCCCTCCAGCCCGGGCTGGGCCGTGGAAGCACGCGCCGACAACGATGTGACCCCCAACCTGGTTCCCAATGACCCGCGCTACCAGCAGTACAACTGGCATTTCCACAATCCGGTCGGCGGTGTGAACGCCGAAGCGGCGTGGGACATCTCACAGGGCGAGGGCATCGTGGTCGCCGTGCTCGACACCGGCATCCTGCCGGACCATCCGGACTTTGCTGCTGGCACCCTGCTGGAAGGCTACGACTTCATCAGCCATGCCGAGATTTCCCGCCGCCCCACCGATGACCGGGTGCCGGGTGCGCTCGACTACGGTGACTGGATGCCGACCGCCAACTACTGCTACAACGGCCAGCCGGTGCGCAACAGCTCCTGGCACGGCACCCACGTTGCCGGCACGATTGCCGAGGCGACCAACAACGGTATCGACGTAGCGGGCCTGGCGTACAAGTCCACCGTGTTGCCGGTACGCGTGCTCGGTTACTGCGGCGGCACCACGGCCGACATCGTCGACGCCATCGTCTGGGCTTCCGGTGGCGATGTCCCCGGCATTCCGGCCAACCAGAACCCGGCCGAGATCATCAACATGAGCCTCGGCGGTGCCGGTGCCTGTTCGCCGGAAGAGCAGGAGGCGATCACCGCTGCCAACAGCCGCGGCACCGTGGTCGTGGTGGCCGCCGGCAACGACGGCGGCAACGTGGCCAACGCCAGCCCGGCCAACTGCAGCGGCGTGATCGCCGTCGGCGCCACCGGCATCACCGGCAACATCGCCTACTACTCCAACTACGGTGCGGGCGTGGACCTGGCCGGCCCGGGTGGCGGTGTCAACGAAGGCAACCCGAACGGCTATGTGTGGCAGGCGGTGTCCAGCAGCACCACGGCACCGCCGCCGGCCGGTTCCACCACCGGCTACGGCATCGGCGGCAAGGCTGGTACCTCGATGGCGGCGCCGCACGTGGCCGCGGTGGCCGCGCTGGTGCAGAGCGCGCTGATTGCCGAAGGCAAGCAGCCGCTGACTCCGGTGGCACTGCGCCAGTTGCTGAAGGACTCGGCACGTCGGTTCCCGGTGGCCATTCCCGCCGCCACCCCGATCGGCACCGGCATCGTCGATGCCAAGGCCGCACTCGACCTTGCCCTGGCCGAGCCGTGCACCGAAGACTGCGGTCCCAGTGCCATCGCGCTGACCAACAAGGTGGCGCTGGGTGGGCTGAGCGGTGCTGCCGGCAGCGGCACGCTGTACAGCTTCGAAGCCGCCGCTGGCAAGCCGGTCAGCTTCGTCACCTACGGTGGTACCGGCAACATCTCGCTGTATGTGAGCGCCGGGCAGGAGCCCACCGCTGCGGCGCACGATGCCAGGTCGACCCGTGCCGGCAATGCCGAGTCGGTGCGCTTCACCGCGCCGGTGGCAGGCACCTACTACGTCCGCGTGGTGGGTGAGGCGGCCTACAGCGGCGTCAGCCTGATGGCGACCCAGTAAGGCAGGCCACTGCGCTGGCCCGCCGGCTGCATGCCGGCGGGCCAGTGTCGTCTTCACCACCCCGTCCCGTCCTGCAGATCTTCCGTTGTCGTCAATGTCCCGCTTGCCGCAGTCCCGCGCGATCTGTGCTGCCGTGCACACGCCTGCGCACAGCCCATGCGCGCGTCAGCCTGCAGACGAACTGCTACAGTCAGCGTGGCTTTGCGGAGGATCCCTGTGAACGCGGTTGCTGAACCCGGTTTGCCCGATGGCATCGATGCGCCGTTGATCGACGCGTTGTTGGCGCGTGGCCGTCTTCGCGAGAACGACCTGGCCAAGGCGCGCGCGCTGCATGCCGAAGCCGGTGGCAGCCTGGTGGCGCTGCTGGTGCGGCTGGGCCTGGTGTCCGAGCGCGACCAGGCGCAGGTCAGTGCCGAGGTGTTCGATCTGCCGGTGCTTGATGGTAAAGCGCTGCCCGACGCACCGCCGCCGGCGCTCGCCGATGGCCTGCCGGTGAGCCTGCGCTTCCTCAAGCAGTTCCATGTCTGCCCGGTTGCGCTGGACGAGAACGGCCTGCAGCTCTGGCAGGCGGATGTGCACGATCCGTATCCGCGACAGGCGGTGGCGCTCGCCACCGGCCTGGCCGTGCTGCCGCGCATCGGCGTGCGCTCGGAGATCGATGACCTGATCGAACGTTGGTATGGGCAGGGCCGCAGCGCGATGGGCGCGATTCTGGAGACCGCTGACGGCGAAGGCGCCGCCATCGATGACATCGAGCATCTGCGTGACCTCGCCTCGGAGGCGCCGGTCATCCGGCTGGTCAACCTGGTGATGCAGCGCGCCGTGGAGCTGCGCGCGTCGGACATTCATGTCGAACCGTTCGAGAGCCGCCTGAAGGTGCGCTACCGGGTTGACGGCGTGCTGGTGGAAGGCGAGAGCCCGCCGGCCAATCTCACCGCCGCGGTGATCAGCCGCATCAAGATCATGGCGCGGCTCAACATCGCCGAGCGACGCCTGCCGCAGGACGGTCGCATCATGCTGCGTGTGCAGGGCAAGGAGCTGGACCTGCGCGTGAGCACTGTTCCCACTGCCCACGGTGAGAGCGTGGTGATGCGTCTGCTGGACCGCGAGACGGTGGTGTTCGACTTCCATCGACTCGGCTTCACCGATGCCTTCCTGCCGCAGTTCCGCAAGGTGCTCGACCTGCCGCACGGCATCCTGCTGGTGACCGGGCCGACGGGCTCCGGCAAGACCACCACGCTGTACACCGCGTTGAGCCAGCTCAACACGGCCGATGTCAAAATCATCACGGTTGAAGATCCGATCGAGTACCAGATCGAAGGCATCAACCAGATCCAGGCCAAGCCGCAGATCGGCCTGGATTTTGCCAATGCGCTGCGCAGCATCGTCCGCCAGGACCCGGACATCATCATGATCGGTGAAATGCGCGATCTTGAAACCGCGCGCATCGCCATCCAGTCCGCCCTGACCGGGCACATGGTGCTGTCCACCCTGCACACCAACAATGCCGCCGGTGGCATCACCCGGCTGCTCGACATGGGGGTGGAAGACTATCTGCTGACCTCCACCATCAACGGCATCCTGGCCCAGCGTCTGGTACGCCGGCTCGAGCCCACGCACGCCGAACGCTACCTGGCCTCGCCGGAGGAGATCGAACGCTTCGATCTGCGCCGGCTGCAGCCGGATGGCGAGATCCATCTGTACCGGCCGCGTCCTTCCGCGCTGGCGCCGACCGGTTACCTCGGTCGGACCACCATCATGGAGTTTCTGGTGATGGACGATGAACTGCGGCGGGCGGTGATGCGCCGCGATGGCATGGGCGAGATCGAGCGGCTGGCGCGCGCGGCCGGCATGCGCACGATGTATGAAGACGGGTTGTCCAAAGCGCTGGCAGGGCAGACCACGCTGGAAGAGGTGCTGCGCGTGACCGAGGAAAGCTGAGCATGCCGCTGTACCGCTACAAGGCGCTGGATGGCCGTGGCGAACTGGTTGACGGGCAGATGGAAGCGCCCAGCCAGGCCGAGCTGGTGCTGCGCCTGCAGGAGCAGGGTCATCTGCCGATGGAAACCGCGTTGGCCGCCGAGGGCGTGGCAGGTGCTGCGCCCTGGCGCGGGCTGTTCAGGCCGCGCCCGATGCAGGGCGCCGCGTTGCTGCAGTTCACCCAGCAGCTGTCGACCCTGCTGGGCGCCGGCCAGCCGCTGGACCGCGCGCTGACCATCCTGCTGGCCGCGCCGGAGGACGAACGTAGCCGGCGCGTGGTCGAGGAGATCCGCGACACGGTGCGCGGCGGTGCGGCATTGTCCACCGCGCTGGAGCGTCAGCACGGCCTGTTTTCCCGGCTCTACGTCAACATGGTGCGCGCCGGTGAAGCCGGCGGCAGCCTGCACGAAACGCTGCAGCGGCTGGCCGATTACCTCGAACGCAGCCGCGAACTGCAGGGGAGGGTGGTCAACGCGTTGATCTATCCGGCGATCCTGCTGCTGGTGGTGGGTGCCGCGCTGCTTTTCCTGCTCGGCTACGTGGTGCCGCAGTTCGCGCAGATGTACGAAAGCCTGGATGTGGCGCTGCCGTGGTTCACCCAGGCGGTACTGCTGGCCGGCGGCGTCGTGCGCGATGGCTGGTTCTACCTGGTGGCGGTGCCGGTGGCGGTTGTCTGGCTGGTGGAGCGTCGCCTGCGCCAGCCACAGGCAAGGCTGACGCTGGACGGTTGGCTGCTGCAGCGTCGCGGCATCGGCCCGCTGCTCGGCAAGCTGGAGAGCGCGCGGCTGGCGCGCACGCTGGGCACGCTGTTGCGCAACGGTGTGCCGCTGTTGGCGGCGCTGGGCATCGCACGCAATGTGCTGGGCAACCGCGCGCTGGCCGCCGACGTCGATGCCGCCGCCGAGGCGGTCAAGAACGGCAGCGGTTTGGCCACGGCGCTGTCGCGTGGGCAGCGCTTTCCCCGGCTTGCGCTGCAGATGATCCAGGTCGGCGAGGAGTCCGGTGCGCTGGACACCATGCTGCTCAAGACAGCCGACACATTCGAACAGGACACCGCGCGCAGCATCGACCGCCTGTTGTCGGCGATGGTCCCGATGATCACCCTCGTCTTGGCCTCGGTGGTCGGCGTGGTCATCATTGCGGTACTGGTTCCCCTGTATGACCTCACCAACGCCATCGGTTGACCGACGGCCCCGTCACCCCAGGATCTACGACGATGCAACGACGCTCTCTCCGCCGCTTTTCCTCTCCCCGCAACCAGTCGGGCATGAGCCTGCTGGAAATCATCATCGTCATCGTGCTGATCGGCGCGGTGCTGACCCTGGTGGCCAGTCGCGTGCTCGGTGGTGCCGACCGGGGCAAAGCCAACATCGCCAAGGCCCAGGTGCAGACCGTGGCCAGCAAGATCGACACCTACCGGCTCGATACCAACCGGCTGCCGGCGCAGCTGCAGGACCTGGTCGACGCTCCCGCGGGCGTGCAGGGCTGGCTGGGCCCGTATGCCAAGAGTGCCGACCTCAATGACCCGTGGGGCCATCCGCTGGAATACCGCACCCCTGGCGAAGGGCAGGATTACGAGCTGATCAGCCTCGGCAAGGACGGCAAGGCCGGTGGCAGCAGCGTCGATGCGGATATCCGCTACGAGCAGTAATGCCGATGCCGGTGGGGGTGCCACATCGCAGGTCGCGCCTGCCGGCGCGCGGGCGTGCCGGTGGCATGACCCTGCTTGAAATGCTGCTGGTCATCGCGTTGATCGCCGCGATCGGGCTGGTGACCGCCAGTGCGTTTTCACGGGGCCTGCCCGGCCTGCAACTGCGCACGGCGGGCAAGGAGCTGGCCAACCAGCTGCGCTTCACCCGCGCCCATGCCATTGCCCGCGGCCAGCCGCAGCGCTTTGTGATCGTACCTGCGCAGCATCGCTGGCGCGCCGCCAACGGTCGCGAAGGCACGTTGCCTCAAGCGCTCCAGATCCACTTCGAGGGCGCCGGGCAGCTGCAGGACGCACGTGGCGAAGGGGTGATCGAGTTCCACCCCGACGGCGGTTCCAGCGGGGGCCGCATCGAGCTGCAGCGTGGCGCTGCCGGCTGGCGCATCGATGTGGGCTGGCTGACCGGGCAGGTTGAATCCGGCCCGAAGGCGATGCCATGAAGCGCGCCGCCCGCGGTTTCACTCTGCTTGAGGTGCTGGTGGCGTTCGCGCTGCTGGCCGTGGCGTTGACCCTGCTGCTGGGGGCGTTGTCCTCGGCCGCCAGCCAGGTCGGCATGGCCGCGCAGCGCGCGCGGGCGGTGCTGCACGCACAGTCACTGCTGGCCAGTGCCGGCGTGGTGGAACCGCTGGCGGTGGGCCGCCGCGAGGGGGAGTGGGAGCAGGGGACCTACCGCTGGACCCTGCAGGTGAGCCCGTATGTGGAGCCCCGCCCGGAGGCCGGCGCCGCCGCTGCCGCGCCCCCGTTGGCTGGGCCGCAGCTGGTACAGCTGGAGCTGCAGGTGCAGTGGCAGGGAGCGCGCGCGGGCCGGCTGCAGTGGCGCACCCTGCGGCTGCTGCCGCCCGCGCTGGAGCAGGGCACGTGAGGCGCCATGCTGCCGGCTTCACCCTGATCGAGGTGCTGGTGGCCACGGTGCTGCTGGCTGCGGGCCTGGCATTGGCCTTTGTCACCGTGCGCTCGGCGATGACCATCAGCCAGCGCGGTGAGGTCATGGCTACCGACAGCGAGCGCATGCGCGCGGTCCAGGGCCTGTTGCGGCGCCAGCTCGGCGCGGCGTTGCGCAGCCCGCTGCAGCCGTTGGACCCGGGCCGGGAGCCTCAGTATTTCGTCGGCGATGAGCAGGGCATGCGCTTTGTCGCCGACCTGCCCGGTTATCTCGGGCGCGGTGGTCCCTATCTTCATGACCTGCAGGTTGCCAAAGGTGCCGATGGTCTGCGCCTGGAGCTGGGGCTGGTGATGGTGCAGGACGGCCAGCTTTTCCCGGAACAGCCGCCGCGCCGGCCCGAGCTGCTGGTCGGGCAGCTGCGCGAGGTCACGATGCGTTATCGCGGACTCGATCCGGCAACAGGCCAATGGACCGACTGGCTGCCGCGCTGGGACGATACCCGCCGTCTGCCGGTGCTGGTGTCGATCCACGTGGTACCCGAGCGCGGCCAAGCCTGGCCGGAGCTGCAGGTCGCGCTCGAGCGCGCCGGCCAGGCTGGTGGGCGATGAAGCGCGCGGCACGCCAGGCCGGTGCGGCGCTGGTACTGGTGCTGTGGCTGATCGCGCTGCTGACCGCCGTGGTCGGCGCGTTCGCGGTCAGTGCGCGCACCGAACATCTGCAGCAGCGGGTGCAGGACGACGCCGCACGCAGCCAGGAAGTGGCGCGCGCGGGGGTGGCCTATGCGGTGTCACGTCTGCGCGCCGATCCCCAGCGTCCTGCATGGCAGGCCGATGGCAGGCGGTACCGGTGGCGCTTCGATGACATGCAGGTGGACATACGCATCGAGGATGAGGCCGGCAAGATCAATCTCAATCTGGCCGATCTCACTCTGCTGCAGGCCTTCCTGGTCGCACTCGGCGAGCCGCCCGCACAGGCGCAGCAGCTGGCCGGTGCCATCGTTGACTGGCGCGACGCCGACGACCTCAGCCCGCCTGGCGGCGGTGCCGAGGTGCGCGATTATGTCGCCGCCGGCCTGCCGTATGGCCCGCGCAACCGCAATTTCGAGACCCCCGGTGAGCTCCAGCGCGTGCTGGGCATGCGTGCATCGCTTTACGCAAGCATGCGTCCCATGCTCACCGTGCACGGGCGCTCGGCACAACCCGATCCGCGTGTCGCGGCGGGCCCGGTACTTACCGCGATGGGCCTGGACGCCGAGCAGGTTCTGGCCCAGCGCAGGCAGGCCGAGGCGGCCGAACAGGACGGCGCGGCGACACCGGCTCTTGCCAGCGGCAGCGGCACCTATAGTATCGAGTGCAGCATCGTTGACGGCACCGGCCGGACGACGGTCACACGTGCCGTGGTGCGCGATTCACAGAATGCTGCCCTGGGGCAGGCGTTTACGGTGCTTCACTGGGAGCAGGGAATGGCAACGCAATGACTGGGCCGAAGGAACGGATCAGCCAGCTGGCAGGGCAGGGCGCGTTGCGTACGTCCCGTTTTCTGCGCTGGTGGCGCGAGGCATTGCTGGCCTGGTTGCCGGCGCGCTGGAAATGGGCGCTGGGATGGTCGCCGGCACGCCTGCTGCTGCGTCGGCAGGGCGAGGAACTGATCGTGCAGCGCGAGATAGCTGCGGTGTGCAGTGACGTCGCGCGCTTGCCCTGGCCAACGCCGCCGGCCGTGCTGGAAGCCGCGCTGGAGACGCCATTGCGACGTCTGCCGCGCCATTGGCTGCTGCCTGCTGCGCAGGTGCTGCGTCGCCCCCTGCGCCTGCCGGCAGCCGCGCTGACCCGCCTGCACGATGTGGTGGGTTTTGAGATTGACCGGCAGACGCCGTTTCGTGCCGATCAGGTGGTCCACGACGTCCGGGTACTGGCGCCGGTGGGAGACTCACAGGTGGACGTCGAGCTGGTGGTCCTGCCGCGCCCACAGCTTGAGCAGTGGCAACAGGAACTGGGGCCACTGGCCGCCGATCTTGCCGGGCTTGACGTGGCAGGCGATGAGGGCGCGGCATTGCAGATCAATCTGCTGCCGCCGGCCCAACGGCGGCGACAGGTCAATCCGCAGCGCCGCCGCGAGCTTCTGTTGCTTGCCGTCAGCACCGTGCTGCTGATGCTGGCCGGCGAGCGCGTGGTGGACAACCGCGAAGCGGCGGCGGACCGTCTGCGCGCGCAGGTCGAACAGAGCGCGCGGCAGGCGCGCGAGGTCTCCGACCAGCGGGCCCTGCTGCAGTCGCTGGTGAACGGCGCCCGGTTCCTGGACGAGAAGAGTGCGCGTCAACCCGGCGCGCTCCAGGTATGGAATGAACTCAGCCAGCTGCTGCCTGCCGGTACCTATCTGGAAAAGATGGGCATCGAGAACGGCAGCCTGCAGTTGATCGGGCTGACCCGCGAGGCCAATCAGCTGGTGTCACTGCTGGAACCCTCGCCACTGTGGCGGCGGGTGAACCTCACCGGCGTGCTGCAGGCGGACCAGGCCGCCAACGGCCGCGACCGGTTCACCCTCACCGCCGAGCTGCAGGCTGCGCCGACCCGTCCGGCACCGGTACAGGAGACTGCCGATGCGGCATCTGCCAAACAGCCGTGACCGCTGGCTGGCGTTGGGTCTGCTGCTGGCGCTGCTGGCGCTGGCGTATCTGCTGCTGATCCACCCGTGGTTCACCGCGCCGCTCATGGCGATCAACCAGGACATCGAGGCCCTGCAGGAGCGCGGACAGCGGGTTGCCGCGCAGCTGGAGCAGGGGCCCGAAGTAGCCCAGCGCCTGCAACAGGTGCAGGAGGAGCTGCGCACCCGTCCCGGCCTGCTGACCGCTGCCACCGAAGAGAGCGCCGCTGCCACCCTGGGCGTACGCCTGCAGGAGGCCGTGGCCCAGGCCAGCCCCGGCAACCGCGCCTGTGTGGTGAGCAACCGCACGCCCCTGCCGGGTAACCGGGGTGACGGCGAATTCGCGCGTGTCGCCCTGCAGGTGCGGCTGCGCTGCGGTGTGGCCGAGATGGCGCAGGTGCTGCATGGGCTGGAAACCGGCGCACCGCGCCTGTTCGTGGAAAACCTGAACGTACTCGCGCAGCGTTATCAGGCCTCCGCGCAGGAGACCGGTACCGGGCTGGATGTGTCTTTCGAACTGGTGGGCTATCTGCAGCCGATGCTGCAAGGCGCCGCGTCCGAACCGGCCACCCCTGCGCCTGCGCCGGCGGGCATGCTGGATTCGCCCGGTGCCGCAGCGGCGGGGTCGGTGGGGGACGAAGAGAACGTTGCTGCGCCAAACGTGGTCGAGGACGCGGCCGAGGTGGTCGACGTGCCGCTGGAGGAGACGGGCGATGCGCCTTGAGTCCTCCACCCCGCGTACCTGGATCGTCGCCGCGATCACCGTGGTCTCCGCGCTGTGCTGGGTTGCCGCGCTGCTCGGTCTGGGCGGAGGCGTGGCACCGCAGGGGCGCGGTGACGTTGTTCCGCCGCCGTTGCCCACGCTGCCCCCTTTGCAGGCGGCACCGATGGCCGAGCCGGGAAGTTTCGATGCGGTCAGCGCGCGTTCTCTGTTCAGCGAGGATCGCCGGCCGCATCCGTTCCGCCTGCGTGCCGACGACGCGGCCTCCGCCTCACGCGTGCGCCTGACCGGCGTGCTGCTCGCGGGCGACTTCGCCATGGCCACGCTGACCGACGAGCAGGACCGTTCGCTGCGGCTGCACGTCAACGGCGAGGCGGTGGAGGGCTGGCAGCTGCTGGCGCTGGAGCCGCGGCGGGCCACCCTGCTTGGCCCGGAAGGCGCTGTGGTGCTGGAGCTGGCGGTGTTCGACGGCAAGGGCGGGCAGCCGCCGACGGTGCTGGGAGCACAGGATGCGCAGCGCGCGCTGCCGCCGCTGCCGGATGCGGCGCGGACCCAGCGCCGCGACGCGGCCGCTGGCGCTGGTCGCGCCGAGCCGGCGATGCCCGGGCCGGCCGCCGCACCGGCGCCCGCCGTGACCAATGGACCCAGCGAGGAGCAGATGAACGCGATCCGCGAGCGCATCCGTGCCCGCCGCGCGCAGCTTCAGCAACAGCAACAGCAACAGAAACAGCAGTCGGGGTCGCCTGCCGGCGGCGCCGCCAACCGATAGAGTGAAAAGCATGAGCCTGCGTTACGTGGTCTGTTCATTCGCACTTGCCCTGCTGGGTGGGTGCGCCTCCATGTCCTCGCCTCAGCTGCACCGCGGTCCCGCACCGGTGACCGCACCTGCCGCCGGCAGCGCGGCCAGCGACGCCGCGCTGGAAGACACCCGGGGTGCGCCGCAGGCCGTGATCCGCCGGGGCAGTGGCACGATGATCAACCGTCCTGCCGCAGCCGCTGCGTCCCCCTCACTGGCGCAGGCCGGGAGCGGCTCGGCCACCTTCAACTTCGAGGGTGAGTCGCTGCATGCCGTGATCAAGGCGATCCTCGGCGACATGCTGGGGCAGAACTATGTGATCGCGCCGGGTGTGCAGGGCACGGTGACCCTGGCCACGCCCAAGCCAGTGTCCTCGGCGCAGGCGATGAACCTGCTGGAAATGGTGCTGGGCTGGAACAACGCACGCATGGTCTACAGCGGCGGTCGCTACAACATCGTGGCTGCCGACCAGGCACTGGCCGGCACGGTCGCGCCCAGCACCGCGCCCGCGTCCAGCGCACGCGGCTTCGAGGTGCGCGTGGTACCGCTGCAGTACATCTCTGCCAGCGAGATGAAAAAGGTGCTTGAGCCGTATGCGCGCCCCAATGCGATCGTCAACGTGGACAGCGGCCGCAATGTCATCACCCTGGGCGGTACCCGCAACGAGCTGGAGAACTACCTGCGCACGGTGGAGATCTTCGATGTGGACTGGCTGTCGGGCATGTCCGTCGGTGTGTTTCCGATCCAGTCCGGTCGCGCCGAACAGGTATCGGCCGATCTGGAGAAGATCTTCGGCGAGGAAAGCGGTACCCCGAGTGCCGGCATGCTGCGCTTCCTGCCGCTGGAAAACGCCAACGCGGTCCTGGTGATCACCCCGCAGGCGCGCTACCTGGACCAGATCCAGCAGTGGCTTGATCGCATCGATACGGCGGGCGGCGCGCCGCGGCTGTTCACCTATGAGCTGCGTTACATCAAGGCACGTGATCTGGCCGAGCGGCTGGCAGAAGCGTTCTCGACCCAGGCCGGGCGCGGCGACAGCAGTGCGTCGCTGGCCCCGGGCGCGCGCAGCACGCGCATCGATTCGAACGGTGGTGAGCTGTCCAACGACGGCGATTCGAGCTTCGGCGGCAGCACAGGTGGCAGTGGAAGCAGTGGCGGCGGCATGCAGTTGCCGCAGCGCCAGTCCGGCAATGCCAGCGTCAGCCTGGAAATCGCCGGCGACACCGTCGGGGTCTCGGCAGTGGAGGAAACCAACGCCTTGCTGGTGCGCGCTTCGCCACAGGCCTGGCGCTCCATCCGCGAAGTGATCGACAAGCTCGACGTGATGCCGATGCAGGTCCATATCGAGGCGCAGGTGGCGGAGGTGGCGTTGCGCGGTGATCTCAAGTACGGGGTCAACTGGTATTTCGAGAACGCACTGACGCGGCCGTTTGCCGGCGATGGCATTGGACCGCAGGGGCCGGGCCTGGGCCTGGATGCGCGGCCGAGCGGCGGCTGGCAGAGCCTGGCTGGTGTGATCACCGGCAGCAACGCCAGCTGGACGGTGGCCCGCCACGGCGCGGCCGCCGTGGTCAGTGCACTGGACTCGGTGACCGACGTGCGCCTGCTGCAGACGCCGTCGATCTTCGTGCGCAACAACGCCGAGGCCACCTTGAACGTGGGCAACAAGGTGCCGATCAGCTCGACCACGATCAACGCCGGGGTTGGCACCAATACCTACAGCCAGGTGCAGTACATCGACACCGGTGTGATCCTCAAGGTGCGGCCGCGCGTCACCCGCGATGGCACGGTGTTCATGGACATCGTGCAGGAGGTCAGTACCGCCGACGACGTGCCGGCCAACTGCAACCCGCAGGAGCGCAACTGCAACCCCCGCATTGCCACACGCAAGCTGTCCACCGAGGCGGCGGTGCAGAACGGTGACACCATCATGCTGGCCGGGCTGATGACCGACTCGGGGACCGATGGCCACAACGGCATCCCCGGGTTGAGCCGCATCCCGCTGGTGGGCGCGCTGTTCGGGCAGAAGAGCCGGGTGAGCAACCGCTCCGAGGTGATCATCCTGCTGACGCCGACCATCGTGCGCAACCCGCAGGAGGCACGCGACCTGACCGACGAGTACAGCAGCCGGTTCCGCGCCATGGAGCCGATCAAGCCGTCGCGCAAGGTTCTGTAGTCCCTGCGACCTCCGCCGGAGGTCGCGCTTTGCTACCCTTGCGCGCATCGCACCTGTCGCTTCGGGCAGGTCGCGCAGCCAGCAGGGGAGGCCGGATGGGGGCGATCGTGTTGTTACCGCTGGGCGTGGACGATACCGCGCTGGACCGGTGCCTGGCTGCGCTGGACCGGTCCACACCTGCCGGCACCGCCGTCTGGCTTGCCGATGACGCGCAGGCCGGACCGCGCGCGCAGGACGTCATCGCGCACTGGCTGGCGCAGACCCCCCTGCAGGCCGAATACACCCGACGGGCGCGTCCGCTCGGCGAGGTCGCCCACCTGGATGAAATGCTGCAGGCCTGTCAGGGGCTGGATGTGGCGGTGCTGGCGCCGGACAGCGAGCCGGCACCCGGCTGGCTCGCGCACCTGCACGCGTGCTTTGAGCGCGATGCCGCGGTCGCCACCGCCACCCCATGGAGCAACGCCGGACAGAGCGCGGCATGGCCGCGTCTGGGCGAGGTCAATCCGCGGCCTGCGCAGCTTGATGCGCTGGCGGCAGCCTGCGCCGGATTGCCGCCGCGGCATCCCGAGCTGCCGGCTGCGGAAACCCACGCGGTGCTTGTACGCGGCAACGCACGCCGGCGTGCCGGACGTCTGGACGTGGACAGCTATGCAGGCTGGACCGCAGCGCTTATCGATCTGAGTCTGCGCATGGCCGGCCTTGGCTGGCGCAATGTACTGTGTGAGACCGCCTTCGTCGCCCGTGCCGGCGAAGGCATCACTGCGCCCGGTGACATGGAGGCCCTGGCCACGCGTTGGCCGGCCTGGACCGCACGGCTGGCCGGCATGCTGATGCGCGACCCTCTGCACGAAACGCGGCAGTCCCTGCAGCAGCGCTATCAACAGACGATAATGCCGGCGTCGCAGGGCGAGCTGTTCGCCGCTGCTGCCCTCCTGCCTCCGGAGCCTTCTGCTTGAACAACGGCATTGCCGCCATCGTGGTGACCTACCAGAGCGCCAGCACGCTCGACGCCTGCCTGCAGCACCTGCGTGCCGCCGAGGGCATCGCCCAGATCCGTGTGGTCGACAACGCGTCCAGCGATGGCACCGTGGAGATCCTGCAGCGCCACGCCAGTGCCGATCCGCGTGTGCGTTTCATCGCCAATCCGGATAACCCGGGGTTTGCCACGGCCAACAACCAGGGCGTGGCCGCGTCCAGTTGTGACTGGCTGGCCTTCGTCAATCCGGATGTGATGCTGCCGCCGACCACGCTGGCTCACCTGCAGCAGCGGGCGATGTCTCTCGGGGACTGTCTGCTGGGCGTCGAGCAGGTCGACGAACAGGGCGTGCCGGACCCGGCGGTACGGCGCCGCGCGCCGGATTTCCTGCAGATGCTGCGTTCGCCGGGGCAGGGCGGGAAGCTGGCGATCGTCCGTGATCCGACCCAGCCGCTGCAGCGCGTGCCGGCACTCTCCGGTGCACTGCTGCTGATGCCGCGCGCGCTGTTCGAGCGGGTCGGCGGCTGGGACGCGGGCTACCGGCTGCATGTAGAGGACCTGGACCTGTGCCGCAGTGTGGTCGAGGCCGGCGCGGTGGTGGCGGTAGCCAATGATCTGCAGGTGCTGCACGTGCGCGGGGTATCCAGCCGGTCGCGGCCGTTCTTTGTGGAATGGCACAAGCATCGGGGGTTGTGGCGGTATTTCTGCAAGTTCGAAGCGCGTCGGCGCAGCGTGCCGGTACGGGTGGCGGTGTGGGGGGCGATCTGGGCCCACGCGCTGCTGCAGGTCCCCCGACTGTTGATGAGGTAACGCAGGGGCTGCGCCCCTGCACCCCGCAGAAGCAACAGCAACAGCAACAGCAACAGCAACAGCAACAGCTGAGAGCGTCGGCTGTTGTTCTGTGCTGGTGAGGCGGGCCGGGGCAGGTTGGCGGGGGACGGCAAAAGCTGCGTCCATGCGGGCCTTGTCTCGCGCCGTCCTGGCGCTCCACACCCCCGCAAACCTGCCCCGGCCCACCGGCACACAGCCCGATGGACGGACGGCACAGGCGCTGTTGCCCCGCTCCTGGTAGGTGACGACCGTTGGTCGTCACGCCTTTGCGCTGGCACCCTCCCCGGAGATGGATGCTTCTGCCTTTGCTTTTGCTTTTGCTTTTGCTTTTTTCTTTTTTCTTTTTTCTTTTTTTCTGTGGCTGACGCCCACGAGGACTGTCACAGGCCGGGCGGGGCGGGTTTGTGGGGGTGTCGAGCGCCAGGACGGCGCGAAACAAGGCACGCATGGATGCAGTTTTTGCCGTCCCCCACAAACCCGCCCCGCCCGGCCCGCTCACAGCGCCCCCGCTGTTGCCCTGGCCCTTGCCTTTGCCTTCGGCTGTCGCCAACCATCCCCAGCCACAAGGGGCTGTGCCGTTCGCTGGTTCACGCGCCGGGGGGCATAATCAGCCCATGGCCATCATCCAATCCCTGCTCGACACCGACCTGTACAAGTTCACCATGATGCAGGCGGTGCTGCACCAGCACCCCGCCGCACTGGTGCAATACCGGTTCAAGTGCCGTAACCCGGGAATCGACCTGGCGCGCTACATCGATCAGATCAACGAGGAAATCGATCACCTGTGCAGCCTGCGCTTCACCGCGGCCGAGCTCGACTACATGCGCGGGCTGCGCTTCGTGAAGCCGGATTTCGTCGA
Organism: Stenotrophomonas sp. C3(2023); assembly: GCF_032911385.1. Classification (NCBI taxonomy): domain Bacteria; kingdom Pseudomonadati; phylum Pseudomonadota; class Gammaproteobacteria; order Lysobacterales; family Lysobacteraceae; genus Stenotrophomonas; species Stenotrophomonas sp. C3(2023). Next base: position 2,905,202 of record NZ_JAWJLO010000001.1, on the reverse strand, counting down.
CTTTCTCGGCCTGTTCCATCTTGACCGCAAATACATCTCGCTGCGTCCGTCGACCACCGTGCCCGGCGAGATCGATCTGGACATCACCGGCCCGTGGCTGCACACCATCATGTTCGAGGTGCCGCTGCTGGCGATCATCAACGAGGTCTGGTTCCGCAATACCGGGACGGCGGACATCGCCGAAGGCGAACGTCGGCTGCAGGCCAAGGCAGCGCTGCTGCGCGATACGCCGGGCTTCGAGAACTGCCGCATCGCCGACTACGGAACGCGGCGACGGTACTCGCGTGACTGGCACGCGCGTCTGCTGCCCCTGCTGCGCGATGCGCTGGGCCCGCAGCTGGTGGGCACCAGCAACGTGCATTTCGCCCGCCTGTACGGCATGACCCCGCATGGCACCATGGCCCATGAGTACCTGCAGGCGTTCCAGGCGCTGGGGCCGCGGCTGCGTGACTCGCAGGTGGCGGCACTGGAAGCATGGGCCCGCGAGTATCGCGGTGATCTGGGTATCGCCTTGTCCGATGTCGTCGGTCTGGAGGCGTTCCTGCGCGACTTCGACATGTATTTCTGCAAGCTGTTTGATGGCGTGCGCCACGACTCGGGCGATCCCTTCGACTGGGGCGATCGCATGCTTGCCCACTTCCAGCACCGTCGTGTCGACCCCCGTAGCAAGGTGCTGGTTTTCAGCGATGGTCTCGACATCCAGAAAGTGATGCGCCTGTTCGATTACTTCCGCGGGCGCTGCCAGGTAGCGTTCGGGGTCGGCACCCATCTCACCAACGATCTCGGCCCCACGCCGCTCAACATCGTCATCAAGATGGTCCGCTGCAATGGGCAGCCGGTGGCCAAGCTGAGCGATTCACCCGGCAAGAGCATGTGTGACGACCCTGGCTACCTGGCCTATCTGCGGCAGGTGTTCGAGTTGCCGGTGACGCAGGACGGCTGAAACTGACGCAGCAGGGCATCCTGCCTCGGGTTTCGGTCCAGTGAAATGCGATGGTCATCACACTTGTTGGCGCGTGCGCGTGCGATGCCGTACCCTGCGGCCACGAGGTTGCTGTATGGGACACGTGATCGTTGCGTGGCGGGGCCTATGCAACAATGGCGTCAGCATTTCTCGCTTTGGGCCGCCAGTCGGCGTAGGGGACCTTCGCAGGTCGCCGGGCCGGTGACTTGGGAATTGGGGATGAGCACTTCAGCAGCTTTGGATTACTACCGTTCGCAGGTGTGCGCACCGCAGTGGCGCGGCTTTCTGCGGGCCATGGCAGCCGAGTTCGCTGACGCCCTGCCGGGCGCGGAGCTGCATCGGTTGATGGCGCGCATGGGCGAACGCTTTGCCCAGTCGCACCCGTTGCCCGACTGCGACGATCTGGACCAGCTGCAGCAGGCCTGCAATCAGGTCTGGGCTGCGGCTCAATGGGGCAGTGTGTGCTTCGTCGAGCAATCGGCACAGGTCAGCATCGAGCATCTGGGATCGCCGCTGTCGGCGCTGCTGGGCACCGACGCGGACTGGGCCGGCGGCTTCCTCGAGGGCGCTTACCGGCACTGGTTCAACGCTGCTGGCATGTTGCCCGCTCTGGACGTGGGCCACGCGGGCAATGGCACCGCCGACCTGCAGCGTTACGTGCTGTCCCGCGTGGCCTGACCGGCCTTCTTCTTCCGCTTTTGCGATGAGCTCAACCATGCCCACCGATGCAGAAAGCCATGACGATGTTGCCGGCCTGTTCAAGCGCCTGGGCCGGCGTGACAGCACGCCGCAGTACCACGATTTCTCGCCCCCTGCATCAGCGCCCCGCGCAGCCGCGCCGCCGGTGCCCGAGGTGGCGCCTGCTGCAGCCGAGGCCGCTGCCCCCACCGAAGCGGCTCGAGCGGCCGTAACGGCGTCGGCTGAGGGCCGGGTGGAGGTCGCAGGGAAGGCTGTGGCCGAGGCCATCCTGCCGGCCGCTGATGCGCCGGCCACACCGCTATCCGCACTGTTCGCGCGGCTGGCGGCGGCCCCGTTGCCCGCGGCCGCGCAGAGCCCGCTTGCGCGCCTGCGACAGCGCTGAACCCGTCCGCCTGCGCGTCACCTCGACGGTGGCGCTGGCCAGGCATGCCCGATCAAGACTGGCTGCGTACGCGGCTGAAGTGGATGTGACATGACCAAGCCCCCCAAGTCGGCCCCCTCCTCACTGCCTGCGCGGCTGGCCATGCCGGTGCTGGTCGCAGGCATGGTGTTCCTCACCGCCTTCGTGATCACCGTGCCGCTGGATGTCACCCAGCAGCTGCTGTTCTCGGCGGCGGTGTTCGCCATCGCGCTGTGCCTGCGCAACCGTCCGGGGCGGCTGATTCCGCTGATCCTGATGGGGCTGTCGCTGGTGATGTCCACCCGCTACATGTACTGGCGGCTGACCGAAACGCTGGGGTTCGGCAACATTCTCGACCTGGTGCTGGGCAGCGGCCTGGTGATGGCCGAAATCTACGCTTACGTGGTGCTCGTGCTGGGTTACTTCCAGGTGGCCTGGCCGCTCAACCGCGACCCGGTTCCCCTGCCGGAAGACCGCTCGACCTGGCCCACGGTGGATGTGTTCATTCCCACCTACAACGAGCCGCTCTCGGTGGTGCGTACCACCGTATTGGCAGCCACCGTGCTGGACTGGCCGGCCGACAAGCTGCGGGTGCATCTGCTCGATGACGGACGCCGCGAGGAGTTCCGTCAGTTCTGTGCGGAGGTCGGGGTCAACTATGTGACCCGGACCAATAACAGTCATGCCAAGGCCGGCAACATCAATGCCGCACTGAAGAAAACCGAGGGTGAGTTCGTCGCGGTGTTCGACTGCGACCACGTACCGACCCGCTCGTTCCTGCAGATGTCGATGGGCGGCTTCCTGCGTGATGCCAAGCTGGCTGTGGTGCAGACCCCGCACTACTTCTTCTCCGCCGACCCGTTCGAGCGCAACCTGGACACCTTCGGCCGCGTGCCCAACGAAGGTGAGCTGTTCTACGGCCTGCTGCAGGACGGCAACGATCAGTGGAATGCCACCTTCTTCTGCGGCTCGTGCACGGTGATCCGGCGTGCGCCGCTGGAAGCCATCGGCGGCGTGGCCGTGGAAACGGTGACCGAAGATGCGCATACGGCCATCCGCCTGCACAAGGCCGGCTGGCGCAGTGCCTACATCCCGATTCCGCAGGCCGCCGGGCTGGCCACGGAAAGCCTGTCCGCGCATGTGGGTCAGCGCATCCGCTGGGCCCGTGGCATGGCGCAGATCCTGCGGGTGGACAATCCGATGCTGGCCAAAGGCCTGAGCCTGGCGCAGCGGCTGTGCTACACCAACGCGATGCTGCACTTCTTCTACGGGTTGCCGCGCATCATCTTCCTTACCGCGCCGCTGGCCTACCTGTTCTTTGGCGCGCACGTCATCCATGCCTCGGCGCTGATGATCCTGGCCTACGCGCTGCCGCACATCCTGCAGGCGAACCTGACCAACATCCGTGTGCAGGGCAAGCACCGTCACCTGCTGTGGAACGAGGTCTACGAGACCTGCCTGGCGTGGTACATCCTGCGCCCGACCATGGTGGCGGTGATCAATCCGAAGCTCGGCAAGTTCAACGTTACCGCCAAGGGCGGCCTGGTCGAGCAGAGCTACTTCGACGCGCAGATCGCCCGTCCGTACCTGCTGCTGCTGCTGTTGAACCTGGCCGGTGTGATCACCGGCATCGTCCGTCTGGTGATGGCAGACACCAGCGGTGAGACCAATACCATCTGGTTGAACCTGGGCTGGACGCTCTACAACATGATCATGCTCGGTGCGGTCATCGCCACCTCCAGCGAGCAGCGGCAGATCCGCCGCTCGCACCGCGTACCGCTGTCGATGCCGGCCCATCTGCACCTGCCCGACGGGCGCGCGCTTGCCTGCCGGACGGTCAACTTCTCCACCGGCGGCATGGCCGTGCAGCTGGAGCAGGCCGAGCCGCTGCAGCCGGGTACCGAGGTGCAGATCGAACTGCGCAATCGCGGTCGCAGTGAGCGCCTGCCGGCGGTGATCCGCCATGACCGCGACGGGCAGGGCATCAGCCTGCAGTTCCAGAAGCTGGACCTGGAACAGGAGCGCTGGCTGGTGACCTCGACCTTTGCCCGCGCCGACATCTGGGTGCAGCTGTGGGGACGCCATGACCGCGACACCCTGCTGCGTTCGTTCGCCGACGTGTCCCGTGCCAGTGCGCGCGGGTTTGCCCGTCTGGGTCATTTCATCATTACCGGTGGTCGCCGCAGCGCGCCTGCCACCCCGCGTTCCGGAGATTCGGCATGATCGTTCGTGGCAACCGTTCCGCTCTGGCCGGCCGTTGGCTGCCGCCGCGCAGTGCTGCGCTGGCGTTCGCTCTGACCCTGGGGTTCGGCGCTGCGCATGCGCAGCAGCCACCGGCCGATGCGGCCGGGATGTCCGTCACCCCCGCGCCGGCCGCACAGGATGCGCTGGCTGTCCCGCCGGTTGCGGCGGGCAGCGGCAGCCGCCAGAGCCAGCAGACGCTGCGTGACCTGGGCATCGACTATGAGATGACCCTGCGCGGCATCCAGGGCGTGGCAGGCGTACCGTTTTCCATCCGCAATGACCAGGTGGTCGACCAGGCATCGCTCAAGCTGAAGTACAGCTATTCGCCCGCGCTGCTGCCCGACCTGTCGCACCTGAAGGTGACCGTCAACGATGTCACCGTGGCCACCATCCCGGTGCCCACCGAGCAGGCAGGGCAGGTACTGGAGCGTGACATCGAGATCGATCCGCGATTGATCATCGACTACAACCGGATCAACCTGCAGCTGATCGGCCACTACACCCGCGAGTGCGAGGACCCGGATCACACCAGCCTGTGGGCCAACATCGACAGCGGCAGCACGCTGCAGCTGGGCTGGGTGCCGCTGCAGTTGAACAACGACCTGGCCCTGCTGCCGGTACCGTTCTTCGACGCACGCGATACCCGCACGCTGCAGCTGCCGTTCGTGTTCGCCGGGCAGCCGGAAACCGCGACGCTGGAGTCGGCCGGCATCGTCGCCTCCTGGTTCGGTGCCCTGGCCGGCTACCGCGGTGCGCGTTTCTCCGCTGCCATCGACGCCATTCCGCTGCAGGGCAACGCGGTGGTGATGGCCACGCCGCGCAACGTGCCGCAGGGGGTGGAGCTGCCGCAGGTCAATGGACCGACCCTGGCGGTGACGAACAACCCGAACGACCCCGACGGCAAGCTGTTGCTGGTGCTGGGCCGCGATGCCGAGGAGCTGCGCAAGGCGGCCACCGCCTTGACGCTGGGCACGCCGCTGTCCGGTGCCAGTGCCACCATCGCCGAGCTGAAGGCCATCGCCCCGCGCAGACCGCACGATGCGCCCAACTGGGTGCCCAGCGATCGCCCCGTGCCGTTTGGCGAGCTGGTCGAGCGCCCCAGCGAACTGAACGTGCGCGGTTACAATCCTGATCTGGTACGGGTGGGCCTGCAGCTGCCGCCGGACCTGTTCACCTGGCAGGAGCAGGGCATTCCGATGAACCTGCGTTACCGCTACACCCTGCCCGAGGGTGCCGACGAATCGAAGTTGAATATCAGCATCAACGACGCCTTCGTCACCACCTTGCCGCTCAACGGCCTGCCGTATGCCAGTTCGGCCGCCGGCATGCTGTGGAACAAGATGCGTGTGCGCGGTGAGATGCCGATCGAGCAGAAGGTGATGCTGCCCACCGGCCCGTTCTCGGCCAACAGCCAGCTGCGCTTCCACTTCTTCTTCGACCGTCCGCAGGCAGGTGAGTGCAAGAACACCTTCCCGGACGTATCGGCGGCCATCGATCAGGACTCGACCATCGACCTGTCCGGTTTTGCCCATTACATGGCGATGCCCAACCTGGCCGCATTCGGCAATGCCGGCTTCCCGTTCACGCGCATGGCCGACCTGTCCGAAACCGGCCTGGTGCTGCCGGACAACGCCACGGTGGATGATGTTGCCAACGCGCTGACGCTGTTCGGCCGCATGGGGGCCTCCACCGGCTACCCCGCACTGGGCAACAAGGTGCTGCGCGCGGCCGAGGTCAAGGCCAATGCAGGACTGGACCTGATCGTGCTGGGCTCGCGAAACAACCAGCCGCTGTTCAGTGAGTGGGCCAGCAGGATGCCGATCGGCGAAGGGCGCGAGCGCCGGTTCTCGCTCTCCGACTGGGCAGCGCGCGAGATGCCGCTGCTGTTTGCCAGCGATGCCCGCCGCACCGACCTGAAGACCACTGCCGAGGTGTCGGTGCGTCCGGGTGCGGGCGACGTGGTGATGATGGGCTTCCAGTCACCGTTGGACAGCGCCCGCAGCGTGGTGGCGATCCTCGCCGACGATCCGGCCCGGGTCAGTGACCTGTTCGACGCGTGGTTCAAGCCGGCCACCCTGCGCCAGTTCCAGGGCAGCGTGGTATTGCTGCAGGAAGGCAAGGTGCTGAGCCTGGCCGGCAACCAGACCTATTACGTGGGTCACCTGCCGCCGCTGACCTGGGCACGCTGGTACTTCTCGCACAACCCGCTGCTGCTGGCGCTGATCGTCGGCATCGGCAGCCTGCTGCTTGCGCTGCTGGCGCGCTGGATGCTGATGCGCCATACCCGCAAGCGTCTGATCGAAGGAGGGGGTTGAGCATGAGTTCGCCCAACGATTCAGCACCGGGCACCCGCCGCGCCTTCCTGCGCATTCTCGCCGCTGCGGCGGCAACGGCTGCCTTGCCGCTGCCGTTGCAGGCCGTGCCACTGCCGCGGCCGTGCCCGGACAGCTGGCGCGAATGGTCCAGCTTCGTGCAGCGGAACATCGACGAAAGCGGACGCGTGATCGACTTCTTCAACACCGATCTGCGCAGCACCTCGGAGTCGCAGTCCTACGGTCTGTTCTTTGCACTGGTGGCCAACGACCAAGTGCTGTTCGGCCGCATCCTGGCCTGGACCCGGCAGAACCTCAGCGCCGGGCGCGCCGACATCAACCTGCCGGCGTGGCTGTGGGGCAAGGCCGCCGATGGCAGCTGGCGGGTACTGGACCCGAACACCGCCTCCGATGGCGAACTGTGGATCGCCTATGCGCTGCTCGAGGCGGGTCGGTTGTGGAACCGCCCGGGCTTCACCGCGGCAGGCAAGGACATCCTGGCCCTGATGCGCAAAGCCGAGATCGTCGATCTGCCCGGTTTTGGCACGATGCTGCTGCCCGGTGTGCAGGGCTTCGTCAAGGAAGAACGCTGGACGCTCAATCCCAGTTATCTGCCGCTGTTCGTGCTGCGCCGCTTCGCCATGGTCGATGCCAAGGGCCCGTGGCGGCGCCTGATCGAGCGCAGCGTGGTGCTGATGGAGCAGAGTGCGCCCAATGGTTTCGCGCCGGACTGGGTGGCGTGGAACGGTCGCGCCTTCGTCGCCGATCCGGACAAGGGCAGCACCGGCAGCTACGACGCCATACGCTGCTACCTGTGGGCGGGCATGATTCATCCCGCTGATCCGCTGCGTGCGCGCATGCTGCAGGCGCTGTCCGGTCCATTGTCGATGCTGCGCGCACAGGGCCGGCTGGCCGAAAAAGTCGACGTCAAGCAGGGCGTTGGCACCGGTACCGCACCGGTCGGGTTCTCGGCCGCACTGCTGCCGTACCTGTCCGCTGCCGGCGAGCCGACGCTGCTGCGCAACGAGCTGGCGCGCATTCCTGCGGACGCTGATCTCAATTACTACGACCGCGTGCTGATCCTGTATGGAAAGGGCTGGCACGACGGGCGTTACCGTTTTTCTGCTGACGGGCGCCTGCAGCCCGCCTGGAGTACTGCATGTTCCGCAAACGCCTGAAGCCCCTGTGCCTGGTCGGTCTGGCCGGATTGTCCGTGCTTTCCGCACCGGCGTGGGCGCAGAGCGCCTCGATCCAGCAGCTGGTCAGCCAGGGCAATTACTGGCAGGACCAGGGCCGCGAGGATCTGGCGGCCGACACGTGGCGCAAGCTGCTGGCCACCGATGCCAATCAGCCTGATGCGCTGCTCGGGCTGGGCCTGATCGACATCAACCAGGGTCGCCGTGCTGATGCGCAGCGCCGCTTGCAGCTGCTGCAGGCGCGTCACCCGAGCGCACCGCAGACGACGCGTCTGCGTCTCGCATTAGGTGGCAGCTCCAGCAGTGGGGGGGGCAATCCGCTGCAGGTGGCGCGCCGGGCGGCAGCCGCCGGTCGTTACGCAGAAGCCGTGCGCGCCTACGACCAGGCCTTTGGTGGCAGTGGGCCCACCGACGATGTGGCGCTGGAGTATTACCAGGTGCTGGCTGGCACGCCCGAGGGCTGGGCGCGCGCGCGCGATGGCCTGCGCGCGCTGGTGGCGCGCGTCGATTCGCCGTCTGCGCGCCTGGCGCTGGCCCAGGTGCTCACCTATCGCGAGCCGAGCCGTCGCGAGGGCATCGCCCAGCTGAGCACGCTGGCGCAGCGCCAGGATACTGCGGGCCCGGCGCGTTCGGCATGGCGGCAGGCCCTGCTGTGGCTCAACGCCACCACCGCCGATGCCCCGTTGTATGCCAGCTTCCTGGCGGTGCAGCCCAACGACCGCGAGGTCGCCGCCAAGCAGGCGCAGCTGCGCGAGCAGGCGGCCGCGCCTGCGGCCGACCCGAACGAGCGGCTGCTCGGCGAAGGCTTCCGCGCGCTGGAGAACAACCAGTTGGCGCAGGCCGAGGCGCGCTTCGCGCAGGTGCTGCGCGCGCGTCCACGCGATGCGCAGGCGCTGGGCGGGCTGGGGTCGGTCCGCCTGCGCCAGGAACGTTTCGAAGAAGCCAACGAACTGCTGCGGCAGGCGGTGGCCCGCGATGGCAAATGGCGGCAGGCCGCCAATGCAGCGCGCTACTGGACACTGGTGACCCAGGCGCAGAAGCAGTCTGGCAGCCAGGCCATTGCCAGCCTGCGTGAAGCGGTGGCCCTGTTGCCGAAGGAACCTGCTGGACTGGTCGCGCTGGCCCAGTTGCAGGAGACCAGCGACCCGGCTGCGGCGGAGAAGGGCTACCGCGCCGCGCTGGAGCTGGACGCCGGCAATGCCGGCGCCCTGCAGGGGCTGGTGGGGCTGCTCGGCCGGCAGGGCCGCGCTGAAGAGGCTGCGGTGCTGTTTGAACGTATGACCCCGGCCCAGCGCGAGCGCGCCGGTGGCGAGTCGGCGCTGCGTGCCAACGTGGCGCGTGCGCGCGCCCAGGAAGCGCTGGCATCGGGCAGCCTGCAGATGGCGCAGATCGAGCTGGAAGGCGCACTGCTGGCGCAGCCGCGCGATCCGTGGCTGCGGCTGGAGACGGCACGGCTGTACCAGCGCATGGGCCGTACAGCCGAGGCGGACCGGGTAATGGCCGATCTGCGCGAGCTGGACGACAGCTCGGTGGCCTCGCTGCACGCGCAGGCCCTGTACGCCCAGGAACGCGGTCAGTGGCCGCAGGTGCAGGCGCTGCTCGAGCGCATCCCGGAGACCGCGCGGGATCCGGCCATCGCCGCGCTGCGCAACCAGGCCTGGGTGGAAGGGCAGGTGGCACAGGCACGCACCCTGTTCCAACAGGCGCGCGCCGGTGAAGCGCAGCTGTTGCTGGCGCGCACCGAAGCCACGCTGGGCGCGCAGCCGCGCGATCCGCAGGCCATCGTGGCACTGGCCCGTGGCTACGCCGAAATCGGTGGCCAGCAGCGCGCCATGGTGCTGGCCCGCCAGCTGCTGGAAGGCAATGAGACCAACGCCGATGCGCAGCTGATGTATGCCGGCATCGCATTGCGTGGCGGTCGCGATGGCGAGGTGGCCTCGCTGCTGCGCCAGCTCGGCCAGGCGCAGCTGACGCCTGCACAGCAGGCACAGCTGCAGACCCTGCGCGGCGGTTATGTGCTGCGCCAGGTGGATGCGCTGCGCGAACAGGGCAATCTTGAAGGCGCCTATGCGGTGCTGGCCCCCGCGCTGGCCGAGCGTCCGGATGATCCGGGCAATATCGCCGCGCTGGCGCGGCTCTATTCGGCTGCCGGTGACCACGGTCAGGCGCTGGCCCTGTACCAGCAGCAGCTGCTGCGCGCGCCGGGCGATACCGATGCGTTGGTGGCCGCCGCTGGCAGCGCCGCCGCGCTGCGCGACATGGACAGTGCCGAGGCCTATCTGCAGCGAGCGCTGGCCCAGGCGCCGCAGTCGCCGGATGTGCTGGCAGCAGCCGGACGGGTGTATCGGGCAGCGGGCAAGAACCGCCGTGCCGAAAGTTACTTCAAGGCCTCGCTGGCTGCGGCCGCACGCCAGTCCGGCTACCACGACAATGGTCTGCCGACGGCGCCGGGTGCGCGTCTGGCCGGAGGAGCGGGTGCCTTCAATCCGTTTGCGGGCATGAACCGTGGACAGCCCAGCCGCGCACTGCGCAGCAGCGCGCAGCCGCTGCCGGCAGCGATGATGCTCGACAGTGGGACGGCCTCGTCCGTGCCCACAACCACGGTGCCCGCCGGCGCGTATGCCGCTGCGCCGATGGGACCGCTGTTCGATGCCGACGGTCTGCCGGCCCCGATGAGCGAAGCGGGCTTCGCCCTGCCGGTGCCGGGCACGGGTGCATCGCGGCGCGTGCGCGCCGAGCGCGGCGCCGACGTGGCCAGCCAGGGCGTGCTGGGTGAGCTGCGTGATCTGCGCGCGGAAAACAGCAGCAGCCTGTCGGTGGGTGCCAGCTTCCGCAGCCGCGATGGCGAGGCCGGGCTGGGCGCGGTCGATGACCTGCAGGTGCCGATGGAGGGCCGCTTTGCGGTGGGCGACGGCAAGCTGATCGTGGCGGTGACCCCGACCATCCTCGATGCGGGCCGTGCCAAGGACGAATACGCCACCACCAGCCGCTTCGGGGGTGGCCCCCAGGCCGCGCTGGCCGGTGCGCTGGCCGCCGACAGGACGCCGGTGGATTCGCTGGTGGGCTCGTCGCTGTATCAGACCCTGCTGACCAACGGTGCCAGCAATGCCACGCGCAACCTGCTTGAGCAGCGCGCGCTGGACAATGGGCGCTACCAGGAGCTGTACAACCAGACCGATGGCGCGCTGACGGCCGCCGAACGCCGCGCCCAGGCGCTGCAGCTGGTGTTTGCCGATCCGCTGCCGGCCTTCGTGCTGTCGCGCGATCTGGCCAATACGCCGATCAGTGACATCGCCCGGCAGGTGCTGGGCAATGCCAATCTGGCGCGCGGGCTCACCGCCGCCGAGCAGGCGCAGCTGCAGGCGCTGGCATCTGGCGGCAGTGCCGGGCAGAGTCCGCTGGCGTTCCAGGACACGCTGTATTCGATGGTGGCCAACGCGGCTGGCGCGCGCCGCATGTCGCCGCAGGACGCCACTGGCGTCGGAGTGGCGGTCGGGTACCAGCGCGGCGGCTTCGCGGTGGACGTCGGCACCTCGCCTCTGGGCTTTGATGAGAACCAGGTGGTGGGTGGCGTGGGCTACCAGGGACGCATCGGTGAGAGTTTCAACTACTCCGGCGAAGCATCGCGTCGCGCGGTGACCGACAGCGTGCTGTCCTTCGCTGGTGTCGAGGATGCGCGCACCGGGATGCGCTGGGGCGGGGTCACCGCCACCGGTGCCAAGCTGGGCGGCACCCTGGACAACGGCCTGATCGGCGGCTACGCGAGCCTGTCCTGGCATCGGCTGGAAGGCGAGAACGTGGCCAGCAACGAGCGTCAGGAACTGGGCGTGGGTGTGTACGTGCACGCCCTGGAAACCGAAGACCAGTCGCTGACCGCAGGCCTGAACGTGACCGCGCTGCAGTACGACCGCAATCTCAGCGGTTTCACGTATGGCCATGGCGGTTACTTCAGCCCGCAGCGGTATGTGGACGTCGGCTTCCCGGTGCACTGGAATGGCCGCAACACCCGCGCCGGGCTGACCTGGCAGGTGGACGCCAGCGTCGGCGTGCAGCACTTCGAGGAAAAGCCGGCCGACTACTTCCCCACCAGTGCGGCCATGCAGCAGGCCGCGTATGACGCCGCGTCGATGGCGGCGTTGCTGGGCCTGGTGCCCGAGTACGTCGATCCGGTATACACCGGCCAGACCAAGACCGGGGTCTCGTACAACCTCAGCGCGGCCGCGGAGTGGCAGCTGTCCAATCAGTTGTTCCTTGGCGGGCGGATGGAGTTCAACAACGCGCGTGACTACCGCCAGTTCGGCACCAGCCTGTACCTGCGCTTCCTTCTGGACCGTCTCGGCGCCGGTCTGGGCAAAGCACCGCAGGTGCTGCAGTCACCGTTCGCCAGCGGGCTGTGATGCAGCGTGATGGCGGGCTTTGCCCTGCGCGACGGCACGCGCGTGATGCGCTGTTGTAGCGCCGGGCTCTGCCCGGCGAGCGCGCAGCGCGGCGGTTCATGTTGAACCGGGGGGCAGCAGCCGGGCAGAGCCCGGCACTACAGAAGGGTCAGGCTTCCAATGCGTAGCGCAGCGCAAACAGCACGGCCACCAGCCATACCGCCGGATGCACGTCGCGCCAGCGGCCCGTACCGGCTTTGAGCACGGCATAGGCGATGAAGCCGAACGCGAGACCGTTGGCGATGGAGTAGGTGAACGGCATCGCCAGCGCACACAGCGCTGCCGGTACCGATTCGGTCAGGTCACTCCAATCGACCTCGACCAGCTCGCGCAGCATCAGTCCGGCCACGAACAGCAGAGCCGGTGCGGTGGCATAGCTGGGTACCATCGAGGCCAGCGGCGAGAACAGCAGCGCGGCCAGGAACAGGCCGGCCACGACCAGGGCAGTCAGCCCGGTGCGTCCGCCCACCTGCACGCCCGAGGCGCTTTCGGCGAACGCGGTGGTGCTGCTGGTGCCCAGCAGCGAGCCGGTGACGATCGCGGTGCTGTCGGCCAGCAGGGCGCGACCGAAGCGCTTCTGCCCGCCGGGCAGTTTCAGCAGGCCGGCACGGCCGACCACGCCGTACAGCGTGCCGGTGGCATCAAACACCTCCACCAGCACGAACACCAGCACGACCTGCAGCAGCACCGCCAGCGGCGCGCCGCCGTCGTGGTGCAGCAGCCCCGGCAGGTCCAGCTGCAGGAAGGTCGGGGCCAGGCTCGGCGGCAGCGACACCAGGCCCTGGTACTGCACGTCGCCCAGCGCCCAGCCGGCGCCGGTCACCGCCAGGATGCCGATCAGGATGGCACCGCGGACACGGCGGGCTTCCAGCACGGCGATCAGCAGGAAGCCGGCCAGCGCCAGCAGCGGCGGCGCGGTGTTCAACGGTCCCAACGCGACCAGCGTGTCCTCGTTGCCGATGATCACGCCGGACTTCTGCAACGCGATGATCGCCAGGAACAGGCCGATGCCGGCCACGATCGCCGAGCGCAGCGATGCCGGGATGCCCGAGACCAGCCAGGCACGCACGCCAGTGAGCGACAGCACCAGAAACACCAGGCCGGAGATGAACACCGCTGCCAACGCCTGTTGCCACGGCAGCCCGGCCGCGCCGACCACGGTAAAGGCGAAGAAGGCATTAAGGCCCATGCCCGGCGCCATGCCCACCGGGAAATTGGCGGCCAGCGCCATCACCGTCGAGCCCAGCGCAGCGGCCAGACAGGTGGCAACAAACACCGCGCCGGCGTCCATTCCAGTGGTTCCGAGAATTTCCGGATTGACGAAGACGATGTAGGACATCGTCAGGAAGGTGGTCACCCCGGCCAGCAGTTCGGTGCGCACGGTGGTGCCGTGCTGCTGCAGCTGGAACAGGCGTTCAAACAAGGACATGGTGGAGCCTATCGGTGGAGGACGGTCGTTGGCCGGTACGGGGGGCAGGCAACCGGGCCGATCCGGGCGCCAGCCTGTCACCATCGGCACGGTGGCCGTAAAAGGAGAAAGGCCGCGCGAGCGCGGCCTTTCCGGTTGCCTTACTTCAGCGCCTTGAAGCGCAGGCGCTTGGGCGCGGCGTCGTCGCCCATCCGGCGGCGCTTGTCCTCTTCGTACTCGCGGTAGTTGCCCTGGAAGAACTCCACGTGCGAGTCGCCCTCGAACGCCAGGATGTGCGTGGCGATGCGGTCCAGGAACCAGCGGTCATGCGAGATGACGAAGGTGTTGCCGGGGAACTCCAGCAGCGCGTCTTCCAGTGCGCGCAGGGTTTCGATGTCCAGATCGTTGGACGGTTCATCGAGCAGCAGCACGTTGCCACCCTGCAGCAGGGTCTTGGCCATGTGCAGACGACCGCGCTCACCACCGGACAGCGAGCCGACCATCTTCTGCTGGTCCTGGCCCTTGAAGTTGAAGCGGCCGATATAGGCCCGCGACTGGATCTCCACACCGTTGATGTTGAGGATGTCCAGGCCGCCCGCGATTTCCTGGAACACGTTGTGATTGCCTTCCAGCGCGTCGCGGCTCTGGTCGACGTAGGACAGCTTGACCGTCGGGCCGACCACGATCTCGCCGGTGTCGGGCTTCTCCTGGCCGGTGATCATCTTGAACAGGGTCGACTTACCGGCACCGTTCGGACCGATGATGCCGACGATGGCGCCCGAGGGCACCAGGAAACTCAGGTTGTCGAACAGCAGGCGGTCACCGAACTTCTTGGAGACGTTCTTGAACTCCATCACCGCATTGCCCAGGCGCTCGCCCGGCGGGATGAAGATTTCATTGGTCTCGTTGCGCTTCTGGTAATCAACCGACTGCAGTTCTTCCAGCCGGGCCAGACGCGCCTTGCCCTTGGTGCGGCCACCCTTGGCATTCTGGCGTGACCATTCCAGTTCCTTCTGGATTGCCTTCTGGCGTGCCTTCTCCTGGTTGTCTTCCTGCTTCAGGCGCTCGTCCTTCTGGGTCAGCCAGTCGGTGTAGTTGCCCTTCCACGGAATACCGCGGCCGCGGTCCAGTTCCAGAATCCATTCGGCCGCGTTGTCGAGGAAGTAGCGGTCATGGGTGACCGCCACCACGGTGCCGGTGTAGCGGGCCAGGAACTGTTCCAGCCATTCCACCGACTCGGCGTCGAGGTGGTTGGTCGGTTCGTCGAGCAGCAGCATGTCCGGCTTCTGCAGCAGCAGGCGGCACAGCGCCACACGGCGCTTTTCACCGCCGGAGAGCTTGCCGACCACGGCATCCCACGGCGGCAGGCGCAGTGCGTCGGCGGCCACGTCCAGCTGGTTTTCCAGGGTGTGGGCGTCGCCGGCAGCCAGAATCGCCTCCAGGCGCTCCTGTTCCTTGGCCAGCGCATCGAAATCGGCACCTTCCTCGGCATAGGCCAGATACACCGCGTCCAGCGCCGCCTGTGCCTGCAGCACCTCGCCCACGCCTTCCTCGACCGCTTCACGCACGGTCTTGGTCGGGTCCAGCTCCGGCTCCTGGGCCAGGTAGCCGACCTTGATGCCCGGCTGCGGGCGGGCCTCGCCCTCGAAGTCGGTGTCCACGCCGGCCATGATCTTCAGCACGGTCGACTTGCCGGCGCCGTTCAGGCCCAGCAGGCCGATCTTGGCGCCCGGGAAGAAGGACAGGGAGATGTCCTTGATGATCTGCCGCTTGGGCGGGACCACCTTGGACACGCGGTTCATGGTGTAGATGTATTGCGAGGACATGGAGTCTCCCAGAAGGACAACGCGCCGGGACCCGTTGCCGGGACCCGCGGGATTGGATGCAGTGGGCGTCACCGGGTGAGCGGCGCGCAGCGACCTCCCATTATCGCCGATCGCTTCCTGCACTGCCATTGCAGCGGCGTGGCGCGTTCACCGAGGCACGTGGCCAGCGGCGCGGTGGCTGAACGGGCCGGTTCCGGCTCGCGCGGGCCGGCACCGGCGGGTTGAGACGGACGGTCTTTTACGGCATGGCCTGACGCAGGACAGCGGGGGGCGGCGATGGGGGCGGACCGCGTGGCAGCGGATGCTTGCTTCGTCTTTCCAACAACCCGGAGTCCACCGAATGAAGTCTTCCGTCCATGCCCTGATGGCCAGCGTGCTCCTGCCTCTGACCCTCTCGGCCATGCCTGCGCTGGCGGTCACCGCCGAGGGGCAGGTCCCGGCCGCCGGGGTGCCCCTGCTGCCGATGCCTGCCGTGTTCGGGCCGCTGACCCTGCAGCCACATGCCCGGCACGTATTCGACGTTGACCGCAGCGGCGGCGACGATGCCGCCACGCTGGTGCTGGCTGCCCGGCGCGGCCAGAAGCTGTCCGGCACGCTGTCCATCGTCGACCCCGACACCGGCGCGGTGCGCCGTCAGCTGCTGCTTGACGGGCTGAGCGATCTGACCTTCCACGGCAATCCGCTTCCCGAGGGGGGCCGTGACCGCTACATCCTGCAGGCAGGAGGCTGGCCGATGACGCTGCGGTTCAGCCTGGTCGACCGCCACCCGGTGCTGCGCAACGGACGCGCCCATCGCCATGTGGCGAGCAAGGGCCCCTTCGCCGCGATGATCCGCCCGGGTGCAGGCAAGGCCACCGTCAGCACCTGGGGCGGCAACGGCGGCGCCACGCTGCGCGTTTACGAATGGCGCGCCGGCCATGCAAGCCGGCAGGTCTGCAACAGCGTCGGCGACAGCTGGCGCCAGTGCGAGATCGACAGCACGGGTCAGACGCCCTATCTGGTGGTGACCGACAGCGACGTTGCCGACCTCAAGGTGATCGCGCGCTGGTGATCGGCGTCCTGCCCTGCCATGCGTCGCCGCATGGCGGGGCAGGCAGGGCGACATTGGCCGGGTTCGGCCGCAGGGCCTACAATCGGAGGCTGCCGTCTTCTTCCCTGCCTGCCGGAGTACCCCGATGTTCCCGCGCGACGCCCGCATCGAAACCTACGACCCTGACCTGGCCAAGGCCATCGCCGACGAGGCCCAGCGCCAGGAGGACCATGTCGAGCTGATCGCAAGCGAGAACTATGCGAGCCCGCGCGTGATGGAGGCCCAGGGCAGCCAGCTGACCAACAAGTACGCTGAAGGCTACCCGGGCAAGCGCTATTACGGTGGCTGCGAGTACGTGGACGTGGCCGAGAAGCTGGCCATCGAGCGTCTCAAGCAGCTGTTCGGCGCCGACTATGCCAACGTGCAGCCGCACAGCGGGTCGCAGGCCAACCAGGCGGTGTACTTCGCCCTGCTGCAGCCGGGTGACACCATTCTGGGCATGAGCCTGGCCCACGGCGGCCACCTGACCCACGGGGCCAAGGTCAACGCGTCGGGCAAGCTGTTCAACGCCGTGCAGTATGGCGTGAACGAACAGGGCCTGATCGATTACGACGAGGTCGAACGACTGGCCGTCGAACACAAGCCGAAGATGGTCGTCGCCGGTTTCTCGGCCTACTCGCAGGTGATCGACTGGGCGCGCTTCCGCGCGATCGCCGACAAGGTCGGCGCCTACCTGTTCGTGGACATGGCGCACGTGGCCGGTCTGGTGGCCGCCGGTGTGTATCCCAACCCGATCGAGCATGCCCATGTAGTGACCTCGACCACACACAAGACCCTGCGCGGTCCGCGCGGCGGCATCATCATCGCCAAGGGCGCTGGCGAGGAGATCGAGAAGAAACTGCAGTCGATCGTCTTCCCCGGCATCCAGGGCGGCCCCCTGATGCACGTGATCGCAGCCAAGGCAGTGGCATTCAAGGAAGCGCTGGAGCCGGAGTTCAAGGCCTACCAGACCCAGGTCGTGAAGAACGCGCAGGCAATGGCCAACACGCTGATAGCGCGCGGCTACAGGATCGTGTCCGGCGGCACCCGGAATCATCTGATGCTGGTGGACATGATCGGCAAGGACGTTTCCGGCAAGGATGCAGAGGCCGCGCTGGGCAAGGCCCACATCACGGTCAACAAGAACTCGGTGCCCAATGATCCGCGTTCACCGTTTGTGACCTCGGGCCTGCGTCTGGGTACGCCTGCGGTGACCACGCGCGGCTACGTGGAGCAGGACTGCGTCGATCTGGCCAACTGGATCGCCGACGTGCTCGACGCCCCCAGCGACGAGACCGTGATCGCACGCGTGCGCGATGCGGTCAGCGCGCAGTGCCGCAGGTACCCGGTCTACGGCTGAGCACGGCTCCGCGCCCGGCATGCCGGGCGCGGGCAGGCACGTGACCACAGGCGGCGTTGATTTGCTGCCATCCTGCTTGTCAGGTACCGTTGCGACGCTGCCGTGACAACGGTATGACGTCCTTCCGCTGCAAGGCTGCTCCATGCACTGTCCGTTCTGCCAACATGCCGATACCCGGGTCATCGATTCGCGCGTCTCTGAAGATGGCGCGACGATCCGGCGTCGGCGTGAGTGCGAGGCGTGCAGCGAGCGTTTCAGTACGCTGGAGACGATCGAGCTGAAGCTGCCGGCGATCATCAAGAGTGATGGCAGCCGGGAGATCTTCGAGATACGCAAGGTGCGGGCCGGTTTTGACCGCGCGCTGCAGAAGCGTCCCGTGGCCGAAGAGAAGATCGAGGCAGCGGTGCGCGCAGTGGTCCACCAGCTGCGCATCTGCGGCGAGCGCGAGGTGCCCTCGATCCGCGTCGGCGAGTTCGTGATGAACGAACTGCGCAAGCTCGACCACGTGGGCTATGTGCGTTTTGCCTCGGTGTATCGCAGCTTCGAGGACGTGGCCGATTTCCGCGAGGAAATCGAGAAGCTTGAGCGCGACCTCCCTGCCAGCACCGACCAGCTGCAACTGCTGGGCGGCGTGATCGCCCTGACCAAGAAAAAGAAAGGCTGAGCTCGCCGCGTGCGGCCTGCCGCGACAAGGAGCCCGCATGCGCGCTGACAGCACCGCTTTTTCCGCTGTTGATCACCTGCACATGGCCAACGCCCTGCGTCTGGCTGAACGAGGGCGATGGACGACCCGGCCCAATCCGATGGTGGGCTGCGTGATCGCCCGGGGCGAGCAGGTGCTGGGGCAGGGCTGGCACCAGCGTGCCGGTGGTCCCCATGCCGAGGTTTTCGCCCTGCGCGAGGCAGGCGCCCAGGCGCGCGGTGCCACCGCATACGTCACCCTGGAGCCGTGTGCCCACCATGGACGCACGCCGCCCTGCGCGCTGGCCCTGATCGAGGCCGGCGTCGGGCGGGTGGTGGCGGCCCTGCGCGATCCCTTTCCGCAGGTCGATGGCGGCGGCTTTGACCTGCTGCGCCAGGCCGGGATCGAGGTTGAACAGGGTCTGCTCGCGGCGCAGGCACGTGAACTGAATCAGGGTTTTCTGTCCCGCATCGAGCGCGGCCGCCCGTGGCTGCGGGTCAAGCTGGCCTGCAGTCTGGATGGGCGTACCGCGATGGCCGACGGCAGTTCGAAGTGGATCACCGGTCCGGCGGCGCGCGAGGACGTGCAGCAGTGGCGTGCGCGCGCCGGTGCGATCCTGACCGGTGCCGGCACGGTCCTGGCCGACGACCCGCATCTGACCGTGCGGCTGGCGCAGGCCGAGGTGATGCCGCCGCTGCGCGTGGTGCTGGATGCGCGTCTGCGTTCGCTGGAGTGTGCGCGCGTGCGCCAGGGTGGCGCACCGACCCTGTATCTGCACGATGCGGCGGTGTCCGCGCCGGACGCCGCCGATGCCGCTTTTGCGTCGGTACCGAGCGTGGACGGTCGGCTGGATCTGGAGGCGATGCTGGCGCTGCTGGCCGCACGCGGCGTCAACGAGGTGCATACCGAGGCGGGGGCGACACTGTCCGGCGCATTGCTGCGTGGCGGCTGGGTGGATGAGCTGCTGCTGTACCAGGCGCCGACGCTGCTGGGTGAGCAGGGGCGGCCGCTGCTGGACGGGCTGGGCATTGAGCGCATGCAGCAGCAGCGGCGGTTGCAGGTGCTGGACCAGCGCTGGGTGGGTGAGGATCTGCGGCTGCGGTTGCGGCCGGTCTAGCCGGGCCCTTCTGCTCCGGGGCCAGCCCGGGTGATCATTCAGCCCTGTCGGAACCGGGCTGTTACAATACGCGTGCCGGGTTGCCGGCATCAATCAAACGTCTTCAGGGCGGGGTGCGATTCCCCACCGGCGGTAGATGCGGGGGTCTTCGGACGCCTGCATGAGCCCGCGAGCGCCCCGGTCCATCGCCGGGGGTCAGCAGATCCGGTCCAATGCCGGAGCCGACGGTCACAGTCCGGATGAAAGAAGACGGTGCTTCAGGGCCTTGCTGGCCCTGCGCCCGCCTGTTTGCCTTGCGGCGTTTTTCGCTCACTCATCGCGGAGAACGTTCTTGTTTACTGGAATCATCGAAGGTGTTGGCCGTCTGGCCGCACGTGAACCCATCGGCGGCGATGTCCGCTTCACCTTCCACGTCGGCTCGCTGCCGTTCGAGCATGTGCAGCTGGGCGAGAGCATCGCGGTCAACGGCGTCTGCCTGACCGTCATTGGCTTCGACGCGCAGAGCTTCCAGGCCGATGCCTCCACCGAGACGCTGGGCCTGACCACGCTGGGCCAGCTGGCCGACGGGGCAATGATCAATCTGGAACGCGCGATGCGTCCGACCGACCGGCTGGGCGGCCATCTGGTCAGCGGCCATGTCGACGGCCTCGGCCAGGTGCTGTCCATCCATGACGATGCGCGCGCGCAGCGCTGGCGTTTTGCCGCGCCGGCGTCGCTGCTGCGTTACATCGCCCGCAAGGGTTCGATCTGCGTCGACGGCGTCAGCCTGACGGTCAACGAGGTCGATGCGGAGGGCTTTGAAGTGGCCTTGATTCCGCACACCGTCGCGCATACGGCGTTCATGGTCACCGGGGTGGGCAGTGCGGTGAACCTGGAGATCGATCTGGTCGCCCGCTATGTGGAGCGTCTTGTCGCCCTGCCCGAAGCGGCGTCGCAGCGAGGAGGTTTCGCATGAACTTTGCGCCCATCCCGGAGATTCTCGAGGACATCCGCCAGGGGCGCATGGTGGTCATCGTCGACGATGAGGACCGCGAGAACGAGGGCGACCTCATCATGGCCGCCGAGCTGGTCAAGCCCAGCGACATCAACTTCATGGTCACCCATGGTCGTGGCCTGGTATGTCTTCCGCTGACCCGCAGCCGCGCGGCCGACCTGGGGCTTGCGCCGATGGTGCAGGCCAATACCGCGCAGTTCCAGACCAATTTCACCGTCAGCATCGAAGCCGCCGAGGGCGTGACCACCGGCATCTCCGCGCATGACCGTGCGCATACCATACGCACCGCGGTAAAGCCCAACGCGCGTCCGGCCGACCTGCACCAGCCGGGCCACATCTTCCCGCTGATCGCCCAGCCCGGTGGCGTGCTCACCCGCGCCGGCCATACCGAGGCCGGCGTTGATCTGGCCATGCTCGCCGGGCTGGAGCCGGCCGGCGTGCTGGTGGAAATCCTCAACCCCGACGGCAGCATGGCACGCCGTCCCGAGCTGGAAGTCTTCGCGCGCGAACACGGCCTGAAGATGGGGTCCATCGCGGACCTGATCGCCTACCGGCTGGCCACCGAGAAGACCGTCGAGCGTGTGGACGAGCGTCCCATCGACACCGAGTTCGGTGCGTTCACGCTGGTGACCTATCGCGACCGGATCGCCCACGACCTGCATTTCGCACTGGTCCGCGGCACGCCCGACGCTGACACGCCGACCCTGGTGCGCGTGCAGGTGGAGAACCCGCTGGCGGACCTGCTGCACTGGCGCCGCGATGATTTCGGCGTGGCCGCCACCGATGCGCTGCGTGCGATCGACGCCGAGGGGGCGGGTGTGATGGTGGTGCTGTCGGCCCCGCGCGACGGTGAGGCGCTGCTGGCCCGCCTGCGCCAGCAGCCGGCGCCGCAGGTGCCGGGCAAGGACAAGGATGTGGGCCAGTGGCGGCGCAATGGCGCCGGTGCGCAGATCCTGTCCGATCTGGGCCTGGGCAAGCTGCGCGTGCTGGGCACGCCGCGCCGGCAGGTGGGGCTGGCCGGCTATGGCCTTGAGGTGGTGGAAACCGTCACCCTGTAAGCAGCGGAAGCAGGGCCTGCCCAGGCCCGTAGGGTCCCGGTCCCGACGACCGGGGCCCATCCACGCTAGAATCTCCCTCTATTGAATACCCCAAGCCCCCTATGAGCTATTTCGAAGGCGATCTCCGCACTCCTGGTCCGGCACGTTTTGCCATTGTGGTGAGTCGCTGGAATACCCCGATCACCGACGCGCTGGTGAGCGGTGCGCGGCAGAGTCTGGCTGCCAATGGCATCGCTGAAGAAGCGGTAGATGTGATCCGCGTGCCCGGAGCATGGGAGATTCCGCTGGTGGCCGCACGTCTGGCGGCCAACCACCAGCATGCGGCGATCATTGCGCTGGGCTGCGTGATCCGCGGCGATACCCGCCATTACGAACACGTGGCCGACCGCTGTGCCGAGGGCCTGATGCGCGTGCAGCTGGACTTCGGCGTGCCGGTGCTCAATGGCGTGCTGGCTGTGGAACAGGCCGAGGACGCGCATGTGCGCGCCGGTGGCAGCCACGGCAACAAGGGCGAGGAGGCCGCGCTGGCGGCACTGGAAATGGTCAACCTACTGGAGAAACTGCCATGAACAAGAACACCCAGGGCAGGCCCTCCGGCAAGCCGGTCCGCCGCGATGGCGTTGACCCGGTGCTGCGCTCGCGCGCGCGTCGCCGCGCTGTGCAGGCGATCTACGCCTGGCAGATTTCCGGTGGCAACGGCCAGTCGCTGACCGCGCAGTTCGCCCACGAGCAGGCACGCGAAATCGCCGACCTCGGGTACTTCGAGAATCTCGTGCATGGCGTGCTCGACAACCGTCGCGACCTGGATGAAGCGCTGGC
The DNA here is from genome assembly GCF_032911385.1 of Stenotrophomonas sp. C3(2023). Classification (NCBI taxonomy): domain Bacteria; kingdom Pseudomonadati; phylum Pseudomonadota; class Gammaproteobacteria; order Lysobacterales; family Lysobacteraceae; genus Stenotrophomonas; species Stenotrophomonas sp. C3(2023). Next base: position 2,882,618 of record NZ_JAWJLO010000001.1, on the reverse strand, counting down.
ACCGTATCTGGACCGTGCCATCGAGGAAGTGGACGCCATCGAACGGGCGGTACTGCGGCTGGCCGCGTATGAGCTGCGCTTCCGTCCCGACGTGCCGTACCGCGTGGTGATCAACGAAGCCATCGAGTCGGCCAAGCGTTTCGGCTCCGAACACGGCCACACCTACGTCAACGGCGTGCTCGACCGTGCGGCAGTGGAGTGGCGCAAGGCCGAATCTGGCCACTGACTTCGTGCCGGGCCTGGCCCGGCCTCCCTGCGGTGAGCCCATGTCCCTGGCCGAATTCGCCCTGATCGACCGTATCCGTGCGCGCAGTGGAGCGCGCGCGGATGTGGTGCTCGGCATCGGTGACGATGCGGCCCTGCTGCAGCCCGCCGCGGGCCAGTGGCTGGCCGTCACCGCAGACACGCTCAACGCCGGCGTGCATTTTCCTGTGGAGACCGAACCGGCGGACATCGGCTGGAAGACGCTGGCAGTCAATCTGTCCGACCTCGCCGCCATGGGCGCCGAGCCCTGCTGGGGAACGCTGGCGTTGTCGCTGCCGCAGGCCGACGCCGGATGGATCGACGCGTTCGCCGACGGCTTCTTCGCTCTTGCTGACCTGCATGACTGGAGGCTGGTGGGCGGGGACACCACACGCGGGTCACTGTCGTTGTCGGTGACGGCATTCGGCCAGGTGCCGCACGGGGCCGCGCTGCGCCGTGATGGCGCGCAGGTCGGCGATGACATCTGGATCAGCGGAACACCGGGCGAAGCTGCGGCGGCCCTGCGACTGTGGCAGCGCGGCGCGCTGGCCGTCGAGCGGGCAGCCGCCGACGCGGGCCACGAGCAGCTGCGTCAGCGCCTGCTGCGTCCGACGCCGCGGGTAGCGCTGGGGCTTGCCCTGCGCGGCATCGCCAGCGCGGCGGTTGATGTCTCCGATGGTCTGCTGGCGGATCTGGGTCATATCGCGGCGCGCAGTGGCATGGGCGCGCAGCTGGCCTTGGACGCGTTACCCCTGTCGGCCGCGTTGCGAGGCAGTTTCGATGAAGAGCAGGCGCGCGACTGCGTGTTGCGCGGCGGCGACGATTACGAGCTGTGTTTCACCGCAGCCCCCTCCCGGCGTAGCGTGCTGCAGGTGTTGGCCGATCAGCTGCAGCTGCCGTTGACCCGTATCGGCGTCATGCAGGCCGGCAGCGGCGTGCAGGGCGATGGCGTGCAGGGGCCGGGCGGCTACCAGCATTTTGCCGGCTGACCAGCGCGGCTTCATCGGCGTTCGGCCGGCGTCGTAGCGCCGGGCTCTGCCCGGCGAGCGCGCAGCGCGGCTTTAAAAGCTGCCGGGCAGAGCCCGGCACTACGAGGCGAGCGCGCAGAGCCCCGCTTCATGCGGGTGGCAGCACCTTGCCCGGGTTGAGAATGCCGTCCGGGTCCAGGGTCTGCTTGATCGCGCGCATCGTGGCCAGCGTGGCCGGGGTGAAGGCCTCGGCCATGAAGTCGCGCTTGGCCAGACCGATGCCATGCTCACCGGACAGTGTGCCGCCCAGGGCCAGCGTCAGCGCGAAGATCTCCGGCAGTGCGGCGTGTGCGCGCGCATTTTCATCGGCATCGTCGGGGTGGTACAGGATGTTCACATGCAGGTTGCCATTGCCCGCGTGGCCGAAGGTGACGATGGTCAGTGCATAGCGCACTGCCAGCGCCTGCACGCCGGCCACCAGATCGGGAATGCGCGAGACCGGCACCACCACGTCCTCATTGATCTTGCCCGGCGCAATGCTGCGCAGGGCCGGTGACAGCGCCTTGCGCGCTGCCCAAAGTTTCTCGCGCGCGCTGCCTTCCATCGCCACGTCCAGCGCCAGCATGCCATCGCCCTCTGCGGCACTGGCCAGGGCCTGCAGCAGGTAGGGCAGGGTGTCGTGGTCCCCGTCGGCCTCGATCAGCAGCATCGCACCGGCCTCGGGCACGTCGGCACCGTTGAGGCGCAGCAGCTGCAGGCTGCGCGCATCCATGAACTCGAGCCGGGTCGGCACCACCGGCTGTGCCATCACCCGCGATACCGCCTGCGCGGCGGCATCGGCGTCGCGATAGAGCACGCGCAGCCCGGCCTGGGCGACCGGCAGCGCGGTCAGCTTCAAGGTCGCTTCCACGATCAAGGCCAGCGTGCCCTCGCTGCCGACCAGCAGGTGAGTCAGGTCGTAGCCGGTGGCGTCCTTGGTGTAGGCGCCGCCGCACTCGATCAGCTCGCCGCTGCCGGTGACCGCCAACAGCCCAAGCACGTTGTCGCGGCTGGTGCCGTACTTGACCGCGCGCGGCCCGCCGGCATTGCAGGCCAGATTGCCGCCCACGCTGCAGATCTCCGCGCTGGAGGGGTCCGGTGCCCAGAACAGGCCGTGCGGCGCGAGCGCATGTTGAAGTTCGCCGTTGAGCACGCCCGGTTCCACCACCGCACAGCGGTCGCCCGGACGCAGTGCGAGGATGCGGTTCATGCGCGCGAACGACAGCACCACCGAGCCGGGCAGCGGCACCGCCGCGCCGGTGGTGCCGGTACCGGCACCGCGCGCGACCAGGGCCACACCGTGCTGGCGGCAGGCTCGCACCAGCGCCTGCACCTGCTCACGGTTCTCTGGCAGCGCCACGCCCAGCGGCAGCTGGCTTCGCCAGGAGTTGTCCTGTGCATGGGCCTGCAGGCTGGCCGCGTCGGTGCGCCAGCCTGCTGGACCCAGCAGGTGGGAAAGGTGCTCGACAAAGGCCTGGGGCAGCAGAGAGTTCATCGCGGTGGATCCGGATCAGCAGGGGGGCTCAGCCGTCGGCGCGGAACGCGTCCTTCAGCCAGTACAGTTGCGGTGGCTCGCCGGAGGCGTGGATCACATCGAACCGGCAGGGACGCGCCGCAAGCTCGGGATGGGCCTGCAGGAACAATGCGGCGGCCAGCTGCAGGCGCTGCTGCTTGCGCGGGTCGACCGAGGCGGCGCCGCCGCCGAACCGGGTGCCGGCGCGGTAGCGGACTTCGACGAACACCACGGTGCCGTCGTCCTCCATCACCCGGTCCAGCTCACCGCCCCGGTAGCGGACGTTGCGGGCCAGCAGCTGCAGGCCCGCCTGGCAGAGATACCGTTCGGCGGCCGCTTCCACGGCCGCTCCGCGCGAAGCGGGATCAGTAGGCATTGGCGACCGGTTGTGGTCGGCCACCATTGAAGGTCGACCAGGCCGGAACACGCAGCACGTTGCCGGTACCGTCCAGATACAGGGTGCCGGTGGCACCGGCGATGCCACCCTGTTCGGTCAGCGTGTCCAGGTAGGCGCTGATCTTCCACGCGTCGAAGCCGAAGGCGAACAGGCGGCCGGCCGCGCCGCGCGCGCTGGGCAGCATCTGGCCGACGCTGGCCGCGTTGGGCAGGCCGGCCACACTGCGCACGTTCCAGCTTTCGGTCGGGAACACGATGCCGTCCAGCGCAGCGTCTTCCTCGGGCTTGCCGCTGCCGATGGCCAGCTGCGAAGTGCCGATGCGGCTGGCGCCGCCCAGCCCGACCAGGGCCAGCTGCGGTGCCAGCTGCCGCGCCTGCGGCGCACGCACCGCCAGCAGCACGCCATCGGCCTGGCCTGCGGCACGCAGCTGCGCGCTGATGTCGGCCACGCTTTCCGAGACCGGTACCGTGGCCAGCACGGCGCCACCACGCTGGCCGAACCGCTCTGCGAAGGCCGCAGCGGTGCGCCGGCCGGTATCGTCGTTGCTGTGCAGTACCAGTACGCGGCTGCGCTCGCGTCCGCGCATGTACTCGGCGGCGAGGATGCCGTCATCTTCAGGCGCGAGGGAGAAACCGGCGCTGCCGCTGGGCGGTGCATCCTTGCCGCGGTTCAGGGCAAGCACCGGCACCGGCAGCTGCGCCCGGCCGTAGACCGCGTCCACTTCCTCACGGCTGAGCGGGCCGACGATGAAATCCGCACCGGCGGCCACGGCCTTGTCGTAGGCTGCCAGCGCACCGGCCGGCGAGCCGGCGGTATCGATGAAGTCGATCTGCGGTCGGCGCCGTGTCTCACCGTAGTAACCGGTCAGCAGGCCATCGCGGACCGGCTGGGCTGCGGTGGCCAGTCGGCCGGTGAGCGGCAGCAGCACCGCCATCTTCGCCGGCGGACGGTAGCCATCGCTCATTGCCGGCGGGCGCTTGCTGGTGTCGAACTGGCTGCTGCCATCACGATCGAACGGACGCGGCAGCGCAAGACCACGCGCCAGCAGGGCGCGGCCGGCGAAGTTGTAGAGCGGGTCGTTGGCGGCCAGGGCAGCGGCGCGCGCCGACAGGGTGCGGTCGTCCAGACTGCCGAGCAGCGCAGCGATCCGGTTCTGGTTGTCGGCACGTGCTTCGCCCTGCAGGGCCGGGTGGGCCCGCGCATGCTCTGCGGCAGCGCCGAAGGCGTCGCCGTTGGCGGCAAGAGCGGCGGCGCGGGCCAGCTGCCAGCGCGTGCGCAGGGCCGGTGCCACGGCGCTGTCGGCTTCGCTCAGCGCGGCCAGCGCGGCGGCGGGCTGCTTGTCGGCCAACGCCAGTTCGGCGGTGACCAGATGGTAGCGCTGGCGGCTGTTGCCGCTGAGCTGGCGCGGGGTCACCTGGCCCAGCAGGCTGCGCGCGCGCGTGGCATCGCCGGCTTCGTGCCAGGCAAAGGCCGCGTCGGCCAGCGCGTTGGCCTTGGCGCCGCCGCGCAGCGTGCCGGCCAGGGCCTCCAGCTGCATGGCGGCATCGCGGGCACGCCCCTGCTCGATCAGCTGCAGGGCCTGGGCCTGCTCCGCCGGTTCGGGGGTGCTGGTCAGGCTGGTGGTGGCACAACCGGCGAGCAGCAGCAGCGAAAGCGAAAGGGCGGAAATCCGTGCAACGGGCTTGTTCATGTTCGGGTCCATGCGGATGGGGCAGCGGCCGTGGCCAGGTACACGCTAGGATTCTACCCTTGACCCTGGAGCGCCGCTGAAATGACTGTTGCCACGCTGTACGTAGTTGCCACCCCGATCGGCAACCTGTCCGATCTGAGCCCGAGGGCGCTGGAGGTGCTGCGTACGGTGGCAGCGATCTGTGCAGAGGATACCCGCCGCACGGGTCAGTTGCTGGCGCATTTTGGCATCCAGCAGCCGCTGGTTGCCCTGCATGAGCACAACGAGGAGGCGCTGGCGCAGCGCATCGTCGCGCGGTTGCAGGCGGGCGAGTCGATGGCGGTGGTCAGCGATGCCGGGACGCCGCTGGTCAGTGACCCGGGTTTCCGGCTGGTGCGCGCCGCACGCGCGGCCGGCATCAAGGTCAGCCCGGTGCCCGGGGCCTGCGCGCTGATCGCCGCGCTGAGCGTGGCCGGGCTGCCCAGTGACCGGTTCACCTTTGAAGGGTTTCTTCCGGCCAAGGCCAGTGCTCGCCGCGAGCGGCTGCAGGCGCTGGCCGCCGAAGTGCGCACGATGGTGTTCTACGAATCCTCGCACCGCATCGACGAATCGCTGGCCGACATGGTGCAGGCGTTCGGTGCCGAGCGCCCGGCAGTGCTCGCGCGCGAGCTGACCAAGCTGTTCGAGACCGTGCTCGACGGCGACCTGGCAGGTCTGCTGGCGAAGGTGCAGGCCGACGAGAACCAGCGCAAAGGCGAGTTTGTGGTGATGGTGCAGGGCGCGGCCGACGATGAGCAGGCGCAGCTGGCATACGGGCGCCGCGTGTATGCCAGGCTCAGCGAGCATCTGCCGCCGTCGACGGCGGCCAAGCTGGCTGCCGAACTGACCGGCGCCCCGCGCAAGGCGCTCTACGGCGCGTAGTGCCGGGCTCTGCCCGGCAGCACGGCAGGCAGACGTGTGACGACCAACGGTCGTCACCTACCGACGGCGCGTAGTGCCGGGCTCTGCCCGGCAGCACGGCAGGCAGACGCGTGACGACCAACGGTCGTCACCTACCTGCGGCGGGGGAGAAAGTGGCGGAGCCGGCCGATAAGCCGGGTTCTGTCGTGGACAGTCATTCCTCTAGGCGCCGCGTCACCGCGACGCTCAAGCAACCTACCCGGATCCAGCGCGGGCCACGCCAATGGATCCCTATTTGGTCTTGCTCCAGGTGGGGTTTGCCGTGCCGGTCTGTTGCCAGACTCGCGGTGCGCTCTTACCGCACCATTTCACCCTTACCGGCCTTCCGAGGAAGACGTAGGCGGTATCTTTCTGTTGCACTTTCCGTCGGCTTGCGCCGCCCAGGCGTTACCTGGCACCTTGCCCTGTGGAGCCCGGACTTTCCTCGGCACCCGCAAGGGGTGACGCGACTGTCTGGCCGACTCCGCCGCGCGCATTGTCCCACATCCACGCGTTTGCAGGACAGCACGATGCCGCGCCGCGCGCCGGCACCTGCACTCAGAAGGCGACGTGCTCTTGGCCAACGGCCCGGCCCTGCGGTCCCCAGCGACGTTCCCAGGCGTGGCCGTGCCCATCGTGGTCGACCAGGAACACCGTGCTGGCCCGTGTGCCGTAGTCGTCGCCACGGATGAACGCGGCACTCAACCAACGTTCGCGTTCCAGGCCGATGCCGGTGTCGGGCAGTGCGCTGTCCGCTGGCCGATGCTCGTCCGCCAGTGCCTCCCACAGCGGTGAGAGGTCGTCATTGCCGCAGGCAAGCCAACGGTGCAGAGCGCTGGTCAGGCGCTCGGTCTTGGGCCAGGGCGCGTCGAGCGCGCCGTTGGACATCCCATGCACCCCGGGCGGCAGATCGCGACGCTCGTCGGGGTGATTGGCGAGGTAGGCAAGGGTGTCGCGGTCGGCGAGCAGCAGGTTGAACGGCGCGTAGGCCGATGCGGCCTCCGCCAGACGGTCCGCATGCGCCGGTGCGGTGGCGCTCCCGCGCAGGTAGTCGGCGACCAGGGCGCCACGCGACGGGCCGGCCTGGATGGCCTGCGGGTCGCGCACATTGGTGACCACCGCAACGCGGCCTTCCGGTCCGATGCCCGCCCAGCCGCCGCCGGAGCGCAGATCGCGCCCGCCGATGACCGCTGGGGTGTCGTCCCAGCGACCCAGCGTCCGCGTGGGGCGCGCGTGGAACTCGTCGCGGTTGCCTGCCATCACCAGGCGCCAGCGCGGGTGACGCAACCAGCCGATAGCAAGAAGGCACATGCGCGTCAGTGTGCCGTTTTGCGCATGCCGATGTCATCAGGGCGTCACCGCCGGATGAATGCGCGGCCAAGGTTTCACGCCCTCTGCACGCGCCTGAATCACTTCCCAATCTCAAAATTTGAGACGAAACAGCAACTTGTGGATAAGCCTTGAACAAGTCTCTAAACATTGCTGCAAGCCATTGATGCCGAAGGCGATTTTGTCTTCTCAAAGTTGTTGACAACCCAACCGCCGCTGCTAAGGTGGGCATCAGAGGGAAAACCGGGTTTTTTGTGGGTTTTCGTGGTTCAATGTTTCACCGGGCGAAGGAAAGGTGCAGGCGTCGTGTTCCAGGGCGAGACGGCCATCACAGTTGACGATAAAGGGCGCATGGCGGTTCCCACCGCATATCGCGACCTTGTCGCGCGCGTGAGCAGCAATCGCCTGGTCCTGACGTACAACCCGTTCGAGTCCGGCTGCCTCTGGCTGTACGCGGAAAGCGAGTGGGAGCGTGTCCGTGACGATGTCATGGCCAAACCCAATACCCAACGCGTGGTCCGGCTGCTGCAGCAGAAGCTGGTCGGTTCGGCCGCGCACCTGGAGCTGGACGGCAATGGCCGTATCAGCATCCCTGCCAGCCACCGCGGTGCTGTTGGCATCGAAAAAAAGGCGGTGCTGCTCGGTATGGGCGACAAATTCGAACTTTGGAGCGAGCAGGCGCATCGCGCACTGATCCAGCAGACATTGTCTGACGAGGATCTGGGCGATGGGTTGCTCGACCTGAAATTGTGAGCCGGGGTGCCCGGGTGCGCGCAACAGCGCAGACCGGTCACCTTCCGGTGTCGCAGTCGCCGGCGGTGCATCTGCCGGTGCTGTACACCCAGGTCCTTGAGGGCCTGAGGGTGATCGAAAACGGATGCTATCTGGATGGCACGTTCGGCCGTGGCGGCCACGCCCGCGGCGTGCTCGAGCAGCTGGGGCCGCAGGGACGTCTGCTGGTCATGGACAAGGATCCGGAAGCCATCGCCGTTGCCGAGCGCGACTTCGCGCCGGACGCGCGCGTGTCCATTTTCCGCGGCAGCTTCGCCCAGCTGCTGGCGTGGGAGCAGACCGCGCAGGGGCTCGATGGCGTGCTGCTGGATCTGGGGGTGTCCTCGCCGCAGCTGGATGTCGCCGAGCGCGGTTTCAGTTTCGGCAAGGACGGCCCGCTGGACATGCGCATGGACCCGGACAGCGGCATCAGTGCGGCGCAGTGGATCAACAGTGCCGAAGAGAACGAGATCGCCGACACGCTGTGGACCTACGGCGAAGAGCGGCAGAGCCGGCGCATTGCCCGTGCCATCGTCGCCCGCCGGCAGAAGCAGGCCTTTGCGCGCACCGCCGAGCTGGCCGAGTTGATCGCTTCGGTGATGCCGCGCGGCAAGGACAAGATCCATCCGGCCACGCGCAGCTTCCAGGCCATCCGCATCCACATCAACCGTGAGCTGGCCGACCTCGAGGCCGGCCTCGACGCGGCTGTGCAGCGGCTCAAGCCCGGTGGCCGGCTGGCGGTGATCAGCTTCCATTCGCTGGAAGACCGCATCGTCAAGCAGTACATGAACCGGCTGGCCAAGGCGCCGCCAAGCAACCGCCGTCTGCCCGAGCAGCAGGCCTTCGTGCCGACCCTGCAGCTTGTCACCGGAGCGGTGAAGGCCAACGAGGACGAGCTGGCGGTCAATCCGCGCGCGCGCAGTGCTGTGCTGCGCGTGGCGGAAAAGTGCGGGGAGGCCGGGTGAGTCGTCTGCTGCTCATCGTGCTGCTGGCCAGCACCATCGCCTCGGCGATTGGTGTGGTCTTCGTGCGCCATCGTCACCGCCAGACCTTCATCGAACTGGCGCGTGCCGAGCGCGTGCGTGACGAGCTGAACATCGAGTTCGGTCGTCTGCAGCTGGAGCAGGCCACTCTGGCCGAAGCCACCCGCGTGGATCGTGTGGCCCGCGAAAAGCTGGGCATGAAGTTCCCTGAGGCGGCCGACGTCGTGGTGGTCCGCCCATGAGCAAGTCCGGCCGCAACCGCGCCCGCAACAGCTTCAACCTGCGCCAGCGTCTGCGCTGGGTCGCGCTGGCGCTTGGCCTGTGCTCGGTGTCGCTGGTCGGTCGCGCGGCCTACGTGCAGATCATCAACAGCGACTTCTACCAGCGCCAGGGCGAAGCGCGCTATCTGCGCGAGCTGCCGATCAAGACCTCGCGCGGCATGATCACCGACCGCAACGGCGAGCCGGTGGCGGTATCCACGCCGGTGGCCTCGATCTGGGTCAACCCGCAGGAACTGCTGCGCGTGCCCGAACGCATTCCCGAACTGGCCCAGGCCCTGGGGCTGTCGGTGGATGACCTGAGCAGCCGCCTGTCGCAGCGTTCGGACAAGGAGTTCATGTACCTGCGCCGCCGGATCAATCCCGACGATGCCGAGAAAGTGGTCGCGCTGGGCATTCCCGGCGTGGCCTCGCAGCGCGAGTTCCGCCGCTTCTACCCGCAGGGTGAGGCGATGGCGCACGTGCTGGGCTTCACCAACATCGACGACCGTGGACAGGAAGGGCTGGAGCTGGCCTTTGACGAATGGCTGCGTGGCGAGCCCGGTGCGAAGCGGGTGATCCGCAACCGCAAGGGCGAAACGGTGGAAAGCGATCTGGTGCGGGCGGCAACGCCAGGCAAGGATCTGACCCTGAGCATCGACCGCCGCATCCAGTTCCTGGCCTACCGCGAGCTGCGCAACGCGCTGGTGGAGAACAAGGCGGCCGGTGGCTCCATCGTCATCATGGACGTGGCCACGGGCGAAGTGCTGGCCATGGTCAATCTGCCCACGTACAACCCGAACTCGCTGCAGGGTGCGGTGCCCGACACGCGCCGCAACCGCGCGGTGACCGACCTGGTCGAGCCGGGCTCGACGATGAAGCCGCTGACCATCGCCTCGGCGCTGCAGACCGGTGCGGTCACCAAGGACACCATCGTCGACACCAACCCGGGCTACATGCCGGTAGGGCGCTTCACCATCCGCGATGTGCCGCGCAACAACGGTGTGCTCAACGTGACCGGCGTGATTACCCGCAGCTCGAATATCGGCGCGGCCAAGATCGCGGCGAAGATGCCGGACCAGTCGTTCTACGATTCGATTCATTCGTTTGGCTATGGCAGCCGGCCGGGCAGCGGCTTCCCGGGCGAGTCGGCCGGTTCGCTGCGGCGCCCGACCAACTGGGATGGCGCGACCAAGACGACCATGTCCTACGGTTATGGCCTGTCGGTGACCCCGCTGCAGATCGCCACCGCCTACTCGGCACTGGGCAACGGTGGCCGTCTGATCCCGCCGACCTTCGTAAAGGGCCAGCGCAACGAAAGCCACCAGGTCATCGATCCGCAGGTGGCGCACGACGTAGTGGCCATGATGGAGACCGTGGTCACCCAGGGCGGCGCCAAACAGGCAGCCGTGCTCGGCTACCACGTGGCGGGCAAGACCGGTACCGCGCGCAAGGCCGGCCCCAACGGGTATGAGCGTGGCCATTACAACGCATTGTTCGCCGGTGTCGTGCCGGCGACCAACCCGCGCTTTGCCACGGTGATCGTCATCAACGACCCGCAGGGCGGCAAGTACTACGGTGGCCTTGTCTCGGCGCCGGTCTTCCACAACGTGATGGAAGGCGCGCTGCGCCTGATGGACGTGCCACCGGACGACATCCAGTCCTGGCTGGTCGCCCAGCAGTCCGGCAAGACCGGCCACGCGGCATCGGTGCTGCCCGCGCCGCCGGCCAACACCCCGCTGCCGGCTGACGCCGCCGCCGAATTCGACGCCGCCGTGCCGCACGTGCAGGCGCCCGCCCCCGCGACGGCGCCGGCGCCGACCGGAGGCACGCAATGAGCCCGACCATGCTGCTTTCGCAATTGCTTCCCGATGTGGCCCTGGCGGGCCACGACCCGGTTCTGACCGGCCTGGTGCAGGACAGCCGCGCCGTGCGCCCCGGCAATGCCTTCGTTGCCATCGCCGGCTTCGGCGCACACGGGCTGGGCTTTGTCGACCAGGCGCGCGCGGCCGGTGCCAGCGCCATCCTGTTTGAGGCCCCGGCGCCGGACGAGCTGCCCGCCCCGGCCGATGCCATCGCCGTGCCCGACCTGCGGGCGCGCATGGGCGCTCTGGCCGACCAGTTCCATGGCGCCCCGTCGCGCGCGATGACCATGGTCGGCGTCACCGGCACCAACGGTAAAACCTCCACCGTGCAGCTGCTCGCGCAGGCATGGGACCGGCTCGGTACCCGCGCTGGCAGCATCGGCACGCTGGGCGCGGGGCTGGTGGGGGCGGTGCAGCCAACCGGTTTCACCACGCCGCTGGTGCTGCAGATGCATGCGCTGCTGGCCGACCTGCGCGGGCAGGGGGCGCAGGCCGTGGCGATGGAAGTCAGCTCGCACGCGCTCGATCAGGGTCGCGTGGATGCGGTGCATTACGACGTGGCTGTGTTCACCAACCTCACCCGCGATCATCTGGACTACCACGGCGACATGGCCAGCTACGGCGGTGCCAAGGCGCGTCTGTTCCACCGCCCGGGCCTGAAGGCGGCCGTGGTCAACCTCGACGATCCGTTCGGTATGCGTCTGCTGGCGGGGCTGTCGCCGCAGGTGCAGGGCATCGGACTGAGCTCGCGCGGCGCGACCGCCGCCCGGGTGCGCGCCGAGGAACTGGTGCTCGACGGACGTGGCATCGGCTTCACCCTGGTGATCGGCGATGCGCGCGAACCGGTGCGTTCTTCGCTGCTGGGGCGGTTCAACGTTGACAATCTGCTGGCCGTGGCCGGTTCGCTGCACGCACTGGGCCACGAAACCGCCGCGATCGCGCAGGTGCTTTCGGCGCTGCAGCCGATTCACGGGCGGATGAACCGCCTTGGTGGTCTGGATGGATTGCCGACGGTGGTGGTGGACTACGCGCATACCCCCGACGCGCTGGAGCAGGCGCTGCAGAGTCTGCAGGGCCATCTGCAGGGCCGGTTGTTCTGTGTGTTCGGCTGTGGCGGCGAACGCGATGCCGGCAAGCGCCCGCAGATGGCCGCCATCGCCCAGCGTCTTGCCCACGAGGTGATCGTCACCGACGACAATCCGCGCGGCGAAGACGGTGACCGTATCGTGGCTGACATCCTGGCCGGCTTCACCGGGCAGGACGGGGTCACGGTGCAGCGCAGCCGCGCCCGCGCGATCGGTCTGGCCGTCAAACGCGCCGGTACCGGTGACATCATCCTGGTGGCCGGCAAGGGCCATGAGCCATATCAGGAAGTGAACGGCGTGCGCCACGATTTCGACGACACCGAGGTTGCCGCGGCCGCGCTGGCGGCCAAGGCCGGTGTGCTGGCGGCGGAGGGCAGGGCATGAAGCGCACGCTGCTCTCGCTGATCGCCCACTGGGCCGGCGGTGAACTGCATGGTGATGATGTCGCCATCGATGCGATCAGCAACGACACCCGCACCCTGGGCCACGGCAGCCTGTATCTGGCGCTGCGCGGGGAGCGGTTCGACGGTCATGATTTTGCCCATGCCGCACAGGCACAGGGTGCCAGTGCTCTGCTGGTCGAGCGGCTGCTGCCGCTGGATCTGCCGCAGGTGCTGGTGGCTGACAGCGAACGCGCGCTTGCCCGCATCGCCGCAGGCATGCAGCGTGACCGCGCCACGCAGATCTTTGCCATCACCGGCAGCAACGGCAAGACCAGCGTCAAGGCGCTGCTGCTGTCGATCCTGCAGCAGGTGGCGCAGGCTGAGGCCAAGGTGGTCTATGCCAATCCCGGCAACCGCAACAATGAGATCGGCCTGCCGTTGGCGGTGATCGAGGCGCCGGAAGACGCCGACTACGCCGTCTATGAAATGGGCGCGGGCAAGCCCGGCGATATTGCCTACCTCACCGACATCGCACGCCCGCGCTATGCGCTGGTCAACAATATCGCCGCTGCCCATCTCGAGCGGATGGGCAGTCTGCGCGGCGTGGCTGAAACCAAGGGCGCGATCTACAGCGCACTGCCCGCCGATGGCGTGGCGGTGATCAATGCCGACGACGCCTTTGCGCCCTGGTTCGAGCAGGCACTGATCGGCCAGCCGCCGCGCTGTGGCGTGCTGCGCTTCGGCCTGGAGCACACTGCCGACGTCACCGCGCGGCAGATCCGTCTAGCGCAGGGCGGCAGCCAGTTTGTGCTGTCCACGCCGCAGGGCGAGGCGCAGGTGGTGCTCGGCCTGCCGGGCCGGCACAGCGTCAGCAATGCGCTGGCCGCCGCGTCGCTTGCGCTGGCCGCCGGCATCGCGCTGGACAGGGTGGCAGCCGGACTGTCCCGTGCCGAGCCGGTACCGGGTCGGCAGATCGCCCACACCCTGGCCAACGGCGCAGTGCTGGTCGATGACAGCTACAACGCCAACCCCGGCTCGCTCGCCGCCGCCATTGATGCACTGGCCAGCAGCGGCAACGAGGGATGGCTGGTGCTCGGTGACATGCGCGAGCTGGGTCCGGAGGCGGAGGCGCTGCATGCGCAGGCGGGCCTGCGCGCGCGCGCCGCAGGCATCAAGCGTCTTTACGCGCTGGGTCCGCTCAGCACCGCCGCCGCCAGCGCCTTCGGCGATGGCGGCCATGCTTTCACCACCCATGACGCGCTGGTACAGGCGCTGCAGGACGAGTTGCACGCGGGTGTGCGCTGCCTGGTCAAGGGTTCCCGTGGCAGTGCCATGGACCTGATCGTCGACGCGCTGCTCGCGCAAGGAGAGGAATCACCCCATGTTGTATGAACTGGCCCGCTGGCTGCAGCAGCTGGAGAGCGCCTTTAGCCTCTTCAACTACCAGACCTTCCGCGCGATCCTGGCGGCGCTGACCTCGCTGTTCCTGTCGCTGTGGATGGGCCCTGCGGTCATCCGCCGCCTCGCCCAGTTCAAGGGTGGCCAGCCGATCCGCAAGGACGGGCCGCAGACCCATTTCTCCAAGGCCGGCACGCCGACCATGGGCGGATCGCTGATCCTGCTCACCGTGACCTTGTCGGTGCTGCTGTGGGCCGATCTGGGCAATCGTTACGTCTGGCTCGTGCTGGCGGTGATGCTGTGCTTCGGTGCGATCGGCTGGTATGACGACTGGATCAAGATCGTGCGCCGCGACCCGAACGGTCTGAAGTCGCGCTGGAAGTACCTGCTGCAGTCGATCTTCGGCCTGGCCGCGGGTCTGTTCCTGCTGTACACCGCCGACGTGCCCTCGGCGCTGACCTTCTACATCCCGATGTTCAAGTCGGTGGCGCTGCCGCTGGCCGGTATCAGTTTCGTGGCCATTGCCTACTTCTGGATCGTCGGCTTCTCCAACGCGGTCAACCTGACCGACGGCCTGGATGGCCTGGCGATCATGCCGACCGTGCTGGTGGCCTGCGCGCTGGGCGTGTTTGCCTACGCCTCGGGCAACGTGGTGTTCTCCAACTACCTGCAGATTCCGCAGATCCCCGGTGCCGGTGAGCTGGTCATCATCTGTGCGGCGATCGCCGGGGCCGGCCTGGGCTTCCTGTGGTTCAACACCTACCCGGCGATGGTGTTCATGGGTGACATCGGTGCGCTGGCGCTTGGCGCCGTGCTCGGCACCATCGCGGTCATCGTCCGCCAGGAGCTGGTGCTGGTAATCATGGGCGGCGTGTTCGTGATCGAGACCCTGTCGGTGATGATCCAGGTCGCATCGTTCAAGCTGACCGGCAAGCGCGTGTTCCGCATGGCGCCGATCCATCACCACTTCGAGCTCAAGGGTTGGCCCGAGCCGCGCGTGATCGTGCGCTTCTGGATCATCTCGGTGGTCCTCGTGCTGATCGGCCTTGCCACGTTGAAGGTGCGCTGATGACCGACCTCTCGCGCCAGGCCACCCGTCTGGAAGCCATCGGCGGCCGCTTTGACCCGTGGCTGCTCGGCGCGATCGTCGCGCTGACCGGACTGGGCGTGGTGATGGTCGCGTCGAGCTCGATCGCGCTGATGAGCAGTCCGTTCTACTACCTCAACCGGCACCTGATCTTCCTCGCCGTGGGCGTGGTGCTGGCAGCAGCGGTGATGCGCATGGAACTGCGTTCCATCGAGCAGTGGAACCAGATGCTGCTGCTGGCCTGCTTCGTGCTGCTGCTTGCAGTGTTCGTGCCGGGTCTGGGCAGCACGGTCAACGGTGCGCGGCGCTGGGTCAACCTCGGCATCTCCAAGTTCCAGACCGTCGAGGCGGTCAAGGTGCTCTACATCGTCTGGCTGTCGAGCTATCTGGTGCGCTTCCGCGATGAGGTCAACGCCACCTGGCCGGCCATGCTCAAGCCGCTGGGCGTTGCCGGCGCGCTGGTCCTGCTGCTGCTGCTGCAGCCCGACTTCGGTTCGTCGACCCTGCTGCTGGCGATCACCGCAGGCATGCTGGTGCTGGGGGGCGTCAACCTGCCGCGCATGTCGATGCCCATCGTGTTCGGCATGATCGGCATGACCCTGCTGGCGATCTTCGAGCCCTACCGCATGCGCCGCATCACCTCCTTCCTGGATCCCTGGGCGGACCAGCAGGGTGACGGCTACCAGTTGTCCAACGCGCTGATGGCCGTCGGCCGCGGCGAATGGACCGGCGTGGGCCTGGGCAATTCGGTGCAGAAGCTGTACTACCTGCCCGAAGCGCACACCGACTTCATCTTCTCGGTGACCGCCGAGGAACTTGGCTTCGCCGGCACCTGCCTGATCGTGGCGCTGTATGCGCTGCTGGTCGGCCGGACGTTCTGGCTGGGCATGCGCTGCGTGGAAATGAAACGGCATTTCTCCGGGTACATCGCCTTCGGCATCGGCCTGTGGATCAGCATGCAGAGCTTTGTGTCCATCGGTGTGAACCTGGGCATCCTGCCGACCAAGGGCCTGACCCTGCCGCTGATCTCCTCTGGCGGTTCGAGCGTGCTGATGACCTGCGTGGCCATGGGTCTGCTGCTGCGCGTGTCCTACGAGCTTGAGCGCGCCGAGCGCCGCCAGGCGGTGCGCATGAGCAGCGTCGACGAATACGGCGACGCCGCTGACGAGCGTGCCGAGCCGGCAAGCGCCAGCCGCGCGGCCGCCCCGGCGGCGGCAGCGGCCAGTGCCAGCGCCGTGGCCGCCGCTGCACAGCACGCCGCTGTACAGCCGCACGCCACTACCCGCGGTACCAGTCGCCTCAACGCACGCATCGAACCGACCTTCGGGAGGCTGGGATGAGCGCTGTGCGCACCTCCAACCGACCGGTGATGATTCTGGCCGGCGGCACCGGCGGCCACATCTTCCCCGGCCTGGCCGTGGCGCGCGTACTGCGCGAGCGGGGCGTGCCGGTGACTTGGCTGGGCGCGGCCGGCGCGATGGAGACGCGGCTCGTACCGCAGCACGACATCCCGCTCGACACGCTGGCCATCACCGGCCTGCGCGGCAAGGGCAAGCTGGCCCTGCTGGCTGCGCCCTGGCGCCTGATGCGCGCCCTGCGCGCGGCCGGCATGATCATCCGTGACCGGCAACCGCGCGCCGTGATCGCCTTCGGCGGCTTCGCATCCGGGCCGGGCGGGCTGGCCACGCGGCTGCATGGACTGCCACTGATCGTGCACGAACAGAACCGTGCGCCGGGTCTGACCAACCGTATTCTCTCGCGCTATGCGCGGCGCCTGCTGACCGGCTTCCCGGGCAGCTTCGCCCAGCGCGAAGAGGCCGTCGGCAACCCGGTGCGCGCCGAGATCGCAGCGATCACCCCGCCAGAGCAGCGCTTGGCCGACCGTCAAGGCCCTCTGCGTCTGCTCGTGGTCGGTGGCAGCCAGGGCGCACGCGCGTTGAACAGCGGCGTGCCGCAGGCCATCGCGGCGCTGGGCGCGCACGCGCAGATCCAGGTGCGCCACCAGAGTGGCGAGAAGATGCATGACGAGGCGCTCAAGGCGTACGCCGATGCAGGCGTGCACGCTGAGGTCACTCCGTTCATCGCCGACATGGCCGAAGCGTTCGCATGGGCCGACCTGGTGGTCTGCCGTGCCGGCGCCTCCACGCTGGCCGAACTGTGCGCGGTCGGCGTTGGCAGCGTGCTGGTGCCGTTCCCGGCGGCGGTGGATGACCACCAGACGCGCAATGCCGAGTATCTGGTCGAGCGCGGTGCGGCCGTTCTGCTGAAGCAGGACACAACGCTGGCCGACGGGCTGGCGGCACTGCTGCGCGACATGACCGAAAATGCCGCCCGCCGCATGCAGATGGCACAGGCCGCGCGTGCGCTGGCCAAGGTCGATGCCGCAGAGCGCATCGCCGATATCATTCTTGAGGAAGCCGTATGACGTACCGCCCGCACCGCCACCTGGAGCTCCCGGGGGCACGCGCATGATCCGCCGCCTGCAGGACACCAACGACCTGGTGCGCGCTTTCCCGCGCGTGCACTTCGTCGGCATCGGCGGCACCGGGATGAGCGGCATTGCCGAAGTGATGCTGACCCTGGGCTACGAGGTGTCCGGTTCGGACAACGCGGACAACGCGGCCACGCGCCGTCTGGCCGGTCTCGGTGCGCGCATCATGCGCGGTCACTCGGCGGCCAATGTGCTCGGTACCGACTGCGTCGTGGTCTCCAGTGCGATCCGCGAAGACAACCCGGAGTTGATGGAGGCGCGCAGCCAGCGCATTCCGATCATGCCGCGCGCCGCGATGCTGGCCGAGCTGATGCGGTTCCGCCGCGGAATCGCGGTGGCCGGCACCCATGGCAAGACCACCACGACGAGCCTGACCGCCGCGGTGCTCAGCGAGGGCGGTCTGGACCCGACCTTCGTCATCGGCGGCCAGCTGCTGGCCGCTGGCGCCAATGCCAGGCTCGGCAGCGGGCAGTGGCTGGTAGCCGAGGCTGACGAAAGCGATGGCAGCTTCCTGCGCCTGAATCCGCTGATGTCGGTCATCACCAACATCGATGCCGATCACCTGGAAAACTACGGCAACGACTTTGCCCGCGTGCAGGCTGCATTTGCCGAGTTCCTGCAGCGTCTGCCGTTCTACGGGCTGGCGGTGCTGTGCATCGACGACCCGGAAGTGGCCGAACTTGCCAGCCGCACGCCGCGCCATGTAATGAGCTATGGCCTCAGCCCACAGGCCGACGTGCGCGCCGAGAACGTGGTGCAGGAAGGTCCGCGCATGCGCTTCACGCTGCGCCTGCCGCAAGGCACCAGCCAGGAAGTCGTGCTGGCGCTGCCGGGCAGGCACAACGTGCTCAATGCACTGGCCGCCGCCGCGGTGGGCTGGCAGCTGGGGGTGGCGCCGGATGCCATTGCCCGGGCACTGGAAGGTTTCGCCGGCGTTGGCCGTCGTTTCAACGACCTCGGCGAAGTCACCACCGCCAGTGGCGCCAAGGTGCGCATCATTGATGATTACGGCCACCACCCCAGTGAACTTGAGGCCGTATTTGCCGCCGCGCGTGGCGGCTGGGCCGACAAGCGTCTGGTGGTTGCTTTCCAGCCGCACCGTTACAGCCGCACCCGCGACCAGTTCGACAGGTTCGCCGCCGTGCTCTCCAGCGTCGATGCACTGGTGCTGAGCCAGGTCTACCCGGCCGGCGAAGAGCCCATCGCCGGTGCCGACTCGCATGCGCTGGCGCGGGCGATCCGTGCCCGCGGCCGCAGTGAGCCGGTGGTGGTCGGCAAGGCCAGTGAACTGGCGCAGATGCTGCCGGACGTGCTGCAGGACGGCGACCTGCTGCTGATGATGGGGGCCGGTGACATCGGCGCCGTGGCCAGCCAGATCGCCGTGGACGGTTTCATCGTGGAGGACGCGCAATGAGCGCTGCCGTTTCCGCTCCGCTGCGCAGCACCGATCCGGCGGCCTTCGGCCGCGTCGGTGTGCTGCTCGGCGGTACTTCCAGCGAGCGCGAGGTCTCGCTGGACTCGGGCCGCAACGTCCTGCAGGCACTGCAGGCGCGCGGTGTCGATGCGGTTGCCATCGATGGCATTCCCGCACTGGCCAAGGCCCTGGCCGCGGGCACGGTGGATCGCGTGTTCAACATCCTGCACGGCCATAACGGCGGTGGTGAGGACGGCGTGGTGCAGGGCCTGCTTGAGGCTTTCGGTGTGCCGTATACCGGCTCGCCGGTGCTGGGCTCGGCACTGAGCATGGACAAGATCCGTACCAAGCAGGTGTGGCTGGCCTTGGGCCTGCCGACTCCGCAGTACCGCCGTGTCACCGCCGCCGACGTGCACGCCAACGCCGCCGAGCTTGGCCTGCCGGTGGTGGTCAAGCCGGCCAACGAAGGTTCCAGCGTGGGCATCAGCCGGGTCACCGACGATGCCGGGCTGGACGAGGCGGTCGCGCTGGCTGCGCGCTACGACGGCCAGCTGCTGATGGAGCAGATGGTGGTCGGTGATGAGCTGACCGTGGCCATCCTGGGCGACACGGCGCTGCCGTCGATCCGCATCGTGCCCAAGGGCCAGTGGTACGACTACAACGCCAAGTACATCGCCGAAGACACCCAGTATCTGTGCCCCGGCCTGGACGGCGAGGATGAGGCCGAGATCGGCCGCATCGCACTGGCCGCCTTCCGCGCCGCCGGCTGCCGTGGTTGGGGACGTGTGGACGTGATGCGCGACCGCGCCAGCGGCGGGTTCTATCTGCTGGAGGTGAACACCGCGCCGGGCATGACCAGCCATTCGCTGGTGCCCAAGGCGGCTGCGCAGGCTGGCATCGGTTTCGAGGAGCTGGTCTGGCGCGTGCTGGAGCAGACGCTGGTGACGGCTGACGGGGAGAGCACGCACGCATGAACGTGGTGCTGCGCATCTTCGTCTGGCTGCTGGCGCTGACCCTGGTCTCGCTGCCGGTCGTGGCCGTGCTCAACGGCTGGGTCGGCGCAGAACGCTGGCCGCTGGCGAAACTGCGTGTGCATGGCGAGTTCAAGCGGGTGCCGGCCGAACAGCTGCAGAAAGTGCTGATGCCCTACGCGCGCAGCGGCTTTTTCGCGGTGAAGCTGCAGGATGCGCAGGACGCGATCGAAGCGCTGCCATGGGTGGAGAGCGCGCGCGTGCGCAAGCAGTGGCCGGATGTGCTGGAGGTGACCCTGGTCGAGCACAAGCCGTTCGCCCGCTGGGGCCAGGACCGGCTGCTCTCCGAGCAGGGCAAGCTGTTCCCGACCCCGCGCAAGCTCGCCGACCTGAAGCTGCCCGAGCTGGATGGCCCGGACAGCCAGACCGAAGAAGTGGTGCAGCTCTACAACGACGCGCGCGCCATGTTCGCCCCGGTCGGTGTCGACGTGACGCGGCTGGGCATGGACGCGCGCGGCAGCTGGTCGCTGCTGCTGAGCAACGGCACGGTGGTGGTCGTCGGCCGCGACGATGCGCGTTCGCGGCTGCAGCGCTTCGTCCGTGTGCTGCCACAGCTGGCCAACCAGCCGGCGCCGATCGAGCGCGCCGACCTTCGCTATACCAACGGTTTCACGCTGAGCTGGGGAACCCCGCCGGCTGACGCGCCGAAGAACACGCAGGAAAGAACATGAATCGCAAGGGTGATAAATCGCTGATCGTCGGCCTGGACATCGGCACCTCCAAGGTGGTGGCGCTGGTGGGCGAGTATTCGCCGGGCAACCCGATCGAGGTGATCGGCATCGGCTCGCACGAGTCGCGCGGGCTCAAGCGTGGCGTGGTGGTGGACATCGAGTCGACGGTGCAGTCGATCCAGCGTGCTGTCGAAGAGGCGGAGCTGATGGCCGGCTGTGAGATCCGCTCGGTCTACGCCTCCATTTCCGGCAACCACGTACAGTGCAAGAATTCGCCCGGCATCGTGCCGATCCGCGACGGCGAAGTGACCTGGGGTGATCTGGACCGGGTGCTGGATGCGGCCAAGGCCGTGGCCATCCCCGCCGACCAGAAGATCCTGCATGCCATCCCGCGCGAGTATGTGCTGGACGATTCTCAGGAAGGCATCCGCAATCCGGTCGGCATGACCGGCGTGCGCCTGGAAGTGCACGCGCACCTGGTGGTCTGCGCGCAGTCGGCAGCGGCCAACATCAGCAAGTGCGTGCAGCGCTGCGGCCTGCAGGTGGACGACCTGGTGCTGTCCTCGCTGGCCTCCAGCGTGGCCGTGCTCACCGCCGACGAGCGCGAGCTGGGCGTGGTGCTGGTCGACATGGGTGCGGGCACCACCGATATCGCGGTGTTCGTGCAGGGCGCGATCTGCCATACCGCATCGCTGCCGATTGCCGGTGACCATGTCACCAACGATATCGCGCACATGCTGCGCACGCCGACTCCGGAAGCCGAACAGATCAAGGTGCGTTACGCCTGCGCGCTGGCCCAGCTCGCCACTGCCGAAGAGAGCATCCAGGTGCCGTCGGTGGGGGACCGCCCGCCGCGCCGGATGCCGCGCCATTCGCTCGCCCAGGCAGTGCAGGGCCGCTACGAGGAAATCTTCGAGATGGTCCAGGCCGAGCTGCGTCGCTCCGGCTTCGAGGAACTGGTACGTGCCGGCATGGTGCTCACCGGTGGCGCTTCGAAGATGGAAGGCGTGGTCGAACTGGCCGAGGAAATGCTGCAGATGCCGGTGCGTGTCGGCATTCCGCAGCACGTCACCGGGCTCGGTGAAGTGGTGGGCAACCCGGTGCACGCCACCGGCGTCGGCCTGCTGCTGATGGGCAGCCAGATCGAACACCCCCGACGCCCGTCGCTGCCCACCGGCCGCGCCGGCAGCATGTTCAAAAAACTCAAGACCTGGTTCCGTGGCGAGTTCTGACGCGGAATCTGTTTCATCCGGGCTTCGCCCGGCGGCAACACCGGCACCACAAAGTTTCACCGGCAACACACAACCCACACAGCCGCATCGGCATCATGGCGCGCAGAGGCAGGAGGCCAGACCGCCCATGCCACCGATAAGCGGATACAACGAGGACACGGACATGGCGCATTTTGAACTGATCGAAAAGATGGCACCCAATGCGGTGATCAAAGTGGTTGGCGTGGGCGGCGGCGGCGGCAATGCCGTAGCGCACATGGTCAACTCCAGTGTGGATGGCGTGGAGTTCATCACCGCCAACACCGACTCGCAGGCCATCAAGAATTGCGGTGCCAAGCTGCAGCTGCAGCTGGGTACCAACGTGACCAAGGGTCTGGGCGCAGGCGCCAACCCGGAAGTCGGCCGCCAGGCTGCACTGGAAGACCGCGAGCGCATCATGGATGCGCTGCAGGGTGCGGACATGGTGTTCATCACCGCCGGCATGGGCGGCGGCACCGGCACCGGCGCGGCGCCGGTGGTGGCACAGCTTGCCAAGGAAATGGGCATCCTCACCGTTGCCGTGGTCACCAAGCCGTTCCCGTTCGAAGGCCGTCGCCGCATGCAGGTGGCGCTGAAGGGCATCGAGGAGCTGAGCCAGCACTGCGACTCGCTGATCACCATCCCCAATGAGAAGCTGATCACCGTGCTCGGCCGCAACGCCACCATGGTGCAGGCGTTCCGCGCGGCCAACGACGTACTGCAGGGCGCCGTGCAGGGCATCGCCGATCTGATCGTGCGTCCGGGCCTGATCAACGTCGACTTCGCCGACGTGCGCACCGTGATGTCCGAGATGGGGCTGGCGATGATGGGTACGGGCACCGCCCGCGGCGACGACCGTGCGCAGGCGGCTGCCGAATCGGCGATCCAGAACCCGCTGCTGGACGATGTGAACCTGGCCGGTGCCAACGGCATCCTGGTCAACATCACCGCCGGCGCCGACTTCACCATGGCCGAGTTCGACGAGATCGGCCGCACCATCGATGGCTTCGCTTCGGAAGACGCCACCGTGGTGGTGGGTACCGTGCTCGACCCGGACATGCAGGACGAAGTGCGCGTGACCGTGGTGGCTACCGGCCTGAACCGCGTGGCCGCCACCAAGAGCCAGCGTCCGGGCGAGCGTGCACCGATCAAGCTGGTGCGCAATGCCACCACCGGTCAGCCGGAGTTCGCCGACTTCGACAACGGTGGCGACGCTGTGGCCAAGGCCGTCGGCGGCGTGGGCCTGGGTCTGCGCCGCGCGAGCAGCGACAGCGTGGCAGCCTCCAGCCCGGCCGCATCGAGCAGCCCGGCCGCTGCACCGGCCGCGGCCGAACTGCCCAACGATTACCTGGACATCCCGGCATTCCTGCGCCGCCAGGCGGACTGATCGCCGCCACCGGGGCTTGTCCTCCCCGGTGAACGGTCACCATGTCCTTGTTGCAGGCGCCGGGCCAGGATCGGCCCGGCTGCCCTGCCGACGTGCGCCGCAAGGTGCGCTGCTGCGTCCTGCCGGGTTTCAGCCAGGGTAGGGGCGGCCCCGTGTTAATCTAGGCAACTCTTCTGGCGTGGCCATAGCGGCCGGCCGCCTGCATCTGGCACATCCATGATCCCGCAACGCACCCTCAAGAACACGATCCGCGCCACCGGCGTTGGCCTGCACAGCGGCGACAAGGTCTACATGACCCTGCGCCCGGCACCGGTCAACCATGGCATCGTGTTCCGCCGTGTGGATCTGCAGCCGGTGGTGGAAGTACCAGCCAAAGCCGAGCTGGTCACCGAGGTCACCCTGTGTACCGGCCTGACCTGCCACGATGCCAAGATCCAGACCGTCGAACACCTGATGTCGGCCTTGGCCGGTCTGGGCGTGGACAACATCATCGTCGAGCTGTCCTCGGCCGAGCTGCCGATCATGGACGGTTCCTCCGGTCCGTTCGTGTTTCTGCTGCAGTCGGCCGGCATCCAGGAACAGGACGCGCCCAAACGTTTCATCCGCGTGCTGAAGAAAGTGGAAGTCACCGAAGGCGACAAGGTCGCCAGTTTCAGTCCGTACGAAGGATTCAAGCTGGGCTTCACCATCCAGTTCGACCACCCGATGATTCCGGCCAAGCAGTCGCGCCAGGAGATCGAGTTCTCGACCACGGCCTACGCCAAGGAAATTTCGCGCGCCCGCACCTTCGGGTTCATGCGCGACCTGGAATACATGCGCGAGCGCAATCTCGGCCTCGGTGGCTCGATGGACAACGCCATCGTGCTGGACGAGTTCCGCGTGCTCAATGAAGACGGCCTGCGCTATGCGGACGAGTTCGTGCGCCACAAGATTCTCGATGCCATCGGCGACCTCTATCTGGCCGGCGGCCAGGTGCTGGGCGCCTACGAGGGCTTCAAGTCGGGCCATGCGTTGAACAACAAGCTGGTTCGCGCCCTGATCGCCGACGCCAGCGCGTGGGAATGGGTGAGCTACGAAGCCCCGACCGCAGCCGAGCCGGTGGCCTACGGCAGCCCCGCTTACGCCTGAAAGAAAGGGGATGGCCCAGCGTGAAACGAACGCCGCCGCAGGGCGGCGTCGTCGTTTCTGGTCTTCACGAGGTGTAGGGAACATCGGCGCGGATGAAGGTCACAGTTCGTGAACCCCGGGCATGTAAAGCCTGAACTTAACAAATAAATAACAAAACCCTAACGACTGGACGGGGTGAGCCCGTTAGGATGCCCCCCGGCACTCGTAAAAGTTTCACGCCACGGCTACATCGCCGTGACGCGCGGGGAGCGGGGCAGGATGCACCCGTGGTCGTCAGCGTTTTCCCTTGGGGAGAACGTCCTGCAGGCTTGCCAAGGCGTCGCGTAGCCCTTTGTGCGTGGCGGCTGAAACTGCGTGGGGTCCGTTCTGGTTGTCATGTGCTGGGGAGCGCACGGGAACGGGGGACGCAGTCTTGATGGTCACCTTGGTGGCCTTCAGCCCGATGGAGCGGGCCGCGTCGATCAACTGCGCCTCGGCAAGCCTCAGCTTGGCGTGCCAGACGGGGGAGTCGACGAGAAAAACGAGGTGTTCGTCGCGTGTGTTCGCAAGCCGGCAATGGTTGCGCAGCGCAGGCGGCAAGTGGGGGCGCAACTGCCGGTCCAGCGCATCGAGCCACAAGGCCCGACGCAGCGGATTCCCGGATTTGTCCGCCATGACCGCATCCAGCGCCGGTTTCGGTGCTGACGCGGTACGGACGCTGGATTTCGGCTCTGACATGAAAACTCACAGATGGCATTCAAAAAGATCGTAATCAAAACGCGTGAAAGCAGGAACAAAACGGCGTTCACGCGTCTACAGCACTACTTCGAGGACCGTCCGCGCGCGCTGCTGGGCAGCGTGCTCGGCGTCGGCTGCATTATCGGCTTTGCCGGTGGCATGGGCGCCAACCTGCTCGGCGATGCGCACCTGCGCAGCCAGGTCGCGCAGCAGGAGCAGGAGCTGGCCAAGGTCCGCGCCGATGCGCAGACCCAGGTCAACGCCCTGGCCGCCCGGCTGGGCGAGCTGCAGGCGCAGGCTACCCGGCTCAATGCGTTGGGCGAGCGGTTGACCGCCATGGGCAAGCTGGAAGACGGCGAGTTCGACTTCAACGAGACTCCGGGTCTGGGTGACGGCGATGCCGGCGGTCCGGTGGCCGATATCCCGGTCAACGACGTCAACGCCGACTTACAGGTGCTGGAGCAGCGCTTTGCTGCTTCAGGCCGCCAGCTGTCGGTGATGGAATCGCTGATGTTCGACCACCAGCTGCAGCAGAACGCGGTGCCCTCGCGCATGCCGATCCGCAACAGCTACGTGACCTCCGGCTTCGGCAACCGCGCCGACCCGTTCGGTCGCGGTGTGGGCAGCCACAAGGGCATCGACTTCCATGCCCGCGTCGGCGACCCGGTGATGTCGGTGGCCGATGGCGTGGTCAGCTTCTCGGGCGTGAAGGGCGGCTACGGCAACGTGGTCGACGTCGATCATGGCAACGGCTATGTGACGCGATACGCGCACAACTCCCGCCTGGTGGTGAAGCCGGGCGACCTGGTGCGGGCCGGACAGGAAGTGGCCAAGGCCGGTTCGACGGGTCGTTCCACCGGTGCCCACGTGCACTTCGAGGTCTGGGAGAACGGTCGCGTGGTCAACCCGCGCAAGTTCCTCGGCGACGGTGGCAATACACCGGTCGGTCGCGTCTCGCGCGGCTGATACGGCCAGAACAGGACAGACGGTGCCTGCGGAGGTTGAAACCCCGCGGGGCCGTCCCAAGCTACAATGGATGTAGCCACCGACAGGGCGCCAGGCGCCCTGTTTCGTTTGCGGCGGACGGATCCCCCCCTGGAACCGTGCGGCGTTCACCTGACAACCCGGTTCCTTCAATGATCAACAGCCTGCTTACCCGCGTCTTCGGCAGTCGTAACGAACGACAGCTGCGCCAGCTCAACCGCATCGTCGCCAAGATCAATGCGCTGGAGCCGGAGATGGAGAAGCTCAGCGACGAGCAGCTCCAGGCCAAGACGCCGGAGTTCAAGCAGCGCATCGCCGACGGTGAGGCCCTGGACAAGGTGCTGCCGGAAGCTTTCGCCGTCTGCCGCGAAGCCAGCCGCCGCGTCATGGGCATGCGCCACTACGACGTCCAGCTGATCGGCGGCATGGTGCTGCACCTGGGCAAGATCGCCGAAATGCGCACTGGTGAGGGCAAGACCCTGGTGGCGACGCTGCCGGTGTACCTCAACGCGCTGGAAGGCAAGGGCGTGCACGTGGTCACCGTCAACGACTACCTGGCCCGCCGTGACTCGGCGCAGATGGGTAAGCTGTACAACTGGCTGGGCCTGAGCGTGGGCGTGGTGTATCCGGGCATGCCGCACAGCGACAAGCGCGAGGCCTACAACGCCGACATCACCTACGGCACCAACAACGAATTTGGCTTCGATTACCTGCGCGACAACATGGCGCTGTCGCGGGCCGACCGCTACCAGCGTGAGCTGCACTACGCCATCGTCGACGAAGTCGACTCGATCCTGATCGACGAGGCGCGCACGCCGCTGATCATTTCCGGTCCGGCCGACGATTCCCCGGAGCTGTACATCCGCGTCAACCGGGTGGTGCCCAACCTGATCAAGCAGGAAGCCGAAGACGGCGAGGGCGACTTCTGGGTGGACGAGAAGGGCAAGCAGGTCCATCTTTCCGAGGCGGGCATGGAGCACGCCGAGCGTCTGCTGGTCGAAGCGGGCATTCTCGACGCCGAGACCGACGGCCTGTACGCACCGCAGAACCTGGCAGTGGTTCATCACCTCAATGCCGCGCTGCGCGCGCATGCGATCTACCAGCGCGATGTGGACTACATCGTGCGCGACGGCGAAGTGGTCATCGTCGATGAGTTCACCGGCCGCACGTTGTCCGGCCGCCGCTGGTCCGACGGCCTGCACCAGGCGGTGGAGGCCAAGGAAGGCGTGCCGGTCCAGCGCGAGAACCAGACCCTGGCCAGCATCACCTTCCAGAACCTGTTCCGCATGTACAAGAAGCTGTCCGGCATGACCGGTACGGCCGATACCGAAGCGTTCGAGTTCCAGAGCATCTACGGGCTGGAAGTGGTGGTGATTCCCACCAACCGGCCGACCCTGCGCAAGGACGCACCGGACCAGGTGTTCCTCAACCGCCAAGGCAAGTTCAACGCCGTGCTGGCCGACATCCAGGACTGCAACAAGCGTGGCCAGCCGGTGCTGGTGGGTACCACGTCGATTGAAACCTCGGAGATGCTCTCCGAGCACCTGCGCAAGGCCGGCGTGCATCACGAGGTACTCAACGCCAAGCAGCATGACCGCGAAGCGACCATCGTGGCCAACGCCGGCCGTCCTGGCGCGGTGACCATCGCGACCAACATGGCCGGTCGTGGTACCGACATCGTGCTGGGCGGCTCGCTGGAAACCGAACTGCACGAGCTCGGCGAGGACGCCACCGAAGCACAGAAGGCGGCGGTCAAGGCGGCCTGGAAGGAACGCCACGACGCGGTCAAGGCGGCCGGTGGTCTGCATATCGTAGGCACCGAGCGCCACGAATCCCGCCGTATCGACAACCAGCTGCGTGGCCGTTCGGGCCGCCAGGGCGACCCTGGTTCGTCGCGCTTCTATCTGTCGCTGGAAGACAACCTCATCCGTGTCTTCGGCGGTGAGCGTGTCCAGAAGATGATGCGCATGATGGGCATGAAGGATGACGACGTCATCGAGGATCGTCTGGTAAGCCGGGTCATCGAGAAGTCCCAGCGCAAGGTCGAAGCGCACAACTTCGATATCCGCAAGAACCTGCTGGATTTCGACGATGTCAACAACGACCAGCGCAAGGTGATCTACGGCCAGCGCGACGAACTTCTCGACGCCGAGTCGCTCAAGGAGAACGTCGAGGGTATCCGCGGCGATGTGATCTACGACGTGGTCGCTCGCTTCGTGCCGCCCAACTCCATCGACGAACAGTGGGATCTGCGCGGGCTGGAGGCTACCCTGGAATCCGAGTTCGGCCTGCAGATGTCGCTGACCGAGCTGGTCAAGTCACACGAGGAACTGGACGCCGAAGGCATCGTCCAGAAGGTGCAGGAGCGTGTGGACGCGCACTTTGCCGAGAAGGAAGCCGGCGTGGGCCAGGACACCATGCGGGCACTGGAAAAGCACGTCATGCTGACCGTGCTCGACCAGAGCTGGAAGGAGCATCTGGCGCGCATGGACTACCTGCGCCAGGGCATCTATCTGCGCGGCTATGCGCAGAAGCAGCCCAAGCAGGAGTACAAGAAGGAAGCGTTCGAGCTGTTCTCGGGCATGCTGGAAGACGTCAAGCGCGAAGTGGTGACCCTGCTCTCGCGTGTGCGCATCCGCAGCGACGAGGAAGTGGCCGCATTGGAAGCCGCCGAGCGCCAGCAGGCGCAGGCGCGCCTGAGCCAGTCGCAGTTCCAGCACCAGGACGCCGGCAGCTACAGTGCCGACGAGGAAGCTGCACAGGTGGAAGCGGCGCAGCATGCTGGCCAGGCGCAGCGCGACGAGCCGAAGATCGGCCGCAACGATCCCTGCCCGTGCGGCAGCGGCAAGAAGTACAAGCACTGCCACGGCCAGTTGAACTGACCCAACGCAGGCAGGGCCGGGTCTGTCCGGCCTCTGTTGCGGGAGCTTCGTGCTTCCGCCGGACGCCCCGCCCAGTGCGGGGCGTTTCTGTTTTATCCTCCCACCATGCCTTCCCCGACACGATCGATCCACGTAGTGGCTGGCGTCATCACCGACGCCCGTGGCCGCATCCTGCTCAACCGCCGTACCGACAACCGCGACATGGCGGGCCTCTGGGAGTTTCCAGGTGGCAAGCGTGAGCCCGGTGAAAGCTCCGAGCAGGCGCTGGTGCGCGAACTGCGCGAAGAGCTGGGCATCGAGGCTGACGTCGGCAACTGGATCATGGATGTGCCGCAGCGCTACCCGGACAAGCATCTGGTGCTGGAGGTACGGCACATCCGCAGCTGGAAGGGCAGCCCGCGTGGCCGCGAAGGCCAGGCCATCACGTGGGTGGCACCGGAGAAGCTGGGCCGCTACTCCATGCCACCGGCGGACCTGCCGGTGGTCGCCGCACTGCGTCATCCCGACCGCTATCTGATCACCCCAGCGGTTGGCGCTAACGCAGTCGATGCGCTGCAATGGCAGCAGCAACTGCAGCGCGCCGTGGACAGTGGCCTGCAGCGTATCCAGCTGCGCCCCGGTCAGGACCACCCCGAGTGGGCGGCGCTCGTCGCCGATGCAGTGAAAGGCCAGCGCAGGCCCGTGCAGTGGCTGCTCAACCGCGATATCGCCCTGGCCCGCGAACTGGGCATCGGCGTGCACCTGGGCAGCGAGCAGCTGCATACGCTGGCCGCACGGCCCCTGCCTGCGGACCAGCTGGTGGCCGCCTCCTGCCATGACCTGCCAGCGCTGCAGGCCGCGCAGCGCCTGGGCTGCGACTTTGCGGTGCTGGGGCCGGTGCAGGCGACCGCCTCGCATCCCGGCGCGGTGCCGATGGGCTGGGAGGCGTTCGCCGCACTGCGCGCCCAGGTTTCCCTGCCGATCTATGCGCTGGGTGGTCTGGGCGTGGACGACATCACCACCGCCCGCAGGAACGGCGCCCAGGGTATCGCTGCGATTTCCGGATTATGGCCGGCTTGAGGCAGGCCGTCAGCTGCGCAGCAGCTTGAGCACCGACGTTGTCGGCTTGGCCAGATTCAACGTGTAGAAGTGCAGGCCGGGGGCACCGCCCTCAAGCAGACGCTGGCACAGCTGGGCCACCACCTCGGCGCCAAAGCGGCGGATCGATTCGCTGTCATCGCCATGGGCCTGCATGCGGCGGCTGATCCAGCGCGGTATCTCGGCGCCGCACTGCTCGGAAAAGCGCCGCAGCTGGCTGAAGTTGGAGATCGGCATGATGCCCGGGACGATCGGAATCTCCACACCGAGCCGCCGCACCTGGTCGACGAAGTGGAAGTACGCGTCAGCGTTGTAGAAGTACTGGGTGATCGCCGCATCGGCACCCGCGTCCACCTTGGCCTTGAAGTAGTTGAGGTCTGCCAGTGCGTCGACGGCCTGCGGGTGGGTTTCCGGATAGGCGCCGACCTCGATGTGGAAGGCATCGCCGTGCTCGCTGCGGATGAAGTCGATCAGTTCTGCTGCATACCGCAGGTCACCGGGGTGGCCCATGCCCGAGGGCAGGTCGCCGCGCAGGGCGACGATGCGATGGCAGCCGATCGCGCGGTACAGCTTGAGCAGCTCGCGGATCTCCTGGCGGGTGCCGCCGACGCAGGACAGGTGCGGGGCGGAGTCGAATCCGTGGTGCTGCTTGAGGTGGCGTACCGTCTCGGAGGTATAGCTCAGCGTGGAGCCGCCCGCGCCGAAGGTGCAGGACACATACTCCGGGGCGTAAGCCTTGAGCCGGGCCGCCGTGCGGTCAAGCTGGGCGCGCTGCTCATCGGTCTTGGGCGGGTAGAACTCGAAACTCAGGGGCGTCATGGCAGCATCGACAGCGGCGGGTCCGGACTCAGTATATCGCTACATCAAGATGGATGTAATGACCTCGCACAGGTGGCCTGCGCCGTGCCGCGCGCCCTGTCACCTCGACGGCCCGATCGGTGTGCGCCGCCTCTGGGCCCGCTGCTGCGGAACACCGTCAGGCTGGTTGTGCGGCGGCGTTGCATGGCATCCTGTGGCCGCCTTTGTTTCCTGCAGCACGCCATGTCGTTCATCCTCACCGAGTTCGCCCGTCCGCGCCTGTTTCCGCGTGTGCCGCGCGCCAATACGATCCAGGACATCACTGCCGAGCAGTTCCAGGCGCACCTCAATGCGCATGCGCCGCTGAAGGTGCTCGATGGCTACGCGCCGTTCTGCAAACTGTTCGTCTACGAGAACTGGACCAGCACGCGGTGTCTGACGGTGCCGATCACCGACGAGAACCGGCATCTGCTGCGCAGCGGCTATGAGGCGCGCAACCGCGATGAGCTGCCCGTGCTGGTGCGCTGGTTCGAGGGCGTCCAGGCGCCGCGGGCCAACTATCTGGTGGTGATCCTGTACAGCGCTGAGCAGCTGGCCAGGGAGGGCTCGCCGATCGACGGGGAGTGGGGCGTTGTGGGCTGCATCTACACCGCCGAGCCGGAGGAGATCCCCATGGCGCCCATCACCATGATGCGCAATGCGCTGGGTGTGGACGAGGGCGGGTCGGGCGTGCCATTGGACCGCGCCGCTTACCAGCGTGCGGTGCAGTTCTGGGAAAACAACGCCAACTGGCGGCCCTGACGCGCCGGCATCGCGGCGAGCCTCAGCGCGCTTTCCACTCCCACCACCGGTAATGGTATTCGCGGTCGGTGGCCTGCCAGTGCTGTCCACAGCGTGCGCATGCCACCTGATGGCATTGACCCCAGCCATCTTCCGCCTCGCCTGCACAGAGCAGCTGCATCTGACCCTGCTCGATCAGGCGCTGGGGATTGAAGAACAGATAGCCGGGCAACAGCGCACACAGGCAGCCGGTCCTCGCGTGCCAGTAACGCAGGCGCTGCAGCGCAGCCTGCAGATGCACCTGGTTGGTCACCAGCGCGCCGCCCAGCGCGACCCGTTCGCAGGCTCTTTCAATGCGGTCGGCATGCGGTGCCAGCGCATCCAGCAGCGCCGCATCGAAGGTCACCGCGACCGCGCAGGTCGACGCATGGATGCGCGTGGTATCACCGCTGAGCAGGTCCTGCAGCAGGGCATCGGCTGTGTCCATCAACGGGCCTTGCCGATGGGCGCGTAACGGCCTGCGGTCAGGCGCAGCAGGTCGGCAGGGGCCAGTTCCACTTCCAGTCCGCGACGGCCTGCGCTCACGTGCACGGTCGCCAGGGCCTGCGCGCTGGCATCGAGAAAACTGCGCAGGCGCTTCTTCTGCCCGAGCGGGCTGATGCCGCCGACCAGGTAGCCGGTGGCACGCTGTGCTGCATCGGTTGGCGCCATCGCGCACCTGCGGCAGCCGGCGGCGTCGGCCAGGGCTTTGAGGTCCAGCTGTCCGGCCACCGGCACGATGGCCACCAGCAGCTCCCCGGTTTCGGTACTGGCCAGCAGGGTTTTGAATACCTGCGCGGGGTCCAGGCCGAGTTCCTCCACCGCCTCGCTGCCGTAGGAGGCGGCCGCAGCATCGTGCGCATAGCTGCGCACGTGATGGAGGATGTTCTCGCGCTTGAGCAGGTTGATGGCGGGGGTCATGCGGGCATGCTAACGCACCGGATGCGCGGTGCCTTGACCGCATCTGCAGAGCGGCCGCCCAACGCAGAACGGGCGCCCGAAGGCGCCCGTTCCGTGGTACATCGCGCCGCGCTGCCGGCCATGGACCGGCATGCGGGTTCGATCAGTAGCGGTAGTGGTCCGGCTTGAACGGGCCTTCCACCGGCACGCCGATGTAGTCGGCCTGTTCCTGGCTCAGGGTGGTCAGCTTCACGCCGATCTTCTCCAGGTGCAGGCGCGCCACTTCCTCGTCCAGCTTCTTCGGCAGCAGGTAGACCTTCTTCTCGTAGCTGTCCTTGTTCGCCCAGAGGTCGATCTGTGCCAGGGTCTGGTTGGCAAAGCTGTTGGACATCACAAAGCTCGGGTGGCCGGTTGCGCAGCCGAGGTTGACCAGGCGGCCTTCGGCCAGCAGGAAGATCGCATTGCCGTTGGGGAACACGTACTTGTCCACCTGCGGCTTGATGTTGACGTGCTGCACGCCCGGGAAGGCCACCAGCGCATCGACCTGGATCTCGTTGTCGAAGTGGCCGATGTTGCAGACGATGGCCTGGTCCTTCATCG
This sequence comes from Stenotrophomonas sp. C3(2023), assembly GCF_032911385.1. Classification (NCBI taxonomy): domain Bacteria; kingdom Pseudomonadati; phylum Pseudomonadota; class Gammaproteobacteria; order Lysobacterales; family Lysobacteraceae; genus Stenotrophomonas; species Stenotrophomonas sp. C3(2023). Next base: position 2,849,543 of record NZ_JAWJLO010000001.1, on the reverse strand, counting down.
CGCTCAGGTGTTCGATGCGGATGATGTCCTTGTTGCCGGTCGTGGTCACGTACAGGTCGGCGCGGCCCAGGGTCGACTCCAGGGTGTTGACCTCGTAGCCTTCCATCGCCGCCTGCAGGGCGCAGATCGGGTCGATCTCGGTGACGATGACGCGCGCGCCGTAGGCACGCAGCGACGCGGCGCAGCCCTTGCCGACGTCACCGTAGCCGCAGACCACGGCAACCTTGCCGGCCAGCATCACGTCCATCGCGCGCTTGAGGCCGTCGGCCAGCGACTCGCGGCAGCCGTAGAGGTTGTCGAACTTGCTCTTGGTGACCGAGTCGTTGACGTTGATCGCCGGGATCAGCAGGGTGCCGGCCTGGGCCAGCTGGTACAGGCGATGCACGCCGGTGGTGGTCTCTTCCGAGACGCCCTTCCAGTCCTTCACCACGCGGCCCCAGTAACCCGGACGCTCGGTGGCCACACGCTTGAGCAGGTTCTTGATGACCTGTTCCTCGTGCGAGGAGGACGCGGTGTTGACCCAGTCGCTGCCGTTTTCCAGCTCGTAACCCTTGTGGATCAGCAGGGTGACATCGCCGCCATCATCAACCACCAGTTCCGGGCCGGTCAGGGTGCCGTCGGGCAGGGTGAAGGTCAGCGCGTCCAGCGTGCAGTCCCAGTACTCTTCCAGCGTCTCGCCCTTCCAGGCAAACACCGGCGTGCCGGTGGCGGCGATGGCCGCGGCAGCGTGGTCCTGGGTGGAGAAGATGTTGCACGAGGCCCAGCGCACGTCGGCGCCGATGTCCTTCAGCGTTTCGATCAGCACCGCGGTCTGGATGGTCATGTGCAGCGAGCCGGTCACGCGCACACCCTTCAGCGGCAGGCTGGCGGCATGCTTGCGACGGATCGACATCAGGCCCGGCATTTCGTGCTCGGCGATGTCCAGTTCCTTGCGGCCCCAGTCGGCCAGGCCGATGTCGCGGATCTTGTAATCACCTTCGGTGGAGAAGGTCTTTGCAACAGCGTTCATTCATTGCTCCGGTTTAGGACGAGAGGGTTCGTCTGGCCGGGCGCCGTTGTCACGTCACCGCCCACCGAGCCTGGCCGGGCCCAAGGCTCCGGTCGCAGCGCCCCTCGGTGAGGGAAGACCGCCAGTATATCGCCTTCGGGCCCGCCCCCAACCATCGGCAGGTGGGCGCGCGCGCAGGGGCTGTTAAGGTCGGTGGTTTGCACGCATCCAAGGGATAGCAGATGAACAAGCGTATGCGCCGCCGGCCTGGCCTCTGGTCCGGTCTGGTCCTGTCGATGGCCCTGCTCGCGGTGGCCCCGGCCGTGCTGGCCGATACCCCAGGGGTGGTCGTCGCCAACGGCGCAACGGGCTATGAGCTGCCCTCGGCCGCCCTGCAGGCGGTGGTCGATCAGCCCCGCTCGCCGACGCTGTACCTGTCGCCGCGCCGTGATGTCGGCGCGATGCTGCAGATGCCTTCGCTGCCCTCCATCGAGGTCGTGGCGCAGCCCGAGCTGAAGCTGGCAGGCCGCCGGATCAATCCGCGCACGTTCTCCGACAGCCGCTTCAGCTATGGCCAGAAACTGTGGCTGCTGGACATCGCCGACGGCGCGCCGCGGCAGATCAGCGGCCTGCCCGGCAAGCTGGCAGTGGCCAGCCTGGCGTGGTCGCCCGACCAGAAGTGGCTGGCCTTCAACCAGGTCGATGCGGCTACCGGCGCCAACGAACTGTGGCTGGTGGACGTGGCGGCTGCCAGCGCGCGGCGCCTGCGCGGCGAGCTCAACACCGTGCTCGGCGATGGCTTCCAGTGGTTGCCCGACAGCCGTGGGCTGCTGGTGATGAGCCGGGTGGCCAATGCCGGCGCACCGCCCCCGGGCGACGCCACCCCCACCGGGCCGGCCGTGCAGCAGACCACCGAGGGCAGCGGCGTGGTATCCATCCGTACCTATCAGGATCTGCTGCGCAACCAGGCCGATGCCGCGCTGTTTGATTATTACGCCACCGCCCAGCCGATGCGCATCGGCCTTGACGGCCAGAGCAGCCCGGTCGGCATGGCCGGTATCTACCTGGACCTGAGCCTCTCGCCTGATGGTCGCTACCTGCTCAGCCAGCGTGCGGTGCGTCCGTACTCGTACGTGGTGCCGGTGAGCAGCTTCCCGCGCCGTATCGAGGTGCTCGACAGCAGCGGCAAGCTGGTGCACACGGTCGCCAACCGCCCGCTGGTGGAAGGTCTGCCGACCGGCAACGACGCCGAAGTAACCGGGGTCCGCGACATCAGCTGGCGCGGCGACGCGCCGGCGACGCTGGTGTGGGCTGAAGCGCAGGACGGCGGCGATCCCAACCGTGAGGCGAAGATCCGCGATGCGGTGATGATGCAGGCCGCGCCATTCGACACCGCCCCGGTTACCCTGGCCCAGCTGGGCAGCCGTTATGCCGGCATCACCTGGGGGCACGACGACCTGGCCCTGCTCAATGAGAGCTGGTGGAAGACCCGCCGCACGAAGACCTGGGTGATCGCGCCGGGCGGCAGCGCCGAGCCGCGGCTGCTGTTTGACCGCGATGCGCAGGATCGCTACAACGATCCGGGCCGGCCGGCGGTGCTGCGTGACGACAACGGTCGCGCGCTGCTGCAGACCAGCACCGACGGCGGCAGCATCTATCTGTATGGCGCTGGTGCCTCGCCGGAGGGCGACCGCCCGTTTGTCGACCGCATGGACCTGGCCAGCGGAAAAACCGAACGTCTGTTCCACTCGCAGGCACCGGACTATGCACTGCCGCTGGCCCTGCTCGGCGACGATGCCAGTGCGCTGCTGCTGACCCGCGAAAGCCCCGAGCAGCCAGCCAATTACTACGTACAGTCGCTGGCCGATCCGGCCGCCGCGGCGCGTGCTCTTACCCAGGTCAGCCATCCGCTGCCGGCCCTGCGCGGGGTCAGCAAGGAGCAGATCCGTTACAAGCGCGCCGATGGCGTGGAGCTCACCGCCACCCTGCTGCTGCCGCCAGGTTACGACCCCAGGCGCGAAGGGCCGCGGCCGCTGCTGATGTGGGCCTACCCGGGCGAGTTCAAGAGCGCGGCTGCGGCCAGCCAGGTCACCGATTCGCCCTATCGCTTCAATGCGGTCAGCTACTGGGGCCCGCAGGCATTCCTGGCCAAGGGCTACGTGGTGCTGGCCAGTCCGTCGATGCCGATCATCGGTGAGGGTGACAAGGAGCCCAACGACACCTACATCGAACAGCTGGTCGCCAATGCCAAGGCGGCGGTGGACGAAGTGGTGCGGCGTGGTGTCACCGACCGCGACCACATCGCGATCGGCGGCCATTCCTACGGTGCGTTCATGACCGCCAATCTGCTGGCGCATACGCGTCTGTTCAAGGCCGGCATCGCCCGCAGCGGTGCCTACAACCGCACGCTGACGCCGTTCGGGTTCCAGGCCGAGGAACGCAACTACTGGCAGGCCCAGGACATCTACCAGAAGATGTCGCCGTTCAACTATGCCAACCAGATCAAGGACCCGATCCTGTTCATCCACGGCGTGGACGACAACAACTCCGGTACGTTCCCGATGCAGAGCGAGCGCATGTTCGCGGCGGTCAAGGGGCTCGGTGGCACCTCGCGGCTGGTGATGCTGCCCAATGAGTCGCATGCCTACCGCGCACGCGAGTCGATCATGACCATGCTGGCCGAGAGCGAGCGCTGGCTGGAGCAGACCATCGGTCCGGGCGCGCCGATCAAGGCCAAGGCCAAGCGCTGACCGCCTGTGCTGCCGGGCCGCAGGGCCCGGCAGCGCGATGGTGTGGCGTTACCGCTGAAACCACCTGCGGGCTGTCACGGGAACTGGGGTAGGCTGGAGCCAGCTCCCCTGCGTGAGGCGTGTGCGTTGTCGATGAACGAGTTCCGCAGCAGCATCGAATCTGCTTCCCCCGATCTTCCGCTTCGCGATGATGTGCGCCGTCTGGGCGCGCTGGTTGGTGACCTGCTGGTCGAACAGGTGTCGCAGACCCTGTTCGACGACGTGGAAGGGGTCCGCACCCGCGCCATCGCGCGACGTGAGCAGCAGGCGCCCCTGTCCGATCTGGCGCAGGGACTGGCCGGTCGTGCACCGCACGATGCCGAAACCCTGGTGCGTGCATTCAGCACCTACTTCCAGGTGGTCAACATCGCCGAGCGGGTACACCGCATCCGTCGTCGTCGGGATTACCAGCGCGCCGGCACCGCCGCGCCGCAGCCCGATGGCCTGCAGGACGCGCTGCAGCAGCTCAAAGCCCAGGGCGTCGAACTGGACGAACTGGCGCAGTGGCTGCCGCGCATCGACATCGAGCCGGTGTTCACCGCCCATCCCACCGAAGCGGTACGCCGCGCGCTGCTGGAAAAAGAGCAGCTGATGGTCGCCAGCCTGGTGGACAACCTGGATGGGCAGCGCACGCCGGGCGAAGCCGCTGCCGACGCAGCGCGTTTCCGCATGGCCCTGACCGCCTCGTGGCAGACCACCGATTCCTCGCCGGTGCGGCCCACCGTCGACGACGAGCGCGAGCATGTGGGCTTCTATCTGGTGCAGGTGCTGTACCGGGTCATTCCGGTGTTCTACGAATCGCTGCAGCAGGCGCTGCAGGACACCTACGGCCAGCGCCTCGCATTGCCACGGCTGCTGCGCTTCGGCACCTGGGTGGGCGGCGACATGGACGGCAACCCGAACGTGGATGCCGACACCATTGCCAACACGCTGCAGGCGCAGCGGCAGGCGGTGCTGGGCCGCTACCAGAAGGACCTGCTGCAGCTGGCCAGCCTGCTCAGCCAGTCGACCGAACGGGTCGGTGTAAGCCGCGCGCTGCAGCAGCGCGTGGACGAGTACATGCAGCGTCTGCCGCAGGTGCAGTCGCGGCCGCGCCACGCCGACATGCCCTATCGGCTGCTCAATGACCGCATGCGCGCGCGGCTGCAGGCCACCATCGATGATGCCGAGGCCGCCTACGCCGGCCCGCAGGAGCTGGTGGATGACCTGCAGCTGATGCTGGACAGCCTGCTGGAAAACCGTGGCGAGCACGCCGGTGGTTTTGCCGTGCAGCGTCTGCTGTGGCGGGTGAAGACTTTTGGCTTCCATCTGGCGCGACTGGACGTGCGGCAGGAGTCCAGTGTGCATGCACGTGCGCTGGCATTGGCGCTGGATGAAGCGGAATGGGAAACCATGGCACCGCGCGAGCGCGCTGCGCTGCTGGGCCCGTATGCCAGCGGCGAAACGCCGCTGCCGAAGGTTGACGAGGAGGGCAATCAACGGCTGGACGCGGTGTTTGCCGCGCTGGCCGATGCCCGCCGGCGGCACGGCGCGGACGCGCTGGGCAGCTACATCATTTCCATGGCGCACGACCGGGGTGACGTGCTCACCGTGCTGGCGCTGGCACGCCGCGGCGGCCTGGTCGATGAGCACGATGAGGTGCCCCTGGACATCGCGCCCTTGTTTGAAACCGTTGACGACCTCAGGCAGGGCACCGCGACGCTGACCGATCTGCTGCAGGACCCCGTTTACCGAGCCCACCTGCGCGCCCGCGATGATGTGCAGATGGTGATGCTGGGGTATTCGGACAGCGGCAAGGACGGTGGCATCGCCGCCTCGCGCTGGGGCCTGCAGCGGGCGCAGGTGGAACTGCTGGAAGTGGCCAGCCACGCCGGCATCCGGCTGACGTTCTTCCACGGGCGCGGTGGCTCGATCAGCCGCGGCGGTGGCAAGACCACCCACGCGGTGGATGCCTCGCCGCGGGGCAGCATCGATGGCCGTCTGCGCGTGACCGAGCAGGGCGAGGTGATCCATCGCAAGTACGGTATCCGCGCGCTGGCGCTGCGCTCGCTCGAGCAAGCCGCTGGCGCGGTGCTGCGTTCCAGTCTGCGCCCCCGTGCGGCGGACGCGCGCGAGGCGCAGTGGCGCCCGGTGATGGACCAGGTGGCCACATCGAGCAGCGAGGCGTACCGGCGGTTTGTCGGCCAGGCGCGCTTCATGGACTATTTCCGCCGCGCCACACCGATCGATGTGATCGAGCGCATGACCCTCGGCTCGCGGCCCTCGCGGCGGTTGGGCCAGGACGCGGCATTGTCCAACCTGCGCGCCATTCCCTGGGTGTTTGCATGGAGTCAGGCCCGCTCGGTGATTCCCGGCTGGTTCGGCGTGGGCAGCGGCCTGCAGGCCGCCGTCGACGCAGGCCATGAGCAGGTGCTCGTGCAGATGGCCCGCGACTGGCCGTTCTTCCGCACCTTCCTGGACGACATCGCAATGGTGCTGAGCAAGGGCGACATCACCATCGCCGAGCAGTTCTCGCTGCTGGCCGGCGAGCTGCATGCCGACTTCTTCCCGCAGGTGCAGCGGGAGTGGGCACTCACCGAACGCTGGGTGCTCGCGCTCACCGGGCAGGAAACACTGCTGCAGCACGATCCCCGGCTGGCGCAGTCGATCCGGCTGCGCAACCCGTATGTGGATCCGATCAGTGTGCTGCAGGTCGATCTGCTGCAACGCTGGCGTGCCCGTGGCGGTGAGGATGACGCCCTGCTGCGCGCGCTGGTGGCCTGCGTCAACGGTGTCTCGCAGGGCGTGCAGAACACCGGCTGACGTGGTGCCGGGCTCTGCCTGGCAGCGACTGCTCATCAAGCCGGGCTTTGCCCGGCCATGGCGGCTACTCCTGCGGCGCCGGCGGATTGGACGCCAGCAGCTCCAGATGACGCTGTTCCATCTCCTGGCGCAGCTGCCGCCGGATCAGCGCGGCAGCATGGCGGCGGCGCTCGTCGCTGCCTTCCACCTGCAGCGGCGGTACGGCGGTTGGCCTGCCGTCCTCGTCCACCGCCACCATGGTGAAGAAGCAGCTGTTGGCATGGCGCACACTGCGCTTGAGGATGTCCTCGGCAACCACCTTGACCCCGATCTCCATCGACGAGGTGCCGGTGTAGTTGACCGAAGCCAGGAAGGTCACCAGTTCGCCCACCGCGATCGGCTGCCGGAACATTACCTGGTCCACCGACAGGGTGACCACGTAGCGCCCGGCATAGCGGCTGGCACAGGCATAGGCGACCTGGTCGAGCAGGCGCAGGATCGCACCGCCGTGCACCTTGCCGGAGAAATTGGCCATCTCCGGTGACATCAGTACCGTCATCGACAGCTGGTGGGGTTTGAAATCGGTGGTCATGCGTCGATTGTATCGGCCGCGCCGCGTGGCTGTGGAGCCGAGCGATGCCTGACTGCATTGCCTCGGCGTGCAGGCAAAAAGAAAGCCGACCATGGGGTCGGCTCCACCACAAAGAGAAGGGCCGCTTGCGCGGCCCTTCATCCTGCTTACTTCAGCTTGGCGTCGGCGCGCAGGGCGGCGGCGCGGTCCGTCTTCTCCCAGGAGAAGGCCGTCGCGGTCACCGACTCACCGGCACCATTGATGTAGCTGAACTCCTTCGGCTTGCGGCCGAAGTGGCCGTAGGCGGCGGTCTGCTGGTACATCGGGTGGACCAGGTCGAGCATCTTGATGATGCCGTACGGGCGCAGGTCGAAATGCTTGCGGATCAGCTTCTCGATCTTGTCGTCGGCGATCTTGCCGGTACCGAAGGTGGTGACCGAGATCGAGGTCGGCTCGGCCACGCCGATGGCGTAGGAGACCTGCACTTCGCAACGGTCGGCCAGGCCGGCGGCGACCACGTTCTTGGCCACGTAACGGGCAGCGTAGGCGGCCGAACGGTCGACCTTGGAGGGATCCTTGCCGGAGAAGGCACCACCACCGTGACGGGCCCAGCCGCCGTAGGTGTCGACGATGATCTTGCGGCCGGTCAGGCCGCAGTCGCCCACCGGGCCGCCGATCTCGAACTTGCCGGTCGGGTTGATGTGGAACTTGGTGCCCTTGTGCAGCCACTTGGCCGGCAGCACCGGCTTGATGATCTCTTCGCGGACGGCCTCGATGAGGTCCTTCTGCTTGATGCCCGGGGCGTGCTGGGTCGACAGCACCACCGCGTCGATGGCGCTGGCCTGGCCGTTTTCGTCATAGCGCAGGGTGACCTGGCTCTTGGCGTCCGGGCGCAGCCACGACAGCGGCGAGTTGCGCTTCTTGCGCACCTTGGCCTGCTGCTCGACCAGACGGTGCGACAGGTGGATCGCCGCCGGCATGTAGCTGTCGGTCTCGTTGGTGGCATAGCCGAACATCAGGCCCTGGTCGCCAGCGCCCATTTCTTCGGGCTTCTTGCGGTCCACGCCCTGGGCGATGTGCGGCGACTGCTTGCCGATCAGGTTCAGCACGCCGCAGGTAGCGCCGTCGAAGCCGACGTCGGAGCTGTCATAGCCGATGTCCAGGATGACCTTGCGGGTCAGGGCTTCCAGGTCGATCCACGCGCTGGTGGTGATCTCGCCGGCCACGATGGCAACGCCGGTCTTGACCATGGTTTCGCACGCCACGCGTGCGCGCTGATCCTGGGTAAGGATCGCGTCCAGAACCGCGTCGGAAATCTGGTCGGCGATCTTGTCCGGATGGCCTTCAGAGACCGATTCGGAAGTGAACAGGAAGCTCGACATCAGGCTAATATCCCTTGATTCGGATGGAAAGATGGGCGCGAATGATACACGGGGTGGGCCCGCTGTGCATTGTGTACCCCAACGGGTTGCCCGTGGTTAAGGTGGCGTGCCTTTGCCGACAAGGGGTTACCGCGCATTGATGCGTGTGCTGCAGGCCAGCGTTCCACGGGCATGACGCCCGCGTTCCCGCGCGGCGACTGGTCTGGCCCCCGGGGCTGCTAGCATCGGTCGATGGACTCCTTGACCCAGATCGTACTGGGCGGCGCGGTTGCCGCCGCCATCGCCCCGCCTGGCCATCGCCGCGCGGCCCTGCTCGCCGGTGCCGCCCTCGGCACGCTGCCGGATCTGGATGCGCTGTGGCTGGGCCTGCGCGCAGCCGACCCGGTGGCCGTGATGACCGAGCACCGCAGCTTCAGCCACTCGCTGCTGGTGCTGCCCTGGGTGGCAGCGGCGTTGTGGTGGCTGTTCAAGCGCTTCGGCCACGGCCGGGTGGCGCAGGCGCCGCAGCGCTGGTTCTGGGCGATGCAGCTGGCGCTGGTCACCCATCCGTTGCTGGATGCGCTGACCGTCTATGGAACGCAGCTGTGGTGGCCGCTGACGCCGTCGCCGACGATGGTCTCCAGTGTATTCATCATCGATCCGCTCTATACCGTGTGGTTGTTGGTCGGCTGTGCGGTGGCCTGGTTCGCGCGGTCCCGCCCTTTGGCCGGCAAGGCATTGGTGGCCGCGCTGGCAATCAGCTCCGGCTATCTGGGCTGGAGTCTGGTCGCCAAGGCGCAGGTAGACGAGGCTGCACAACAGCGTCTGGCCGCGATGGGGCTGGCTGACGCGCCGCGGTTCTCGGTGCCGATGCCGTTCACTACCGTGCTGTGGCGCGTGGTGGCGATGACCCCGGAAGGCTATGTGGTGGGCGACCGCTCGGTGCTGGCCGACCGCGGCCCGATGCTGTTCCAGGCGTACACATCGGATACATCGGCACTGCAACAGGTCGCCGGGTTGCCTGCCGTGCAGCGGCTGCACTGGTTCAACCGGGGTTTCATGCGTGCCCAGGTGGTGGACGGCCGGCTGCTGCTGAGCGACCTGCGCATGGGGCTGGAGCCGGACTACACCTTCAACTTCATCGTCGCCGAGTGGCGCGATGGGCAATGGCACGCCGTCGTGCCTGAGCAGGTACGCAGTGACTACAGCAGCCCGCAGGCGCGGGCGGCGCTGCGTGCGCGGCTGGTGGCCCTGTGGCAGCGGATGTGGCACGAGCCCGCGTAGGCACGATCGGTGCAGGGTAGAGCCAACCCTACGGTCGGGTCCCGCGCGCAGCGCGGCAGGGCCGCCGCGACCTGTACGCAGGCCTCAGTAAACGATCGCGCGCGCCTGTACGAACGAGAAGAAGAACACCGCGTTGGGGTCGTTCTGCACCAGCCGGAACTCGCGGCGCATGCCTTCCACCGTCTCCACATCCACCGACCCGGCCTGCAGCAGCTGTTCGGCCGCCGACAGCAGCAGCTGCTCCCAGAACGCGATCATGGTCTTGCGCCGGGCCGGCTCGCGGTTGTCCAGGTGGATGGTCTTGATCTGCGTGTCCACATCGCGGAACCCGCCGGCCAGCAGCAGGTTGCCCAGCTTGGCGCCGACGAAGGGGTCGCCGCCGTGGTCGTACTGGAAGTCATTGAAGGCCATCCAGTAGCGCCAGATGTTCGGCGAATAGGGGTCCAGCAGGAACGAGGCGTTCATCACCTCGGTGATGTAGACCGGCGAACCCGGTGCCAGCACGCGGCGCACTTCACTGAGCACGCGGGCAGGCGAGGGCACATGCTCGAGCACCCAGCACAGGAAGGCGGCATCGAATTCGCGCGCGCCGAACGGCAGCTCGCCCGCATCGGCCTGCAACAGGGTGTAACGGTCGCTGCACCATGGGGTGCGTGACAGATTGGCGGCGGCGGCGGCCAGCTGCGCCTCGCTCAGGTCGACGCCGGTCACATGCAGCTCGGGGAAGCGCCGCAGCAGGATCTCGGTCTGTGCGCCCACGCCGCTGCCCACTTCCAGCAGCCGGCGCGCGCCGCTGTAATCGATCTGGCCGAACAGGGTCGGCTCCAGCAGGCGCGCCTGGGTCACCAGGCGCTCCTGTTCGGTGCCGGAGAAGCCATGCAGGTAAGTAGGCGAAGAAATCGGCGGGGTCATGTCCAGCACTCAGGCAGCAGAGGAAACCGCCGCGTCGGCGGCGATCAGTTGGTCGAAGTAATCGGCGGTCAAGGCCAGCTGGCTGGCCGGGTCCTCGGCGCGGTTGACCACCGCCCGGAACGCGGCATTTTCCGGACGGTCCTTGGCGTACCATCCCAGGTGCTTGCGCGCGATGCGCACACCTTGGGGCTCACCGTAGAAGTCGTGCAGGGCCCGCAGGTGCCCGAGCAGGATGTCGCGGACCTCGGACAGGGTCGGCGGCGCGCGCTCCCTGCCGGTGGCCAGATAATGGGCCACCTCGCGGAATATCCACGGCCGGCCCTGTGCCGCGCGGCCGATCATCACCGCGTCCACGCCGGTCAGCGCCAGCACCCGCGCCGCCTTCTGCGGGGAGTCGATGTCACCATTGGCGATGACCGGGATGCGCAGGGCGGCCTTGATCGCCGCGATGGTTTCGTACTCGGCCTGCCCGGTGTAGTGCTGGTCGCGGGTGCGCCCATGCACGGCCAGCGCGGCGATGCCGCTGTCCTCGGCGATGTGGGCGATGGCCGGGCCATTGCGGTGGTCGCAGTCCCAACCGGTGCGGATCTTCAGTGTCACCGGCACCTCGACGGCCTTGACCACCGCATCGAGAATGCGCGCCACCAGTGTCTCGTCGCGCATCAGCGCCGAGCCGGCCCAGGCGTTGCAGACCTTCTTGGCCGGGCAGCCCATGTTGATGTCGATGATCTGCGCGCCATGGTCGACGTTGTAGCGCGCCGCTTCGGCCAGCTGCTGCGGCTCGGTGCCCGCGATCTGCACACTGATCGGGTCGGGCTCGCCGGCGTGGTCCATCCGGTGGATCGACTTGCGTGTGTTCCAGAAGCGCGGATCGCTGATGGTCATTTCCGAAGCGGCAAGCCCCGCGCCAAGCCGTTTGCACAGCAGGCGGAAGGGCTTGTCGGTGACGCCGGCCATCGGCGCGAGCACGACGTTGGGGGCAATGGTGTAGGGGCCGATCTGCATCCGCCCATTGTAGGCTGCAGGGCCCGCCGCGGCGGCGCCAGCGAGGGGCCTGTTCAGGCCTATCGGCACCGAGCTCATGCCATACCGGCATCAGCAGATGCTTGACCGGGCCGGGGACGACCGCCGGACGAGGAGGGCGGCTCCGGGCAGGTGACGACCGTCGGTCGTCACACCGTTGCAGCCGGCCAGGGAGGGTGACGACCAACGATCGTCACCTACCGGGGGAGCGGGTGAGCAGGGCCAGAAGCGTGACGACCAACGGTCGTCACCTACCGGGGACGCCTGCCGTCAGACGTCTGCCGGGGTGAAGTGCGGCATGGCTTCGGCGGCGCCTTCCTTCTCGGTCGACCGGCCGGCGAACTGGTTGGCGAATCGCACGTGGCGTGCGAACGGGGCCTCCGGGTCCTGCGCCATCGAGGCCACCAGAGCACCGTTGAAGGCATCGCCTGCGCCTGTCGTGTCGATCGCCTGCACCTGCTCGGCACCCACGCGGTAATACGGCTGCGTATCGCCGCGCAGGGTGTCTTCGGCATGGGACACAAACACGCCCACCGAACCCAGCGTCACCACCACGGTGCCATTGCCGACCAGTTTGCGGCACAGCGCGTGCAGGCTGGCACCATCGAGCGCGGCCACATCGTCGGCTTCCACGCGCTCGCCGACATGGCGGCCCAGCAGCGAAGCAAATTCGGTCTCGTTCGGGGTGATGACATCAGCCAGCTTGAGCAGACCGATGCTCGACGGCGCATCGGCCGGGGCCGCATTGAGCACCGTGGTCGCGCCGGCCTCACGGGCCAATGCCAGCGCCGCCTCGATGGTTTCCACCGGCGATTCCAGCTGCGCCAGCACCACCTTGGCCGTCGACAGCAGCGGCTGCTGCTGGCCGATGAAGTCGATGCTCAGCGCTGCGTTCGCCCCCGGTCCGATCACGATGGTGTTGCGGCCGCGCGCGTCCACGTAGATGCCACCGGTACCGGTCGGCTCGGCACTGGCCTCGGCGGCCAGCGCGAAACCGTCCTTGGCCGCCAGATCACGCGCCATGGCGCCACCGGCGTCGTCACCGAGGGCGCAGACGAAGGTGGTCTGTGCACCCGCACGGTGGGCCGCGACGGCCTGGTTGAACCCCTTGCCGCCCGGGCCGGTGCTGTAGCGACCGGCAATGGTCGCACCCGGTGCCGGCAGGTTCTCGCACCGCCACACGTGATCGACATTGAAGGAACCGACGACGACGACATTACTGCTCATAGGGGAACTGTTCTCAGTGAAACGGGGCTGGTACAGGAAGGTATCAGCCAAAGTGGGTCAGCACGCCGGCGATGGTGGCGGTCATGAAGGTGGCGATCGTACCGCCCAGTACCGCACGCAGGCCGAACTTGGCCAGATCGTGACGGCGTTCCGGAGCCAGGCCACCGATGCCGCCAATCTGGATCGCGATCGAGCTGAAGTTGGCGAAGCCGCACAGCGCGTAGGTGGCGATCAGGCGACCTTCATCGGACAGGGTCACGCCGGGCACCTGGCCGCCGATGATCCGCGACAGCTCGCTGTAGGCGACGAATTCGTTGATGACGACCTTCTGGCCGATCAGTGAGCCAACGGTGGTGGCGTCGGCCCACGGCGTACCGATCACCCAGGCGATCGGGGCCAGCAGGTAGCCGAAGATCGTCGACAGATTGGTCGGCCGACCCAGTGCAGCGGCCAGGCCGGTGACATCGCCGAGCCAGGTCAGCGGGGCGTTGATCAGCGCGATCAGCGCGATGAAGGCCAGCAGCATGGCGCCGATGTTCAGGGCCAGCTTCAGGCCGTCGCCGGCGCCGGCGGCGGCGGCGTCGATGATATTGCTGGAGGTCTTCTCCACTTCCATCTTCACCGTGCCACGGGTCAACGGGGTACCGGTTTCCGGAATCAGCAGCTTGGCCACGACCAGCGTGGCGGGAGCGGCCATGATGCTGGCAGCCAGCAGGTGCTTGGCATAGAAGGCCTGCTGCACCGGGTCGTTGCCGCCGAGCATGCCCACATACGCGGCCAGCACGCCGCCGGCGATGTGGGCCATGCCGCCGATCATCATCGTCAGCAGCTCGGACTGGGTCATCTTCGGAATATAGGGGCGCACGGTCAGCGGCGCCTCGGTCTGACCGATGAACACACTGGCGCAGACGCTGGTGGTTTCCGCACCTGACACGCGCATGACCTTGGTGATGGCCCAGGCCATCACGCGGACGATGGCCTGCATCACGTTGAGGTGATACAGCACGCCCATCAGCGCGGAGAAGAAGATGATGGTCGGCAGCACCTGGAAGGCGAAGATGAAGCCGTAGCTTTCGACATTCATCAGGCTGCCGAAGATGAAGCCCGAGCCTTCGTTGACGAAGCTCAGCACCTTCACGAAGCCGCGGCCCAGGGCGTCGAACACATCGCGGCCGCCCGGCACCAGGATCACCAGGGCCGCGAATGCGATCTGCAGCACGATACCGGTGATGACCAGTTTCCAGTCCACCGCACGCTTGTTGTTGGAGAACAACCAGGTGATGCACACAAGCACCACCAGGCCGAACAGGCCGAAGCCGATCCTGCCCAAACCCTCGACCATCTGACTTCCCCTGGGGGCGCGAAAAACGGGAAGCCTAGTGCAGGGCAGGGGCCGGGGCAAGGAAAAAGCATCCCGCGGGCACCGATCAACGGCGATCGGGCCTGCAACGGCGGGGCCTGAGGCAGGTTGCGCCGACGGTTAGAATGGGCGCCCCATGGCCCCTCGATGCGGGGCTGCAGCAGGAGATTGGACATGCAATATCGACGTCTGGGCGCCACCGGGCTCCACCTTTCGGCCCTGTCCTTTGGTGCCTGGGTCACCTTCGGCAGCCAGATCGCGCGGGACCAGGCACGCAATCTGGTGGCGGCGGCGTGGGACCATGGCATCAACTTTTTCGACAACGCCGAAAGCTATGCCAACGGCCGCGCCGAACAGGTGATGGGCGATGTGATCGCCGACCTGCGGCTGCCGCGCGACGGCTTCTGCGTATCGAGCAAGGTGTTCTTCGGCAGCGCGGCCGACCCGCGACCCACCCAGAAGGGCTTGTCGCGCAAGCACATCACCGACGCCTGCCACGGCGCGCTCAAGCGCCTGCGGGTGGACTATCTGGACCTCTACTACTGTCACCGCCCGGATCCGACGACGCCGATCGCCGAGACCGTCCATGCGATGGACACGCTGGTCCGCCAGGGCAAGGTGCTGTACTGGGGCACCTCGGAATGGTCGGCCGTGCAGATCCAGCAGGCGCTGGACATCGCCGAACGGCACAACCTGCAGGGGCCGTCGATGGAGCAGCCGCAGTACAACCTGCTGCACCGCCAGCGCGTGGAGCAGGAATATGCCCCGCTGTACGAGCGCGCCGGGCTGGGCACCACCACCTTCTCACCGCTCGCCTCCGGGTTGTTGAGCGGAAAGTACAACGAGGGCTTCCCTGACGATGCACGTCTGGGCCTGGCGTCGATGGCGTGGCTGCAGGAGCTGGTGCTGGGCAGTGACGGCGATACCCGCCTGGCGCAGCTGCGCCGATACAGTGCGCTGGCCGCCGAGCTTGATCTGCCGCCGGCCGCACTGGCCATCGCATGGTGCCTGCGCAACCCGCAGGTTTCCAGCGTCATCCTGGGCGCCAGCCGGGTGGAGCAGCTGCTGCAGAACCTGCAGGCCCTGGACCTGGTCGACACGCTGGAGCCTGCGGTGTGGGCCAGGGTCGAAGCCGTGTTCGCGCAATGAGGCATGCGGCGGGCGCATGAGACCGGCGCCCGCCCGCGCTAATAGGCAGGGACTATCGAAAGCGGCGCGGCGATAATAAATCTGATCAATGGAATCGAGAATGGTTGTTGATTGCGAACTGAGAATCGTTATCATTTGAATCGTCCCTCGCACGAGTCCAGACCATGACCGCTCAAGCTGTGCTGCTGCGTCCTGCAACCCTGACCCTCCGTGATCGTCCGATCCGCCCGGTACCCGCCGAGGAAGTAATCGACAGTGAAGCCCTGCTCAAGGGGCGGCGCGAAATCCTGATCCAGCATGGCGACCGCTTCTATCGCCTGCGCCATACCAGCAACGACAAGCTGATCCTGACCAAGTAAACGGGGCGGCTGCCTTTCCCCCTCCCGGCGACCCCGCGTGGCCTACGTGGGAACGCGAAGCGGGCGGCCGCCCCCACTGTTCTCTCCCCCTCGGCTTCCGGTGTGCCGCTCTGGCGGCGCCGGCGGCCGGGGGCTCCTGCCCTGTTGCTGGCGGTGCCTGCGCTGCTTCCCGCAGACCCTGCCTGCCTCATCGTGGTTGGCCATCGCGTGCTGGCCAGCCGCATCAGCCCCGGGTGATCCCATGAGCCGAGCCCTGTCCGCCTTGCGTCCGCCTGTGTCCGCCGCCTTGCCACTGCCCAAGGCGGCGGGATGGCCTGCCTCCGCCCAACTCGCTCAGCTGGGCAGTGTGCTGTGCCTGTTCCGCGCGGAGGGCGGTGAACTGTCTGGATGGCAGCAGGCCGTCGCCGTGCACGCCTGTCACCGTGTGGACAGCGAGGGCGTGTACGAAAGCCTCTGTTTTGCGGATGCCCGCGGACGCTGTGTGTGGCGGCTGTATCTGCTGCCCGACAGTGATTTCCTCGCCTGGGACCGTCTGGTGGCGGGTTTGCCCGTGCAGGCGCCAGCGAGCGGCGATGCCAGCGTCGGCGAGCGGCTGTGGCGCCGCCTGGCTGGCAGTCTTGGCGGCCAGCGCTGGCGTGTGCGCGCGCTGCGGCTGCATGCCGTGGAGCAGGGCCATGGCCTGGGCGCAAGCGCGACCCGCCTGTCACCGTTGGGCGCTGCCACGGCGCAGCGCATCGCGCGGCTTGAGGGGGCCGAAGCCGCGATGTCGTTGGACGACGGCCCGGGTGCCGGGTCTGCAGCAACGCGGCAACCCGGCGCGAAGCACCCGAGCGGCTTTCCACCGCAGCCCGCACACTGACGCAGGCGGGCCGTGTCATGGCGCACCGGAGCGTGCTGCAGCACGGCCGGCCTTACTCCTTGAACATCAGCAGCGCCGCAATCACGATCAGGGCGAATGCCGCCCAGTGGTTCCACTTCAGCGGCTGGTCCAGATAGAACGCCGAGAAGACCGCGAACACCAGCAGGGTGATGACTTCCTGCATGCCCTTGAGCTGCGGCGCCGAGTACACCGCACTGCCCATCCGGTTGCCCGGCACCTGCAGGCAATACTCGAAGAACGCGATCCCCCAACTGATCAGCACCACGGTCATCAGCGGAGCGGTCTTGAACTTCAGGTGCCCGTACCAGGCAAAGGTCATGAAGATGTTGCTGGCAATCAGCAGCAGGACCGGATACAGGTAGGCAGTGAACGGCATGGCGGGGCGCCTTGGGGATGAAGCGCAAAGCATAGGCCTGTCCAGGCGCGGCTGGCAGCTTTATTGCGCAAGTGGCGCACCGTGGGTCAGCGTCTCCCAGAGAAAGTGAAAGTCGCCACGGCTGGGCCGCTGGCCGCGCAGCCAAGCCGCCGTGGCCGGCAGGGACGTCCTCGCGCGTACTGCGTAATGCTGGTAACCCAGCTCGAGCGTGCCCGCCATGCTGCTGACCAGCTTGCCCCTGCACAGCCAGTCCGGCACCTGTCCGTCGCGCATCAGCCGGGTGTGGAACTCCATCGCGCGGGTCAGCCGCTCGGCGCCAAGGGCAAAGAGATTGCCTCCCTGGATACGGTCGGTCTCAGCCGCGTTGAGGTAGCCCGCAAGCCCGTAGGCCGTGTGCTCCAGATCGCGGCAGGTTTCCTCGGCCAGGCCATCGGCCATCACCGTCTGGCCGAACCAGAGCCGGTCCAGCGGTGTGCCGCAGCCGGGCCGGGGCTGCGGTGTGGCGCCGTCTGCGGACAGGTAGACGTAGGTCGGCAGGCGCTGCTGCCACTGCACGCTCGCCTGTTCGTAGAGGTCTTGGTGATCGGTGTACACACCGATGTTCATCCGCGCCTCGATGCCACTGGCGAACCAGTTGCCGCCGGGGCAGGGCCCCATGCGCTCGATGTCCGGCAGGTACTGGGTCAGCAGCCATTGGCCGAAGTACCCTGCACGGTCGGCCGGCCAGCGGTCGCTGGTGTGACGTACCAGTTCGGCGGCGCGGGTCCACAGTTGCGCCGCCCAGGCCGCCTGCAACGGCGCGTTGCTGTCCTGGTGGCCGTCGACCAGCGTATCGGCCCACTGGTCCATGATGGCGATCGCCTTGTCGGCGTGGGCAGGCTCACCCAGATAAGCCCACAACAGCGCGTGGGTGTAAGCGGCCTTGGCATCATCGCGTTCCTGACGGCAGCCGATGCTGGGTTTGTCGAACGGGCCGCAGATCACGGCCGCGTGTGGCTGTGGGCGGTGGTCGAGCGACGCCAGCGGATGGGCGCGCATGGCGGCAAGCGCTGCCGTTTTGATCGGTTCCTGCCGCGCCAGATCCGCGCGGGTGGCGTTGACGGCCGAGGCATCGAGCAGGATGCCAGGATGCACGAACGGGGAGGGCTGGGCGCGTGCCGGAGCGGGCGGTGACAGCGCCAGCAGGGCCAGCAGCAGAAGGATGGGCAGTGGCATGACGGTCTCGAGCGGCAGCTGATGACGCACCGATCTTCCCGCGACGCGTTGGGCGGGGTCATTGGCGTTTGCCGCAGTCGGCTGTCAGATATGACCGGATTGGCGCTGGCGGACCGGCGCAAGGTCGAAAGCGTGACGACCAACGCTCGTCACCTGCCAGAAAAGGGAACGACCAACGGTCGTCCCCTTCCAGCGGGCCCGGATCAGGCCTGGCGCAATGCCAGGGCCGGCGGTGTATGCAGGATGGCGCGGGTGCCCCACCAGCCTGCCAGCAGACTCAGCGCAATACCTGCAGCGCCGCCGGTCAACAGCCCTGGCCATGGCGGAGACAGCGCCAGGTCGAACACTTCGCGTGCCACAAGCATGCCGATGATGGCCGCCGCGCCCACGGCCAGCAGCGCCGCCAGCAGCCCCAGCGCACCGAACTCGACCAGCACCGCGCCGCGCAGCTGGCGCCGGGTGGCCCCCAGCGTACGCAGCACGGCACTGTCGTAGCGGCGCTCGGCGGCGGTGGACTGCAGGGCCGCGAGCAGCACCAGCAGGCCGGCGAGCAGGCTGAAGCCCATCACCAGCTGGATGGCCTGGGTGGCCCGGTCCATCACCTGGCGCACCTCACCGATCACACTGTCGATATCCAGCAGCGACAGATTGGGTAGCTCGCGCACCAGTGCGGCCAGCCCGCCGGCGCGCGCGCGCGGCAGGTGGAAGGCGGAGATCAGGTTGTACGGTGTGTCGCCGACCGCCTTCGTGTTGAGCAGAACGAAGAAATTGACCCGGAAGCTGTTCCAGTCCGCCTTGCGGATGCTGGTGATGGTGTAGTCACGCTGCTGCTCGCCGGCCTGCACGGTGATGACATCCCCCAGCCCAGCCTGGTAGCGCTTGGCCCAGCCTTCTTCGACCGAGGCTTCGGCCGCGGTGCTGTCTGCCGTCCAGAAGCGCCCCTGCAACAGGGTGTTGGCCGGCGGGAAGGAACCGCGCCAGCTGAAGTTGAGGGGGCGCTCGTTGTCTTCGTCGGTGCCGTCCTGTGCTGACTGGCCCGTGTTGTCCGGTGCCTGCGCGTCGGTGCGCGCCGCGCGCTGCGGTGGCCTGCCGTTGAGCGCGACAAGCCGGCCGGTGGCAAAGGGCTCCATGTCCGCATCGTCGACGCCCTGCGCGCGCAGGGCGGCCTGCACCGTGTCGCGCTGGTCGGGCTGGATGTTCATCAGGAAATAGTTCGGCGTGTCCGAGGGCAACCGGTCGCGCCATTGCTGCAGCAGCCCCGGGCCGACCACGGCCAGCATCAGCAGCGCGCACAGTGACAGTGACAGGCCGACAAGCTGCATCACCGCCAGCAGGCGACGCCGGGTCAGCGCAGCCAGACCCAGCCGCCAGTTGCCATGCAGGCGATGCTGCAGGCCGCGTACCAGCTGCAGCAGGGCAAAGCCGCCGGCAGCGGCGAGCAGGGCCAGCGCCGCAAGCCCGCCCAGCACCCACAGCGCCAGTTTCAGGTCGCCGGTCACCTGCACGGTCAGGGTCAGGCTGGCGGCGAGCGCGCCGAGATAGACCAGCAGCGAGGTCGGCGGCAGGGTGGCGAAGCTGCGGTTGAGCACGCGCATCGGCGCCACGTTGCGCAGGCGAAGCAGCGGCGGCAGGCCAAACCCGAGCAGCAGCACCAGGCCGATGCCCGCACCGGTCAGCGCCGGCGTCGCCTGGGGCAGGGGCAGCCGCTGCGGCACCAGTTCACCGAGGATCTGCACCAGCCCCTGCTGCGCGGCCATGCCGACGGCCACGCCCACGATGCACGCCGGAATCGCCAGCAGCAGCAACTGCAGCGCCAGGCCGAGCAGGACGTCGCGCTGACGGGCGCCCAGGCAGCGCAGCACCGCCACCTGGTCGATGCGGCGCAGGGCGAAGCGGTTGGCCGCCAGTGCCGTGGCCACACCGGAAAGCAGCACGGCCAGCAGTGCGCTCAGGCCCAGGAAGCGGCCTGCCAGCTCAAACGCCTCGCGCACGCCACGCTGCGTGTCGGCAAGACCGATCACCCGCCACCCCTTGGCCTGCGGCTGCAACCACTGGCGGAAGCTGGCAATGGCGTCCGGCGCGCCGGCAAACATCAGCCGGTAGCTGACCCGGCTGCCGGGACCGAGCAGGCCGGTGCCCTCCACATCGGCGCGATTGACCATCAGGGTCGGTGCCAGTGTCAGCAGGTCGGCCGAGGCGTCGGGCTCGGACTCCAGGCTGCCGGCGATGCGCACGCTGCCGCTGCCGAACTCCAGCGACTGGCCGACCTGCACCCCAAGCGCCTGCAGCAGGCGGGGATCGGCCCATGCCTCACCCGGCGCCGGGGCAGCCGCAGCGTCCAGCAGCTGGCCGGCCCCGGCCAGCCGCACGCGCAGCGCGCCGCGTAGCGGATAACCGGCTTCAACCGCCTTGATGGTGGCCATCTGGCTGGCATCGCCGTGGAACAGTACGCTGCCGAAACTGGCGATGCGGGTGGTGCGCAGGCCGCGCTCGCGTGCCTGTGCGGCCAGTTCCGGCGGGGGTTCGCTGCGCCCGCTCAGTCCCAGGTCGCCGCCGAGCATCTCGGCCGTGCTCGAGGCCAGCGCCAGATTCACCCGGTTGACCAGCGTGCCCACGGCGGTCATCACGGCCACCCCGAGCACCAGCGCGGCAAACACGGTCAGCAGGTCGCCAGCCAGCGCCTCGCGGCGTAATGATCGCAGCGCATGGCGCAGGACGTTCATGCCGGGGCCTGCGCGGGCTCGGCCTGGAGCCGGCCGTTGTCGATGCGCAGCACGTGCTGGCAGCGCTGTGCCAGGCGCAGGTCGTGGGTGACCAGCACCAGGGTGGTGCCGGCTTCGGCGTTGAGCGCGAACAACAGGTCGCTCACCTGCTGGCCCGTGGCCTGGTCCAGCGAGCCGGTCGGCTCATCAGCGAACAGAATGCGCGGGCGGGTGACAAAGGCGCGGGCCAGCGCCACACGCTGCTGTTCGCCGCCGGAGAGCTGGCGCGGGTAGTGGCGGGCCCTATGGCCCAGACCCACCGACTGCAGCACCTCCTGCACGCGCGCAGGCTCCTCGCGCCCGGCCAGCTCCAGCGGCAGCGCCACGTTCTCGGCAGCGGTCAGTGCCGGCAGCAGGTGGAAGCTCTGGAAGACGAAGCCGACCTCGCGCGCACGCAGCTGGGCACGTTGTTCTTCATCCATCCTGCCCAGCTCGCTGCCGGCCAGGGTGATGCGGCCCTGGCTGGGCAGGTCCAGTCCGGCCAGCAGCCCGAGCAGGGTGGTCTTGCCCGAACCGGAGGCGCCCACGATGGCCACCGAGGTTCCTTCATGGACCGTCATGCTGATGTTGTCCAGTATGTGGACTTCACCCTCCGGGCCTGACACGGATTTGCCGACCTGTTCGACGGCGATGGCGATGGGCGGGCTGCGGGGGGACAGACTGTCGATGAGGAGACTCCAATGCGAAAGATGGAACCGGCCCGCCACTGGGGCGCGACGACGTTGCTGCTGGCATGGTTGCTGCTGCTGCCCGCGCTGGCCTGTGCCAAAGGTCAAACGGCCAAGGTGCTGGTGCTCGGCGACAGCCTCAGTGCTGCCCACAATATCCCGGCCGGCAGCGGATGGGTGGACCTGCTGCAACGGCGGCTCAGCGTGCAGTCGGCGACGGTGGTCAACGCCAGCATGAGTGGTGAGACCACCGCCGGTGCGCGTTCGCGCCTGCCCGCACTGCTGGACCGGGAAAAACCATCGGTGGTGGTCATCGCGCTGGGCGGCAACGATGCGCTGCGCGGGCTGAGTCCTGCGCAGATCCGCAGCAACCTGCAGGCCATGGTGCAGGCGAGCCAGGCCGCTGGTGCCAAGGTCCTGCTGCTGGGCATCGATGTGCCTCCCAACTACGGACCGGCCTACCGGCAGCGTCTGGCGGCGGTCTATCGCGAAGTGGCCGCTGCGCAGAAGGCACCGCTGCTGCCGTTCCTGCTCGAAGGGGTGGCCCTGCAACCGGGCATGATGCAGGCCGATGGACTGCACCCGACCGCCGCCGCACAACCCCACGTTCTGGACAATGTGTGGCCCTTGCTGAAGCCGTTGTTGTAGTGCCGGTTTGCTTCACGCGCTGTGCACTGCGGCTGGTGCATGTTTCACAAAGCTGAAGTTAGAGGGAAGAACATGCGTCAGACGAAGGAAACCTCCGGCCTCGTGCTGGTCGTGGAAGATAACCGCAATATTTCCGAGATGATCGGCGAGTACCTGGAAGGCCGCGGCTTCGAGGTCGACTACGCACAGGATGGCCTCGATGGCTACCGCCTGGCGGCCGAAAACAGCTATGACGTCGTGGTGCTTGACCTGATGCTGCCGCGCCTGGACGGCATCGAAGTCTGCCGTCGTCTGCGCAACGACGCCCGCAAGTCGACACCGGTGCTGATGCTGACCGCCCGCGACACGCTGGATGACAAGCTGACCGGGCTGGGCTTCGGCGCCGACGATTACCTGACCAAGCCGTTCGCCATCCAGGAACTGGAAGCACGCCTGCGTGCGCTGATCCGTCGGGAACGTCGCCAGGTAGGTTCGGAAGTGCTCAAGGTCGCCGACCTGGTGCTGGATCCGGTAAGCATGCGCGCGACCCGTGCGGGCACAGAGCTGCAGCTCTCGCCGATTGGCCTGCGCCTGCTGACCATCCTGATGCGCGAGTCGCCGCGGGTGGTGACCCGGCAGGAGATCGAACGCGAGATCTGGGGCAACGGCCTGCCGGACTCCGATACCCTGCGCAGCCACCTGTACAACCTGCGCAAGATCATCGACAAGCCGTTCGACCGGCCGCTGCTGCATACCGTGCAGAGCGCGGGTTACCGCATCGCCGATATCGCCCAGCCGATGTCCTGAAGTCAGTCGGCAGCCCATCCTGAAGCGATGGGCTGCCGTCCTCCGGGCCGTGCACGGGTGGCTGACATGGCTGCTGCCTATAATCGGCCCCCAGCGTTCCCCGCAGTGACCCCTTCCTGATGCCGCACGGCCTGCCGCGCAAGATCCGACTCACCTTCATCATGCAGGCCCTGCTGGCCAGCCTGGGCATCGTGCTCGGTGCATGGCTGGTGTCGCTGGTGATCAAGCACAGCCTGGTCGGTTCGGTACTGCGCGAGGAGGCGGCGTATTACTGGACCCTGCACGACGCGTCAGCCAGCCAACCGCCGCCGAACACGCGCAACATCCGCGGGTATCTGGTGGAAGCGGGGCAGTCGAGCCTGACCCTGCCGCCCAACCTGCGCGCTCTGGCGCCTGGCTTCCACGAACTGGCCGAGGATGACCAGCTGGTCTGGGTTGACGAGCAGCCGCAGGGGCGCCTGTATCTGGTCTTCCTGCGCTCACGCGCCGAGCTGCTGGCGTTCTGGTTCGGCATCGTCCCTGTGCTGCTTACACTTCTGGCGGTGTATGGCGCCAGCTGGATTGGTTACCGCGCCTCCCGACGCCTGGTCTCACCCGTGGACTGGCTGGCGCGACGGGTGTCGCGCTGGGACGCCGGCCATCCTGATGCACAGGACCTGGCGCCCGAACACCTGCCCGCCGATGTGCAGGGTGAAACCCGGCAGCTGGCGGCCGCGCTGCACTCGCTGGCGACGCGGGTCAGCGAGCAGGTGGCCCGCGAGCGCAACTTCACCCGTGATGCCAGCCATGAGCTGCGCACGCCGCTGACGGTGATCCGGGTGGCCAGTGACATGGCCCTGGCCGATGAGTCCACCGGCCAGCGGCAGCGCCGCAGTCTGGAGCGGATCCAGCGCGCCGGGCGGGACATGGAAGCTGTGATCGATGCCTTCCTCATCTTGGCACGCGAGGCCGATGTAGCCCCGCAGATGGAACGGTTCGATGTGGTCGAACTGGTTCGCTACGAAGTGGACAATGCCATCGAGCTGATGGTCGGGCGCCCGGTCCACGTCGAGCTGCACCATGATGGTCCGGTGGAGCTGCACGGGCCGCCACGCGTGCTGCAGGTGGTGGTCAGCAACCTGGTGCGCAATGCGTGCAATTACACCGACGACGGCCGTATCGACGTGTTTGTCGAGCCGGACCGCGTGCGCGTACGCGATACCGGCATCGGGATGTCTCCCGATGCGTTGGCGCGGGCCTTCGAGCCGTTCTACCGCGCTGAGCCCAGCCGGCCGCAGGGCACCGGGCTGGGCCTGTCCATCGTGCAGCGTCTGTGCACCCGCTTCGGCTGGCAGGTCGAGGTGACCAGCCAGCCGGGCGAGGGCACCGAGGCGTCGATCAGGTTCCGCTGATCGGCGCCGGGCAGCTCACCTTCGGCGCCAACGTGCGCGTCCAGATGGCGTAGCCGGCCGGCGTCATGTGCAGCATGTCGGCCTGGAACAGGGACGGATCGGGTTTGCCTTCGGCGCCCAGCATCGGCGTATAGATGTCGGTGTAGCCGGTGTTGGGCAGCGTCGCCAGGGCGCTGCGTATCATCGCGTTGGCCTCCACGATGCCCGGCAGCAGATGCTCGCGCGACGGGCTTGGCTTGATCGAGATGTACTCCACCACGGTGGCGGGCAGGTCACGGTGCACGCGCTCGACGAAGGCCAGTACATCGTCACGGACCTGCTGCGGGCTGCGGCCGCTGTTGAGGTCGTTGTCGCCGGCGTACAGAAACACCTTGCAGGGCGCGTAAGGCACCACGATCTGGCCGGCATACCAGGTGCTGTCGCGCACCTCCGAGCCCCCGAAGCCGCGGTTGAAGACCGGCTGGCCGGCAAAATCCTGCGCCAGCGATTCCCACATGCGTACCGACGAGCTGCCGATGAACTCGATGCCACCCTTCGGCGGCGGCGCGGTGCGGTCGGCGGCGGCAAACGCCTGCATGTCGCCGGCCCAGGCCACGTTGGAAACCTGTTCGGGGACCTGCGGCTGCCGGGCGGGTGTCAGCGCGAAGGCTGCCGGGGCCAGGGACAGCGCCAGGCACAGGCCCAGCAGCGGGGCGGAACGGTTCATCGCATTCTCCAGCAGGGGATCAGCCTTCCATCATAGAGCGCGCTGGCGGAAACGGACGCCTGGCAGGGCGCTTGGACCAGATGTGGCAAAATGGCGGTTTGATGCTCTGCTGCCTGCCATGATGTCCAGTCACGTCCTTCCACGCCTGTCGCCCACCGGTGAGGGGCCGTCCTTCCTTGCCGGAGCGCGTAGCCGTGGCTGATAACTTCGGGCACATGCCGCGCGGGCCGCGGCGGATCCTGATGGCCGCACGCTGGTCATGGCAGGGGCTGCGCGCGGCCTGGCTGTACGAATCCTCGTTCCGGCTGGAGGTCTGTCTGCTGGTGGTGCTGGCGCCGCTGGCGCTGTGGCTGGGCGACACCGCGGTGGAGCGCGTGCTGATGGTCGGCTCGCTGCTGCTGGTGCTGGCCGTGGAGCTGCTCAATTCCGCCGTGGAGGCGGTGATCGAGCGCTATGGCAGCGAGATCCACGAGCTGGCTGGCCGGGCCAAGGACATGGGGTCGGCCGCGGTGTTTGTGATGATGGTCAATGTGGTGCTGTGCTGGAGCCTGATCCTGCTCCCGCGCCTGTTCTGATTTCCCTTACTTTCTGGTCTATCCGCCATGTCTCTTGAGTTTCTCGCCGATCCGAATGTCTGGTTGACGTTGTTCACGCTCAGCGCGCTGGAAATCGTGCTGGGCATCGACAACCTGGTCTTCATTTCCATCGCGGTCAGCAAGCTGCCGGAAGAGCGCCGTCCGTTCGCGCGCAAGCTCGGCATTGCGGTGGCGTGCATCACGCGCATCCTGCTGCTGGTGTCGCTGGCCTATCTGGCCCACATGTCGGCCAACCTGTTCACGGTGGCGGGCATGGGCATTTCCATCCGCGACCTGGTGCTGATCATTGGTGGACTGTTCCTGCTGATCAAGGGTGTGATGGAGATCCGCGAGATGATCTCCGGCGGTGAGGACCAGGACCCGACCACGACCAAGGCATCGGGCGTGTTCGGGATGGTGATCCTGCAGATCGCGATCATCGACATCGTGTTCTCGCTGGACTCGGTGATCACCGCAGTCGGCATCGCCGACCATATCCCGGTGATGGTGGCGGCGATCCTGCTGTCGGTGGCGGTGATGCTGCTGGCGGCCAACCCGCTGGGCCGGTTCATCGATGCCAACCCGACGGTGAAGATGCTCGCGCTGGCGTTCATCCTGCTGGTCGGTGCGGTGCTGGTGCTCGATGGCCTGGACGTGCACGTGCCCAAGCCGTACATCTATGCGGCCATGGGGTTCTCGGTGCTGGTGGAGTGGCTGAACCTGCTGATGCGACGCCGTGCGCGCGCGCATCACGTGGCCGGTGCCGGCGACTGGTGAGGCTGGCGGGGGCTGCGCCCGCGCAGCCCCGCCGTTGATGCACCCGGATGGGCGGAGAGAGCCTTCGCCGCTGCTTCCAGTGAATGCCAGCCGTTTGTCGTCACGTGCCTGGCAGGGCCGCCCGCGCGCTTGCGCTGACGCAGCGTCTAGAATGGGCGGGGTATCCCCCGGTCCTGTGCCAACCCCATGATCTACTTCCACGACATCGACCCCATCGCGCTGAAGCTGGGTCCGCTTTCTGTTCATTGGTACGGCGTGATGTACCTGCTCGGCTTCGCGTCGGCCTGGTGGCTGGGCAAGCGCCGGGTCGCGGCCGGCCGCCTGCCGGGGGTGGATGCCAACGGCTTCTCCGACCTTCTGTTCTACGCGATGCTGGGCGTGGTCGTGGGTGGCCGTGTCGGTTACATGCTGTTCTATGCGCTCGGCGACGTGCTGCACGATCCGTTGCTGCTGTTCAAGGTGTGGGACGGCGGCATGAGCTTCCATGGCGGCCTGCTGGGTGTACTGGTCGCCAGCTGGTGGTGGTCGCGCCGACACCGCACGCACTTTGCCGACACCATGGATTTTGTCGCGCCGCTGGTACCGCTGGGCCTGGGCTTTGGCCGCATCGGCAACTTCATCGGCGCCGAGCTGTGGGGCAAGTACACCGACGGTACCTGGGGCGTGGTGTTCCCCTCGGGTCTGCCGGCACCGCTCAACCAGCTCGACACCGCCACGCTGCAGGCGCAGTTCGCCACCGGTGCGCTCAACCCCTACGCCCGCCATCCTTCGCAGCTGTACGAAGCGCTGCTGGAAGGGCTGGTGATGTTCGTCGTGCTGTGGACGGTGTCGGCCAGGCCACGTCATCGCTACCTGGTGTCGGGTCTGTTCGCCCTGCTGTATGGCGTGTTCCGCTTCGCGGTCGAGTTCGTGCGCATGCCGGACAACGGCGTCTACCTCGCCTTTGGCTGGTTCACCAAGGGCCAGCTGCTGAGCCTGCCGCTGGTGGCGCTGGGCCTGGTGCTGCTGGCGATGTCGCGTCGCGCGCCGGTCCTGCAGCCGGCGACGGTTGTCGAGGGCAAGGCATGAAAGCCTACCTCGACCTGTTGTCGCATGTGCTCGAGCATGGTGCGGAGAAAAGCGATCGCACCGGCACCGGCACGCGCAGCGTGTTTGGCTGGCAGATGCGCTTCGACCTCAATGCAGGTTTCCCGCTGGTGACCACCAAGAAGCTGCACCTGCGGTCGATCATCCATGAACTGCTGTGGTTCCTCAAAGGCGACACAAATATCGCCTATCTCAAGGAAAACCAGGTACGCATCTGGGACGAGTGGGCCGATGAGAACGGCGATCTGGGCCCGGTTTACGGCAAGCAGTGGCGGCGCTGGGAAGCGGCCGACGGCCAGGTCATCGACCAGATGCAATGGCTGGTGGAGGAGATCAAGCGCAACCCGGATTCGCGTCGGCTGGTGGTGAGTGCCTGGAATGTGGGCGAGCTTCCGCAGATGGCGTTGATGCCCTGCCACAACCTGTTCCAGTTCTATGTGGTGGACGGCAAGCTGAGTTGCCAGCTGTACCAGCGCAGCGGTGACATCTTCCTCGGCGTGCCGTTCAACATCGCCAGCTACGCACTGCTCACCCACATGGTGGCGCAGGCCACCGGGCTGGGCGTGGGCGATTTCGTGCACACGCTCGGCGATGCCCATCTGTATTCGAACCACTACGCGCAGGCGCGCGAACAGCTGGCGCGCGAACCGCGGGCGTTGCCGACGCTCTGGCTCAACCCGGAAGTCGATGACCTGTTCGCGTTCAACTTCGATGACATCCGCATCGACGGCTATGACCCGCACCCGGCGATCAAGGCGCCGGTTGCGGTATGAGCAACGCGATGAAGGTTTCCATGGTGGTGGCGGTTGATCGCAACCTGGGCATCGGCCAGGGCAACACCATGCCGTGGCACCTGCCTGACGACTTCCGGCACTTCAAGGCGCTCACTCTGGGCAGACCGATCCTGATGGGGCGCAGGACCGCGCAGTCGCTTGGCCGCGCCTTGCCGGGGCGGACCAATCTGGTGCTGACCCGCAGCGGGCAGGTGCCGTATGCCGGCATGCAGGCCGTGGCATCGTTCGAGCAGGCGCTGGATGCGGCGCAGGCCGAAGGTGCGCAGGAGCTGTGCGTGATCGGCGGCGGCGAGGTCTATCGCCACCTGTTGCCGAAGGCGACCGATCTGTATGTGACCGAAGTGGACGCGGAGGTGATCGCCGACACCCACTTCCCCCCGATCGACCTGACGCAGTGGCAGCAACAGGACAGCCAGCTGCATCCTGCGGACGAGCGACACGCTTACGCGTTCCGCTTCGTGCATTACACCCGCCGCTGAGGCGGCCTGCAAACCTCGACGCTTCGCGGTCGCCGACCGTAGAGCCGGGCTCTGCCCGGCTGCACTTCGGTCAGGTCACGGCGAAGCCGCGCTTCGCGCTCGCCGGGCAGAGCCCGGCGCTACGTGGCTGCACTTCGGTCAGGTCACGCTGAAGCCGCGCTTCGCGCTCGCCGGGCAGAGCCCGGCGCTACGTGGCTGCTCTTCGGTCAGGGTTACGCTGAAGCCGCGCTGCGCGCTCGCCGGGCAGAGCCCGGCGCTACGTGGCTGCCGTCCGGTCAGCGCTCGCCGGGCAACGCCCGGCATCATCATGCTGCGGGTGGGGTCGGCTTGTTGCCACCGCCACCACCACCGCGGCCACGGCGGCGGCGAGGGCCGCGCGATGCGGCAGGTGTGCCTGCCGGTGCCGCTGCACCACCGCGCTCCTGCGTTGCGCGCGGCGGGCGCGGGGCCGGTCTGGAGGGTGCCGGCACGTCGCGGCCGGGCACCTGCACCACGCGCAGTTCGTCGGTGTCCAGCTGCAGTGCGGTGAGCTTGCCCCCCCAGACGGCACCGGTGTCGATGGCATGCACCCCCTGGGTGATGGTCAGGCCCAGCGCGGACCAGTGTCCGCAGACGATCTTCAGGTCACGCTCGACCCGGCCCGGCACTTCAAACCAAGGGTAGAGACCCTGTTCCTGCGTGCCCGGGGTGCCCTTGTCTTCGATGCCGATGCGGCCGCGCGGGGTGCAGTAACGCATGCGCGTGAGGACGTTGATGATCGCGCGGCTGCGGTCATGGCCGGCCAGCCCGGGGGTCCAGCTCGGCTTGTCGCCGTACATGTTGCGGAACAGCTTGCGGTAGCCGTTGCCATGCAGCTGCACTTCCACTTCGTGTGCGTGCTTCTCGGCGAGCTGTGTGGTCCATTTCGGGGCCAGCCCGGCGTGGACCATCATCCAGCCCAGCTCGCGGTCGGCGTGCACCAGCTTCTGCATGCGCAGCCACTCCAGCAGCGTGTCGCGGTCTTCGGCCTGGACGATGCGCAGCAGGTCCGGGTTGACCTTGCGCTGCTCCTCCTCGGTTCGCGAACCCACCGCCAGCAGCGAAAGATCGTGATTGCCCAGCACCACCACGCTGTGCTCGCGCAAAGAGTGCACCAGACGCAGGGTCTCCAGCGACTGGCCACCCCGGTTGACCAGGTCACCGGCGAACCACAAGGTATCCTGCGCGGGGTCGAAGCGGATCTTTTCCAGCAGCCGCTGGGTCACGTCATAGCAACCCTGCAGGTCACCGATGGCCCACACACTCATGTTCCGGCCTCCGTCTCAGTGCAGGGTTCGTGGGATGGACAGCACGAAGGCTGCGATCGGCGCGGTGAACTCGGTACCGTCGTCGGCAACCATCTCGTAATGTCCCTGCATCGTTCCATGTTCGGTGCCCAGCATGACGCCGGAGGTGTAACGGAAGTCTTCACCTGGCCGCAGCCGGGGCTGCTCGCCGATCACGCCATCGCCGTCGACGTGCTCGACACGGCCGTTGGCATCGGTGATGCGCCAGTGGCGGCTCACCAGACGCGCGGCAACGCGTCCACGGTTGCGGATGACGATGGTATAGGCGAACGCATAGCGCCCGTCTTCCGGGGCGGACTGGTCGTCGAGAAACCGTGGCGCGACTTCCACGGCGATGGCATAGGGTTCGGCGTCTTGCATTCGGGCAATCTTGGCAATCTGATCAGGAGGCGTTGGCGAGGGCGATGAATTCGGCCACTTCCAACTGCTCGGCACGCGCATCGGGACGCACGCCGGCGGCAGCGAACTGCTCGGCCGACACCACCGTGTTCAGCGCATTGCGCAGCGTCTTGCGCCGCTGGCCGAACGCGGCACGCACCACGTCGGCAAAACGGCGCGGATCGTCAATGCCCACCGTGGCCGGGTCGCGCGGGATCATCCGCACCACGGCGGAATCCACCTTCGGCGGCGGCCGGAACGCGCCCGGCGGCACCACGAACAGCGAGATCACCTGGCAGTACGCCTGCAGCATGACGCTCAGGCGCCCGTAGACCTTGCTGCCCGGGCCTGCCGCCATGCGGTCGACCACTTCTTTCTGCAGCATGAAGTGCATGTCGGTGATCACCGCCGCATGCTCCAGCGCATGGAACAGGATGGGCGAGGAAATGTTGTAGGGCAGGTTGCCAACCAGACGGATCGGCTCGCCGGCGGCCAGCTCGGTGAAGTCCACGCGCAGCACGTCGCGGGGGACGATGGTCAGCTCGCCCAGCGGAGCGGCGGCGGCGGTCAAGGGCTCGATCAGGTCACGGTCGAACTCGATCACGGTCAACCGCGGATGCTGGCGCAGCAGCGGCAGGGTAATGGCGCCCTGGCCCGGCCCGATCTCGACCAGCCGGTCGTCGCCTTTGGGATTGACGGCCATGACGATCTTGTCGATGTAATGGCGGTCGGCCAGGAAGTGCTGGCCAAGCTGCTTCTTGGCCGGGGCGGTGAACGCCGGCGCAGCGGGGGAATGCGGATTCATGCGCTCAGTTTATGCGCGACGCCGGTGCCCGTCACCTTTCCAGCGCGATAGACGTGCTCAGCCTGGTGCCAGCCCCTGCGCTGCCAGCTGAGCGCACAGCGTGGTGGCTGCCATCAGGCTGGAAGGATCGGCCACGCCACGGCCTGCCAGCTCAAGAGCGGTGCCATGGTCGACCGCCACGCGGGGGTAGGGCAGGCCCAGCGTAAGGTTCACGGCCTGCTCGAACCCGGAGTACTTCAATACCGGCAGTCCCTGGTCGTGGTACATCGCCAGCACGCTGTCAAAACCGCTCAGCCGCGACGGCAGGAAGGCGGTGTCCGCTGGCAGCGGCCCGATCAGGTCCATGCCTTCAGCGCGCAGGCGCTGCAGCAACGGGATCATCAGGTCCAGCTCTTCACGGCCGAGGTGGCCGTCTTCACCGGCATGCGGGTTCAGGCCGAGCACCGCGATGCGGGGTCGGTCCACGCCGAACCGCGCACGCAGCGAATGGTGCACGGTGCGCAGGGCGTGTTCGAGCACGGGTGCGGTGATGGCATCGGCCACCTCGCGCAGCGGCAGATGGGTCGTCGCCAGTGCCACGCGCACGATGTCATTGGCCAGCATCATCACCACGGAGACGCCGGCCTGGTCGGCCAGCAGCTCGGTGGTGCCGCTGTAGGCAATGCCGCCATCGTTGATCACCGCCTTGTGCACCGGTCCGGTGACCACGCCATGCAGCTGGCCGGACAGGCAGGCGTGTCCGGCGCCCAGCAGGGCGTCGATCACCGCGCGGGCATTGGCCGGGTCGGTTGCACCGAAGCGCGAGGGGCGGGCATTGGGAACGGCGCGCAGCCGCAGGTCGCCTGGCAGACGTGCCTGCTCATCTTCGCCCAGCAGCTGCAGCGGCAGGCCCAGCTGGGCTGCCGCTGCTTGCAGGGTGTCGGGGTCGGCGAAGGCCAGCAGGCGGCAATCCTGCCGCGGCTGCTGGACCAGCCTGACACAGAGCTCCGGGCCGATACCGGCCGGTTCGCCCGGGACCAGCCCGAGCTCGGGACGCATGACTCAGGCCTGCGGCGGCGTTGCCGTGCTCTCGGCACGATCGCCGCTGCGGAAGCTCACGTAGGCTTCGCCGCGCAGCTCCTGCAGGAAGCGGTTGTACTCTTCTTCCAACTTGCGGCGGCCGATGGTCTCGCGGATCTGCGCACGCTGGTTGTCCACGCCGACATCGGTCTGGCGGGTTTCCACGCGCTGCAGGATGTGCCAGCCGGCGTCGGTGCGGAACGGCTGGCTGACGCCGCCATCAGCGACGCTGGTGACCTGGCGGCCGAAGTCCGGGCCAAAGGCATCGGCCGGGAACCAGCCCAGATCACCACCCTGGCCACGGCTGTTGTTGTCTTCCGAGGATTCGCGGGCCACGGTCTCGAACTCCGCGCCGCCAGCGATGCGCGCGCGCAGGGTATCGATCTTCGCCTTGGCGGCGGCATCGTTCTGCTGGTCATCCACGCGCACCAGAATGTGGCGGGCGTGGTACTCGGTGACGGTCTGGCCGGTCGCCGAGGCGCTGGTGTCGCGCACTTCGATCAGCTTCAGCAGCTGGAAGCCACTCGGGCCGCGCAGCGGGCCGACCACGTCACCCGGCTTCATGTCCTTCATCAGCTGGGCGAAGGCGTTGGGGATCTCATCGGCGGTTCGCCAGCCGAGGTCGCCGCCTTCCAGGGCGTTGGGGCTGTCCGAATAGCGCACGGCGGCCGCGTTGAAGTCCAGCTCGCCCTTGTCCAGCAGCGACTTCACACCATCAGCCTTCTGCTGGCCGGTGGCGATCTGCTCGGCCGTGGCACCGTCGGGCGTGGCGATCAGGATATGGGCCAGGTGGTACTGGGTGCCCACGGTGGCTTCCTGCTTCAGCGCGGCGTCGACCTCACCCTCGCTGACGCTGACCCGGCTCTGGGCGAAGCTCTGGCGCAGACGCTGCACGGTGATTTCCTCGCGCACCGAACGGCGGAAGTCCTCGAAATCGATCCCGTCCTCGGCCAGACGCTGGCGCAGCTGGTCAACGCTGGCGCCATTCTGCTGCGCGATGGCGTTGATGGCCTGGGTCAGCTCCTGGTCACCAATGCGGATGCCGCTGCTTTCAGCACGGGCGACCTGCAGCTTGACCAGCACCAGACGCTCGAGCACCTGGCGGGCCAGCACGTCTTCCGGCGGCAGCTGGTTCTCGCGGCCGGCGTACTGGCTGCGGATGTTGGCCAGGGCACGGTCCAGCTCGCTCTGCAGGATCACGTCTTCATCGACGATCGCCGCGATCCGGTCCAGGGCCTGGGTCTGCTGGGCAAGCGCCTGCAGCGGGGCGGAGACGCTGGAAACGGCCAGCAGCGATGCGAGTAGGACAGGGAAGGTCTTGGTCATGGGATCTGGTTCGGATCGTAGTCGTCGCGGCTGGCGCCGGTGTTGCTGGGCGGGACCAGATAGAGGTCGTCGCGGTTGTAGCCGAGGATAGCACGGCGCAGCGTACGGTCCGTGTTCTGCCCGATGGAGCTCAGGCCCTTGAGCACGAACTCGATCTGGAAGGAATTGTTCAGGTCGCCTTCCCGGTTGCGCACGTAGCGGCGGGCGATGGCGCGGACCGCCAGGCAGCAGCTGTCCCACTGCACGCCACCGATGACCTCCAGCGGCTTGGCGTCCTGGATGGAGTAGTAGTAGCGGCCGACCAGGCTCCAGCTGGGGCTGATCGGGTACAGGAACGACAGGTCGGCCTGCTCGAGCAGCTCGCTGCCGTTGGGATTGAGGCGGTGGCGGTAGGTCAGGTTGACGATGCCGTCGTTGGACATCAGGTAGCGCGCGCGCAGGCTGGCCAGGTCCTCGCGCTTGTACTTGGGGTCCCACTGGTAGGTCGCGCCGAGGTTCCAGCGGTCGTTGATCTGCCAGTTCGAATCGGCGATCCAGGCCGACTTGCCCTTTTCGACCGGGATCGAGTACGGGCTGATGCTGACGCGCGAGTCGTCGAAATACAGGATCTGGCCAATGCTGGCCGAGAAGCGCTCGCGACCGCTGTTCTGGTCGATGAAGCGGGTGCTGACCGCCAGGGTGAGCTGGTTGGCGTCGTTCTGACGGTCCGGACCGGAGTAGCGCGAGTCGCGGAACAGCTGGCCCCAGCTGAAGGTGAAGTCGCGGGTGTCGAACACCGGCAGCTCGTCCTGGTCGCGGTACGGCGTGCGCAGGTAGAACAGACGCGGCTCCAGCGTATGCAGGTAGGGCTTGTCGCCGATGGTGGTCTCGCGGTCGAAGAACAGACCGGCATCCAGGCTGGCGATGGGCACGCTGCGCGAGGGCGAGGTGTTGCCGCGCAGCTGCTCAGGGGTCGGGTTGGTGATGCCGGCCGCCGCCAGATTGGTCTGGCGGATCTCATCGGCCAGGCCCTGTTCCAGGTCGTAGGCGGTGTAGCGCCACGCCAGGGTGGGGGTCACATACCAGGACGCGCCGGTGAACGGCAGGCTGACGTACGGCTTGATGTCCAGGCGCGAACCACCGTCGACGCCGATGCCGGAGGTCTTGACCTGCCCGTTGCGGATGTACTCGCCCTCGGGCGTGCGGGTCTTGTAGTTGACGTCGTCATGGGTGAAGCGCACGGCTTCGGCGTAGACGCCCACGTCCAGCCACGGCAGCACCGGCTTGTCCCAGGTGCCGAACAGACGCGGCTGGCGGTTGTACGGCAGCGACTGCTCGGTGAGGGTGTAGTCGGTCAGCTGCCAGTAGTCGGCCATCAGACCGCCACTCCAGTTCTCGCCGGTGCCGTAGATGCCGGCCTGACTCTGCAGGTTGGACGCGGTGACGCCAAGCAGGCGATTGGAGAAGTCCTCCACGTAACGCTCGTCACTGACCCAGGCAATGTTGGCGCGCGCCTGCCACTGGCTGTTGATGTTGTGGAAGCCGCTGTACTCCACGCGGCCGCGGTCGCGGTCGCGCAGCTTGTCGCTGGGCATGTAGGCAGTCAGCAGTTCGCCACGGCCACCGCGGTAGAGGTAGCGGAACTCGTTGTCCAGCATCAGCCCGCGCTTGCTCATGTAGCGCGGCATCAGGGTGTCGTCGAAGTTCGGCGCCAGGTTCAGGTAGATCGGCTGGGTGTAGTCGAAGCCGTTGCGGCCGGACACCTTGAGCTCGGGGTAGAGCAGGCCGGTCTGGCGACGGTCGTCGATCGGGAACTTGAAGTACGGCGCCCACAGCACCGGCACCTTGCCGATGCGCAGCACGGCGTTGCGCGCGGTACCGAAGCCTTCATCGTTGTCCACTTCGATCTGCGGCGCAGACAGCTTCCACACCGGCTGCGAAGGGTCGCAGGTGGTGTAGGTCGAGCGGTGCATCTGGCCGACGGCACCCTGCAGGTCGATCGACTCCGCCCCGCCGTTGCCGCGGCGCGACACCAGCTGGTACTGGATGTCGCTGATCTTGTGGGTATCGCTTTCCTGGTTGCCCTCGGCCCGCTGGGCGACCATGCGGATCGAGGAGTCCTGGTAGCGGACATTGCCTTCGGCCCGGTAGTTGCCGGTATCGGTGTCAAAGCTCAGGTGGTCGGTGCCCAGGAACTGGTCACCACGCTTGAGCGCCACATTGCCCTCGTACTGGGGCACGGTCGAGGTGCCATACAGCTGGTCACCCTCGATGTCGGTGGGCTGCTGGTCACGGGTGGCCACCGCGGCTTTGTCCGCCGGGGGCGCATCGGTGAACGCAGGCAGCACGTCGGTTGCCGGGCAAAGCCCCCAGTTGAGTGGCTTGTCATCGGCAAATGCGGGCAGGCACAGGGCAATGCCCAGCGGGAGAGGCAGCAGGCGAAGGGTATGGCGCACGCGTGATGACATTCAGGCGAAAACGGACGGTAGCTTGCCCCATCCCTTGCATAGGGGCAATGAAGGTCGCCGACAGGTCGCGGCTTGGGTTCATCCGCCGGGGGTAACGGGCGCATCCTCAAGCAGGGCACCAACGTGGGCCACGCTGCACTCGGCCAGCGCCTGCAGGTCGTAGCCGCCCTCCAGGGTGGAGACCAGCCGGCCCTGCGCATGCCGCCGCGCCAGCTGGTGCAGCTGCGCGGTCAGCCAGGCGAAGTCGTCGGCCTCCAGCATCAGGTCGGCCTGCGGATCACGCAGGTGGCCATCGAAGCCGGCCGAGACCAGCACCAGCTGTGGCCGGAAGTCATCGATGGCCGGCAGCATCTCGTCGGCCCAGACGTTGCGGAAGCGCAGCCCGTCGCTGCCCGGCGGCAGCAGGATGTTGAGCAGGTTGCCCGCGCCGCGGTCACGGCGCAGGCCGGAGTTGGGGAACAGCCCGGCCTGGTGGGTGCTGTAGTAGGCCACCCGCGGGTCGTGCTGGAAGATGTCCTGGGTGCCATTGCCGTGGTGGACGTCGAAGTCGACCACGGCGATCCGTTCAAGGCCATGGCGGTCGCGCGCATGGGCGGCGGCCACGGCCACATTGTTGAGCAGGCAGAAGCCCATCGCGCTGGTGACGGTGGCATGGTGGCCGGGCGGGCGCACCGCGCAGAAGGCCAGTGGATCGTCGCCCAGCATCACCGCATCGACTGCGGCAATGCCGGCCCCTGCCGCATGCAAGGCGGCGCTGGCCGAGCCGGGTGAGGTCCGGGTGTCCATGTCCAGCTGCCGCAGCGGGGCCGTCTGCGCCTGCAGCACCAGATCGATCAGCTCGGTCTCGTGCACCCGCGCCAGGTCGCCCAGCTTGGCCGGTGGGGCCGGGCGCCACTGCAGCTGGCCGGGGAACCGCGCGTGCAGCGCATCGAGCACGACCTGCAGCCGCTGCGGGCTCTCGGGGTGATCGGGGCCGGGATCATGCAGCAGGCAGGAGGGATGGGTATAGGCCAGCATGGGGCAGGGCGTCCGGTAGGGCGTCAGCGGTGGCGCCGGGCATGCTGCCAGAACACTTCGCCGTGGCCATCGGCTCGGGCGAGCACGCGGGCCAGCACGAACAGCAGGTCTGACAGCCGGTTGAGGTACTGCAGGGCCGGCGCGCGAACCGCTTGCTGGCGCGCCAGTCGTACCGTGCAGCGCTCGGCGCGACGCACGATGGCACGGGCCAGATGGCAGCGCGCGGCCGCTTCGCCCCCGGCGGGCAGGATGAACTCCCGCAGCGCAGGCAGATCGGCGTTGTAGTGGTCCAGCTGCTGCTCCAGCGCCAGCACGTCGGCCTCGGTGATGGCGGCATGGCCGGGAATGCACAGTTCACCGCCGAGGTCGAACAGCTGATGCTGCACCGTGGTCAGCAGGGCGCGGATGTCATCAGGCAGGGCCACTGCCAGCAGCACGCCAAGGGCCGAGTTGGCTTCGTCGACTGTGCCGAAGGCGTCAACACGCACGTCATCCTTGTCGACCCGGCTGCCGTCACCCAGCCCCGTGCTGCCGTCGTCGCCGGTGCGGGTGTAGATGCGCGACAAGCGGTTGCCCATCGTCGAGGCCTCAGCGCTGCAGGTCGCGGCGCGCCTGCGCCAGCTTGCGGGCCTGTTCGCTGGCCAGCTGCAGCGCTGCGGCAAGGCCCACGTACAGGGCGGTGACGCCGAGGTAGGGGCCGAACCAGTCGCTGTAGTTCTTCCACCAGCCGGCCAGCGTCGGTGCGGGCACGCTGTGGCTGGCCCAGTAGAAGCCACCCTGCGCGAACAGGTGGCACACGGCAGTGGCGGCCACCAGCAGCACGCTGCCGCGTGCCAGGGTGGACCAGCGGGCTCCTTCATAGCCCTGGGCCACCAACATGCCGCCAGCCCACATCGCGAAGTGTGCCGGCAGCAGCATCCAGTAGCCCGGCGAGACGCAGTAGTGCTGCCAGAAATCCAGGCCGCTGCGGCTGATCACCAGCCAGTCCAGCACCACCGCCAAGCCCATCAGCAGGGGGAAGGCGAGCCGTGTCCAGCTTCGCAGGTAGAAGCCGCCGATGAAGAACAATGCCCACGAGGCGTCCGGCACGGCATTGAAATGGTGGATGCGGGTGGCAGCCATCACCAATGCCAGCAGGGCCAACACCAGCAGATTGTGGGTTCGGGTGGTCATCAGCGTGGCGGGTCACAGTGGAAGGACGTGGACCATTCTAGACGGCTGACTGCGGCGTTGCGACGCAGGCCGCCTGGGGCAGGGAGTATCATGGCGCGCATGAGTGAACGTCATGATGTCCTGATCGTCGGCGGCGGCCTGGTTGGCGCCAGCCTGGCCATTGCCCTGCATGGCCACGGCCGCGATGTCGCGCTGCTGGAGGCCACCGCGGGCGACAGCCTGCCGGCGGTGTTCGACCAGCGCAACCTGAGCTTTGCCGCAGCCACGGTCAATGCACTGACTGCGCTGGGGGTCATGCAGAAGCTCGTATCACCGCCCGGGCCGATCACCCGCATCCATGTCAGCCGCGCCGGAGATTTCGGCCGGGTGCAGCTGGCCGCCGCCGATTATGACCGCCCGTATTTCGGGCAGGTGGTGGTGGCGCGCGATTTCGGCAATGCATTGGAGGCGAGGCTGCAGGAGCTGCCGGTGGTGCGGCGCTACCGGCCGATGCGGTTTGTCGGCCTGGGCGAGGTCGTGGACGGCTACCGCCAGGTGCGGGTGGCCGATGCC
This sequence comes from Stenotrophomonas sp. C3(2023), assembly GCF_032911385.1. Classification (NCBI taxonomy): domain Bacteria; kingdom Pseudomonadati; phylum Pseudomonadota; class Gammaproteobacteria; order Lysobacterales; family Lysobacteraceae; genus Stenotrophomonas; species Stenotrophomonas sp. C3(2023). The sequence continues at coordinate 2,810,514 of NZ_JAWJLO010000001.1, read as the reverse complement.
GATGGCGAGCGCACGCTGCAGGCGCGGCTGGTGGTCGGCGCTGACGGCACCCGCAGTGGCGTACGCCAGGCGCTGGGTATCGCGGTGGACACCCATGATTTCCAGCAGACCCTGCTGGTGGCCCGGCTGCGCAGCCAGCGTGCGCCCGATGGCACGGCCTGGGAACGGTTCACTGACAATGGCCCCACGGCGCTGCTGCCGCGCGGGGACCGACATTACGGTGTGGTCCATGGCGTGCCGGGTGATCAGGCCGAGGCCGTGCTCGCACTGGACGATGCGGCATGGCTGCAGCGCCTGCAGCAGGCGATCGGCTGGCGTGCCGGTCGTCTGCTCGGCTCCGGGCCGCGCAGTGCCTACCCGCTGCGCCAGGTGCTGGCCCAGGACGTGGTCGGCCAACGCGCCGTGCTGCTCGGCAATGCCGCGCAGACCATTCATCCGCTGGGCGCACAGGGTTTCAACCTTGGCCTGCGCGACGCGCTGACCCTGGCCGAACTGCTCGAACCGGCCGGTGATGCCGGCGCCGATGCGCTGCTGCAGGCCTATGTGCAGCGGCGTGCCGAAGACCGTCGGCAGACCATCGCGTTCTCCGGTGGGCTGGCACGGCTGACCAGCAACGCGGCGCCGTTGCTGCGGCCACTGCGCAGCCTGGGCCTGCTGGCCACGCAGGCACCGGCGGTGCAGTCACTGCTGGTGGGCGGGGCGATGGGCTTCCGCGGCGATGTGCCACGGCTGTGCCGTGGAGTGGCGGCATGAACCGCCGCGCACGCTCGGATGTGGTGGTGGTGGGCGGCGGCGTGGTCGGCGCCAGCTGCGCGCTTGCGCTCGCCATGGCGGGTCTGCAGGTAGTGCTGGTGGAAGGTCGCGAGCCGACGCGCTGGCAGGCCGGGCACCCGGACCTGCGGGTGTTTGCCTTCGCCGCTGACAACGTACGGCTGCTGCAGTCGCTCGGGGTCTGGCCGCAGGTCGCTGCCGCGCGCGCCTGGCCGTACCGGCGCATGCAGGTCTGGGATGCCGCCGGTGGCGACGATCTGGTGTTCGACGCGGACCGCTTCGGACGCAGCGAGCTGGGCTTCATCGTGGAAAACAGCCTGCTGCAGGACCGCCTGTGGTCCGCGCTGCCAGCCGCCGGCGTGCAGCTGCATTGCCCGGCCCGGGTGGAAACGCTTGAGCAGGACGATGACGGGGTGCGGCTGCGGCTGGATGACGGTCGCCGTATCGAAGCGACGCTCGCGGTAGCCGCTGATGGCGCCGATTCGACGCTGCGGCGCCTGGCTGGCATCGAGGTGGACACCCACGATTACCAGCAGCGTGGCGTGGTGGCCTACGTGGACAGCGAACGGCCCAACCAGGCCACGGCGTGGCAGCGCTTCCTGCCGGGTGGGCCGCTGGCGCTGCTGCCCGTTGCCGAATGCCGCAGCTCCATTGTCTGGACGCTGCCCGACACCCAGGCCCAGCGCATGCTGGAAGTGGATGCGGCGGTGTTCGAGCGCGAGCTGACCCGCGCCTTCGGCGGTCGGCTGGGCGAACTGCAGCTGGCCTCGGCGCGGGCTGCTTTCCCGCTGCGCCGGCAGCTTGCGCGGCACTACGTGGCCGGGCGGGTGGTGGCGCTGGGTGATGCGGCGCACGTGGTGCATCCGCTGGCCGGGCAGGGCGTGAACCTGGGCCTGCGCGATGTCGCAGCCCTGCAGCGTTGGCTGGCACCGGCAGCCTCACGCCGTGGTCAGCCGCCCCTGTCGCCGCAGCGTCTGCAGCGCTGGGCGCGCGAACGCCGCAGCGACACCCAGGTGGCCGCCTACAGCTTCGATGCCATCAACCGCCTGTTCTCCAATGACGAAATGCACCTGACCCTGACCCGGGGTCGCGCGCTGGGGTGCGTGGGCAAGTGGCCGCCGCTGGTGCAGGCCTTCTGGAAACGCGCCGCCGGCGTCGCCTGACGCAGGGCGCTGCCCTGCTGCGGCCGTTTCAGCGGCTCGCCAGCGTCCACACCGCCAGCGCCGTTGCCGCCAGTGCGCCGGCGATGAGCGCGGCCCAGGCCAGCAGCACAGCCACTCCCAGCAATCCCTCGCCGTCGTCAAACGCCGGGTCGCGCGCGATCGCGCGCGCCGCTGCCTGTGCACAGCGCAACGCCATCAGGCTGCCGATGACCGGCAGCACGGTCCAGCCCGCGATGGCCATCAGCATGGCAAGCACAGCCAGTGGGTGAGTGCGGGACGTGCGGGCGGTCATGGCCTGGCCTGCGAGGGCAGGCTTTGACCGTACCGTGGGGCGCGCCGTGGCCTGTCCGCTGGTTCAGCGTTGCCTCCGGCGCGGACGTGCACGCGGCGACAGCGCGCCCAGCTCCCTGCGTCGGCGGCGACCTGGCGGCCACGCCATGTCGACAGCTGCAGATGCGTGGGGCTGCAGGCACGCCGCTGAATGCTGCCTTCAGCGGCGGCGATACGCGGTTGCTGGATTCAGCCCCGCCGATCGGTAGCGGCGGCAAGGCAGGCCAGTTCAGTCAATCAGCCAGCCGGCCAGGTCAGCGCGGTCGAGCTTGCCACGCCGCTGGCGGTCCAGCGAGCGGAACTCGTCGGCCAGCGCCGGGTTCGCCGCGGCTTCCTCCTGGCTGATGAAACCGTCGCCGTCCATGTCCAGCGCATCGAAATCAACGCGGTACCGACCGACGATGCTGGTTGGGCTGATCGAGCGCACGGTGACCGGGGTCTGGCCCAGTGGCACTGCGATGTCCACGCTGCCGGTGACCCGGCCGCTGGACAGCGACTGCTGCCTTACCACGCCGCTGTCATCAGTCAACGGCTGGCTCTGCGCGGGGCTGGGCAGCGGCCGCACAGGCTGCGCCTGCAGGGGAAGCGCCAGCAGCACGCTGGCAGCAAACAAGGCGTGGCGGAGGTGAGGCATGGCATTCCTGCAGCATGAACGACGACGATCGCCATGATGCCGTCGGTGGGACAGGCTGGCTAGCGCAGCGGCGAGGCCAGCACGGTGATTTCCTCGCGGTCGTGGTACAGCTGTTTTGCACGTACCACCAGCGCCTTGCCGGCCTGCTGCTCGAACAGCTCCAGGCACAGGCGGGTTTCTTCCCAGCGCTTCTTCATCGGCAGCTTGAGGTTGAAGATCGCGTGGCGGCACCAGCCTTCGCGGAACCAGGTGGCCATGCGCTCGGCAACGCGGCGCGGCTGTTCGACCATGTCGCACACCATCCAGTCCAGCGGCTGCTCCGGCTGCCAGTGGAACCCATCGGCGCGCAGGTGCTCGACCAGCCCGGTGTCCAGAACATGCTGGCGCAGCGGTCCGTTGTCGATGCTGAGCACCTGCATGTGCTGGCGGGTGAGCACCCAGGTCCAGCCGCCGGGCGCGGCGCCCAGGTCGGCCGCGCGCATGCCCGGCCGCACCAGCGCCTCGCGCTCGTCGGCGGCCAGCAGGGTCAGCAGGGCCTCGTCCAGCTTCAGCGCGGAGCGCGATGGTGCTTCGGGCAACAGCTTCAGCCGCGGAATGCCCAGCGCCCACGGTGCGCTGTCGGCCGGGTCGGCGATGCAGACAAAGGCGTGTGTGCCATCGACGAAGACCACATGCAGGCGCGGCAGGCGCGCCTGCGGCTTGTCGGTGAGCAGGCCGGCTTTGCGCAGTGCCGGGCGCAGCGCATTGCCGAACGCGCGTGCCAGCCCGGACAGCGGCTTGCCGGCGTCCGAATCGGGATGTTCGACCCACAGGTCGCCAAACCGCGGCAGGCCTTCGAGGACCTGCACGATGGGGGTGATGCGATCGGTGGGGTCCAGCTGCGGCAGCTCGGCCAGCACCAGCAGTTTCTGCCGCGCGAAGATCAGCTCGCGCCAGGGCAGCCGAGGCGCCAACGCGGCCGCCTCGTCACACATGAACAACACGTAGCCGTCGTTGCGCTGGGTACGGGCGTAACCGGCCACCCCGGCCTGCCCGGCGCGGTACTGCAGTTCGCCGGCCAGCTCGGGTTCAAACCCCTGCCGGCATAGACACAGCAGGCCGATGCCGGACTCAGTAGCGGGCGCCATTGCCTTCCCCATAAGCGCGCAGCACCGCGCGCGCGTCCTCGCGGTGCAGTCCCTGCACCACCTCGATGCCGCGCTTGTTCAGCTCCCCCACCCAGTCGGCCGGCAGCGGGCCCTCGTCGAACTCGGTCAGGGCTTCGACATCGGCGGCGCTGGCGCCGATCAGCAGACGGTCGATGCCGGCCCATACCGTGGCGCCAAAGCACTGGCAGCACGGCTGTGAGCTGGTGGCCAGCGTGACCGGGGAGAGCACCGCGTTCAGGCGCGGGGTCTGCAGGCGCTGCTGGGCCAGCATGTAGGCCATGTTCTCGGCGTGCGCCAGCGAGGTGGTGTGCGGCACCACGCGATTGACGGCAGCGGCGATGACCTTGTCTTCCGGGCCGAACACCACGGCGCCGAACGGCCCGCCGCTGGCATGATCCACATTCAGGCGCGAGAGCGCGATGGCCAGTGCGACCTTGGCTTCGTCGCCCGGATAGCGACGGTCCAGATCGATCTGGTCGTGGATCCAGGCGGGAAGGGTCAGGTGGACTTGCGCATACAGCATCGCGGGGGCCTCGTCATCGGAATTGCGGAAAGAACGGCGCGCAGTGTAGCCCGCCCCCGGTGACAGGGGCGGTCATGTGGCGCCAGGTACAGTCACCGCCGTCATGCAGCGGTGTTGCGGGGTCAGGCTGACCAGGTATCGCGCAGGGTCACGCTGCGGTTGAACACCGGCTTTGCCGGCGTGTGTTCGCGACGGTCGGCAACGAAATAGCCCGTACGCTCGAACTGGAACGCCTGCTCTGGCTCGGCGCAGGCTGCGGCAGGTTCAACATAGCCGGTGACCACGCGGCGCGACGCCGGGTTGAGGTAATCACGGTAGGTCCTGCCCTCGGACTCGTCGTCCGGGTTGGCCACCGAGAACAGCCGGTCGTACAGGCGAACTTCGGCCGGCACCGCATGCACGGCGCTGACCCAGTGGATGGTGCCCTTGACCTTGCGGTTGGCGCCTTCCATGCCGGGGCGCGACTCGGGGTCCAGCCAGCCGCGCAGGCCGGTGACGGTGCCGTCGGCGTCCTTGATCACCTCGTCGCAGCGGATGATGCCGGCGCCACGCAGGCGGACTTCACCACCGGGCACCAGGCGCTTCCAGCCCTTGGGCGGCACCTCGGCAAAGTCCTCACGCTCGATCCACAGCTCGCGGGCGAACGGCACCTGGCGGCTGCCGAAGCGCTCGTCCTTGGGGTGGTTGCTGAAGCTCAGCAGCTCCTCATGGCCTTCGGGCAGGTTGGTCAATTCCAGCCGGATCGGATCGATCACGGCCATGCGGCGCGGTGCGGCGCTGTCCAGGTCCTCACGCAGTGCGCCTTCGAGCACGCTGAAGTCGATCATCGAGTTCTGCTTGCTGATGCCCACGCGTTCGGCGAACAGGCGCATTGCCGCCGGCGTGTAGCCACGGCGGCGCAGGCCCTGCAGGGTCGGCATGCGCGGATCGTCCCAGCCGTCCACCAGCTGTTCGGTGACCAGCGCCATCAGCTTGCGCTTGCTCATCACCGTGTAGTTGATGTTCAGGCGCGAGAACTCGATCTGGCGCGGTTTGGCGGCCTCGCGTGGCAGACCGGCTTCGACCAGCGGCGCGGTCAGCGCCTGGTCGTTAGCGAAATCGACGTTGTCCACGCACCAGTCGTAGAGCGGGCGATGATCCTCGAACTCCAGCGTGCACAGCGAGTGGGTGATGCCTTCCAGCGAATCGCCCAGCGCATGGGCGAAGTCGTACATCGGGTAGATCGGCCAGGCGTTGCCGGTGTTCTGGTGCTCGACGTGCTTGATGCGGTACAGCGCGGGGTCGCGCAGGTTGATGTTGCCGCTGGCCATGTCGATCTTCGCACGCAGCGTGCGCGTGCCATCGGCGAACTCACCGGCGCGCATGCGGCGGAACAGGTCCAGATTTTCCTCGACGCTGCGCTCGCGCCAAGGGGAGGGACGGCCCGGTTCGGTCAGGGTGCCACGGTAGGCCCGCACCTCCTCGGCCGAGAGGTCGCAGACGTAGGCCTTGCCGGCGCCGATCAGTTTCTCGGCGGCCAGGTAATAGGCCTGGAAGTAGTCCGAGGCATGCCGCAGTTCGTTCCAGCGGAAGCCCAGCCAGCGCACGTCGTCCTGGATGGCGGCCACGTACTCGGGATCCTCCTTGGCCGGGTTGGTGTCATCAAGGCGCAGGTTGCATACGCCATTGAACTCGCCGGCAATGCCGAAATTCAGGCAGATCGACTTGGCGTGGCCGATGTGCAGGTAGCCGTTGGGCTCCGGCGGAAAACGGGTCTTGATCGCCTGATGCTTCCCGCTGGCCAGGTCCTCGCGCACGATCTGGCGGATGAAATCGCGCTTTTCGTGGCTGTCGACGGGGGTCTCGGAACTGGCGGGGGTGTGCTCGGACATGATGCGGCGCAGAAGAAGGGCAGAAAGGCCACCAGTCTAGCGCGTAAGGGGGCCGGTTGCCGCCGGGGGGCGCACCGGCGCGGCGTTGCGGCGGCGTTGCACCGGCCGGCGTATGCTGCAGGCCTGTCCCATGGAGCCCGCTGATGTACATCGTGTACAAGGCCGACAATCTCTTTGATGCCCATCTGGTCAAGCACGCGTTGGAGGATGCAGGCATTCCGGCCTTCGTGTTTGGCGAGCAGCTGCTCGGCGGCATGGGCGAGTTGCCGCTGTTCGGGGTGCTGCGCGTGGGCATCCCCGATGCAGCGCGTACGCAGGCCGAGCAGATCGTGGGCGGACTTGACTTGGGCCAGGGCCCGTCCGACCCCATTTCCGATGCAGATGACATGGCCGGTCTGCCGGCATAGGAGCGTATATGTTGGGACTTGGACAGGGCATGCTGGGCATTGGTGCCTTCAAGCAGCGTCTGCCACGGGCCGAGGAGGCACTGCCTGGGCGGGAGCAGCCATTGCCGCTGCACAGCAACCAGCATTACGTGAACAGCCACCCGCTGAAGGATCGCTTTGCCGGGCTGCAGCAGGTGCGATTCGCGATGGGCTGCTTCTGGGGCGCAGAGCGCATGTTCTGGACCCTGCCGGGCGTGTACAGCACCTCGGTCGGCTACGCCGGGGGCATCACGCCGAATCCGACCTATGAGGAGGTGTGTTCAGGGCTGACGGGGCATACCGAGGTCGTGCAGGTGGTGTTCGACCCGGCGGTCGTGAGTCTGGAGACCCTGCTGAAGGTGTTCTGGGAAAGCCACGATCCGACGCAGGGCATGCGCCAGGGCAACGACACCGGTACGCAGTATCGTTCGGCGATCCATGTCACCGACGAGCAGCAGTTGGCGTTGGCGGTGACCAGCAGGGACGCCTACCAGGCGCAGTTGAAGGCGGCCGGCTACGGGCCGATCACAACGGAGATCGTCCATCCGGCACCGCCGTATTACTACGCCGAGGACTATCACCAGCAGTATCTGGCCAAGAACCCCAACGGGTACTGCGGCATCGGTGGTACCGGGGTGAGCTGCCCGATCGGCCTGGCCGTGTGAGCGCGCAGGCGCCGCGCCGCTGTTGGGCGGCCCTGCTCTGGCAGGTGACGACCGTTGGTCGTCACGCTGTTGATGTGCGCGGAATGCCGCCGCGCCTTTGCGCGGCACGCCGGCCGCGGGTTGGCTCTACCGGCCCGCCCGCCTCAGAGTTCGGCGCGGATCCGGTCGCGAAGTGCGTTGAGGTCCTTGGTGAACGACTCGATGCCGGTGCTCAGCTTTTCCGTTGCCATCGGGTCTGCCGCCAGATCGCTGGCAAACCGTGCAGCATCGATCGGCGCGCCGTCGAATGCTTCGCTCGCACCGGCGCTCAACCTGCGGGGCAGGTCACCGTGGTCGGCGTCGAGCTTTTCCAGCAGATCCGGCGAAATGGTCAGGCGGTCACAGCCGGCCAGCGCCTCGATCTGCGCGGTGGAACGGAACGAGGCACCCATCACCACGGTCGGCGAGCCGCGGCGCTTGAACTCGGCATAGACACCGCGCACGAATTTCACGCCAGGATCTTCGTCGATGCTGGCCGGGGTCTGACCATTGGCCACGTACCAGTCCAGAATGCGCCCCACGAATGGCGAAATCAGGAAGGCGCCGGCTTCACTGCAGGCCAGCGCCTGGGTCTGATTGAAGATCAGCGTCAGGTTGCAGTCGATGCCTTCGGCCTGCAGCACGCGCGCAGCCTCGATACCGGCCCAGGTGGCCGCGATCTTGATCAGGATCTTCTCGCGCGGTACCCCTGCATCGGCATACATCTGCACGAACCGGCGCGCCTTGGCCACCGTGGCGGCGGTGTCCTCGGAAAGGTCGGCGTCCACTTCAGTGGAGACCCGTCCCGGCACCAGGGTGCTCAACAGCGCGCCCACGCCTACCGTCAGGCGGTCGGCAACAGCGCTTACCACGGTCTCGCGGTCGCCGCCCTGCTGCCGGCCCCAGGCCAGCTCGCGCGTGATCAGCTCGGCATAGACCGGCAGGTCCAGCGCCTTCTTCACCAGGGTCGGATTGGTCGTGCAGTCCACCGGCTGCAGGCGTTTGATCGCCTCGTAGTCGCCGGTGTCGGCTACCACTACGGACAGTTCGCGCAGCTGGGAGAGTTTGGACGGGGTGGTGCTCATTGCAGCTCCAGAGGTTGAGGCTGGGCGCGCGCGGTCGAGCGCGCAGCGCCAGGAATACAGGGTCGCTCAGGCCGGGTCGTTGTGCACCGCGGTCACCCGCAGGCGCAGCTTGCGACCACCCGGGGCGGTCCAGTCGATGCTCTGGCCGACGGCCAGGCCCAGCAGGGCACTGCCGACAGGCGCCAGTACCGACACCTTGCCCTCATCGACATTGGCTTCGCGGGGGAAGACCAGGGTCAGCACGTGCGTCTCGCCAGAGACCTCATCTTCGCATTCCACGCGCGAATGCATCATGACGATGCCTTCCGGCATGTCCTTGGGGTCGAGCACGGTGGCTCGGTTCAGTTCATCGGCCAGGGCAAGCGCCGCTGGCGTCTGGCTCAATGCCGGCGACTCGAGGATGGCATCGAGCCTGTTGAGGTCGAGGGTGGAAACGGTGATGGACGGCGGCAGGCCGCTGGCACTGGTCACAGGTGGTGCTCCTTGTTGAATGAGGGCCAAGCAAAAGGCGGCGCCTGTCGGCGCCGCCTGATCCTATTGTGGGGACAAACTGCCCGGGAATCGACCCGGGCCTTGACCTGCCACAGCTGACATTGTGCTCTGGCTCAGTCCCGCACGGAAGCCGCGCTGCGGCGGGAGGGAGGACGCTGCGGTGGCGGCGCTGCGGCACGCAACTGGAACAACCCGGCAGGGAGATGTTTGAACTGTTCGGAAAACTCAAGCAGAAAGCCGTTCATCGCCGAGCTGCGGCGCCACGCCATGGCGATGCGTCGGCTGGGCTGGCCTTCGCCGACGAAATCGAGCAGATGGATGCTGTCGGAGCGGGGTACCGGCGGTTGCACCGACAGCGAGGGCAGCAGCGTGATGCCCACGTCGGCAGCGACCATTTGACGCAGCGTCTCCAGGCTCGTCGCCCGGAACTCCGATTTTTCGTTGGCACCGAACAGGCGGCACACTTCCAGCGCTTGGTCACGCAGGCAATGACCGTCTTCGAGCAGCAGCAGCCGCTGCGCCGACAGCTCCTGTACATCCAGACGCGCGCGTCGTGCCAATGGATGTTGGGCCGACACCGCCAGCAGAAACGGCTCTTCGAACAGGAACTCGGCATGCAGCTGGTCGTCGATGACCGGCAGGGCCAGCAACGCCGCGTCCAACTTCCCCTCACGCAGCCGGCTCAGAAGCACATCGCTTTTCTCCTCCACCAGCAGCAGTTCCAACTGCGGGAAGCGGTCACGGATGCGCGGAATCACGTGCGGCAGAAGGTAAGGGCCGAGCGTCGGGAAAATTCCCAGCCTCACCGTTCCCGCTTCCGGGTCCCGGCTGCGCCGGGCAGCTTCCTTCATCTGCTCGACTTCGGCGACGATCACCCGGGCCCGGGCAGCGGCATCCTGCCCGGCAGGGGTCAGCATGACCTTGCGCGGAGCGCGCTCCACCAAGGGCAGGCCGAGCTCTTCCTCCAGTTTGCGGATCTGTGTGGAAAGTGTGGGCTGGCTAACGAAACAGGCGGCTGCGGCGCGGCCAAAGTGCCTGTGTTCGGCTAGCGCCACCAGGTACTTCAGATCACGTAGGTTCATCCTGGGACCTCATGGGTAACGGACCGGGTGACGGCGTGGCTTACCCAGTTGGCTTACGCTGCTCCTGCGGTGTAGGCGGGAGCTCCTTGTCAGGCAGCTTGGGCGACAGCACCGCTGCTCTTGTCAGTGATGGACGAACGGATCAGGTGGTCAAACGCACTCAGTGCGGCAGTCGATCCGGCGCCCATGGCAATGATGATCTGCTTGTACGGTACGGTAGTGCAATCACCGGCGGCGAAAACGCCCGGAATACTGGTCTGGCCCCGGTCGTCGATGACGATTTCGCCCCGGGGCGACAGGGTGATCACGTCGCGCAACCATTCCGTATTTGGCAGCAAGCCAATCTGAACGAAGATGCCTTCCAGTTCCACGCGATGAGAATCGCCGCCCACGCGGTCGCTATAGACCAGGCCGGTGACCTTCTGGCCATCGCCCAGCACCTCGGTGGTCTGGGCATTGGTGAGCACGGTGACGTTGGGCAGGCTGCGCAGTTTCTTCTGCAGCACTTCGTCTGCGCGCAGCGCAGTGTCGAATTCCAGCAGCGTGACATGTGCTACCAGCCCGGCCAGGTCGATGGCTGCCTCCACGCCCGAGTTGCCGCCGCCGACGACCGCCACGCGCTTGCCCTTGAACAACGGGCCATCGCAATGCGGGCAGTAGGCCACGCCCTTGTTGCGGTACTGGTCTTCGCCGGGCACGTTCATCTGGCGCCAGCGGGCACCGGTGGAGAGGATCACCGAGCGTGACCTGAGCACCGCACCATTCTCCAGCTCGACCTTCAGCAGACCATCCTCGCCGGCGGGGTGCAGGGCGCTGGCGCGCTGCAGGTTCATGATGTCCACGTCGTACTCGCGCACATGCTGCTCCAGCGCCGCTGCCAGCTTCGGGCCCTCGGTCTCCGGTACCGAGATGAAGTTCTCGATGGCCATCGTGTCCAGCACCTGGCCACCGAAACGCTCAGCGGCGATGCCGGTGCGGATGCCCTTGCGCGCGGCGTAGATCGCAGCGGCAGCGCCCGCCGGACCGCCGCCGACCACCAGCACGTCAAACGCTTCCTTGGCCGCGATCTTCTCCGCATCGCGCTTGCCGGCGTTGGTATCAAGCTTGGCCACGATCTGCTCCAGGCTCATCCGGCCCTGGTCGAAGACTTCGCCGTTGAGATAGACGGTTGGCACCGACATGATCTGGCGTTGCTCCACCTCGTCCTGGAACAGGGCGCCGTCGATGGCCACGTGCTGGATGCGCGGGTTGAGTACGGCGGCCAGGTTGAGGGCCTGCACGACATCGGGGCAGTTCTGGCAGGACAGCGAGAAATAGGTCTCAAAGCGATAGTCGCCTTCCAGGTTCTGCACCTGCTCGATCAGCTCGGCGGTGGCCTTGGAGGGATGGCCGCCCACCTGCAGCAGGGCCAGCACCAGCGAAGTGAACTCGTGGCCCATCGGCAGGCCGGCGAAGGTCAGATGGATCTCCTGCCCCGGCGTGCCCAGGTCGAACGAAGGCACGCGGCCCTGTCCGTCGCGCAGCACCTGCAGCGAGATCATCGGCGACAGCCCATCAAGGGTCTGCAGCAGCTCCAGCATCTCCTGCGACCTGGCGCCGTCGTCGGCACGGGCCGTGATCTGGATCGGGCGGGTCACGCGCTCCAGGTAGGTCTTCAACTGCGACTGCAGGTTCGCGTCCAACATGGTCATCTCCGGGCTCAAGACAAAACGGGGGCGTGGCACCGCGATCAGACATCACGGACCAGCGGTGGGTAGGGGTGAACCCAAGGACGGAATGCACCTACGACGCCCTTGGGTTCACCCCCACGCCGGCCAGGCCGGCATGGGGATGGACGGGCCGCCACGTGGGGCAGCGGCCTGCAGATGCGACTTAGATTTTGCCAACCAGGTCCAGCGACGGGGTCAGGGTCTTCTCGCCTTCCTTCCACTTGGCCGGGCAGACCTGGTTCGGGTTGGCGGCGGTGAACTGGGCAGCCTTCAGCTTGCGCAGGGTCTCGGCGACGTCACGGGCGATCTCGTTGGAGTGGATCTCCAGGGTCTTGATCGTGCCGGCCGGGTCGATGATGAAGGTGCCGCGCAGGGCCAGGCCTTCTTCAGCGATATGCACGCCGAAGGCGTTGGTCAGCTGATGGGTCGGGTCGCCGACCAGCGGGAACTGGGCCTTGCCGACGGCCGGCGAGGTTTCGTGCCACACCTTGTGCGAGAAGTGCGTATCGGTGGTGACGATGTAGACCTCGGCACCGGCCTTCTTGAACTCGGCGTAATGATCGGCCGCGTCTTCGATCTCGGTCGGGCAGTTGAAGGTGAAGGCAGCCGGCATGAAGATCAGCACGGACCACTGGCCCTTCAGGCTGGCATCGGAAACCTTGATGAATTCGCCGTTGTGGAACGCATTGGCTTCGAACGGCTGGACCTTGGTGTTGATGAGCGACATCTGTTTTCCTCTGGGCTGGGGGAGTGGGTGAATCGACAGGAGCTAGGTTACAGACCTTGCCGAGATAAGAACAATCCATTGATTGCATAACTTCGATAGATAGAGGCTATCAAAATCCATGGTCTGATGGATTAACTGTTCATGGCTGCGGTCGAAGAGCCAACAGAATCAGTGACTTGCGGTAAGGCGCGCTGAGCCGGTCGATAGCATTCCTATATCTGTAGGCGGATTGCGTCGCGCCAAGGGTGCAGCGCGCCGCCGCTGCAGCGGTAAGCTGCGGCCCCCGCATCCAGGCCTTCCGATGAGCGCCGCATCCGATCCCGACGTCCGCCACCTGCTCGCCGATGCTGCCCGGCAGCTGGGCGGCGAGATGGCCCGCTTCGACGCTGAGCTGCTGCTGCTGCACGTGGTGCAACGTCCGCGCAGCTGGCTGTTCAGCCATGCCACCGACGTCGTTGCGCCGGCCCAGCAACAGGCATTCGCGTCACTGCTGGCACGGCGGCTGGCCGGGGAGCCAGTAGCCTATCTGACCGGCCACCGTGGGTTCTGGACACTGGATCTGCAGGTGGACAGCACCACGCTGATACCGCGCCCGGAAACCGAGCTGCTGGTCGAGCTGGCCTTGCAGCGCCTGCCGCCGGACCAGCCGCTGACGGTAGCCGACCTCGGCACCGGCAGCGGCGCCATCGCACTGGCCCTGGCCAGCGAACGGCCGCAGGCGGAGGTGCTGGCCACCGACGCCAGCGCCGGTGCGCTGGCTATGGCGCGGGCCAATGCGCAGCGTCACCAGCTCGGCAACGTGCGCTTCGCGCTGGGCAGCAGCGACTGGTTCGCCCCCCTGCAGGGCCGACAGTTCGCACTGATTGCCAGCAATCCGCCCTACATCGCCAGCGTCGATCCCCATCTGCACGCGGGCGACCTGCGCTTCGAGCCGCCGACCGCGTTGGCCTCCGGACTTGATGGACTCGATGACATCCGCCTGATCGCTGCAGGCGCGCTGCCGCATCTGCAGCCGGGGGGCTGGCTGCTGCTTGAACACGGTTGGGACCAGGGCGCGGCCATCCGCGCACTGCTTGAGCATGCCGGCCTGCAGGACGTGCGCACCGAACAGGATCTGGAGCAGCGTGACCGGGTCACGCTGGGGCGCCGCGCGGCCTAGAATGGGGGTTCTCCTGCCGAGGCAGGGCACCACCATGGAGCCGCACGCATGCGCACGCTGTACCCCGAGATCGCCCCGTACGAACAGGGCACCCTGAAGGTCGATGACCGCCACACCCTGTACTTCGAACAGTGCGGCAACCCCGAGGGCAAGCCGGTGGTGATGCTGCACGGCGGTCCCGGTGGCGGGTGCAGCGACAAGATGCGCCAGTTCCACGACCCGGCCAGGTACCGCATCATCCTGTTCGACCAGCGCGGCGCCGGTCGTTCCACCCCGCACGCCGACCTGGTGGACAACACCACGTGGGACCTGGTTGAAGACATCGAGAAGCTGCGCACCCACCTGGGCGTCGAGCGCTGGCAGGTGTTCGGTGGCAGCTGGGGCTCCACGCTGGCGCTGGCCTACGCACAGACCCATCCGCAGCGGGTGACCGAGCTGGTGTTGCGCGGCATCTTCATGCTGCGTCGGTGGGAGCTGGAATGGTTCTACCAGGAAGGTGCCAACCGCCTGTTCCCGGATGCCTGGGAACACTACCTCCAGCCGATTCCGCTGGTGGAACGGCATGACCTGATCTCCGCCTTCCATCGCCGCCTGACCAGCGAGGACGAGGCCACCCGGTTGGCCGCAGCCAAGGCATGGAGCGTGTGGGAAGGCGCCACCAGCTTCCTGCACGTGGACGATGACTTCATCAACAGCCACGAAGACCCGCACTTCGCGCTGGCCTTCGCCCGCATCGAGAACCACTACTTCGTCAACGGCGGTTTCTTCGAGGTTGAAGACCAGCTGCTGCGTGACGCGCACAGGATTGCCGACATTCCCGGTGTGATCGTGCACGGGCGCTATGATGTGGTGTGCCCGCTGGCCAATGCCTGGGACCTGGCCAAGGTCTGGCCGCGCGCCACGCTGGAGATCACCCCGGCCTCGGGCCACTCCGCATTCGAAGCACAGAACATCGACGCGCTGGTGCGCGCCACCGACAGCTTCGCCTGAGCACCGGCATATGCAGGGTAGAGCCGACCCATGGTCGGCTCACCGCGCAAAGCGCGGCGGCATTTTGCCGGAGCCGAAGCGTGACGACCAACGGTCGTCACCTGCCAGAGCAGACATGGCAGGCTGCCTACCAGTCGCCGGCCAGCAGGGTGTCGGCCAGCGCCTGCAGCTTGGGCGAACGCTGGCGCGCAGGTGGGTAGAGCAGCGAGAAGGCGCGCTCGCGGCCCTCGCAGTTCTGCAGCACGCGCTGCAGGCGGCCGTCGGCCAACGCGTCACGCACGGCGAACTCCATCACCTGGACGATGCCGATACCCGCCAGCGCCGCTTCCACCAGCGGATCACCGCTGTCGAACACCATCCGTGCCGTTGGCGTGTAATCCTGCTGCGCGCCATCGGCGCCGACGAACTCCCAGTCCACCAGTCGTCCGCTGCGCAGGTTGCGCATCGCCAGGCAGGTGTGGGTGGCCAGCGCGGCGGGCGTGGCCGGTATACCGTGGCGCTGCAGATAGCCGGGCGCTGCAACGGTGACCCAGCGCAGGGGCCGCAATGGTCGCGCGATCATGCGCACATCGCTTGGCGTCCCGGTGCGCAGCGCCGCATCAAACCCTTCTTCGACCAGGTCGACCACGCGGTCACTGAGCACGGCGTCGACCTGCAGCTGGGGATGGCGCTGCATCAGTCCGCCCAGCAGGGGCACCAGTACCTTGCGCCCGAACAGGGAGGGCGCGCTGATACGCAGCGTGCCTGACGGCATGGCGGGCCGGTCAGCCAGCTGCCGCTCGGCATCTTCAAGCCCGGCCAGCAACGGCGCCACCTGCTCGACAAACTGACGGCCGTCTGCGGTCAACGCAACATTGCGGGTGTTCCGCTGCAACAGGCGCACACCGAGTCCGGATTCGAGCCGGCTGATGGCGCGTGACAGCCCGGGTTGACTGACCCCGAGCTGCGCTGCCGCACGGGTGAAGCTGCGCGCCTTGGCCACCTGCACCAGCATGCGCACGGCGTTAAGGTCCATTGCAGGGCTACTCATGCATATGAGCATGACAGATCTCACGGCAAGGGGCTTCAAATGCGCCAGTGCATCAATGAGACTGCGCTCCCCACGCTGCACCGGATGTTCCGCATGTCATCGCTCCGCTTTCCCCGTCTGGCCCTGACGCTGCTGGCCACTGCCCAGCTGATCATCGCGCTCGACTCCACGATCATTTTTGTCGCCCTGCACGAGATGGGCCGCGCGCTGCAGATCAACGCGCAGCAGCTGCAGTGGGTGGTCAGCGCCTACACCGTGGCCTTCGGCGGTTGTCTGCTGCTGGGCGGTCGCGCCGCCGACCTGCTGGGCCGCAGGCGTGTCTACCGGGCCGGAATGCTGGTCTTCGCGCTGGCGTCGCTGCTCGGGGCGCTGGCCCCGCACGCCGGCCTGCTGGTGTTGGCCCGCGCCGCGCAGGGTATCGGCGCGGCGCTGCTGTTCCCCGCCACGCTGTCGCTGATCAACACGCTTTATGCCGAAGGCCCCGCACGCAATCGCGCGCTGGCCATCTGGAGCATGGCCAGCGCGGCGGGCCTGGCGCTGGGCACGCTGCTGGGCGGCGTTTTGACCCAGACGCTGGGCTGGCAGGCGGTGCTGGCGGTGATCGTGCCGCTGGCCGGTGCGTGTGCGCTGGGGGCCGGGGCATGGCTGCCCGCCGATGGCCCGCGCCTGCGCGGCCGGCGCTTTGATCTGGCCGGGTGCCTGGCCGTGACCGGCGGCGCCAGCCTGCTGGTCACCGCGTTCGTGCAGGGCCCGGAGTGGGGCTGGCTGGCGCCGGCCACCCTGGGCTGCCTGCTGCTGGCGATGCTGCTGCTGGCCGCGTTCGTGCGGATCGAAACACGCAGCGCCGACCCGCTGATGCAGTTTGCCCTGCTGCGTCTGTCCGGCCTACGTGCAGCGCTGGGGCTGACCTTTGCGTTCATGAGCAGCTTCGGTGTGCAGTACTACTTTCTGGCGCTGTACTTCCAGGACGGCTACGGCTGGAACCCGATGCAGGCGGGCCTGGCCTTCCTGCTGCCCACCGTGGTGTGCACCCTCGGCATCGGTGTGGCCGAACGGATGCTGGCCACACGCTCGCTGCGCCACGT
This sequence comes from Stenotrophomonas sp. C3(2023), assembly GCF_032911385.1. Taxonomy (NCBI): domain Bacteria; kingdom Pseudomonadati; phylum Pseudomonadota; class Gammaproteobacteria; order Lysobacterales; family Lysobacteraceae; genus Stenotrophomonas; species Stenotrophomonas sp. C3(2023). The sequence goes on along the minus strand of NZ_JAWJLO010000001.1, from coordinate 2,793,607 downwards.
GCTTGTCCTGGGCTTCGGCGCCGGTGCGCTGGGCATCGCAGCCGTTGCGATGGCCCTGCCGCAGGGGGCCGAGTACTGGCCGCTGGTGCCCGGCATCATGGTGCTCAGCCTGGGACAGGGCATGAGCTGGACGGCGATGTGGATTGTCGCCGGGCAGGGTGTACCGGCCGCGCAGCAGGGGGTGGCGTCTGGCATGGCTGCCACCGCGCAGCAGATCGGCGCCGCGCTGGGGCTGGCGGTGCTGGTGATGGTGGCCAATGCCGCACGCGGCAGCGCCCCGGCCGATAGCGCACCGGCCCTGCAGGGCATGGTCCATGCGCAGTACGGCGCGGCCGTGTTCGCAGTGCTCGGTGTGCTCATCGCACTCAGCCTGCGACGGAGCAGCACGGTCGCCTCGTCCTGTGGCTGATGCCGGGCAGAGCCCGGCACTACGTGGTCAGCGCCAGCAGGTCCGGCTGCAGCCGGGTGAAAATGCGTGCCAAGCGTTCGGCCCAGGCCTGCTGGCCGGCGGCATCGGCGATCAGATCCTGGCGGATTTCCAGCTCCACGTGCACCAGGCCGCGTCCTTCGCCATGCACGGGTACCGCATAGTCGCTGCTGCTGGACACCGAGTAGGGCTGGTTGTCGCCGACCACCAGGTCGCCTTCATCGGCCAGCGCCTGCAGCAGCAGGGCAGCAAAGCGGGTGTCGCGGTGATACAGCACGCCGGCATGCCAGGGCCGCGGGTGACCGTTCATCTGTGGGGTGAAGCTGTGCATCATCACCAGCAGGGTCGGTCGCGCGGCGGCCGCGCGTGCATCGAGTTCGGCGGCGATGCGCTGATGGTAAGGGGTGTGGATGGCGTCGATGCGCTGCTGACGCTGCGCGGCGGTCAAGCCGGTGTTGCCGGGAATCGGCGTGTGGTCGCTCACGGCAGGAATCAGCGTGGGCGAGGCCAGTGGCCGGTTGCAGTCGATGACCAGCCGCGAGTAGGTCTGCTCGATGGCCCATGCATCGAGCTGGTGGGCCAATGCCAGGGTGGTGCCGGCGATGCCGATGTCCCAGCCGATATGCCGGTCGCGCTCGGCCTGCGCGATGCCCAGGCCGTCCAGTGCCTGCGGTATCCGCTGGCCGGCATGGTCGGCCAGCAGCACGTACGGCGAGCGCCCGTGCGGTTGGTGGACGCGGAACACCGCCGGATCGTCCTTGTCCAGCAGTGCTGGCAGGTCACGCTCAGCCACGCGGGGTGCCATCCAGATGGTGCTCGATCATCCACAGGCCGGCCCAGAGCTTGGCATCCAGCTCGTAGCCCTCGCCGATCTTCTGTACCAGCCAGGCCGCGGCCTGCCGGCGTGGGATTGCGTGCACGGTGATGTCTTCGCTGTCATCACCGCCGCCCGCGCCGACCCTGCGCAGGTCTGTGGCCAGCACGAAGGCGATCTTCTCGCTGCTGGCACCGGAGGAGGTCGGGCCGGTCATCAGCACTTCGGCATGCGCGGCGGTCCAGCCGGTCTCTTCTTCCAGCTCGCGGATGGCCGAGGCTTCGACCGACTCGCCCGTGTTGATGTCGCCGACCAGACCGGCGGGCATTTCGATGGTGCGCGCCTGCAGGGGCACGCGGAACTGTTCGACGAACAGCACCTCATCGTCCGGCGTGACCGCGATGATGATGGCGGCCAGGCCGCCGGCATGGGTGCGCTCGCTGTACTCCCAGGTGCCGCGCACGACCATGCGCTGGTACTTGCCTTCAAAGACGACGCGGGGTGCTTCAGATACGGGCTTGCTCATGAGGGCTCGCTGACAGGGAGGAAGAAGACGGCGAGGGCACGGCATCGTCCAGGCCGGCTGCGGCGAACAGCCGTCGCCGGGTCAGCGGGCCGAAGCGCAACGTCTGGCACAGGCCGTCGAGCAGCTGGGCGTCAACCGCGCCGCGGGTGATGGGCGCGCCATCCAGCGGTGCATCCAGTGCGATCGTGGTCAGCTCCCGCCACAGCTGGGCATGCTCGCGCTGCTCGCGCAGGCGTACGGCCATCTGTGCCGCGCCACGCAGACGCAGGAAGGGCACTTCGTCCAGGCGCGCATACAGCGCGTCCATGCTGCCGAAGTGGGCCAGCAGGATCGCCGCCGATTTGCAGCCCACGCCGCTGATGCCGGGTATGTTGTCCACTGCATCGCCACACAGGGCCAGGTAATCGGCGATCTGGTGCGCATGCACGCCGTGGCGGGCCTTGACTCCGTCCATGCCCCAGCGTTGGTTGCGTGCGTAGTCCCACTGCTCGTCATGGGTGGACAGCAGCTGGGACAGGTCCTTGTCGGCCGACACGATGACGCCGCGGTAGCCGGCGGCACGGTGGTGATGCAGGGCGCTGCCGATCAGGTCGTCGGCCTCGTAGTCATGGTGGGCGAGCACGGTCAGGCCAAGCGCGGCGCACAGGGCCTTGCAGTGGATGAACTGGCGGCGCAGGGCTTCCGGTGCCGGCTCGCGGTTGGCCTTGTAGGCCGGATACAGGCGGTGCCGATAGCCGCTGTCGAGGGCTTCGTCGAAGGCGATGGCGATGTGCTGCGGACGCTCGCGCTCCAGCAGTTCCAGCAGGAACCGGGCAAAGCCGTGCACGGCGTTGGTCGGCCAACCCTGGGCGTCCTGGAACTGGTCGGGCAGTGAATGCCAGGCCCGGAACACGTAGATGCTGGCATCCACCAGGTACAGCGGCGGCGGCGGACGGCGTGTCATCGGCTGCAACGGCGGCAGTGCACTCACAGCGGGCCGTTCCAGTCCTGCAGCAGGGCAGCCGGGTCGGGTCGCTCGCGCTCCGGCACGACCGTGCGGGGCGTGCCGATATGGATGAAGCCGGCAATCTGTTCGCCTGCGGCCAGGCCCAGGTGGGCATGCACCGCCGGGTCGAAGGCCATCCAGGCGGTCAGCCACTGGGCACCGAAACCCAGCGCCTGCGCGGCCTGCAGCAGCGCAAAGCACACGCAGCCGGCGGTCATCAGCTGCTCCTGCTCGGGCACCTTCGGGTCAGGACGCAGGCTGGCCACCACGGTGACTACCAGCGGTGCATGGGAAAAGCGCTGGCGGTCCTTGTCCAGCTGCGCCTGGGAGATGCCGGGCTCGCGCTGCTGCGCGCGTTCGGCCAGGAACTCGCCGAAGCGGTGCCGGGCGTCGCCACGGAGGGTCAGGAAGCGGAACGGCACACGCTTGCCATGGTCCGGTACGCGGACCGCCGAGGTGAGCATGCGCAGCAGGGTGGCGGCGTCGGGACCGGGTTCGCCGAGCTGGCGCGACGGCACCGAGCGGCGGGCATCAAGGGCGAGCAGGGCGGCGGGGTCTGGCATGCGGCGGCCGGGAAGCAACAAGGGTAGTGCAGTATAGGCGCAGTGCCCGCACCGGTCGGGCCCGGCCGCCGCTGGGGCTGAACGGATGCTCACGATGGTCCCGCTATAGTCGACCGGCCGCGGCCCGGCCCGCCATTGCCTCCTTCAATGCCTGCAGAAGTGTGATGATCATCCAGCCCCTCCCTGCACGTGCAGTGGCGCAGCTACTCGCACTGCAGGCCCCGCAGGCCTTAGGATACGAGCCTTGCCGGACGACCGGTTTCGAGGTTTGGAAGTGAGGACTGTTTCACTGTCCGTTGGGTTCCGGTCGGTTTACGATCGATACACAGGCGCTGGGGAGGCGTTTGTTGTCGTGCCATCAATCAAGCTTCGAGTGTCTGCGAAGGCGGGGAGCCTTCACGCATGGTGACTGCGTCCGATCCACAGGGATTGCCGGGACGTGACCTGTCCTTGCTGATGCGCGCGCGCGAGGGCGTCCTGCCCGCGCTGGCGCAGGCGTTTGCAACCGTGCTGGCACGGTTTGACGATGTGCTTTTCGATCGCGCCGCCACCGCCGGCGCGTCGCAGCTGCTGTTTCTGGATGGCATGCGCGAGCTGCGCCGTCGCAGGGAGCAGATCGGCGAAGGGTTCACTGCGCACCTGCAGCACGCCTGGCAGGCACTGGAGGCCGCTGTGCCGCTCTCGGCCGAGGCCACGCTGTCCGGCCAGGTTGAGGACGGGCTGAGCCTGTTGTCTGAGCACGAGCTCGAATCACGGCTGGCTGTACGCCAGTTCGCGTCGGTGCTGCTGCGTGATTGCAAGGCCGTGCTGTCGCGATTGGACCGGCGGTTGGGCTGGATCGGCGGCAACCTGCCGTTGGATGCGGACACCAACCCGATCAGTCCGGAGCATCTGGGCGTGGCCCTGCACGCTGGCTTTGCCACCTGCGAGATGGCGCCGGAAGTGCGTCTGCTGGTGATCAAGCTGTGCGAGCGTGACCTGGCCGGCCCGATCAGCAAGATCTACGAGGGGCTGGACGAGCAGCTGGCCAAGGCCGGCGTGATGCCGCAGATGTCGGCGCCGCGCCGTCCCACGCCCTCGCGGCCGCCACCGCCGCCGCCGCGCGAGCTGGACGCGCAGGGCCAGCCGCAGGAAGAAGAATTCGAACAGCCCGGACCGTCGTCGTCGCCGGCCTGGGCGCAGCGTTTCACCGAGCGTTGGGCGCAGCAGCGTGGTCAGTTGCAGCATGGCGCCGAACCGGCGCACAGCGGCGGTGAGCAGGGCATGCTGCTCGATGCCCTGCACGAGCTGCTGCGACAGACCCGCAACGCGCGTGAGGATGTCACCTCGGCCGCGCAGGTGGCGGTGGGGCAGCAGCGGCCGTTGAGCCAGCGCGAAATGATGTCGGTCCTGTCGCTGCTGCAGGCCACGCCGAGTGCCACGCTGCGTGCAGCCATCGGCGAGGACGGCGAATCGCTGGCGCAGCGACTGAAGAGCGAAGTGCTTTCAGGCGCGACACGGCTGGGCGTTGACCCGAGCCAGGCGCGGCTCGACCCGCAGGACGAGGATGCGATCGACCTGGTGGGCATGCTGTTTGATGTGATGCTCGACGAGCGCGAACTGGAAGGGCGCTCGCGCGAGCTGATCGGCCGCCTGGTGGTGCCGTTCGTCAAGGTTGCCCTGCTGGACCGCCGGATGTTCGTGCAGAAGACCCACCCCGCACGCAAGCTGCTCAATTCATTGGCCGAAGCCTGCGAGGGCAACACCGGCGAGAGCCAGGCCGAGCGCGTGCTGATGGGCAAGGTCGAGGAGGTCATCGACCGTCTGGTGGCAGAGTTCAACGAAAACCTGGCCATCTTCCTCACGCTCGAAGAAGAGTTCCGCGATTTTCTGGTCCAGCACCGCCGGCGCATCGAGATCGCCGAACGCCGTGCGGCCGAAACGCAGCGTGGGCAGGAAAAACTGGAAATGGCCCGCAAGCGCGCCGGCGCCGAGCTCGACCGGCGCATCGCCGATGCCACCCTTCCGGCCGCGGTGGCCGAGTTCCTGCGCCAGCCCTGGCAGCATCACCTGACCCTGGCCCTGCTGCGTGAGGGTGAGGACGGAGCGTCGGTAAGCGAGGCACTCGCGTTGGCCGACGGCATGCTCGACGAGGTGGCGCAGGCGCGCCGCCATATTGTCGGCAAGCCGTGGTTGCAGGCCTGGCAGGTCGGCCTGACCCGCGTGTTCGCCAGCGTCGGTGTGCACGGTGATGCCGCCAGCCGCGCCATCGATGCACTGCACGACACGCTGCAGGGCATCGCCGAATCGCGGCCGGAACTGCAGCGCGATCTGCCGGAGCTGCCACAGGTGGCGCTGCCAGCGCCGCCCGCACAGGAGCTGCCACCGGTGGAACTGGGTGCGACCGTGCGCCAGGAGGACTTCGACAATGGCGAGGCAGAGCGTTTTGCGCGCATGGAGATCGGCAGCTGGCTGGACTTTGTCGACAAGGACGGCAAGGTGCAGGCAGGCAAGCTGTCGTGGATCAGCCCGATCTCCTCGCGTCTGCTGTTCGTCAACCGCCGCGGCGTGCGCTTCTGCGTGGCTTCGCCCGAAGAACTGGCGGTGATGGTGCGGTTGGGACGGCTGCGGCCGCACGTTGACGACGGCGCCTTCGACAGCGCCATGCAGGGCGTCATCGACCGGCTGGACCCGGGCAACAGCACCCTGCACTGAGCGATGGCACGCCACGGCTGCCATCGGCGCGGCCGCAGCGCTAAGATCGGACCCACACCGAACGACGGACAAGCACATGGCCGTGGCGTTGCTGGGAGTAAAGGAGACTGCACCAGGTGAGCGCCGCGTCGCGCTGACCCCGGAGACGAGCCGGAAACTGGTCGCGCTGGGCGCCACCGTGTGGTTCGAGGCGGGGGCCGGCCAGCAGGCTGGCTTTGCCGACCAGGCCTATCTGGAGGCTGGCGCGCTGCCCTGTGAGGACAGCCGCTGGGCCGAGGTCGATGTGCTGCTGTGCGTGCAGGCGCCTGCGGCAGCGCAGCTGGCCCGGCTCAAGCCGGGCGCCAGTGTGATCGGCCTGCTGCGGCCGGAGGCCGATGCCGCCCTCGCTGCGCTGGCGCAGACACTGCAGGTGTTTCCACTGCAGCAGCTGCCGCGCACCACCCGCGCGCAGGCGATGGACGTGCTCAGTTCGCAGGCCGGCATGGCCGGCTACAAGGCCACCTTGATCGCCGCTACGCGGGCGCCGCGCTTTTTCCCGATGCTGACCACCGCCGCCGGGACAGTGCGACCGGCCAGGGTGCTGGTGATGGGCGCCGGCGTCGCCGGTCTGCAGGCGATCGCCACCGCGCGTCGGCTCGGTGCGCAGGTAGAGGGCTTCGACGTCCGGCCGGAAACCCGCGAACAGATCCAGTCGCTGGGCGCGCGCTTTCTCGACCTGGGCGTGAGCGCGGCCGGCGAGGGTGGCTATGCGCGCGCGCTGACCGATCAGGAGCGCAGTGCGCAGCAGGCACGTCTGGCTGCCCATCTGCGCGGCGTGGATGTGGTGATCTGCACGGCAGCGGTGCCCGGCCGACAGGCACCCACTCTGGTGACCGCCGCGATGGTGGAAGGCATGGCCGCTGGCAGCGTGATCATCGACCTGGCTGCAGAGAGCGGGGGCAACTGTGCGCTCACCCGGCCCGGCCAGTGCATCGAGCATGCCGGTGTGGTCATCGACGGCCCCGTGGATCTGGCCAGCCTGGGCGCGACCCAGGCCAGCGAGATGTACGCGCGCAATCTGCTCAATTTCACCGCGTTGTTCCTGCGCGATGGCGCCATCGCGTTCGACTGGGAAGACGAACTGCTGGCTCGCACGCGCTGGCAGCCTGCAGCCGCCGAGACCTGAGCGGAAGTGAAGAGCGGCGCATCGCGTGCCGGGCTGGTTAAGATGCATCCACGAAGACAGAGCAGGAGCGTTGCCGGTGAGTGACGGATTCGTAGCGCTGTACATCTTCATGCTGGCGGCCATCGCCGGCCACGTCATCATCGCGCGGGTGCCGGTGATCCTGCATACGCCTCTGATGTCCGGGTCGAACTTCATCCACGGCATCGTCCTGATCGGGGCGATGGTGGTGCTCGGCCATGCGCAGACACCGCTGGAAAAGGTGCTTGGCTTCGTCGCTGTGGTGCTGGGCGCAGGCAACGCAGTAGGCGGTTACGTAGTGACCGCACGCATGCTGGAGATGTTCAGACCCAGCGCGCCGAAGCCGCCGGCCTCGCCGGAACCGCAACCCGGGGAGTCGCAGCCATGAACATCAGCACCGCTGCGCTGCTCGACTGGCTGGTCAAGGCCAGCTATCTGGGGGCTGCCACATTGTTCCTGCTGGGGCTGCAGCGCATGGCCTCACCGCTCACTGCCCGCAGCGGCATCCGCTGGGCGGGGGCAGGCATGCTGCTGGCCACGCTGGCGACCTTCCTGCTGCCCGAGCTGCACAACGTGCCGCTGATCCTGGTGGCGCTGGTGCTCGGTGCGGGGCTGGCGTGGTGGTCGGCGGGCAGGGTCGCGGTCACCGACATGCCGCAGATGGTCGCCCTGTACAACGGCATGGGCGGTGGCTCGGCGGCCGCGATCGGTGCGGTCGAGCTGTTGCGTTATGCCTTCCTGGCGCACCGTGACACGCGGCATTGGAGCGAGCAGGCGCTGGCCGACCTGGCAGCGCGGCAGCCCTCGGCAACCGTGCTGGCGCTGGCGGTGGTCGGCGCAGCGATCGGCGCGGTGTCCCTGTCGGGCTCGGTGATCGCCTGGGCCAAGCTCGATGGGCGTCTGGACAGGCGGATCACCTGGCCCGGCCAGCAGGCGCTCAACCTGCTGGTCGCCGCAGCGGTAGTGGTCCTCGGCATCGTCGCCGCCACCACGCTGTCGCATGCGGCGATCATTGCGTTCTTCGCGCTGGCGCTGGCTCTTGGCGTGCTGATGACCCTGCCGATCGGCGGCGCCGACATGCCGGTGGTGATTTCGCTGTACAACGCGTTTACCGGGTTGGCAGTGTCCTTTGAAGGCTATGTGCTGGGCAACGAAGCGCTGATCATCGCCGGCATGATGGTCGGCGCTGCCGGCATCCTGCTGACGCGGTTGATGGCAAAGGCGATGAACCGACCGGTGCGCAACGTGTTGTTCTCCAACTTCGGCGGCGGGGCAGGCGGCCAGGCGCAGGCGATCACCGGGTCGCAGAAGCCGATCGATGCGGCCGACGTGGCCGCGATGATGGCCTACGCCGAGCGCGTGGTGGTGGTGCCGGGCTATGGCATGGCGGTGGCGCAGGCCCAGCACCGGATCTGGGAACTGGCCCAGCGCCTGCTCGCGCGGGGGGTCAAAGTGGCCTTCGCGATCCATCCAGTGGCCGGGCGCATGCCGGGGCACATGAACGTGCTTCTGGCCGAGGCCGGGGTGCCGTATGACCTGATCGCGGACATGGACGACATCAATCCTGCGTTCGCCACCACCGACGTGGTGCTGGTGATCGGCGCCAACGATGTGGTCAACCCCGCCGCGCGCACCGATCCGGCCAGTCCCATCCATGGCATGCCGGTGCTGGACGTGGTGAACGCCCGCAATGTCGTGGTGATCAAGCGCGGGCGGGGAACCGGTTTTGCCGGCATCGAGAATGCGCTGTTCTACGCGGACAACACCCGCATGCTTTATGCCGACGGCGCCGACGCCGCCGGTGCGCTGGTGAGCGAACTGAAGGCTCTGGAGGGCGGTCACTGATGCCGTATGAACCCGCCGCCGGCAATGCCGGCACCTGCCGGTGGCCGGGCGTTGCCCGGCTGCGCTTCGGCCGGACCTGACGGTCGGCAGCTGGTCTCGGAAAACAGGACGGCTGCGCTCAGCGCGCCAGCCAGGCTCCAAGCACGGTCGCAACGCCCAGCCAGATCCAGTCCATCGGGCTGTTGGCCAGCGATACCAGCGTCCAGGCCAGATGCGGTCCCATGCGCAGTGCGGACTCCCACGGCGCCAGCCCCATCGAGCCGCCCAGCCAGGCGCTGGCGATGCTCCACCAGGCCAGCAGGGTGATCAGTACCGTCCCCGCGCTGACCAGCACCACGCGCAAGGGGCCGCCCCGCAGCGTTCCCAGACGCAGCATGAACAACAGTTCCAATGCGACCAGCACGGCCATCCAGCCAAGCTGGCGTCCGGTGAGCAGCGCCAGGAAGACCCAGGCAAGCAGAGCGGTGACAGCGCCCAGTGCCAGCATCAGGGGCCACAGCCAAATCAGGGTTCTGGCAGGTACGGAGGTGGGGCGCATTCGGACTCCTTGGTTCACCCACAGGATACTGTGGTTTGCCGCAGTGCACGGGCGGCTCCGGGCGCGCTGGGCTAAAATAGCCGCTTGCGCGTCCCGTCGCGGCCCCCATATCGAGTCCCATGTATTCCCGCAGCAGTGAACCTGTCCACTTCGAACGCGACTGTGAGGCCGTCATGGTCCCGCAGGGCGAAACGGTGACCCTGCCCGCCGGCAGCTATGGCTACATCACCCAGGCGCTGGGTGGCAGCTATACCGTATTCGTCGAAGGCAACCTGTTCCGCATCGCCGGCAAAGATGGTGATGCCATCGGCAAGGAGGCACCGGCGCCGCTCGAACTGCCCGCTGACGCCAGCGATGAGCAGGTCGAGCAGCTGGTGTGGCAGCAGCTGCGGACCTGCTTCGACCCGGAGATTCCGTTCAACATCGTCGACCTGGGTCTGGTCTACGAAGTCGACCTGAAGCACCTCGACGATGGTCGCCGCGAGGTCGAGGTCAAGATGACCCTGACCGCACCCGGCTGTGGCATGGGCGAGATTCTTGTCGATGACGTGCGCAGCAAGCTGGAAATCATCCCGACCGTGGCCGAGGCCGACGTCGAGCTGGTGTTCGACCCGCCGTGGGGTCGGCACATGATGTCCGAGGCCGCGCGCCTCGAGACCGGCATGCTCTGAACCCCGGCACGCCTTACGCTCCAGCGCGCCCCCCACCGCGCCTCCTGCAACCCTCGCAACCCAGAACAGGATCACACCGGTGTCCCAGTCCAACCCCAGCTTCGCCGTCACTCCGTCCGATCATCCGCGCAGCGCGCAGGAACGGGCCAGCATCCTGGAAAAGCCCGGCTTCGGCCTGCATTTCACCGACCACATGGTGGAAGTGCGCTGGGACAAGGATGCGGGTTGGCACAACGCCAACGTGCGTGCCTACGGCCCGCTGCAGCTGGACCCGGCCGCCGCCGTCCTGCACTACGGCCAGGAAATCTTCGAGGGCATCAAGGCCTACCGCCATGCCGATGGTTCGGTCTGGACCTTCCGGCCGGAGGCCAACGGCCGCCGTCTTCAGCGTTCGGCCCAGCGTCTGGCGCTGCCGGAGCTGCCAGTGGATATCTTCGTCGAGTCGCTCAGGCAGCTGGTCGCGCTGGACCACGACTGGGTCCCGTCGGCGGAAGAGTCGAGCCTGTATTTCCGTCCGTTCATGATCGGCGATGAGGCCTTCCTCGGCGTGCGTGGCGCGCACAAGGCCGGCTACTACGTGATCGCCAGCCCGGCCGGTCCCTATTTCGCAAAGGGCGTTGCGCCGGTGTCGATCTGGCTGTCCACCGAATATGCGCGCGCTGCCAAGGGCGGTACCGGTGCCGCCAAGTGCGGGGGCAACTATGCGGCCTCGCTGCTGCCACAGCAGAAAGCGCAGGCCCAGGGCTGCTCGCAGGTCCTGTTCCTCGATCCGGTGGAGGGCCGCTACCTGGAAGAGCTGGGTGGCATGAATGTGTTCCTGGTCTACAAGGATGGCACCCTGGTCACCCCGGCGCTGTCGGGCAGTATTCTGGAGGGCATCACTCGCGAAAGCATCCTGCAGCTGGCGCGCGATCGTGGCATGAATGTGGTCGAGCGCCAGGTCAGCATCGACGAGTGGAAGGACGGTGTGGCATCCGGTGAGATCACCGAGGTGTTCGCCTGCGGTACCGCCGCGGTGGTGACCCCGATCGGCCAGCTCAAGGGCGAGGGCTTCTCGGTAGGTGACATCAACGCACCGGCCGGCGAAGTGACCCTGTCGCTGCGCAAGGAGCTGACCGACATCCAGTACGGCCGTGCACCCGACCGCCATGGCTGGCTGGTGCGCCTGTACTGAGCCACCGCCGCACGCGCCCTATCGACCGGGGTGCGCGCAGCAGAGAGACCCGCCTTCGTGGCGGGTTTTTTTTTGGAAGACGCGTGCGCAGGATCAGCTGCAGGGTGGGAGCCCACTTGCAGATCGTGACAGAAAGGAAGGTTTCCCGGGCCGGGCCTGCCGTTTTCCCGATAGTGACGGTGGCGACTGGTTGCGACCATGCCGCGCTGCCCAAGCCCAAGCCCAACGCGGGCGGGCAGAGCGCTCCCTGCCAGCAAGCCTGGCCGCGTACAGCGCGCAACCGCGGGAGCGGACACGTCCACATCTGGAGATTACCCCAATGATTCTTGCAATCAACGCCAACGCTCGTCTGCGCACGCTGTGCACGGCGATAAGCCTTGGTCTGGCACCGTTGGCCCAGGCAGGCACCGCAGAACTGGCCGGTCTGGCGGCACAACAGGAACACCAGCAGTTCATCGTCAGCTACCAGCCCGGCGCGATGCGTGCCTCCACCCAGCTTCCGGACCGGCTGCAGGCGGCGGTGTCGACGCTGGGCGACCCTTCACTGCGGCTGCAGGTGGTGCGGCAGACGGCACTCGGTGCATGGGTGGTGCGTGCAGACCGCGGACTGGACCAGAGTGAAGCGGGAATGTTGCTGCGCGCGCTGGCGTCGGGACCGGAGATCGAGTTCGCCGCACCGGACCTGTTGATGCAGCCGACGCTGGTACCGGACGATCCGCGGCTGGGCGAGCAGTGGGGCTTCGGCAACGGTCCGGGGGCGATGAACATCCGCAAGGCCTGGGACAAGGCTGCCGGTGAGGGCGTCGTGGTGGCCGTTCTGGACACCGGCATCACGCGTCACCCCGACCTGGATGCCAACGTGGTGCCGGGGTACGACTTCATCAGCAGCGGCTCGATGGCGGGCGACGGTGATGGGCGCGACCCCGATCCGTCCGATGAAGGCGACCATGAAGGTTGGAGGGGGTCCAGCTGGCACGGCACGCATGTCGCTGGCACCGTTGCCGCAGTCACCGGCAATGGCGCCGGGGGCGCCGGTACTGCGTTCAAGGCGAAAATCCAGCCAGTGCGGGTGCTCGGTCGTGGCGGCGGCTTCGGTTCCGACATTGCCGATGCGATCGTGTGGGCGGCCGGCGTGCCGTTGGCAGGCCTGCCCGAAAACCGTACCCCGGCCAAGGTCATCAATCTTTCGCTGGGTCGGCAGGGCACCTGTGACAGTCTGTACCGGCGCGCGGTGTCGATGGCCACCGCCAATGGCGCGACCGTGGTGGTGGCTGCGGGCAACTCCAACATGGAGGTGAGCCGCTTCACGCCGGCCAACTGCCCGGGGGTCATCGCCGTGGCGGCGACAACCGAAGCGGGAAGTCGTGCCGGCTTCTCCAACTACGGGCAGGGCATCACGGTGTCCGCGCCCGGGACGAATATCCTGTCTACCCATAACAGCGGCACGCAGCGTCCCGCATCGCCGAGCTACGCTGCAATGAGCGGCACCTCGATGGCATCCCCGCACGTGGCCGGGGTCGTTGCGTTGATCCAGTCGGCCGCGCCCAGGCCGCTGTCACCGGCCGCTGTGGCCGGGGTTCTGAAAGACACCGCACGGCCGCTGCCCGGCGCCTGCACCGGCGGCTGCGGGGCAGGCATCGTCGATGCGTATGCGGCGGTGGTGAAGGCGCAGGGCGGGGGCAGCGAGCCGGACCCGGATCCGTCGCCGGAACCCGGTGCGACCGAGCTGCAGCCGGGCGTGCCGGTCTCTCTGCAGGGTGGAGCTGGCCAGACGTTTGCCTTCACCTTCAAAGTGCCGGCAGGCATGCAGCAGCTCAGCATCGTGATGGGTGGCGGCTACGGCGATGTCGATCTTGCTACCCGTTACGAGCTGGCGCCGACCGATACCGAGTTCAACTGCAGGCCGAAGGGCACCGGAACCAGCAAAAGCTGCATCCGGCTGTTCCCGGACTTCGGCATCTGGCACGTACGTGTCAGAGGCACCACGGCATTTTCCGGCGTCAGCCTGACGGCCAGCGTACGTTGATGCACCAGGGCATGGCGCGCGCCATGCCGACGTGCAGGGGCGAAGGATCGCTCCTGCACGATGAGATCCGCTGGGCGTCAGGCAGGTTCGAAGCGGTTGGCGGCCACGTTCTTGCGCACCTGTTCGGGGTTCCAGATGCGTCCGTTCATCGCGATGTAGACGCCCGAGGGCAGCGACTGCACGGCGCCGATCGCGCAACCGATGTTGAACTCGGCGTCCGAGCCGCGGAACCGGGCCGGGCTGAGCGCGCCGGTCATCACGATGGTCTTGTCGGCGATGGTGGACAGTACCTTGCCGGTCTGCACCATCGAATCGGTGCCGTGCGTGACCAGCACATGCCGGGTCGGCTGCGCTGCAATGGTGGCGCGGATCAGTTCGCGGTCCTCGTCGCTGATGTGCAGCGAGTCCTTGCGCAGGATCGGAATGACGTTGAAGCGGAACGTCACGCCCAGCTCGCGCAGGATCATGCCGATCTGTGGATCACCGATCTGATAGTCCGACTTGTCGTCGAAGTAGATCTTGTCGATCGTGCCACCGGTGGTGACGATCAGGAGCTCTTCCATCATGTGCATTGTCGAGAAACCTGCTTGTAGCGGTACGGACGCGAAACGGGGCAGAAAACGGGCGGGCCAGGCTGCACCCGCCACCTGCGCAGATGATACGGCGCTGGGCGGTGGGTCGTCAGTGCCTGCGCCGGGCAAAGCGCGCGCGCAGGCCGGGCAGGCTCACGCACAGGATCACCAGCAGCGCCAGACCAACCTCCAGCAGCGCCAGCATGCGCGTGCCAGGATGGGTCCATGCGCTCATCACCCCATGGCTGAACCAGGCCAGCGCCAGCACGCCTGACCAGAATGCCGCCTTGTGCCAGCCCAGCCGCAGCGCGATGGCCAATGCCAGTGGCGGGACAGTGAAAACCAGCTGGGTCGCCAGCCAGTGACGGTCGTTGATGAACCAGCCGGCATACAGCGCGGCCAGCGCCATCAGTGCCAGCATCAACGTGGTATGCCGCCGGCGTGTGCTCATCGGGCCAGTCGCTGGGCGATGTCAGCCACGCGCCGGCCCAGCGCGCGGGCGAGCACGGTTTCGTCTTCGCTCGGCTGCGGATCGTCGGCGGCACCCGATACATGGCTGGCACCGTAGGGGGTGCCACCGCTGGTGGTATGGCTCAGCGCCGGTTCGGTGAAGGGAATGCCGACAATCAGGCAGCCGTGGTGCAGCAGCGGCAACTGCATGCTCAACAAGGTCGCCTCCTGCCCGCCGTGCATCGACGCGGTCGAGGTGAACACACCCGCCGGTTTGCCTGCCAGGGTGCCGCTGGCCCACTCGGCGCCCAGACCATCAAGGAAATGCTTCATCGGCGCGGCCATGTTGCCGAAGCGCGTCGGGCTGCCCAGCAGCAGTCCGGCACAGTCGGCCAGATCCTGCGCGGTGACGTAAGGTGCGCCTTCGTCGGGAACCGGCGGCTGCGCCGCCTGGGTGACGGCGGCAACCGGCGGCACCGTGCGCAGCCGCGCACTCATGCCCGGCACCTCGCCGATACCACGGGCGATCTGGCGCGCCAGGCGGGCCACCGAGCCGCCGCGGCTGTAGTAAAGCACCAGAATCTCGGCCATCGCGTGCAGGTCTTTTCATCCAGGGGACATCAGTATGGCTATCCTGCGCAGATTGCGCATCGGGTACCCTTTCGCCGATGGAACCATTGAATACGCTCAATCTGTGGATGGAGCGCGCCCGCGACCGGGCGCGGGTCACCAGTTTCGGCCGCTTCCTCTGGCGTCGCTTCCTCGACGACCGGCTGTTCCAGGCGGCGGCGGCGTTGGCCTACACCACCGTGTTCGCGCTGGTGCCGCTGGCCATCGTGGTGTTCGGTGTGCTCTCGGCGTTCCCGGTGTTCGACCGCTGGAGCGACCAGCTCAGCGACTATGTGTTCTCCAACTTCGTGCCCAATGCCGCGCGCGCTGCCGAAGGCTACCTGCGGCAGTTCAGTGCCAGTGCCGGGCAGCTGACCGCCGCCGGCTTCATTGCCTTGGTCATCTCGCTGCTGATCACCCTCAACAGCGTGGAAGAGACCTTCAACCAGATATGGCGCGTGGCTTCCAGCCGGCCCAAACTGACCCGCTTCCTGGTCTACTGGACCGTGCTGACCTTGGGCGCGATGCTCGCGGCCGCCTCGCTGGCGGTGTCCGCACGCGTGCTGGCGCTGCCACTGTTCGGCACCCAGGAGGGGCGCTGGCTGGCTGACCTGTCACTGCGGTTGGCGCCGGTATTGATCGAGTTCGTCTGCATCACGCTGGTGTACCGCGTGGTGCCGCACCACACGGTGAAATGGCGCCACGCCATTCCCGGTGCCATTCTGGCTGCGGTGATGCTGGAGCTGGTGAAGTGGGGCATCGGCGCCTACCTGGGCAGTTTCCAGTCCTACCAGAAGCTCTACGGCACCGTGGCGTTCGTACCGATTCTGCTGCTGTGGATCTACCTGTGCTGGATATCGGTCCTTTTGGGGGCTTCGCTGGCCTCGTCGATGGCAGCCTTCCGCTATCAGCCGGCCGACCTGCGTCTGCCCTCAGGTTTCGAGTTCTACGGGCTGCTGCGTCTGCTTGGCCGTTTCCAGCAGGCGCGGGCCCAGGGCAAGGGGCTCGATGATGATGAGATCCTGCAGTTGGAGCCGCTGCTGACCGACTCGCTGCTGCATGAGTTGACCTGTGATCTGGAGCGCATCGCGCTGCTGCGCCGTGACGAGCGTGGCGAATGGCTGCTGGCCCGCGACCTGGACAAGGTCAGCCTGGCCGACCTCTACGAATGCACTCAGCTGCGTATTCCGGTGGCCGAGCAGTATCTGCCCTGCCACGAAGACAGCCTGGGCAAGGCCGCACTGGCGGCTCTGGATGAGCTGCGTCTGCCGCTGCGTGACCGGCTCAAGCGTCGCGTCAGTGATATCTACCCGTCTACTGGAGACACCCGATGAAGCGTTCCGTTCCCCTGTTGCTGGTGGCCAGCCTGCTGCTTGCGGCCTGCAGCAAGCCTGAGCCGACCACCAGCCCGGCTGACCCGGCGGGCCCCGCCGCAGCAACCGGCACGGCGCCTGCGGACGCGCCCACCAGCGACCAGGGTACGGCGGAGAAGGTGACGGCCGAGCAGCCGACACTGAAGATGAAGGCGCTCGATGGCAGTGACTACGACCTGGCCGCGCACCGGGGCAAATGGGTGGTGGTGAACTTCTGGGCCACCTGGTGCGCGCCGTGCCGCAAGGAAATGCCGGAACTGTCGGCGCTGCACGCGTTGCGTGACCCGATCGAGGTGGTGGGGCTGGCCTACGAAGAGATCGAGCCGGACGAGATGAAGGCATTTCTGGCCGAGCGGCCGGTGACCTACCCGATCATCATCGTCGACCCTTACGACCCGCCAGCTGACTTTGCGACCCCGCGCGGCCTGCCGCTGACCTACCTGATCGACCCGCAAGGCAAGGTGGCACACACCTTCCTGGGCCCGGTGACCGCCGCCGAGATCGAAGCGCAGATCGCGGCCAGATAAGACGGGCGCGCTCTTCGGTCGTGCCACCGGCGGCGCTGCGCGCGGAGCCGACCGTGGGGTCGGCTCTACCGCTGCTGGCCCTGACCGTCAGTGCGGGACGGCGCGCGTCCAGCCATGCTCGCCGGCCAGCTGCTGAAGCAGCGCCGACAGATCGCGGGCAAAGCCGGCCATGTCGAACACACTGCTGTCGGCGCGCGCCTGCGCAAGCTCGGCGCGTACCGCCTGCAACGCCGCAGGCGCATTGCCCAGCTCGGTGGCGTGCGCGATGAAGGCCGCATCATCAGTCACGTTCATGTGCGTCATGCCGAGATGGTGGTTGAGGCTGCCCGCCACGCGTGAGGCAAACGTCGCACCCGGGCAGGTCAGCACCGGACATCCGGCCCACAGCGCGTCCGAGGCGGTGGTGTGGGCGTTGTAGGGGTGGGTGTCGAGGAACAGGTCGGCCAATGCATAGCGTGCCAGGTACTGCGGGTGTGGCAGCTTGGCCATGAACACCAGCCGTGCCGGGTCCAGGCCCGCGGCAGCGGCCGCCTCGCGCAGGCGCTGGTCGGCGTTGCCGGGTCCGGACAGCAGCCATAGCACACTGCCGGGTACGCCGTGCAGCACGGCGAAGGCACGTCCCATGCTGTGCGCGTTGAGCTTGTAACTGTTGTTGAAACAGCAGAACACCACGCCCTGCGCCGGCAGGCCGCACTCGGCGCGGCTCGGTGGCGGCTCAAGCACACGGGTGGTGTCCGACGGCTGGAACGCGCGCGGCAGGCGCAGCACGCGCTCGCTGAAATGGGGTTCCATCGCGGCCGGCAGCACGAACGCATCGGCCAGGACCACACCGATCCACGGCGCACCGGACGTGCCCGGGTAGGCCAGCCAGTTCACCTGCAGCGGGGCAGGGCGCTGGGCCAGCACTTCCGGCGCGCCACCGCCGCCCCAGCCACGCAGGTCGAACAGGATGTCGATGCCGGTACCACGGATGCGGGCCGCGACCTCGGCATGCCGCAGCCCATCGACCCGATGCAGGGTGGTGCTTGCCGCCAGCCGCTGGCTGATGCGGCTGCCATCGTCGGCGTTGAGAGCGAACAGGTGCACATCCAGCAGCGGATCGTGCTGCAGTTGTTCGAACAGGGCTACCGTCAACAGACCGGTGGGGTGGGCGGCGAAACCGTTGGACAGAAAACCGATGCGCAGGCGGCCGCTGGCGCGCACCGAGGCGGGCGGCAGCGCGCGCACCCCGGCCAGCTGCTGGGCCCGCAGCCGCGCGCAGGCGAGCTGCTCGGCCGCGCTGGCGTCTTCGCTGAGGAAGGCGAACGGTTCGACCGCGCCCTGGCCAGCGCTCACCGCCGCGCGCACCTGCCCGGACAGGCGGTCCACCTCGTGCCAGTCGCACAGCCGGCGCTGCCAGGCCAGACGCTGGGCGGCGATATAGGGTTGGTCGGGCTGCAGCGTGTTGGCACGGCGGTAAGCCCGCGCGGCCTCCTCGGGCTGGCCGGCGTCCTCCAGCACATGCCCCAGCCACAGCGCGATCCCGGGGTGCTGCGGCGCCGCCGCCGCCGCCTGCCGCAGCAGCTGCACCGCATCGGCATGCACGCCGGCCATCCAGGCCACCCGGCCCAGCCGGGCCAGCGCCTCGGGATGATGTGGACGCAGCTGCAGGGCGCGGCGCGCGGCCTGCTCGCCGGCGCGCAGATCGCCCGCTTCGAGTTCGGCATCGGCCAGCATCACCCAGGCAATGAAGTCGCCGGGCTGGCGGCGGACCGCCTGCTGCAGCTGATGCCGCTGTGAGGTGCCGGCCAACAGGCTCATGCGCCGTTGGCCAGCGCAGCCAGCGCATCGGCCTGGTGTTCCTGGGTCAGCCGCTGCAGCAGGGCATCAAGGTCACCGGTCATCACGTTGGGCAGGTCGTACAGGGTCAGACCCTCTACCCGGTGGTCGGTGATCCGCCCCTGCGGGAAGTTGTAGGTGCGGATGCGCTGGCTGCGGTCGCCGCTGCCGACCTGCAGCCGGCGCGATTCGGCCTGCGCCGCATCCTGACGCTGCCGCTGCGCCTCCAGCAGCTGCGCCTTCAGCCGCTTCATCGCCTTGTCGCGGTTGGCGTGCTGGCTGCGCTCGGTCTGGCATTCCACCACTACGCCGGTCGGCAGGTGAGTGATGCGGATGGCCGATTCGGTCTTGTTGACGTGCTGGCCACCGGCGCCGGAGGAGCGGAACGTGTCGACCTTGAGCTCGGCCGGGTTGATCTGGATGTCGTCGATTTCTTCGGCTTCGGGAATGATCGCCACCGTCGCCGCCGAGGTGTGGATGCGGCCCTGCGACTCGGTGGCCGGCACGCGCTGGACACGATGGGTGCCCGACTCGAACTTCAGGCGCGAGAACGCGCCACGGCCGACCACGCGGGCCACGATTTCCTTGTAGCCGCCGTGTTCGCCGGGGCTGTCGGACTCGATTTCGACCTTCCAGCCCTGACGCTCGGCATAGCGGGCGTACATGCGGAACAGATCCCCGGCGAAAATCGCCGCTTCGTCGCCGCCGGTGCCGGCGCGCACTTCCAGAAAGAGGTTGGCCTCATCGCGCGGGTCGCGCGGCACCAGCAGCAGGGCCAGGGTGTTCTCCAGCTCGAGCAGCCGCGCGGTGGCGCTGGCGATTTCTTCCTCTGCCATGTCCGCCAGTTCGGGGTCGTCACGCAGGCTCAGCGCAGCGGCGAGATCTGCCTTGGCACGGGCTTCGTCGGCCAGCGCGGCCGCCACCGGTTCGAGCTGGGCGAACTCGCGGGAAAGATCGCGGAAACGGCCGTTGTCCGCCACCACCTCGGGATCGGCCAGCAGGTGCTGCAGTTCTTCGCGGCGCTCGGCCAGCGCTTCCAGCTTACGGCGCAGGGTCGGCGTCATCGGCTCTCACAGTGCGGTGTCGGTAGCCCGGCGTGGCCGGGAACAGGCGCTCGGCGGCGCGGGTCAGTTCAGCGTCGCCGCTCAGTGCGGCGGCGCGCAGGGCGGCGGTCGGCGGGTGCAGCAGGCGGTTGGTCAGGCCGTGCGCCAGCTGGTCGAGCACTTCCTCGGCCGGCTTGCCGTTGGCCAGCTGCTGGCGGGCGCGCTCGAGCAGCTCGGCGCGGGTGGCCTCGCCAAAGGCCCGCAGCTGCCGCAGCGGCGCCTGGTGTGCATCGGCGTGCAGGGTCTCGACGAAACGCGCGACCTGCAGGTCGATGATCGCTTCGGCCTCTTCGGCGGCCTGGCGGCGTCCGCGACGATTGTCTTCGACGGCCCGCTCAAGGTCGTCCACCGTATACAGGAACGCGTCGGACAGCTCGGCGACGCTGGCTTCGATGTCGCGGGGTACGGCCAGGTCGAACAGCAGCATCGGCTTGTGCCGGCGTGCGCGCAGCGCGGCCGCCACGGTGTCACGGTGAATCACCGGCTCGCGCGCGGCCGTGGCCGAGAACACCACATCGGCTTCGGCCAGATGCCGGTCCAGTTCGGCCAGCGGCAGCGCGACGCCGCCATGGCGGCTGGCCAGCTCCTGCGCGTTGGCCAGCGTGCGGTTGGCCACCAGCAGGCGGCGCACCTTGCCTTCGCTGAGGTGGCGTGCGGCCAGCTCGATGGTCTCGCCGGCACCGACCAGCAGCACGGTGGAATCATCCAGCCGGGCAAAGGCGTTCTGTGCAAGGCGCACGGCGGCCGAAGCCACCGACACCGGGTTGGCACCGACCTGGGTATCCGTGCGGGCGCGCTTGGCCACCGAGAAGGTCTGCTGGAACAGGCGGTCCAGGCGCTGGCCGAGCAGGCCATGTCCTCGCGCGGTGGACCAGGCATCCTTTACCTGGCCCAGGATCTGCGGCTCGCCCAGCACCATCGAGTCCAGCCCGGTAGCCACCCGGAACAGGTGGCGCACGGCCTCGGCGTCGGCATGCTGGTACAGGTAGCCGTCCAGCTCGCCCGCCTGGCTGCGCAGCCAGGCGTTGAGCGTCTGCGCGTCGTCGGCCACGGCATACAGCTCGGTGCGGTTGCAGGTGGACAGCAGCACGGCCTCTGCGATCTGCGGCGTATCGCGCAGCGAACCGAGCGCGCGCGGCAATGCGTCACCGGCGAAGGCCGCGCGTTCGCGCAGCTCCACCGGCGCCGTCTGGTGATTCAGTCCGAGCACCCACAGGGTCATTGTTCAGTTGCTTGCGATAAGCTGCTGGCCATTGGAAGACATTTTAAGGCCCCAATGCCGCCGATGCCCGCATTGATTCGCATCCCCAGTGTTCTGTTGCTGGGAATGGCCGCCCTGTCGGCCTCCGCCGCCCCTGTGACCGGGCAGGAAGCTGCCCGCGCGCTGACCCAGGCGGAGGCCGCGCTGGAGCCTTCGCTCGAGCCTGCGCTCGCCGGTGAGTTTGCCCTGCAGGCGGGCAAGCTGGAACAGGCGGCGGCGGACTACCTGCGCGCCGCTCAAGCCAGCACCGACGATGCCGGCCTGGCCGAACGGGCCACCCGCATCGCCATGCTCGCCAATGACGATGTCCGTGCGGTGCAGGGTCTGGCGCTGTGGCAGCAGCGCGCCCCGCGCTCGCTGGCCATGCGCAGTGCCGCCGGGGCGTTGGCCATACGCCAGGGCAAGGTCGACCAGGCCGAGCGTGAGCTCGAGGCGCTGTTGCGCGATCCCGACCCGCGCGGCTGGAAGTTCGCGCTGGCCGCACTCATTGGCGGCGGCCAGGACCCGGCGACGCCGGCCGACGTGCTCGATGCGCTGGTCACTGCCGATGCGATTCCGCCGCAGATCGAGGCGTGGCAGGAGTTCGGGCGGCTGGCGCTGCGGATGGAGCGCCCGGCGCTGGCGCGGCGCATGGTGGATGAGGTGGTGCGCCGTTTCCCTGACGAGCCGCGGGTGGCGCTGCTGCACGCCAGCCAGCTGCAGCAGGCCGGGCGCGGCGATGAGGCGCGCGCGTTGCTTGCCGGGCTGGAGCCGCGCGTGCGCGGTGATGTCGACCTGCGCAACGCACTGGCCATCGCCTACGACAGCATGAACGAGCCCAGTGCCGCCGAGCGCGTGCTGTCCACTGGGCCGCAGGACGTGCAGAGCTTCGGCATGCGGGCTTCGCTGCTGGCCAAACAGGGCGACACTGCAGGTCTGGCGGCCTTGTACAGCGAGTTCTCGCGCACCGCCAGCAAGCCCGACCCGGCCCAGCGCCTGTTGTTGGGCAAGATCGCCGAGTATCTCAAGCGCTATGCCGAGGCGGTGGACTGGTACCACAGCGTGCCGGGCGGCGAGGAGCGCAGCGAGGCGCGCCTGCGCGCGGCCAATGCGCAGGCGCTGCTGGGCCGGCAGGATCTGGCCCTGTCCGAAGTGCATGCAATGCAGTCCGACGCCAGCGTCGATGATGAGGTGCGTCGCGATGCCTATCTGCTGGAGGCCGAGCTGCGCCTGCGCGCCGACGATGCCGCTGGCGAGCTGGATGCACTGGCGCGCGGACTGGCCGCCTACCCGGACGAGAACGCGCTGCTGTACGCCCGCGCACTGGCCTGGGAACGGCGCGATGACATTCCGCGTGCCGAGGCCGACCTGCGCAAGATCCTGGTCACCGAGCCGGAAAACGTGGCCGCGCTGAACGCGCTCGGCTACACCCTGGCCGACCGCACCCACCGCTACCGCGAGGCGCTGGAGCTGATCGACCGGGCGCGGGTGGCCGAGCCGGACAACCCGGCGATCATCGACAGCCATGGCTGGGTGCTGTACCGCCTGGGCCGCAACGAGGAGGCGCTGGTGCAGCTCAAGCGCGCCTACCAGCTGTCCAGGGATGCGGAAATGGCTGCCCACGTCGGCGAAGTGCTGTGGGTGATGGGGCGTAGGGATGAGGCCCGCGACTACTTCGAACAATCCAACCGGCTCGAGCCGGACAACCGCGCGCTGCAGCGCGTCCGCGAGACCTTCAATCCATGACCCAGCCGTTCACTCGTTCATCCGCCTTGCTGGTGCTGGCCCTGGCCCTGGCCGGCTGCACCTCGGTGGGGTCGCAGAAAACCGCGCCGCCGGCCGTGGCCTACAGTGTCTCGCCGGCGGCCGAGCGCGCCGAAGCCGCCCGCGTGCAGACGCTGCGCGCTGTGCCCGACTGGCGCTTCCAGGGCCGGGTGGCGGTCAGCAACGGCCGCCAGGGCGGCAGCGGCCGCATCGACTGGGACCAGCAGGGCCCGATGTACCAGGTGCAGTTGAGCGCGCCGGTCACCCGGCAGAGCTGGGTGCTGCAGGGCGATGGTGCCGGCGGCGGCCGTCTGGACGGCCTCGGCGACGGCCCCCGCGACGGCGCCGATGCACGCCAACTGCTGCTGGAGGCCACCGGCTGGGACGTGCCCGTGGCGCAGCTGCCGGACTGGGTGCGTGGCCTGGTGCTGGCCGGTGTGGATGAGAACGGCCTGCAGCGCGATGCCGACGGCCGTCCCCGCCACCTGCAGCAGGATGGCTGGGACGTGCAGTACATGGAGTGGTACCCGGCGCAGAATGGCAACCCGGCACTGCCGCGGCGGATGGAGGCCAGCCGCGGCGCCGCGCGGGTGCGTGTGGTCATCGACCAGTGGGACCTGCCGCAGGCATGAGTGCGTCTTCGTTGTCCTGGTGGCCGGCGCCGGCCAAGCTGAATCTGTTCCTGCACGTCACCGGCCGTCGTGCCGATGGCTACCACCTGCTGCAGACCGTGTTCCGCTTGCTGGACTGGGGCGACCGGATCGGTCTGGCCGTGCGCGACGACGCGCGCGTATGCAGGGTAGGGGGGGCGCTGCCCGGCGTGGCCGAGGCCGATGACCTCACCGTGCGCGCCGCGCAGTTGCTGCAGCAGGCGAGTGGAGCTGAACGCGGCGTTGATATCCACATCGAGAAGTGCATTCCGGCCGGTGGCGGCTTTGGCGGCGGTTCATCCGACGCAGCCACCGTACTGGTGGCGCTGAACCGGCTGTGGGAGGCCGGGCTGGATGTGGACGCGCTGGCGGCGCTGGGCCTGCAGCTGGGCGCGGACGTGCCGGTGTTCGTGCGTGGGCACAATGCCTGGGCCGAGGGCGTGGGCGAGCAGCTGCAGCCGATCGCCCTGCCACCGGCCTGGTATGTGCTGGCCGACCCGGGGGTGCACGTACCCACGCCGGCGCTGTTCGCATCGCCGGATTTGACGCGGGACACCCCAGCGGCGAAAATAGCCGACTTCGCTTCCGGGTCCTTGCTCGGCAATGCGTTTGAACCGGTGCTGCGCCGCCGGGAGCCTGCCGTGGAGGCGGTGCTCCGGGCGTTGAGCGACATTGGTGCAGCGCGGCTGACCGGGTCTGGAGGAGGTTGTTTCGTCGAGTTTCCCTCGCTGGCTGCGGCCGAGCAGGGCAGGGCGAAGCTGCCGAAGGAGCTGCGGGCATGGGTGGTGGCGGGCGCTGCGCGTTCGCCCCTGCTGGATGCACTCGAGCGACACTGATTCAACGATGCAGGGGCGTCGCCAAGAGGCCCAAGGCACCAGGTTTTGATCCTGGCATTCGTAGGTTCGAATCCTACCGCCCCTGCCACTAGCGGCTGTGCCAGCCGTGCCGGACCCGGGACATCGGGCCTGGCAACCCAGGAAGCACCGGGCCCGCCCGGTGGTTCAGGGACGTGGGTGGCATGCGCAGGCAACTGCATTGTTGTCGGCAGCAGGGGTCATGGTGACGCCTGCCGTTATCGGCCCTGCTGTAATCCAGATCATTCGCCACTCGCCCCCGCCCGAGACACACCACATGCAACAGTCCCCCAATTTGCTGGTCTTTTCCGGCAACGCCAACAAACGCCTCGCACAGAACATCTGCAAGGAGCTGGGGGTCCGCCCGGGCAAGTGCCTGGTCTCGCAGTTCTCCGACGGCGAAGTGCAGGTGGAGATCGAAGAGAACGTCCGCCAGCAGGACGTGTTCGTGATCCAGCCGACCTGCGCGCCCAGCGCCGAGAACCTGATGGAACTGCTGGTGCTGATCGACGCGCTCAAGCGCGCATCGGTGGCCAGCGTCACCGCCGTGGTGCCGTACTTCGGCTACTCGCGTCAGGACCGCCGCATGCGCTCCTCGCGCGTGCCGATCACTGCCAAGCTGGCCGCCAAGATGTTCAGCACCGCCGGTGCCGATCGCGTGCTGACGGTCGACCTGCATGCCGACCAGATCCAGGGCTTCTTCGATATCCCGGTCGACAACGTGTATGCCTCGCCGCTGCTGCTGGCCGACATCTGGCGCGCCTACGGCACCGAGAACCTGATCGTGGTGTCGCCGGACGTGGGTGGCGTGGTGCGTGCCCGTGCGGTGGCCAAGCGCCTGGACGACGCCGACCTGGCGATCATCGACAAGCGCCGCCCGCGCGCCAACGTCTCCACGGTGATGAACATCATCGGCGACGTGGAAGGCAAGACCTGCGTGATGGTCGATGACATCGTCGATACCGCCGGCACCCTGTGCGCCGCTGCCGCTGCCCTCAAGGCGCGCGGTGCGCTCAAGGTCGCCGCCTACTGCACCCACGCGGTGCTGTCGGGCCCGGCGGTGGACAACATCACCAATTCCCAGCTCGACGAACTGGTGGTGACCGACACCATTCCGCTCAAGGACGCGGCGCGGTTCTGCAGCAAGATCCGCCAGCTCAGCGTGGCGGAAATGCTGGCCGAGACGATGCGCCGCATCGCCTTCGGCGAGTCGGTCAGCTCGCTGTACGTCGATTGATCTCACTGCCCTCTGCCGGCAACGGCGGGGGGCATATCCCGGGTGCTTCTGGTCGCGGAAGCATCTTCAACCGCCAAGCCGCAGGGCGAGGCAACAACCTGAGTAGTCGAAAATGTCGAAGACCCATGAAATCAAGGTCACCAAGCGTGAACTGCAGCGTAAGGGTGCGAGCCGCCGCCTGCGTCACGCTGGTGTGATCCCGGCCATCGTGTACGGTGGCAACGCCGAGCCGGTGGCCATCAGCCTGGACCACAACGAAATCTGGCTGGCCCAGCAGAACGAGTGGTTCTACTCCTCGATCCTGGCCCTGAACCTGGACGGCCAGGTGCAGAAGGTGCTGCTGCGTGACCTGCAGCGTCACCCGTACAAGCAGCTGATCATGCACCTGGACTTCCAGCGCGTGAACGAAAACGAAGCCCTGACCGCTTCGGTGCCGCTGCACTTCATCAACGAAGACACCTCGCCGGCTGGCAAGGCTGCCGACGTCGTGGTCACCCACGAACTGAAGGAAGTGACCATCACCTGCCTGCCGAAGGACCTGCCGGAGTCGATCGAAGTCGACCTGGCCGAGCTGAACGCCGGCGACATCGTGTACCTGTCCAACATCAAGCTGCCGAAGGGTGTTGAAATCCCGGCACTGGCCCTGGGCAAGGACCACGACGACGCCATCGTCACCGCCAAGCATGGCAAGGAAGACGTTGCCGACGCCGAAGAAGCACCGGCTGCCGAGTAATGCGCTCGCGGCGCCTGCCCCCGGGCAGGCGCCGTTGTTGCATGTAGCAGGAAGAGGCAATGGCAGGACTGCGACTGATCGTCGGTCTGGGCAATCCCGGATCGGAACACGCCCGGACCCGGCACAATGCCGGGTTTCATTTCGTTGAGGCCCTGGCGGAAAAAGCCGGTGCGCGCTGGAGCCTGGACAGCAAGCTGTTCGGTGAAACCGCCCGCGTCGAGATCGCTGGCCAGCCGGTGTGGCTGCTCAAGCCCGCCACCTTCATGAATCTCAGCGGCAAGTCGGTTACCGCCGCCCAGCGTTTCTGGAAGATCGAACCGGAACAAACCCTGCTGGCCCACGACGAACTGGATCTGGCGCCGGGTACCATCCGGTTGAAGTTCGATGGTGGCCACGGCGGTCAGAACGGACTGCGCGATACCATCCGCCTGCTGGGTCATGGTCGGTTCCATCGTCTGCGCGTGGGTATCGGTCATCCCGGTCACAAGGACCGTGTGGTGCCCTGGGTGCTCGGCCGGCCCTCGAAGGACGATGAGATCCTGATCGAGCGCGCCATCGACGAGGCGATCGACGTGCTGCCACTGGCGGTGCAGGGTGATTTCAACGAAGCAATGAAGCGCCTGCATACCGCGAAATAGACCGGCGTCCTGAGGCGTGCGTTCTGCCCGGCAATGCCGGTGCTGTCACCCGAGACGGATTGGCCAAGCGGCGCGCGCGCTGCTTCACCAATCACTTTCACCCCGGAGAGCTGTCAACCATGGGTATCAAATGCGGCATCGTCGGTCTGCCCAACGTCGGCAAGTCGACCCTGTTCAATGCACTGACCAAGGCGGGTATCGCCGCGGCCAACTTCCCGTTCTGCACCATCGAACCGAATGTCGGCATCGTGCCGGTGCCCGACCCGCGCCTCAATGAGCTGGCGGCGATCATCAACCCGCAGAAGGTCATCCCGACCGCGGTGGAGTTCGTCGACATCGCCGGCCTGGTGGCCGGTGCCGCCAGCGGCGAAGGCTTGGGCAACAAGTTCCTGGCCCACATCCGCGAAGTCGATGCGATCACCCACGTGGTGCGCTGCTTCGAAAACGCCGATGTGATCCACGTCAACAACAAGGTCGACCCGATCTCGGACATCGAGACCATCGACACCGAGCTGGCGCTGGCCGATCTGGACAGCGTGGAGAAGGCGCTCAACCGTGCCGAGCGCGCGGCCAAGGGCGGTGACAAGGACGCAGCAGCGCGCAAGCCGGTGCTGGCCAAGCTGCAGGCTGCGCTGTCCGACGGCAAGGCCGGTCGCGCAGCGGGTCTGGATGACGAAGAGAAGGCGCTGGTCCGCGACCTGTTCCTGCTGACGCTGAAGCCGGTGATGTACATCGCCAACGTGCTGGAAGACGGGTTCGAGAACAACCCGCATCTGGACGCAGTGCGTGCCCGTGCCGCTGCCGAAGGCGCGCAGGTGGTGCCGGTGTCGGCGGCGATCGAAGAAGAGCTGTCGCAGCTGGACGATGAAGACCGCGATACCTTCCTGGCCGATCTGGGCCTGACCGAGCCGGGCTTGAACCGCGTGATCAACGCCGCCTACAGCCTGCTTGGCCTGCAGACCTACTTCACGGCCGGCGTCAAGGAAGTGCGTGCCTGGACCGTGCGCAAGGGCGCCACGGCGCCGCAGGCCGCGGCGGTGATTCACACCGATTTTGAAAAGGGCTTCATCCGCGCCGAAACCATCGCCTACGACGACTTCATCAAGTACAAGGGCGAAGCCGGCGCCAAGGAAGCAGGTCGCCTGCGTCTGGAAGGCAAGGAATACCGCGTGCAGGAAGGCGACATTCTGCATTTCCGCTTCAACGTCTGATCCACGACGCTGCAGTGGTCCACAACGCCCCGCCTTCGTGCGGGGCGTCGTCGTTCTGGCCCTGGCCCGGTGTTCTCCACAGGACATGTGGAGTGTCGCGCGGAAATACTGTGGATAAGCGGGGCAGAGCATGCGTGGGCAAGGTCTGCCACCCATGGTGTTTTTTTCACCATGTTTGCGCGATGGTTGAACTGGACAAAAAATCACCATGCTGCGCGCGCGTTGCCGCACAAGGTTTACACCCGGTTGTCCACATGTAATGCCCATGCCGGTCCACTCCGGGTGTGGAAAACCGCCCGACACAGGACGGAGTGGCAATGGCGAAAAAACAGCCACGTCATTGGATCGGTTGCAGCGCAGCGTTCTGCGCCGCTTATCCACATGTTGTCCGCGTCGCTGCCCACGCCCGATGTGGAAAACCCCGATGCCGGGACGCCGCGTAGTGCCGGGCTCTGCCCGGCAGCTCTCCGGCCAGATCGCATGAAGCCGCGCTGCGCGCTCGCCGGGCAGAGCCCGGCGCTACGGTCAGGTCGCAATGACGCCGCGCTGGGCCGCCGAGGCGTGACGACCAACGGTCGTCACCTACCGATGTGGGCTGTCGGCTACCAGCTGTACCGGGCGCCGATCAGGGCGGCCTGGCCGCGCTGGCCGCCGCTGCCATGTTCGAGCCGCAGTTCGCCCCATCCGGCAAGCTGCGGGGTCACCTGCACCTGCATACCGGCGCGCAGTCGCTGCACGTCGCGCGGCTGGCCACCGGTGATCTGCACCTCGTCCATCCATACGCCTGCGGCGCTGCCATGTCGTCGCGTCCAGTCGTAGGCGAGGAACGGCTGCACGATGGCGCCTTGCTCCAGTGCGGTGCGGCCATGCAGCCGCAGGCCGATCCGGCTGCGCAGCTGGCGCTCGGTGCGCAGGCGCACCACGGTGCCGTTGTCCTCCACGTGGTTCTCCTGGGCCGGACGCAGCTGCCCGTACAGCATCTGCACCTGTGGTTGCAGGAACACCGCGTGGGCGCCGCGCTCGTGCACGGTCACGCTGCGTCCGCTTTCGATCGCCGCGAACAGCCCGCGGCTGCGCGTCTGCTCTGCGGGCAGTGCGTCGCCCTGCACGCGGCTGCGCAGCTGTGCCGCCTGCACCCAGCCATCCACATACAGACCGTCGCTGGCGGCGGCATCGGCACGCCAGGTGGCGTAGGCACCGACGCTGCGCCCTCGCACCAGTCCCTGCGCTCCAATGCCGGAGCCCGAGGACCGCACCTGCTGCTGGCTGTGCGCGGTGGCCAGCATCACCCCGGCGCCGCTGCGCGCGTCGTTGCCCCAGCGCAGCAGCTCGGTGCCGACCTGCAGCACGTGCTGTCGGCTCTGGTTGTGCAGCTGGTTGTCCAGCGTACTGCGGGTGTTGCGCTGCCAGCCGCGTACCCAGCTGGCCGTCTGCCGGTCGCCGTCGGTGTGGCCCCGCTCACCGAGGTCGGCATCGCCGCTGCGCTCGTGCAGGGTGAGGTCAAACAGGCTCATCGCCGCGCCGAGATTGGCTGCCCATACGCCGGCCTCGGGGCGCAGCACCTGCGGTTGTCCGGTGGTGGGCGGCAGGGTCGGTCGTTCTTCATTGCCGGTGTCGTCCGGCGGGGCGATGGTGTCTCCCTCAGGCGGGATTCCACTGTCGCCATTACGTTCCTCTGGTGGCTCGATCAGCCCGCTGTCGCCCCCTTCATCGACCAGCGACGACCGCAGGTACCAGTGGCCATCCTGTGGTGCGCTGGTGCTGCCCTGGTGCAGGAAATAGTCGTAAGCACCCGCCACCGCGCGGCCCTGCAGGGTGAAGGTCGCATCGGAACGGCCGTCCACCTGCACCACGCGCAGGCCTTCCACCGTGGCCGCGCCACGGCCGCCGGCGTTGCGTATGCCGATACGGGCGCTGCCCGTGCTGTCGCCTTCGACGTGCAGGCGACTGCTGGGCGCGTCGTCGCCCTCCAACCGGGTGTCGAGCAGCAGCAGGCCGTCCTGGCCGTGGTAGTCACCGTGCACCGTGAGCTGGTGGAACGGCGCATCGTGCGCGGCGCCGAAATCGATCGTCCCCGCATGGGTGAGCGTGCCCACCGACGAATCGCCCGTCAGTGTCCAGCGGCTGTCGCGCGAGATGGTCAGCGTGCTGTTCCGGTTGTCGGTCAGATTGACCAGCGCGCCCTGCCAGTGGCTGCCGTCAGTCAACTGCAGGTTCAGTGCCGCCGTCTCGCTGGCGAGAAACACGTTACCGAGGAGCTGGCTGGAGGACGCGTTGAAGTCGACCGTGTCGGTCGGGATGATGCTGTCATCGGCAGCGAGGCCATCGGCCACTGTCAGCAGCGCACCACGGCGTCCTCGCTGATTGATCCGGCTGCCGCGCAGATCCAGTCGATGGCTGTTGCCGTCCACAAAGAAAGCGACGCCTTGCGGCGTATCGATGTCAGCGTCATCCAGTGTGGCGTTGCTGATGAAGTCACCGGCCACTGAGTAGGACGAATCCCAACCGCCGGCCTCCGTGCCCGTCAGTTCGATGTCCAGACCGCTGCTTGTTTCGACCGTCGCACCGTTCAACTGGTACACCCCGGTGCCGCCTGCAGCGCTGCCCTCGATACGTAGCCCGTCCAGCCGCGCGCGTGTCGAGCTGCCGGCGATCAAGACGCCGGTGTTGCCTTCGCCTCGCAGCTCGATACGGCCGCCGTCCACGCTGACGCGGCTGCCAGTGGCCCCGGTCGAGCCGGTCGCGACGATGCCGTCGCTCCACGGGTCGTGCACCACGATCGTGCTGTCAATGAGGGTGGCCTCGCCGCCGTAGAGGCGTATGCCACTGTTCGCGCGGTCGTGTACGTTGATGGTGCTGCGCTCCAGGACGGCGCGGGAGGTGTCGGCGGCCAGCCATACCGCGCTGCGGAAACGGAGGTAAGAAGCGCCATCGGGCGTCAGGTTGATCACACTGTCGCGCGCCAGCAGCTGCGCATGGTTGTTGACGTTGACGACATCGGCAGCGTCGCTGCTCAGGCGGCTGTTCTCCAGCCGCAGGGTGCTCGGCTGCGCTGCGCTGCCCAGCAGCACGGCGGCCGCCTGCTCCGCCTGGCTGTTCTGCAGCACGATCTCGCCACCGTTGACGCTGAGCATGCCGTTGGCGTGCTGTACGTTGTCCAGCACGATGCGTCCGCCGTTGCGGGCGGCGAGCCCGCTGAACGGCTCGCGGCCACTGCCGGCCAGGTCAATGGCCAGGTCGCGCAGCTCCAGCACGCCGCCGTTGCTGGCTTCCAGGCGGGTGGCCCCGATGCCGGTGATCGCACCCCCGTCCAGGCCCAGCCTGCTGTCCTGACCCAGCGCCTGCAGCAGCAGGCCACCGCTGTGAATCGTGCTGCCCTGCAACTTCAGTACACCACCGGCACTGGCGCTGATCAGTGCATTGCCGGTCGCCGTGCCGCCGTGAATCCGTACGCCCTCGCCGCGCAGCGTACTGCCGGCACCGTTGACCTGCAGCGCAGCGCCACGGCTGGTACCCATGTCGATCTCCGTGTCCTGCAGGGCAGCGTCGGCCCCGGCGTGCACGCGCAGCGCCGCGCCCTCCTCGGCGCCAACGGCGATGGTGGACGTGCTCAGCGTCAGCTGGCTGCCGTCGCCGCGCACGAGCAACGCGGTGCCGTTCTGGTCCAGCACGACACGGTCCCCCTCGAAGCGGCGCTGCTCGCCTTCTTCGACGATGATCGGGCCGGTATGGGTGGCGGCGCCGGCGGGCAGCGCCATGGCCAGGGCGAGCGGCAACAGGCGCACGACAGGGCGCGGCCTCAGTGTGTGGCCGGTGGGGCAGGGAAGGGGCATTGCAGCGGGTCTCCATGATCGTTGGCGATCAAGCAGCACGACAGTGGGGCGGTGAATCACCTATCGGACGCAGCCTATTTCCTGACAAGTGTGAGCGTGGTCTGGGGGTAGCGCGCACCACGCCGCGCTTGCCGTGTGACGCGGATCGCCTCGGGCCCCATGTCCAGCCGCGAGGACGGCGGTACGCGGCGCAGCAACGACGGTCCGCCGCGCCACCACCACCCCGCATGCGTCAGGACGCCGGATATCTTCCCGGATTCCGCGCAGTCAGAGTGGTGAGGGCCGGATGACAGACCCGGTCGACCAGGCAGTACCAGCGCAAACGCCTTGCGTATCAATGGCTTTGCGACGACGCGTGAAAAAAGTGAAAAAGAGTGTTGACAGACCCCCCTCCGATCAGCAGAATTGCGGGCTCACCACCACGCAACGCACCGCTTCGGCGGCTCGGAACGGGGCGGTAAGGAGGGATACCCAAGCGGCCAACGGGGGCAGACTGTAAATCTGCTGGCTTACGCCTTCGGTGGTTCGAATCCACCTCCCTCCACCAGTTTCATGTTGTGGCACATTCCCGGTGCGGGAGTAGTTCAATGGTAGAACCTCAGCCTTCCAAGCTGATGGTGCGGGTTCGATTCCCGTCTCCCGCTCCATTGAGTGAACTTTGAATATTATCCAGTTCATGCCATAATGCAAAACTTGGCTCACGTAGCTCAGTCGGTAGAGCACTTCCTTGGTAAGGAAGAGGTCGAAGGTTCGATTCCTTTCGTGAGCACCATCTTCAGCACCACATCAGACGAATTCGAGATAAGCAGCCATGGCCAAGGGTAAGTTCGAGCGCACCAAGCCGCACGTCAACGTCGGCACCATCGGTCACGTCGACCACGGCAAGACCACGCTGACCGCCGCACTGACCAAGATCGGTGCCGAGCGTTTCGGTGGTGAGTTCAAGGACTACTCGGCGATCGACGCCGCGCCGGAAGAAAAGGCTCGTGGTATCACGATCTCGACCGCGCACGTCGAATACGAATCCACCACCCGTCACTACGCCCACGTTGACTGCCCCGGCCACGCCGACTACGTCAAGAACATGATCACCGGTGCTGCGCAGATGGATGGCGCGATCCTGGTCTGCTCGGCCGCTGACGGCCCGATGCCGCAGACCCGCGAGCACATCCTGCTGTCGCGTCAGGTCGGCGTGCCGTACATCGTCGTGTTCCTGAACAAGGCTGACATGGTCGACGACGCCGAGCTGCTCGAGCTGGTCGAAATGGAAGTGCGCGAGCTGCTGAGCAAGTACGACTTCCCGGGCGACGACACCCCGATCATCTCGGGTTCGGCCCGCCTGGCGCTGGAAGGCGACCAGAGCGACATCGGCGTGCCGGCCGTGATCAAGCTGGTCGATGCCCTCGACAGCTGGATCCCGACCCCGGAGCGTGACGTCGACAAGGCGTTCCTGATGCCGGTCGAAGACGTGTTCTCGATCTCGGGCCGCGGCACCGTGGTGACCGGTCGTATCGAGCGCGGCGTGATCAAGGTCGGCGAGGAAATCGAAATCGTCGGCATCCGTCCGGTGCAGAAGACCACCGTGACCGGCGTGGAAATGTTCCGCAAGCTGCTGGACCAGGGCCAGGCAGGTGACAACGCCGGTCTGCTGCTGCGCGGCACCAAGCGTGACGACGTCGAGCGTGGCCAGGTGCTGGCCAAGCCGGGTTCGATCAAGCCGCACACCAAGTTCGACGGCGAAGTGTACGTGCTGTCGAAGGACGAAGGTGGCCGTCACACGCCGTTCTTCAAGGGCTACCGTCCGCAGTTCTACTTCCGCACCACCGACATCACCGGTGCTGTTGAACTGCCGGAAGGCGTCGAGATGGTGATGCCGGGCGACAACGTGAAGATGGTTGTCACCCTGATCAACCCGGTTGCCATGGACTCCGGCCTGCGCTTCGCGATCCGCGAAGGTGGCCGTACCGTCGGCGCCGGTGTGGTTGCCAACATCATCGAGTAACTCTGCAGTACCGGCGGTCTAGTCCACTGTCGGTCTCGCGGATGGCGGGCCGGAAACCCCGGTCCGCCTTCGCCGTCTAAGGGAAGGCACAATTCAACGTACGCCAGTAGCTCAATTGGCAGAGCAGCGGTCTCCAAAACCGCAGGTTGGGGGTTCGAGTCCCTCCTGGCGTGCCATCTGCCCACCTTTCCCAGCGGCCAAAGCCGCTCAAGCAGCCTGAGCCGGATGAACAGCAAGATCGAACACTCCAAGGAAAACACCGCCAACGGTGGTGATATCTTCAAGTACGTCATTGCATCCCTGCTGGTGCTGGCGGGACTGTTCGTGTGGTTCTGGTTCTCTGCAGATTCCGGTCGCGCAGCCCAGCTGGGCTCGTGGTCCGGTCAGATCCGCGCACTGGCCGTCATTGTCGGCCTGGTGGGCGGCATCGGCGTGTTCATGACCTCGGGCAAGGGTCGCGATACCCGCGAGTTCCTGTCCGAATCGCGTTTTGAGCTGCGCAAGGTGGTCTGGCCGACGCGCCAGGAAGCCATTCGCATGACCTGGGTGGTGATCGTCGTGGTGATCATCCTGAGTCTGCTGTTGGGTGGGTTTGACTTCGTCATTCAGAAACTGACCCAGTGGTTCCTGGGCCGGTAAGGAGAAACCCATGAAGCGTTGGTATGTGGTGCATGCTTATTCGGGCTTTGAAAAGTCCGTCGCCCAGGCTCTTCGCGACCGCATCGCGCGCGACAGCATGGAAGAGCGTTTTGGTGACGTGCTGGTCCCGACCGAAGAAGTGGTCGAGATGCGCGCTGGCCAGAAGCGCCGGTCGGAGCGCAAGTTCTTTCCCGGCTACGTGCTGGTCCAGATCGAGACCCACGAAGAGGGTGGTATTCCGCGCATCGACAATGAAAGCTGGCACCTGGTGAAGGAGACGCCGCGCGTGATGGGCTTCATCGGCGGTACCGCCGACCGTCCGCTGCCGATCGCCGATTCCGAAGCCGAGGCCATCCTCAACCGCGTCCAGGAAGGCGTCGAAAAGCCGCGTCCGAAGGTGCTGTTCGAGCCGGGTCAGATGGTGCGCGTCACCGACGGTCCGTTCAACGATTTCAACGGTGTTGTCGAAGAGGTCAACTACGAGAAGAGCCGTCTGCGCGTCTCGGTGCTGATCTTCGGTCGCGCCACGCCGGTCGAGCTTGAGTTCGGCCAGGTCGAAAAGCAGGTCTGAGGACCTGGGGCTGCGGCCCCCGCATCGCCGGCACGTCCGGTGATGCCAGAGCAGAACCGGGCCTCGCCCGGTTTTGTCCGTTCATGCCGGCCTTCAGGCGCGTGGCGAAAAAAGCTGGTATAGTGCGCGGCTTGCTGTCAGCCCGCTGGCACGCTTCTGTTAAAAAACGCGATGCCGGGACGCGTGATTCCCGGTCCGATGGGGAGCCTGTTGTCGCAAGGCGCTAGCACCCGGAGAGCATACTCATGGCAAAGAAAGTTGTCGGTTACATCAAGCTGCAGGTGAAGGCCGGTCAGGCCAACCCCTCGCCGCCGGTCGGTCCTGCGCTGGGTCAGCGCGGTCTGAACATCATGGAATTCTGCAAGGCCTTCAATGCCGCCACGCAGAAGCTCGAGCCGGGTCTGCCGGTTCCGGTGATCATCACGGCCTACTCGGACCGTACGTTCACCTTCATCACCAAGAGCACCCCGGCCACCACCCTGCTGAAGAAGGCTGCTGGCATCTCGTCGGGCTCCAAGCGCCCGAACACCGAGAAGGTCGGCAAGGTCACCCGTAAGCAGCTGGAAGAGATCGCCAAGGCGAAGGAACCGGATCTGACTGCCGCCGATCTGGACGCCGCCGTGCGTACCATCGCTGGCTCTGCCCGTTCCATGGGCCTCGTGGTGGAGGGTTAAGAAGATGGCACAGACCAAGCGTGAGAAGGCCCTGAAGGCCGCCGTCGTCCCGGGCAAGGCATACGCCTTCGAGGACGCAATCAACATCCTGAAGACCACTGCCAAGGCCAAGTTCGTCGAGTCGATCGACGTCGCCGTGCGCCTGGGCGTGGACGCGAAGAAGTCCGACCAGCAGGTCCGTGGCTCCACCGTGCTGCCGGCCGGTACCGGCAAGTCGGTCCGCGTTGCCGTGTTCGCTCCGGCCGGTGCCAAGGCTGACGAAGCCCTGGCAGCTGGCGCCGAAGCCGTCGGCATGGACGATCTGGCCGAGAAGATGCAGGCCGGCGATCTGAACTACGACGTGGTCATCGCGACCCCGGATGCCATGCGCGTTGTCGGCAAGCTGGGCACCGTGCTGGGCCCGCGCGGCCTGATGCCGAACCCGAAGGTCGGCACCGTCTCGGCCAACCCGGGCGAAGCCGTCAAGAACGCCAAGTCGGGCCAGGTGCGTTACCGCACCGACAAGGCCGGCATCATCCACTGCACCATCGGCAAGGCCGACTTCGCCGAAGACGCGCTGAAGTCGAACCTGACCGCACTGCTGCTGGACCTGGTCAAGGCCAAGCCGGCCACCTCGAAGGGCACCTACCTGCAGAAGGTTTCGGTCTCCTCGACGATGGGCCCGGGCGTCACCGTCGACCAGTCGTCGCTGAACCTGAAGTAATGGCTTGAAGCGGGCACGGCGCCCAGGTGCCGTGTCCGTCACATTTGAAGGCATCGCTGGCCGTACATCGCCAGTGGTAGCCGTCAAAGACCGCAGGCGCGGTCGTGGCATACCGGCGACGGGCAGGGACGCTCGAACTGGCAAGGAGTCGCCGCCGGAGCAGTCATCGCCGCTTAATCGATCCGCGAGGATCACCCTGCGTAGATGGTGCCCTTCTGGAGTTTTTTCTGGTAGTCGCTGTTCGGGTTATCCCGCGCTTCCAGTTCTGGAACGGCCCACCCCCCGGAACATCACCCTGATGTTCCCGGCGTCCAGGAAGGACGCCGCACAGGACCGCACACGGCAGGAGCCGTAAGCGGAGTTCAATTGGAGGAGTGCAATGGCTCTCAATCTGTCCCAGAAGCAAGAAGTAGTCGCGGAGCTGGCAGACGTCGCCGCCAAGGCCCACTCCTTGATCGCAGCCGAATACGCTGGCACCACGGTCTCCCAGATGACCGCGATGCGCAAGCAGGCGCGTGAAACCGGTGTTTTCTTGAAGGTTGTCAAGAACACCCTGGCTTCGCGTGCTGTTGAAGGCACCGAGTTTGCATGCGCGCAGGACAAGCTGGTTGGTCCGCTGCTGTATGCGTTCTCGCTTGAGGAGCCCGGCGCAGCCGGTCGCCTGATCAAGGAATTCGCCAAGGGCAACGACAAGCTGCAGCCCAAGGTCGTCGCCATTGGTGGCGAAGTGTTCCCGGCAAGCCACGTTGACGTGTTGGCCTCGCTGCCGACCCGCGACCAGGCCCTGGCAATGCTGGCACGCGTCCTGACCGAGCCGGTCACGATGTTCGCCCGCGCCATCAAGGCCATCGGCGAGAAGCAGGAAGGTGGCGAAGCCGCCGCCGACGCTGCCGAACCGGCCGCCGAGACCGCCTGAGTTTCGACTTACCGTGGTTCCTGACGGAACCTGACCCCAGAAAATCATTCAAAGGTATCAATCATGTCCCTTACCAACGACCAGATCGTCGAAGCAATCGCCGAAAAGTCCCTGATGGAAGTGATGGAGCTGGTCAAGGCCATCGAAGAGAAGTTCGGCGTCTCCGCCGCTGCTCCGGTTGCCGTGGCTGCTGCCGCTGGCCCGGCCGCTGCTGTTGAAGAGCAGACCGAGTTCACCGTCACCCTGAAGACCGCCGGCGACAAGAAGGTCGAGGTCATCAAGGCCGTCCGCGCCATCACCGGCCTGGGCCTGAAGGAAGCGAAGGACCTGGCAGAAGCCGGTGGCGTGCTGAAGGAAGGCGCCTCGAAGGACGAAGCCGAGAAGATGAAGAAGGACCTGGAAGCTGCTGGCGCGACTGTCGAAGTCAAGTAAGCAGATCCCTTGCGTCGCCATCGAATCACGGCGGTGCAGCCAAGGCTGGGGGCGTAAGCCCCCGGCCTTTGGTCGTTGTTGCAATACGTTGAAAAAAGCCCAACGCGGGCTGCAGTGAACCCCCGGCCAGCCAGCGCCATGCGCGGCGGCAGGGCAGAGCAGGCAGACGAGTTGGCAGTTGGAAGTAGCGGGAGAAGGCGTGCTGGTGCCGGCAATACCAGCGACTTCCAACTGACAATTTCAAGTTCCCTTCAGGGTCGTGGACGCACGCCCCGCACAACAAGGTGGAAGACCTCATGACGTCCTATTCGTTCACCGAAAAAAAGCGCATCCGCAAGGATTTCGGCAAGCAGCGCTCGATTCTCGAAGTGCCGTTCCTGCTCGCGATCCAGGTGGATTCCTACCGTGAATTCCTGCAGGAAAATGTCGACCCGGCCAAGCGCACGGACCACGGCCTGCACGCAGCGCTGAAGTCGGTCTTCCCGATCGCCAGCTACAGCGGCAATGCTGCCCTGGAATATGTCGGCTACAAGCTGGGCGAGCCGGTCTTCGACGAACGCGAGTGCCGCCAGCGCGGCATGAGCTACGGCGCGCCGCTGCGCGTGACCGTGCGTCTGGTGATCTACGACCGTGAGTCGTCGACCAAGGCCATCAAGTACGTGAAGGAGCAGGAGGTCTACCTCGGCGAAATCCCGCTGATGACCGACAACGGCACCTTCATCGTCAACGGTACCGAGCGCGTCATCGTTTCGCAGCTGCACCGCTCGCCGGGTGTGTTCTTCGACCACGACCGTGGCAAGACCCACAGCTCGGGCAAGCTGCTGTACAGCGCCCGCATCATCCCGTACCGCGGCTCCTGGCTGGACTTCGAGTTCGACCCGAAGGATGCGCTGTTCACCCGTATCGACCGTCGCCGCAAGCTGCCGGTGTCGATCCTGCTGCGCGCCCTGGGCTACAGCAACGAGGAAATGCTGGCCGAGTTCTTCGAGGTCAACACCTTCCACATCAATCCCGACGAAGGCGTGCAGCTGGAGCTGGTCGCCGAGCGTCTGCGTGGTGAAACCCTGGGCTTCGACCTGGCTGACGGTGACAAGGTCATCGTGGAAGCCGGCAAGCGCATCACCGCGCGCCACGTCAAGCAGCTGGAAGCCTCGGGCATCGCCGCACTGGCCGTGCCGGACGACTACCTGGTCGGTCGCATCCTGTCGCACGACGTGGTCGACGCCTCGACCGGCGAACTGCTGGCGCAGGCCAACGACGAGATCACCGACGAGCAGCTGCAGAACTTCCGCAAGGCCGGCGTCGATGCGGTGGGCACGCTGTGGGTGAACGATCTGGATCGTGGCCCGTACCTGTCCAACACCCTGCGCATCGACCCGACCAAGACCCAGCTCGAAGCGCTGGTCGAGATCTACCGCATGATGCGTCCGGGCGAGCCGCCGACCAAGGATGCCGCGCAGAACCTGTTCCACAATCTGTTCTTCACCTTCGAGCGCTACGACCTGTCCACGGTCGGCCGCATGAAGTTCAACCGTCGTGTCGGCCGCAAGGAAGTCACCGGTGAAGCCGTGCTGTACGACCGCAAGTACTACGGCGAGCGCAACGACGAAGAGTCCAAGCGTCTGGTTGCCGCGCACGGCGAGTCGTCCGACATCCTGGACGTGATCAAGGTTCTGACCGAGATCCGCAATGGTCGCGGCGTGGTCGATGACATCGATCACCTGGGCAACCGTCGCGTGCGCTCGGTCGGTGAAATGGCCGAGAACGTGTTCCGCGTGGGCCTGGTCCGCGTCGAGCGCGCGGTCAAGGAGCGCCTGTCGATGGCCGAGTCCGAAGGCCTGACCCCGCAGGAACTGATCAACGCCAAGCCGGTTGCTGCCGCCATCAAGGAGTTCTTCGGCTCCTCGCAGCTGTCGCAGTTCATGGACCAGAACAACCCGCTGTCGGAAGTCACGCACAAGCGTCGTGTCTCCGCACTGGGCCCGGGCGGTCTGACCCGCGAGCGCGCCGGCTTCGAAGTGCGCGACGTGCATCCGACCCATTACGGCCGCGTCTGCACCATCGAAACGCCGGAAGGCCCGAACATCGGCCTGATCAACTCGCTGGCCGTGTACGCCCGCACCAACCAGTACGGCTTCCTCGAGACGCCGTACCGCAAGGTCGTGGACGGCAAGGTCCATGATGAAGTCGAGTTCCTGTCGGCCATCGAAGAAAACGAGTACGTCATCGCCCAGGCCAATGCCCTGACCGATGCCAACAGCGTGCTCACCGAGCAGTTCGTGCCTTGCCGCTTCCAGGGCGAGTCGCTGCTGAAGCCGCCGGCGGAGGTCCACTTCATGGACGTCTCGCCGATGCAGACCGTGTCCATCGCAGCGGCACTGGTGCCGTTCCTGGAGCACGATGACGCCAACCGTGCACTGATGGGCGCCAACATGCAGCGCCAGGCCGTGCCGACGCTGCGTGCGCAGAAGCCGCTGGTGGGTACCGGTATCGAACGCGCCGTGGCCCGCGACTCCGGTGTGACCGTCAACGCCCGTCGTGGTGGCGAGATCGTGCAGATCGACGCTGCGCGCATCGTGGTCAAGGTCAACGAAGAAGAAATCATCGGCGCAACCGACGCCGGCGTGGACATCTACAACCTGGTCAAGTACACCCGCTCGAACCAGAACACCTGCATCAACCAGCGTCCGCTGGTCCAGGTGGGTGATGTCATCGCCCGCGGCGACGTGCTGGCCGACGGTCCGTCCACCGACATCGGCGAGCTGGCCCTGGGCCAGAACATGCTGATCGCGTTCATGCCGTGGAACGGCTACAACTTCGAAGACTCCATCCTGCTCTCCGAGCGCGTGGTGGAAGAGGATCGATACACCACGATCCACATCGAGGAACTGACCTGCGTCGCGCGTGACACCAAGCTGGGGCCGGAGGAAATCTCCGCCGATATCCCGAACGTTTCCGAGCAGGCGCTGAACCGTCTGGACGAGAGCGGCGTGGTGTACATCGGCGCCGAAGTGCGTGCCGGTGACATCCTGGTCGGCAAGGTCACCCCGAAGGGCGAAAGCCAGCTGACCCCGGAAGAGAAGCTGCTGCGCGCGATCTTCGGCGAGAAGGCTTCGGACGTGAAGGACAGCTCGCTGCGCGTGCCGCCGGGCATGGACGGCACCGTCATCGACGTGCAGGTCTTCACCCGCGACGGCATCGAGAAGGACAAGCGTGCGCGCCAGATCGAGGAATCGGAGATCAAGCGCGTCAAGAAGGACTTCGACGACCAGTTCCGCATCCTGGAAGCGGCCATCTACATGCGTCTGCGTTCGCAGATCGTGGGCAAGGTGGTCAACGGCGGCGCCGGCCTGAAGAAGGGCGACGTCATCAGTGACGCCTACCTGGACGGTCTGAAGAAGGCTGACTGGTTCGTGCTGCGCATGAAGGACGAGGACGCTGCCGAAGCCATCGAGCGCGCGCAGAAGCAGATCCAGGCGCACGAGAAGGAATTCGAGCGTCGCTTCGCCGACAAGCGCGGCAAGATCACCGCCGGCGACGACCTCGCCCCGGGCGTGCTGAAGATGGTCAAGGTGTTCATGGCGGTCAAGCGCCGCATCCAGCCGGGCGACAAGATGGCAGGCCGCCACGGCAACAAGGGTGTGGTCTCCAACGTGGTGCCGGTCGAGGACATGCCGTACATGGCATCGGGCGAGACTGTCGACATCGTGCTGAACCCGCTGGGCGTGCCTTCGCGTATGAACATCGGCCAGATTCTGGAAGTGCACCTGGGCTGGGCGGCCAAGGGTCTGGGTCGCAAGATCCAGGCGATGATGGAAGCCCAGGCTGCGGTTGCCGACCTGCGCAGGTTCCTGGACGACATCTACAACCACGACGACACCAACGTGGCCAACCGTGTCGACCTGTCGCAGTTCAGTGACGAGGAGCTGCTGCGTCTGGCACGTAACCTCACCGACGGCGTGCCGATGGCCACCCCGGTGTTCGACGGCGCCACCGAAGCGGAAATCAAGCGCATGCTGGAACTGGCCGACCTGCCGAGCAGTGGTCAGACCCAGCTGTATGACGGCCGCACCGGCGAAGCCTTCGACCGCCACACCACGGTCGGTTACATGCACTACCTGAAGCTGAACCACCTGGTCGACGACAAGATGCACGCGCGCTCGACCGGTCCGTACTCGCTCGTCACCCAGCAGCCGCTGGGCGGCAAGGCGCAGTTCGGCGGCCAGCGCTTCGGTGAAATGGAAGTCTGGGCACTGGAAGCCTACGGCGCGGCCTACACCCTGCAGGAAATGCTGACGGTGAAGTCCGATGACGTGCAGGGCCGTAACCAGATGTACAAGAACATCGTCGACGGTGAGCACGAGATGGTTGCCGGCATGCCGGAATCCTTCAACGTGCTGGTGAAGGAAATCCGTTCGCTGGCCATCAACATGGAACTGGAAGACAACTGATCCGTGCCGGCGCGGCGGCTTCGCCGCCGCGCTGCCGGACCGTTGACCGACAGCCCATCGACAAAGCATTCCTCCTTCTGGAGAACACCATGAAAGACCTGCTCAACCTCTTCAACCAGCAGCGCCAGACGCTGGACTTCGACGCGATCAAGATCGCGCTGGCCTCGCCGGACCTGATCCGCTCGTGGTCCTTCGGCGAAGTGAAGAAGCCGGAAACCATCAACTACCGTACCTTCAAGCCGGAACGCGACGGCCTGTTCTGCGCCGCCATCTTCGGGCCGGTCAAGGACTACGAGTGCCTGTGCGGCAAGTACAAGCGCATGAAGCACCGCGGCGTGGTCTGCGAGAAGTGCGGTACCGAAGTGACCCTGGCCAAGGTGCGCCGCGAGCGCATGGGCCACATCGACCTGGCATCGCCGGTCGCGCACATCTGGTTCCTCAAGTCGCTGCCGTCGCGCATCGGCCTGATGCTGGACATGACGCTGCGTGACATCGAGCGCGTGCTGTACTTCGAAGCCTACGTGGTGACCGAGCCGGGCCTGACCGCCCTGGAGCGCCGCCAGCTGCTGACCGAAGAGCAGTACCTGACCGCCCGTCAGGAACACGGGGATGACTTCGACGCCGCCATGGGCGCCGAGGCCGTCTACGAACTGCTGCGCACGATCGACCTGCAGTCGGAGATGACCCGCCTGCGCGAGGAGATCGCCGCCACCGGTTCGGAAACCAAGCTCAAGCGACTGACCAAGCGCATCAAGCTGATCGAGGCCTTCCTCGAGTCGGGCAACCGTCCGGAGTGGATGGTGATGACCGTGCTGCCGGTGCTGCCGCCGGACCTGCGTCCGCTGGTGCCGCTGGACGGTGGCCGCTTCGCGACCTCGGACCTGAACGACCTGTACCGCCGCGTCATCAACCGCAACAACCGCCTGCGCCGTCTGCTCGAACTGAGTGCGCCGGACATCATCGTGCGCAATGAAAAGCGCATGCTGCAGGAATCGGTCGATGCGCTGCTGGACAACGGCCGTCGCGGCCGTGCCATCACCGGCACCAACAAGCGCCCGCTGAAGTCGCTGGCCGACATGATCAAGGGCAAGCAGGGTCGGTTCCGCCAGAACCTGCTCGGCAAGCGCGTGGACTACTCGGGCCGTTCGGTCATCGTGGTCGGTCCGTACCTGCGCCTGCACCAGTGCGGCCTGCCGAAGAAGATGGCGCTGGAGCTGTTCAAGCCGTTCGTCTTCGCCAAGCTGCAGCGTCGCGGCCTGGCCACCACCATCAAGGCCGCCAAGAAGCTGGTCGAGCGCGAAGAAGCCGAAGTCTGGGACATCCTGGAAGAGGTGATCCGCGAGCATCCGGTGATGCTGAACCGTGCGCCGACCCTGCACCGTCTGGGCATCCAGGCGTTCGAGCCGGTGCTGATCGAAGGCAAGGCCATCCAGCTGCACCCGCTGGTCTGCACCGCGTTCAACGCCGACTTCGACGGTGACCAGATGGCCGTCCACGTGCCGCTCTCGCTGGAAGCCCAGCTGGAAGCGCGTGCGCTGATGATGTCCACCAACAACATCCTGTCGCCGGCCAACGGCGAGCCGATCATCGTGCCGTCGCAGGACGTGGTGCTGGGTCTGTACTACATGACCCGCTCGCTGGAGAACAAGAAGGGCGAGGGCATGGCCTTCGCCAACATCGCCGAGGTCAAGCGCGCCTACGACAACCGCGTGGTGGAACTGCACGCGCGCGTCAAGGTCCGCATCACCGAGGTGGTGACCGACGAGGACGGCAACAAGCAGTCGCGCAACTCGATCGTGGACACCACGATCGGGCGTGCGCTGCTGGCTGAAATCCTGCCCGAAGGCCTGCCGTTCGCGCTGGCCAACACCGAGCTGACCAAGAAGAACATCAGCCGTCTGATCAACTCCAGCTACCGTCAGCTGGGCCTGAAGGACACCGTGGTGTTCGCCGACAAGCTGATGT
The DNA here is from genome assembly GCF_032911385.1 of Stenotrophomonas sp. C3(2023). Taxonomy (NCBI): domain Bacteria; kingdom Pseudomonadati; phylum Pseudomonadota; class Gammaproteobacteria; order Lysobacterales; family Lysobacteraceae; genus Stenotrophomonas; species Stenotrophomonas sp. C3(2023). Next base: position 2,749,196 of record NZ_JAWJLO010000001.1, on the reverse strand, counting down.
ACACCGGCTTTGCCTACGCGACCCGTGCCGGCGTTTCGATCGGCATCGACGACATGCTGATCCCGGACGAGAAGAAGGGCATCCTCACCGAGGCCGAAGCCGAAGTGCTGGAAATCCAGGAGCAGTACCAGTCGGGTCTGGTCACCGCCGGTGAGCGCTACAACAAGGTGGTCGACATCTGGTCGCGCACCAATGAGCGCATCGCCAAGGCGATGATGGACACCATCGGTACCGAGAAGGTGCTCAACGCCAAGGGTGAGACCATCGACCAGAAGTCGATGAACTCGCTGTACATCATGGCCGACTCGGGTGCGCGTGGTTCGCAGGCGCAGATCCGTCAGCTGGCCGGCATGCGTGGCCTGATGGCCCGTCCGGATGGCTCGATCATCGAGACGCCGATCAAGGCGAACTTCCGCGAAGGCCTGAACGTGCAGGAGTACTTCAACTCCACCCACGGTGCCCGTAAGGGTCTGGCCGATACCGCGCTGAAGACCGCCAACTCGGGTTACCTGACCCGTCGTCTGGTCGACGTGGCGCAGGACGTGGTGATCACCGAGGTGGATTGCGGTACCACCGAAGGTCTGATCATGACCCCGATCGTGGAAGGCGGCGACGTTGTCGAGCCGTTGAAGGACCGCGTGCTGGGCCGCGTCGTGGCCGAGGACGTGTTCCTGCCGGGCAACGACGAGGATCCGATCGTCACCCGCAACACGCTGCTGGACGAAGCCTGGGTGGCGAAGCTGGAAGAAGCCGGCGTGCAGACCATCAAGGTCCGCTCGACGATCTCCTGCGAGTCGGCCTTCGGTGTCTGCGCCCGCTGCTACGGCCGCGATCTGGCCCGTGGCCACCTGGTCAACATCGGTGAAGCGGTCGGCGTCATCGCTGCCCAGTCCATCGGTGAGCCGGGTACCCAGCTCACCATGCGTACGTTCCACATCGGTGGTGCGGCATCGCGTGCGGCTGCCGTGGATAACATCACGGTCAAGACCACCGGTTCGGTGAAGTTCAACAACCTCAAGTCGGTCGAGCACGCCAACGGCTCGCTGGTGGCGGTGTCGCGCTCGGGCGAAATCTCGGTGCTCGATGCCCACGGCCGTGAGCGTGAGCGTTACAAGCTGCCCTACGGTGCCACCATCACCTCCAAGGACAGCGAAGCCGTCAAGGCTGGCCAGACGGTGGCGAACTGGGATCCGCACAACCACCCGATCGTCTCGGAAGTGGCCGGTTTCGTGCGCTTCATCGACTTCGTCGACGGTGTGACCGTCATCGAAAAGACCGACGAACTGACCGGTCTGGCGTCGCGCGAAATCACCGACCCGAAGCGCCGTGGTACCCAGGCCAAGGACCTGCGCCCGATCGTGCGCATCGTCGACGCCAAGGGCAACGACCTGTCCATCCCGGGCACCGATCTGCCGGCGCAGTACCTGCTGCCGCCGCGCTCGATCGTCAACCTGCAGGACGGCGCGCCGGTGGGCGTGGGCGACGTGGTTGCCAAGATTCCGCAGGAGGCGTCCAAGACCCGCGACATCACCGGTGGTCTGCCGCGCGTGGCCGATCTGTTCGAAGCCCGCAAGCCGAAGGATCCGGCAGTGCTGGCCGAACGTTCGGGCATCATCAGCTTCGGCAAGGACACCAAGGGCAAGCAGCGCCTGATCATCAAGGACACCGATGGTTCGGAGCACGAAGAGCTGATTCCGAAGTATCGCCAGGTGATCGTGTTCGAAGGCGAGCACGTCACCAAGGGCGAAACCATCGTGGACGGCGAGCCGAGCCCGCAGGACATCCTGCGTCTGCTGGGTGTCGAGCCGCTGGCGGCTTACCTGGTCAAGGAAATCCAGGACGTGTACCGCCTGCAGGGCGTGAAGATCAACGACAAGCACATCGAGGTCATCACCCGTCAGATGCTGCGCAAGGTTGAAATCACCGACCAGGGCAACAGCAAGTTCCTGAATGGTGAGCAGGTGGAACGTCAGCGTGTAATCGAGGAGAATGCACGCCTCGGTACCCGCAATGAACTGCCGGCCCGCTTCGATCCGGTCCTGCTGGGCATCACCAAGGCGTCGCTGGCCACCGAGTCGTTCATCTCGGCAGCGTCCTTCCAGGAGACCACCCGCGTGCTGACCGAGGCTGCCGTCCGCGGCACCAAGGACAATCTGCGCGGCCTGAAGGAAAATGTCATCGTCGGCCGTCTGATTCCGGCCGGTACCGGTCTGACCTACCACAGCCAGCGCCGTCGTGGCGCCACGGGCCTGACCGACTCGGAGCTGCAGACCCTGGCCGGCACGCCGGTCGCGGTGGAAGCCCCGGCGGTGGAAGTCGAAGCCGAACAGGCCTCGGGCGAAGAATGAGGTACGGGGTCCGGCCGCCCGGTCGGACCCACCTTTGCTGCACCGGTCGGGCCATGTCCGACCGGAGAAGAAAGGGCAGGGCGATGCAGGTCGTCCAGTCTGGCTGTAACAGCCGGGTCTGCCGCTTGCGGCATTCAATGCTGAACCTGAACGGGGTACATGGAGGCCCCCCTGTAACGTCCCGGGATCAGGGATGGGCTTGACAGGACGCAGTTGACCGCGTTTCTGACAGGTTGCTACAATCGTCTGTCTCAGCAGGCCAGAAATTTGGCCTGCTTTAACATTTCCGCATCTCTGGCCAGTTCCTGGCCACCAATCAGAAGAACCTACTGATGGCGACGATCAACCAGCTGGTCCGCAAGCCGCGGCAAGCTACCACCTATAAGAGTGCCTCGCCGGCGCTCGACAAGTGCCCGCAGCGCCGTGGCGTCTGCACGCGCGTTTACACCACCACTCCGAAGAAGCCGAACTCGGCTCTGCGCAAGGTTGCCAAGGTTCGCCTGACCAACCAGGAAGAGGTGATCTCCTATATCGGTGGTGAAGGCCACAACCTGCAGGAGCACTCCGTGGTCCTGATCCGTGGCGGCCGCGTCAAGGATCTGCCGGGTGTGCGTTACCACACCGTTCGTGGCTCGCTCGATGCCGCCGGCGTCGCCAAGCGTCGCCAGGCCCGTTCGAAGTACGGCGCCAAGCGTCCGAAGGCATAAGGAGAGAGCACATGTCGCGTAAGGGTAATACTCCGCAGCGTTCCGTCCTGCCCGATCCGAAGCACGGAAGTGAAACCATCGCCCGCTTCATCAACATGGTGATGCAGAGCGGCAAGAAGTCCGTGGCCGAGAAGATCGTCTACGGTGCGATGGACGTCATCTCCGAGAAGAACGGCAACTCCATCGAGCTGGTGCAGAAGGCGCTGGACAATGTCGCTCCGGCGGTCGAAGTCAAGTCGCGTCGCGTCGGCGGTGCCACCTACCAGGTGCCGGTCGAAGTGCGTTCCTCGCGCAAGATGGCGCTGGCCATGCGCTGGCTGATCGACTCCGCGCGCAAGCGTGGTGAGAACTCCATGCCGAAGAAGCTGGCCGCCGAACTGATCGATGCCTCGGAAAACCGTGGCGGCGCGATCAAGAAGCGTGAAGAAACCCACCGTATGGCCGAAGCCAACAAGGCCTTCGCGCACTACCGCTGGTAAGTTTTACGGCCTTGTAAAACAGGCAGGGCAGCACCATTGCTGGTGCTGCCTCGCGGCCCCAGAAGGGCTGCGCCAACCCGAAGGCCGCCGCAAGGCGGCGTTCGGCCATCCGAAATCCAAGAAATCGAGAGGCTCCCGTGGCCCGCACCACTCCCATCGAGCGTTACCGTAACTTCGGCATCATGGCTCACATCGATGCCGGCAAGACCACCACGTCCGAGCGCATCCTGTTCTACACCGGCAAGAGCCACAAGATCGGTGAAGTGCACGACGGCGCTGCAACCATGGACTGGATGGAGCAGGAGCAGGAGCGTGGCATCACGATCCAGTCCGCTGCGACCACCGCGTTCTGGAAGGGCATGGACAAGTCCCTGCCGGAGCACCGTTTCAACATCATCGATACCCCCGGGCACGTTGACTTCACCATCGAAGTCGAACGCTCGCTGCGCGTGCTCGACGGTGCCGTGTTCGTGCTGTGCGCCGTCGGTGGCGTGCAGCCGCAGTCGGAAACCGTGTGGCGCCAGGCCAACAAGTACAAGGTGCCGCGCATCGCGTTCGTCAACAAGATGGACCGCACCGGTGCCAACTTCTCCAAGGTCGTGGGCCAGCTGAAGGCCAAGCTCGGCGCCGTCGCGGTGCCGATGCAGCTGCCGATCGGTGCCGAGGAAAACTTCAAGGGCGTCGTCGATCTGCTCAAGATGAAGGCCATCCATTGGGATGAAGCCTCGCAGGGCATGAAGTTCGAGTACGGCGAAATCCCGGCCGAGCTGAAGGACGCTGCTGAAGAGGCGCGCACCTTCATGATCGAGACCGCGGCTGAAGCCAGCGAAGAGCTGATGGAAAAGTACCTGGGCGGCGAAGAGCTGGCCGAGGCTGAAATCATCAATGCACTGCGCACCCGTACCCTGGCCACCGAAATCGTCCCGATGTACTGCGGTTCGGCGTTCAAGAACAAGGGCGTGCAGGCCATGCTCGACGGCGTGATCCAGCTGCTGCCGTCGCCGGTCGACGTGCCGGACGTCAATGGTACCGACGTGGACGACGACACCAAGGCGATGACCCGCAAGTCCGACGACAAGGCTCCGTTCTCGTCGCTGGCCTTCAAGATCATCACCGACCCGTTCGTCGGCGCGCTGACGTTCTTCCGCGTCTACTCGGGCACCCTGAACGGTGGCGACACCGTGCTGAACTCGGTGAAGGGCAAGAAGGAGCGCATCGGCCGCATCCTGCAGATGCACTCGAACAACCGCGAGGAAATCAAGGAAGTTCTGGCCGGTGACATCGCCGCTGCCGTGGGCCTGAAGGACACCACGACCGGTGACACCCTGTGCGCTGTCGATGCCCCGATCATCCTGGAGCGCATGACGTTCCCGGAACCGGTGATCTCGATGGCCGTCGAGCCGAAGACCAAGTCCGACCAGGAAAAGATGGGTCTGGCACTGGGTCGTCTGGCCCAGGAAGATCCGTCGTTCCGCGTCAAGACCGACGAGGAGTCCGGCCAGACCATCATCTCGGGCATGGGCGAGCTGCACCTGGACATCATCGTTGACCGCCTCAAGCGCGAATTCAACGTTGAAGCCAACGTCGGCGCGCCGCAGGTGGCCTACCGCGAAACCATCACCATGGCCGACGTCAAGTCGGACTACAAGCACGCCAAGCAGTCCGGTGGTAAGGGTCAGTACGGTCACGTCGTGATCGAGCTGTCGCCGATCACCGCTGAAGACCGCGCTGACGAGAAGCTGGCCGCCCAGATCAAGGATGACTTCCTGTTCATCAATGACATCACCGGTGGTGTCATTCCGAAGGAATTCATTCCGTCGGTGGAAAAGGGTCTGCGCGAAACCATCACCAGCGGCCCGCTGGCCGGCTTCCCGGTGGTGGACGTGAAGGTCAAGCTCGTCTTCGGTTCGTACCACGACGTTGACTCGTCGGAAATGGCGTTCAAGCTGGCTTCGTCGATGGCCTTCAAGCAGGGCTTCTCGAAGGCCAAGCCGGTGTTGCTGGAGCCGATCATGAAGGTCGAAATCGTTACCCCGGAAGACTATCAGGGTGACGTGATGGGCGACGTCAGCCGTCGTCGCGGCGTTCTGCAGGGTTCTGATACCACCGGTGACGGTTCGGCGAGCATCATCAATGCGATGATCCCGCTGGGTGAAATGTTCGGCTACGCCACGGCGCTGCGTTCGCAGACCCAGGGCCGCGCCACCTTCACCATGGAGTTCGACCACTACGAGCCGGCGCCGAACAACATCGCCGAAGCGGTCATGAAGAAGGCCTGAGCGCAAGCTCAGGTCCTCCCCAACTTTTTTGAATAAAGGTAGATAACAATGGCAAAGGGTAAGTTCGAGCGCACCAAGCCGCACGTCAACGTCGGCACCATCGGTCACGTCGACCACGGCAAGACCACGCTGACCGCTGCACTGACCAAGATCGGTGCCGAGCGCTTCGGTGGCGAGTTCAAGGGCTACGACGCCATCGACGCCGCGCCGGAAGAGAAGGCCCGCGGCATCACGATTTCGACCGCTCACGTCGAATACGAATCCGCCAGCCGCCACTACGCTCACGTTGACTGCCCCGGCCACGCCGACTACGTCAAGAACATGATCACCGGTGCTGCGCAGATGGACGGCGCGATCCTGGTCTGCTCGGCTGCTGACGGCCCGATGCCGCAGACCCGCGAGCACATCCTGCTGTCGCGTCAGGTCGGCGTGCCGTACATCGTCGTGTTCCTGAACAAGGCCGACATGGTTGACGATGCCGAGCTGCTCGAGCTGGTCGAAATGGAAGTGCGCGAACTGCTGAGCAAGTACGACTTCCCGGGCGACGACACCCCGATCATCGCCGGTTCGGCTCGTCTGGCGCTGGAAGGCGACCAGAGCGACATCGGCGTGCCGGCGATCATCAAGCTGGTCGACGCGCTCGACAGCTGGATCCCGGAGCCGGAGCGTGCGGTCGACAAGCCGTTCCTGATGCCGGTGGAAGACGTGTTCTCGATCTCGGGCCGCGGCACCGTGGTGACCGGTCGTATCGAGCGCGGCGTGATCAAGGTCGGCGAGGAAATCGAGATCGTCGGCATCCGTCCGGTGCAGAAGACCACCGTCACCGGCGTGGAAATGTTCCGCAAGCTGCTGGACCAGGGCCAGGCAGGCGACAACGCCGGTCTGCTGCTGCGCGGCACCAAGCGTGACGACGTCGAGCGTGGCCAGGTGCTGGCCAAGCCGGGCACGATCAAGCCGCACACCACCTTCGAAGGCGAAGTGTACGTGCTGTCGAAGGACGAGGGCGGCCGTCACACCCCGTTCTTCAACGGCTACCGCCCGCAGTTCTACTTCCGCACCACCGACATCACCGGTAAGGCCAACCTGCCGGAAGGCGTCGAGATGGTGATGCCGGGCGACAACGTGAAGATGGTTGTCGAGCTGATCAACCCGGTGGCAATGGACGAAGGCCTGCGCTTCGCAATCCGTGAAGGTGGTCGTACCGTCGGCGCCGGCGTGGTCTCGAAGATCATCGCGTAATCTGCTAGAATCGGCGCCCCGATGTTGCCTGGGTAGGGCATCGGGGCGTTTTAAATGGGAAAGCAGGCACAGGATGTGCCTTGTGTTCCCCGGACCAGGAACGGTCAATGCCATTCAGGCGGCGTCAACAGGCAACTGTTGACAGCTGCCTTGCGTGCCATTATGCTTCCACGTCTGGGCAGGCCGGGAAACTGGTCTGCCTGTTGTTTTGGGGTCCATGGATTGACCTTGTCGGCCCACAGGATTGCGGGCTGTCTTTATTCAGGATTTTCATGGGGCAAGGCAACCCAGAGGCCTTGCTCGTCGCTCTTTTAACGAAGGAATCACCGTCATGGCGGACCAAAAGATCCGTATCCGGCTGAAAGCGTTCGATCATCGTCTGATCGACCGTTCGGCCAGCGAGATCGTTGAAACGGCCAAGCGGACCGGCGCGCAAGTGCGTGGCCCGATCCCGCTGCCGACCAAGATCGAGCGTTACACCATCCTCGTCTCCCCGCACGTCGACAAGGACGCGCGTGACCAGTACGAGACCCGCACGCACAAGCGCGTGCTCGATATCGTCGACCCCAACGACAAGACCGTGGACGCGCTGATGAAGCTCGAACTGGCTGCCGGCGTCGACGTTCAGATCAAGCTGACCTGAGGACTACGACCATGACGAAGAAGTATTCGTTGGGCTTCGTGGGCCGCAAGGCTGGCATGAGCCGCGTTTTCACCGAAGATGGCCGGTCCATCCCGGTGACCTTGATTGAAGCAACCCCGAACCGCATCGCGCAGGTCAAGACCGTCGAAACCGACGGCTACAGCGCCGTGCAGGTGACCGTCGGCGCGCGTCGCGCTGCCCTGGTCAACAAGCCGGAAGCCGGCCACTTCGCCAAGGCGAAGGTGGAAGCGGGTCGTGGCCTGTGGGAGTTCCGCGTTGAAGATTCGCAGCTCGGCGATTTCGCCGTCGGCGGCGAAGTCAAGGCGGACATCTTTGAAGTCGGCCAGATCGTCGACGTCCAGGGTGTCACCAAGGGTAAGGGTTTCCAGGGCACCATCAAGCGCTACAACTTCCGTATGGGCGATGCAACCCACGGTAACTCGCTGTCGCATCGCGCGCCGGGTTCGCTGGGTCAGCGCCAGACCCCGGGTCGCGTTTTCCCGGGCAAGAAGATGTCGGGCCACATGGGCGCCGTGCAGCAGAGCACGCAGAACCTGGAAGTGGTCAAGGTCGACGTCGAGCGCGGTCTGATCGCAGTTCGCGGCGCCGTTCCTGGCGCGGCGGGTGGCGATGTGATCGTCCGTCCGGCGAGCAAGGCATAAGGAGAGATGACGATGGAACTCGTTATCACGGGTAGCAACAACAAGGTCTCGGTCTCCGACGCCGTGTTCGGTCGCGATTTCAGCGAAGATCTGGTCCACCAGGTCGTCGTTGCTTACCGCAACGCCGGTCGCGCCGGCACCAAGGCACAGAAGACTCGCTCCGAAGTGGCTGGTACCACCAAGAAGTCGAAGAAGCAGAAGGGCGGCGGCGCGCGTCATGGCGCACTGACGGCTCCGATCTTCGTCGGCGGTGGTGTCACCTTCGCGGCCAAGCCGCGCAGCTTCGAGCAGAAGGTCAATCGTAAGCAGTACCGTGCCGCCATGTGCGCGATCCTGTCCGAGCTGAACCGTCAGGGCCGTCTGACCATCGTGGAGTCCTTCGACGTCGAAGCGACCAGCACGAAGGGTCTGATCGCCAAGCTGGCCGGCCTGGAAGTGGGCAAGCGCCCGCTGATCGTCACTGAAGAAGCCTCCGAGCACCTGTACCTGTCGGCCCGCAACGTTCCCTACGTGGAAGTGCGTGACGTGCAGGGTCTGGACCCGGTGTCGCTGGTCGGTGCCGACACGGTCGTCATCACCGCTGACGCGGTCAAGAAGGTCGAGGAGTGGCTGGCATGAACAGCAACGAAAAAATCTTCAGCGTGCTGCGTGCCCCGCGTGTCTCCGAAAAGACCGCGCGCCTGCAGGAACTCTCCAACCAGTATGTCTTCGAAGTCTCGAACGAAGCCACCAAGGCCGATGTAAAGGCCGCGGTCGAGCAGCTGTTCGACGTCAAGGTCGAGGCCGTCAACGTGGTCAACGTCAAGGGCAAGAACAAGTCCTTCCGTAACCGTGCTGGCCGCCGCGGCGACTGGCGCAAGGCGTACGTTCGTCTGGCCGATGGCCAGTCGATCGATGTAACGGCCAAGGCCTGAGGTACATCCCATGCCATTGATGAAATTCAAGCCCACTTCCCCCGGCCGCCGTTCGGCCGTGCGCGTGGTCACTCCCGACCTGCACAAGGGTGCTCCGCACGCTGCCCTGGTCGAGTCGCAGAGCCGCTCCGGTGGTCGTAACCACCACGGCCGCATCACCGTGCGTCACGTCGGTGGTGGCGCCAAGCAGCACTACCGCATCATCGACTTCAAGCGCAACAAGCTGGGCATCCCGGCGCGCGTGGAACGCATCGAATACGATCCGAACCGCACCGCCCACATCGCCCTGCTGTGCTACGTCGACGGCGAGCGTCGCTACATCATCGCCCCGAAGGGTCTGAAGGCCGGTGATCAGGTGATCGCAGGTTCGGACGCCCCGATCAAGGCGGGCAACACTCTGCCGCTGCGCAACATCCCGGTCGGTACCACCATCCACGGCATCGAACTGAAGCCGGGCAAGGGTGCCCAGATCGCCCGCGCCGCCGGCGCTGCCGTGCAGCTGGTCGCACGTGAAGGCATCTACGCCACCCTGCGCCTGCGCTCGGGTGAAATGCGCAAGGTGCCGATCGAGTGCTGCGCCACCATCGGCGAAGTCGGTAACGACGAGCACAACCTGGAAAAGCTGGGTAAGGCCGGTGCCAAGCGTTGGCGCGGCGTCCGCCCGACCGTTCGTGGTGCTGCCATGAACCCGGTTGACCACCCGCACGGTGGTGGTGAGGCCAAGGCCGGCCAGGGTAACCCGCATCCGGTCACCCCGTGGGGTGTCCCGACCAAGGGTTACAAGACGCGCCATAACAAGCGCACTCAGCAGTTCATCGTCCGCGATCGTAGGGGCTAATCGACCATGGCACGTTCACTCAAGAAGGGCCCGTTTGTCGATCACCACCTGGTTGCTAAGGTGGCTGCCGCTGCGGGTAGCAAGCGTCCGGTCAAGACCTGGTCGCGTCGTTCGATGATCCTGCCGGAAATGGTAGGCGTCACCATTGCTGTGCATAACGGCAAAAACCACATCCCGGTTCTCGTCAACGAGAACATGGTCGGCCACAAGCTCGGCGAGTTTGCCATCACCCGGACCTTCAAGGGTCACGGTGGTGACAAGAAGTCGGGCAAGTAAGGAGAGATGACAATGGAAGCGAAAGCCATCCTGCGCACTGCGCGCATCTCCCCGCAGAAGGCACGTCTGGTCGCTGACCAGGTGCGCGGTCTGCCGGCCGAGCGTGCGGTGAACCTGTTGAAGTTCTCGGACAAGAAGGCTGCCCACCTGATCAAGAAGGTGGTGGAGTCGGCAATTGCCAATGCCGAGAACAACCAGGGCGCTGACGTCGACGAGCTGAAGGTCCAGACCATCATGGTAGATGAAGGTCCGACCCTGAAGCGTTTCATGGCGCGGGCGAAAGGCCGCGGTACCCGCATCCTCAAGCGCACCAGCCACATCACTGTGGTTGTGGGCGCCGGCAAGTAAGCGGAAAGGAAAAGACCATGGGTCATAAAGTTCATCCGATTGGTATCCGCCTCGGTATCGCCAAGGACTGGAACTCCAAGTGGTACGCCAACAAGGCCGAGTTCGCTGGTTACCTGGCAGCCGACCTCAAAGTGCGCGACATGCTGCGCAAGAAGCTGGCTCAGGCCGGCATCAGCAAGATCCTGATCGAGCGTCCGGCCAAGACCGCGCGCGTGACGATCCACACCGCCCGTCCGGGCGTGGTGATCGGCAAGCGTGGTGAGGACATCGAGAAGCTGCGCAAGGAAGTGAGCGAGATGATGGGCGTTCCGGCGCACATCAACGTCACCGAAGTGCGCAAGCCCGAGCTGGACGCACAGCTGGTTGCCGAGTCGATCGCGCAGCAGCTGGAGCGTCGCATCATGTTCCGCCGCGCGATGAAGCGTTCGGTCGGCAACGCGATGCGCCTGGGTGCCCTGGGCATCAAGGTCAACGTCGGTGGCCGCCTCAACGGTGCGGAAATCGCCCGTTCGGAGTGGTACCGCGAAGGCCGCGTGCCGCTGCACACGCTGCGTGCCGACATCGACTATGGCTTCGCTGAAGCCAAGACGACCTACGGCATCATCGGCATCAAGGTCTGGATCTACAAGGGCGAGGTCTTCGATTTCTCCCAGGTTGGCCAGGAAAAGCAGGACGACACCCCGTCGCGCAACGATCGTCATGATCGCGGCGACCGCGGTGACCGTCAGCGCCCGGCTCGTGAAGCGAGGTAACGGCAATGTTGCAACCCAAGCGAACCAAATACCGCAAGGTACACAAGGGCCGTAACGACGGTCTGAGCTGGAGCGCCAACGCTGTCAGCTTCGGCGAATACGGTCTCAAGGCAACCGCCCACGGTCAGCTGACCGCGCGTCAGATCGAAGCGGCCCGCCGCTCGATCAGCCGCTACGTCAAGCGCGGTGGCAAGATGTGGATCCGTGTGTTCCCCGACAAGCCCATCACCAAGAAGCCCATCGAAGTTCGAATGGGTTCGGGTAAGGGCAACGTGGAATACTGGGTAGCCCAGATCCAGCCCGGTCGCATGATCTATGAAATCGAGGGTGTCTCCGAAGAAGTGGCACGCGAGGCGTTCCGCCTGGCCGCCGCCAAGCTCTCGGTCACCACCACTTTCGTAACCCGGACGGTGCGCTGATGGACCTCAAACAACTCCGTGAAAAGTCGGCTGACGAACTGAAAGCCCACCTGATCGACCTGCGTAAGGAACAGTTCTCTGTCCGCATGCAGCAGGTCACCGGGCAGCTGCCGAAGACCCACGATATCCGCCGGGTCCGTCGCGAGATTGCTCGCGTCAAGACCCTGCTCGGCAGCACCAAGTAAGGATGGCCGCTATGAGCGACAATACTGAAAAGAAGACGCTGCGCACGGTCGAAGGCCGTGTCGTCAGCAACAAGATGGACAAGACGGTCACCATCCTGGTCGAGCGCCAGGTCAAGCACGCACTGTACGGCAAGTACATCAAGCGCTCGACCAAGCTGCACGCCCATGACGCCGACAACGCCTGCAAGGAAGGCGATGTCGTGCGCGTGACCGAAATTGCTCCGATGTCCAAGACCAAGAACTGGCGCGTGGTGGAAGTCATCACGCGTGCGGCTGAATAAGGAGTCTGAATCATGATCCAGATGCAGAGCTACCTTGACGCCGCGGACAATTCCGGTGCGAAGGAACTGATGTGCATCAAGGTGCTGGGTGGTTCCAAGCGCCGTTATGCCCACATCGGCGACATCATCAAGGTCACCGTGAAGGATGCGATTCCGCGCGGCAAGGTCAAGAAGGGCGAAGTCTACGACGCCGTCGTGGTGCGTACCCGCAAGGGTGTGCGTCGTCCCGACGGTTCGCTGATCCGCTTCGACGGCAACGCTGCCGTTCTGCTGAACAACAAGCAGGAGCCGATCGGTACCCGTATCTTCGGGCCGGTGACCCGTGAACTTCGTTCCGAGAAGTTCATGAAGATCGTCTCGCTCGCTCCCGAAGTGCTGTGAGCGACAGGAGATAATCATGGCTAACCGTATCAAGAAGGGCGACCAGGTTGTCGTCAACGCTGGCAAGGACAAGGGCAAGCAGGGCGAAGTCGTCCGCGTCGACGGCGACCGTGTGGTCGTCGCCAACGTGAACATCGTCAAGCGCCACACCAAGCCGAACCCCCAGGCAGGTGTTGCTGGTGGCGTGGTCGAGCGCGAAGCGTCGATCCATATCTCCAACGTGAATGTGCTGAACCCGGCTTCGGGCAAGGGCGAACGCGTTGGCTTCAAGGTGCTGGAGGATGGACGCAAACTGCGTGTGTTCCGCTCCAGCGGTGAGGCGCTCGACGCCTGAGGAATGCGTAGATGAATACCCGTCTCGAAAAGTTCTACAAGGAAGAAGTGGTGCCGGCGCTGATGAAGCAGTTCGGCTACACCAATCCGATGGAAGTGCCGAAGCTGGTCAAGGTCACCCTGAACATGGGTGTCGGCGAAGCAGCGACCAACAAGAAGATCCTCGAAAACGCCGTCGCCGACATGGCAAAGATCTCCGGCCAGAAGCCGGTGGTCACCAAGTCGCGCGTTTCGGTGGCTTCGTTCAAGATCCGCGACGGTTGGCCGATCGGCTGCAAGACCACGCTGCGTCGTGAAAAGATGTACGAGTTCCTGGATCGTCTGATCAACATCTCGCTGCCGCGCGTGCGCGACTTCCGTGGTGTGTCGGGTCGCTCGTTCGACGGTCGCGGCAACTTCAACATGGGTGTGAAGGAACAGATCATCTTCCCGGAAATCGACTTCGACGCTGTCGACGCGATCCGCGGCATGGATATCGCCATCACCACCACGGCGAAGACCGATGCGGAAGCGAGGGCGCTGCTGGCAGCGTTCAAGTTCCCGTTCCGTAACTGATACGTCGAGGAATCCGAAATGGCAAAGACCTCCATGGTCAACCGCGACATCAAGCGGAAGAAGCTGGCTGAGAAGTTCGCTGACAAGCGCGCTGCTCTGAAGAAGATCGTGTCCTCCGTGGACGCGAGCTACGAAGAGAAGATCGAAGCCGCCACCAAGTTGTCGAAGCTGCCGCGCGATTCGTCGCCGAGCCGCCATCGCAACCGTTGCGAACTGTCTGGCCGTCCGCGTGGCGTGTACAGCAAGTTCGGCCTGGGCCGCAACAAGCTCCGCGAAGCCACCATGCGTGGCGACGTGCCGGGCCTGCGCAAGGCCAGCTGGTAATCCAGCCGGCCGTGCCACGTCCAGCCCGCCAGGGCAGGACGTGACCCAGCAGGGGAGGGCGTTCAGCTTTCCCTGAAAAAAACCGAAGAGCCCGACGCAGGTCGGGCTCTTTTGGCGTATAATCCCGCGTCTTGCCCTGCGAAGGGTAGGGTGTGGGCAGGGCCATTGGCCCGCGCACCAAGGGACCTGGCCCGTTTCCAGGACACAACAGAAATTCGCGAAAGCGGATATCGGTGCACTCAAAGGTACTCAGAATGAGCATGACTGATCCCATCGCCGACCTGCTGGTCCGCATCAAGAATGCGGCAGCGGTGGGCAAGCAGACGGTGAAAGCCCCGTCGTCCAAGATCAAGGTTGCGATCGCCCAGGTCCTGAAGGACGAGGGTTACATCAGCGATCTGCGCGTTACCCCGCTCGAGAACAACAAGGCCGAGCTGGAAATCGTGCTGAAGTATTTCGAAGGCAAGCCGGTCATCGCGACCCTGAAGCGCTTCTCGCGTTCGGGTCTGCGTCAGTACCGCGGCAAGAGCGAGCTGCCGAAGGTCATGAATGGCCTGGGTATCTCCATCATTTCCACCTCCAAGGGCATCATGACCGATGCGCAGGCGCGCCAGCTGGGCGTCGGCGGCGAAGTCCTGTGCTTCGTGGCCTAAGGCGAGAAGGAGTAGAACATGTCCCGCGTAGCCAAAAAGCCGATCGACCTGGGCAAGGTTGAACTGAACGTCACCGCTGACAACGTCACCGCCAAGGGCCCGAAGGGCACCCTGTCGCTGGCCAAGCCGGAAGGTATTGCCATCAACGTCGAGAACGGCGTTGCCACCCTGAGCACCGAGAACGCTGAGCTGGTCGCACTGACCGGCACCGTGCGTGCGATCCTGGCCAACATGGTCAAGGGCGTGTCCGAAGGCTTCGAGCGCAAGCTGGAGCTGGTGGGCGTGGGTTACCGCGCTGCCATGCAGGGCAAGGACCTGAACCTGTCGCTGGGCTTCTCGCACCCGGTCCTGTTCGTGGCGCCGGAAGGCATCACCATCAGCACCCCGACCCAGACCGAAATTCTGGTCCAGGGCGCCGACAAGCAGGTCGTTGGTGAAGTTGCCGCCAAGATCCGTGCGTTCCGCAAGCCGGAGCCGTACAAGGGCAAGGGCGTGAAGTACTCCGACGAAGTCATCATCCGTAAGGAAGCCAAGAAGGCGTAAGTGCGAGTCCCTCGCAAGAGCCCGCACATCGCTGTGCGGACTCCCCAGGGAAAAGCCCATCCTTCAGCTTTCAGGGAATAATCAAATGAACAAGAACATCGCCCGCCTGCGTCGCGCCAAGTCGACCCGCGCCCACATCCGTGAGCTCGGCGTTGCCCGTCTGTCGGTGCTGCGCACCGGTCAGCACCTGTACGCCCAGGTCTTCACCGCCGACGGCTCGAAGGTGCTGGCTGCTGCCAGCACCACGCAGTCCGAAGTGATCGAAGGCCTGAAGAACGGCAAGAACGCCGACGCTGCCGCCAAGGTTGGCCGTATCGTTGCCGAGCGCGCCAAGGCTGCCGGCATCGAGAAGGTTGCCTTCGACCGTTCCGGTTACCGTTACCACGGCCGCATCAAGGCCCTGGCTGACGCTGCCCGCGAAGCCGGTCTGCAGTTCTAAGGGACAAGGAAAGGGGCCAGCGGCCCCTTTCCGCCTGCCTGCCGGCTGGGGCTCAGCCGGGCGACGCCTTCCTTCTGCGGGGGCGCCCGCTTCACCGTTGCATTCCACAACAACAAGCGGCCCTGAGCCGTACATACTCAAACAACCAAGGAATAAACATGGCAGAAGAACGTCAGCAGCGGGGTCGCGATCGCGACCGTAACCGCGAAGAGAAAGTCGACGACGGCATGATCGAAAAGCTGGTCGCGGTCAACCGCGTCAGCAAGACCGTCAAGGGCGGTCGCCAGTTCACCTTCACCGCCCTGACCGTGGTCGGCGACGGCGAAGGCAAGGTCGGTTTCGGCTACGGCAAGGCGCGCGAAGTGCCGGTCGCCATCCAGAAGTCGATGGAGCAGGCCCGCAAGAATCTGGTCACCGTTGATCTGAACAACGGCACCCTGTGGCACACCATCAAGGATGGTCACGGCGCAGCCCGCGTGTTCATGCAGCCCGCTTCGGAAGGTACCGGCGTCATTGCCGGCGGTGCCATGCGCGCCGTGCTGGAAGCCGTTGGCGTGAAGAACGTGCTGGCCAAGGCCACCGGCTCGCGCAACCCGATCAATCTGGTGCGTGCCACCGTGAAGGGTCTGTCTGCTGCGCAGTCGCCGGCCCGCATCGCGGCCAAGCGCGGCAAGAAGGTAGAGGATCTGAACCATGGCTAATGACACCGTCAAGACCGTCAAGGTGCGCCTGGTGCGCGGCCTGCGTGGCACCCAGTCGCGTCACCGCCTGTCGGTGCGTGCCCTGGGCCTGAACAAGCTCAACGATGTGCGTGAACTGAAGGACAGCCCGCAGGTTCGCGGTCTGATCAACACCGTTCACTACCTCGTCAAGGTTGAGGAGTAATCGATCATGACCATGCGTCTCAATGAACTGAGCCCGGCACCGGGCGCCCGTACCGAGCGCACCCGCGTCGGTCGCGGTATCGGCTCGGGCCTGGGCAAGACTGCCGGCCGCGGCCACAAGGGTTCGTTCGCCCGTAAGGGTGGCGGCAAGATCAAGGCTGGCTTTGAAGGCGGCCAGACCCCGATGCAGCGTCGTCTGCCGAAGATCGGCTTCCGTTCGCCGATCGCCAAGGACACCGCTGAAGTGCTGCTGTACCAGCTGGACAAGCTGCCGGCCGGTGAGATCGACTTCGCCGCACTGCGTGCGGCCAAGTTGGTCCCGAGCACCGCGAAGAAGGCCAAGGTCGTCGTCAAGGGCGAGCTGACCAAGGCGTACACCCTGAAGGGTGTTGCTGCCACGGCTGGTGCCAAGGCCGCAATCGAAGCTGCCGGCGGCAGCGTAACGGAGTAAGAGAATCATGGCGCAAGCTGGCATCGGTAACCTCGCGGGCGGAATGGGCAAGTTCACTGAACTTCGCCAACGTTTGCTGTTCGTCGTCGGGGCTTTGATCGTCTATCGCATCGGCTGCTACGTGCCGGTGCCTGGCGTCAATCCCGATGCCATGCTTGCCATGATGCAACAGCAGGGCGGCGGCATCGTGGACATGTTCAACATGTTCTCGGGCGGCGCCCTGCACCGTTTCAGCATCTTCGCGCTGAACGTGATGCCCTATATTTCGGCATCGATCGTGATGCAGCTGGCCGTGCACATCTTCCCGGCGCTGAAGGCGCTGCAGAAGGAAGGTGAGTCCGGTCGCCGCAAGATCACCCAGTATTCCCGTATCGGTGCGGTGCTGCTGGCCGTGGTGCAGGGCGGTTCGATCGCCCTGGCGCTGCAGGGCCAGACCTCGCCGACCGGCGCGCCGGTCGTCTATGCACCGGGCATGGGCTTCGTGCTGACTGCCATCATCGCGCTGACCGCCGGCACCATGTTCCTGATGTGGGTAGGCGAACAGGTCACCGAGCGCGGCATCGGCAACGGTGTGTCGCTGATCATCTTCGCCGGCATCGTCGCCGGTCTGCCGGGTGCGGTCATCCACACCTTCGACGCCTACCGCGACGGCAACATCCAGTTCATCCAGCTGCTGCTGATCGTGCTGGTGGTGCTGGCCTTCACCTTCTTCGTGGTGTTCGTCGAACGCGGCCAGCGCCGCATCACGGTGAACTACGCACGTCGCCAGGGCGGCCGCAACGCCTACATGAACCAGACCTCGTTCCTGCCGCTGAAGCTCAATATGGCCGGCGTGATCCCCGCGATCTTCGCCTCCAGCCTGCTGGCCTTCCCGGCGACGCTGGCGATGTGGTCCGGCCAGGCGGCCAACCAGAGCGCGACCGGCCAGTGGCTGCAGCGCGTGGCCAACGCACTGGGCCCGGGCGAGCCGCTGCACATGATCGTGTTCGCTGCGCTGATCACCGGCTTTGCGTTCTTCTATACCGCGCTGGTTTTCAATTCGCAGGAAACCGCCGATAACCTGAAGAAGTCGGGTGCGCTGATTCCGGGCATCCGACCGGGCAAGGCCACCGCCGACTACATCGACGGCGTGCTGACCCGCCTGACCGCAGCCGGTTCGGCGTATCTGGTGATCGTCTGCCTGTTGCCGGAGCTGATGCGCACCCAGTTGAACGCCTCGTTCTACTTCGGTGGCACGTCGTTGCTGATCGTGGTGGTGGTGGTGATGGACTTCATCGCCCAGGTGCAGGCACACCTGATGTCGCACCAGTACGAAAGCCTGCTGAA
Source organism: Stenotrophomonas sp. C3(2023) (assembly GCF_032911385.1). Lineage (NCBI taxonomy): Bacteria > Pseudomonadati > Pseudomonadota > Gammaproteobacteria > Lysobacterales > Lysobacteraceae > Stenotrophomonas > Stenotrophomonas sp. C3(2023). The sequence goes on along the minus strand of NZ_JAWJLO010000001.1, from coordinate 2,730,937 downwards.
GAAGGCCAATCTGAAGGGTGGCAACCGCGGCGGCTTTGCTCGCGGCTGATTCACCTGCTACACTATCGTCTTCCTGCTGTGATGGTCCTCCGCTTCGCGGGCCCGGCCATCCAAAGAAGGGCGGCCCCCGCAGCGGTTCCGGGTGGGGGTGAGATCGGGTCGTACCGCGCAGGAGTAGCGCGGGCGGCTCCGGAAATCTCTCGCAAGAGGGGTTTCGCGGGGTCAACCTGGTCCGGCGCCGGAGCCTGGGCACACTCCCCAGGCCAAGGTCCATGAAACCTTCTGGTTTCACGGGCTTTCAAGTAAACCGGAACCTTGTTAGTATCGCTAGTTCACTTTTTTGATCCATCCTGCCGGATTGGCGCGCCGCCTGGTGCGCTGTCGGCCATCACTCAGCTGGAGAACCGCGTCATGGCGCGTATTGCAGGCGTCAACCTGCCAGCCCAGAAGCATGTCTGGGTCGGGTTGCAAAGCATTTACGGCATCGGCCGTACCCGTTCGAAGAAGGTCTGCGAAGTCGCAGGCGTTGCTTCGACCACCAAGATCCGCGATCTGTCCGAGCCGGAAATCGAGCGCCTGCGCGCCGAAGTCGGCAAGTACATCGTGGAAGGCGATCTGCGCCGTGAAATCGGCATCGCGATCAAGCGCCTGATGGACCTGGGCTGCTACCGCGGTCTGCGTCACCGTCGCGGTCTGCCGCTGCGTGGCCAGCGCACCCGTACCAACGCCCGCACCCGCAAGGGCCCGCGCAAGGCGATCAGGAAGTAAGGGACCTATAAATGGCTAAGCCCGCTGCTAAGACCAAGAAGAAGATCAAGCGCGTCGTCACCGACGGCGTTGCCCACGTCCACGCTTCGTTCAACAACACCATCGTGACCATCACCGACCGCCAGGGCAATGCGCTGTCGTGGGCGACCTCCGGTGGCGCTGGCTTCCGCGGTTCGCGCAAGTCGACGCCCTTCGCTGCCCAGGTGGCTGCCGAGAAGGCCGGTCGTGCTGCGCTGGACTACGGCGTGAAGTCGCTGGAAGTCCGCATCAAGGGCCCGGGTCCGGGCCGTGAGTCGGCCGTGCGTTCGTTGAACAACGTCGGCTACAAGATCACCAACATCATCGACGTGACGCCTATCCCGCACAACGGGTGCCGTCCGCCGAAGAAGCGTCGCGTCTAAAGGGAGCGATAAGAAATGGCTCGTTATATCGGTCCTACCTGTAAGCTCGCCCGTCGCGAAGGCGCCGACCTGTCCCTGAAGAGCCCGGCGCGTGCGCTGGACTCCAAGTGCAAGCTGGAGCAGAAGCCCGGCCAGCACGGCGCCACTGCCCGCAAGGGCAAGCTGTCCGACTACGCCACCCAGCTGCGTGAAAAGCAGAAGGTCAAGCGTATCTACGGTCTGCTGGAGCGTCAGTTCCGCAACTACTACAAGAAGGCCTCGACCAAGAAGGGCAACACCGGCGAGAACCTCCTGCAGCTGCTGGAAACCCGCCTGGACAACGTTGTCTACCGCATGGGCTTCGCCGTCACCCGTCCGGCTGCCCGTCAGCTGGTGTCGCACCGCGGCGTCACCGTGAATGGCAAGTCGGTCAACCTGGCTTCGTACCAGGTCAAGGCTGGCGACGCCATCGCTCTGTCGGAAAAGGCTGCCAAGCAGCTGCGCGTTCAGGAAGCCCTGACCGTTGCCGCCCAGCATGACCTGAGCCCGTCGTGGGTTGAAGTGGATTCCGGCAAGTTCACCGGCATCTTCAAGGCTGTTCCGGATCGTTCGGATCTGCCTGCGGACATCAACGAAGCGCTGATCGTCGAGCTGTATTCGAAGTAATTCACATTGGAGAGCCCCCGGCGACGGCCGGGGGTTCACTAGGAGAACCCGCAACATGACGGTTACCGCCAACCAGGTTCTGCGTCCTCGCGGTCCGCAGATCGAACGCCTTACCGACACCCGTGCAAAGGTCGTTATCGAACCTTTGGAGCGCGGTTACGGGCATACGCTGGGCAATGCCCTGCGTCGCGTGCTGCTGTCGTCCATCCCGGGCTTCGCCATCACGGAAGTCGAAATCGACGGCGTGTTGCATGAGTACACCACGGTCGAAGGTCTGCAGGAGGACGTGCTCGAAGTCCTGCTGAACCTGAAAGACGTGGCTATCCGTATGCACTCCGGCGATAGCGCTACCCTGTCCCTGTCCAAGCAGGGCCCGGGCGTTGTCACCGCCGCCGATATCAAGGTCGACCACAATGTGGAAATCCTGAACGGCGAACACGTGATCTGCCACCTGACCAAGGATACGGCAGTGAACATGCGTCTGAAGATCGAGCGTGGTTTCGGCTACCAGCCGGCTGCTGCGCGTCGTCGTCCGGACGAAGAAACCCGCGCCATCGGCCGCCTGGTCCTGGATGCCTCGTTCTCGCCGGTCCGCCGTGTCGCCTACGCCGTGGAAGCGGCGCGTGTCGAACAGCGTACCGACCTGGACAAGCTGGTCATCGATATCGAGACCAATGGCACCATCGACGCCGAAGAAGCTGTACGTACCGCAGCCGACATCCTCAGCGACCAGCTGTCGGTGTTCGGTGACTTCACCCACCGCGACCGCGGTGCGGCCAAGCCGGCCAACAACGGCGTGGATCCGGTGCTGCTGCGCCCGATCGACGACCTGGAGCTGACCGTGCGTTCGGCCAACTGCCTGAAGGCCGAAAGCATCTACTACATCGGTGATCTGATCCAGAAGACCGAAGTGGAGCTGCTGAAGACGCCGAACCTGGGCAAGAAGTCGCTCACCGAGATCAAGGAAGTGCTGGCCCAGCGTGGTCTGTCCCTTGGCATGAAGCTGGAGAACTGGCCGCCGGCCGGTGTCGCCAGCCACGGCATGCTCGGCTGAGATCGGTAATGGCTGAAGGCTCCATCGTTCGCGGTGGAGCCTTCAACCGCTTATGCCATGACGGGCCCCAGGCCCGCGGGCAGGTCGTCCAGGAGGGATGGCCAGGACCAACCGCAGTCCGCGCAGCAACGCCAGGATGGCGACAACGCACCTCACAGTCACACCATTAACGAAGGAATTCATCATGCGTCACCAGAAGTCTGGCCGTAAGTTCAGCCGTACCAGCGCCCACCGCGAAGCAATGTTCAAGAACATGGCCGCGTCGCTGTTCAAGCACGAGCTGATCAAGACCACCCTGCCGAAGGCCAAGGAACTGCGCCGCGTCGCCGAGCCGCTGATCACCCTGGCCAAGGTCGACTCCGTTGCCAACCGCCGTCTGGCCTTTGCCCGTCTGCGTGACAACGAAGCCGTGGGCAACCTGTTCACCATCCTGGGCCCGCGCTACGCGAACCGTCCGGGTGGCTACCTGCGTCTGCTGAAGTGCGGTTTCCGCGCCGGCGACAATGCGCCGATGGCCTACGTCGAGCTGGTCGACCGTCCGGTCGCCGTTGCCGAGGCTGTGGGCGAGTAATCGACCGCGCCGCTGCAGAGCTGACAGAAGCCCGGCCTCGTGCCGGGTTTCTGCTATCTGCAGTGGCGGTTTCTGTCCGGTGGAGCCGACCCCACGGTCGGCTGCTCTGCGGTCGTGCACGGTCAGCTGTGCGAATGCGCCGGTGCATCGGTTACGCTTGCGGCGGTCCCCTGTGAGTGTTGCCGATGAATCCGTTGCGCTGGCCATACCGCGCCCAGTTCCTGCTGGGTTTTCTTGTCTGTGCTGGCCTGCTGGCCTACGCGATCTTCCTGCAGCTGAAGATGGGGCTGGAACCTTGCCCATTGTGCATCTTCCAGCGCCTGGCATTTGCTGCGCTGGGGCTGCTGTTCCTGATCGGTGCCTTGCACGGTCCCTCGAATCGTGCCGGGCGGGCGACCTACGGCGTGTTGGCGTTCATCGCTGCGGGCGTGGGCATCGGCATCGCGGGGCGGCACGTCTACGTACAGCTGCTGCCGCCGGAAATGGGGGCCACCTGTGGCCCGCCGCTGGCCTTCCTCAGCGAGACCATGGGACCGCTGGAAGTGTTCCGCACGGTGCTGACCGGTACCGGCAACTGCGGCAACATCGACTGGACCTTCCTGGGTCTGACGATGCCGATGTGGTCGCTGGTCTGGTTCGTGCTGCTGGCGGTGTGGGCGCTGTGGGTTTCACTGCGCCGCGTTCGTTGAACTGATTCCGGGACGTTGGTCCCATCTGCCGGTGCTTGCCGGTGTCACTGTTGATTGGAGTTGCCATGTCTGCCGCATCCTCGTGCCCGCCGTCCTCACCGCCGCATCTGCCGGGGTGGGCGCCGGACAGCTGGCAGGCCCGGCCTGCGCTGCAGATGCCAACCTATCCTGACCCGCTGGCGCTCGATGCGGCGCTGCACGAGCTCAAGCGCCTGCCGCCGCTGGTGACCTCGTGGGAGATCCTGGCGCTCAAGCAGCAGCTGGCCGAGGCGCAGGAAGGCAAGCGCTTCCTGCTGCAGGGCGGCGACTGCGCTGAGAACTTCAGCGACTGCGAATCGACGACGGTGTCCAACCGGCTCAAGGTGCTGCTGCAGATGAGCCTGGTGCTGGTGCACGGGCTGCGCCGGCCGGTGATCCGCGTCGGCCGCTTCGCCGGGCAGTACGCCAAGCCGCGCTCAGCCGACACCGAAACCCGCGATGGCGTGACCCTGCCCAGTTATCGCGGCGACGTGATCAACGGGCCGGCGTTCACCGAGGCCGCGCGTCAGCCCGATCCGCGGCGGATGCTGCAGGCGCATGCCTATTCGGCGATGACGATGAACTTCGTGCGCGCCTTGATCGACGGCGGCTTCGCTGACCTGCACCATCCCGAATACTGGAACCTTGATTGGGTGCGGCATTCGCCGCTGGCCAACGATTACCAGAAGATGGTCGGCTCCATCGAGGACGCGGTGCGCTTCATGGAGACGCTGTCCGGGGCACCTGTACACAATCTCAACCGCGTGCAGTTCTACACCTCGCATGAGGCACTGCTGCTGCCCTACGAACAGGCGCTGACACGGCAAGTGCCACGCCAGCAGGGCTGGTTCAACCTCAGCACGCATTACCCGTGGATCGGCATGCGGACGGCGGCCCTGGACGGTGCGCATGTGGAATACCTGCGCGGCGTGCGCAATCCGATCGCGATCAAGGTGGGCCCCTCGGTGACGCCGGATCAGCTGCTGCGTCTGGTCGATGTGCTCAGTCCTGATGACGAGCCGGGACGCCTGACCTTCATCCACCGCATGGGAGCGGCGCAGATCGAGCAGAAGCTGCCGCCCCTGCTGCAGGCGATGCGGGCCGATGGTCGACGCGTGCTGTGGGTGTGCGATGCGATGCATGGCAACACCGAAGCCACCGGCAACGGCTACAAGACCCGTCGTTTTGACAACATCCGGCGCGAGCTGGAGCTGTCCTTCGACCTGCACGCGGCCGCCGGCACGCGCTTGGGTGGCGTCCATCTGGAGCTGACAGCCGAGGATGTCACCGAGTGCACGGGTGGCGCCCGTGAGTTGACCGAGCGCGATCTCGAGCGTGCGTATCGTTCTTCGGTCGACCCGCGACTCAACTACGAACAGTCGCTGGAGATGGCCATGGCGATCGTGCGCAAGCAGGGCGTGGACACAACGCTTACGAACGACTGACGTGGCGATCATCGCCGGCGCGCCACCCTGCGGTTTTGCAACTGCTCGGAGGTGTGAGGCGTGGTGGACTGGGAACAGGCACAGGCCTATGCATGGCCGCTCGGGATCGCGCTGCTGATAGGCGGTATCGGCGCGTGGTTGATCAGCTGGCTGTACCGCCGGCTCAAAGGCCGGGATCGTCGGCGCGCGCGCATTGGTCGGGTCATTGGGCTGCCGCTGGCTACCGCCTTCCCGCTGCTGCTGTTGATACCGGCGTTGCAGGCCACGCCTCTGCAGGACCCACTGCTGGCGCAGCTGCAGCGCGTCCTGCATATCTGTCTGGTCGCCTGTTTCATCTGGGTGCTGGTGCGCGCAGTGGCGGCCGTGGAGCGTGCGATCCTGCGCAGCCATCCGATCGATGTGGCTGACAATCTCGAAGCCCGCCGCGTGCAGACCCAGACCCGGGTGCTCAGCCGTGTGGTCATGGGCGGCATCATCGTGCTCGGCAGTTCGCTGGTGCTGCTGCAGTTCGACATGGTGGCCAAAATCGGCTCGGCGCTGCTGGCCTCGGCTGGTCTGATCGGCCTGGTCGCGGGTATCGCGGCGCGGCCGGTGTTCGGCAATCTCATTGCCGGCCTGCAGATCGCGCTGACCCAGCCGATCCGCCTGGACGATGTGGTCATCGTCGAGGGTGAATGGGGACGCATCGAGGAAATCGGTAGCAGCTACGTGGTGGTGCGCATCTGGGATGAGCGCCGCATGGTGGTGCCGCTGACCTGGTTCATCGAGAACCCGTTCCAGAACTGGACCCGGCGCAGCGCCGACCTGCTCGGCACGGCGTTCCTGTGGCTGGATTACCGTGCGCCGATCGCCGCCATCCGCGCCGAGCTGGAGCGCATCTGCAAGGAGGCGCCGCTCTGGGATGGACGGGTCTGTGTCACCCAGGTCACCGAGACCACGGAGAAGACCCTGCAGGTCCGTTTGCTGGTCAGCGCCCGCAACTCAGGCGATGCGTTCGATCTGCGCTGCCTTGTCCGTGAGCGCATGCTCGACTTCCTGGCCCGCGAACATCCCGAGGCACTGCCCCAGGTGCGTGCGCGCATCCAGCAGGAGGATGACCGCCGCCGTCCCTCCAGCGCGCCCCGCGCCGACAGCGAGGACGTGCGTTCGCCGGGTGCCGAGGACGGCGAAGGGCCGATCGTGCCGCCTGCAACCGTATGACCGGGTGCCTACGCGCGTCGCGCGCGGGCGCTCTCAGCGTTCCGGATTCCCGGCGCGGCCGGGAAGGACGAGGCGCGGTGCCCGCCGGGCCAGCGTGCGCTGTTCGAAGGCGTAGCCGAGCTCGATGAGGCGGGGTTCGCTCCAGGCGGTTCCGGTGAACAGCAGGCCCACCGGCAGCCCGTCGACCTGGCCCATGGGCACGGTAAGGGCGGGATAGCCCGCAGCAGTGGCTGCGGCAAAGCTGCCCTGCGTTGCCCGTGCGGCGGTGCCCTCCTGCAGCAGGGGGGCCGGCCCCGCGGTCGGCGCGACCAGTGCGTCCAGCTTGTGCGCCTTGAGCAGGGCGTCGATCCCCTGTTCTCCCGCCATGCGCCGCGCGCGGCTGCGTGCGGCCAGGTACTCCGCGCTGCCCAGCGGCCCGGCCTGCGCGGCGAGCGCGAGCCAACGCTGGCCATCAGGGCCAGCGGAATGGTCCTGATACCAGGCCAGCACCTCTTCAATGCTCCGCAGCGGCGCCTGCGCCGTGCCCAGGTAGCGTGCAAGGCCCGCTTTGAACTCGTGGCGCAACACGGTCTGTTCGTCCTCGGCCCAGGCGCTGCTGTCCAGGTCGGGCACCCTGATCACCGTTGCCCCACCGGCACGCAGCTCGGCCAGCGCGTGACGCAGCAGGACATCGACGCCGGGCTGGGCGGCCAGTGGGCTGTCGAGCACGCCGATGCGCGCGTTGCGCAGGCCGTCGTCGCGCAGCCGCGCGGTGTAGTCGTACACCGCCCTGCCGGGCATTGCCGCGGTAGCCGGATCGGCGTCGTCGCGCCCGGCAATCGCGGTCAGGACGACAGCCACATCGCTCACGGTGCGTGCCATCGGTCCCGGACTGTCCTGGCTGTAGGAAGCGGCCAACACGCCATCGCGGCTCACCAGGCCCACCGTCGGCTTGAGGCCGACGATGCCGTTGACCGCAGCCGGGCAGAGCAGGCCACCCTGGCTCCCGGTGCCGATGGCCACGCTGGTGAGGTTGGCCGCCACTGCCACCGCCGCGCCGCTGCTCGTGCCGCACGGGCTGTGGCGGAGACTGTAGGGGTTGCGGGTCTGTCCGCCGCGTGCGCTCCAGCCGGGTGCGACGGGCGGGTCCTGATGGCCGTCCCATTCGCTCATGTTGCCCTTGCCCAGCACCACGGCGCCGGCCTGGCGCAGCCGCTTGACCAGGTAGGCATCATCCGGGCGGAAGTCCTGCAGGGGCAGGGCGCCGGCGCTGGTGGCCAGCGGTGCTGCGGCGATGGTGTCGTTGAGCAGCACCGGAACACCATGCAGCGGACCACGGCTGATGCCCCGGCGCCGCTCTTGATCGAGTGCGGCAGCCTCGTGCGGTGCTGCGGGACTGGTTTCCAGCACGGCGCGCAGCTGCGGGCCACTGCGGTTGCTCGCGGCGATACGCTGCAGGTACTGAGCGGTGATGGCGGCGCTGTCCAGCTCGCCGCGGGCCATGTGTGCCTGCAGGGTCGGAATGTCGGCCTCGGCCAGGAGGAAGGACGCGGCGGCATCGGCAGCATCGCTGGCGGCGGGATCGGGCGGCGCGGGCGCGCAGCCGAGCAGGCTGGCCGCCAGCGCGACGGTCAGTAACGGCAGCAACGGGCGGAAGCAGTCAGTTCGGGACATGCGCGGACCGGCGTAACACACCGGGAGTGTAGCCGCTCAGCGATTGCGCTTGCCGATGTCGCGGGCGAGCACGTAGACCACCAGCAGGTTGACGGCCAGTACCGTCCAGGATGCCCAGCCGGGGTGGCGGGCGATGGCGTAGATGTCCAGCGGCAGATAGATGCCGGCCGACACACAGCCCAGCCAGGACGCCCAGGCGCGCGCACGCCACAGGCCCCAGGCTTCAACTAGGTGCAGCAGCGCGTAGGCCAGCATCCCGACAGCGGCCAGGTGCACGGCATCGGGGCTGACCAGATTCAACAGAGAGGGCAGGGTGCCGTGATCCGGGTCCAGACTGAAACGCCGGATCAGGGCATCAATGCCGTTGCGCAGGGGCTGCGGACCGAGCAGTTCCAGCCCGGTCGCCGCCACCAATGCAAGCACCGCCTTGCCCGCTTCGAGCAGGGCGATGACATGCAGGCCCGGATGCCGCTTGGGATCCGGGTTGTACGCATCAGCGTTCACGTCTGCGATCAGCCGCCGCGCGAGGCCTTCTTGCGATCGCTTTCGGTCAGGAACTTCTTGCGCAGGCGGATCTCCTTCGGGGTGATCTCGACCAGTTCATCGTCTTCGATGAAGTCCAGCGCCTGTTCCAGCGAATACTTGATCGCCGGGGTCAGCTGGATCGCGTCATCCTTGCCCGAAGCGCGCATGTTGGTCAGCGGCTTGGTCTTGATGGCGTTGACGGTCAGGTCGTTGTCCTTGGAGTGGATGCCGACCAGCTGGCCTTCATAGACGTTGTCACCTTCAGCGGCGAACAGCTTGCCACGCTCCTGCAGCGGCCCCAGCGAATAAGCGGGGGTGGTGCCCGGCGCATTGGCGATCATCACGCCGTTGATGCGCTTGGCAATGGCGCCCTGTTCCTTCGGACCGTAATGGTCGAAGACGTGGAACAGCAGGCCCGAGCCCTGGGTGAGGGTCTTGAACTCGTTCTGGAAACCGATCAGGCCACGGGCCGGGATCTGGTACTCCAGGCGCACGCGGCCCTTGCCGTCCGGCTCCATGTTCTTGAGCTGGCCCTTGCGGGTGCCCAGCTTTTCCATCACGCCGCCCTGGTGCACTTCTTCGATGTCCACCACCAGCTGCTCGATCGGCTCCATCATCTGGCCGTCGATTTCCTTGATGATGACTTCCGGGCGCGACACGGCCAGCTCGTACCCTTCGCGACGCATGTTCTCGATCAGCACCGACAGGTGCAGTTCGCCACGGCCGGAGACCAGGAACTTGTCGGCGTCTTCCAGCTGTTCGACCTTCAGGGCCACGTTGTGGACCTTTTCACGGTCCAGGCGGTCCTTGATCTGGCGGCTGGTCAGGAACTTGCCACCGGACAGGTCCTTGTTGCCGGCGAACGGCGAGTTGTTGACCTGGAAGGTCATGGAGATGGTGGGCTCGTCGACGGTCAGCGCCGGCAGGGCTTCGGGCGTATCCGGGGCACACAGGGTGTCGGAGATGGTCAGCTCCTGGATGCCGGAGATCGCCACGATGTCACCGGCCTCGGCCGAATCCTGTTCGATGCGCTCCAGGCCCAGGAAGCCCAGCACCTGCAGCACCTTGCCGTTGCGCTTCTTGCCTTCACGGTCGATGACCGCGACCTGCATGTTCTTCTTCAGGGTGCCGCGCTGGATGCGGCCGATACCGATCACGCCCACGAAGTTGTTGTAGTCCAGCTGGCTGATACGCATCTGGAACGGGCCTTCCGGGTCCACTTCCGGGCGCGGGGCATGCTGCATGATCGCTTCGTACAGCGGGGTCATGTCGCCGTCACGCACGGTGTCTTCCAGGCCGGCGTAGCCGTTCAGGGCCGAGGCGTAGACGATCGGGAAGTCCAGCTGCTCATTGGTGGCGCCCAGCTTGTCGAACAGGTCGAACACCTGGTCGATCACCCACTCCGGACGCGCGCCCGGACGGTCGATCTTGTTGACCACCACGATCGGCTTGAAGCCCATCGCAAAGGCCTTCTGGGTCACGAAACGGGTCTGCGGCATCGGGCCGTCCATCGCATCGACCAGGATCAGCACGGTGTCGACCATCGACAGCACGCGCTCGACCTCACCGCCGAAGTCGGCGTGGCCGGGGGTGTCGACGATGTTGATGCGGTTCTTGACGCCGGTCCGCTTGTCTTCCCAGGTGATGGCCGTGTTCTTGGCCAGGATGGTGATGCCGCGTTCCTTTTCCTGGTCGTTGCTGTCCATCACGCGCTCGGCGAGGACGGTACGCTCGGACAGGGTGCCGGACTGCTTCAGCAGCTGATCGACCAGGGTGGTCTTGCCATGGTCGACGTGGGCGACGATGGCGATGTTGCGAAGGTTTTCGATGGACATGCGAAAGGGGGCCAGTCGGCGCCGGATTTGGAAAAAGAAGTCCAACATTATACGGGTAAGTTTGCCTTTCGCGAAAACAGATGTTCGGTGGGGATCGGCCGCCCATTCAGCCAGTGCGCCGGGCGGCCTGAACGGACCCTGCCGAGGGCCGTGTCATCCACCGATGGTCGAAGCCGCCGGCGTCGCGGGGCAGGTGTAAACTAGGGGGATAGACGCCTTCCCATCTGCACCCAAGGATCTTCATGTCCCTCATCGCCACTTTCGATACCACCCAGGGCCCGATCAAGGTCGAGCTGTTTGCCGACAAGGCGCCGCTGACCGTCGCCAACTTCGTGAACCTGGTCAAGCATGGCTTCTATGACGGCCTGATCTTCCACCGCGTGATCGCCGACTTCATGATCCAGGGCGGTTGCCCCAAGGGTCAGGGCACCGGCGGCCCGGGCTACAAGTTCGAGGACGAGAAGAACGGTGTGAAGCACCAGATCGGCTCGCTGTCGATGGCCAACGCCGGCCCGAACACCAACGGCAGCCAGTTCTTCATCACCCACATCAAGACCGACTGGCTCGACGGCAAGCACACCGTGTTTGGCCAGGTGCTGGAAGGCCAGGCCATCGTCGACTCGGTCAAGCAGGGGGACGTGATCCACTCGATCACCCTGGAAGGCGACACCGACGCCGTGCTGGCCGCCCAGGCCGAGCGCGTGGCGGAGTGGAACAAGCACCTCGCCGCCTGATTCATGCGACGGCCCCCTTGCTGCAAGGGGGCCGTTTTCACGTCTGCGGCCGCCCCGCCAGGTAACCCCCGCCCGGCGGCCCTGCTCCCCGTTGCGCCATCGCTTCTTAGCAGAGGAAAAACCCCATGAAAGCACCTGTTCGTGTTGCCGTGACCGGCGCTGCCGGCCAGATCGGCTACGCCCTCCTGTTCCGCATCGCATCCGGCGAAATGCTGGGCAAGGACCAGCCGGTCATCCTGCAGCTGCTGGAACTGCCGGTCGACAAGGCCCAGGCCGCCCTGAAGGGCGTGATGATGGAACTGGAAGACTGCGCCTTCCCGCTGCTGGCCGGCATGGTCGGCACCGATGACGCCGAAGTGGCGTTCAAGGACGCCGACATCGCCCTGCTGGTCGGCGCACGTCCGCGCGGCCCGGGCATGGAGCGCAAGGATCTGCTGCTGGAAAACGCCAAGATCTTCACCGCCCAGGGCGCAGCGCTGAACAAGGTCGCCAAGCGTGACGTGAAGGTGCTGGTGGTCGGCAACCCGGCCAACACCAATGCCTATATCGCGATGAAGTCGGCGCCGGACCTGAACCCGCGCAACTTCACCGCCATGCTGCGTCTGGACCACAACCGCGCCCTGAGCCAGCTGGCGACCAAGCTGGGCAAGCCGGTCGGCGGCATGGAAAAGCTGGTGGTGTGGGGCAACCACAGCCCGACCATGTACCCGGACTACCGCTTCGCTACCGCCGATGGCGCGTCCATCGCCGAGGCGATCAACGACCAGGAGTGGAACGCCAACACCTTCATTCCGACCGTGGGCAAGCGCGGTGCGGCGATCATCGACGCCCGTGGCTCGTCCTCGGCCGCGTCGGCTGCCAACGCCGCCATCGACCACATCCGTGACTGGGTGCTGGGCAGCAACGGCAAGTGGGTGACCATGGGCGTTCCGTCCGACGGCTCCTACGGCATTCCGGAAGGCGTGATCTTCGGCTTCGCGGTGACCACCGAGAACGGCGAATACACGCTGGTCAAGGATCTGCCGGTGGATGACTTCAGCCAGAAGTACATCGACAAGACCCTGGCCGAGCTGGAAGAAGAGCGCGCCGGCGTCGCCCACCTGCTGGGCTGAGTGTGCGGCTGCCTCCGGGCGGCACGCGGTTGCGACACGGACGGGGAAGCTTCGGCTTCCCCGTCTGCGTAGGGGGAGCGGAATGTCAGAGTTGATCGACCTGCATTACATCGACGCGCACCTTCTGGTGGCCGAGAAGCCGGCCGGCCTGCTCTCGGTACCGGGACGGGGCGAAGCCAACCAGGACTGCGTCATCGCACGCCTGCAGCAGGTGCACGCCGAGGCGCTGACCGTGCACCGGCTCGATCAGGTGACTTCTGGCCTGCTGCTGCATGCGCTTGGCAAGCCGATGCAGGCGGCGCTGTCGGCATTGTTTGCCGCACGCCAGGTGGGCAAGCGGTATCACGCGGTACTGCAGGGCGAAGTGCGGGACGACGTGGGCGAGGTGGATCTGCCGCTGGTGGTGGACTGGCCGAACCGGCCACGGCAGAAGGTGGATCACGCGCAGGGCAAGCCGGCGTTGACGCGGTGGCAGGTGCTGGCCCGCGACCCGGACACAGGGCGCACGCGGGTGGCGCTGGAGCCGGTGACCGGGCGCAGTCACCAGTTGCGCCTGCACATGGCCAGTCTGGGTCACCCGATCGTAGGTGATGTCCTCTACGGAGCCGAGCCAGCATCGCGGGTGCACCTGCATGCCAGCGAACTGCGCTTTGCGCATCCGGTGACCGGCCAGTCCCTGGCCTTCCACTCCGCCCCCCCGTTCTAGGGGGAGGGGGGGCTGGCCGGGTTGCACCCGGCACCCGCAGAAGCAACAGCAAGGGCAACAGCAAGGGCAACAGCAACAGCAACAGCAACAGCCCGGGTTCTGCGGGGTGGCGGGGCGGTGTGGGTTTGCGGGGCCGCCGTGAATCCATCCATGGAGGCTAGGTCGCCGCATCCATGCGGCTCACACCCCGCAAACCCACACCGCCCCGCCTTCGACAGTTCTGCGGCCGCTGACCGGCTGCGCGATGTCGAGGTGACTGCGAGTTGTCGTCTGCTGCAGCGTTGAAACTTGTGTTCCCGAGGCTTTCTTTTCTTCAATCTATTTTTCAGATGATCTGAAAGTTCAGATGTATTGAAATCAAGCATCTTGAGCAGAGAGAGAAAAGACGGGGAGGCATCGAGCTGTTCTGACAGCTTGCGGGGAGTTGTCGAAGGTGGGGCGGGGTCGTTGGCGGGGGTGTGAGCCGCATGGATGCGGCGACCTAGCCTACATGGATGTACTTGCGGCGGCCCCCGCCAATGACCCCGCCCCGCCAACCCGCAGAACCCAGCAGTTGCTGTTGCTTTGGCTTTGGCTTTGGCTTCGGCTTCGGCTTCGGCTTCGGCTTCGGCGGGTGCCGGGCGGCAGCCCGGCTACCACCCCCCTACCAAGGTAGGGCGGTCCGGTGGCCGCCACCGCACTATGCTCGAAGCATGACTTTGTCTGGGAGGGCTGCGTCATGAACTACGAGGAAACCTACCGCCGTTCGATCGACGAACCGGAGGCGTTCTGGGGCGAGGAAGCCAAACGGATCTACTGGCACGAACCACCACAGCAGATACTGGATTACAGCAACCCGCCATTCCGGCGCTGGTTCGTCGGCGGCAGGACCAACCTCTGCTACAACGCCGTGGACCGCCACCTGGCCGAACGCGGTGATCAGCTCGCCCTGGTCACGGTGTCCACCGAGACCAACGTCACCCGCGAAATCACCTACCGCCAGCTGTATCGCGAGGTCAATGACTTCGCTGCCGTGCTGCAGCGGCTTGGCGTCGGCCATGGCGACCGCGTGGTGGTCTACATGCCCAATATGGCTGAGGCCGTGTTCGCCATGCTGGCCTGCGCGCGCATCGGCGCGGTGCACTCGGTGGTGTTTGGCGGCTTCGCCGCCCACAACCTCGCGCTGCGCATCGACGACGCCAAACCCAAGCTGCTGATCGCGGCCGACGCCGGCATGCGCGGCGGCAAGCTCATCCCCTACAAGCCGATGGTCGATGCCGCCTGTGCCGAAGCCAGCAGTCCGCCGCCGCACGTGCTCATCGTCTCGCGTGGGCTGGACCCGGCGCAGCCGCGCGTGGCCGGGCGCGATGTGGACTACGCGCAGCTGCGCGAGGAGGTAGGCCAGACCGATGTGCCGGTGCAGTGGCTGGAGTCCAGCGAGCCCAGCTACCTGCTCTATACCTCCGGTACCACCGGCAAGCCCAAGGGGGTGCAGCGTGATGTCGGCGGCTACGCCGTGGCGATGGCGCAGTCCATGGAAACGGTCTTCGACTGCAGGCCCGGCCAGGTCATGTTTTCCACCTCCGACGTGGGCTGGGCGGTGGGGCATTCGTACAATGTCTATGGACCGCTGATCGGCGGGTGCACGTCGCTGCTGTACGAAGGGCTGCCGACCAACCCGGACCCGGGCATCTGGTGGGCGCTGTGCGAGCAGTACAACGTGCGTACGTTGTTCTCTTCGCCCACCGCGATCCGTGTCCTGAAGAAGCACGATGTTGATTTCATCCGCCGCCACGACCTGCGTGCATTGAAATACATCTTCCTGGCCGGTGAGCCGTTGGATGAGCCCACCGCGCACTGGGCCAGCGAAGCACTGGGCAAACCGATCATCGACAACTACTGGCAGACCGAAACCGGCTGGCCGGCACTGACCCTGCTGCCGGGGCTGGAGATGAAGCCGGTACGTTTCGGCTCGCCGGGCTTCCCCAACCTGGGCTACCGGATGAAGGTCATCGATGAAGCCACCGGCGAGGAAGTGGGCCCGGGCCAGAAAGGCGTGCTGGTGATGAGCCCGCCGCTGCCGCCGGGCTGCATGAGCACGGTCTGGAATGACGATGAGCGTTTCCTGCAGAGCTATTTCAGCCATTTCAAGGAGCTGCTGTACAGCTCCCTGGACTGGGCGATCCGGGATGAGGATGGCTACACCTTCATCCTCGGCCGTACCGACGATGTGATCAATGTGGCCGGCCATCGTCTGGGCACGCGCGAGATCGAAGAGGCCATATCCAGCCACCCCCAGGTGGCCGAAGCGGCCGTCATCGGCGTCAAGGACGAGTTGAAGGGCCAGGTGCCGCTGGTGTTCGTCACCCTCAAGCAGGGTCTCAATGGTGAGGATCCGGCCCAGGTGGTCGGCCAGATGATGGCCAAGGTCACCGACTCGCTCGGTGCGGTGGCGCGTCCTGCCCACATCCATGTAGTCAACGCCCTGCCCAAGACGCGCTCGGGCAAGCTGCTGCGGCGCTCGCTGCAGGCGCTGGCCGAGCAGCGTGATCCGGGGGATCTGTCCACATTGGACGATCCCGGTGCCCTGGACGAGATCCGCCGCGCGCTGGGGCGGTGAGAGAGGCTGGGCCGGGCTGCGGCCCGGCCGCTTCCTGGCGGGCGCCATCGCGCTCGCCTTTGAATTACTGGCTTTTGATCGAAGCCGCCCTGCTGTAAGCGACAGGGCGGCAGTGCTGGGCTACAGTGATGCGCCGTAACCGTGAAGGGCTGGCAGGTGCAGGACGATCATCGCGCGGCGCTCCCAGGGAGCGCACAGAGTGACGGCACGCCCGGATGGGATGCGATCAACCAGGCCATGACTGCGCTGTATCCCGGGCAGGAACCGAGGCACTTCGGCACGCTGCGACCTTTGACGCTGGGTGGCGACGATCCGCTCGACGGCATCAGTGTCTACTGGACCGGGACGCCGCGACCGCACTGGCACTTTGTCACCTTTGGCTTTTCCGAGCTGTACGACAAGCAGAGTGACGATCCCGATCACAGCGGGTTCGGCTTCGAGCTGACCTTCCGCCTGGCGGCGCCGCTCGATGCGTCGGCAGACAGCCCCCCTCCGATGTGGCCGCTGAATCTGCTGCAGAACCTGGCGCGCTATGTGTTCGAGTCTGGCAACGTGTTCGAGCAGGGCCATTACCTGAACGCCAATGGGCCGATCGCGCTGGAGCACGACACGCGGCTGCGCCATCTGGCGTTCATGCGCGACCCGCAGCTGGCACCCCGACAGACCCCCCATGGGCGCTTGGAACTGCTGCAGGCGATCGGGCTGGCTGACGGCGAAATGGACGCGATCCTGACGTGGTCGGCCGAGGCGGTGCTGCATGCCCTCGCGCCGGCCATGCCCCTGTGGATCACCGATCTGGACCGTGGCGACCTGATGGATGACCCCGCGCTGGCGGGGCAGATCCGGCACGGCAGCCAGCGCGAGGGGTCCAGCACCGCCGCCCTGTTCGTTGACGACCTCGACTGGCAGGTGACCGGGCAGGGGCCTGCACGGCTGGTGATCGGTGCCGGGCAGGTAGCCCGCCTGCAGCGGCTGCTGCCAGCGCGCCTGCCCTATGGGCGGCCACTGGAACTGGCCGGCCGCCAACGCAGCTGGGTGTTCGAGCCGGGCAGGGTGGACCGGGTCCAGTGTGACGGCGCGACAGCGGTCTGCACCGTGGTCACCGCCAGCCTGGCGCAGCTGCTGCAGCAGTTGAGGCCACAGCGCGGCCTGTATCCACTCGGCGACGGCGGCGCGCTGGTGATCGAGGTGCGGCCGACCACGCTGCGCGATACACGCGGTGAGGCGGCGGCCATCGTAGGCTGAGGCCGTCGGGGCGACCTTTGCGTCCGGCAGGTGACGCAGGCAACGGCAGGAGCCCCTTGCTGACGGAGCTTGCGCCGGCCCGAAGGGCACTGGCGGGGTGGCCCGGCGCACCGTGGTCGTCAGGCTCCTGCTTTGTTGGTTGCCGGGCAGAGCCCGGCACTACGCGGCAGGTGACGCAAGCGCCGGCCCCAAGGGCGCGGGTCAGGATGACCGGCGCAGCGTTGGTCGTCACGCTCTTGATTGCGAGCAACGACCTGGCGACCAGGGTCAGGCCAGCCCTTCGGCCTTGAGCGCGGCCTGTACGCCGGCGTCGGCGTCCATCCGCTTGCGGTACGCGGCGAGATTCTCCAGCCCGGACAGGTCGACCTTCATGCCTTCGGCCCAGCGCAGGGTGATGTAGAAGTAAGGATCGGCCACGCTGCGGAACCCGGCCAGCCACGGGCGGTCGGCCAGCTGGGCATCGGCGCGCTCGAAGAGCCCACGCAGGCGCTTGTGCGCGGCTTCTGCCAAGGCGCTCTTCTGGCCTTCATCGGCGATGAATTTGCCCGGTGCGAACAGCGGCGAGAACGCCGGATGCAGGTCGGAGTTGACGAAGGCCAGCCAGCGGGCGGCCTCGGCACGCTGGCGCGGGCTGCCATCGCCGGTCAGGCCGGCCTGCGGGAACGTATCGGCGATATAGCCCATGATGGCCGCGTTTTGGGTCAGCACGAAGTCGCCGTCGACCAGTGCCGGGACCGAGCCGGCCGGATTGATCTTCAGAAACGCCGGCCCCTTCAGCGTGTCCTTGTCCAGCAGTTCAACCTCGAACGGCTGGCCGGTCCACTGCAGGGCGATGTGGTCGGCGGTGGAACAGGCACCGGGCTTGCTGTACAGCTTCATGGAGACTCCGTCTGGGTCGGTCGCGGAAAGCGGACACTATCCCAGAGCGGAGCGCTGCCCGGCAATTGCGCCGGGGCGACAGACTGTTACGACGCGCGCGGCTTCAGGCTCTGCACCCGGTAGAAGGTGTGGTCACCGATGGTCCCGACCTTGTAGGCGTTGCGCCAGCTGGGGCTGGCGATGGCCAGCGCGGCAAAATGGCTGGCACCGGGCACGATCTCGCGACGCTCGCCGGCTGGCAGCGCCCAGTTGCGCTCGGCGTCGAATGCCACGGTCATGGCCTCGCTCCAGGCCTTGTCATTGGCCAGGCGGGTACCCGGTGAGACGATGGTCGGTGCGAACTGCTTGCGTGCGGTCACCACCTGGCACATCGAGTCACCCCACAGCCCGCTGTCACGGCGGCGCAGGGCGACTTCAGCGACGGCCTGCTGACCGCGCACGGTCTGGTCGCGGGCTTCCAGGTAAACGGTCGTGCTCAGGCACAACGAATCGGCGGCCGGCTGCGGCAACAACTGCGACAGCCAGAGAATCCAGGCCAGTTTCATATAACTCCTTGCTCCGTATGGGACGCACCGGGCGGTTCTGCCTGCCGCAGGGGCAGGAAGACGCTGGGTTACGTCTTGGCGTCATGGGGAGGCGATCATCGGGACCGCCCCGCGGGCGGCCCGGAAGAGATCGGGGGAAGGGCCGCGCCTGCTCACCGGAAACTGGCTGGTGAGCGGAAAGTGGGCGCAAGGTAAGGGGGCTTTTCCAAACCTGTCCTGAACCGTCCAGGTTGACATTCAGTTTCACAAAGGGGGCTGAGGCCCACTTTCTGCCCCCCATTCAGGATTCCCTAGAGCTCTGCAGCGACTCTGCTGCCTTGATCTATCGCTCTTTTCGCATCGAGTTCGGCAGCGACGTCAGCGCCGCCAATGACCCGGCCTGACAGGCCCGCCTGTTCAAGTTTTTCCAGCAGCGTCCTATTGGAATCCTGGCCGGCACAGATCACCACGTGGTCCACCGGCAGCACCTGCGCCGTGCCTCCGATGCTGACATGCAGGCCCTGGTCGTCCACACCGAGGTACTGCACGCCACCGAGCATCTTCACGCCCTTGGCCTTCAGCGTCGCCCGGTGGATCCAGCCGGTGGTCTTGCCCAGTCGTGCGCCAGGCTTGCCGGGTGAGCGCTGCAGCAGCCAGAGCTGGCGCGGCGAAGGGGCGATCTGCGGTGCAGACAGTGAGCCGCGGGTCTCAAAAGCCGGGTCCACGCCCCATTCGGCCATCCAGGCCGCCGCATCCAGCGCGGGCGATGGCCCGGCGTGGGCGAGGAACTCGCCGACGTCGAAGCCGATGCCGCCGGCGCCGATGATGGCTGCCCGTTGGCCGACCACGACCCGGCCCTGCAGCACGTCCAGGTAATTGACCACCTTGGGATGGTCGGCACCGGGGAAGGCCACCCTGCGCGGGGTGATCCCGGTGGCCAGGATGATCTCGTCGAATCCGCGCAGCTGGTCGATGTCCGCACGCACCCCCAGCCGCACCTCCACGCCGGTGTCCTGCAGACGCTGGCCGAAGTAGCGCAGGGTCTCGTTGAACTCTTCCTTGCCGGGGATTAGCCGCGCCACGTTGAACTGACCGCCGATCTGCGCGCTGGCCTCGAACAGCGTCACCGCGTGGCCACGCTCGGCCGCGACCGTGGCGCAGGCCAGACCGGCCGGGCCGGCGCCGACCACCGCGATGCGCCGCGGTGCGGTGGTCGGCCGGTAGACCAGTTCGGTTTCATGCACGGCGCGCGGATTGACCAGGCAGCTGGCCAGCTTGTTCTCGAACACGTGGTCCAGACAGGCCTGGTTGCAGGCAATGCAGGTGTTGATGGTGTGTGCCCGGCCGCGGCGCGCCTTGTCGGCCCACTGCGGGTCGGCCAGCAGGGGACGCGCCAGCGACACCATGTCGGCGCTGCCTTCGGCCAGGATCCGCTCGGCGACATCAGGCATGTTGATGCGGTTGGTGGCCACCAGCGGGATGCCCACGTGCGGCTTGAGTTTGGCGGTAACTGCGGCGAACGCAGCGCGCGGCACCGAGGTGGCGATGGTCGGAATGCGCGCTTCGTGCCAGCCGATGCCGGAGTTGATGATCGTGGCGCCGGCGGCCTCGATGGCGCGGGCCTGGGCGACGATCTCCTCCCAGTTGCTGCCGTCCTCGACCAGGTCGATCAGCGAGAGCCTGAAGATGATGATGAAGTCAGGTCCGCATGTCTGGCGGATACGGCGCACGATCTCCACCGCGAACTGCATGCGGGAGGCCGCATCGCCACCCCAGCGGTCAGTGCGGGCGTTGCTGCGCGGGGCGATGAACTCGTTGATCAGATAGCCTTCCGAACCCATGACTTCCACGCCGTCATAGCCGGCTTCGCGGGCCAGCCGCGCGCTGCGCGCGTAGTCATCGATGTGCCTCTCCACTCCGCGCGCGGAGAGGGCGCGCGGAGTGAACGGGTTGATCGGTGCCTTCAACTTCGACGGAGCCACCGATAACGGATGGTAGGCATAGCGGCCAGCGTGCAGCAGCTGCAGGCAGATCTTTGCGCCGTACTGGTGCGCAGCAGCGGTGAGCTGGCGGTGCGGGCGCACTTCCCACGGCCAGGAGAGTTTGCCGCCGAACGGCTTCAGCCAGCCGACCACGTTCGGTGCGAAGCCGCCGGTGACGATGAGGCCCACGCCGCCCTGCGCCCGCTCGGCGAAGTAGGCGGCCAGACGCGGGAAGTCCCGGGTGCGATCCTCCAGACCGGTATGCATCGACCCCATCAGCACGCGGTTGCGCAGCTGGGTGAAGCCCAGGTCCAGCGGGGTGAACAGATGGGGGTAGGGACTGGCGGCAGCTGGCGACATGTCAATACGCTTGCGTACGGAGATCGCCAGAGTGCCGCGAAACGCGCCAGCGGGCAAGGCCCCGTCCGGGTTATCCGGTCGGCTTCAGGGCGCGCGTGGCGCTGGCTGGGGTCGACCGATCCCGAACCAGCCAAGGGTCAGTCCGCACAGCGGGCCGATGAACATGGCAAAGGCCACTGTGCCCAGACCAACATTGCCGCCCAGCAGCCAGCCGAGCAGCAGGGCGCTGCCCTCGATGAGGCTGCGCACCTGCCAGATCGGCCAGCCGGTGCGTGCATGCAGGCCAGTCATCAGGCCGTCGCGCGGCCCCGGACCCAGCCGGGCGCCGATGTACAGACCGGTCGCCAGCGCCAACAACAGCATGCCCCCGGCGAAGGTGGCAATGCGCAGCGCCAGACCTTCAGGCGCGGGCAGCAGCGTGAGCCCCAGTTGCGCCGACGGTCCGATCATCAGCACGTTGAGCACGGTGCCCACGCCCGGCTTCTGCCGCAGCGGCCACCAGAGCAGCAACACCACGGCGCCGACCACATTGGTGGCCAGACCGAACGACAACGGTGAGCTGCTGGCGATGCCCTGCGAGAGCACATCCCAGGGGGCGACCCCGACGTGCGCGAGCACCATCAGTGCAATGCCGATGCCGTACAGGAAAAGGCCCAGCACAAGCTGCAGCAGGCGAGCGGGGAGGGCGGCGGGGACAGAGCGAAGGGACACGGCGGACGGCGACAGGCGGACGATGGCGCACGTTACCGCAACCGCAGCGCAGGCGCAGCGCGCAACCGGCCGGCGCACGGACGCACGGCGCGATGCAGGGAGATTGCAGGCGACTCCTGTCGCGAATGCCTTGGGATTCATTCAGAAAACAGCTAGCGATAGGCCGCGTATAAAGTTCCTCACGCTGCCACCTACGGCATGAATCGCTTTATCCGGCGCGGCTCCGGCTTCTGTGCCGGCATGTGGCAATCGCCTCGAAACCCTTGTAGCAGAGGGGAGTTGCGGTTTTTCATCATCCTGTATAGGGTGCAACGGCGAGAGGCGGCAGGCGGCTTGGTCCCGGTTTCACATGTTACGGGACTGTTAACATGGCCTTCACCGCTCTGAGCATAATGTCGCCACGGTGGCGTGCTGAATCGGCTGTCGGAGCGTTCTGACGATTGTAGTGCTGGGCCATGCCTCTACCGGTTTCATACCCCCGAAATAGGAGTTGTACTCAATGAACAAGAAGATCCTTACTGCCGCACTGCTGGGCGGTCTGGCTTTCGCCCAGGCTGCTTCGGCACAGGAGTTCGACGACCGCTGGTACCTGACCGGTTCGGCTGGCTTCAACTTCCAGGACAACGATCGCACCACCAACGATGCTCCGTTCGTCACGCTGGGCCTGGGCAAGTTCATCAGCCCGAACTGGTCGCTGGACGGTGAGCTGAACTATCAGAACCCGAACTTCGACGGCAATCAGGATCTGAACTGGTCGCAGTACGGCGCTTCGCTGGACATGCGTCGCCACTTCATCCAGGACGGCCGCGGCTGGAACCCGTACCTGCTGTTCGGCCTGGGCTACCAGCGTTCGGAAGAGGAAGTGCCGGCTCTGGACCTGAATGGTCCGACCAAGCGCAAGGACGGCAACTTCGCCGCCAAGGTCGGCGTCGGCCTGCAGACCACCTTCGAAAAGCGCGTCGCTGTCCGCGCCGAAGTGGCCTACCGCGGTGACTTCGACGATCAGAGCAACGCTGCTCCGAACGAAAGCTGGTTCGGCGACGTGCTGGCTTCGGTCGGCGTCGTGATCCCGCTGGGCCCGGCCCCGGTGGCTGCTGCTCCGGCTCCGGCTCCGGTTGCGCCGAGCTGCGCCGACCTGGACGACGACGGTGACGGCGTCAACAACTGCGACGACCGCTGCCCGGATTCGCAGCCGGGTCAGACCATCGGTCCGGACGGTTGCCCGGTCCCGGTCTCGATCGACCTGAAGGGCGTCAACTTCGACTTCGACAAGTCGACCCTGCGTCCGGACGCTGTTGCGATCCTGAGCGAAGCTTCGGAAATCCTGAAGCGTTACCCGGACCTGCGCGTCGAAGTGGCTGGCCACACCGACTCGAAGGGTTCTGACGCTTACAACCAGAAGCTGTCCGAGCGTCGCGCAACCGCCGTGTATGACTACCTGACCCAGAACGGCGTTGCCGCTTCGCGTCTGGTCGGTCCGATCGGCTACGGCGAGAGCCGTCCGATTGCCCCGAACACCAACCCGGATGGTTCGGACAACCCGGAAGGTCGCGCCAAGAACCGTCGTACCGAGCTGAACGTCCAGAACTGAGTTCTGACGCTTCACCGGTAAGATCAAGCAGGACCCGGCTTCGGCCGGGTCCTGTTTTTTCATGCGTCGGATATGGCCGCCAACGGCACAGCCCCTCGCGGCTGACACCCGATCATCCGGGGGGGCCGGGCGGGCGAGGTTGGCGGGGGACGCTGCAAGTACGTCCATGTAAGCTCGGACGCGCATCCTGCGCTCTACGCCCCCGCAAACCTCGCCCGCCCGGCCTTGGACAGATAGCGTGGGCGCCAGCCGCGTTGAGAAAGAAAGAATAAAAGCCGAAAGCAGGATCAACAGCGTGACCACCGGCGACCGTCACGCTGTTGCCGTTGCTCTTGATCCTTTTTTTCTTTCTACGCGGCTGGCACACGCGGAGATTGTCCAAGGCCGGGCGGGATGGGGTTGCAGGAGTGTGAGCCGCATGGATGCGGCGACCAAGCCTCCATGGATGGATTTACGGCGTCTCCTTCAACCCCATTCCGCCCGGCCCTCACAAGGAGTGGGTTTTCGTGCCAGCCGCGAGGGGCTGCGCCGTTCGCGGGCCCGCAGCCACTGCAGTGAAACCATAAAAAAACCAACGAGTTGCCGTATTCATTGAATGTGGGATCTTGTAAGTCGTTGTGCCGCTGTTAAACTCCCGACGTCACCCTTCTACTGGATGTCTCTCATGCTGCGCATCGCATCGGCTGCCGTCATGGCGCTGGCCCTGGTTCCTGCCGCCCACGCGGCGGTTGACTGCTCGGTCCGGCCCAGTGCCGCACCGCTGCCGCTGCCGGCTACGGCCATTGCGCCGGTGGCTGACGAGCTGGCGATCCGCAACGTCCAGCTGGGCATGCCCGCTGGCGTGCTCAGTGGCAACAGCGACGCATCGCAGTCGCTCGACAGCGTGCTGCAGCGCCTGCGCATCGAGGGCTGCCAGAATGTGGCCAGCGCGATCCCCGCGCCATCGGCCGTGCCGGCCAACGATGCCGGGGCCTACAAGCCGGCGACCCAGTACGACAACACGCCGTGGCGGTTTGACATGAGCCAGGGCGGCAAGCGCATGACCGCCGAAGAGTTCGACGCCTGGATGAAGGCGCGCGGTGTGCGCGTGGTCAAGGCGCGTCCAGCCGCGCCGGCGCCGGTCACCGAAGCGGCGGCGGAAACCCCGCCAGTCGACAAGAAGTAATGCGAGGGGGGCAGGACATGCGGGCCAGGCGCCCCCGTGCAGCCCCCAACCAGCGGCCCGGCCATGCGCCGGGGCGCATGCCTCCGCCTGCAACGTCGTCTGCGCCGCGGCACGGCCTGGCGCGGATCCTTTCCAAGGCGGGGGTGTGCTCGCGCACCGAGGCTGCGCGCTGGATCGAGGCCGGTCGTGTCACGGTGGACGGACGCGTCGTGCGCAATGCCGAGTTTCCCATCCAGGCCGGCCTGCAGCAGATTGCAGTGGACGGCCAGCCCTTGGGCGCCGCCTCGCGCATCTATCTGATGTTGAACAAGCCGCGCGGGCTGGTCACCACCGCACAGGACGAGCAGGGGCGCGATACCGTTTACCGCTGCTTCGATGGCGCAGGCCTGCCGTGGCTGGCGCCGGTCGGGCGGCTGGACAAGGCCAGCGAGGGCCTTCTTCTGTTCAGTAACGACCCGCAATGGGCCTCGCGGCTGACCGATCCCACGACCGGACCGGACAAGACGTATCACGTCCAGGTCGATGGGCTGCCCGATGCCTCCACGCTGGCCGCGCTGTGCGCCGGCATCGACGATGACGGTGAGTTTCTTGCCGCGCGCCGGGTGGCGCTGCTGCGCTCAGGCCAGCGCAACGCCTGGCTGGAAGTGGTGCTGGAAGAAGGCCGCAACCGCCATATCCGCCGCCTGCTGGCGGCCTTCGACCTGCAGGTGCTGCGGCTGGTCCGGGTTGCCATCGGCGGGTTGACGCTGGGTGAGCTCGGCAAGGGCCAGTGGCGCGTGCTGCAGGCCGAACAATTGCGGCAGCTGGACGCTGCCCAGACCGTGGGCGGAGACCCGCAGCCGGCGCCGTGCGCTGGTTGATCGCCCGGGCGCGAGGGGGAGCGCCTGTCTTTGCACCCTGTTGTTCGAGGAGTTCCGCCATGTTCCGTCCCTTCCTGTTGT
Organism: Stenotrophomonas sp. C3(2023); assembly: GCF_032911385.1. Taxonomy (NCBI): domain Bacteria; kingdom Pseudomonadati; phylum Pseudomonadota; class Gammaproteobacteria; order Lysobacterales; family Lysobacteraceae; genus Stenotrophomonas; species Stenotrophomonas sp. C3(2023). The sequence continues at coordinate 2,705,584 of NZ_JAWJLO010000001.1, read as the reverse complement.
CTCCACTGCGTTGTACCGCCACCCTGCTGCCGGTGCTCGCCCTCGCCGCGTGCAGCACCAACAAGCAGGTGGCCGCACCGGTCGAACCGCCGCCGCCGGTGGTCGAGATCAAGCCTCAGGAGCGTGATGCGCTCGGCAGTTTCCGCTTCACCATGAGCGACGGCGACCAGAAGATGACCGCCGATCAGTTCGATGCCTGGATGAAGGCCAACGGCATCCGTGTGGCCAAGGGCAACGATGGCCCCCTTGAACCGGTGGTCGTTGCCAGCAAGGAAGAAGAGAAAAAGAAGAAGAAGTGACGCGTCATCGCGCGCGTCGACGGAGGCCGGGCAGCGCCCGGCTCCGTGGCGCGCGGATCAGGCCTTGATGACGCCCAGCTCATGGCCGATGCGGGTGAACGCATCAATGGCGCGGTCCAGATGTTCGCGCGTGTGTGCCGCGCTGATCTGCGTGCGGATGCGCGCCTGGCCTTTGGGCACCACCGGGAAGAAGAAGCCGATCGCGTAGATCCCTTCCTCCAGCAGGCGTTCGGCGAAGCGCTGCGCCAGCGGTGCGTCGTACAGCATCACCGGGCTGATCGGATGCACCCCGGGCTTCACGTCGAAGCCGGCAGCGGTCATCTTCTCGCGGAAGTAGCGCGTGTTGTCCACCAGCGTATCGCGCAGGTCGTCTGCGGCCGCCAGCATCTCGAAGGCCTTGATGCCCGCGGCCACCACGTGCGGCGGCAGCGAGTTGGAGAACAGGTAGGGGCGTGAACGCTGGCGCAGCAGCTCGATCACCTCGCTGCTGGCGCAGGTGAAGCCGCCCAGCGCGCCGCCCATGGCCTTGCCCAGGGTGCCGGTGATGATGTCGATCCGGTCCAGCACGCCCTTGACCTCGGCCGAGCCGCGGCCGGTGGCGCCGAGGAAGCCGGTGGCATGGCATTCGTCGATATGCACCAGCGCGTTGTATTTCTTCGCCAGCGCGGTGATCTCGTCCAGCGGGGCAATGAACCCGTCCATCGAGAACACGCCGTCGGTGGTGATCAGCTTGGTGCGGCAGCCGGCGGCATCGGCCGCCTGCAGCTGGGCCTCCAGGTCGGCCATGTCACAGTTGGCGTAGCGGAAGCGCTTGGCCTTGCACAGACGCACGCCGTCGATGATCGAGGCATGGTTGAGCGCGTCGGAGATGATCGCGTCGTGCTCGCCCAGCAGCGGCTCGAACAGACCACCGTTGGCGTCGAAGCAGGCCGCGTACAGGATGGTGTCCTGCTTGCCGAAGAACGCTGCGATCTGCTGCTCCAGCTGCTTGTGCAGATCCTGGGTGCCGCAGATGAAGCGCACCGAGGCCATGCCGAAGCCATGGCTGTCCAGCGCGTCCTTGGCCGCCTGGATCAGGTCCGGGTGGTCAGCCAGGCCCAGATAGTTGTTGGCGCAGAAGTTGAGCACGGTGCGGCCGTCGGCCAGGGTGATCTCGGCGGACTGGGGACTGGTGATGATGCGCTCGGACTTGAACAGGCCCTGGGCGCGGATCGCCTCCAGTTCCTGGGCGTAGTGCTGGGTGAGCGGGGAAGAGCTGGCGTCGGTCATGGTCGGCGTCGGTGGTGCGGGGAAGCGGTCGATTCTACTCGTCATGCGCGTGGGCCTCGTTGCGCACTGCGGCGATGCGCGGGGCTGGCAGAGCCTGCATTGTTGCGTCGCACTATCATTACTGTTAAAAAACCGTGAACCGGAGCGACCGTGCCGGCTGTTCAACCTTCCCCGACCCACCGCCCCCGGAGATGCCCCATGAAGCTCGCCCGTCGTTGTCTTGCCGCCACTGTTCTGTCCCTGGCGGCCTTTGCTGCCAGCGCGCAGGAAGCCGAATCCCCCTACAGCTGGAACGTCACTGCGGTGTCGGATTACGTGTTCCGTGGTGTCTCGCAGACCGATGAAGATCCCACGCTGCAGGCAGGCTTCACCTACACTTCGCCGGTGGGCCTGTACGCCGGTGTCTGGGGGTCGGGCGTGGATTTCGGGCCGGGTGACCCGAGCACCGAAGTGGACTTCCTGATCGGTTACGGCTTTGACGTGACAGATAGCGTCAACTTCGATGTTCTGGTCAATCGCTACACCTACCCGGGCGCGAGCGAGCTGAACTACAACGAGCTGATCACGACGACCACCTTTGCCGAGCAGTACAAGCTCACCGTGGCCTACACCAACGATCTGTCCGGCTCGGATACAAAGAGCTGGTATTACGGGGTCGGCGGCGAGTGGGGCCTGCCGAACGATTTCGTGCTGAGCGCGAACGTCGGTCGCTCCACGCTGGAGCGTGAGCAGGGTAAGGATTACACCGACTTCAATGTCGGTGTCAGCCGCCAGTTCGGCCTGTTCAACCTTGGCCTGGGCTTCCATGGCACCGATGGCAACGGCCGCGACAACAACGGCAGGCTGGCCGACAACCGCGTGGTGTTCACCGTAGGTGTCGGCCAGTAAGGTCAGCCGCTGCTCGTAGAGCCGGGCTCTGCCCGGCTGCTCTTCGGTCCGGTCCTGATGCAGCCGCGCTTCGCGCTCGCCGGGCAGAGCCCGGCGCTACGGGGCTGCGCGGCTCAGCTCAGTTCCAGCTGAGCACGACCTTGCCGGCCTTGCCTTCTTCCATCAGGTCGAAGCCCTTCTGGAATTCGTCGATCGGCAGCTGATGGGTCATCACCTTGCCGAGCGGGAAACCGGACAGCACCAGCTGGGTCATCTTGTACCAGGTCTCGTACATCTTGCGGCCGTAGATGCCCTGCACGGTCAGGCCCTTGAAGATGATCTTGTCCCAGTCGCAGCCGGCGCCCCTGGGCATGATGCCGAGCATGGCGATCTTGCCGCCGTGGTACATGCAGTCGAGCATGTCATTGAAGGCACGCGGGTTGCCGCTCATTTCCAGGCCCACGTCGAAGCCTTCCATGTGCAGTTCCTTCATCACGTCCTTCAACGAGGTGTTGGCCACGTTCACCACGCGGGTCGCGCCCATGTCGGCGGCCAGCTTCAGGCGGAAGTCGTTGACGTCGGTCACCACCACGTTGCGCGCACCGATGTGCTTGCAGATGCCCGCGGCAATGATGCCGATCGGGCCGGCGCCGGTGATCAGCACGTCTTCGCCGATGACATCGAACTCCAGCGCGCAGTGCGCGGCATTGCCATAGGGGTCGAAGAAGGCTGCCAGCTCGGAGGGGATCTGGTCCGGAATCGGCCACAGGTTGCTGGCCGGCATCACCATGTACTCGGCGAAGGCGCCGTTGACGTTGACGCCGATGCCGACCGTGTTGGGGCACAGGTGCGGGCGCCCACCGCGGCAGTTGCGACAATGCCCGCAGACGATGTGACCCTCGGCCGAGACCCGCTGGCCGATCTCATAACCGGTCACCGCCGCTCCGAGGGCGGCCACTCGGCCGACGAACTCGTGGCCGATGGTCAGGCCCGGTTTGATGGTGCGCTGGCTCCATTCGTCCCACAGGTAGATATGCAGGTCGGTGCCGCAGATGGCGGTCTTTTCCAGCTTGATCAGCACTTCATTGGGGCCGGGTACCGGAACCGGTACCTCTTCCAGCCAGATGCCCTTGGCGGCTTCACGTTTGACCAGGGCCTTCATTGTCTGCGCCATCGGGCGGAACTCACAGGGGGAAAAACGGAATTATAGGGCCCAAGCCGGCCCGGCCATGTTGCGCTGCGGGTGGAAAACCGGCCGCGCCACCACGAACGGTCCCATGACTTCCGGGGTTTCCGGCCGGCCGGTCGGGACGGGCTACAATCTGCGGTTCCATTATCTGGGGCTGCTCCATGCGCTCGAACCTGCTCGCGTTTTCCGTCGTCGCCAGTCTTGGGCTGGTCCAGGTGGCCCATGCCGCCGAAGGCATGTGGGTGCCACAGCAGCTGCCGGAGATTGCCGGGCCGCTGGAAAAGGCTGGCCTGAAGCTGTCCCCGCAGCAGCTGGCCGACCTGACCGGCGACCCGATGGGTGCGGTGGTCGCGCTGGGCGGCTGCACCGCCAGCTTCGTTTCGCCGCAGGGCCTGGTGGTGACCAACCACCACTGTGCCTATGGCGCCATCCAGCTGAACTCGACAGCGCAGAACAACCTGATCAAGGACGGCTTCAACGCCCCGACCCACGCTGATGAACTCAGCGCCGGGCCCAATGCGCGCGTCTATGTGCTTGACCAGATCACCGACGTCACCGCACAGGCCAAGGCGGCCATCGCCGCCGCTGGCAACGACCCGCTGGCGTGCAGCCGCGCGCTGGAGGCCTTTGACAAATCGCAGGTGGCTGCCTGCGAAGCCGATGCCGGCTTCCGCTGCCGCCTGTACTCGTTCTCCGGTGGCAACACCTACCGTCTGTTCCGCAACCTGGAAATCCGCGACGTGCGGCTGGCCTATGCGCCCCCGGGCAGCGTGGGCAAGTTCGGCGGCGACGTCGACAACTGGATGTGGCCGCGGCATACCGGTGACTTCGCTTTCTACCGCGCCTACGTCGGCAAGGACGGCAAGCCGGCTGCGTTCTCGCCGGACAACGTGCCCTACCAGCCGCGCCACTTCCTGAAGTTCGCCGACCAGCCGCTGGGCGCCGACGACTTCGTGATGGTGGCCGGTTACCCCGGCCGTACCAACCGCTACGCGCTGGCCGGTGAGTTCAACGAGACCGCGCAGTGGACCTACCCGACCATTGCCCGTCACTACGAGGCGGTGATCGACCTGATCCAGAAGGCCGGCCAGGCCGACGCCGACGTGAAGGTCAAGTACGCGGCCACCGCCGCCAGCCTCAACAACGTGGCCAAGAACTACGAGGGCCAGCTGGAAGGGTTCAAGCGTATCGATGCTGCCGGCCAAAAGCGCGCCGAAGAAGCGGCCGTGCTGGCCTGGCTGAAGCAGCAGGGGAGTGCAGGGCGCCCGGCGCTGGCGGCACACGCGCAGCTGCTCGCCCACCTGGAAACCAACAAGGCTACCCGGGAACGTGACCTGTTCGTGGGCCAGTTCAACAACACGGCGGCGGTCGGGACGGCGATCTCGCTGTACCGCCTGGCGATCGAGCGCAGCAAGCCGGACGCCGAGCGCGAAGCCGGCTACCAGCAGCGCGATCTGCCGACCATCGAAGGCGGCCTGAGACAGATGGAACGCCGCTACGTGGCCAGCATGGACCAGCAGCTGCAGCAGTACTGGCTCGACCAGTACGTGGCGCTGCCGGCCGCGCAGCGCGACAACGCGGTGCTCAACCAGTGGCTGGGCGGTGCCACCCCGGCGGCCGTGCAGGGCCTGGTCGGCAAGCTCGGCGGTACGACGCTGGGCAGCCTGGACGAGCGCCTGAAGTGGTTCAACGCCGACCGCGCTGCCTTTGAGGCCAGCACCGATCCGGCCATCCAGTACGCCGTGGCGGTGATGCCGGCCCTGCTCAAGCAGGAAGAAGCGCGCAAGCGCCGCGAAGGTGAGTCGCTTACCGCGCGTCCGCTGTACCTGCAGGCACTGGCTGATTACAAGAAGAGCAAGGGCGAGTTCGTCTACCCCGATGCCAACCTGTCGCTGCGCATCACCTTCGGCAACGTGATGGGCTACGCGCCGAAGGATGGCGTGGCCTACACCCCGTTCACCACGCTTGAGGGCATCGTGGCCAAGGAAACCGGGCAGGACCCGTTCGACTCGCCCAAGGCGCTGCTCGATGCGGTCAGGGCCAAGCGCTACGGCGGGCTGGAAGACAAGCGCGTCGGTTCGGTGCCGGTGAACTTCCTCTCCAACCTGGACATCACCGGTGGCAACTCCGGTTCGCCGGTGCTGGACGCGCACGGCAGGCTGGTCGGCCTGGCCTTCGATGGCAACTGGGAGTCGGTCAGTTCCAACTGGGTGTTCGACCCGGTGATGACCCGCATGATCGCCGTGGACAGCCGCTACATGCAGTGGATCATGCAGGAAGTGGCCCCGGCACCGCAGCTGCTGAAGGAGCTGAACCTCACGCAGTAAGGCGTGGACAGGACCCGGCGCAAGCCGCCGGGTCCTGCGCGTCACGGCCGCCCCGCGCGTGAGGCGCCGGTCGGCGAGGGCAGGGCACCGTGTCCGCATGAGCAGGTATCATGCAGGTTCGCCGTGGCCTGGGTCGTACACGACAGGTGGCGGTCTGCTCCCCCTCCCCCTGGACTCCCCCGCATGCGCATCCTGCTAGCCCGCCATGGCGAAACGCCGTGGAACGCCGAAGGCCGTTACCAAGGTCAGATCGATATTCCGCTGTCGCCGGTCGGCGAAGCGCAGGCCACTGCCTTGGGCGAGCGCCTGGCTGCCGTGGAGATCACCCGTGCGGTGGCCTCGCCGCTGTCGCGCGCGCAGCGCACCGCACAGCTGGCGCTCGGTGCGGCCCGCGCCCACACCCTGCTGACCGAACCGGACCTGCAGGAGATCGCCCATGGCGAGTGGGAAGGCCTGCTGGCCAGTGAGATCCACGACAAGGACCCGTCGCGGCTGCGCGCGTGGCGCGAAGAACCGGACACCGTGCTGATGCCCGGCGGCGAATCGCTGCGGCAGGTGCTCGAGCGCAGCTGGCGTGGGCTGGCCCGCGCCGCTGAAGGGCTTGGCGATCAGGACACGCTGCTGGTGGTGGCCCACGACGCGGTCAACCGGGTGATCCTGTGCCGGGTGCTGGGGCTGCCGATCAGCCGCCTGTGGAGCTTCCGCCAGGCGCCGACCACGCTGAACCTGCTGGAAGGTCCGGACATCGAACAGCTGGAGGTGGTGCGCCTGAACGATTGCGCACATCACACTCCCTTCTTTGGCGAAGCCAGACACCGCGCGCTCTGAGCGTCTCCACCGCAGCGACCGCCCGCTGCTCCCGTTCTCCTGCTTTGGATGCAACCCGTGAGTGAAACACCGATCACCCTGACTGAGTGGCTCAGCTACATCGAGCAGCAACATCCGGCCAGCATCGAGATGGGGCTGGACCGCGTGCGCAGCGTGGCCGGGGCCATGGGGCTGGGCGCCCCGGCGCAGCGCACCATCACGGTGGGCGGGACCAACGGCAAGGGCTCGACGGTGGCGTTCATCGAAGCCATCGCGCGCGAAGCCGGCTGGAAGGTCGGTGCCTATACCTCTCCACATCTGCTTGACTACAACGAGCGCGTGCGCATAGACGGCGAGCCCGTCGATGATGACGCACTGGTCGCCGCCTTCGCGGCGGTGGAGGCGGCGCGCGGACAGACCACGCTGACCTATTTCGAATACGGCACACTGGCAGCGCTGCACCTGTTCGCCGCGGCCGGGCTGGATCTGGCGGTGCTGGAGGTGGGCCTCGGCGGACGTCTGGATGCGGTCAACCTCGTCGATGCCGATGTGGCGGTGATCACCACGGTCGACCTGGATCACACCGAATGGCTGGGCGCCGACCGCGAAGCGATCGGGGCCGAGAAGGCCGGCATCATCCGCGGCTGGAAACCAGTGATCCTGGGCGAGATCGATCCGCCTTCCAGCGTGCTGGCGCGTGCGTACCTGGTTGGGGCCAATGCCATCCGCGGTGGCAGCGATTACTTCTGCGAGCCGATCGACGCGCAGCGCTGGCGCTGGCGCGATGTCGGGCTGCGCATGGAGCTGCCAATGCCCGTGCTCAGCGGACCGGTGCAGCTGGCCAATGCAGGTGCGGCCATCGCCGCGCTGCGCGCGCTGGACCGCAGCGTGCCGCGCGCAGCGTGGGCACGCGGTATCGCCGCAGCGCGCATCGACGGGCGCCTGCAGCGCTTTGACCACGACGGGGTGCAGGTACTGGTCGATGTCGGCCATAACCCGCAGGCGGCGCAGGCACTGGCCCGTGCGCTGCAGGCAGGCCCGGTGCCGGGCCGCACGCATGCGGTGTATGCCGCGCTGCAGGACAAGGATGCGCTGGGTGTGGTCGAGGCACTGGCCGCGCAGGTGTCGCAGTGGACCCTGGCCGGTCTTCCCGGCCCGCGCGGGCAGGGCGCCGCCAGCCTGCGGCAGCGTCTGGCCGGCTCGGCCGCTGGCAGCGCGGAGTGCGCCGAGGATATCGCGCAGGCGTTGGCGCAGGTGCTGGAGCACGCCGCCCCGGGCGACAGGGTGCTGGTGTTCGGCTCGTTCCTTGCCGCTGGAGAGGCGTTGCAATGGTTGCGCGCCCGGCGCTGAGGGCATTTGCCGTTCAGCGGACGCCGCCGCGTCACTACGCGCGGACCGTATAATCGGGATACATCCTCTCCTGCTGCCTGCCATCCGTGGATACGTCCCTGAAACAGCGTCTTATCGGTGCCATCGTGCTGGTGGCACTGGCCGTGATCTTCCTGCCGATGCTGGTGACCGGCCCCGCGCGCGACAGTTCGGCCGACCGCGTGTCCATCAGCGTGCCCGATGCGCCGGCCAACGCGCAGTTCGAGACCCGCGAACTGCCGCTGGCAGCGCCCACCGGTGGCAGCACCGGTCTGGACGCAGGCGCCGCACCGGTGCAGGAGACGCCGACCAGCGCGCCGGCGCAGACATCCCCGTCGGTGGCGGCAGGCAATTACGCGGTGAGTTTTGGTGCCTACGCCAGCCAGGCACATGCCGACGCGGTGATTGCCCACCTGCAGCGCGCGCAGTTGCCGGGTTTCAGCGAAGCCACGACCATCAACAACCAGCCGGCCTGGCGGGTACGCGTCGGTCCCTTCGCTGACCGCGCGCAGGCCGAGGCGGCGCGCGTGCGCGCCGCCCAGGTACGCAACGACGTCAAGGCCGAGGTCGTGGTGCTCGATGCCGGTCAGGCGCCGGCCGCCGCGGCTGCCGAGGTACCACGCCCGGTGGCCGAGGCCACGCCGGCACCTGCGTCGGCTGCGCAGACCCGTCCTGCGGCAAGCACGCCGCCGGCCGCCGCGCCGACGGTGGCTGCTGCGGCCGAACCCAGGCCGGAGCCGAAGCCCGAGCCGAAGCCGGCCGCCCGCGCCGAACCGGCACCGGCGGCAGCACCGGCCGCACCGGCGGCCAGCGGCGTGGGCTTTGCCGTGCAGCTGGGCGCGTTCGGCAAGCCTGCCGACGCCAATGCGCTGCGTGACCGCATGCGCGCGGCGGGCTTCAGCGCATTCGTCGAGCAGGTACGCACCGACAAGGGCGTGCTCAACCGCGTGCGCGTCGGCCCGGTGGCCAGCCGCAACGAGGCCGACCAGCTCAAGGCCCAGCTCGCTGCCCGTGCAGGCCAGTCCGGCATCGTCGTAGCCCATCCTTGATGGGCGTCCAGGGCCAGGCCGTTGCACGCCTGGCACGGCGCGGAGCCCGGCAATGATCGACATGCTGCTGGCGGCGGTCATCGCCGCATCCACCCTGTTCGGGCTGCTGCGTGGCTTTGTCAGCATCGTGGTCGGCACCCTGTCATGGTTGCTGGCGGGCTGGGCGGCGTTCCAGTTCGGCAACGAGGCTGCGCACAGCTGGGCCGCGCCGCTGGCGCCAGGTACCGGGCAGCTGTTCGGTGGCTACGTGGCGGTCTTTGTTGCGGTGCTGGTGCTGGTCAATCTGCTCGGCATGCTGCTCAAGGGTCTGCTGCGGCTGACCCTGCTGGGCGGCGTGGACCGCCTGTTCGGCGGTCTGGTGGGCCTGCTGCGCGGGCTGTTGCTGGCCTGCGTGCTGGTGCTGCTGGCCGGCTTCACCTCGCTGCCGGCCGAACCCGGCTGGCAGCGTTCACAGATCGTGCCCTGGCTGCAGCCGGTCACCGACTGGATGCAGGCGCGTCTGCCGACGCTGACTGCCTCGCTGCCGCCGGTACTGGAAGAGCGCCTGCCCGGCGCGATGGACTTGCCGTGGCCAGGATCGGCCCCATCTTCGTCAGACCCCTTGGGCAAGCCGGCCGCGACAGGCGATAATGGCGTTCTCGGCGAGGTGGTGGCGGGGCGCGGATGGCCGCGTGCCGTGGACCCGTCCAGGGGCGCGGCAGGCGAGCACGCGACAGCCCCGGCACTGCCCACGAACATCGAGCCGGCGCCGTTGCGTCCGGACGACCCGGCTGCTCCGGCGCGGAGCGGCTCCCCCGGCCAGGCACGGCCAACATCCCTGTAGATGGGCGCAGCCCAGCGGAGATCTCGCAACATGTGTGGCATCGTCGGAATCGTCGGCAACCAGAACGTCGCCGGGCAGCTCTATGACGGCCTGACCGTCCTCCAGCACCGTGGCCAGGACGCGGCGGGCATCGCCACCGCCAACGGCACCCGGCTGCGCGTGCAGAAGGCCAACGGCCTGGTGCGCGATGTATTCGATGCCCGGACCATGTCCACGCTGGAAGGGCGCATCGGTATCGCGCACGTGCGCTATCCGACCGCAGGCTCCGAAGGCATGGATGAGGCCCAGCCGTTCTACGTGAACTCTCCCTTCGGCATCGCGTTGGCCCACAACGGCAACCTGATCAACACCGAAGCACTGCGCCAGCAGGTGTTTGCGCAGGATCGCCGCAACGTCAACACCGATTCGGACAGCGAAGTGCTGCTGAACGTGTTCGCCTACGAGCTGGACGCGCAGCGCGAACTGAGCCCGGAAGCGGCGATCCGTGCGGTGTCCCACGTGCACCGTCGCTGCAAGGGCGGCTACGCGGTGGTCAGCGTGGTGCTCGGCCTGGGCCTGGTCGCGTTCCGCGACCCGCACGGTATCCGCCCGCTGGTGCTGGGCAAGCGCAGCCACGCCGAGGGCGATGAGTACATCGTCGCCTCTGAATCCTCAGCGCTGGACGTGCTCGGCTTCGCCCGCGTGCGCGACGTGCAACCGGGCGAGGCCGTGGTGATCACCGATGCCGGGGAGCTGTTCTCGGAAATCTGCGCCGAACCGACCGAGCACACGCCGTGCATCTTCGAGTACGTGTATTTCGCCCGTCCTGATTCGATGATCGACAATGTCTCGGTGCACAAGGCACGGATGCGCATGGGCATCAAGCTCGGCGAGAAGATCCTGCGCCTGCGCCCGGACCACGACATCGACACCATCATCCCGATCCCGGACACCTCGCGCGACGCTGCGCTGGAGATCTCCAATGTGCTCGGGGTGAAATACCGCGAGGGCTTCATCAAGAACCGCTACATCGGCCGCACCTTCATCATGCCCGGCCAGGGCGAGCGGGTGAAGTCGGTGCGTCGCAAGCTCAACCCCATCCACCTGGAGTTCCGCAACCGTGTGGTGCTGCTGGTGGATGATTCGATCGTGCGCGGCACCACCAGCCAGCAGATCGTGCAGATGGCACGTGATGCGGGCGCGCGCAAGGTCTACCTGGCCAGCGCGGCACCGCCGGTGCGCTATCCCAACATCTACGGCATCGACATGCCGGCGGCCGAGGAACTGGTCGCACACAACCGCACGGTGGAGCAGATCGAAGCCCACCTGGGCTGTGACTGGCTGATCTACCAGGACATCGAGGACATGGAAGCGGCGGTCAGCGAGGGCAATCCGGCCCTGCGCCGTTTTGACTCGTCGTGCTTCAACGGTGAGTACCCCACCGGCATCGAGCCGGGGTACTTCGAGCGCATCCAGCAGCTGCGCTCGGACGATGCCAAGCACCAGCGCCGGGCCTGAGGCCAGCGTGGTCGGCGACGATCTGCTGCGCGCCGCGCAGCAGTGCCTGGCCGAGCCGGACCCGCTGCGCAAGGTGGCCCTGACCCAGGCGCACGCAGCAGCATTCCGCGCCGGCCGGCTGCGGGTGGCCGACGACGCGCCGCCCCCGCAGCCGATCTGCATGCCCGGGCGGCCCGCGCGGCTGCAGCTGGTGCACCCGCGTGAGGTGCCCCGGCGCAAGCTCGGCAGCGCACAGGGGCGAGCCGGTTTCATCCACGCCATCGCGCACATCGAGCTCAACGCGATCGACCTGGCGTGGGACGCGGTGTACCGCTTCCGCGGTCTGCCCTCGGCCTTCCTGGCCGACTGGGTGAGCTGCGCCGATGACGAGTCCCGGCACTTCATGCTGCTGCGCGAACGCCTGCAGTCGCTCGGCTTTGACTACGCGGATTTTCCAGCGCACAACGGGCTGTGGGAAATGTGCGAGAAGACCGCGCACGACGGACTGGCGCGGATGGCGCTGGTGCCACGGGTGCTCGAGGCCCGCGGTCTGGACGTGACGCCTTCACTGATCGCCAAGCTGCGCGCCTGCGGTGACGCGCAGACCGCCGACGTGCTGGAGATCATCCTGCGCGAGGAGGTCGCTCACGTGGCGGCCGGATCGCGTTGGTTCCGCTGGTACTGCGAGCGCGCCGGCGTCGAGCCGCGTGCACGTTTCAAGGAACTGCTGGTGGAATATGCCGGCGGCTATCTGCATGGCCCGTTCAACATCGAGGCCCGGCTGCTGGCCGGGTTCGATGCCGATGAACTGGCCAGCTTGATCGAGCAGGCTGGCTGAGGCCCCGGAAGGGCATTTCCCGCCGCCTGGTGACGTAGTCTGCTGATGGGAAGCAACGTCGCGACCTGCTGAGATGGGGCCTCCCGAGATCACCAGAGACCCGTCATGCGCGTTTCTTCCTTTTATCTGCCGGGCTTGTTCGTTGCTGCGGCGGTGCTGCACGGCGCGCCGCTGGACGCGGCCCCACTGCTGCGGGCTGGCAGCGCGCCGCCGCCACTGACCGCGCCGCACACGCCTGCCGTGGCGGCGTTGCTGTCTCATCCCGCCACGACGCAGGCACGCTGGGTCGCGGTGGCGGATGATGCATTGATGCGTCTCCCCGACACGCTGGAGTGGTCGCTGGACGGCCAGCCGGTAAGGCTTGCCCTGGCGCACCGCGAGCTGCTGGACAACGGACATGAAGTCGCCGTCGGCCAGGTGAGGAACTATGCCGGCGAAACCGGCACAGGCGTACTGGTGCGCAGCCCGGCGGGCCTGACCGGCAGTTTCCGGGTAGGGGATGCGCTGCTGCGCCTGCTGCCCACCGGCAACGGACGCCATCTGCTCTACCGGGTGGATGAGACACGGTTGCCGCCTCCGCATCCGGCGGCAGCAGAGCCACGCCCCGCCTTGCCTGTTCCGCTGTCCGAGCCGTCCGGCCCTGCGGCGACCTCGGTGGTCCGGGTGCTCGCGGTAGCCACGCCCCAGGCGGTGGCGGGCTACCCGGGCGACCTGCTGGCGCTGCTTGAGGCGTCGGTGGCCGAAGCCAACCTGAGTTACCGCAACAGCCAGATTGACATGAGGCTGCAGCTGGCTGGGCTGCACCTGACCCGTTACGAGGAAACGCGTAATCTCGAGCTGGACGTGCGTCGGCTGGCGGCGATCGGCGACGGCCACCTCGATGAAGTCCATGCACTGCGCGATCAGCATGCTGCCGATGTCGTGGCGCTGCTGCTGCACCAGGGCTGGGGCTGCGGCATCGCCCAGGAAATCGGCGGCGATGCCAGGGCAGCATTCATCGGCCTGCTGACCCAGTGCGCGCTCGGTGAGTACACCTTGGCCCACGAAGTCGGTCACCTGCAGGGAGCGCGGCATGATTTCAAGCGTGACCCGGCCGTGGCGCCGTTCGCCTTTGGACATGGTTACTGGCACCAACCGCCGCGCGCATCGGGGTGGCGCACGGTGATGTCCTACGACTGCCCGACCGGCTGTCGCCGTATCGGGTACTGGTCCAGTCCGCTTCTGCGCTACGACGGCACGCCCCTGGGGTCGGCGGCACAGAGTGACAACCGGCGCGTGCTGGAACTGACCCGCGAACGCATCGCTGGATTCCGCTAGGTCTGCCTGCGGATGCGGTTTAGTGGGGCGGTGCGTTTGCGAGGATCACGCGGCTGCCATCAGCGGTAGGGCGGTTGAGATAGAAGATGCGGGGTCCTGGTCGATAGGGAAGCCGTTCTACCGTGGCATCACCGGCACCGAAAAGCGACGTGTCCCCCAGTGCGTCGAAATTCCAGTGTGCCGACTGATGCACGAAGCGCTGCAGTAGCAACGCCTCCTGCGTCGCACTCAACGCCTGCCGCTGCAGCAGACGGGTGCTGATGTCATCCAGGTCGGCCGGCAGCGCCAATGCGGCATCCTCGTCAGGTCCATGCGACCAGCGCACGCCTGCATCCGCTGCAGCGGCGTGCATGATACGCAGCGGAATCAGCTGATAACGCCAATCAACCTGACGTTCGAGTACGACGGCCGAATAGACGTACAACACGTCCGCCGGTAGTACGCTGTCGCTGCCGGCAACCCGCTGCCGTTGCCATTGGTGCCAGGTGTCGACCCGGATCGCCTCATCACCCAGATGCAGCCGGCGCTGCCACTGCCGCGCCTCGGCCTCGGCTCGCCGGTGGCTCTGCGTTGTGCGCAGCCAACCGAAGGACGGCGGCTGCATAGGTGCGACAGGCGGCGCGTGGATGCGCTCACCACGCGGTCGGGTCAGCAGCTTGGGTCCTTCGATCACGTCATCCGTGCCACCGCCGATATCGGTGTGCGCGCCGGGCAGTAGCCGCTGTTCGTGTTCGGGTGCCACGCTGGTCAGGGCGAAGTGCGTACGATGTTCATCGCGTGCAGCCAACTGCAGGACCTTGCGGGCGATGCCCGTGCGCAGGAAAGAACGCGGCGCCGGGCCCAACGCAGCGCCCGGGACCGCAGCAACGGTATCGAACAGCCCGATGAACCGCAGCGTGGCTGCCTGCAGCTTGAAGGTGGGCGCCAGCGGGAGGCCGGCATGCTGCAGCAGCTCCTGCCAGCGTTCGGTAGTCCAGCCGTCCAGGCGGTTGGCAAGCTCACGCGCGGCCAATGCGCCGCGCGAGAAACCGAAGAGATCAAGCTGCAGGCCGCTGATCGACGATGCCTGCATACGGGCGAGCGGCGCGAGGGCGTCAGGCAGACGCTGCTGCAGCAGGAGGTCGACTTTGGCCTGCACCCCACTGATGCCGGTGCCGAAGGCCAGGCCTTGCAGATCGTCGGGTTGACCATCGCGGGTGCCGGCGCCTTCGATGTAAATGGCCACCGACAGCCCGGCGCCGGCGTCACGTCGGCGGTCAGGGTAGAGCGCGTGCAGGCGGGCGATGTTGGTCAGCGCGTTGTCATGACTGCTGCCGACCTGGTTGGGGTAAGGCAGTGCTTCGCTGATCGTCGGTGCAGGAGCCAGCGACGGCGCGGCGTCCTGTGCCGGGCCACGGCGCAGATTGTTCGCGTTGTAGCGGGTGCCATCGAAGAACACCCCGATCTGCAGCACGTCCTCTGGCGGGGAACCCGCTGCGGCGGCGGGGTGACGGGACGACCCTGCTGGAGTCGGCATCGCGCAATCTCCTCACTTTCCCCGGACTCTACTGCGCGCGCGCCCGCGCCGGTACCGCCTGCTGCGTCAGAGGGGCGGGCCGCATGGGGAACGGCTGGCCGCACAGGCCCATGCGCTTGCCGGACATCCCGTCGTCGGCGCGCGCGTTCACCGCGCGTCTTGAACCGAAAGCTCAGAGGCTGTCCAGCTGCAACCCCTCGGCGTTCACGCGCAGCACCGATCCTTGTTCGTACCAGTCGCCGAGCACGATGCGTCGGCACGCACGGCCCCCTGCCTGCAGCTGATGAATGGCAGGCCGATGGGTGTGACCGTGGATCATGGTCTCCACCCCGTAGCGTACGAAGGTCGCCTCCACCTCGGCCGGCGCCACATCGGTGACGGTCTCGAACTGGGCGGTATCGCCCTGTTTCATCTCCGACTGACGCTGCTGACTGGCCTGTCGGGCCTGCTGTGCGAAGGCGATGCGCGCGGCCAGCGGCTGCGACAGGAACTGCGCCTGGAAGGCAGGGTCGCGCGTCTGCGCGCGGAACTGCTGGTAGGGAACATCGTCGGTACACAGCAGGTCACCGTGCTGCAGCAGCACGGGCGTGCCGTACAGGTCGATGACACTGGGATCGGGCAGAATGCGCAGCCCGGCGCGCTCGGCGTACGCCGGGCCAAGCAGGAAGTCGCGGTTACCGCGGATGAAGTAGACCGGTACACCGCTGTCGCTCAGCGCACGCAGCGCGGTGGCCACCTGGTCGGCAGCCGGCGAGGGCGTGTCATCACCGATCCAGGCTTCGAACAGATCGCCGAGGATGTACAACGCATCAGCGGCAGGCCCCTCACGGCGCAGGAATGCGAGGAACAGGTCAGTGATTGCCGGGCGGCTGGGGTCCAGGTGCAGGTCGGAAATGAACAGCGTCGTCATGACCGCATTCTATCGCGCACCTGTGGCGAGCGGCACTTTGCCGACAAACGTGTCAGAAGCATCTGACTGTGGCGCTTTTGGCAGTTCGCGCGGGATCCGGTGCGGGCAGACGCGCCGGAAAAGGTCGCGGTAACCACGTGGGATTCGGCTTTGCCCATCTCTACCGCTTCGAACGCGAAATCACGCGTTGGGGGGCGTTAACTGGCGACACCGGCCTGCACCGTGCAGCGCCGGGAACCCAAGGGGACATGTCATGACACTGCGTATCTCTGCATTATTCTGTGGGCTTGTAGTGGCTTTGGCTGCGGTCACGCCGGTAGGGGCCGCGGAGCTGTTCACGGTAAACGCGCCGGCGTCATCGCTGGAGGCAGGTGCGAACCCGGCATATGCAGCACTCGACGCGCTCGATGCGGCCAGCTCGCCGCAGTGGCTGCGCCTTCACGTCGAGGCTGTCGATCCGCGCACTGCGACCCTGACCTTTGCGCTGGACGGGGTCGTGCGGCAGGCGCATCGGGTCAGCAGCGGCCAGCTTCCTGATGGCAGCGTCGCCTGGTCGGGCCGGCTGGTCGGCGCAGCAGAACAGGACGGCAGCATCGAGCTGCTGCGCAATGCCGCCGGTGTTACCGGCATCATCAAGGATGGCGCGCTTTACCGGATCGAACCGGCTGGCGCATCGGCCCACCTGCTGGGGCGTGACACCGTGCTGCCGACCCTGCCGCGCCACCATCCGCACTGGCGGCCCCATGGCAGCGATGTGACCGCTGCCCAGCGCCGGCAACTGCAGGACGAAGCGGCGCTGGCGTCGTCAGCGGCGGCTGACGAGACCAGCGTGCTGCGGGTCATGGTGGTCACCAACACGGCCACCTGGCAACGTCACGGCGAGCGGATCAGGAACCGGGCGCTGCTCGGTTTCGCCGAGGGCAACCGCACCTATGTGGACAGCCGGATCAACGCGCGCATGGAACTGGCGTCCTTCCACGTCGTTGGATACCCCGGCAGGACCATGGGCGAGGCATTCAATCACTTCATGAACCCCAATACCCAGGGCGGACGCTGGGCATGGGCCCAGCGGACCGCCGACAAGGCTGATGTCATCATGATCGTGATGGGTAATGACTATTACTGCGGTGTCGCACCGGTGGGCGCGCGGCAGAACAACGCGCTGATGGTCGTCCGCTACGAATGTCTTGCCGGCAACGACACCGTGCCCCATGAAATGGGTCACATCCATGGATCAAGCCATAACCCGGAGCAGGGCGGGCGTCCACTTTACCCGTGGGCGTGGGGACGCCAGGTCTGCAACCGTGGAAGCGGCAACTGGCACTCGGTGATGTCCTATCCGTGTGCCAACCGGTCCGCGCGTGCGCAGAAGTGGACCAGCCCGATCATCCTGCATGCGGGCCAGCCCACCGGGAACGCCGCCCGCTTTGATAACCGGCGGGTGATGGAAGAGAACCGCGCCCGCGTGGCCGCATTCCGCTGAGCCGCGCCATCGCGCTTCAGCATGGGCTCCAAGGGGCCGGTCGCCGCCGGCCCTGCACGAGCGCGCTACAGCGGCCACCAGAGCAGGCTGACACCGGCCAGCAGCCCGGCGATGAGCGTGGCAGCCAGCACGTCGCTGGGGTAGTGCAGGCCCAGTACCACCCGCGAGGCGGCCACAGCGAGCGAAAAGGGCACCAGCAGCGGCGCGAGCCACGGGTAATAGGCCAACGCTACAATGGTGAATGACACCGCGTGCAGCGTGTGTCCGGACGGGAAGCTGAACTCGTCCAGTGGTGCCACCCATGCGCGGATGCGCAGGTCGGCCTTGTAAGGACGCGGGCGTCGCGTCCAGCGCTTGAGCCCCTTGTACAGCAGCAGAGCGGCCACGCCGGTAGCGGCCATGTGGATGCTGGCCCGCAGTCCGTCCAGCCCATGCAGCAGCACCAGCGCGGCCATCAGCGTGTACCAGAAAACGCCGTCGCCGAGTCGGCTGATGACCGCGAACGTGCTGCGTACCCGTCGCCGACGGCAGTAACGGTTCGCGCGTCGGCACCAGCGGGTCTCGCGCCCCCGCAGCAGCTCAAGCGGCGCGATGGGCATGGGGCCTCCGGGCAGCGGCAAGCTCGGCCAGCAGGGCGTCGAACTCAGCCACCACCTGCTGGGGATGCAGGCGCTGCATGTCCAGCGCCGCGCGCTGGCCCAATGCATGGCGCCGCTGGTCGTTGCCGGCAAGCGCCACTGCCTGCTGGATGAATTGAACATCGTCGGCCACCGGCGCACCGTTCTGGCCACAACGCAGGTACTCACGTGCAGCGCCGTAATCGAAGGCGACCGTGGCCACGCCGCTGGCCATGGCTTCGAGGGTGACGTTGCCGAAGGTTTCACTGCGACTCGGGAACAGAAACAGGTCGCCGCTGGCGAAATGGCGCGCCAGCGCATCGCCGCGCTGGACGCCGCAGAAGATGAAATCGGGATTTTCATCTGCCAGCTTTGCGCGCGCGGGGCCATCACCGACCAGCACAAAGCGTGCTTCGGGACGCTCCCGCTGCAACCGCCGGAATGTCTTGACCGCCAACTGCAGGTTCTTCTCCGCTGCGATGCGCCCTACGTAAAGGGCCGCCAGACCGTTGCCGTCGATGCCCCACTGTGCGCGCAGAGCAGGATCGCGCCGTCCGGGCGTGAACTGGCCGCTGTCCACCGCACGCGCCAGCAGGCGGACGCGGGCAAATCCCTGCGCCTGGAGAAACAGCTGCAGTTCGCGCGTCGGCACCAGGGTTGCGTCGGCCTGGTTATGGAACCGGCGCATCCAGCGCAGCGCAGCGGCTTCCAGCCAGGCGGCACCATACTCAGGCAGATATGCATCAAAACGGGTGTGCAAGCCGCTGGCCACGGGAATACCCAGACGCCGGGCACAGCGCAGCGCCGACCAGCCCAGCGGGCCCTCCGTGGCGATGTAGATCGCATCCGGGCGTCGCTGCTGCCACCAGCGCTGAAGAACAAGCGGGGCGGGCAGGCCGAAGCGCAACCCGGGATAGCGCGGCAGCGCCGCGCCGCGCACGCGCAGCACGCTGGTCTTTCCCTGGTCAGCGTCGGAAACCGGCTCGCAGGGCTGGCGCGGGCGCACCAGGTCCACGGTGTGGCCGACGGCGCGCAGTCCCCGTTCCAGCCCCTGCACGGTGAGCGCGACGCCGTTGACTTCCGGCGGATAGGTCTCGGTGACGATGGCGTAGCGCATGGCGGCCCTCCTGGTGGGTGTCCAGTATCGGCAGCATGCTCGGCGCCGGCGGTGGCGGCACGATGACCGCGATGCGACGGCGATGTGACCACCAGCAAACCTTCGAGTGCGTCTGCCCCGCTGCCCGATAAAAAAAACCACGGCCCCGCAGGGCCGTGGTTTTGCTCGCCAGCTGATCGGTTCGATCAGAAGCGCTGCTGGTACTTCATGTAGATGAAACGACCGATGTCGTAGCCGCCGTAGTACGAGAACACCGAGTTCGGCTTGGTGTACATCACCGGGCCGTACTTCTCGAACACGTTGTTGGCGCCCACCGACACCGTGGCATCCCACGGCAGGCTGTAGCGGAACTGCACGTCGTGGAAGGTCACCGAACCACGCTCGTTGTAGTTGCGCACGCCGGCGTACCACGGGGCACGCTGGCCCGGATCGGAGCACTCATCCGGATGTGCGCTCAGGCTCAGGCACTGCTCCTTCACACCCGAGTAGTAGCGGGCGGTCCAGGTGATGCCGAAGTTCTCCAGATCCCAGCCCAGGGTCAGGTTGGAACGGATGCGGAAGCCACTGCCGATGCCGTTGGACGGGGTCGGGATGGTGGTCGGATCGTTGGTCGAACGAGTGATCAGTGAGCTGACGTAGGTGGTCGACCAGCCGCCGCTGAACTTGCCGTAGGCATCGGTGTCAACGCGGTAGCTGACGTCCAGATCGTAACCCTCGGTTTCCATGAAACCGGCGTTGCGGTTGCCGTACTGCAGCTTGTTGACGATGCCGGTGACCGGATCGCGAGTGAACTGTGCGCAGCGCGAGGTCACGCCCTGCTCATAGCAGTCGATCAGGATCTGGTTCGGCGTGTCGGCAACGATCGTGTTGTCGATGCGGATCTTCCACCAGTCCAGGGCCAGGTTGAAGTTCTGGATGAAGTCCGGGCTCCAGACCACACCCAGGGTCTTGCTCTTGGAGGTTTCCGGCTGCAGCAGCGGGTTGGAGCCGCTGGTGAACGGCACCGGAGTCTGGTCGGTGCTGCTGGTGATCGGCACCATGCCCTGCTTCAGCTGGCGGTACGTGTTGGCATTGGCGATGTCCTGGGCGCAGCGCGCACGCACAGCCGAGGAAGTGGCCGACGAGCCGTAGACGGTATCGCAGGGGTCGGCATAGCCGGTGGTGAAGGTTTCCGAGCCGCCGCCGTACAGGTCGGCGATGGTCGGAGCGCGGAAGCCTTCAGCCCAGGTGCCGCGGATCAGCAGCTGGTCGAACGGCTTCCACTTGAACCCGAACTTGCTGTTGAGCGTGTTGCCGAAGGTGTCGTAGTCCGAGAAGCGGGTCGCCGCGTTCAAGGTCAGCTCGCGGGCGCCGGTCAGGCCGGACAGCAGCGGTGCGCTCAGCTCCAGGTAGGCTTCGTTGACGCGGTAGTCGCCACCGGTCGGGCCAGCGGCCAGATTGGTGGTCGCGCCGGTCTGGGCCAGTGCGTCGGGGATGAACTTGCCCGACTCCTTGCGGTTTTCCACACCGAAGGCGAAGCCGAAATCACCGCCCTGAAGCGCCATGATGCTGCCGGAGATGGCGGCGAAGAAGTTCTTGCCCACGGTCTGGCCCGAGGAGTTCTCGGCCGGCATCAGGTAGTCGATCAGCGCCTGGTTGCCGTACAGGCCGTACGGGTCGGTGACACCGTAGGCGACCAGCGGATTCCAGACCATGCAGCCGCTGATGGGCGCACCCGGGGTGCCGCACTCGACCTTGCCGGTGGCGGCGTTGTAGTACGACGGGCCCACCGCGTTCTTCACCCGCTCCTTGTGCAGGTTGCCGGTAGCGTGCTGGCGCATTTCGTTCTTGTTGTACTGGTAGCCCACTTCCCAGTCGAAGTAGCGCTCACCGATGTCGAACGAGCCGTCGAAAGCGGCCACGGCGCGGTAGGTCTTCAGCTCGCTGTCACTGACGCGCGGCACTTCCCAGGTACGGCGGTTCCAGGCCACGGCGGTCGGGGTGGCGTAGCCGTGCTGGGCGCCGAACGGGTTGAAGTAGCTGTTGATCGACATCGGGCCGATGCCGGCGGTGGACGACTGCAGCGGATAGCCGGCGATCTGACGGCTCGACTCGCGCTCGTTGTAGCCCAGCTGGGTGCTGAAGCGCACGTTGTCGGTGATGTTCAGGCGACCGTCGACAAACACGTTGTTGCGCTTGATCGGGAAGCTGACGTGCATCTGCTCGTTGGTGTTGCTGGTGTCACCGGTGAACGCGGCCGGGTTGGTGATGTGGTAGTTGGCCGGGTTGGTCGGATCGGTGCCACGGTTGAGCGAGTAACCGCAGCCGGCGGTGGCGGTGCAGCCCGGGCCGCGCAGGCCGGTGACCTGGCCCCACTGGCTGACGGTGGTCCAGCCTTCGGTCGGGTGACGGGCGGTGTTGCCGTAAGCGCTGAACCAACGATCCTTGGCCCACACAGCCTTTTCTTCGGAGTGTTCGGCCGAGATGGTGATCGAGCCCCGGTCGTTGGCCCAGCCGGCGACCACGTCGAAGCGGTTGCGCTCGCCGTCGCCTTCGCTGTACTGGCCGTAGTAGGCGTTTGCAGTGACACCGGTCACGTCATGGCGGGTGATGATGTTGACCACGCCGGCCATGGCGTCCGAGCCGTAGATGGCCGACGCGCCGTCCTTGAGGATTTCCACACGTTCCACCGCCGACACCGGCAGGGTCGACACGTCCTGGTAACCGGAGGTGCTGATGCCCAGGCGCTTGCCGTTGATCAGCACCAGGGTGCGCTGGGTGCCCAGGTTGCGCATGTCCACGTAGGTGCCGCCGGCGTTCTCGCCCGCGGTCAGCACGTTGGCACGGCTGATGGTCGGGCTGCCCATCGCGGTGACGTTCTGCAGGATGTCGGACACCGAGCTGAAGCCTTGGCGCTCGATATCGGTGCGACTGATGGCCAGTACCGGGTTGGCACTTTCGACGTCGACCTGGCGGATGCGCGAACCGGTGATCTCGATGCGATCGAGCGTAGTCGGGGCGGCGCCGTCCTGGGCCAGGGCGGGCAGCGCCAGGGTGGCGGTGCCGACAATCAGGGCGTGGCGGATAGCCTGGCCCAGCACGGTGGAACGTGAATTCATCGAGTCTCTCTCTCTCGTGGATCGTACCGGGGTGGCGGAGCCAACGGAGCCCTGCCAAATGCCGGATCAAGGTACGGACTGAGCCGGTGACGTCGATTTACTCTCGGTCGTTAACCAGATGTAAAGAGGTCGTAATGAAATCATGTGTAAGAGGCGCGGGAACTTCAAAAGAAACTGAGTCAAAGCAACAAGTTGCCTTTGCCGAGTCTGGCCGCATTCATGTGCCGTCCAAATAGATGAATCGGCATTCAGCTGATGGAATGCGCAAAAAGCGGTGGAGAATTGTCCAGCTGTACGGTCAGCCAGGCCGATCCCGTAGCGGTCCCTGTCCCACCGCAGAGCAGACCGTCCGCGCCTGCGAGCGCCCACAGCACCGCCTCCGAGACGGCGGCGTTCTTCAGGCGATATGCGGCAGCTTCAGGCCACGAACGGCCGGAACTGGATGCCCAGCCCGGTGATGCTCTCGGTCTCGCCGATCAGATCGGCACGCAGCAGGGGGCGGGCGTCGATGAAAGACTGTGGAACGATCAGCGCCAGCTGGTTGCCTTCGGCGGTCAGCTCCAGCGGCGGCAGCGGGGTCGATTCATGCGCACGGTTGAGCAGCACGGCCAGGCGCAGCAGCGCGGTCAGCCGGCGCGCAGGCTGCATCAGCCGCTCAGGCAGGGCGTCAAACGCGCTCTTGGGCACATTGCGGCGATGGGTACGCACCAGGGCAGCGAGCATCTGCTGCTCCTGCCGCGAGAAGCCAGCGATATCCGAGTGCTCCAGCACATAGCTGCCGTGCACGTGGTACCCGCTGTGCGCGATCATCAGGCCCAGCTCATGCAGACGGGCAGCCCAGCCCAGCATGCGCGCATCATCGGCCTCCAGCCCCCAGCTTCCGGCGCTCTGCTCGAACAGCTGCATGGCCGTCGCCTCGACACGTTCGGCCTGGGCCGGGTCAATGCCATAACGCAGGCTCATCGCCGCCACCGACTCATCGCGAGGGTCGTTCTCGCTGGCACGGCCCAGGATGTCATGCAGGATGCCTTCGCGCATGGCCGCCTTGCTGACCAGCAGCTTCTGCAGTCCCAGCGCCTGGAAGGCCGCTTCCAGCACCAGCACACCGCCGGCGATGATCGGGCGCCGGTCGCTGGAGAGGCCAGGCAGCACGATGTCGTCGATCTTTTTGGCCTTCAGCAGCTCCTCGCGCAGCTGCGGCAACGCTTCGGCGGTGATCGCGCCCTTGCTCAGCTTCATGGTGGCGCAGATTTCGCTGATTGCCTTGTGCGTTCCCGACGAACCCAGCGCCTCGTCCCAGCCCAGCGCACGGTACTTGTTGGCAAAGGGCTGGAACTCGCGGCCGATCTCGGCCAGCGCCTCTTTCCAGCGCCGGCGGCTGAGCTTGCCGCCGGGGAAGAAGCGCCGCGTGCTGGCGATGCAGCCGGCCTGCAGGCTTTCGCGCTCCAGGGTCTGCATGCCGCTGCCGATGATGAACTCGGTCGAGCCGCCGCCGATATCGATGACGAGTCGGCGTTGGCCGACCTTGGGCGGTTGCGCGTGCGCAACGCCAAGGTAGATCAGGCGCGCCTCCTCCCGTCCGCTGACCACTTCGATGGCGTGGCCGAGCGCGGTTTCGGCCGGCATCAGGAACGCCTGCGGCGAGCGCAGCTGGCGGACCGTGTTGGTGGCCAGGGCGCGCACGCGATGCGGAGGCACGTCACGGATGCGCTGGCCGAAACGCGCCAGGCATTCCAGCGCGCGCTGCCGCGCCTCCGCCGATAGGCCGCCCTTGCCATCCAGACCATCGGCCATGCGCACCGTTTCCCGCAGCCGGTCGACGACCCGCAACTGGCCCAGCGTGTAGCGGGCGATGACCATGTGGAAGCTGTTGGAACCCAGGTCGATGGCGGCGATCAGGTCGCCATCCTGGAATGCGGGGGAGGTGGTGGTATGCGGCATGGGCAGATCGTAACCGAAGCAGGGTGCAGCTCGTCACCACGCGCCCCAGCTGGAACCGGGGCAGGTGCCGCTACTGACGGCCGGTGCGCGCACGCGCGCATCAGGCATCGCGCGAAACGGCGGCTACAGGCCCTGCAGCAGGGTCATCTGCGCCGAGTGCGGAGGCTCGTCGTGGGCGGGGGTCAGCTTGACGTAGATGCCGTCGGCACCCAGTTCCCACGCATTGAGGTTGTCGTCCAGGTAGTTCTGCAGCACGTCGCGGTACACCTGGCGCGCCAGTTCCGGTGACAGGATCGGGAAACAGGTCTCCACCCGGCGCAGCAGATTGCGCTCGAGCCAGTCCGCGCTGGCGCAGTAGAGTTCGGGCGCACCGGCATTGCCGAACCAGTAGACGCGGCTGTGTTCCAGGAAGCGGCCGACGATCGAGCGCACCCGGATGTTGTCCGAGACACCGGGCACGCCGGGCCGCAGCGTGCAGGCGCCGCGGACGATCAGATCGATCTGCACACCGGCCTGCGAGGCGGCATACAGGGCCCGCACGACCTGCGGCTCGTTGAGGGCGTTCATCTTGGCGATGATGCGGCCGGACTGACCGCTGCGGGCCAGCTGGGTTTCGCGCTCGATCCTGGCCAGCACCCCGCTGTGCAGAGTGAACGGCGCCTGCAGCAGGCGCTTGAGCTTCATCTTCGAGGCCAGGCCGGAGAGCTGCTGGAACAGCAGGTGCACGTCGTTGCCGATGTCCGCATCGGCGGTCAGCAGGCTCAGGTCGGTGTAGGCGCGCGCGGTGCCACTGTGGTAATTGCCGGTGCCCAGATGGACATAGCGGCGCAGCTTGCGGCCTTCGCGGCGCACGATCAACAGCATTTTGGCGTGGGTCTTGTAGCCCACCACGCCGTAGACCACCTGCACGCCGGCCTCCTGCAGGCGGTCGGCCAGGCCAAGGTTGGCCTCCTCGTCAAAGCGCGCGCGCAGCTCGACCACCACGGTCACGTCCTTGCCGTTGCGCGCTGCCTGGATCAGGGCTTCCACGATGCCCGAGTCCTTGCCGGTGCGGTACAGCGTCTGCTTGATCGCCAGCACGTTGGGATCGGTTGCCGCCTGCCGGATCAGATCCAGCACCGTGGCGAAGGTGTCGAACGGGTGGTGCAGCAGCACGTCCTGGCGCGCCAGCAGTTCGAAGATTCCGTCACTGTCGCGCATTACCCGTGGGCTCATCGCCGGGTACTTGAGGTCCGGCTGGGCGACCATGTCATAGAGCTGGATGGCGCGGTTGAGGTTGACCGGGCCATCGATGCGGTAGACCGCGTTCTCGGTCAGGCCGAAGTTCTGCAGCAGCGTACGTACGATGTCGCGCGGGGTATCCTCGGCGATTTCCAGGCGCACCGCCGGCCGGTAGCCGCGGTCGACCAGCTCATCGCGCAGCGCCAGCGCCAGGTTCTCCACTTCCTCCTCGTCCACCACCAGCTCGGAGTTGCGGGTAACGCGGAACTGATAGGCGCCCTGGACTTCCATTCCCGGGAACAGTTCATCGACAAAGGCGGAGAGCACCGAGGACAGGAACACGAAGTTCTGTGCCCCGCCAAGTTTTTCCGGCAGCTGGATGATGCGGGGCAATGAGCGCGGCGCCCGCACGATGGCCATGTGACCGGAGCGGCCGAAGGCATCGGTGCCCTTGAGTACCACGACGATGTTCAGCGATTTGTTGAGGATCTTCGGGAAGGGATGGACCGGGTCCAGCCCCAGCGGGGACAGCACGGGCATGATCTCGTTGCGGAAGTAGGCTCGCAGCCAGCGCTTCTGGCGGTGATCCCACGAGTTGCGGCCCAGCACGCCGATTCCGGCCTCCATCAGGCTGGGGCGCAGCACCTCGTTCCAGCAGCGGTACTGTTGATCAACCAGTTGCGCGGCGCGGTCATGAATGGCCCCCAGAATGGCCTGCGGACTCATGCCATCCGGTGCCGGCGGCAGGCCGAATTCCTGCGCGTGGCGCACCGCGGCCGCGCGGATCTCGAAGAATTCGTCCAGGTTGGTGCAGGAGATGCACAGAAAGCGCAGGCGCTCAAGCAGCGGGACCTGCGCGTCCATGGCCTGGGCCAGCACCCGGAAGTTGAAGTCCAGCTGCGAAAGTTCGCGGTTGAGATACAGCGCCGGATCGCGCAGTGGATCGCTGTCGGACATCGAAGGAACGGGGAGGGATCCAGGGCTGCTCATGGCGTCAGTCTTCTGCGTGGGTCAGGGGAACCGCCTCGCGCCTGCGCACGTGGTCGGCATCGAAATGGCAGGCGAACGTCGAGCCCTTGCCGACCTCGCTCTGGATCTCCAGGCGGGCCTGGTGCAGGCTGAGAATATGCTTGACGATGGACAGGCCCAGACCGGTGCCGCCGCTCTCGCGCGAACGGCTGCTGGACACCCGGTAGAAACGCTCGGTCAGCCGTGGCAGGTGATGGGCAGGAATGCCGTAACCACTGTCACGTACCACCAGCACCACCCCGGTTTCCTCAGGACGGAACTGCACGCTGATGCTGCCGCCGGCCGGGGTATAGCGCACCGCATTGGTGACCAGGTTGGAGAAGGCACTGTGCAGCTCCTTGGTCGAACCGAGCAGGTCCACCCCGGCCAGGTCCTCGACGCTGATCTGATGGCGGCCCTGGCTGTGTGCTTCGGCTTCGCGCCGCAGGGTGTCCAGCATCGGCCTCATCGCCACGCTTTCTTCCTCGGTGTGCTCCTGCGATTCCAGCCGCGACAGGGTCAGCAGGTCTTCCACCAGCTGGGCCATGCGCTGGCTCTGCTTGCGCATCTCCTCCAGCATCGGCCCGGTGCCCGGGAAATCCTCCGGGTCCATCATGTCCAGATAACCGTGCACCACGGTCAACGGGGTACGCAGCTCATGCGACACGTTGGCCACGAAATCACGCCGCACCTGCTCCAGACGCAGCAGCTTGGTGACGTCGCGCGCGATCAGCAGCCAGTGGTCGGCAGAGTACGGAATCAGCCGCAGGTTGAGGCGGATTGCCGGGTCGACGGGCGAGGCAACGTCCAGGATCGGCTCGGCATTACGCCCCCCGGCCAGCCAGTGCGCCAACGGCATCGGTTGCAGGCGCGCAGCCAATGCCTGGCCGAGGTCACCGGGATGGTGCAGGCCGAGCAGGGTGGTGGCCGCCTCGTTGAACCACTGCACGCGCTGGCTGTTGCGGTCCAGCACCACCACCGCATCGGGCAGCGCGGCAGCGGCGGCGCGATAACTGCGCAACATGTCCAGCAGGCGCCGTTTGCGTACGCGCATCTCCACCTGGTTGCGGAACAGCAGACGGTCCAGTTCGTTCCAGACGCCGGCCCCTTCCTCGGTGTCCCAGCGCTGCCGCGCGGTGAGCCGGCGCAACACCCGGCGCAGACGCCAGTAGTGCCATGCCAGCGCGGCGATGGCGGCCAAGGCCACAGCCATCCACGGCTGGCCCAGCAGGCTGCCTGCGGCGACCGCCAGCAGCAGCACCATGGCCAGCGAGGCCAGGGTCTTGAACCAGGCAGAACGGATGTGGCGTGGCATTGCGTTTCCGGAAGTGGTGCGGAGCCCCGCCCGGGGGCACCCTTGGGTTATAGCAGAGTTGCAAGGAACGCCCGCCTGCGGGCGTTCCTGTCAGCAGGATCAGCAGCGCCGCACCCGCTGCTCAGGTCGCGGTGGAGAAGCGGTAACCGGCACCGCGCACGGTCTGCACCATGTTTTCGGCGGCAAACGGTTCCAGCGTCTTGCGCAGGCGGCGGATGTGCACATCGATGGTGCGCTCCTCCACGTAGACGCTGCCGCCCCAGACGTGATCCAGCAATTGCGCACGGGTGTACACGCGCTCGGGGTGGGTCATGAAGAAATGCAGCAGGCGGTACTCGGTGGGGCCGATCGGCACCGGCTGGTCGTTGGCGAAGACGCGGTGTGCGGCGCCATCGATGCGGATGCTGCCAACGGACACACTTCCGTCCTCATCATCGTCCCGCGCACGGCGCATGACGGCACGGATGCGGGCCAGCAGCTCGCGCGCGGAGAACGGCTTGACCACGTAGTCGTCCACGCCGGCCTCGAGACCACCCACGCGGTCGTTTTCCTCGCCGCGGGCAGTAAGCATGATGATCGGCACTTCGCGGGTGAGGGTTTCCTTGCGCCAGCGCCGCGCCAGCTCCAGGCCACTGGTGCCCGGCAGCATCCAGTCCAGCAGGATCAGGTCCGGGACGCGGTCGGCGATGGCGGTCTGCGCCTCGCGTGCGTCGCCGGCATGGATCGGCTCATAGTCGCCCTTGCGCAGCGCGAAGGCCACCATTTCGCGGATCGCGGGTTCGTCGTCGACGATCAGGATGCGTTTCTGCACGTGCCCACCGTATGGCTTGTCGGGTTTCGGAATGAGCCCAGTAGACTACGGTTTGATGACAGGTTTGTGACGTGCCTGGCGCTGCGGCGGGCAGCGGGCACGGCGCGGTGTCAGCGGCGACGCAGCTCCGGGTCGTTGATGCCCTGCCGGCGCAGCTCCAGCACGCTCGGGGTGATGGCCTCGATGCGGGCGTCCACGCGGGCACGTGTCACATAGTCGATATCCGGCCGTCGTTTCAGCGCCTGCAGCTGCATCAGGGCCTGCTCGGGGCGACCGTTGAGGAAGGCGGCCTCCGCGTACGCCTCGCTGGCGCGGTTGGTATCGCCGGCCAGCTCACTGGCGCGCGCAAAGCGTTGCTGGAAGACCGGATCATTGCCGCTTTGTGACAGCAGCGGGCGCAGCATCGCCTGCGCGCGCTCGCCGGCGCTGCGGCCTCCCTGCTCGTTGAGGATCTGGGCGTAGGTCAGGGCCACTGGCCGGTTGCCCGGCCGCGCGTGCAGCAACTGCTCGAAGCGGGCATTGGCCTTGGCCGGCTGCCCGGACCGTGACTCGGCCTCGCCCAGCGCCAGGGCGATCCACAGGTTGTCCGGGTTGGCCTCCAGAAGCGTGGCCAGCTCCCGGGCGGCCGAGGCGGCGCCGCTGGTACCAGTACGCAGCTCGGCCAGCGCGGCACCGTAACGCTGGGCAGGGGTGAGTCCCTGTGGCTGGCTGCGCGCCAGACCCTGGTACTCGCGGGTCAGCTCGGCCGGTGTGGTGGCACTGAGCACGCGCAGGCGTTCGCGCGCCCAGTCGAAGTTGCCGCTGGGGCCGCGGCTGAGCTGGCCCAGCGGAACCTGCAGCGACAATGGCAGCAGCGGGTTGCCGCGACGCGACAATGGCTCGGACAGGGCCGGATCGGCAGGATTCACGCGCTCCTGGCGCACGCCGCCGGGGACCTGGGTGGTCAGCAGCACCGTGTCTTTCTTCATCTGCTCGGCGCGTGACTTGGCCTCGCTGATGCGCGTGGTGTTGACCGGATGCGTGCGCAGGAAATCGGGCGTGCTGTAGCCGCCCTCGTTGCCGCGCATGGCCGCCGACATCCGCTCGAAGAAGCCGGCCATCGCATCCACGTCATAGCCGCTGCGCGCCAGTGTTCGGATGCCCAGACGGTCGGCTTCGGATTCATTGGAGCGGGTGTAGTTGATCTGGCGCTGCTGCATCAGGCCCATGCCCGAGGTGATGGCCGCCGCGGTGGCATCGCCGCTGGAACTGCCGCCGGCCTGCTGCGCCGCCACGACGGCGGCCAGCATGCCCAGCAGGATCGGAATCTGGTCGCGCTGCGCGCGCTCGACACCCCGCAGTACATGCTGCTGGGTGACGTGGGCGATTTCGTGGGACAGCACTGCGGCCACCTCATCTTCGCGCTCGACGGTGAGCACCAGGCCGGCGTTGACGCCGATGAATCCGCCCAGGGTGGCAAAGGCGTTGATCTGCCGGTCCTTGAGCATGAAGAAGGTGTAGGGCTGGCGCGGCTGGGCGCTGTTGGAGCCGAGCCGGGTGCCCATGGTCTGCAGCCAGTCGTCCACCAGCGGGTCGTCAAGCAGGTAGCCGTAGTTGCGCAGCTCGCGCTGCATCATCGCGCCGTACTCGGCCTGACGGGCGGGGGTCAGCAGTTCGCCGGCCGAAGAACCGATGTCAGGCAGGCCATCCTGGGCGTGGGCCAGCGGTGCAGCCAGGGCCAGGGTGAGTGCGGCGGTGAGCAGCAGGGTACGCAAGCGACGGTTCCTCGGAACAGGGGCGGGCGGCATGCGGGGCAGGCTGGGCCAGCAGGTGGTTCACAGTGTTGCGGTGGCGACATGGAATTGCCAGCGCACCGGTACCATATACAGACCGTCGTTACGTCGTGGAGTTTCCCATGAGCCAGATTGATTCATCCGCCGGTGGTACGTCGCCGGCCATCACCATCTATTCCACCGCCGTCTGCCCGTACTGTGTGGCCGCCAAGAACTTCCTCAAGAGCAAGGGCCAGCAATGGACCGAGGTGCGCATCGACCTGGACCCGGTCGAGCGCGAGAAGATGATGGCCCGGACCCGTCGCACCAGCGTGCCGCAGATCTTCGTTGGTGACGTCCATGTGGGTGGCTACGACGACATGATGGCGATGCACCGCGAAGGCCGGCTGGAGCCGCTGCTGGCCGGGAAGGACCCGGCATGAGCACGGCCGACGAGCAGGGCGGGGGTGACCGCATCGCCGAGTTCACCGCATTCCGCAAACGCATGAACGAGCGGATCCTGTCCGAGCCCAACCAGGTGGTACGGCGCTTCTTCGCGCTGGACACGCAGACCTACCAGGCCGGCGCGCTGGATGTGAAGACCAAGGAGCTGCTGGGCCTGGTTGCCTCGCTGGTGTTGCGCTGCGACGACTGCATCAGCTACCACGTGGCCCAGTGCAGGGAAGCGGGGGTCAGCCGCGAGGAGTTTTTCGAGACGTTCTCGGTCGGGCTGGTGGTCGGTGGTTCGATCGTCATTCCGCACCTGCGTCGGGCAGTGGACTTCCTGGACCAGCTGGAAGGCGGGGCGGAAGCGCCGGCGGTGCACGAACATTGAGGTCGTGACGGTGCCGGGCAGAGCCCGGCACTACCAATGGCTGAGTTGGGGTATGGGGCCGGGTAGGGCATAATTGCTGGTGAAACTTCCCATGCGCCGGTGCACCGGACACCCCCGGACGGCGTTTTTTCCCCTGTTCGGAATTGGATCAATGACGCAGAAAATCACGGTCATCCGCGGCGACGGCATCGGCCCGGAGATCATGGACGCCACCCTGTTCGTGCTCGACCAGCTCAATGCCGGCCTGGAGTACGAAGACGCTGACGCCGGCCTGGCCGCGCTGGAAAAGCACGGCGACCTGATGCCGGCGGTGACGCTGGAGTCGATCGCCCGCAACAAGGTGGCACTGAAGAGCCCCCTGACCACGCCGGTCGGTGGTGGTTTCACCTCGATCAACGTCAGCCTGCGCCGCCACTTCGACCTGTATGCCAATGTCCGCCCGGCGCACACGTTCCCGAACACGAAGTCGCGCTTTGACAAGGTCAACCTGATCACGGTGCGTGAAAACACCGAAGGTGCCTATCTGGCCGAGGGTCAGGAAGTCTCCGCTGACGGTGAGACCGCCTTCTCGGGCACCCGCATCACCCGCAAGGGCTCGGACCGTATCGTGCGCTATGCCTTCGAACTGGCCCGCAGCACTGGCCGGAAGAAGGTGACGGCCGTACACAAGGCGAACATCATCAAGTCAACCTCGGGCCTGTTCCTGAACGTCGCCCGTGAAATCGCCGCCGAGTATCCGGACATCGAGTTCCAGGAAATGATCGTCGACAACTGCTGCATGCAGCTGGTGATGCGTCCGGAACAGTTCGACGTGATCGTCACCACCAACCTGTTCGGCGACATCATCTCCGACCTGTGCGCCGGTCTGGTAGGCGGCCTGGGTCTGGCCCCGGGCGCGAACATCGGCAAGGACGCGGCGATCTTCGAGGCTGTGCACGGCACCGCGCCGGACATCGCCGGGCAGGGCAAGGCCAATCCGTGCGCGCTGCTGCTGGCAGCGGCGCAGATGCTGGACCATATCGGCCAGCCGGACAACGCCGAACGTCTGCGCAAGGCCATTGTCGCTACGCTTGAAGCCAAGGACTCGCTGACCGGCGACCTGGGCGGCACCGGCAACACCATGGGCTTTGCCAAGGCCATCGCCAGCCGCCTGTAAGCCGGCGGCGCGGACGGCTGGATCCCCACAGGGCGCCCTCGGGCGCCCTGTTTCGTTTGGCGGCGAGGGCGGCGGTCTGTGCTGGAAACGCACAGCCTCTGTGACACGGGCTGGCTGGTTCCGGTGCAGGCCGGGGCGCAAGCTGGCCTTCCCTTCCAGAACCGGACCCGCGCTGATGACCTCTGCATCCCACCCCACCATCCGGCACATGGCCGGTGCCCCCCTGACCACCGCGCTGCAGCCCGCGCGCACCGCGGTGCTGGTGATCGACTTCCAGAACGAGTACTTCGCCGCCAATCCGGCCATCGGCCATCCTGGCGGCCGCATGGTCATTCCCGATGGCGAAGCTGCCCTGCAGCAGACGCGCCGGGTGCTCGAGTTTGCCGATCGCCACGGCATGCCGGTCATCCATCTCGCCCACGTGCTGCCTGCCGGTGCTCCGCTGTTCGCTGCCGGCAGCAGCCAGGCAGCGTTCCATCCGCAGATGCAGCCGCGTGACGGTGAGGCGGTGGTCGAGAAGGACAATGTCAGCGTGTTCGCCGGCGCTTCGGCAGCGGCCATCGACGCGGCGCTGACTGCGCACGGCATCGATACCCTGATCATCACCGGCCTGCAGACCCACGCCTGTGTATCCGGCGCCGCCCGCGATGCCGCCGCCGCGCCGCGTGGCTACCGCGTGATCGTGGTGGGCGATGCCGTGGCCAGCCGTGACCTGGACCTGGCCGATGGCAGCCGCATCGACCATCGCACCCTGCATGCGGCCAGCCTGGCGACACTGGAGGACACCTACGCCGAAGTGCTGTCCACCGCCCAGCTGCTGGCCCTGCCCGTGCGCGTGGACGTGGCCGCGGCCTGATAAGCTGACGACGCCCGCATGTGGCGGGCCCACGTGAGCCGGCCAACGATGGACCATTTCGCAGCGCTGCGGGCATTACGCTGCATCGTCGAAGCAGGCAGCTTCACCGCTGCCGCCGAGCGTCTGGGCACGACCCATTCGGCCGTGTCGCGGCAGCTGCGCCAGCTTGAGGAACACCTGCAGGTGCGGCTGCTGGACCGCAACAGCCGACGCAGCTCGCTGACCGAGGCCGGTGCCCGCTACTACCAGGAGGCGGTGGCGCTGCTGGACCGCCTCGAACTGGCCGACAACCGCGCCCGTGCTGCGCAGGCGGTGCCCAGTGGCACGGTGCGGTTGAGCGTGCCGCAGGTGGTGGCAAGTCAGGAGCTGCCTTACTGGCTGCCCGGTTTTCTTGCGCAGTACCCGCAGGTGGCCATCGACCTCAGTGCCGATGACCAGCTGGTGGATGTGGTCGGCGGCGGGTTCGACATGGCACTGCGCATTGCGGCGACCTTGCCGGACAGTCAACTGGTGGCCCGGCCGTTGGCCCAGTGCGAGCGCATCATGGTGGCCACACCGGCCTACTTGGGGCAGCACGGGCTGCCGCGCAGTCCCGCCCAGCTGGAACGCCACCAGCTGCTCGGCTTCAGCCCCAAGGGTGGGCCGGCACCGGACTGGACGCTGCACGGGCCGCGCGGTGCCAGGGCCAGCGTGACGCCCGGCCCGAGGCTATGCGTGGATTCAACGCCTGCACTGCATGCTGCCGTGCAGGCAGGCATGGGCATCAGCCTGTTCACCGCACTGACCGTGCAGGAAGACCTGCGTAGTGGCCGCCTGGTACGCGTACTGCCGGCCTGGCATGCCGGGCACCGGCAGTATTTCGCACTGTACCCGCATGCCCGCGCGCTGGCCCCCAAGGTGCGCGCGCTGGTAGACCATCTGCAGGCCCATTATGCCGGGTGACCCCAGGTCCGATGCGCGGCCTGCCGCGTGATGCGGCAGGCCTCCGCCTGCCTCAGCGCTGCTGGATCTTCGACAGCAGCCGCAGGAACTCGACATACAGCCACACCAGGGTGACCATCAGCCCGAAAGCGCCGTACCACTCCATGTACTTGGGTGCACCGCGCTCGACGCCGGTTTCGATGAAATCAAAATCCAGCACCAGATTCAGGGCGGCGACCACGACCACGAAGACGCTGAAGGCGATGCCCAGCCAGCCCGAGTCGTGGATCATCGGCACATTGATGCCGAAGAAGCTCAGCACGAACGACACCAGGTAGAGCAGGGCGATACCGCCGGTGGCGGCGAACACACCCAGCTTGAAGTTCTCGGTCGCCTTGATCATGCCGGTGCGGTAGGCCAGCAGCATCGCCACCAGCGTGCCGAAGGTGGCCAGCACGGCCTGGAAGACGATGCCCGGGAAGCGGGCTTCGAACATCGCCGAGATGGCGCCCAGGAACAAGCCTTCGACCAGCGCGTACATCGGCGCGGTGACCGGTGACCAGGTCTTCTTGAACACCGTGACCAGCGCCAGCACCAACCCGCCGATGGCGCCGCCGATGGCATACAGGGAGCCGGCCGGCGTCATGCTGCCGTCCGGCGCGATGGCCTGGCTCCAGGCGTAGGCGGCGGTGAGCACGGCCAGCAACAGCAGAAGCCCGGTCTTGTTGACCGTGCCGTTGAGGGTCATGGCCTGGTCGGGGCGGGCAACGACACTGCCGCTGCCCAGATCGAGGAAGGTGGACTCGGAAAGAGCCGGGTTGCCACTGCGCATCTGCATTCTCCGTACAGAAAGGAAGAAGGGCCATCTGGCCTGCCGCTCCAGAGCATAACGGATGCCGGGTGAGGGGGCCGGCGCGGCCGCGTGTCGCATATTCAGATTGACCTGCGCGCCAGGGGCGGCGACAATGCTCGACCCTTGCGGCCTCCGCTGCCGCCAGGACGAAACACCGGGGTATAGCGCAGTCTGGTAGCGCGCCTGCTTTGGGAGCAGGATGTCGGGGGTTCGAATCCCTCTACCCCGACCAATCCACCGTTCGCGTCGGCATTGGTCGCAATCCGGTTCGAGCGCCCGTAGCTCAACTGGATAGAGCACCGGCCTTCTAAGCCGGCGGTTACAGGTTCGATTCCTGTCGGGCGCGCCATCGCGCATCGCGTCCGTTTCGTCTTCCTCCCCTCCTTCGCTCGACGCGAGTCACGTTGGCTGCGACGCATGTCCGTCGTTCGACGTCGGTCCAGGACGCATGTTCCATCGCCGCGCCACGGAAAATGAATTGTTCAGAAATAAAGCGTAACTCACAAAACTGAACGAAGTTAATATTGTTGCACGACAAGGTGTGTCGTGTTTGGAGGGCAGCCGTGCCGATCAAGGCAGTCGTTTACGCCAGCACGCTCGTTGAGGGTGTGCCGCTTGAGAAGGTGGATGAGATCACCGCCGATGCGACGTATTTCAACCGCCTGGCCGGGGTGACCGGGGTGCTGCTGTTTGATGGCCAGCGCTTCGTTCAGTATTTCGAAGGCCCCGACGATGGTTTCAAGGCGGTGCTGGATCGCGTGCGCAGTGCACGCAGCCATACCAACATGGTTGAGCTGATACACGGGCACATGCCGCAGCGGCTGTTGCCGGCGTGGGCAATGCACCGCATCACCGTGGACAGCCTGCTGCTCAACCAGCTGGCGCTCGCTGACTGGCAGGACTTCGCGCGCTTGGGTACCGAGAAGGGGGCGACGCCGACCGATCAGCTGCTGCGGGTGGTGGAACAGCACCGCGCACTGCATCTGGCAGGCACGCAGTGAAGCGTCGTGAAGAAATGCTTGCATTTCTTCCGGCACTCCATAAGAATATCGGACTCGCTACGGCGAACAGCATTTCTCCCCTCGCGGGAGGTTGCTGACAGGTTTCAGTGGTGGCTGTAGCTCAGTTGGTTAGAGTACCGGATTGTGATTCCGGTGGTCGGGGGTTCGAATCCCCTCAGCCACCCCATTGATTCAGACCCTCATCGCGCTGCGATGGAGGTGTTGCAGGAAGACGAAGAACACGCTACATTATTCGTCTAGTTTTCGGGGCCGTTAGCTCAGTTGGTAGAGCAGTTGACTCTTAATCAATAGGTCCAAGGTTCGAATCCTTGACGGCCCACCAGACAGAAGCCACCAGCACACGCCGGTGGCTTTTTTCTTGCCTGTTTTCTACGTGTGACGGGCCTTGGCGTCCAGTAGTGCCGGACGCCAGCGCGGCCCTCAGGCTGTGCGCAGTGCGGGGCTTGCCCAGCTGGCAAAGTCGAACCCCTGAACACTCGGCGGGGAGGATTCCTGACCTGCGTTGCAGAGCGCCTGTTCGTAGGCCTTCCGCGTTGCCGCGTTGAAGGCGACCAGGATGATCCGCTGCGGGTGCCGGTGGCTGCGCTGCCAGGCCAGTGTCTCGGTCGCTGCGATGCGTGCAGCCTGTTGCAGCGGATAACCAAACACGCCACAACTGATGGCCGGAAAGGCGATTGAATGCGCGCCGAGTTTCTCGGCCAGCTGCAGGGATTTCCAGTAGCAGTTGGCCAGCAGTTCCGGCTCATGCCGCAGGCCACCCTGCCAGACCGGGCCGACGGTATGCAGTACATGCGCGGCAGGCAGGCCATGGGCAGCGGTGGCGATCACCTCGCCGGTCGGACAGCGCACGCCGGGACGCACCTCGGGCAGGGCCTGGCATTCGGCAAGCAGCGCCGGGCCTGCGGCGCGATGGATGGCGCCGTCCACGCCACCGCCGCCGAGCAGGCTCTCGTTTGCCGCATTGACGATCGCATCCACCGCCAGGGTCGTGATGTCACCCTGCCAAACTTCGATCTTCATGCGTCCGTCTCCTTGCTCTGGTGGGACCGCACGACGCGTGCGGGGCGATTGCGGCACCGTAGCGGACCGCGCATGCATGCTGCGTCATGACGGTCTCACATGCTGCGAACGCCGGGTGAACCGCCATTGCGCATGGTCCTCACATGCGAACGCCCGCGGCAGGCGCGGGCGTTCCGGGGCTGCTGCAGGCAGCGGCGGGTCAGGGCAGACCGGCCAGCCACTCGTCATCGGAGCCTTCATTGACGTCCGCGAACAACGGCGTAGAGAAGTAACGCTCGCCGGTATCAGGCAACATCGCCAGCAGCACCGAGCCCGGCTCGGCCCGCTGGGCCACCTCCAGCGCGCTGGCCAAGGTCGCGCCAGCGGAAATACCGACAAAAAGACCCTCATCGGCAGCAAGGCGACGCGCAGTGGCGATGGCCGTCTCGTCATCGACGGTCAGCAGCTCATCCACGACCTCGCGGTTGAGCACCTCCGGAACGAAATCCGGCGTCCAGCCCTGAATCTTGTGTGGCTTCCAGTCCTCGCCCTTGAGCAATGCTGCGCCGGCCGGTTCGGTGGCGATGATGCGGGTCTGCGGACGGGCCAGTTTGAGCATTTCGCCCACGCCGGTCAGGGTGCCGCCGGTACCCCAGCCGCTGACGAAATAGTCCAGACGCCTGCCGGCGAAGTCGCGCAGGATCTCGGCCGCGGTGGTGCTGCGGTGGTAGGCGGGGTTGGCCGGGTTGGCAAACTGGCTGGCCAGGAACCACCCGTGGGCCTGGGCCAGTTCGCGTGCCTTGCGCACCATGCCGCTGCCGCGCTCGGCAGCAGGGGTGAGGATGACCTTGGCACCATAGGCGCGCATGAGTTTGCGTCGTTCGACGGAGAACGTCTCCACCATCGTTGCGACGAACTTGTAGCCGCGTGCGGCGGCCACCATGGCCAGTGCCACCCCGGTGTTGCCCGAGGTGGCTTCGACGATGGTGTCGCCAGGTTTGAGCACGCCGCGCTTTTCCGCGTCGAGGATGATGGCCAGGGCGAGGCGGTCCTTGACCGAGCCACCGGGGTTGAAGGATTCCACCTTGGCATACAGGCTCACCTCCGGCGGGGCCAGTCGCTGCAGCTTGACGATGGGGGTGTTGCCGATGGTGTCCAGGATGGAGTCGTACAGGGCCATGGGGGCGCTCCGGTGAGGCCGCGCCGGCGCGCGGCGGGCAGAAGGGGAGGGCTGGTCATCAGGCCAGCCTTTGCCGGCTGACCGTAGCGCCGGCATATGAACGCCGGAAATGACCAGATTCCCTTGATAGACAACGTTTGGTTATAAGCTGGTGACGGCACATGACCTAGAGTGGGCCTTCCGCCCCACGCGCCCTGCCTTCCCATGACGCTGACCCAGCTGCGCTATCTGGTTGCCATCGCCGACGCCGAGCTGAACATCACGCTGGCCGCGTCACGCGTGCATGCCACCCAGCCTGGCCTGTCCAAGCAGCTGAAACAGCTGGAGGACGAGCTTGGCTTTCTGTTGTTCGTGCGCAAGGGGCGCAGTCTGGAGACGGTTACCCCGGCCGGCGTGGAAGTGATCAGCCGCGCGCGCGCTGTGCTGGCCGAAGCCAACAACATCCGCACCTATGCGGCAAACCAGCGCCGCGAAAGCCAGGGGCAGCTGGTGCTCACCACCACCCACACCCAGGCCCGCTTCGTACTGCCGCCGGCGGTGGCGCGGATCAAGCACACCTATCCGCAGGTCAGCGTGCACCTGCAGCAGGCCGCAGAGAGCGATGCGCTGGACCTGCTCAGCCAGGGGGATGCGGACATCGCGGTGATCAGCACCGCCGGTGCCGAGCCCAGTGCGGGCATCGCCGTGCCGCTGTTCCGCTGGCGACGTCTGGTGCTGGTGCCGAAGGGACACCCGCTGGACCGCGCCGGGCGCGCGCCGGACCTGGCCGCGCTGGCCCGGCAGCCGCTGGTCAGCTATGAGTCGTCGACCCGCAGCGGCTCGTCGCTGCAGCGTGCGTTTGCCGCGTCGGGGCTGGTACCGGATATCGCCTTGACCGCCCTGGACGCGGACCTGATCAAGACCTACGTACGCACCGGCCTCGGCGTTGGGCTGCTGGCCGAGATGGCGGTGAGTGCGGCCGACCACGATCTGCGCGCGTGGGTGGCCCCCGAGCCGATCGCAGAGTGCGTGGCCTGGGCGGTGCTGCCGCGTGATCGTGTGCTGCGCGATTACGCGCTGGAGCTGGTGCACGTGCTTGCTCCGCAGATTGACCCGCGCGACCTGCGACGCGTTCTTGACGGCAACCAGCAGGCCAACTGGCCACTGCCCCCTACCTGGGAGTCGCTGACCCAGACGATTACTTCCTGAGGGTGGGTGGACCGGGCCGAAGCGTGACGACCAACGGTCGTCACCTACCGGGAGCCGGGGCGTGACGACCAATGGTCGTCACCCGCCAGGCGCTGAAGCCACGCGCACGGGCTGCGCCTGCGACGGTTCGTCGCAGGATCCTGGAGGGTCTGCTCTCTAGACTGGACGGGTGACTCGTCGCCGCCGCCCGCACCGCTGGATCGGTCAGCTCGCCCTGGTGGCGACGCTGCTGATGGTGCTTGCGCCGCTGGTCAGCCGGGTCCTGCAACCGCACGCCGCCCCTGCATCGGAACAGGGCCCGCACGTGCACCACGCCGAGGCGGCAACCGCGCCTGCGTCAGCACCGGCCGATCCGCACGCCCTGCACGGCGAGGCGTGCGAGTACTGCGTGCTGGCCACCCGGCTGCTGCCGTGGCTGGCCGCCTGCGTCCTGCTGCTGGCGCGTCTGGTATGGCGTCCACGGCCCCGCTGCCATCGTTCATCGGCGACACCGGCAGGGCTGTGCTGGCCGGCACATGGCGCCCGTGGACCGCCGCCGCTCCACGTACTGCGCTGATTTATCCGCCTCTTTCTACAGTGCGATCTTCGCAAGGCGATCGCTGCTGTGCGCACGACTGGAGTTCTGCAATGAACCGGATTTCCCCCGCTGCGGGCGCGTTGGCGCGCCTGCCGGCCTGCCTCGCCCTGGCTGTCCTGGCCCAGCCCGCTCACGCCCAGGCCCCTTCCCACGACGATGCGCATACCCTGGACACCCTGGTGGTCACTGCCGCCGCTCCCCGCTCCGCCCTGCACTGGGTCACCGATCCGCGTCTGCCGCGGCAACCGGTGCCGGCCAGCGATGGCGCCGACTATCTCAAAACGGTCCCCGGCTTTGCCGCCGTCCGCAACGGCGGCACCAACGGCGATCCGGTACTGCGCGGCATGTTCGGTTCACGCCTGAACATCCTCAGCAACGACGGCAACCTCATCGGGGCGTGTCCCGCGCGGATGGACAATCCGCTGTCCTATATCTCCCCGGAAACCTACGACCGCTTGACCATCATCAAGGGTCCACAGAGTGTGCGCTGGGGTGCGGGCGCGTCGGCCGGTACCATCCGCTTCGAACGCGACACGCCACGCTTCGACACGGCGGGCCTGCGCGCCGAGGGCAGCGCATTGGTGGGTTCGCGGAACCGCAATGACCAGGTGCTGGATCTCACCGGCGGTATGCCGCAAGGCTATGTGCGCGCCAGCGGCAACCGCTCCGAGTCCGGCGACTATCACGATGGCCGCGGCCAGGTCGTGCCGTCGAAGTGGCGCAAGTGGAACGGTGACGTCGCCGTGGGCTGGACACCCGATCCGCACACGTTGCTGGAAATCTCGGCAGGCGCGGGCGATGCGATTGCCCGATACGCCGGACGCGGGATGGACGGTGCCATGTTCAAGCGCACCAGCTATGCAGCACGGTTTGAAAAGCGCGGCCTGCCGGGTGCATGGGACCGTATCGACGCCAACGTGTATGACAACGTCGCCGACCACGTGATGGACAACTACACGCTGCGCACGCCAAACCCGGCCAGCAGCATGCCGATGCCGATGGCGTCCAACGTCGACCGGCGCACGCGCGGTGGTCGCGTCAGCGCCGAATGGCGGTGGCAGGACGTCGCCGTCGTGGCCGGCGTGGATGCCGAGGACAGCCGCCATCGCGGCCGCAATGCCATGGGCCGCGATGCCTACCGGGCGCTGCCGAAAACCACCGATGCGCAGTTCCGGCGGCAAGGCGTCTTCAGCGAAATGACGCTCGGTGCCGACACCGGCAAGCGCTGGATCAGCGGCCTGCGCATCGACCGCGCGCGCGTTCACGATCTGCGTCGCAACCTTGGGAGCGGCATGATGGCCATGCCCAACCCGAGCTTCGATGCACGTCGCCAGCAATGGCTGGGCAGCGGGTTCGTGCGTCATGAGCGTGACCTGCAGGGCGGGCTGACCTGGTACGCCGGGCTCGGCCGGAGTGCGCGCATGCCCGATTACTGGGAGCTGTTCTCCCCCAACCAGGGGCCGCAGGGGGCGGTGAACGCGTTCACCGCCATCGCGCCGGAGCGTACGACCCAGCTCGACATCGGCCTGCAGTTCCGCACCGCGCAACTGCAGGCATGGGTCTCGGCCTATGCCGGCCGTCTCGATGACTACATCCTGTTCACCTACCGCGACGGCGGCATGATGGGCAGCACCAGCCAGGCTGACAACGTGCAGGCGCGCATTGCCGGCGCCGAGGCGGGCGCCAGCTGGCAGATGGCCGAGCAATGGTTGCTGGGCGGCAGTCTGGCCTATGCCTGGGGCGAGAACCGCGACACCGGGCGCCCCTTGCCACAGATGCCACCGCTGGAGGCCCGGCTGAATCTGGAATGGCAGGGGCAGGACTGGAGCGCCGGGGCATTGCTGCGCGGGGTGACCGCGCAGCATTGGGTAGCGCTGGGGCAGGGCAATGTCGTGGCACGCGACCTGGGGCCCAGCGCCGGTTTTGCCACGCTGGCCCTGAATGCGGCCTACCGGGTCACACCTGCGCTGCGCGTCAGCGCAGGCGTGGACAACGTGTTCGACCGCTACTACAGCGAACACCTCAATCTGGCCGGCAGCGCCGATTTCGGTTTTCCGGCCGAGCCGGTGCGCATTGCCGAGCCGGGCAGGACCGCCTGGCTGAAGCTGGATTACCGCTACTGACGGGGCGCGGCTGGTGCGCCTGGACGCAAGGTCCCGGCGCACTGGCCTGTGCGGGTTGTCGCAGCTGGCCCGGGGACACAAAGCGACACATGCCGACATCCCCGGCAAACCCTTGCATGGAAAGGCTTTCGCTTGCCACCGGAGGGTCCGTGCCGAAGAGTAAACGCTTGGCACATACGGCCTTCGCGCCGTGCCCCCTACACTCGCCGGTCATGCAAGAGGCAGGACTTTCCATGTTGCGACGTATCGCCGCTGGCACCCTCGTGGGCCTGGCTCTGGTTCTGGTGTCCGGTTGCAACCGGGGGCCGGCCCAGAGCGCCCGTGCCGCCGGTACTGATGTGCCGGTGACCAGCCAGGTGGTCGAACCCACCGCCTGGAGCGATACCCTGCTCGCGCTGGGCACGGCGCGTGCGCGCGAATCGATCACTGTGACCGCCAAGGTCAGCGAGATCATCGAGAAGGTGCACTTCGAGAGCGGCCAGCAGGTCGCCGCCGGCGCGCCACTGGTGACGCTGCGCGGCCAGGCCCAGGAAGCGGCCTTGTCGCAGGCCCAGGCCACCTTCGCCGAAGCCGACCAGCTTTACCGGCGCCAGCGCGAGCTGGCCCAGCAGCGGCTGGTCTCCAGCGCGACGCTGGACAGCCAGAAGGCGATCCGCGACGCGGCCGAAGCGCGTGTGGCGGAAATGCAGTCGGACATCGGCGACCGCCGTGTGCGGGCACCGTTTGCCGGAATGCTGGGCATCCGCCAGGTCAGTCCGGGCTCGCTGGTCACCCCGACCACGGCCATCGCCACCCTCGACGACATCGAGCGCATGCATGTGGATTTCCAGGTGCCAGAAGCCGAGTTTGCCGCGATGGATGTCGGCAACCGCGTCGATGCCACCAGCGTGGCGTGGCCGGGCCGCACGTTCGAGGGCCGGGTGAGCACCATCGATGCGCGGATCGACCCGCTGTCGCGGGCCGTCACCGTGCGCGCCGACTTCGACAACCGCGACCACGCGCTGCGTCCAGGCATGCTGCTGGAAGTGCGCCTGTTCCGCCCGGAACGCCAGGCGCTGGTGATTCCGGAGATCGCCGTGGTCCAGGTCGGCCGCGAGTCCTTCGTCTACACGCTCAAGCCGGACAGCACGGTCGAGCGGGTGGACGTGGTCACCGGTGCCCGGCGCGCGGGCGCGGTGGAGATCACCCGCGGCCTGTCCAGCGGCGACCGCATCGTGGTGGATGGCACCGGCAAGCTGCGCCCGGGCCTGAAGGTGGCGGCCAGCGAGGTGCAGCCGATCAAGGCGCCTGAGCCCGAAGCGCTCCCGCTGCCGGGCGTGGAAGGCAACGCCGGATGAAGCTCTCCGACATCTCCATCCAGCGGCCGGTGTTTGCCGTGGTGATGAGTCTGCTGCTGCTGGTGCTGGGCGTGATGTCCTTCACCCGGCTGACCCTGCGTGAGCTGCCGGCGATCGATCCGCCGATCGTCTCGGTATCGGTGGATTACACCGGTGCCTCGGCTGCGGTGATCGAGAGCCGCATCACCCAGGTGCTCGAAGATGCGCTGGCCGGCATCGAAGGCATCGACATGATCAACGCGCGCAGTACCAACGGGCGCGCGCAGGTAAGCATCGAGTTCACCTCCAACCGTGATATCGAGGCCGCTGCCAACGATGTGCGCGATGCGGTCAGCCGGGTGGCCGACCGCATGCCCGAGGAGGCACGGCCGCCGGAAATCGCCAAGGTCGAGAGCGATGCCGATGCGATCATCTGGTTCAACATGTCCTCCTCGACGATGGACACCCTGGCGCTGAGTGACTACGCCGACCGTTACGTGGTGGATCGCTTCTCCAGCCTGGACGGCGTGGCGCAGGTGCGCATCGGTGGCCGCCAGCGCTACGCCATGCGGGTCTGGCTGGACCGTGACCAGCTGGCCGCGCGTGGGCTGACCACAGGAGACGTGGAAAGCGCGCTGCGCAACGAGAACGTGGAACTGCCGGCCGGCCGCATCGAGTCGGCCGACCGCGACTTCACCCTGCGGGTGGAGCGCAACTACGTGAAACCGGAAGACTTCGCCACCATTCCGCTGGGCAAGGGCAATGATGGCTACGTCGTGCGGCTGGGCGACGTGGCACGCATCGAACTGGCCTCGGCCGAGCGGCGCGCCTACTTCCGCAGCAACGGCGAGCCGGGTATCGGTCTGGGTATCGTCAAGACCTCCACCGCCAACTCGCTGGATGTGGCGCGTGCCGCGCGGGCCGAGGCCGAGCGCATCGCACCGACGCTGCCCGACGGCACCCATATCTTCGTCACCTTCGACAACACCACCTTCATCGAAGCGGCCGTGGACCGCGTCTACGCCACGCTGGTGGAGGCGATGATCCTGGTGCTGGCGGTGATCTGGCTGTTCCTTGGCAGCTTCCGCGCAGCCCTGATTCCTGCGGTGACCGTGCCGGTCTGTCTGGTGGCCGCCTTCATCGCGCTGTACGCCTTCGATTTTTCGATCAACCTGCTGACCCTGCTGGCGCTGGTGCTGTGTATCGGCCTGGTGGTGGACGACGCCAT
The DNA here is from genome assembly GCF_032911385.1 of Stenotrophomonas sp. C3(2023). NCBI lineage: Bacteria > Pseudomonadati > Pseudomonadota > Gammaproteobacteria > Lysobacterales > Lysobacteraceae > Stenotrophomonas > Stenotrophomonas sp. C3(2023). The sequence continues at coordinate 2,660,913 of NZ_JAWJLO010000001.1, read as the reverse complement.
CGTGGTGGTGGAGAACGTGCAGCGCCGCATCGATCTGGGCGAGCCACCGCTGGTGGCCTCCAAACGTGGCACCACCCAGGTGGCATTCGCGGTGATCGCCACCACTGCGGTGCTGGTGGCGGTGTTCCTGCCGGTAGGCTTCCTGGAAGGCAATACCGGCCGCCTGTTCCGCGAGTTGGCAGTGGCCTTGGCAGCCGCCGTGGCGTTGTCGGCGTTTGTGGCGCTGACCTTGACCCCGATGATGGCCTCCAAGCTGCTCAAGCCACACACCGGGCAGCCGCCGCGCGGCCTGCACGGGTGGATCAACCGCAGCCTGGAGCGGGTGGCAGGCGGCTATGCGCGGGTGCTGGACCGCCATGTCGACCGTACCTGGATCTACCTGGTGGTGATGGTGCTGACCCTGCTGGCCAGCTGGCTGCTGATCCGCAGCCTGCCCTCGGAACTGGCGCCAGCCGAAGACCGTGGCTCGTTCCAGATCGTCATCGATGGCCCGGAAGGGGCAGGCTACGATTACACCGTGGGTCAGGTGCAGCAGGTCGAGGCGCTGCTGGCCCCGCACGTTGGCGAGGACAAGCCGATCGTGCGCGCCAACCCGCGCGTACCCGGTGGGTGGGGCGCCAGCGAGGAGATGCATACCGGTCGCGTGAGCGTGTTCCTGCAGCCTTGGCGCCAGCGCAGCGAGTCCACGCCGGACGTCGCCAACCAGCTGCAGAAGGAACTGGACACCCTCAGCGGCGTGCGCGTGCGTACGCAGGTCGGCGGCGGCCTGGTGCGCGGTGGCGGTCAGCCGTTCCAGATCGTGCTGGGTGGGCCGGAGTATGCAGAGATCGCGCAATGGCGCGACCGCATCCTGCTGCGCATCGCCGACAACCCCGGTCTGGTCGGCGCCGACTCGGACTACAAGGAGACCCGCCCGCAGATGCGGGTCAACATCGACCGGCAGCGCGCTGCGGACCTGGGCGTATCGGTCACCGCGATCGGCTCGGCGCTGGAGACCATGATGGGCTCCCGCCGCGTGACCACCTTCGTGGACAACGGCGAGGAATACGACGTGCTGGTGCAGGCCGGCCGCGACGGCCGTGCCACGCCGGCCGACCTGGCCGCCATCCGGGTGCGCGCCAGCGGCGGCGAGCTGGTGCCGCTGTCCAACCTGGTCACGCTCAGCGAGGTGGCCGAGGCCGGTACCCTCAACCGCTTCAACCGGCTGCGCTCGATCACCATCAGCGCCGGGCTGGCACCGGGCTATCCGCTGGGTGAAGCCATTGCCTGGGCCCAGCAGGTGGTGGCCGAAGAGCTGCCGCAGCATGCGCAGATCAACTGGAAAGGCGAGTCGCGCGAGTACCAGAGCTCGGGCAGCGCCGTGCTGCTGACCTTCGCGATGGCCCTGCTGGTGGTCTATCTCGTGCTCGCCGCCCAGTTCGAGAGCTTCATCCATCCGCTGACGATCATGCTCACCGTACCGCTGGGCGTGCTCGGCGCACTGGTGGGGCTGTGGGTGAGCGGCGGCACGGTCAACCTGTTCAGCCAGATCGGCATCGTGATGCTGGTCGGCCTGGCGGCCAAGAACGGCATCCTGATCGTCGAGTTCGCCAACCAGCTGCGCGATGACGGGCGCAGTGTGCGCGAGGCGATCATCGAGTCGGCACAGGTGCGCCTGCGGCCGATCCTGATGACCTCCATCGCCACCGTGGTTGGTGCGGTGCCGCTGGTGGTGGCCGGCGGGCCGGGCTCGGCCAGCCGTGGCACCATCGGTGTGGTGGTGATCTTCGGCGTCACTCTGTCGACTTTCCTGTCGCTGTTCGTGGTGCCGGCGTTCTATGCGCGTCTGGCGCCCTATACGCGTTCGCCGGAGACGGTCAAGCGCCAGTTGGAGCAGCAGGAGCGCGATACGCCCTCGGTCGGCGGCCACGCCTGACCACCGCGCGGTAGAGCGGGGCTCTGCCCCGCTGCTTTGTCCGGTCCGTCGCCGAGCAAGGTCGGGGGCGGGACGGTGCGTCCGCACCATACCCCGCCGACATTGAAAATCATTGCAGATGCTTGCGGAGCGGGCATTTACGGGTATCGCGCGCGGCCGAGTTGGTGGAGAATCGAGCGGTTCCCCTCAGCCGACGGGACGTCCGACCAACCCGCCGACTGGAGAGAGCGCGCGTGGAAGCAACCGTACATTTCATCAACAGCATCATCTGGAGCAAGGCGTTGATCGCCGTGTGTCTCGGTGCAGGCCTGTTCTTCAGCCTGCGTACCCGGTTCATGCAGATCCGCGGTTTCCTCGAGATGTGCCGCCTCACCGTCAAGGGCGAAAAGTCCGACGCCGGTGTCTCCTCGTTCCAGGCGCTGGCCATGTCGATGGCCGGCCGCATGGGTATCGGCAACATCGCCGGTGTGGCCACCGCCATCGCCTTCGGCGGCCCCGGAGCCATCTTCTGGATGTGGGTGATGGGCTTCTTCGGCGCCTCCACCTCCTACGTGGAATGCACCCTGGCGCAGATCTACAAGACCAAGGACGCCGAAGGCCGCTATCGCGGTGGCCCGGCCTATTACATTGAAAAGGCCATGGGCCTGAAGTGGTATGCCATGGCGTTTGCCCTGGCCACCATCGTGGCGGCCGGATTCCTGATGCCGGGCGTGCAGGCCAATGCCATCGCTGACAGCATCATCAACGCTTGCCGCGGCAGCGCGCTGTGCGGCCCGATGGACGGCCAGATGTTCGGCATGGACGCGGTACAGGGCCTGAAGCTGGGCATCGGCATCGTGGTGGCCCTGCTGCTGGGCGTGGTGATCTTCGGCGGCGTCAAGCGCATCGCCACCTTCGCCGAGATCGTGGTGCCGTTCATGGCGGCCGCCTTCATCCTGATGGCCATCGTGATCATGGTGGTCAACTATGACCGCGTGCCGGACATGTTCCGTCTGATCTTCGACAGTGCCTTCGGCACCCACGCCGCCTTCGGCGCGATGATGGGTCTGGCCGTGGAATGGGGCATCAAGCGCGGCATCTATGCCAACGAAGCCGGGCAGGGTTCGGGGCCGCATGCTGCCGCCGCTTCGGAGGTGTCGCACCCGGCCAAGCAGGGCTACGTGCAGGCGTTTGCCATCTATTTCGACACCATGATGGTGTGTACCGCCACCGCCTTCCTGATCCTGGCCAGCGGCACCTACAACGTGTACTCGCCGGTGGCCGGTGCCGCCCCGGTGTTCCAGGGACTGGCCGGCATTCCTGAAGGTGCCGGCTATGCGCAGGCCGGCGTGGAAGCCGTGTTGCCGGGTTGGGGCGCATCGTTCGTGGCCATCGCGATCTTCTTCTTCGCCTTCACCACGATCATGGCCTATTACTACATGGCCGAGACCAACCTGACCTACGTCAACCAGAACAAGCATCGCCCGCTGACCGTGCTGGTGCTGCGTCTGGGCATCATCGGCATGGTCGTGTTCGGTGCCTTCAACAACGCCACCCTGGCGTGGGCCCTGGGCGACATCGGTGTAGGTCTGATGGCCTGGTTGAACATCATCGCCATCCTGATCATCCAGAAGCCGGCGATGCTGGCCCTGCGCGATTACGAGCGGCAGAAGCAGATGGGGCTGGACCCGGTGTTCGACCCGGATGCCCTGGGGATCAAGAACGCCGATTTCTGGCGGCAGCGCAAGCAGGAGATGCAGTAAGTGAACAACCCCTGGAACAACCGTCGACCGTCGGCCCGTCCCCCGCGTGCCACGCCGGTGACGCGTCCGGCGGCACCGGCAGCGGCCCCGGGTGGCGGCGGGCGCGGCGGCGATGAGCTGCGGCTGTTCGGCCTCAATGCGGTACTGGCTGCCTTCGCCGCACGCCCCGACGCGCTGCGCAAGCTCTATCTGCTGGAGGCGCGTATCCCGCGCCTGCAGCCGGTGCTGAAGTGGTGCGTGGCCAACCGGGTGGGCTACCGGGTCGTGGAAGACGGTGACCTCAACAAACTGGCCGGCACCACCCATCACGAGGGCGTGGTGGCCGACGTGCAGCGTGCGCCGGTGCTGGCACTGGACGCGTGGCTGCAGCAGTTGCCGCAGGGGCCGGTCCTGGCGCTGTGGCTCGATGGCGTTGGCAACCCGCACAACCTCGGCGCCATCCTGCGCTCGGCGGCGCATTTCGGCGTTGGCGCACTGCTGCTGCCCGACGCCAGCAGCCTGGCCATTTCCGGTGCTGCTGCCCGTGTGGCTGAAGGGGGCGCCGAAGCGGTGCCGCTGGTGCGTCTGCCGCCCTCTTCGCAGGCGTTGCAGCAGCTGCGCAGTGCCGGGTTCGGCCTGGCCGCGACCCTGGTCAGTGGAGGAGATGACGTCTTCAACGCGGCGTTGCCGCAGCGGCTGGTGTATGTGATGGGCGCCGAAAGCGAAGGCATGGACCGCGGCCTGGCCGCGCAATGCGATCTGCAGGTATCCATTGCAGGCACGGGCGCCGTGGAAAGCCTCAATGTGGCGTCCGCCACCGCCGTGTTGCTGGCCCAGTGGGCGCGACTGCACCGGCATTGAAAACCTGCAGATTGCAGGTCTTCTGATGGCGCTGCGCCGGTGCGCAGCGCCACAGTAGTCCCAGCCATCGCCGCAGATGCACTCCGCAGCGTTGGTTTTTTGGCCGTCATGCAACTGCATGGGGTGCACCGCGTGGGATGACCCTTTCCGGCAGCCCGGCCGCGTTCCGGCCGGGCTCTTTAATCAGCCGGGACGAGCCGAGGGCGACTGGTTGGCGGCCTTGTCACGGCCGCCTACGGACGTCATCACCGGCATCCCGTGCTGCAGGAGGTAGCTGGTCTGGAACGGGGCCAGCATGATCTGCACGCAGGCCATCGGGCCGGTCGTGCCGAGCGAGTAGGGCAGGCACCACGGCGTCACACCGCTGCGCTTGAAGCACTCCAGCAGCGTGGCCACGCGTCCTTCCAGGGTTGCAGCGACGCAGACGCTGCGTACATCGCTCGCCACGGTCGGGCACTGGCCGGTGCCGATGAGTGTATGCAGGTACTCACGGCTTTCAACGCTCAACGGGATTTCACAGGCCGACGGTACGTGCAGCGGCTGAGCCGGGGTGCTACCACGCTTGCCCGGCAGCTGGGCCTGCTGGATCACGCTGCGCAGCGCGCGGCTGGCCGCATGTTCGATGGTGAAGCCGGTACCGATCGCCAGACAGCGCCTGTTGGCTTCGACGTGATCGACATAGGCCAGCAGGGTCGGCATCTCATGCCCGCAGTCGATGTCCAGCAGGTACACGCGGCAGCCGTGCTGTTCGGCCGCAGTGCGCAGCAGCGTACAGGTCTGCGACGGCAGCTGGTCTTCCATGACGCGGCGGATGAAGCCGGGTGTGCGCTGCTGGACGCCCTGGGTCTGGAACTCGCTGGCACACATCTGTTCGTGTGCGTACAGCAGGCCCTGCACCAGCGCCTCGTCGCGGCTGGCCCCGGTCATCGGGCCGGTGGGGACGTGGAACCGGCGCATCTGACCATAGTCGAAGTTGTCCTCGACGCCAGGCATCGGCTTGCCCTGTTCGATTGCCTCCAGATAGCAGGTGTTGATCAATGCGAGCGGTACGCGGAGGGTACCGGTGCCATGGGGCTGGCAGAATTCGACGGTGGCCAGGCAGCGGTCCGCCTGTGCGCTGAGCAGAGGCATCAGGTCCGGGAAGGTCTGGGCAAAGCCGGGGCTCCGGGCCAGCTCTTCGGCCCGCATCGATGAGACCGGCAGGGTGCGGGCAAACGCGGCCGATGCCCACTGCGCGATGGCGGTGTGCAGCGCGCAGCGCTGGGCCTGCGCATCGTCGGCGGCGATTCCCACGGCGGTGAAGGCGCGCCCAAGGGCGGGATTGGACTCAACCGTCGTGCAGCAGACGCATTGCGCGTCCAGATGCAGATTCTGCGTGTGGGTCTCCAGCCCCAGCATCGACAGCAGCTGGGTGGCAGCGGTGATCGCGGTGCTGCAGGACACTTCGCATTCGAGCAGGTCGACGTCGGCCAGGACGGTCGAGGTCTTGGGCAGGCTACGTGCGTTCATTCAAGTACTCCTGTGGACTTCGCGGCTGCTGAAGGTGCCCTTGCGGGCATCTCGGGAACAGGCAGCCAAGCTGTTCCGGGCAGAGCGAATGTGGTCCAACAGGGCTGTCGCAGGCAGCGCGCGGCGGAACGGTTAATCCCCCATTGCGCAATGTCGGCGTCAGCGGCCTGCGACGGGCGTCGCGAAGTGGCACGGCGGGTGACAAAAAAGCCAGCGCGGACACCCGAGCTGGCTGTAGGGATACTTGAGATTTGACCTCGGTCAACTACCCGTCGGGCGCCTTGCGCTCTGGCGAAGGCGGCGCCCGGTAGATTGCCGACGTTACTCGGCCGGGGGCACGGTGGCCTTGGCCTGGCTGCCGAAGCCGCCGTCGGCCTCCGCTGCCAGGTAGGCGAACACCGTATAGGCGGCTACGTTCTGCGCCAGTGCGGCCGGGTCGATCTTGTCCAGTGTGTCGTCGGCGGTGTGGTGCAGGTCGAAGTAGTCGGTGCCGTCCTGCGCCAGCCACGCCCATGCACCGCCCTTGGCGGCAAGCGGCCCGATATCCGGGCCAGGGCCACCCTTGTCCGGCGCGTACTCAATACCCAGCGGCTTGAGCGCTTCGGCGATCTGCGCGGTGGCCTGGCGGGAGCCGGCCGGGTCGGGCGAACCGGTGTTGAAGGCATAGATGCGACCGGCGCCGAAATCGCTCTCGGCCGCCAGTTGATGCAGCACGACGTCTTTTCCATGCGCCTCGGCGTAGGCCTTGCCGCCAAAGAGCCCCTGCTCCTCGTTGGCGAAGGCCACCACACGGATCGTGCGCTTGGGTGCCTGGCGCAACTGGCCGATCAGGTGACCGGCTGCCATCGTGATACCCACGCCTGCGGCATCGTCGACCGCGCCGGTGCCCAGATCCCAGGAATCGAGGTGGCCGCCGATGACCACCACCTCGCGCGGCAGGCTGCGCCCGGTAATTTCACCAATGACGTTATAGGAGCTGGCCGTGCCGTCCCAGCCACAGTCCAACGTCAGTTTGACCGTGGTGGCGCCGCGGGCGACCAGCCGCGCCAGCTGCTCGGCATCGGGCACCGACAACGCGGCCGACGGCACCGGGGTGAGGCCGTCGTCGTAGCGGGTGATGCCGGTGTGCGGTACGCGGTGGGAGTCGGTCCCGGCTGATCGCATCAGGAAGCCGACTGCGCCCTTGCGGATGGCCTCGGACGGACCCTTGCTGCGGATCGCGCCGCCCCGGCCGTAATCGCGGCCATCGCGGAACGGCAGCATCTGGTAATCAACGAAGGCGATCTTGCCCTGCAGTGAACCCTCCGGGGCGGCCTGCAGCGCGGCCAGGTCGGCAAAACGGACCACCTGGGCCTCCACACTGCCGCCGGGGCTGCCGCCCAGCGCGGTGATGTGCAGTGGCTGAGCGTGGGCGCCGGTGACCTTGGCCTGCTCACTGCGACGCTCCCATTTCGGGAAGGTGACCGGTTCCTTCCAGACCCGGTCAAACCCCAGCGTCTTGAACTTCGCCTCGGCCCAGGCCACCGCGCGTGCGTCGGCCTCGCTGCCGGCAATGCGAGGACCGATCTCGGTGGTCAGCGATTCGACCACCTTCCAGCCGGTATCGTCCGCCAGTGCCTGATCGCGCAGCTGGGCTGCCGTAGCCAGCGAGGCCGGCGGCAGCGTGGTGGCGCGCGGTGCGGCGAACGCAGGGGACGCCAGCAGGGCGAGGGAAGAGGCGAGGGCAAGGATGCGGCGACGCATTGACGACTCCAGCAGTGGCGTAGGCGACAGACTGTAGCAGCGCTGTCACGCCGCGCATGGGCCCGAGGTCATGCGCGGACCGAAAACCGCATCCGGCCACATCGCGCAAAGCCGATCCGCGGCTGCGCCCTGGCGAGGCATGGCCCCGCTCCGCCTCCGTGGTGGCGCCGGCCAGCCATGCACCCGACGCCACCGGCCCTTGCGCTTACTTCTGCAGGTTGTCGCGGATCTCGCGCAGCAGCAGCACTTCTTCGCTCGGCCCCTTCGGCGCCGCTTCCTTCTTGCGCGACAGGCGATTGATGGCCTTGATCACAAGGAAGATCGCAAAGGCCACGATCACGAACTGGATGATGGTGTTGATGAAATCGCCGTAGCCGATCACGACCGCCGGGATTTCCGTGCCGTCGGCGGCCACCCGTGCAGGCGCCAGCGTCCAGGCCAGGTCGGAGAAGTCCACCTGGCCGATCAGCCAGCCCAGCGGCGGCATGATGATCTTTTCCACCAGCGCGGTGACGATCTTGCCGAACGCGGCACCAATGACCACACCCACGGCCAGGTCGATCACGTTGCCGCGCGTGGCGAACTCCTTGAACTCAGTAATGAACCCCATCGAGGTCTCCTGCAAGCGGGTAAGGGACGACGCAGCCTAACGCAGCCGATGTCATCCGGCGATGACGCCGTGGCGCTCACCGACGTTTTCCAGCCGCGCGCTGAAGCGGTCGCCGGGCTTGAGCGCGGCCACGCCCGATGGCGTGCCCATGAACACCAGATCGCCGGCGCGCAGCTGCCACAGACGCGACAGCTCGTGCAGGATCTCCGGCACGTTCCAGATCATCTGGTCCAGCAGCGCCTGCTGGCGCACCTCGCCATTGACTTCCAGCGACAGGTTCAAGGCGGCAAGGTCACCGACTTCACCGGCGTGCACGATTTCACTGATCGGAGCAGAGGCATCAAAGCCCTTGGCGGTGTCCCACGGGTGCCCTTTCTGTTTGGCCGCCGCCTGCAGGTCGCGCCGGGTCAGGTCCAGCCCCACCGCGTAGCCGTAGACCAGTGCCTGAGCTCGTTCAACCGGCAGCACCCCTGCGGGTGCATCCACGCCCAGGGCGACCACCAGCTCGACTTCATGGTGCAGGTCGTGGGTCGCCTGGGGATAGGGAATCTGGTCATCGTGGCCGACCACGATCGCGTCGGCGGGCTTGGTGAAGAACATCGGGCGACCACGGTCAGCGACGTCGGGCACCGCCGCGCCCATTTCCCGCGCATGGTCGGCAAAGTTGCGTCCGACGCAATAGATGCGGTGTACAGGGAAACTGCCGCCACCGACGACCGGGATGCGCGGGGTGGGGAGGGCGGGGATTACATCGGCTGTTCCGGTCATGCGGGGGTCCTGTCACAAGGTCCCCCGCAGTCTAGTTCGGAACAGCGCGGTTCGTCAGCGCGACAGGGGCAGCTGCGGGCGGCGGACGACCTGGTACTCGGCATCAACCACACGCGGGTCGCCGTGGCGCCCGTTCTGGCCGCCCTTGCGCGCCGCCAGCAGCTTCCAGGCCAGACCGCCCAGAATCATCGCGGCACCCACGAAAACGCCGATGAAGACCATGGCCGCGAGAATTGCCAGGCCCAACAGTCCGACCGCCAGACGCACCAACGGGTGGCGCGGCTTGCGCGGCGCGAACAGGTTGCGGAACTGGTTGAAATGGAAGGAGCGATTGAACATAAGGGCTCGTCTTGGCTGGGATCAGCGCGTTCGAGTATCGGGGCCTTGCTCGTCCGGCGAGTGAAAAAGTCGTTAAACGTGTCAGCTCACTCTTACAGATCAATGACTTGTATTCATGTCGCAGCCGGTCATGTGGACAGGCATGCGACACTGGCGGCCTGCCCTTATGGAGAGTGCAATGAATCAGCCTGTGTCGCTTATCGCCCTGGATGCCGTGCCCGACGGTGGCTTCACCGAGGTGGAGGTCGTGATCGACGGTGACGCCGAGTCCTTGGTGCTGCACCGCGTCGGTGAACAGGTGCGTGGGTATCTGAACATCTGTCCGCACGCCGGCCGGCGGCTGGACTGGGCGCCGGGGCAGTTCCTCAAGAGCCGGGAAGGGCATCTGGTCTGCGCCGCGCACGGTGCATCCTTTGCACTGGACAGTGGCGAGTGCGTGGCCGGGCCGTGCAAGGGCGACCATCTGCGTGCGGTGGCGCTGCAGATCCGCGATGGCCAGGTGCAGCTGGCCCCATGACGCGCACCGCTGCGCAGCCTGCAGGGTCGGTCAGCAGAAGCGGCGGTCAGTCATTAGTGGCCGACAAGGCCTTGCCGCGCTGCTGCGCCGCGCGCAGCGCGGTCTCCACCAGTCTTTCGAAGCCACCGGCCTGGAATGCTTCGATTGCCGCCTGCGTGGTGCCGTTGGGCGAAGTGACCCGGCGCCGCAGCGCGGCCGGTGCTTCGTCGGCTTCGTCGAGCATGCGTGCAGCGCCCAGCAGGGTCTGCACCACCAGGGTGCGGGCCGCTTCGGCCGGCAGGCCTTGGCCGATCCCTGCAGCCTCCATCGCTTCGGCCAGCAGAAACACATAGGCCGGGCCGCTGCCGGACACTGCCGTCACTGAATCCATCAGCGCCTCCTCGTCCACCCACACGGTGCGGCCGGCGCTGCCCAGCACCTGATCGGTGCGCGCGCGCTGGCCAGCGTCCACCTCTGCGGTGGCGTACAGTCCGGTAACCCCGGCACCGAGCAGGGCAGGGGTGTTGGGCATGGCGCGGACCACCGGCAGTGCGCCGCCGAGCCAACGCTGCAGCTGCGTGCTGGTGATGCCGGCGGCGATGGACACCACCAGCGGCGACTGCGCGTGCGCCAGCGGCTGCAGCGTCTGGCAGACATCGCGCAGCACCTGCGGCTTCACCGCCAGCAGCCAGGTCTCGCCCTGTGCGGCAGCCTCTTCGGCGCGTGCGTGGACGCTGACCCCGAAATCGGCTGCCAGCTGTGTGCGCAGTGCGTCCACCGGCTCGGCGACGTGGATGCGGGTCGGCGCCACGCCTTGCCGGACCAGGCCGGCGATCAGGCTGCGGGCCATGTTGCCGCCGCCGATGAAAGTGATTGAGTCAGGTGCCATCGTGTTCTCCGCAGAATCAGGCGGGGCGCGCCCGCGCGCCAAACAGGGCAGTGCCGATGCGCACCATGGTGGCACCCTCGGCAATCGCCTCGGCGTAGTCGCCGCTCATGCCCATCGACAGCGTGTCCGCGTGCGGATGGGCGGCGCTCAGTGGCTGCAGCAGGTCGCGCATGCGCACGAATGCCTGGCGGCGGCGGGCCGGGTCCGGCCAGGGCGCGGGGATCGCCATCAGTCCACGCAGCTGCAGCCGCGGCTCGGCGGCGACGGCGGTTGCCAGGGCATCGACCTCGCTCGGCGCGCAGCCATGTTTGCTCGACTCATCGTCGATGTTGACCTGGATCAGCACCTGCAGGGGCGGCAGGTGCGCGGGGCGGGCCCGGGCCAGCGCCGTGACCAGCCTGGGCCGGTCCACGCTCTGCACCCACTGGAAGTGCCGCGCCACCTGCTCGGCCTTGTTCGACTGCAGGTGGCCGATCAGGTGCCATTCCAGGTCCAGCGTCTGCAGCTGCTCGATCTTGGTCAGTGCCTCCTGCACGTAGTTCTCCCCGAACGCGCGCTGCCCCTGCGCGGCCAGCGCGGCCACCGCAGCGGCCGGTTGGGTTTTGGATACGGCCAAGAGGGAAGGGTCGGGCCGCCCGGCAGCCAATGCTGCGTGGTGCAGGGTGCGCAGAATCTCGGGAAGGGGGCTGGGCACGGTGACAGCGTTCCGAAGTGCATGACAGCCTCTATACTGCCCGACAGGGGAAAGATCCTTCCAGTCCACGCCGTTATTGGGGAGTAGCGCTCATGGATATCGCCGAACTGCTGGCGTTTTCCGTCAAGAACAAAGCCTCGGACCTGCATCTGTCCGCAGGGCTGCCGCCGATGATCCGCGTCGACGGTGATGTACGCCGCATCAACATCCCGGCGCTGGACCACAAGCAGGTCCATGCGCTGGTGTACGACATCATGTCGGACAAGCAGCGTCGTGATTACGAAGAGTTCCTGGAGGTCGATTTCTCCTTCGAGATTCCCTCGCTGGCGCGCTTCCGTGTCAACGCGTTCAACCAGAACCGCGGCGCCGGCGCGGTGTTCCGCACCATTCCGTCGGAGGTGCTGAGCCTGGAAGACCTGGCCTGCCCGCCGATTTTCCGCGAGATGATCCAGCAGCCGCAGGGGCTGATCCTGGTGACCGGGCCGACCGGTTCGGGCAAGTCGACCACGCTGGCGGCGATGATCGACTTCATCAACAAGAACGAATACGGCCACATCCTCACCGTCGAGGATCCGATCGAGTTCGTGCATACCTCGCAGAAATGCCTGATCAACCAGCGCGAAGTGCACCGCGACACGCACGGTTTCAACGAGGCGCTGCGCTCGGCGCTGCGCGAAGACCCGGACATCATCCTGGTGGGCGAACTGCGCGACCTGGAAACCATCCGCCTGGCGCTGACGGCGGCCGAGACCGGCCACCTGGTGTTCGGCACGCTGCATACCAGCTCGGCGGCCAAGACCATCGACCGCATCATCGACGTGTTCCCGGCTGGCGAAAAGCCGATGGTGCGCTCGATGCTGTCCGAGTCGCTGCGCGCGGTGATTTCGCAGGCGCTGCTGAAGAAGGTTGGCGGTGGACGTACCGCTGCGTGGGAGATCATGGTGGGCACCCCGGCCATCCGCAATCTCATCCGCGAGGACAAGGTGGCGCAGATGTATTCGGCCATCCAGACCGGGCAGCAGATGGGCATGATGACCCTGGACCAGCATCTGCAGGACCTGGTCAAGCGCAGTCTGATCACCCGCAACCAGGCGCGCGAGTACGCCAAGGACAAGCGTCTGTTCGAGTAAGCGCGGCTGCGCCGCCCTGCCTGTCCGCCTTCTGGAGCCTGCCGTGAACACCACCGCCACGACCATCGATTTCACTTCGTTCCTCAAGCTGATGGCGCACCAGCGCGCCTCGGACCTGTTCATCACCGCCGGCATGCCACCGGCGATCAAGGTCAACGGCAGGATCTCACCGATCACCCAGACGCCGCTCACGCCGCAGCAGAGCCGCGACCTGGTGCTGAACGTGATGACGCCGGCCCAGCGCGAGGAGTTCGAGAAAACCCACGAGTGCAACTTCGCCATCGGTCTGTCCGGCGTGGGGCGCTTCCGTGTGAGCTGCTTCTACCAGCGCAACCAGGTCGGCATGGTGCTGCGCCGGATCGAGACCCGCATCCCCACCGTCGACGAGCTGAGCCTGCCGCCGATCGTCAAGACGCTGGCGATGACCAAGCGCGGCATCATCCTGTTCGTCGGTGCGACCGGCACCGGCAAGTCCACCTCGCTGGCGGCGATGATCGGCTACCGCAACCAGAACTCGACCGGCCACATCATCACCATCGAGGATCCGATCGAGTTCGTGCACAAGCATGAGGGCTGCATCATCACCCAGCGCGAGGTCGGCATCGACACCGACAGCTGGGAAGCAGCGCTGAAGAACACGCTGCGCCAAGCGCCGGACGTGATCATGATCGGCGAAGTGCGCACCCGCGAAGGCATGGATCACGCCATCGCCTTTGCCGAGACCGGCCACCTGGTGCTGTGCACGCTGCATGCCAACAATGCCAACCAGGCGATGGACCGCATCATCAACTTCTTCCCGGAAGACCGTCGCAACCAGCTGCTGATGGACCTGTCGCTCAACCTCAAGGGCGTGGTCGCCCAGCAGCTGGTGCCGTCACCGGACGGTCGCTCGCGCAAGGTGGCCATGGAGATTCTGCTGGGCACGCCGCTGGTGCAGGACTACATCCGTGACGGCGAGATCCACAGGCTCAAGGAAGTGATGAAGGACTCCGTGCAACTGGGCATGAAGACCTTCGACCAGAGCCTGTTCGAGCTGTACCAGGCCGGTGACATCAGTTACGACGATGCGTTGCGCCACGCCGACTCGCAGAACGAAGTGCGCCTGCGCATCAAGCTCAGCCAGGGCGGCGACGCCCGCACGCTGTCGCAGGGGCTGGACGGCGTGGAGATCTCCGAACTGAGGTAAACACCGGCCAGCCTGCGCTGCCGTGGTGAAGCCGATTCACGATCGGCTGCTCTACGGACAGATCGCGGGGTCCTTGCCGCGCTGCGCGCGGTGAGCCGACCATCGGGTCGGCTCTACGTCAGGCGCGGTGAGATGTAGAGCCGACCCCACGGTCGGCTGCTCTACGGACAGATCGCGGTGGTCCTTGCCGCGCTGCGCGCGGTGAGCCGACCATCGGGTCGGCTCTACCCCAGGCGCGGTGAGATGTAGAGCCGACCCCACGGTCGGCTGCTCTACGGACAGATCGCGGTGGTCCTTGCCGCGCTGCGCGCGGTG
>NZ_JAWJLO010000001.1:2515254-2646637 GCF_032911385.1 Stenotrophomonas sp. C3(2023) | reverse complement strand
CGGGTACTGCTCATGTCACCGAAGGTGTCGAGGCTGCCGCCGTTGAAGGTCAGTGCACCCGTGGCGTCGCCAAGGTTGGCATCGCCCAGCACCTGCAGCACGCCACCATTGAGCGTGGTGCCGCCGGTGTAGCTGTTGCTGCCAGTGAGCGTCATCACACCGTCGTTGACGGTGGTGCCACCGGCATGGGCCAGTGTGCCCGTGAGTGCCATCGCACCCTCACCGTTCTTGACCAGGCCGCCGTTGCCGCTGACGTTGCCGCTGTTGCTGAGCGTGGTGCCTGCATCGGTCAGGAAGCGGCCTTCGCCGTCGAGCAGCACATCACGGTCGCTCTGCAGCGAGCCGGTGGTGTGCAGAGTGCCGTCATTGAGGGTCAGCGTGCCGGCGGCCTGGCCGAGGTTTTCATCCTGGCCCACCTGCAGCACTGCCTGGTTGCTGATCGAGGTGCCGCCGGCATAGGTGTTGCTGCCGGAGAACACCTGGGTGCCGCCTTCAATCGACACGCCGCCTTGACCGGCCAGGGTGCCGGTGAAGGTGTCATTGCCCGCGGTGATCGACAGGTCGCTGGTGCCCAGCTGGACCTGGCCCTTACCCGCCAGCGAGGTCACGCTGACCGGCGTGGTGGTCTGGCTTGCGTCCAGGCTGCCGTCGACGGTGACCTTGGCCGAATTGCTGATGCTGCCGTTGCCGGCCAGCGCCAGGCTGGCGCCTTCATCGACCAGGGTGCTGCCGGTGTAGCCATTGTTGCCGGTGAGGATGACCGAGCCACCGCTGCCGCTGTTGGTGATGGTCAGCGTGCCGGGAGTGCCTGCACTGGCATCGTCGATGGTGCCGGTGAAGGTGGAGGTGTGGCCGTTCTGATCGATGGTGGCCGGCTTGTCATCGATGAGCAGCTGCTGGGCCACCGTGGTGTCCTTGTCGACCACCAGCGTGCCACCAGCGAATTCGGCTGTGTCGGCGCTGCCGAGGTCATCGGTGCCCGTCGGGCCGTCGATGACCACCGGGCCGGTCGGCTGGGTCGGCGTCACCGGCGCGCCGCTGCCGGGGTTGGGAGCGACCGGCAGGAACGGGTCATTGCCCTTGTAGGTCATGCCGGTGCCGTTGTCGACCAGCAGGACCGGGCTGGCAATTTCGTCGTCGAGGTTGAACGAGAGGAAGCCCAGCCGGTAGGTGCCGGCCACGCTCACCTGGTAGGTGGCGACCTGCCAGCCGGTGGCCGCATAGCTGCCGGTGGAGTAGCTGCCGGTGCCCGGTTTGGTGGCGCCAAGCAGCGCGTACTGCGCCTGCAGGTTGTTGACGGTGGCGAAGATCGAGCTGTCGCCCAGGTTCACCAGCGAGGTCAACGACGCATCATTGAAGGACTGATTGTCGGTGGAGATGTACTGCCAGGCCATGGTGAAGTAGTCACCGGCCGACAGCGCAAGGTCCTGGTACAGCCACGACGAGGTGGTAGGTATGCCGTTGAGAACGGTGGCGATGTTTTCCTGGCTGGAGGCGGTCAACCCCAGCGCATTGGCCCCCGTATTGAACTGATCCGAGCTCATGCTGGCCTGCAGGGACGCCATGTACTGCCCCGCAGGGGTGGCGGTCCAGGGACCATTGCCGCCGGGTCTGAAATTCGTCACGCCCGTGACCACCGAGGCGCCGGTACCGCCGTCGCTGCTGTAACCGGTCGCCGACTGGTTGCCGGTCACCGAATAGGTCCAGCCCTGCAGCGTGCCGCTTTCAAAGCCGCCGTTGACGATATCCACCGCCGCCATCGCCGAGGAGCCATACAGCGCCAGCGCGGTCATCAGGGTGAGGGTCGCCAGTGGGCCGCTGCCCAGCCGCGCGGTCCGGCTGCGACGGGTACGGGCACCTGCCGCGACTCCGAACTCCGAGGTCACCACCCACTGCCCAACCGCCTTGCTCCAGACAACCTTGAAAATCCGATTCATACCCGTTCGATCCCCTGATGACGCTGTGTGAACTCACAAAAGTGTGAGATGAATCACACCAGCGGCGTGGACGGGGATTTCTTTAAGGGATTTTTTACGTCCCGGATCAGGGAGCTGAAAGGTTAAGCAGGGCAGCGCTTTACGCGGATGACCACCGGTGTCTTAAACGGCAGCGCTATCGCAATCGGCTTGGCTTGGGTGTACAAATGTACACCATGGATACTGACGATCTTTCCCCACAACGTGCGGCGGTGCTGGCCTGGGTGCGCCAGGCGCTGGCCGGCGGGCAGTCACCCAGTCTGGCCGAGATCGCCCAAGCGTTTGGCTTTGCCTCCCGCAACGCGGCGCAGAAGCACGTGCAGGCGTTGGTGGAGGCCGGCCTGCTGGTGCAGCAGAGCGGGCGCAAACGCGGCCTGCGCCTGCCCGGCGAGCCGGCGCCGCTGCTGCCGCTGGCGGTACTGGGGCGGGTGGCGGCCGGGCAGCCGATCGGTGCCGATATCGGTCTGGACCAGCAGCTGTGGCTGGACCAGCGGATGTTTTCGCCTCGCCCGGACTACCTGCTGAAAGTGCAGGGCGACTCGATGATCGACGATGGCATCCTTGATGGCGATCTGGTGGGCGTGCACCGCACCGCCAGCGCCCGCGACGGCCAGACCGTGGTGGCCCGGGTCGATGGCGAGCTGACCATCAAGCGGCTGCAGCAGCGGCGCGATGGCATTGCCCTGTTGCCGCGCAACCCGGCCCATGCGCCCATCGAGATCCAGCCGGGCCAGGATTTCGCCGTGGAAGGCGTGTACTGCGGTCTGGTACGGAAGGGTTGAGATGCAGGCCGTCGCCAACCTCGAACAGCTGCTGGCCGCGCGCACGTTGTGGCATGCCGGTCGCAGCCGTGCGCAGAGCGCCGATGGCGAGCCCACCGGCCATGCCGGACTGGATGCACTGCTGCCGCAGGGCGGCTGGCCGCAGCGCGCGCTGACCGAACTGCTGTTGCCGGTCGACGGCGTGGGCGAACTGAGCCTGCTGCTGCCCACGCTGGCGCGCCTGAGCCAGCAGGGGGCGGTGGTGGCGGTGATCGCGCCGCCGTTTCTGCCTTATGCACCGGCCTGGCAGGCGGCTGGGGTGGCACTTGACCAGCTGCAGCTGATCGAAGCCAGTGGCCGCGATGCGCTGTGGGCGTTCGAGCAGTGTCTGCGCAGCGGCGCCTGTGGCGCCGTGCTGGGTTGGCCCCGCCAGGCCGATGCGGCGGTGTTGCGGCGTCTGCAGGTGGCCGCCGACAGCGGCCATTGCCTGGGGTTTGCGGTGCGCGAGCAGCGGCATGCGGCCAATCCTTCGCCGGCCGCGTTGCGCCTGGAGGCGGTGCAGCAGGGCGGGGCTGTCCGCTGGCAGGTCCGTAAATGCCGTGGCGGCCCGGCGCCGGCGCAGGCCTTCACGATGGTGGCCGGGTGACTCATGCAGATGCTCTGGGCCTGTATCGTGCTGCCGCAGCTGGCGCTGGATGCCGTTCTGCGTCGCCATCCCGAAGCGTCCGCGCCGCTGGCGCTGGTGGGTGGGCCCGCTCAGCTGCGAACCCTGCAGGCGGTCAATGCCGCAGCGGCGGCGGCCGGGCTGCAGGCCGGCATGCGGCTGACCGCCGCGCTGGCCCTGCTGCCCGAGTTCGAGAAGGTCGACTACGACCCGCAGGCGCCTGAGCGCTGGCAGCGCTTTCTGGCAGCATGGGCCTACCGCCACAGCTCGCTGGTCAGCGCGCAGTGGCCAGGCTGCATCGTGCTGGAAGTGCGTGCCAGCTTCCGCCTGTTCGGGCCGTGGCCGGTCCTGCAGGCGCGTCTGCGCGACGAGCTGCAGGCGTTGGGGTTCCAGCACCGCATTGCATTGGCGCCGACCCCGCGCGCTGCCCAGGTGCTGGCCGGCCTGCGTGATGGCATGGCGCTGCACGATGCCGCACACCTGGGTGACACGCTGGACCGGGTACCAGTGCGCCGTGCGCGGCTGCCCGACGACGCCGGACAACGCCTGCAGCGCATGGGCATCACCCACCTGGCCCAGCTGCGCGCGCTGCCGCGTGACGGTCTGCGGCGCCGGTTCGGTCTGCCCCTGCTGGAGCATCTGGACCGGTTGTACGGGCAGGCCGATGACCCGCTGAGCTGGTACGCGCCGCCGGACCACTTCGATGCCCGCGTGGAACTGGGCCACGAAGTGGAGAACCACACGGCGCTGCTGTTTCCGCTGCGGCGCCTGATCGGCGACCTGTGCACCTTCCTGTCCATCCGCGATGGCGGGGTGCAGCGTTTCACCCTGCGGCTGGAACACGAAGAAGGGCATACCGATGTCGAGGTCGGCCTGCTTGCGGCCGAACGTGATGCCACGCTGTTGTTCGAGCTTACCCGCAACCGGCTCGAACGCTGCGAGGTCCCGCGGCCGGTGGTGGCCGTGCGCCTGCTGGCGCGGCACCTGCCGGCCTTCGTGCCGGCCAGCCGTGACCTGTTTGATACCCGCAACCAGCAGCAGCTGCCCTGGCCGCAGCTGCGCGAACGGCTGCGTGCCCGGCTGGGCGATGCGGCGGTGTACCGGGTAGGGCCGGCCGGCGACCCACGGCCCGAGCGCGCCTGGCAACGGCTGGACGGTGACCGTGTGGTGATCGCCAGTGCGCCCGGTCGGCCGCCCCGGCCCTGCTGGCTGCTGCCGCAGCCGGTGCCGTTGCAGGACCGGCCCGTGCGCATCGTGTCCGGACCGGAGCGGCTGGAAAGCGGCTGGTGGGACGGTCATGAAGCACGCCGTGACTACTACGTGCTGGAAACCTCCCAGGGCCAGCAGGCCTGGGCCTTTGCTGCACCGGGGCAGCAGCAGGACTGGATGCTGCATGGCTGGTTTGCATGAGCCGCGAGTACGAGCGTGATGACAGCCCGGGCAAGCGCATGCCACGCGCCTGGGAAACCCATCAGCGGCTGGCGGCGGCCAATGATGATGTGCATGCCGATGCCGGGCTGCCGGCCTATGCCGAGCTGCATTGCCTGTCTGATTTTTCCTTCCTGCGCGGTGCCTCCAGTGCGGCCGAACTGTTCGCCCGTGCGCGCGATTGTGGCTATGAAGCGCTGGCCATCACCGACGAGTGCTCGCTGGCCGGCATCGTGCGTGGTCTGGAGGCCTCGCGCAGCACCGGGGTGAAGCTGGTGGTCGGCAGTGAGTTCACCCTGGTCTGTGGGCTGAAGCTGGTGCTGCTGGTGGAGAACCGTGCCGGCTACACACGCCTGTGCGAGCTGATCACCACCGGGCGCCGCGCGGCCGGCAAAGGCAGTTACCGGCTTGACCGGGATGACCTGCAGCGGGTACTGGGCAATGCCGGCGGCGATGCGCTTGGGCTGTTCGCGCTGTGGGTGCCGGGTGCGCAGCCTGACGACACGCAGGCCACATGGTTGCAGCAGGTGTTCGCCGATCGCGTGTGGCTGGCGGTGCACCTGCACCGCGAACAGGACGATGCGGCCCGGTTGGCGCTGCTGCAGGCGTGCGCGGCGCGGCTTGGGATGCCTGCGCTGGCCTGTGGTGATGTGCACATGGACCTGCGCCGACGTCGGGTGCTGCAGGACACCATGACCGCCATCCGCCAGCGCCTGCCGTTGGCCGAGTGCGGCGCGTTCCTGTTCCGTAATGGCGAACGCCACCTGCGTACCCGGCTGGCCCTGGGCAACATCCATCCCCCGGCGCTGCTGGCGGCCAGCGTGGCACTGGCGCGACGCTGCCAGTTCAAGCTGGACGAGGTGACCTACAGCTACCCGGCCGAACTGGTGCCCGAAGGGCATACCCCGGCCAGCTGGCTGGCCGAACTGACCGCGCGTGGCCTGCGCCAGCACTGGCCCAACGGTGTGCCCGGTGCGGTGCAGGAGCGCGTGGCGCAGGAACTGGCCCTGATCAGCGAACTGGAATACGAGGCCTTCTTTCTTACCGTGGAGGACATCGTACGCTTTGCCCGCTCGCGCGCCATTCTCTGCCAGGGGCGCGGCTCGTCGGCCAATTCGGCGGTGTGCTTCGCGCTGGGCATCACCGTGGTCAATCCGGCCGAGAGCCGGTTGCTGATGGCACGGTTTCTCTCGCGCGAGCGCGGCGAGCCGCCGGATATCGACGTGGATTTCGAGCACGAACGGCGCGAGGAAGTGCTGCAGTACGTGTATGGCAAGTACGGCCGCGAACGTGCGGCTCTGGCGGCCACGGTGATCCGCTACCGCGGCAAGAGCGCGGTGCGTGATGTGGCCACCGCCTTCGGCCTGCCTGCCGACCAGATCGCGCTGCTGGCCGAGTGCTTTGGCTGGGGCAACGGCGAGACCCCGATGCAGCAGCGTCTGGCCGAAGCCGGGTTTGATGCGGACAACCCGCTGCTGCGGCAGGTGCTGGAGGTGGCCGGACAACTGCGTGACCACCCCCGGCATCTGTCCCAGCACGTGGGCGGGTTTGTCATCAGTGACGCACCGCTGAGCCGGCTGGTGCCGGTGGAGAACGCCGCGATGGCCGAGCGCACCATCATCCAGTGGGACAAGGATGACCTTGAAACCATGAAGATGCTCAAGGTCGACTGCCTGGC
Organism: Stenotrophomonas sp. C3(2023); assembly: GCF_032911385.1. Classification (NCBI taxonomy): domain Bacteria; kingdom Pseudomonadati; phylum Pseudomonadota; class Gammaproteobacteria; order Lysobacterales; family Lysobacteraceae; genus Stenotrophomonas; species Stenotrophomonas sp. C3(2023). Next base: position 2,640,130 of record NZ_JAWJLO010000001.1, on the reverse strand, counting down.
GCTGGGCATGCTGACCTGCATCCGCAAGGCGATCGCCCTGATCGAGCAGCATCGCGGGCGGCGCATCGAGCTGGCCCGGCTGCCGGGCCAGGACGAAGCGACCTTCGACATGATCTGCGCGGCTGACACCATCGGTGTGTTCCAGATCGAATCGCGCGCACAGATGAGCATGCTGCCGCGGCTGCAGCCGCGCCGGTTCCAGGACCTGGTGGTGCAGGTGGCCATCGTCCGCCCGGGGCCGATCCAGGGCGGCATGGTCCACCCCTATCTGCGCCGTCGGCAGGGCAAGGAAGCGGTGACCTATCCCTCGGCCGGCATCGAGGAGATCCTTGGCAGCACGCTGGGCATTCCGTTGTTCCAGGAGCAGGTGATGGAGCTGGTGATCCATGCCGGCTACAGCCACGAGGAAGCTGACCAGCTGCGGCGTTCGATGGCGGCCTGGAAGCAGGGCGGGGACATGAACCCGCATCGCGAGCGCATCCGCGAGTTGATGCTGGGCAAAAACTACTCCGAAGCCTTCATCGAGCAGATCTTCGAGCAGATCAAGGGCTTTGGTTCTTACGGCTTTCCGCAGAGCCATTCAGCCTCCTTCGCCAAGCTGGTCTACATCAGCTGCTGGCTGAAGTGCCATGAGCCGGCGGCGTTTGCCTGTGCGCTGCTCAACTCCCAGCCGATGGGGTTCTACTCACCCAGCCAGATCGTGCAGGACGCCCAGCGCGGTCATGGTGCTCGACCGGGCGTGCAGGTGCTGCCGGTGGATGTGACCTGCAGCGACTGGGACTGCACGCTGGAAGGGGGGCAGCCGGCCAGCGCCGCCGGCCCGGGGCAGCAGCCGGCGATCCGGCTGGGGCTGCGCCAGCTGGTGGGCTGCAGCGAGGCGGCGGCACAGGCGATCATGCAGGCACGCCAGCAGCGCCGCTTCACCGATGTGGCCGACCTGTGCCGACGCGCCCGGCTTGACGCGCGCAGCCGTCAGGTATTGGCCGACGGCGGTGCGCTGGCCGCGCTGGCCGGCAACCGCAATGCCGCGCGCTGGGCGGTGGCCGGCATCGAACAGGAGCGGCCGCTGCTGGCCGGCAGCGTGGCCGAGGAGGAGATCGTGCTGCCCGCCCCTGGCCAGGTGCAGGAGGTGCTGTCCGATTACCGCAGCAGCGGGCTCACCCTCGGCGCGCACCCGCTGGCGTTGCTGCGGCCCCGCCTGCAGGCCGAGCGCGCACTGGACTCGCGCCAGCTGCGCGCGCTGCCCCACGGCCGGGGCGTGCACGCCATCGGCCTGGTGACCCAGCGGCAACGGCCCGGTACGGCCAGCGGCACCGTGTTCGTGACCCTGGAAGATGAGCACGGCATGGTCAATGTGCTGGTCTGGCCGCACCTGGCGCTGCGCCGGCGCAAGGCCCTGCTCGGGGCCCGCCTGCTGGGCGTGCGCGGGCGCTGGGAGTGCGTGGACGGCGTCCGCCACCTGATCGCCGGCGATCTGCGCGACTACAGCCATCTGCTGGGCGACCTGCAGGTCGATTCACGCGATTTCCGGTGAGCTGAGGCGCTTGGCCGTGCGCGGCAAGCGCAGCGCGGGCCCGTCTGACCGGGTTCATGTTTCAACCGTGATGCACATCTCAATTCCGCCTGCGCAACGCCGCTAACGGTTGGCAGCCCCTTCCAGGAACCGCCCCATGTCCCCGCGTCCCCTCGTTTCTCCTCGCCCCGGCAGCGTCGCCCGCAAGGTCATGCTGGGCACGTCGCTGCTGGCCCTGCTGTGCTTTGGCATCACCGCCGCGCTGATCTACCAGCGCGCCAGCACCGCGCTGGTGGATGCGTCGCGCCAGACCATGGCCAGCGAGGCCAGCGCCGAAGCCAGCCAGGTCGCCGCCGACATCAACCTTGCATTTGCTGCTGCCGAGAATCTTGCGCGCAACGTGCAGGTACAGCGCCAACAGGGCAGTCTGGACCGCGCAGGTGTATCCGCGCTGGTGCTGGACACGCTCAAGGTCCACCCCGAATGGGTCGGTCTGGGCACCTTGTGGGAACCGGATGCTTTTGATGGCAAGGACAGCGCGTTCGTCGATGCACCTGCCCACGACGCCAGCGGCCGCTTCATGACCTACTGGGCGTGGCAGGACGGCGTGCCGGTGCAGTCGGCGCTGGTCGACTATGACAAGCCCGGCGATGGCGACTGGTACCTGCGCCCGCGCGAGCTGAAAAACGCCACCGTGGCCGAGCCCTACCGTTACACGATCGGCGACAGGCAGGTGCTGATGACCACGCTGTCGGCGCCGGTGATCGAAGAGGGACGTTTCCTCGGCGCGTTCACCGTCGATGTCGCCCTGGCTGCGCTGCAGGAGCGCCTGTCCAGCGTCCATCCGATGGGCGCTGGCAGTGTCGAGCTGCTTTCGCCCAGCGGCGTCGTGCTGACTGCCGCCGACCCCGCCGAAATCGGCAAGCGCCGTGAGAACCCGGCCACGGCGGCGATGCTGGCCGACATCGCTGCCGACCGCGTGCATGAAGAGTTCCAGCCCGATGCGGCCGGCAATGTACAGATCCATGTGCCGCTGCACTTTGGCAGCGCCAGGGAGCGCTTCGCGCTGGGCGTGGTGGTGCCGCATGCGGTGATCGTGGCCAAGGCCCGGCAGCTGCTGTGGATCACCGTGGTGGTGGGCGTGCTGGCCGCGCTGGTGCTGGGGCTGGGCGTCTATGTGCTGCTGCGTCGGCTGGTCGTGCGCCCGCTGGGTCAGGCGGTACGCATCGCCGATGATGTGGCACAGGGCAAGCTGGACACGCCGATGCCGGAGCGCGGCAACGATGAGGTGGGCCGTCTGCTCGGCGCGATGCAGGGCATGCGCGGGCAGCTGCAGGCGGTGATGGCCGCACAGGCCGAGATGGCGCAGCGCCACGATGCCGGCGAACTGGCCTACCGCATGGACGCGTCCTCGTTCCCGGGTGAGTACGGCCGCATGGTCGCCGACAGCAACCAGCTGATCGCCGACAGCCATGCGCTGACCTGGAAGCTGGTGGAGGTGATGCAGCGCTACGCGGTGGGCGACCTCGCCCCGGACATGGATGAGCTGCCCGGTGACAAGGCGGCGTTCACGGCGGCGATGGCCACCACCAAGCGCAACCTGGCCGCCATCAACGCACAGATCCAGCAGCTGGCTGCAGCCGCTGCCGAAGGCGACTTCGCCGTGCGTGGTGACGTCAGCCGCTTCGACCATGCCTTCGCCGACATGGTGGTCACCCTGAACACCATGATGCAGGTCAGCGATGACAACCTGGCCCAGCTGTCGCGCCTGTTGCAGGCCATCGCCGATGGTGACCTGACTGCACGCATGCAGGGTCAGTTCCATGGGGTGTTCGCACGCATGCGTGACGACGCCAACCGCACCGTCGCGCAGCTGACCAGCATCGTGGGCCAGATCCAGCAATCGGCGTCCAGCATCCGCCTGGCCGCTGGCGAGATCGCCTCGGGCAACAGCGACCTGTCGCGGCGCACCGAACAGCAGGCCGCGAGCCTGGAAGAAACCGCTGCCTCGATGGAAGAGCTGACCTCCACCGTGCGTCAGAACGCCGACCACGCGCTGCAGGCCAACCGGCTGGCGGCTACCGCCGCCGAGGTGGCCGTCTCCGGCGGCGAGGTGGTGGGCCAGGTAGTGCACACCATGGACGCCATCGAGCAGTCCTCGCAGCGCATTGCCGAAATCATCTCGGTGATCGATGGCATCGCGTTCCAGACCAACATCCTGGCGCTCAATGCGGCGGTGGAAGCGGCGCGGGCCGGTGAGCAGGGCCGCGGCTTTGCCGTGGTGGCCAGTGAGGTGCGCGCGCTGGCCCAGCGTTCGGCCGGGGCCGCCAAGGAGATCAAGGGCCTGATCGATACCTCGGTCGAGCAGGTGGGCAGCGGTGCCAGGCTGGTGCATGGGGCGGGCCAGACCATGCGCGAGATCGTCGGCAGCGTCGGCCGGGTCAACGAGATCATGGCCGAGATTTCAGCGGCCTCGAAGGAGCAGTCGGCCGGCATTGAACAGGTCAACCAGACGGTGGTGCAGATGGATGAAACCACCCAGCAGAACGCCGCCCTGGTCGAAGAGGCCAGTGCCGCAGCCCGCGCCATGGAAGAGCAGGCCGAGCAGCTGGCCGTGGCGGTGGCGCGCTTCCGCCTGCGCACGGCACGCCCGGAAATGTCAGCCCTGCCGCGACAGGCCGAACCGGCGCTGGTGCAGTAACACCCTTCACATGCTTTTAGGGTAGGGTGCGCAATCCGCCGTGGAGCCGCCTGTGTTGAAGCGGCCACGGCGGGTTGTCCAGGGAGAATGCATGAGCAGTCCAGTTTCGTTGGAAATGAGCCCGGGTCCGGTGCTGTTGCCCACCCCGGAAGTGGTACAGGCGCAGCAACTGCTGGCCCAACAGCAACTGGCGGTTGCCATCGGCCGCGCACGCGCCGAGGCCGGTCGCGGGGCCGTCCCCGCTGGCGGCAACGCGCAGCCTGTGGCAGTCCTGCCCCGCTGAGGCGGGGCGACCTGCCCGGCGGGCCATCTGCTGCGGGGCTGTGGAATGGGTTGCAGCGACAATCCTGAACGCGCGAAGCCCGGTTTTCTGAATAGGCGAAAACGACGCGTTGCCCTTTCGCGCTCACCTTACATCCAGCGCCCTAGACTGGGCCGCATTTTTCAATCCCCGGTCTGGATGGAGCGTTCGTGGTTTTCCGGAACAGCACTCAGCGGCTGAGCGCCCGGCCTTGGCCGGTACAGCCCCAACAGCAACGCGTGCCAGGACGGCGCCGCCTGGATGTGCGGGGGACGGTCGAGGCGGCCGCCCGCATCACCGGTCGGGGTTGAACGGATGATCCAGGAAACCATCGACGCCAGGCTCGATGCAGGCCTGGCGGTGCTGCCGCCTGCCTCACCGCTGCCGATGCCCGAGCAGAGCCTGACCCAAGGGGAGCTGCGTGTCCGTCGCCACCGTACCTCACCGCGCCTGATCGGTCTGCGCCGGCTGTATCTGCTCGGTGGCGCTGGGGCGATGACCGCCGCTGCCACGGTGATGATGTGGCGCGTGCTTTCGCCCAACGGCATCAGCGTGCTCGAAGCCTGCCTGCTGGTGTTGTTCGTTGGCCTGTTCGGCTGGATCGCGCTGGCCTTTGCCAGCGCCGTGGCCGGCTTTCTGACCGCCGTGTTCGATCGCGGCTACCGGCTCGGCATCGACCCGGACCAGCCGCTGCCGCAGCTGCACAGCCGCACCGCGCTGCTGATGCCCACCTACAACGAAGACCCGCGGCGGCTGCTGGCCGGGTTGCAGGCCATCCATGAGTCGGTGGCTGAAACCGGGCAGCTGCAGCGCTTTGATTTCTTCGTGCTCAGCGACACCCGGCGCGAGGACATCGCTGCCGCCGAAGAGCAGGCCTTTGCCGAACTGCAGCAGACGCTGGGCCCGCAGGCGCGGCTGTTCTATCGCCGTCGCGCCGACAACAGCGGGCGCAAGGCTGGCAACATCGCCGACTGGGTGAGCCGCTTCGGGGGCGGCTATCCGCAGATGCTGATTCTCGACGCCGACAGCCTGATGACCGGCGACACCATCGTGCGCCTGGTCGCGGGCATGGAGCACAACGCCGACGTTGGTCTGATCCAGACCCTGCCGATGGTGGTGGGCGGGCGCACGCTGTTCTCGCGCATGCAGCAGTTCGGCGGGCGCGTGTACGGCCCGGTGATCGCGCGCGGCGTGGCCTGGTGGCATGGCGCGGAAAGCAATTACTGGGGCCACAACGCGATCATCCGCACGGTGGCGTTTGCCGACCATGCCGGCCTGCCGCCGTTGCCGGGCAAGCAGCCCTTTGGTGGCCACGTGCTCAGCCACGACTTCGTTGAAGCCGCCCTGATGCGACGCGGTGGGTGGGCCGCGCACATGGTGCCCTACCTCAAGGGCAGCTACGAAGAGGGCCCGCCGACACTGACCGACATGATGGTGCGCGACCGCCGCTGGTGCCAGGGCAACCTGCAGCACGCCAAGATCGTCGGCAGCCGTGGCCTGCACTGGATCAGCCGCATGCACATGCTGATCGGCATCGGACACTACTTCACCGCGCCGATGTGGGCGATGCTGATGCTGATCGGCATTGCGATTCCGCTGTTCCAGGGCGGCATCGACATCAATGGCGTGCTGCACCTGTCGCCCAACGTCTACTGGCGTGCACAGGACGAGATCCACGTGGTGCGCCTGTTCGCGATCACCATGGCGGTGCTGCTGACACCCAAGCTGCTGGGCTACGTGGCGACCCTGCTCGACCGCGATGACCGTCGCGGCTGCGGCGGCGCGGTGCGGGCGTTTGTCGCCATGCTGGTGGAAACCGTGCTGGCGGCGCTGATGGCGCCGGTGGTGATGTACGTGCAGTCGCGTGGCGTGGCCGAAGTGCTGGCTGGCAAGGATTCCGGCTGGGACGCCCAGCAGCGCGACGACGGCAAGGTCGACTGGGCTGCGCTGGCGCGAGGGTACGGCGGGTTGAGCGTGTTCGGTGCGTTCATGGGGGGTCTGGCCTGGGCGGTCTCGCCCGCACTGGCTGCCTGGATGCTGCCGGTGGTGGCTGGCATGGTGCTGTCGATTCCGGTGGTGGCGCTGACCTCCTCGCGCGGCCCGGCCGTGTGGCTGCGCCGCCTGGGGCTGCTGGACATCCCTGAAGAACGGCATCCGCCGACGATCCTGCTGCGCGCCGCCGAGCTGCGCCGTCAGGCTGCGGCGCGTACGTCGGGGCCCTGAAACAAGGGCAGAGCTGGCGGGCGTGGCGCTGACGGGCGTGGTCCGCTGACGGGCGTCGCCAGCAGACGGGCATGGCCCGCCGACGGGCGTCGCCAGCAGACGGGCATGGCCCGTCACTACCTGCCCCGCCGGGGTGCGGATGAGGCTGTGGGGGCATAATGCGGGCTGCCTGTAATGGAGCCTGCCTCAATGCTTGAAACCGTCGAAAAGACCACCGGCACCCAGCCGGCCCAGTGGTCGGTCATCTGGCTGCACGGCCTGGGCGCCGATGCCAATGACTTTGCCCCCCTCGTGCCGGAGCTGGTGCGTCCGCAGTGGCCGGGCATCCGCTTCGTGTTCCCGCATGCGCCGGTACGGCCGATCACCATCAACAACGGCGTCCCGATGCGCGGCTGGTATGACATCGTCGGCATGGATTTCCGCTCGCGAGCGGACATGGAGGGCGTACGTGCGTCGGTCGGCGAGCTCGACGCGCTGATCGAACGTGAGATCGAACGTGGCATCGCCGCTGACCACATCATCATTGCCGGGTTCTCGCAGGGCGGTGCGGTTGCATTGAGCGCGCTGCTGTCGCGCACTGGGCCACTGGCTGCCGTGGTGGCACTGTCCACCTATCTGCCTGAGGCGGAAACCGCGCAGCGGGTGAGCGGCGCGGTACAGGTGCCGGTGTTCATGGCCCATGGCGCGCAGGATCCGGTGATCCCGCAGCCGGTGGCCGCGCACAGCGCCGAAGCGCTGGCGGCGTTGGGCCTGGACGTTGACTGGCACAGCTACCCGATGGCGCACCAGGTCTGCGCCGAAGAAATCGAGGCCCTGGCCGACTGGCTCCAGACGCGCGTTTTCGGCGTCTGAGGGATGCGCGCGCCTGGCCCCGCACCATGGATGCCCGAGCTGTGCCGTCTGCCGCGGCTGGCGGCGATGCTCGGGCTCGCCCAGCTGGTGGTGGTGGTGCTGGCGCTGGCCCCCGACGGGCAACGCCACTGGACCGTGGGCGAACTGCTGGCGGCCAGCGGTTACGCGCTGTGGCTGGCGCTGGTGGCCACCGGCTGCCTGTGTCTGCTGCGGGAACCGTTGTCCCGCCTGCCCACGGTGCTGGGCAGCGGACTGGCCTTGGTGGCTGTCGGGCTGATCGCGGTGATCTGTGCCGGCATCCTGCACGCGCTGTATGCCGTGGTGGACCAGGACAGTTTTGCGGCGGGCATCAGCGTGTGGCGTTTCACCTTGGGCAGTGCGGCCACCACCGTCCTGATCGCCGCCCTGGCGCTGCGCTATTTCCATGTCAGTGACCGCTGGGCCGAGCAGATCCGCGCCAACGCCCAGGTACGGGCGGACGCGCTGCAGGCGCGCATCCGTCCGCATTTTCTGTTCAACAGCATGAACCTGATCGCCAGCCTGGTCCGCCGTGACCCGGTGGTGGCCGAGCGCGCGGTGCTCGATCTTTCCGACCTGTTCCGTGCCGCGCTGGGGGCCGGGGAGGGGGACTCCACCCTGCGCGAAGAATGCGAGCTCGCCGAGCGTTACCTGTCGATCGAATCGTTGCGCCTGGGTGAACGCCTGCAGGTGCAGTGGGACCGGCACCTACCCCTGCCATGGGACCAGCCGTTGCCGCGGCTGATGCTGCAGCCGCTGGTCGAGAACGCTGTGCTGCACGGCATCTCGCGTCTGCCGGAGGGCGGCGCGATCATCCTGCGGTTGGTCTGCGAGGGCAACCTGCTGCATGTCGAGGTGCGCAATCCAGCGCCCGATCCGGCAGGGCCCAGCCTGGTGCTGGCCCACGGCGCGGGCCACGCCCAGCACAACATCGCGCATCGGCTGGCCTGGCGGTTCGGCGCAGCCGCGCGGATGACGGCCGGCTGGCGCGAGGGCTACTATGAGTGCCGGATCAGCGTGCCGACCAGCAGGGAGCAGGCGTGAGGGTAGTGATCGCCGACGACGAGCCCTTGGCCCGCGAGCGCCTGCAGTCACTGCTGGCCGACCTGCCGGGGGTACAGGTGGTGGCCGAGGCCGCCAATGGCGAGCAGGCCCTGCACGCCTGCGCCGAGCTGCAGCCGGACCTGGTGCTGCTGGATATCGCGATGCCGGGGCTGGATGGGCTTGAGGCCGCGCGCCACCTGGCGACATTCGAGCCACGCCCGGCGGTGGTGTTCTGCACGGCTTACGATGCGCATGCACTGTCGGCGTTCGAAGCAGCGGCCATCGATTACCTGATGAAGCCGGTGCGCCCCGAGCGCCTGCACGCGGCGGTGGAGCGCGCGCGCGTATTTCTGGCCGGACGCGGCGAGCCTGCCGGCGCGGCCGATGGCCGTGCGCGTACGGTGTTGTGCGCGCGCCTGCGCGGCAGTCTGCGGCTGATCGCGGTGGAGGATATCCACTACCTGCAGGCCGATGAGAAGTACGTGGTGGTCCATCACGCACGTGGGCAGGACCTGATCGAAGAGTCGCTGAAGTCGCTGGAAGACGAGTTCGGGGCGCGCTTCATCCGGATCCACCGCAACTGCCTGGTGGCACGGCACGAGCTGATGGAGCTGCGGCGCCATGCCAGCGGGCAGGTGCAGGCAGTGCTGCGGCATGGGGGGCAGGTGCTGGAGGTCAGCCGGCGCTGTGTGGCGACCCTGCGTCAGGAACTGCGGCACCTGTAACCACCGCGGACTGTTCCGGGAAGGCGGCTTTGGGCGCTTGCTGCCGGCAGGTGACGACCGTTGGTCGTCACGCAGCTGCTGCTAATTGTGGCTTTTCGACGCGGCGGCGCTGCGGTTCGACGCTCTGCGGCCCGAGCGGCGATAATGGCAGCATGACCATCCTCCGCATCGCCACCCGCAAGAGCCCGCTCGCCCTCTGGCAGAGCGAACACGTCGCCAACTGCCTGCGCCAGGCGCATCCGCAGTTGCAGGTGGACCTGGTGCCGATGAGCACGCGCGGCGATGAGGTGCTCGACCGTTCTCTGGCGGCCATCGGGGGCAAGGGCCTGTTCCTCAAGGAACTGGAACTGGCCATGCTGCGCGGTGAGGCGGACTGCGCGGTGCATTCGCTGAAGGATGTGCCGATGGAGCTGGACCCGCCGTTCGTGCTGCCGGCTATTCTGCCGCGGCATGATCCGGCCGACGGTTTCATTTCCAATACGCACCCGACGCTGCTGTCACTGCCGACTGGTGCGCGGGTCGGCACCTCGTCGTTGCGCCGTCAGGCCCAGGTGCGCGCGCTGCGGCCCGATCTGCAGCTGCTGGACCTGCGTGGCAACGTCAACACGCGCCTGGCCAAACTCGATGCCGGTGACTACGACGCCATCATTCTGGCGGTGGCCGGACTGGAGCGGTTGGGGCTGGGGGCGCGCATCGTCGAGCGTCTGCAGGCACCGCAATGGCTGCCCGCGCCGGCGCAGGGTGCGGTGGCAGTCGAATGTGCCGGTGGCGCGCTGCTCGAGCTGATGGCCACGCTGGACCATGCGCCGACGCGCGCCTGCGTGGAGGCCGAGCGCGCGATGAACCGTGCCCTGCATGGCAGCTGCCATGTGCCGGTGGCGGCCATCGCCCAATGGCAGGGGGCTGATGTGCTGCACCTGCAGGGTCTGGTCGGCAGTGCCAGCGACGGCCGCGCGGTGCGCGCCGAAGCCAGTGGGCCGGCCAACAACCCGCAGGCGCTGGGCCAGCAGGTCGCCGGGATGCTGCTGGAACGCGGTGCAGGTGAACTGCTGGGGCTGGCACTGGGCTGACGCCTGGTCGCGCCAGCGGCTTCCCGGAAACGGCGTGACGACCAACGGTCGTCACCTACCGGAAGCCGGGGCGCCGCGTAGTGCCGGGCTCTGCCCGGCAGCGCTCCGACCCGATCGCGCTGAAGCCGCGCTGCGCGCACGCCGGGCAGAGCCCGGCGCTGCCCGCCCTTCGATACGTCGGCGCGAGTGCGTGCCACGGTAAAAATGAAATTTAAAAGCAGGCCGACCTTCGGTCGGCCCAAGGACAGAATCAAGATCAAGACGAAATCAAGATCAAGACAAAATCAAGATCAAGATCGACCGCGTGACGACCAACGGTCGTCACCTACCGAGGTCGAGCGTTTTTGACGTGGGTGACGTGGTCGAGATGTGTCGGAGGTGGGGCGGTGGGGGGGCGTGGGGGTGTCGAGCGCCAGGGATGGCGCGAAACAAGGCACGCAGGGTGAGGGCGCTTTGCTTGCGAAGCAGTGCTTCGCGAGCGCCCGAACGCACAGCCGCCATGCGGCTGGGCCGGACCCCGAAGGGGCAGTTTTTGCCGTCCCCCACGTACCCCCACCGCCCCGCCCAGCCAAACCCGAACGCCCAGCCGACGCTCTGGATGTTGCCGTTGCAGTTGCAGTAGCTGTTGCTGTTGCTGTTGCTGTTGCTGTTGCTTGCAGCGGGGCGCGGGGGCGCAGCCCCCGCATAACACCCCCCTCGTTGCGCTGCGGCAACCGGGGTCGCAACCGATCTGGGATAATGCCTGCTTCCCGTTTCTTTGCTGCCGGACCGGTCATGACCCAGAAGACGCTGCTCAACGATTCCCACCGCGCCCTCGGCGCCAAGATGGTCGACTTCGGGGGATGGGACATGCCCATCCACTACGGTTCGCAGCTGGACGAGCACCATCTCGTGCGCACGCAGGCCGGTGTCTTCGACGTCAGTCACATGACCGTTGTCGACCTGCGCGGTGCCCAGGTCAAGGCGTTCCTGCGTCACCTGCTGGCCAACTCGGTGGACAAGCTCAAGGTACCGGGCAAGGCGCTGTATTCGTGCATGCTCAACGAGCAGGGCGGGGTGATTGATGACCTCATCGTCTACTACCTGGCCGATGACTTCTTCCGCATGGTGGTCAATGCCTCCACCCGCGAGAAGGACCTGGCCTGGATGCAGCAGCAGGCTGTCGCCTTCGACGTCAGTGTGCAGCAGCGCGCCGACCTGGCCATCCTCGCCGTGCAGGGACCGCAGGCGCGCGATGCGGTCATCGGCCTGCTGCAGGCCGACCAGCACGCGGCGCTGCGCAAGCTGGCGCGCTTTGCCGCCACCGATGCGCGTACCGATGACGGCGTTGACCTGTTCCTGGCGCGCACCGGCTACACCGGCGAAGACGGCTTTGAAATCCTGTTGCCGCAGGACGCGGTGGTCGCGTTCTGGGATCGACTGCTGGGCGCCGGGGTCAAGCCGGCCGGCCTGGGTGCGCGCGACACGCTGCGCCTGGAAGCCGGCATGAACCTGTATGGCCAGGACATGGACGAGCAGACCAGTCCGTACGAAGCGGCGCTGGCCTGGACCGTCGCGCTGGACGAAGGGCGTGACTTCATCGGCCGCGCTGCACTGGAGGCGCAGAAGGCCGCCGGCACCGCGCGCCAGATGATCGGCCTGGTGATGGATGAGAAGGGCGTGCTGCGCCACGGCCAGGCCGTCACCACCGCCAGCGGCCAGGGCGAGATCCTCTCCGGCACGTTCTCGCCGTCATTGGCCAAGGGCATCGCGTTTGCCCGCGTGCCAGCAGGCGAACTCGGCCAGGTGCACGTGGATATCCGTGGGCGCCAGGTGCCGGTGCGCGTCGTCAAGTTCCCGTTCGTGCGCGAAGGGCAGGCCCAGCCAGGCGTGCTGCTGGAAGGCTGAGCGAACATGTCGGTCCGGGCCTGCCTGCAGGCCCACCGGTTGGTTACACTACCCGCGTTTTTTCCACCCCTGTAATTCTGGAGCAGTGCCATGAGCGAGATTCCCGGCGACCTCAAGTTCCTCAAGTCCCACGAATGGGCCCGCGTTGAAGGCAACGGTCGCGTCACCGTCGGCATCTCCGACCACGCCCAGGGCCTGCTTGGCGACCTGGTCTATGTCGAACTGCCCGAGGTGGGCGCCGAGGCGAAGGCCGGCGAGCAGATCGCTGTGGTCGAGTCGGTCAAGGCCGCCTCGGATGTCTACAGCCCGGTCAGCGGCAAGGTGGTCGAGGTCAACTCGGCCCTGTCGGACAAGCCGGAAACCATCAACGAAGATGCGTACGGCGAAGGCTGGATGTTCGTGGTCGAAATCAGCAATGCCGAGGAGGTCAATGACCTGCTGGGTCCGGACGACTACGAAGAAGCGCTGGAAGACGACGCGCACTGATCGCGTCCAACGTCGCACTTCGTGCAAGGCCGCCTTCGGGCGGTCTTTTTTTTGTTCGTCAGGGCCGCGCGCAGTGATCGTGCGATGACCGGCGCACGACCGCGCGCGGGTGTCCGCAGGTCGCGCTTGCTGCTGCCGACGAACGTAGCGCAGAGCGGAATCGAGCAAATTTTTTTGCGCAAAACCGCGTTTGCACCTCGCAGAAGCGGTGCCATGGCGTGAAAAAAAAACGCCGGCGTTGGCCTGCCGTTGGCATCGCGCCGGCGCCACCACCGGTGTGACCGGCGACGGCACGCGAACGTGCGGGCGTCACGCTGCTGATCCACGCAAAGTGCTTGATTCAAGTGCTTTGCTGCACATCGCGGCGCACGCATTGCAGCGTCGCTGCGCAGCGGCGGGTGCTGGGTGGGCCGCGCGGGCGGGGCAGGTTGCCGGTTCCTGCGCGGCAACCAACCGGGTGTCGTGTGAATTTTTTTCGCCAAGGTTGTTGACAGAAAAAAAAAGCGTGATTAGGTTTCGCCCAACAGACCTTGCCTGTCAAACCGGGTGCTCAAAATCAACCGCCAGAAGCGAAGTACAACCGGGATGACCGCCACGCGTCCAACGACGCGGGTGAGGTCCTCGCTTCCCCCGGCCAATGGCACCCCGCGTTCCGCTGCGATGACTGCTTCGTCGTTCGAGGCAGGCATCGCAGCATCCGTCACGGCGTGCGGTCAGCGCCGGCGGTCCCCGTCGGTTGTTCCGGCGGATTTGATCCACCTGGGCGTTTCATCTCTCCATCACTGACGAGGAGCCATCCCATGGCAACTGCGAAGAAGAAGCCCGCCGCGAAGAAAGCGGTGAAGAAGGTCGCGAAGAAGGCCACTGCCAAGAAGGCAACGGCCAAGAAGGCAACCGCGAAGAAGGCAACCGCGAAGAAGGCTGTAAAGAAGGTTGCGAAGAAGGCCACCGCCAAGAAGGCAACCGCCAAGAAGGCAGTGAAGAAGGTCGCGAAGAAGGCCACCGCCAAGAAGGCAGTGAAGAAGACCGCGAAGAAGGCCACTGCCAAGAAGGCGGCGAAGAAGGTAGCCCGGAAGCCGGCGAAGAAGACCACGGCAAAGAAGGCAACCGCTCGCAAGGCGACTGCGAAAAAGACCACCGCCAAGAAGGCGACCGCCAAGAAGGCCGCCTCCAAAAAGGCAACGGCCAAGAAGGTAGCGAAGAAGCCGGCCAAGAAGGCCACCGCCAGGAAGGCCACCGCGAAGAAGGCGACCGCCAAGAAGGCAGTAAAGAAGACGGCGAAGAAGGCTGCCACCACGTCGGCAGCAAAGAAGCCCGCCGCACGCCGCAAGAAGGCTGCGCCGGTCGCACTGCCGGCAACCCCGGCACCGCTGATCTGATTACATCCCGATAGCCGTACCTCAAGACCCCTTTCCCGACTGCCCAGCGGGGAAGGGGTTTTTTTATGCGTACCTACCGGAAGGGGGCCGCCGCGGGCCGGCCGCAGCCGGCATCCATCAGGTGCGCAGGATCAATGCGGTGATGCGTTGGCGCGATTGGCCGATGCGCCCTTGCCGGTTGCATTGCCCGGGCGGTCTTCGGCCATCAGGTTGTCGCTGCCGAAGTCGGTGTCCACGTCCAGCCACTTGCGGCTGGGCAGGCCGATTGCTGCGTCCAGAATGGTCGGCATCAGGCCGCTGGGCAGGGTGCTCTCGCCGTTCCACATGATGGCGATGCCGAGGTCGCGCTCGGGCAGCAAGGCCACCAGCCCGCGATAGCCCTGCACGGCACCGGCATGGAACACCACCTGGTGGTTGGCGTAATCGAAGTTGCGCCAGCCCAGCGCGTACCCAGCCGACTGCAGGCGCTCACGGCGCCAGCCGGAGCGCATCTCGCCCGGCGTGTTGACCAACGAGGCGTGCAGGGTGGCCAGCAGCGGTGCCGGCAGCACGTCGGGGCGGTGGCCGGTGTGGGCCAGCAGCCACTGCGCCATGTCGCTGGCGCTGGCGTTGACGCCCGCAGCGGGCGCGACGCGGTAGTAGGTCGGCTTGGGCGTCAGCGAGACCCAGCCATTGCGGCTGCGCACGTGCGGCCGCGCCCAGCGCGAGCTGGCCTGGATGCCGGCGAGGCCAAGGCTGGCATCGTCCATGCCCAGCGGCTTGAAGATGCGGCGCTCGACCGCCTGCTCGTAGAAGCTGCCGGAGGCGGCGTAAACCACATCGCCGATGAGGCTGAAGGCAACGTTCTGGTAGGCGTAGCAGTCGCCAGGCAGACACTTGAGCGAGGTCGAGGCCAGCTTCTGGGTAAGGGTGTAATACTCGGCGTTGGCTTCGATGTCGCGGTCATACGCGTTGTAAGGCAGACCGACGCGATGGCTGAGCACGTCGGCCACGGTCAGGCGCTCGGTCGCTTCAGGCGTATCCAGACGGAAACCGGGCACGTAATCGGTGACCTTGCTGTCCCAGCGCAGGGTACCGTCGTTGACCAGCAGGCCGGCCATGGTGCCGGCGAAGGCCTTGGACAGCGACGCCAGGCGGAACACGGTATGCGAATCGACCGGCTGCGGGTTGCTGATGTCGGTGACACCGTAGCCGCGCGCGCTGATCACCCGGCCGCCCTGGACAATGGCCATGGCCATGCCGGGTACGCGGTTGCCGTAGGTGAGCTGTTCGGCGATGGCCTCGATCTGGGCAACGTTGAAGCCAGCGGCCGGGGCCTGCACCTGCGGCACCAGCCCGGTGCGGTAGGCGGCTGGCTGCGTGCTCGGCACCGACGTGGTTTCGATGTTGGCCGGCATCGGTGGCAGCGGCGGAGGTGTCTGGGCCGTGGAAGACATGGCCAGGGGCATGAGCATGCCCAGCATACCGGTGGCCGCGGTACGGAACCGGCGGCGCCTGCTGTTCGTTTTCATCGTTCGAGGGACCCGTGCGCGACTGCTGCCCCTGATTCTAGCGTTGCTTTGAACTCTTGCACAACAAAGCGAAGATGAATGCGCATCTTATTGAAAATCCAGTCTTTTATGCGCACTTTTCAGGCTGCGCAGCTTGCTTGGCGTTTGCCGCCGCGCAGTGCGCATACCGCAGCGCATGGTCGGTGCTGGTCATGTTGCAGTGCATTGGCTAACGTACGCGCTCCCCGTCGCTGGAGTTGTGCCATGCCCTGCTTCCCCTATCGCCCTGCCGGGCGGGGCAACGCATGAGCACCGCCACGGACAGAAGCGGGGGCCCGCTGCAGCAGCTGCTCGCCGCGCTGCGGCAATCGCCGCCGCTGTGGTGGTCGTTCCTGTATTTCTTCTGCCTGCTCAGCGGCTACTACGTGCTGCGCCCGGTGCGCGAGGCGATGGCCGCCTCCACCGACCTGCAGACGGTATTCCCCACCGCATTGATCGACTGGTTCAGCGGCCACGGCATCGCACTGCAGGCTTACGTGCTGCAGTTCCTGTTCACCTGCGTGTTCCTGATCATGCTGGTGCTGCAGCCGGTCTACGGCTGGCTGGTGAGCCGTTATCCGCGCCGCCTGTTCCTGCCGCTGGTGTATGGCTTCTTCATCGCCACCCTGCTGGGCTTCTACGTGATGTTCCAGGCGGGAGTGCCCGGACGTGGCATGGCCTTCTTCTTCTGGATCACCGTGTTCAACCTGTTTGCGGTGGCGGTGTTCTGGAGCTTCATGGCCGATGTGTTCTCCAACGTCCAGGCACGCGCCTTCTACGGCTACATCGGCGCGGCCGGTACGGTGGGCGCCTTTCTCGGGCCGATCATCACCAGCACGCTGGTGCAGCGGGTGGGCATTGCCAACCTGATGCTGGTTTCGGCCGCGTTCCTGGCGGTGTGCGTGCTGTGCATCTGGAAGCTGCGCCCGTTTGCGGTGGCCCGCGAACGTGAGCAGCAGCTGGTGTCCGGTGAGAGGCCGATGGGCGGCAGCGTGCTCGACGGCCTGAAGCTGGTGGTGCGCGAGCCGCTGCTGCGCTGGCTGGCGGTGATGGTGGTGTTCGGTGTCGGTGTGGGGACGCTGCTGTACAACGAACAGGCCGGCATCGTCCGCGCGGCGTTCCCCGACGAGGCTGCGCGCACTGCGTTCTACTCGCGGCTGGACCTGGCGGTGAACGCGCTGACCCTGCTGGTGCAGGTGGGCCTGACCCGCTGGCTGCTGTCCCGCCATGGCATTGCACCGGCCCTGCTGATTCCCGGCTTTGCGATCATCGTTGGATTCTCCGTGCTGGCCGCCTCGCCGCTGCCGCTGCTGGTGGCCATGGTGCAGGTGATGACCCGTGCCAGTGAGTTTTCGCTGGCCAAGCCGGCCCGCGAGACGATCTACACGCGGGTGGACCGCCAGTGGCGCTACAAGGCGGGCGCGGCCATCGACACGGTGATCTACCGGGGCGCCGACCTGAGCTTCGCCTGGCTGCACAAGGGGCTGTCGCTGCTCGGCTCGCACATGGTGTTCGCCGGTGGCATCGTGGTGGCCGTGGTGATGACGCTGGCCGCCTGTGGCGTGCTGCGCGAAGAGAAGAAACTGCCGCGCGAGCGTTGATCGCGCACTCAACTGGAGAACGGGCGATGATGCTGGTGGCGCTGTTGTTGACCGGGCTGGTGGCCCTGCTGCACGTCTACATCCTGGTGCTGGAGATGTTCCTGTGGACACACCCGCTGGGCCTGAAGACGTTCCGCAATTCACTGGAGAAGGCGCAGGCCACGCGAGTGCTGGCGGCCAACCAGGGGCTGTACAACGGGTTTCTGGCCGCGGGCATCCTGGTCGGGCTGGCATGCGCACAGCCGCTGCTGGTGACGTTCTCGCTCGTCTGCGTGGTGGTGGCCGGGTGCTACGGCGCCTGGAGCGTGAACCGGCGGATCTTCTTAGTGCAGGCTGTGCCGGCACTGCTGGCGTTGGCGGCGCACGCAGCAGCGTGATGCCGCCCCCGCGTCTCCCATGAAAAAAGCGGCCCCGAGGGGCCGCTTTCTGGTTCAACTCAGGCGGCTTCGGAGCGCGCCTGCCTGTCGTGCTGGTCGTAGTAGCTGGCAGCACGCAGTTCGTGCGGCTCGAAGTCGTCCACGGTGATGGTGTCCAGGGTCAGCGCACGCAGGTCTTCGAGCAGGGTGCGCTCGTCCTGGGTGATCACGCCCTCGGCCACGGCCTCGTCGAGCTGGGCGGTGAAGTCCAAGGCTTCGATGCCCTTGCTCTTGAGCGCCTTGAGGAACTTGCGCTCCACCGGCTCGGCCATGATGGCCTTGGCCAGATAGCTGTTGATGCGGCCACCGGGGTTGTTTTCGCACGGGGTGAGGAACACGCCCTGCGACAGGCGGTCGCGCGCTTCATTGGGTGACATCAGCAGGGCGGCCACGCGGCGGCTCAGGCGATCACCCGGCGCTTCGGCGCGACGGCCCAGCGGGAAGATCAGCGCCCACATCAGCCAGCCGATCGGACGGATGGGGAAGTTGCGCAGCGCCGCCGACAGCGATTCCTCGATCTTGTGCACGCTGTCGTGGAACGCCCAGGCCAGCAGCGGCTGGTCGGCCTGCGGTGCGCCCTCGTCGTGATAACGCTTGAGCATGGCACTGGTCATGTAGACATGGCTCAGCACGTCGCCAAGGCGGCCGGACAGCGACTCCTTGAACTTCAGCTTGCCGCCCAGGGTCATCATCGAGATGTCGGCCATCAGCGCCAGATTGGCCGAATAACGGTCGAGCTTGCGGAAGTAGCGGCGGGTGTACTCATCGCCCGGCGCGGCACCAAAGCGCGCACCGGTCAGGCCGAACCAGAATGAACGCACCGCATTGGAAATGCCGTAGCGGATGTGCCCGAACAGGCTGCGGTCGAATTCCTCCAGGCCGGCCTTGCGGTCCGGGTCCTGCGCGGCCTTCATCTCATTCAGCACCCAGGGGTGGCACAGGATGGCGCCCTGGCCGAAGATCAGCAGGCTGCGGGTCATGATGTTGGCACCTTCCACCGTGATGGCGATTGGTGCGGCCTGCCAGCTGCGCCCGGCGAAGTTGCGCGGGCCAAGGATGATGCCCTTGCCGCCGATCACATCCATCACATCGGCGATGACTTCGCGGCTCATGCTGGTGCAGTGATATTTGGCGATAGCGGATGGCACCGAGGGCACGTCACCGCGGTCCACCGCGGCCGCGGTAGCCTGGGACAGCGCACTGATCTTGTAGGCCTTGCCGCCGATGCGGGCCAGCGCCTCTTCCACGCCTTCGAAGCGACCCACCGACAGGCCGAACTGCTTGCGGATGCGCGCGTAGGCACCGGTGACCGCGGCGCCGGCCTTGGCACCACCACTGGCAGTGGAGGGCAGGGTGATCGAGCGGCCCACGGCCAGGCACTCGTTGAGCATGTTCCAGCCCTTGCCGGCCATCGCCGCGCCACCGATCAGCTGGGTCAGCGGAATGAACACGTCCTTGCCTCGGATCGGGCCGTTCTGGAAGGTCGAGTTGAGCGGGAAGTGGCGACGTCCGATTTCCACGCCAGCGGTATCGCGCGGCAGCAGGCCCAGGGTGATGCCGATATCGCGCGTCTGGCCGATCAGACCGTCCGGGTCGTACATGCGGAACGCCAGGCCGATCAACGTGGCCACCGGGGCCAGGGTGATGTAGCGCTTGTCGAAGGTCAGGCGCACACCCAGCACCTGCTCGCCGTTCCACTCGCCGCGGCAGACGATGCCGTAGTCGGGAATTGAGGTGGCGTCGGAGCCGGCAAACGGACCGGTCAGGCCGAAGCAGGGGACTTCGCGACCATCGGCCAGGCGCGGCAGGTACTGGTCCTTCTGTTCCTGGGTGCCGTAATGCACCAGCAGCTCACCCGGGCCGAGTGAATTGGGCACGCCCACGGTGGAGCTCACCACCGAGGACACCGAGGCCAGCTTCTGGATGACCTTGTGGTGGGCCAGCGCGGAGAAACCCAGACCGCCAAACTCCTTGGGAATGATCATGCCGAAGAACCGGTTCTTCTTGATGAAGGCCCACAGCTCCGGCGGCAGGTCGGCATGGACATGGGTGATTTCCCAGTCATTGACCATGCGGCACAGCTCTTCCACCGGGCCATCAAGGAAGGCCTGTTCCTCGGCGGTGAGCTGCGGCCTGGGATAGTTGAGCAGGATGTTCCAGTCCGGGTCACCGGTGAACAGCTCGCCTTCGAAACCTACCGAGCCGGTTTCCAGCGCGATGCGCTCGGTCTGCGACAGCGGCGGCAGTACCTTGCGGAACACCTTCATCATCGGGCCGGTCAGCAGCGGCTTGCGGATGAAGGGCAGCAGCAACGGCAGTGCGATGACGGCCAGTACGGCGGCGGCCACCAGCGTCGCGGTCTGGTTGACGTAGGGAACAAACCAGCAGATGGCCAGCAGGACCACGCTGATGAGAGTCCAGGTGATCAGGCGCATGCGATGGTACGCAGCGAAGGCACCTGCCAGCAGCAGGGCAAGGAAGGGAACGACAATGCTCATGAGCGTGCTCCGGTGACGTGCTCGGGTATGGCGGACGATCCCGCGGCCAGGGCCGAGGGCAACACGTCCAGATAGTTCAACACAGTAGCGGTAAAAGCGTCGTTGTCATCGCCAGCGACCATGTGCGTCGCCTGCGGCAGCATCACGTGCTGCGCGTGCGGTGCCAGCGCGAGAAACTCGGTGATCGACTGCGGCGTGACCAGATCGCTGCGGCCACCGCTGACCAGCAGCAGCGGGCAGCGCACGTTGCGCGCTGCGGCCGCCAGCGCATCCTGGTGCTGTTCGCTGCCCTGCGCGAGCTCGGCGACCAGGCGCGGGTCCCAGTGCCAGCACCAACGGCCGGCATGCCCTTCGCGCAGCAGCGCGCGCAGCGCATCCTCGCTTTTGCGCGGACGGTGCGGCAGGTAGGCGGCAATGACATCGGCCGCTTCCTGCAGCGAGGCGAATCCATCGGGATGGGCGCTCATGAACGCAAGAATGCGTTCGACCCCGGCGGTGTCCCAGCGCGGGGTGATGTCCACCAGCACCATCGCCGAGAACAGGCCCGGCCAACGCGCTTCAGCGAGCAGGCCGAACAGTCCTCCCATCGAGGCGGCGACCAGCACAGGCGGCTGCGTCTGCTCGCCGGCCACCACGATCAGGTCGTTGGTGAACTGCTCGCCGTGATACGGCAGCGTGGCCGGATTCCAGTCCGAATCGCCGTGGCCACGTGCGTCTACAGCGAGCGTTGACCAGCCTGCATCAGCAATGCGCTGCGCGCTCTGGTTCCAGGCGTGCCGGGTCTGGCCAAAACCATGCGCGAAAAGCACCGTGCCGCGCGGCCCGCCCTCGATGGCGGTGGCGGCCAGACGGAGATCGTCGGGGCCCAGCAGATGCCGGGACATGCGGATGGCGGAGGCGTGGGCGATAACCATACTGGCTAGTATGGATCTCTTGGGAGGGAAGTCAATACCGCTGCGTATGGTGCGCTGCGGGATAGCGCTGCGATCGCCTAAACGCTTCAGCCAGCAGGCTTTGTGCGGGCGGCATACTGCAACGAACCCCGGCGTATGGTTAAATCACGCAATGAACGATACTGAAGCTACTGCCGACCCCAGCCGGGCTGGCCGCAACAGCCGACTGAGCGCCGAAGACTGGGCCCAGGCGGCGCTGGACCTGATAGCAGAGCAGGGCGTGAGCGCCGTGGCGGTGGAGCCGCTGGCGCGGCGCCTGGGGGTGACCAAGGGCAGCTTCTACTGGCATTTCCCCTCGCGTGATGCGCTGCTGCAGGCGGCGCTGGAACGCTGGGAGCTGTTCGAGCAGGAGCAGGTGTTTGGCAGCCTGGAAGAGGTGGCCGATCCGCGCGTGCGGCTGCGTCAGTTGTTCCAGGTGGTGGCGCATGAAGTGCAGCCGCACATCGTCTACAGCGAGCTGCTCAAGGCACTGGACCATCCGATGGTGCGGCCGGTGATCGACCGCGTGTCACAGCGGCGTATGGACTATCTGATTGCATCGTTCCGCCAGGCCGGGTTGCCCTCGACCGCGGCGCGGCACCGCGCGCGTCTGGCGTATGCGGCCTATGTCGGGTTCCTGCAGTTGTCGCTGCAGCTGCAACAGCCCCGGCAGGACCGTGAGGAATTCGAGGCATACGTCGAGCACCTGATCGAGACGCTGATTCCGCCGCTGTAGCGGCAGCGCGCTCGGTCCCGCGCGGAAGCGCGGTAGGTGACGACCGTTGGTCGTCACGCTTCTGCTTGGCGCGCGTTGCGCGCGAGCCGACCGTGGGGTCGGCTCTACCGTACGCTGGCCCGCGGCGGTCAGCCGGCGAGGATGTCTTCGCCGTTGAGCTCGGCGATGCCACGGACCAGGGCATCAATGGCGTCGCGTTCGGCTTCATCCAGGCCGGGGTGCCAGACGTCGAACAGCAGGACCACGCGGGTGCGGTCGCTGCGGTTCCAGGCTTCGTGCTCCCAGGTGTCGTCGAAACTCACGCAGTGTCCTTCCTGCCAGACGTGTGTCTGGCCGGCCACGCGCAGCGCGCAGTTGTCGGGCACGATCAGCGGCAGGTGGGTGACGATGCGGCTGTTGGTCACGCCGGTGTGCGGCAGGATGTGGGAACCGGGCCCCAGCACCGAGTACAGCGTTTCCGGAGCGTGTCCTTCAATGCGCACCAACGGCACCTGCTCCAGCGCGGCGGCGGTCTGCGGGCAGCGTTCGGCATTCTCGACAAACACCTTGCCGTGCCGGTGAAAGAAAAACCCATCCCAGCGGGGCTGCGCTGCGGTGCCGCCCAGATAGCTGCCGCCGCGCCCGGGGCCCGGCTCGCCGAGAAACGGGGCCAGCAACTGCCGTTCTTCCAGCACCGAGATCAGTTCGGCGCGCAGCGCAGGCGTTGACCGCTGCAGCGGCTCATACCAGGGGAACAGGGCAGGATCGAAGTACGGGGGTGAGGGAAGATCGGGAATGAACAGGAAGGTCGGGCGCTGCGCCGGGCTGGCCGTGCGCAACTGCAGTTCGCCCAGGTAGCCGGCTACGGCCCGTTCGATGCGCTGCAACGCATTGCGGCCGTAGCGCTGCTGCAGCGGCGCCATCACCTGCTGCAGGGTGTGGCGACGGCCTTCGCGGAGCGTGGCGATGGCATGTTCGACCAGTCGGCGCAGCCCCGGCGGGGTGGTCTGCGGCTGGGTCCAGTGGCCCTGGCGCTGGGCCTGGCTCACAGCCTGGTAGAAGTGGGTAAGTGCAGCGGCATGCTCGCCGCGCTGCTGCAGACATAGCGCCAGATACAGGCGGGCCACGAAAAAACCAGGGTCTTCGACGAGCAACGGCTGCAGCAATGCCTGTGCGGCCTGCCACTGGCGCTGTTCGACCAGGCTGGCGGCGAGGTTCTTCACCGTGCCGGCGTCGCCGGGTGCAGCGACCAGCGCATGTTGCAGCAGCGAATCGGCCTGCGCGTGCTCGCCGCGCGCGCTGTGGCAGCGGGCGATGAAGTTCAGTGCCTGCACGTCGTCCGGCGCCTGCCGCAGCAGGTCCCGGAAACTGTGCTCGGCGCCAGCGGTGTCACCGCGGCGGGCCTGATCCAGCGCGCGGTCGGTGAGGGCGGCAACATCGGACATGGCGAAACTCGCTTGAGGGGTGCCAGAACGGCAATGGCCCCGTTGCCGGGGCCATTGCCTGGGTCATGCTAGGCCCAGTCTTCGATCAGAAGCGCTGGGTGTAACGCATGTAGTAGAAGCCACCCGGGGTGTCGTACGAGTAATCGAACGTGTTGGCGAAGGCCTGGCCAGCCAGCGGCGGATCCTTCTGGAACAGGTTGCGCGCGCCCACGGCTACCGTTGCATTCCACGGCAGGTTGTAGCGAGCTTCGGCATCGTGGTAGAGGACCGACTCGATGTGGTTGCGCGGCGAAACTTCGCCGCCCTTGCCGATGCGGGTCGGATCCGAGCACAGACCGGCATTCAGATACGGCTGGGTCACATCAACGCAGTCTTCCGACAGCGAAGAGCGGTAACGCATGGTCCAGGTCAATCCGAAATCACCGTACGTCCAGTCGGTGGTGAGGTTGGAGCTCAGGCGCCAGCCGGGGGTGTCCTGCGTGTAGGTGCCGACATTGTCGACCCAATCCGCATCAGCGGTAGCACGTGAACGGTCCTTGGCCACATAGCTGCTGTCCCAGTTGAACGAGAAGCTGCCGAAACGGGTCTCGGGCAGACGGTAGCGGATGCTCAGGTCATAGCCTTCGACCAGCTGTTCGGACAGGTTGCGCGGCAGCAGGTACATGTTGGTGATGCGGCCGGCAGCGTCACGGATGAAGTAGCTGTCCGAGCAGTAGCTGCGGTCGCCATTCGGCTCGACATAGCACTGATCAAGAATGAAGGCCGACGACGGGGTGCCGATCGCGTCCTTGATCTTGATCTTGTACCAGTCGAGGGCGATGTCGAAGCCCTGCAGGTAGTTCGGGCTGTAGACGAAGCCCAGCGTGTAGTTGGTTGCGGTCTCCGGGCCCAGGTCCGGGTTGCCGCCCAAGGTGAACGGGAAGATGGTCTGGCCGTTGTAGCCCAGGCCAGCATTGGTCTGCTGGACGAACGTCGGCGAAACGCCGGCGGCGGCGCAGCGAGCCTGAATGTCAGGGCTGTTCTTGAAGCCGGTCCAGTCGGACGAGCAGGGATCGCCGTACCGGATGTAGCTGTCGCTGTTACCGCGATACAGGTTGGTCAGGGACGGTGCACGGAAACCTTCAGACCAGTTACCGCGGATCATCAGGTCGTTGATCGGCTTCCACTTGAAGCCGAACTTGCTGTTGGTGGTCTGGCCGAAGTTGCTGTAGTCGGAGAAGCGCGTAGCGGCGCTCAGTTCCAGCAGCTGGGCACCCGGCAGGTCGGACAGCAGCGGCAGCGCGATTTCCAGGTAGGCATCGTCGAGCGAGTAAGCACCCGAGGTCGGCTTGCGGGCGTTGCCCGAGGTGTAGCCGGCGGCGACCAGCGCGTCCGGATCGTCGTAGCCGCTTTCCTTGCGGTTTTCATAGCCCAATGCGAAGCCGGCCATGCCGCCCGGCAGCTGGAACAGGTCACCGGCCAGGTTGGCGGTGAAGCTCTTGCTCAGGTTCTGGTACTGGTCATGTGCGGTAAACATCACATAGTCCAGCTGCTCCTGGGTGATCGACCCCGGGCTGCTGAGCGGGTTGACCGGCACGCAGCCGTCGATGACCGCGCCCGGCGCGCCGCACTTGATCACGCCATCGGTGTCCATGAACGACGGGCCAGTGGCTTGGTTCATGTTGAGCATGTTCAGGTCGCCGCGCATGCGGTCGTTCTGGTCGGTACGGCTGTAGCGGTAGCCGGCATCCCAGTTGAACGAACGGTCGGCGAAGTTGAACACGCCTTCGAAGCCGCCGTAGAAGTGGAAGGTCTTCACGTCCTGGTTGTAGACGCGCGGCTGCTCGACGAAGCGGCGGCCGTAATCCAGGTCACGCGCTTCAGCCGTGCCCTTGTAAGGGTTGAAGTAGCTGTCGCGGTCCAGGCCGCGGGTGCCGGCCAGGTAGAAGCCTTCGGTGACCGGGAAGCCGGCCAGCAGCTGTTCCGACTCACGCTGGTTGTACAGGGTTTCTGCACGGGCGGTGACCGAGTCGGTGATGTCGAAGGCACCCTGCACGAAGATCGAGCGGCGCTCCGACGGGGTCAGCAGGTAGTTGTCCGAGGCGTAGTTGTAGCCGTCGCCTGCGGTGGTATACGGGTGATAGTCGGCCAGGTTGCGCGAGTCGCCGCCGGCGTTGATGACGCTCTGGCTGACGCCGTCCAGCGCGTCGAAGAAATCGTCGTCGCTGGCGAACTGGTCGCGCCAGATCGGGTTGCCCGCCGCGTCCAGCGTCTGCCAGATCACGCCCGAGGAGGACACCGAGCTGCGTTCGGTCAGGCCGAAGGTCGGGTTGCGCGAGATGGCGCGGTCGCGCGCCATGACCGCCTTGTCCTTGCTGTAGGACGCGCTGAACAGGATGTTGGAGCGATCGGTGTTGGCACCGATGGTGAAGTCGTAGGAGGTGCGCTGACCATCGCCTTCGCCCATCTGGCCGACGTAGACGCGCGCTTCGGCGCCGTCGTAGTCCTTGCGGGTGATCAGGTTGACCACGCCGCCGATGGCGTCGGAGCCGTAGATCGAGGAGGCGCCGTCCTTCAGCACTTCCACGCGCTCGACCGCTGCGACCGGAATGGTGTTCAGGTCGACGGTGGAGTCCAGGGCCGAAACCCAGCGGCGGCCATTGACCAGCACCAGGGTACGCGAGGCGCCAAGGCCACGCAGGTTGACGCCGGAGGAACCGTCGCCGCCGTTATTGACCTGCGCGTTCATCGAGAAGCCGTTGTTGGCACTGATGTTCTGCAGCAGCTGGCCGACCGAGGTGACACCGGAGTGTTCGATGGTGGCGCGGCTGATCACCAGCACCGGCTGCTGGGTCTCGGTATCCACCGAGCGGATGCGCGAACCGGTGACTTCAATGCGGTCGAGGTTGGTGGCGTCCTGCGCCTGGGCGCTGGTTGCCGTGGCGGCGCCGGCCACCAGCGCGATGATGATGCCATCACGCAGCTTGTTGGACTTCAGGTTCATTTGGCTCTCTCTCTCCAAGGGATCTTGGCTGGGTGTGTGCCTGCGCGCGGTGCGAAAAAGGTCGCTCCAAAAAGCACAAGGCTGACCCGATAGTAACTGTCGTAAGGAAAGAATTAAAGCTGTGTTAACAATAAGTGTGATGCGCCTATTTAGGGCAGATATTTGCTTTAAATCAATAGCTTGCGCGAGCTAACCGCGACAGTCGTCGCAATTGTTAAGAAAATAGTTTCGGTTGATCCGCGAATTTGTTTGCCTGTTCTGGCGGCTTCAGGCGTGCGCGGGGGCGCGCCGAGGCGACGTGCCCGGGACAGACTTGACGCATGAAAAAAGCGCCTCGTGGGCGCTTTCAATCAACACGGCGGGGACGACCCTGGTCGGCCGCAGAGCGGCGTACGCCGTCCCGGTCAGAGGTCCTGCTCGTAACGGACGTAGGGCGTGGTGCCGTCGTCGTTGCTCTCGTTGCGCGGTGAGAACGGGTTCTTGCCCCGGCTGACCACGTTTTCAGCGCCGACGGTCAGCTGGCCCGACCACGGCGTGCGCCAGGTCAGGCCGACCCCCAGGCCTTCCCACTTGCCCGGCTGGCCTGGTACGTCAACGACGCGGCCGATGATGTTGCCGCTGAAGTTACCGTAGCCCGCGCCGATGCTGAGACTTTTGCTGTCCCAGCGGTTGACCAGCGATGGTGCCGCGTCGGCAATCGGCACCAGCCGCGCTTTGGCATAGGTGCCAGCAATGGACACAAACGCTTCGCGGCCGATGTTCTTCTGGCCGAAAACCGTCAGATCGTTCTGTTCGGCGCGCAGCGAAGGGGAGCGGTTCGGGCCGGAGAGCCATGCAGGCAGCGATTCACGGCCGGTGCCGGCGGTCAGGCCGACGCGGTTGCCACCCCGGTTGAAGGCGGTGGTGCCGGTGAAGCGGCGCGACAGGGACTCGGACTCATCACCCAGGCTGGCGAGCATGCAATGGCTGGCCAGGCCGCCGATGCTGGTGCTGCTGCCGCCGGCGCTGTTGCACAGCAGACCCAGCGAATCACCGGAAGAAAGGCCGAAAGCGGCGTCCAGCGAATTGCGGCCGAAGGTCCAGCGCGCCCCGGCCATCTGCTCACCGGTGGGCTCCAGATACAGCAGGGCCTCGACCTTGCCGCTGCCCTTGTTCCAGACCGGCAGGACGGTGCGCGTGTTCAGGTTTTGCGCATGAGCGCCCGCGATCGCGCTCACGGCGATCAACAAGCTCAGCGGTAGACGCAGAAAAGTACGCATGTGTCCTGCTCAGACAGCCTCGGATGCAACAAGTTCCCGACAACCCGGGGACTTGATCCTAGGTGGTTTATGATTCTTTAACAAGTCTCCGTTCTCCCCAGAACTACCGACTCGCCAAGGCTGGCCGATTATTGAAGCCGTTCCGGGGCAGCGGCGGACAGCGCCTCAGGTTTGAAAAGTAGCGCCAGCTCCGTCAAAGAGAAGTGATACTCGCGGCCGCAGAACTCGCAGCGGATTTCCGCCGCACCAGTGGCCTCGGCCGCTGCCATCGCTTCCTCCTCGCCCAGCGACTGCAGCATGCCCGCTACGCGTTCGTGGGAGCAGGAGCAGGCAAAGGCCAGGCCACGTTCGCCCATCACCTGCGGCGCCTCTTCGTGGAACAGACGATGTACCAGTTCGGCCGCATCCAGCTCCAGCAGTTCGGCCTTGCCAAGGGTTTCGAACAGCGCGCTGGCCCGGTTCCAGCCATCGTCGTCGCCCTGGTCGCCGGGCAGCTTCTGCAGCAGCAGGCCCGCGGCGGCGTCGCCATCAGCGGCCAGCAGCAGACGGGTCGGCAGCTGTTCTGACTGGCGGAAGTAGTCCTCGAATGCAACGTCGAGCTCGGCCGCGTCCAGGCTTACCAGGCTCTGGTAGCGCTGGGGTTCGCGCGGGTCCAGACCCGGATTTTCAATGGTGATGGCCAGCATTGCCGCCTCGCCGAGGTCATGCAGACTGGCCGGTGCATCCTGGCCTTCTTCCAGACGTGCGATGCCGCGCACGGTGCCGACGGCGGTGCATTCGGCAAACAGACCGCGCAGGGCACTCTCACTGCGCAGCTGAATGGACAGGCGTCCGTCCACCTTGGTGTGGCCAGTGAACAGGGCGGCCGCCACCGTGGCCTGGCCGAGCAGGCCGCGCGCGATGGGCGGATAGCTGGCGTGGGTGAGCATCTCGCGCCAGGCGCCCTGCAGGCGCACATGGACGCCACGCACACCGGCATCGGGAAGCAGGAAACGGAACAGGGAATCGGTATGGGCAGTCATCGGCTCGGTGCGCGTAAGGAGACACTTGCCGGATAATGCACCGACAACCGTCTACAGGAAGGATGCATCAGACAATGGGGGCGCAGGGGCAGGACCTCAAGGCAGGGCAGGGCGCACCGCGGCGGCGCTGGCAATGGCGTTGGCGCCGGCTGCTGTGGCTGCCGCTGCTGTTTGCGGCCTTCAGTGTGCTGCAGGTGATCGTGCTGCGCTGGGTCGATCCGCCGATTTCCACGGTGATGCTCTGGCGCTACGGCGAGGCGCTCGTCCAAGGCGACGGCGGCTACCGGCTGCATTACCAGTGGCGGGACATGGAGCGTATCGCGCCGAGCCTGCCGATTTCGCTGGTGGCGGCCGAGGACCAGCGGTTCCCGCGGCACAACGGTTTTGACCTGCAGGCCATCGAGAAGGCGCGCGATCACAACGCGCGCGGCGGGCGCCTGCGCGGGGCCAGCACGATCAGCCAGCAGGTGGCCAAGAACCTGTTCCTCTGGCAGGGGCGCAGCTGGGTGCGCAAGGGTCTGGAGGTCTGGTACACGGTGCTGATCGAGCTGCTGTGGCCGAAGGAGCGCATTCTGGAGATGTATGCCAACATCGCCGAGTTCGGGGATGGCATCTACGGCGCGCAGGCGGCGGCGCAAAGGTTCTGGAACAAGGACGCCAGTGCGCTCAGTGCCGCTGAAAGCGCCCGCCTTGCGGCCGTGCTGCCGTCGCCGCGCCGCTATGACGCTGCCCGCCCGGGCCCGTATGTGCAGCGCCGTGCGGCGTGGATCCAGCGCCAGGCCCGCCAGCTCGGCGGTGCCGCCTACCTGCAGGAGCCGTGATGCGTCTTCCCCGCTTGACCCTGGTCATCGCCGCGCACAATGAAGAACAGGCGCTGCCGCTGCTGCAGCCGCGGCTGCTGGCGGTGCTCGCGCAGCTGGAGGCGGTCGACGGGCGCATTCTGTATGTGGACGACGGCAGTACCGATGCGACGTGGTCCATCCTGAGCGCCTTCGTGGCCGCCGACGCGCGGGTTGGTGCGCTGCGCCTGTCGCGCAACTTCGGCAAGGAGGCCGCGCTCACCGCCGGTCTGGACCAGGTGCGCACCGGCGCGGCGATGATCCTGGACGCCGACGGACAGGATCCGCCGGAGCTGATACCGCAGTTTGTGGCGTACTGGCAGCAGGGCTATGACAACGTGTACGGCACGCGTCTGGCGCGCGCAGGCGAAAGCTGGACCAAGCGCACCACCGCAACGTTGTTCTACCGGGTCATCGGTCGTCTGTCGCGCACGCCGATTCCCGCCGATACCGGTGATTTCCGCCTGCTGTCGCCGCGCGCGCTGCAGGCGCTTGCCGGGATGCGCGAACGTCATCGGTTCCTCAAAGGCCTGTTCAGCTGGGTTGGCTTCCGTCGCATCGCCTTGCCGTACCAGCGCGAGGCGCGCATCGCCGGCAGCAGCAAGTTCAGCCTGTGGCGGCTGTGGAACTTCGCGCTGGAGGGGATCACCAGTTTCTCCACGGTGCCGCTGCGTGCAGCCACCTACCTGGGGCTGCTGACGGCTGCGCTGGCGTTCGTGTTTGCCGTGCTGGTGGTGCTCAAGGCCGCACTGTACGGCGACCGGGTGGCGGGGTGGCCCACCATGATGACCGTCATCCTGTTCCTGGGCGGGGTGCAGCTCATCGCACTGGGTCTGATCGGCGAGTACCTGGGCCGGTTGTATGAGGAGTCCAAGCAGCGTCCGTTGTACCTGGTTGACACCTGCATCGCCACAGACATGGCAGACTCGTTCCTGCAACCCACCCTTGGAGGGCAGGCAGATGACCACGGTACGCGAACTGTTGGACGGCAAGTCTCCTGAAGTGCACGCAGTGGCCCCGGCCGCTGCGGTGATCGATGCGATCCGGCTGATGGCCGAAAAAGGAATCGGCGCGGTCCTGGTGATGGACGGCGAACGGCTGGTCGGCATCCTTTCCGAGCGCGACTACGCGCGCAAGATCGTGCTGCACGAACGCTCCTCGCGTGACACGCGGGTGCAGGACATCATGACCGCCGAGGTGGTGACCGTTGCACCCGGCGAGCAGGTGGAGCATTGCCTGCAGCTGGTGACCGACTACCGCATCCGCCATCTGCCCGTGGTGGAAGGTGGCCGCGTGCGCGGGGTGATTTCCATCGGCGATCTGGTCAAAGCGGTGATCGACGCGCAGAAACAGCAGCTGGACCATCTGCAGCAGTACATCGTCGCTGGCTGAGATGCAGCAGCCTGCCCCCGTGAAGCCGACCCATGGTCGGCTCGCCGCGCGTCAGCGCGGCCGGGTTACCGCGATCTGTACGAAGAGGAGCCGACCGTGGGGTTACCTTTACCGGGCATAGCGGCCGCCGCAGTCGGCGTCCTCGCCGGGGCCGGTTTCAATGGTGGCCAGCAGCGCAGCCGGTGGGGTAATGCTGCCCAGCGCGAGCGCGACGGCGCCGCGCAGACCCAGTGCCTTGAAGTCGGGACGGAAGCTGGGCGATTTGAACGTACCGCCGATGCGCAGCGGCGAGCGCAGAGCAAGAATGCTCCGGTCCTTGGGCCGTGGGCGCAACAACAGGTCCAACTGCTCGTTTTTCAGGCTTACCGTGCCTTCGCCGACGATCAGCGTATCGGTAGTGTCCACCGCCAGCGCCCGGCTGCTCATCAAACCGTCGCGCACGCCGAAATCAGCAAACGCACAGCGCAGCGGGATCTGCCGGTCGCCGGTGAACAGAAAGCGCAGGGATTCGGCCACGTCCAGGCCGGCCAGCTCCATCACCAGATTGCCGACGTGGCCACGGCCCAGCCCCAGCGCGACGTCCCCGTTGCTGCTGCCCAGCATGGCGGCAATCGAGTTGCCGCTGCCGCGCAGGTTGATGTCACCGCCGATGCCGCCACTGGCCTGCTCGGCCAGTTTGGCATCGGGGAACAGCTGGCCCAGCTGCACACGTCGCACGCTGGCCTGCAGGGCCACATCGATCTGCGGACGGCGGGCATCCATGCGGATCGTGCTGCGGATGTCGCCGCCTGCGACGCCGAAATTCAACGGCTGCAGGCGCAGCAGGCCGTCCTCCAGCAGCAGGTGTGCATCCATGTCATCCAGCGGCAGGCTGGGCGAGTTGATGCGTTGCGCCTTCCAGCGGACGTCGGCGTCCATCGCGCGCAGTTTGCCCAGGTTGTAGGGGGTGTCCGGCAGCACGGTGGGCCGGGCCGCCACGCGTGCGGCCTCGGTCTTCTGCTCAGCGTTGGCGGTCTCGCCGCCGCCGGTACGTGGTGGCGCGCCAACAAAGCCAGCGAGATCGTCGAAATCCAGCCGGCGCGAGGCGAGGGTGGCGGTCAACTTCGGACGCTCGCCGCCCACATCAATACGCACGTCGCCGCCGAGATCGCTGTCGCCGACCTTGCCGCTGAATCCTTCGTAGCGCCAGGTCGCGTGGTCCCGCTTGAGTCGACCGTCCAGCGCATAGGGCGGTGAGGGCGGAATGGCGATGCCGAGCAGCGGGTACAGGTCGGCCATGTCCTGGCCGCTGAGCTTGAACTGCAGGTCGAGCACCTGCAGCTGGAACGGGTTGGTCAGCGTTCCGCTCGCAACCGCGTGCGTGGCACCGGCGCGGCCGTCGAGATGGATGCGGAACGGATGCTCGCTGTTGCTCAGCTCCAGCGGTGATTCGGTCATGCCATTGAGCGTGAACGCATTGCCCTGCCAGCGGCCCTTGCCATCCACGCGCAGTGGGGGGGCTGCGTCCTTCTGGCGTGGTTGCCCACTGCGCACGTTGACCAGAATGTCGGTGCGGCCGCGCGCGTCGAGGAACTGCAGGCGGCCATCGTCGATATGCAGGCGCCGCAGCTGCGGTCCAGCTCGGCCGTCGCTGGCGCCGAGGAAGTCCCAGTTGCCCGGCTCATCGGCCTTGGGCGCGGTCTCGAGCAGCACATCCGGGCGGGTCAGCCGTATTTCCGGCAGCTGTACACTGCCGCGCAGCAGGGGCCAGACCCGGATATCGAACTCCACGCGATCGGCGCGCGCCATCTGCGGCTGTTTCGCCCACGGGGCGTTGGCGAACTGCAGGCTGTCGGCGCGCACCGTGGTGGTGCGGCCCAGGTCGACATCCAGGTTGCCGATCTGCAGCACGCGTCCGGTCCGTGCCTGCACCGCACGTTCCACCGGCCCCTTGAACCAGTTCCAGTCCCACAGCGCGATCAGTACCATCAGCGCGGCCAGCAGCAGCAACAGCAACGCGATCAGACGCTGGCCGCGCTTGCCGGGACGGCGAGGACGCCAGCGGGAGGAAGCAGCGGGGGAAGTAGTCTCATTCACCGTTGCATGGTTGCCCGTTCATCGTGCACGCCGCGCGAACTGTCCATTCGGAACATGTGACCGAGGCGGCCGGGCGATCCATGAGCTGATCGGCGTTTCAGCAGAAAGTGTGACGACCAACGGTCGTCACCTACCGCAGACAGTGAGGCGCGGTGGCAGGGGGGGGCGGGGACATCGAGCGCCCGGATGGCGCTCGCCGAGGGACGCCGGACACCGCTGTTGCCGTTGCCGTTGCCGTTGCCGTCAGCCGGTGCAGGGCCGCAGGCCCTGCCATGGGCCACCTACAGAATCTGCATCGTCACCGCGACGAAGTGACAGACGCTGCCGCCAATCACAAACAGATGCCAGATCGCGTGCGAATACCGGATCGACTCGCGATGGTAGAAGTACGTGCCCAGCGTGTAGGACAGACCGCCGGCGAGCAGCCAGCCCAGCGTCACCGCATCGATCGCGGCCCACATCGGCTTGATCGCCACCACCACCAGCCAGCCCATCGCGATATAGATGGCCGTGGACAGCGCCTTGAAGCGGCCCGTGTAGAACAGCTTGAACACCACCCCAGCCAGAGCCAGCGCCCAGATCGCGCTGAACATGCCCCAGCCCCACGGCCCGCGCAGGCCTATCAGGGTGAACGGGGTATACGTACCGGCAATCAGCACATAGATGGCGCAATGGTCGAACACTTTCAGCCGGCCCTTGGCCACCGGGTGCTGGATGGCGTGGTAAAGCGTAGAGGCGGTGTACAGCAGCAGCAGCGCCACGCCGAACACAATGGCGCTGCCCAGCTGCCAGCCGTCGCCATAGATGGCAGCGAGGGTGATCAGCACCGCGCTGGCAGCCAGCGCGAACACCGCGCCCAGTCCGTGGGTCAGGGCACTGGCAATTTCTTCTCGAATCGATGCAGCAGAGGTCATGACAAACAGGTCGGCTGCGGGCAGGGGGACCCGCGCCCCCCTATCATCGCCGCGTTGGAGGGCGCTTGCACGCCCGCCGTACGGCGATCGGTTCAGCAGGCTGCTCAGCCCACCGAGACCGTGTGCGCCGCTTCGCGGGTAGCGGCAAAGCGCACGTCCGGGGCACGCTCCTGCGCCAGCTGCAGATTGACCCGGGTCGGGGCCAGATAGACCAGGTGGCCGGCTGCGTCCAGCGCCAGGTTCAGCGCGTTCTTCTCGCGGAACTCTTCCAGCTTCTTCTCGTTGCTGCAGGTGACCCACCGAGCCGTGGTCACGCTGACCGGCTCGAAGGTCGCCTCCACGCCATACTCGTCCTTCAAGCGGTAGGCCGCCACGTCGAACTGCAGCACACCCACCGCACCGAGGATCAGGTCGTTGCTGGTCAGCGGGCGGAAGAACTGCGTGGCGCCTTCCTCGGAAAGCTGGGCCAGGCCCTTCTGCAGCTGCTTGAGCTTGAGCGGGTCACGCAGACGTGCGCGGCGGAACAGTTCCGGTGCGAAGTTGGGGATGCCGGTGAAGGTCACCGCCTCGCCTTCGGTGAACGTATCACCGATGGAGATGGTGCCGTGGTTGTGGATGCCTATGACATCGCCCGGCCACGCTTCGGCGGCGATCTCGCGGTCGCTGGCCATGAAGGTCAGCGCATTGGCCAGCTTCATCTCCTTGCCGCTGCGCACGTGGAAGGTCTTCATGCCGGCGCTGAAGCGACCCGAGCAGACGCGCATGAAGGCCACGCGGTCGCGATGCTGCGGGTCCATGTTGGCCTGGATCTTGAAGACGAAGCCGCTGAGCTTGCTCTCCTCCGGGGCGATGACGCGGCCGGTGGTGGCACGTGCCTGCGGCGACGGCGCGTGCTCGACGAAGAAGTCCAGCAGCGGCTGCACGCCGAAGTTGTTGACGCCCGAGCCGAAGAACACCGGCGTCTGCTTGCCGTCCAGGTACGCCTGCAGGTCGAACGGGTGGCTGGCGCCCTGCACCAGTTCCAGTTCGTCACGCAGGTCGGCCAGCATGCGCTCGCCGATCTTCTCGGCCACGCCGGGCGCGTCGATCGACGGGAAAATGGTCGAGTCCTGGCGGGTGAAGTTGCGGCCCGGCTCGTAAAGATGCACTTCGCCGGTGAGCAGGTGGACCACGCCCTTCAGGCGCTGGCCCATGCCAATCGGCCAGGTCACCGGCGCGCACTGGATGCCGAGCACGGTCTCCACTTCATCCAGCAGCTCGATGGGATCTTTGCCCTCGCGGTCGAGCTTGTTGATGAAGGTCATGATCGGCGTGTCGCGCAGACGGCAGACCTCCATCAGCTTGATGGTGCGCTCTTCCACGCCCTTGGCCACGTCGATGACCATCAGCGCCGAGTCCACCGCGGTGAGCACGCGGTAGGTGTCTTCGCCGAAGTCGGCGTGCCCGGGAGTGTCGAGCAGGTTGACGATCTTCCCCTCGTAGGGGAACTGCATGACCGAGGAGGTCACGGAGATGCCGCGCTCCTTTTCCAGCGCCATCCAGTCGGAGGTGGCGTGGCGCGCGGCCTTGCGGCCCTTGACCGACCCGGCCATCTGGATCGCGCCCCCGAACAGCAGCAGCTTTTCGGTCAGCGTGGTCTTGCCGGCGTCAGGATGGGAAATGATGGCGAACGTGCGGCGGCGGCCCGCTTCGGTGGCGACTTCGGACATGGCGGTGGCGCCCGCACGGGGCGCTTTTCAGAGGGTGAGCCGGCAATTATAGCGGCCCCTGCCGGGCAGCGGGGTCAGGCGCTGCGCCGGTGTCCGGCGCCGGTCGGGCAAAGCGCAGCTCGCCCTGGGCGGTGGCCATGCGCACCGGCACCGCGTGCAACTGCAGGCCGCGGTTGACCTGGACGGCGAAATGCAGGTGCGGTCCCCGGCTCAGGCCGCTGTTACCCGAATGCCCCAGTGGCTGCCCGCTCGAGACGTGCTGGCCGGCGCGCACCTGCATCGCGCCGGCCAGCAGGTGCGCATAGACCGCCATGCTGCCATCCTCATGCAGCACCCGGACCAGGTTGACCCGTTCCAGCAGGCCTTCGGCGTCTGAGGCGGTGGCGGCAAATCCGTCCTGCACCTGCATCACGGTACCGGACCGCGCGGCGAGCACCGGCGTGCCGACGGGCAGCGCGAAATCCACCGCTTCGGCGTTGCCGGCATCGCGATGGCTGGCCAGTCCACGCGGTGGCTGGCTCACCCGCACCGGTGCGTTGGCAAAGGGCAGGGCGTAGGTGACGTGGCGTGGTTGCGCAGCCGGATCGCCCGGTGCGGTGCGTAGCACGACCCGCAGCGGGCCTCCGTCGGCCGGCGCAGGCAGGTCGGCGATGACGGTGCCGCGTCGTGCCGGCAGCAGGCCCGTAGCGGGCAGACCGGTGACGGACTGACCATCGGTGGGGACCAGCGCGTACTGCAGCGGCCCGTACAGGGTGTTCTCGACGTGCGCCTGCCAGTGCCCATCGTGGGCCCGCAGACGCAGGCGGGCCGGCGGCGCGGGCGCGGCCACCTCGGCCGGTGGCCTGGCCAGCCCCCAGCCCTGACGCCACGCCGGCCCGGGGGCGGCCGACGACGCACAGGGCAGCAGCAGGGCGGTGGCAAGTACGACAGATCGCATCGTGAAAATGTACGGCATGTCGGCAAAGGCGGTCCCGATGTCGCATATATCTCTTCATCATGATAGATGGGTTGACAGGCGTACTGAGCGCTGGCATTGTGGTCCCACCATCGAGACCGGCAGAGGGACAGGCCCTTTGAAGCCGGGGCAGCCCGCAGGCGCGCAAGCGTCGGCGTAGGTGCCAAATCCTGCGGGGACCGTGCGTCCACCGGAAGATGGTTCGAGACATGCCCCGCCGCGGGTGTGTCCGAACACGGGCCCTGCGAAGGCTCGATGGCCGCTTCCCTTTGGATACCGCCATGAGCCTCGCCCTCCCGTCTTCACCCTTTCCAGAAGCCTTCGTTCCGGCCAGCGTGCCGGTCACTGACCACAGCGCGGCACTGCGCGGCGAGTTCGTCGCGGCGCTGCCGATGCGTCATGCGGGCCTGCGCACGGTCACCGTACGCTGGGAGTGCGCGGGTCCGCCGCAGGCGGCGGTGGTAGTGCTGGCCGGCGGCATTTCGGCGCACCGGCACGTGGCGGCCAATGACCGCTTCGCCGAAAAAGGTTGGGCCGAAGGCCTGGTCGGGCCCGGACGCACGCTGGATCCGCAGCTGCTGCGCGTGCTTGCGTTCGATTTCATCGGCGCCGATGGCACGCTGGACGCGCCGATCGACACTGCTGACCAGGCCGATGCGTTGGCCCTGCTGTTGGACCACCTGTCCATTTCACGCCTGCAGGCCTTCGTTGGCTATTCCTACGGCGCGCTGGTTGCCCAGCAGTTTGCGCTGCGCCACCGGGCGCGGGTGCAGCGGCTGGTGGTGGTCAGCGGCGCGCACCGCGCCCACCCCTATGCGGCGGCCTGGCGCGCGCTGCAGCGCCGCGCAGTCGCCTTGGGGCAGCTGCAGTGCAGCGAAGAGCATGGACTCGCGCTGGCCCGCCAGTTCGCCATGCTCAGCTACCGCACGCCGGAAGAGTTCAGCGAGCGCTTCGATGCCGCGCCCGAAGTCGTCAACGGCAGGGTGCGGGTTGCGGCGGAGGACTACCTCGACGCGACCGCCGCCCAGTACGTCGCGCGCACGCCGGTGACGGCCTGGCTGCGGCTGTCAGAGTCCATCGACCTGCACCGCGTCGACCCGGCGCAGCTGCAGGTGCCGACCGTGGTGGTAGCGGTGGAGGGCGACCGCCTGGTGCCACTGGCCGACCTGGTGACGCTGGTGGAAGGGCTGGGACCGCGCGGCAGCCTGCGGGTGCTGCGCTCGCCCTACGGCCATGACGCCTTTCTCAAGGAAACCGACCGCATCAACAGCATCCTCGCCACCGCCATCCGCCTGCCGGGAGACACCGCATGAGCCTGCACACCGACCAGCCGTCCTGTTGCCGTACCACCGCCGCCGTGCGCGCCGGCATCGACCGCGATACCGCGCACGGCGCAGTGACGCCGCCGATCGTGTTGTCGTCCAATTTCAGCTTTGAAGGCTTCGGCAACAAACGCCAGTATGACTACACCCGCAGCGGCAACCCGACCCGTGATCTGCTGGGCGAGGCGCTGGCCGAGCTGGAAGGTGGCGCGGGCGGGGTGATCACCGCCACTGGCATGGGCGCGATCAATCTGGTGCTCAATGCGCTGCTGCAGCCCGGTGACGCCCTGGTGGTGCCGCACGATGCCTATGGTGGCAGCTGGCGTCTGTTCAACGCGCTGGCCAACAAGGGCCACTTCCGCCTGATCACGGCCGATCTGACCGACCCGCAGAGCCTGGCCGCAGCGCTGGCCCAGCAGCCCACGCTGGTACTGGTGGAAACGCCCTCCAACCCACTGCTGCGCATCACCGATCTGCGCTTTGTCATCGAGGCCGCGCACAAGGCTGGCGCCCGCGTGGTGGTGGACAACACCTTCCTGTCACCGGCGCTGCAGCAACCGCTGGCCTTCGGTGCCGACCTGGTACTGCACTCGACCACCAAGTACATCAATGGTCACAGCGACGTCGTCGGCGGTGCGGTCATCGCAGCCGACGCGGAGCTGTACGATCAGCTGACGTGGTGGGGCAACGCGCTGGGCCTGACCGGTTCGCCGTTCGACGCGTTTCTCACCCTGCGCGGTCTGCGCACGCTGGACGCACGCCTGCGTGTGCACCAGGAAAACACCGCCGCGCTCGTGCCGTTGCTGGCTGCACATCCGGCTGTGGCCAGGGTTTACTACCCCGGCCTTGTCGATCATCCCGGCCATGCGGTGGCCGCTCGCCAGCAATCGGGTTTCGGGGCGATGCTCTCCTTTGAACTGGTGTCCTGCGAGGGGCCGGACCGGCACGCGGCAGTACGCGCGTTCATTGATGGCCTGCGCTGCTTCACCCTGGCCGAATCGCTGGGCGGGGTGGAGAGCCTGATCGCACACCCGGCCACGATGACCCATGCCGCGATGAGTGCCCAGGCGCGCGCGGCGGCCGGTATCAGTGACGGCTTGCTGCGGGTGTCGGTAGGCATCGAGGCAGAAGCGGATCTGGTGGCCGATCTCGGCGCCGCGCTGGCGCGCGCGCAAGCGGTGCTGCAGGCGCAGGCCGAGGTTGGCAGAGAACGGGTGGAGGCATGAACGCACAGCGTCTGGCACCTCATCCCGCGCGGCAACGTCAGCTGCTGCTGCTCGGCACCGGCACGGTCGGCTCGGCGTTCGTCGAGCGCTACCAGACCCTGCAGCAACGCGGCGTCGCGTTGCCCAGCCTGCACTCGGTGGCGAACTCGCGCACCGTACTGCGCTGCGGACAGGCACCAGGGCAGCACCTGCGGCAGGCGCGCAGCGCACCGGTGCCGACAGCCCCGCGTGCCGTCGGGGTGGAGATCGATGCGCTGCAGGCCGGCGATGTGGTGGTCGATGCGACGGCCAGCGATGCAGTGGCCGAGCAGCATGCGGCATGGCTGGCGCGTGGCATGCATGTGGTCACGGCCAACAAGCTCGGCGCCGGCGCGCAGCTGACGCGCGCGCAGGCGATTGTTCAAGGCTGCGCTGCCAGTGGCGTGCGCTACGGCGACAGCGCCACGGTGGGCGCAGGCCTGCCGCTGCTGAGCAGCCTGCGCGCACTCATCGCAGGCGGTGACCGCATCCACGCCATCGAAGGGGTACTGTCCGGTTCGCTGGCGTGGTTGTTCCATCATTACGACGGGAAGCGAGCGTTCTCGCAGTGGGTTGCCGAAGCCGTGCAGGCCGGTTTCACCGAACCGGACCCCCGGCTGGACCTTGCGGGCGAGGATGTGCGTCGCAAGCTGCTGATTCTCGCCCGTGCCAGTGGCCTGCCGCTGGAGGCGGCGCAGGTGCGCGTGCACTCGCTGGTACCGGCGCCGCTGGCCCGGCTGTCCCTGCAGGAGGCGTTGTCACAACTGCAGCAGCTCGATGTGCCAGTGCAGGACCAGTGGCAGCGGGCGCAGGCGCGTGGTCATGTGCTGCGGTTTGTCGGGTGCGTGGATGGCCGCGGTGCCGAGGTGGGACTGCGGACGCTGCCGCCCGACCACCCGATGGCGCAGGGGGCTGGCACCGACAACCGCGTTGCCCTGCACAGCGACCGCTACCGGGAGCAGCCGCTGCTGATCCAGGGGCCGGGGGCGGGTGCGACGGTCACCGCCGCAGCGCTGCTGGATGACGTCATGCGGATCCACGCAATTCCGTAGTGTCCTAATGGCCACGCTGCAGGCGCTGGCTACCATCGCGGCAGTGCTGCAACCGGTCCTGCCCGTGCTTCCTCCCGCGCCGCCCATCCTCCACATCGCCGTTCTGCTGCATGAGCCGCCTCCGCATCTCCATGTACTGACGGCGTGCCTGCAGGCAAGCGGATTTGTCGTTTCACCCGTGGCCAGCGTGGCAGAACTGATGCACTGCGTGTCCGCGCATCAGCCGCAGATCGTGGTGCTGGCACGCTGCCCGCCGGAGGAAGACGAGGCAGCGGTGGCCAGCGCGCTGCGCGCGCGCTATCCCGCGCTTGGCGTGGTCCTGCTGGCAGCCACTGCCGATGTCGGCGCGCAGGTACGCGCGCTGGTGCTGGGTGCCGATGCCTGCCTGTGCGAGCCGGTGGAGCCCTCGATGCTGGTGGCGACGCTGCACAGCCTGGCGCGTCGCCTGCAGTCATCAGCACGCGCGGGGCAGATACCGGCGGTGGTACTCGAGGCAGGTGGCTGGCGGCTGCTCGGCGGCGGCTGGCGTCTGAGTGCACCGGACGGACAGACGGTAGCGCTGACCAAGAGCGAGCGTCCGCTGTTGTCGCGTCTGCTGCAGCAGCCCGGGGAACTGGTCCTGCGCGAACAGCTCATCGCGGTGTTGACCAGCGACGTCTTCGAGTTCGACACCCATCGACTGGACTCGTTGATCCACCGACTGCGACGCAAGGTCGCCCATCAGTGCGCGCACCCGCTGCCCTTGAGTGCGGTGCACGGCGAAGGCTATGTGTTTGTCGTTTGACACAAGAGACTGCCTATCGATGCCCACCGCCTCTGCCCCGATCGGCCAGGGGAACCGGCAAGTGGGCGTACGAGGTTGCGACGTTTCGGGTGGCGTGTGCGCTCATCTCGCCGCAGCACGACGCGTTCGGTCCCGCCGGCTGCGCACGGTGAGAAACCGGTGAGAAGTTGGTGATCTGACGTGCGTGACAGTGGTTTCGCATGAACCGTACGTTCAGATCCCGCCGGGCCGTCACAGCGTCGCCTGCATCGCGACATACGCGGCCCGGATTCACCCCTCCATTCCGGTTTCGGACAGACCGGCCTGTCCTGCGCACAGGCCGGCACGGGATGGTCTTGCCGTTGCAGTTGGAGAGAACTTGCATGAACCGAATCTTCCGAAAGATCTGGAACCGCACCCTGGGACACTGGGTGGTGGCCTCCGAGCTGGCGCGCGGACGCGCCGGTGGCACGCGTTGCCGCCCATTGGGCCTGGTGGTGCTGCTGGTGCCAGCGGGTCTGGCGCTGGCCGATCCGGGCACGGCGTCCACCTGTGCCGAGGGTGATACGGCCTGCCTGCGTGCTGCGGCGACGGACGCGTACCTGCGCATCGATGGCGTGGCTGATGGCAGCGATGATGCCAATGCCGATGGTGATGGCGCGGTGGCCATTGGCGTGCAGACCCAGGCGGTAGGCAATGCGACAACCGCAATCGGATCGTTGGCACAGGCGATCGGTCTCGGTGCCTCGGCGCTCGGCCAGAATGCAATCGCCGCAGGCGACGCCGCCACCGCGCTCGGGCAGAGCGCGCAGGCGGCGGGTTTTGGCAACACCGCTGTCGGTGCCAGCGCGGCCGCCGAAGGCGAACAGGCAGCCACGGCGGTGGGCGCGCTGAGCGTGGCCCAGGCACAGGGGGCGACTGCGGTGGGCGCGATGGCACAGACCTACGGTGAAGGCAGCTTCGCGGCAGGCTACAACGCCGGTACCAACAGCGAAGCAGGCGTGGCCATAGGTGCCAACGCACGCGCGCTCGGCGGCGACTTCACCGCGGCTGTGGGCGGCTACGCGCGCGCGGCCGGTGAAGGCAGCACGGCCATGGGGGCGTTCAGCGCTGCAGAAGGCGACTACGCCGCCGCACTCGGTCACCGTGCCCGCGCACGTGGCGAAGGCGCGGTGGCGCTGGGCGGCGCAGCGGGCAGCGACGACAACGGCAACGGTCAGGCCGACATCGGCGAGGTCACGCTGGCCGACGGCAATGCAACGGTAGCGTTGGGCGCGTTGGCCGCCGCCCAGGGTGAAGCGGCCCTTGCCGCAGGCGCTTCGGCGACCGCGCTGGGCCAGCACAGCATGGCGCTGGGCAGTGCCGCGCTGGCCGACGGCGAACAGACCCTGGCCGCCGGCGCCAATGCCGTGGCGCGGGGCGTGCAGAGCAGTGCGCTGGGTGCCAACAGCCTGGCCGACAGTGACTACGGTCTGGCAGTGGGCTCGGGCTCCTGGGCTGGTGGCAACAGCGCGATTGCGGTGGGCAATGGCGCAACCGCGTTCGAGCAGGATGCGATCGCGCAGGGCCGTGGTGCCGTAGCGGGCGGGGTCTCCTCCGTTGCGCTGGGCGATCGCAGCCAGTCCACCGGCCCCGGTTCGATGGCGATGGGTTCGCTTTCGTCCGCATCTGGCTACGCCGCAGTGGCGGTCGGCGGACTGGCCCAGGCCGCAGGCAACAGCTCGCTTGCGCTGGGGACGCAGGCCAATGCAGCCGGCCCGGCAGGCATCGCGCTGGGTATCGGGTCGCAGGCGTTGGTGGAGTACACCACTGCGCTGGGTCAGTTCGCCTCAGCAGAAGGCGCAGGCGCAGTTGCGCTCGGCACGGACGCTGGCGCGTCCGGACTCCGCAGCGTGGCACTGGGGTATCTGACGCGCGCAATAGGTGACAGCAGCGTGGCTGTCGGCGGGCAGTCGGCCTGCCCGCCGGGCGGTTTCTGCATCGCGCGCAATACGACTGCGTCTGGCCTGAATGCCACTGCGGTCGGTGCAGGCGCGGCGGCCGTTGCCGACAGCAGTGTCGCGCTGGGACACGAAGCGCAGGCTGGCGGCCAGGCCTCGCTCGCGGTCGGCATGGATGCGCAGGCCCAGGTCGCTGACAGCATTGCCATCGGCAGTCATGCGCGCGCGGATCGTACCGGCACGGTCTCCTTCGGTGCCGCAGGCCGCGAGCGGCAGCTGGTGAATGTGGCAGCCGGAACGGCAGATACCGATGCGGTCAATGTGGCGCAGCTGAAGACGCTGCAGGCGCAGGCCGATCCGCTGCGCTATGTCGCTGTCGATGGCGTGGGTGATGGCAGCGACAACGCGCTGGCCAACGGTGAAGGCGCGCAGGCCGGTGGCGCCGGCGCCGTGGCCAATGGGACCCAGACCCTGGCGATGGGCGCCGCCAGCCTGGCCGATGGCAGCTACAGTACGGCGCTGGGCGGCGGTGCGTTTGCTGGCGCCGAAGGCGCAGTGGCGGTGGGTAATGCAAGCACTGCGGCGGGCGCCAATGCCGTGGCCGCCGGCATGGGCGCGGTGGCAGGCACCGACGGCGCACTGGCGCTGGGTGCAGCGAGTGCCGCCACTGGCGCGACCGCCATCGCCATTGGTCGCAACAGCATGGCAACCGGTGACAGCAGCCTGGCACTCGGTCAGCAGACGCAGGCACAGGGCGATCTGGCGCTGGCCATCGGCCCGGGCAGCCAGGCCAATGGCATGGGCTCGATCGCAATGGGTGTGCAGGCCAACTTCTTCGGTCCCGGCGGTGACCGCAGCATCGCCATTGGGGGCAACGCCACTGCTGGTGGAGGCGACGCGGTGGCCATCGGCACCTACAGCCACGCGCTGGCGGACGGTGCGATGGCGCTGGGCGGACGGGTGGCGTGCGAGGACTTCGCCTGTATTCCTTTCGACACGACTGCTTACGGGGTAAACAGTACAGCGGTCGGGCCAGGGGCGAGCACCAATGGTTCGCGCTCGACGGCGCTGGGCGCGATGGCTGACGCCGCCGAGGAGCGTGCGGTCGCCGTCGGTGCCAGTGCGCGTGCATGGACCCCCAAGAGCGTGGCCATCGGCAACGAGGCCTGGGTGACCGCCGAGAACAGCGTGGCCCTGGGCAATGGCGCGGTGGCTGACCGCGACGGCGTGGTGTCCATCGGCGCGGCCGGCAACGAGCGGCAGATCGCCAACGTGGCCGGCGGGACCGAGGACACCGATGCGGTGAACGTGGCCCAGCTCAAGGCAGTACAGGCGCAGGGCGCTGATTTGCGTTACTTCGCGGTGGATGGCGCGCGCGACGGCAGCGACGATGCATTGGCCAGCGGCGAGGGCGCTCTGGCCCTGGGCGCATCGAGCTCGGCTGACGGTGCAGGCGCAGCGGCCATGGGGCGACAGGCCTTCGCAGCAGGAACCGATGCGCTGGCGCTGGGTGCGCAGTCGCTGGCCGTCGGCCAGGGATCACTGAGCATCGGCGGCGCAAGCCTCGCTTATGGCGACCAGAGTGTCGCCGTTGGTGACAGCAGCAGTGTCAGCAGCAACTACGGCACGGCCGTGGGTGGCACCTATGCCGGGACCATGGGGGGAGAACAGATCAACAGGGCAACCGCCGCCAGCGGCGGCGACGGCGCTTCGGCGTTCGGTGCCGGCGCCCAGGCAACGGGTGGCGCGACAACCGCTTTGGGTGCTCTGGCCACAGCCAACGACGCGCAGAGCACGGCATTGGGCTTCAACACACAGGCCACCGGGTCGATGTCTCTGGCTGTAGGTGCCCACAGTCAGGCGGCGGGTACCGGTGCGCTGGCGATTGGTTACAACACATCCGCGGCGGGGCAGATGGCTACGGCCTTCGGCCGGCATGCAAACGCCAGCGGCGACAACGCCATGGCCTTGGGGTACCTGACCAGCGCGTCGGGTAGCTATGACATTGCACTGGGTAACTTGGCGACAGCCACGGGAGGCTTCTCTCAAGC
The DNA here is from genome assembly GCF_032911385.1 of Stenotrophomonas sp. C3(2023). Classification (NCBI taxonomy): domain Bacteria; kingdom Pseudomonadati; phylum Pseudomonadota; class Gammaproteobacteria; order Lysobacterales; family Lysobacteraceae; genus Stenotrophomonas; species Stenotrophomonas sp. C3(2023). The sequence continues at coordinate 2,595,274 of NZ_JAWJLO010000001.1, read as the reverse complement.
GATAGGCGCGCTCTCAAGCGCTTCCGGCGTGTTCTCCAGTGCGCAAGGCGTGTTTGCCAATGCATCGGCTGCCAACGCGATGGCGCTTGGCGCCAGTTCCCGCGCCAGCGCGGACAACGCAGTCGCGCTGGGTAACAACTCGGTAGCCGACCGTGCCTCCAGCGTATCGGTGGGGTCAGCCGGCAACGAACGGCAGATTGCCAACGTGGCTGATGGCAGCGAGGGCACCGACGCGATCAACAAGCGTCAGCTGGACGCGGCCATCGCCAGCGTGGGCGGTGACGTTGGCGAGCTGGCCAAGGTGGCCGTGCGCTACGACGACGAGAATGCCGAGCGGGTCAGCCTGCGTGGCGCCAGCGGCACCACGCTGGGCAATCTCAAGGCCGGCGTTGCCCGCGATGAGGCGGTCAATGTCGAGCAGCTCGATGGGGTCGCGCGCGCATTGGGTGGCGGCGCTGCGCTGGGCGGCGACGGCATGCTGGTCGGCCCGGTGTACAACGTACAGGGCCAGCGCTTTGGCAACATCGGCGGTGCGCTTGGCGCGCTGGATGGAGCACTGAGCGGGCTCGACGCGCGCGTGGGCGATCTGGAGCGCAGCGGCGGCGCTGTCACACCGCCGCCCACGAGCGGGGTGCCGCGCGGCGACGGCAACGGTCTGGCGGTGGGTGAGGGCAGCATGGCAAGCGATGGCAATGACACTGCCGTGGGCAGCGGCGCCCGTGCCGCCGCAGCCAACAGCACGGCGGTGGGCAGCAACAGCGAGGTCACGGCAGAAGCCGCCGGCGCGGTCGCGGTGGGTGCCGACAGCAGGGTCAGCGGCACCGGCGCAACCGCGGTGGGTACCGGGGCGACGGCGACCGGCGAGGGCTCGGTCGCCCTCGGCCAGGGCTCGGTGGCCAGTGAGAACAATGTGGTCTCGGTTGGCAGCGCGGGCAACGAACGCCGCGTCAGCAACGTCAGCGCCGGCGTCAATGCCACCGACGCGGCCAATGTCGCACAGATGCAGGAAGGCGACCGCCAGACGCTCGATGCCGCCCGCAGTTACACCGACAACCGTTTCCAGGCGCTGGACGACCGCTTCGGCGAGGTCACCCGCGAGCTCGACCATCGGCTGGGGCTGCAGGAACGGCGCATCGACCGTCAGGGTGCGATGAGCGCGGCGATGCTCAACATGGCCGTCAATGCCGCCGGCAGCCGCAGCCCGCGTGGGCGGATTGCCGTGGGTGCCGGTTTCCAGAACAGCCAGAAGGCATTGTCCGTGGGCTACGGCAAACAGATCAGCGAGCGCGCCAGCTTCAGTCTCGGCGGCGCCTTCAGTGGCGACGACCGATCTGCGGGTGTTGGCTTCGGCATCGACCTTTGAACGGCCGGCAGGCGGCCGCGCGTCGGCCGCCCGCCAGAAACAAGCACTCTCTTTGCAAGGAAAAAAAAATGAACTCAGACTCTTTGTGTCGCAGCACGCTGCTGGCCTCGGCGCTCGCCCTTTGCCTGGCGGGCAGTGCGGCGGCCGCCACGGCGCTGGGACCGGTCTCCGGGCCACTGCACGCGCCGACGGTCCAACAGCCTTCGCAACGATTGATCGTCAAATTCCGTGCCGGTACCGCTGCCGCTGCCACGCCCCGGCAGGCGCAGCTGGCGCTTGCAGCCGCGCTGCAGGGCAAGGCGGTTGGCACGCTGCGTGCCGGAGCGCTCACCTTGACCCCGTTGCGGCGAACCGCTACCGGCGCTGACGTGGTCAAGGCGTCCGGCCGCCTGCGTTCTTCCGACATGGATGCGGTGCTGCGGGTGCTGCGCGCCGACCCCAACGTCGAGTACGCCCAGGTCGACCGCCGCATGTACGCCTTGCAGCGCATGCCGAACGATCCACAGTTGCCGGTCTACCAGTGGGACATGCTCGACACCCTGGGCGGCATCTACGCGCCGCGCGCCTGGGAGCAGACCCGTGGTGAAGGCATCGTCGTTGCGGTGCTTGATACAGGCGTGCTGCCGCATGTCGATCTCAAGGCCAATCTGGTGCCAGGCTACGACATGGTGTCCTCCTACGGCCAGGATGCGGATTCGCCAGACGTCGCTGTCGATGGCGACGGTCGTGACCCTGACCCGACCGATCCCGGCGACTGGAGCGACGGCACGCTGTGCGAGGCCAGACCGAGTACCTGGCACGGCACCCACGTGGCCGGCACGGTCGCGGCCGTGGGTGACAACGGCATCGGCCTGGCCGGCGGCGCCTACGCAGCGAAGGTCCAGCCGGTGCGCGTGCTGGGCCGCTGCGGTGGTTTCGTGTCTGATATTGCCGACGGCATCATCTGGGCGTCCGGTGGCCATGTCGATGGGGTGCCGGATAATGCCACTCCCGCCGAAGTGATCAACCTGAGTCTGGGTGGGGTGGGTTCCTGCGCGGAAGATCCTTTGACGCAGGAGGCCATCAACCAGGCGCGCAGCCGGGGCACCACGATCGTGGTAGCAGCGGGTAACAACAGCGCCGATGTCAGCAGGTTTTCGCCGGCCAGCTGCAAGGGCGTCATCGCCGTGGGCGCGACGGCGCAGGGCGGCGGTCTGGCCAGTTACAGCAACTTTGGTCCGGGCGTGACGCTGGCTGCTCCCGGTGGCGATCTCGACCGCAGCATCCCGGTGTCGCTGGGCGTGATCTGGTCGCTGGGCGATGGCGGCCAGTCCACTGCTGCGCATGACGATCTGCTGCTGGGCAAGACGGGCACCTCGATGGCCGCGCCCCACGTGGCTGCCGTGGCGGCGCTGGTGCAGGCCGCAGCGGTGCAGGCGGGCCGTTCGCCGTTGACGCCGGACCAGGTCAGCGATGTGCTGGTGCGCTCGGTACGGCCGTTCCCGCGGACCATACCGGCAGATCGTCCAATCGGCGCTGGCCTGGTGGATGCCTACCGCGCGGTGCAGCTGGCCATCGGCAATGCGCTGCCTGACCTGCCCAAGCCCGTGCTGCAGAGCGGTGTTGCGCTGACCGGCCAGAACGGCGCGCAGGGGCAGCGTCTGGTCTACACCCTTGAGGTCCCTGCGGCGGCCGGCAGCCTGAACGTGCGCACATTGGGAGGCAACGGCGCCGTCAGCCTGGAGGCTGCGCCGCCGGCAGGTGCCGCGGTTCTGCGCTCGACGAGGCCAGGCACGGTCCAGGCCATCTCTGTCCGGCAACCGGCGGCGGGCACCTGGACTGTCACCGTCGAAGGACAGTCCAGGTTCGGCGATGTCAGCGTGCTCGGCATCGTCCGCTGAGCGCGTGCGCTCTTTTCGTTGCCTGCGCGTTGCCGAAGCGCGCAGGTCATCCCGGTGCTGTACGGAGTGGAGAACCTCATGAAATCAATCAAACCCTCAGTGGCGACGCCCCCCTCGCGGCTGTCGCGCAGTCTGTCGTTGGCCGTGGCGATCATCAGTGTCGCCAGTGCAGGTGCCGCCGCAGCGGCTGACGCGGCGCCGGTGGTGCGCCCCAGCCCCATGGCTGCCCCGATGCAGGGCAGCGACGCGAGCCCCCGACTGATCGTCAAGCTGCGTTCCGGTGAGGCCGTCCGCAACCGCAACGCGGCCCGGTCGGTCACCACCGTGGTGGATCAGGCACTGCTCCGCGCTGGCGTCACTGGCATGCAGCGCAGCGCCGGCAACACCCGCCTGCTGCGGCGGCTGGCCGTGGGCGCCGACCTGTTGCAGGCACCGCAGGCATTGTCGGCGGTGCAGGCCGCAGCGGTGCTGGTACAGCTGCGCAGCGATCCCGATGTGCAGTACGCCCAGCTGGATACACGCAAATACGCGCTGGATGTCACGCCTGACGACGAGCACTACCCGTATCAGTGGCATTACCAGCATCCAGTCAGCGGTATCGGCGCACCGCAGGCCTGGGATGCAGCCACGGGTACCGGCGTGGTGGTCGCCGTGCTGGACACCGGCTATCTGGATCATGCAGATCTGGCGGCCAACCTGGTGCCCGGCTATGACTTCATCCACGATCCAGAGGTCGGCAACGATGGTGATGGTCGGGATCCGGACGCCCATGACCCCGGTGACTGGACGCCGGGCCGCGCCAGCAGCTTCCACGGCACCCACGTCGCCGGCACGGTGGCCGCGGTGACCAACAACGGCAGGTTCACCGCAGGCGTGGCCTACAACGCGAAGGTGCAGCCGGTGCGGGTGCTGGGTACCGGTGGCGGTTATACCTCCGACATCGCCGATGCCATCGTCTGGGCTGCGGGCGGCAGGGTTGATGCTGTGCCGGACAACACGACACCGGCAGAAGTCCTCAACCTCAGCCTGGGCGGTGCAGGCAGCTGCGCCGATGATCCGGTCACCCAGGCCGCCATCGATGCCGCCACGGCGCGCGGCAGCACGGTGGTGGTCGCGGCGGGCAACAGAAACAGGAGCGCCTCGCAGTTCTCACCGGCCAGCTGCCGTGGCGTGGTCACCGTGGGCGCCACCGGCTACACAGGGGCGCGCAGCAGTTACTCCAACTACGGCCCGGCGGTTGATATCGCCGCGCCGGGCGGTGACGACGTGGACAGCGACCAGAACAACAACTACATCTGGTCACTGGGCAACAACGGCACACAGGCGCCGGAGGCGAGTCCGGCCGGTGACCGCACAGTGGGCATGCAGGGAACCTCGATGGCCGCCCCGCATGTGGCGGCGGTGGTGGCGCTGATGCAGGATGCGCGGGCCACGGCAGGGCTGGACCCGTTGACTCCGCTCCAGGTCCGCCAGGTGCTGCGCACCACGTCGCGGCCGTTCGCGGTGACCCCGCCGACCAACCGCAGCATCGGCGCCGGTATTGTCGATGCGGCGGCGGCCGTGCAGGCCGCAGGTGAACCGCTGCCGGACAACCCCAGCGAGCTGCTGGTCAACCGGGTTGCAGCCACGGCGCAGTCGGCCGTGGCCGGAGAGCCGCTGCTGTACCGCATCGAGGTGCCGGCCGGCGCCAGCATGTTGAGCCTGCGCACCTACGGTGGCAACGGCACGGCAGCCGTGTACGCAGCGCATGACCGGGTGCCTTCCGCGGCCAGCAATGACTATCGCTCGGTCAAGCCGGGTACTGCGCAGACGGTGCAGATCATCCGTCCCGCCGCCGGCACGTGGTACATGGCGGTGATCGGCGATACGGATGTGGAGGGGCTTTCGGTGGTAGGGCTGTACTGACCGGCCTGACCTTCAGTGCCGCTGGCTCTCCTGCGGCGGCGCTGTCTGTTCTGTACGCGCAAGTGCCTGCAGCAGGGCGCGGTTGAAGCGTACCGGGTCCTGCACCTGTGGCGAGTGGCCGAGCTCGTCGAACTCGACCAGTTCCGCGCCTGGAATGGCCGCGGCGGCGGCCTTGCCCAGGCTCGGGTAGTAGCCCAGGCGGGTCTTCAGTTCCGGCGATGCCCGGTCACGGCCAATCGCGGTGCGGTCCTTCTGGCCGATCAGCAGCGTGGTAGGCACCTGCAGCAGCGGCAGCTCGTAGACCACCGGCTGATTGAACACCATGTCCGAGGTCAGCGCCTGGCTCCAGGCCACCGCATGCTTTCCGGGGCCGGTATACATGCCGGCCTGCATGCGGGCCCAGCGTTCGAAGCTGGGCTGCCAGTGGCCGTCATAGTAGACGTCCAGCTGGTAACGCTTGATGCTCTCGAAGCTGGTGTTCAGTTCATTGGCATACCACGCGTCGACGCTGCGCCAGGGCACGCCCAGTGCCTTCCAGTCCTCCAGTCCGATTGGGTTGACCAGCGCCAGGCTCCGGGTGAGCTGCGGATGGAGCAGCGCAAAACGGATGGCGAGCATGCCGCCCATCGAATGTCCGACCACATGCACACGCTCGATACCGAGCGAATCGAGCAACGCCCGCGTGTTGGCAGCCAGTTGTCCGAAAGAGTACTGGTAACCCTCCGGCTTGCTGGACTTGCAGAAGCCGATCTGGTCCGGCGCGATGACCCGGTAACCTGCAGTCAGCAAGGCGGTGATGGTCTCCTGCCAGGTTGCGGCGCAGAAGTTCTTGCCGTGCAGCAGCAGTACCACGCCTTTCGGCGACCCCTGCGGTGTCAGATCCAGGTAGGCCATCTGCAGTGGCTGGCGCTGGCTTTCCAGCGCAAAGGTGTGCACCGGCCACGGATAGTCGAAACCTTCCAGTCGCGGGCCGTAGTCATCGGCCGCACAGCTGGCAAAGGGCAGGCAGGCAATCAGGGCAGCGGCCAGCAGGCGCATGGGTAATCACCGGTCCGGGTCAGACGATGAGCTTACCTGCTGGCGGATGAGCGCGCCGTGCGCGCCGCTGGCGTTCAGCACTCGATGACGTTGACTGCCAGGCCGCCGCGGCTGGTTTCCTTGTATTTGTCCTGCATGTCCCGGCCGGTGTCGCGCATGGTCTTGATGACCTTGTCCAGCGAGACCTTGTGCTTGCCATCGCCACGCATCGCCATGCGCGAAGCATTGATCGCCTTGACCGCGCCCATCGCGTTGCGTTCGATGCAGGGGATCTGCACCAGGCCGCCGATCGGGTCGCAGGTCAGGCCGAGGTTGTGTTCCATACCGATCTCCGCCGCGTTCTCGATCTGGCTCGGGTTGCCGCCCAGCGCGGCCACCAGGCCGCCAGCGGCCATCGAGCAGGCCACGCCGACCTCACCCTGGCAGCCAACCTCGGCGCCGGAAATGGAGGCGTTTTCCTTGTACAGGATGCCGATCGCTGCCGAGGTCAGCAGGAAGTCGAACACGCGCTGTTCGTTGGCTCCCGGGCAGAAGCGGTCGAAGTAATGCAGCACTGCAGGCAGCACGCCTGCCGCGCCATTGGTGGGCGCGGTAACCACGCGGCCACCAGCGGCGTTTTCCTCGTTCACGGCCAGGGCGTACAGGTTGACCCAGTCCAGCGTGGTCAGCGGATCGCGCATGGCGGCTTCGGGCTTGGACGAGAGTTCGCGGTGCAGCGCCGGGGCGCGGCGACCGACCTGCAGGCCGCCTGGCAGCGTGCCTTCCTCACGGATGCCGCGGGTCACACAGGCCTGCATCGCCGCCCAGATCTCGCGCAGCTTGTCGCGGATCTCGTCTTCGCTGCGCCAGCTCTTTTCGTTCTCGAACATCAGCTGAGCGATGCTCAGGCCACTGCGCGCGGTCTGCGCCAGCAGTTCATCGCCGCTTTTGAACGGGTAGGGCAAGGGGGTTTCATCGGGCACGATGCGATCATCGGCCGCATCGTCCTGGTTGACCACGAAACCGCCGCCGACCGAGTAGTAGTCGCGCGTGGCAATCACCTCGTCATTGGCATCGAAGGCCGTGAAACGCATACCATTGGTGTGATAGGGCAGCTTCTGGCGCTTGTTCATGCCAAGGTCGCGCTTCTCGTCGAAGGCGATCTCATGCTGGCCCATCAGGCGAATACGCTTGCTGCCGCGGATGCGTTCGAGTGTGGCCGGAATGATGTCCGGGTCGATCAGGTTGGGCCGCTGACCCTCCAGGCCCAGCAGCACCGCCTTGTCGGTACCGTGGCCGCGTCCGGTCAGCGCCAGCGAGCCGTAGACGTCAGCGCGGATACGCGCGACGTCCTGCAGGCGGCCCGGATCGAGCAGCCAGCGGTGCACGAAGCGCTCGGCCGCCTTCATCGGACCCACCGTATGTGAGGAGCTCGGGCCGATGCCGATCTTGAAAACGTCGAACGTGCTGACTGCCATGGTTGCCGTGCTGCGGGTACCGGAAGAGACCGCTATTCTAGCGGCTTGGCGCCGCCAACCCTGGATGCGGCGCAGCATTTGAGTCCCTGGAGCGCGGCGGTGTTGATCCTCTACCAGCGTGATGACTGCCATCTGTGTGACCTGGCGCTGGAGGTGCTGGCGCGGGCGCGGGCACCGGGTGTGGAGCTGGTGTTCATCGACGGCCAGCCTGAGTTGGAGCAGCGCTACGGTGAGCGGGTGCCGGTACTGCGCGACGCGCGCGATGGCCGGGAGCTGGCCTGGCCGTTCGACACCGCCACGGTGCAGGCCTGGCTGCTGTGCTCGTAGAGCGGGGCACTGCCCCGCCGGGCCCATGACGGGCATGGCCCGTCACTACGCACCGCCTCAGTAGGCGAGCACGGCGCCCTGGGTCTGGCCATGGCGGGTCTGCGCGTCGTACTCGATGTCGCGCTGACTGTAAGCGGCGATGATCTGCTTGCCACGCTCGGCCGCCTGCTGGTCCAGCGTGCTGCAGCTGCCACTCAAACCGGTGAGCGCCCTGCGGATGTCCTCGGCCGCCTCGCGGCCATGCTGCACGTGCCCCTGCTCGTGAAGCTCCAGCTGCACAAGAAACGCATCCCACGCCGCGCCGAGCTCGTCGTCGGCCTGCGCGCGCTGCTGCCAGTGTGGCAGGGTGATGCTGCTGCTGAGCTTCACCCGCAGTTGGCCAAGACGGCATTGCGAACCGTGCGCGGTACTGCTGTACTCCCAGCTGATCTGCCATTGCGCTCCGCCGGGATAGCGTGCGCCGTCATGCTGCCTGGGCCCCAGCGCCTGCATCTGCGCGTCGAGTTCGGCAGCGGTGCTGCCATTGATCGGGTAGGGCGTGTAGACCGGAGCTGGGTCCTTGGCGTACACAGCGCCACAGGCCAGCAACAACACAGCCGCGCAGCCGTGAATCATGCGCATCGGGAAATCTCGTCCATGAACGGGCCGGGATGGCCGCAGTGGACTGGACTTTACAGCCAACGCGCGACCACAGGCATGCCTCGCCGTGCCCGCAGGCACGGCGAGCCTGGCCGGTCAGCGGGCGTTGAACTTGACCCGCGTGCTGATCGCGGTTTCGTCCGGGATGGTGCCGGTGTCAGCCCAGTCGCCGCCGCCCACACCGAACTCCAGGCGTTTGACGGTGGCCTTGCCGGCCAGCACCGGCTGCGTACCCGGGGTCCAGGTGAAGGTCAGGGTGACCGGCTTGCTCACGCCGCGCAGCTCGAGCGTGCCATCGGCGGCGTACTGGTTGTCGCCGACCTTGCGGAAGCCGGTGGCGGTGTAGCGGGCGGTGGCGAACTGGGCGACATTGAAGAAGTCCGCGCCCTGCAGGGTGCCGTCGCGGTCACTGTTGCCGCTCTTAGCGCCGGCCAGCGGAATGCGTACATCCAGTCTGCCCGCACCGGGATTGGCCGGGTCGAAGCTCAGCTGGGTGGTGAAGCCGGGGAAGGTGCCGGCGAAGACTTCGCCGTCGTAACTGGTGGCGAACGCCAGGCTGGAGCCGGCGCCGGGCGCCTGCACGTAGTCTGCGGCGAGCACTGGCGCGGTGGCCAGCAGGCCGGCGAGCGCGGTGGCGACGGTGGCAGGGGAAGCGAGTTTGATGCGCATCGTTCAGTCCTTCTGTCGGGAGGTGAGCGAACCCTGTGGCAGCATGCGTACCAGCGTGGTGTCGCGCTGGTAAAGGTGGTGGTAGAGCGCTGCACCGGCGTGAGCCAGTACCGTGGCGATCAGCAGCCAGAAGCCATATTCGTGGATGGCGTGGGAGATCGCCACCACCTGCGGGTCAGGCCCGCTGAGCTTGGGAACCTCCACCAGGCCGAACCAGCGGAACGGGCGCAGACCACTGGCCGAGTCGTACAACCAGCCGGACAGTGGAATGGCGAACATCAGCGCGTACAGCAGGCCGTGGGTAGCGCCGGCGATACGTTTCTGCCAGGTTGGTGTGCCGGGCACCGGCGCGGGCGCACCCGCGTACAGCCGCCAGCCCAGCCGCAGCAGCACCAGCACCAGCACCGCTATGCCCAGCGATTTGTGCGCGGTGTAGACCCAGAAGTATTTCGGCGTCCTGGGCAGCTCACCCATGGTCAGGCCGACGACACCCAGGACGAGGATCAGCAGGGCGATCAGCCAGTGCAGACTCTGGCTGACACGGCCCCAGCGGTTGACGGAATTGCGTGCGCTCACAGGTGGCTCCCGTTGGGAACGATGGAAGGGGGGGCGGCGCTGCGGTCCAGGCTGGCCTCGGCCTCGATGCGCAGCTGCACTTCATCGCCGATCAGGCTGGACCAGGCGGTCATGCCGAACGCACTGCGGCTGAGCGTGGTGGTGGCGGAAAAACCGGCGGTGCGGCGGAACGGCGGCAGCGGGTATCGCCTGGTGCCGTTGAAGCTGACATCCAGTGTGACATCGCGGGTAACGCCGCGCAGGGTCAAGCGGCCGGTCACCTGCAGACGGTTTTCGTCGATGGCCTTGACGGTGGTGGATACGAAATGCGCCTGCGGGTAGCGCTCACCGTCGAGCAGGTTGGGCGCCAGCGTCGCCTGGTTCCACTTGGCGTCGCCGAGCTCCAGCCGCTGCAGTGGCACGGTGACCTCGAGCGTGGCTGCTTCCCAGTGGTCCGGGTCGAAGCGCAGCACGCCCTCGCTGCCGGAGACCGTGCCCAGCGCCTGCGAATACCCGGCGTGGTCGATGGCGAACAGCACGCGGGTGTGCACGGGGTCCAGGCGATAGGTATCCGCAGCGGCCCAGCCGGTCAGGGGCAACAGGCCCAGCAGCAGCGCTGGAAGCAGGGGACGATGCATCAGGGCAGCTCCGTTTCGATGGAGGGATGATACGCACGGTCGCACGCTCGCGGGCAGCGCCACGGTTGCAACAGTCCATGGCGGCAATCGTATGTTCGCCGCGGCCAGGGCCGCGCTGCGATGGGCAGTGTCCGTCCTCGCGGGGACGCGGCGTCAGGCCTGTGTGACAATCGGGCGGTTACCAGGGGGTAAATCATGTTCGCGATGTTTGTGCGCCGGCGACGGGTGTTCGTCCTGCTGCTGCTCCTGCTCTGCGGGCCCAAAGCGGCACAGGCGGCGGCACTGGACGTGCCGGAGACGCCACGGCTGCGTCGCTTCGGCATGGCCGAGGGGTTGCCCTCGCGCATGGTCGTGGGCCTGGCCCAGGACCGCGTGGGCGGGATATGGATCGCCACCGACGGCGGACTGGCCCGCTACGATGGGGTAGGGATGCAGGCCTGGCGGCATGATCCCCAGGTGCCGGGATCACTGCCGGGCAACGAGATCGAGACGATGCTGGTGGACCGCAACGACACGGTCTGGCTCGGCATCAATGGCATCGGCCTGGTACGCATGGACCGTGAGCGCGGTCGCTTCCAGCCGATTGTCGACATCAACGACGTCTGCCAGGGGCAGGTCTGGACCCTGGCCGAGGCCGAAGGCGCGTTATGGCTGGGCACGAGCAGTGGCGGCATCTGCCGCCGTGGCGCCGATGGCAGCCTGCTCGTGTTCCGGCATGCGCCCGGCGATCCGGCCAGTCTGCCCAGCGACACGATCTACAGCAGTCTGGTCGATGATCAAGGGCGGCTGTGGTTTGGCACCGAGGCCGGCGTGGTGCGCTGGAACGGAACCCGCTTCGAGCGGGTGGCCGCCGCCCGCCTCGGCGCCCTGCCAGTGCTGCGTCTGGGCCGCAACCCGCAGGGCGGGATCTGGGCCGGCACCTTCGGTGAAGGCGTTCTGCAGATCAACCCGGATGACAGCGTGCAGGCGCTGGCCTGGCTGGGCAGGCAGCAGCCCAATGCGGCCCTGGTGCTCGCCGACCGACGGGGCGGGGCGTGGGTGGGCAGTTCCAGCGGGCTGCAGCGCTGGAACGGGCAGCAGCTGCGCCAGCTCGATGCCGATACCGGCAGCGGCTTCCTCACCGCACAGAGCGGTGTGCTGGATCTGCTGCAGGACCGCGAAGGGGGTATCTGGATCGCCCTGCTCACCCAGGGTGTGGCCTATCTGCCGCCGGACTGGCAGCGCTTTGCCACCTGGTACCAGCTCGACGGCAAGCCGCTGGAAAGCCAGTACCTGCTGACCGCCGCCAGCGACGGACATGATTTCTTCGTCGGTGCCGCGCACGGTGTCTACCGCCTGCGTGCCGATGGCACGCTTGCGCTGCTGGCCAGCGACGAGCAGGTCGGTGGCGGTGCCATCTGGTCGGTGCTGCCGCGGCCGGATGGCACACTCTGGCTGGGGCGTGCCGGTCGCCTGACCGCCTATGATCCACGTACGGGGCGCTACCGGGATTGGTTGATCCACGGCGGCGCCGACATGCGGCAGCGCATCGACCTGCTGCGGCAGGCACCTGATGGCAGTGTGTGGGTGTCGGTGATGAATCATGGCGTGCAGCAGCGTGGCGCCGATGGCCGCGTGCTGCGCGAGTTTCCGGCTACCGTGCTGCGTGGCAATGCGGATTCGCCGGTAGAGCAGATCCGGTTTGATGCGCGCGGCCAGCCGTGGCTGGTGGATGGGCTTGGCGTGCTGCGGCTGCAGGACGACGCGTTCGTTGCGGTGCCCGGGGTCTCGCGCGGCAGCATCTATGACCTTGTCTGGGAGAGCGCCACTACACTCTGGCTGGCGCGCGAGGGCGCGCTTGAGCGCTACGAGTGGGACGGCCTGGCGCTCACCCTGCGCGAGCGCGTCGGGGCAGAGCAGGGTGTGCCGGCGGTGAGCATGGGCGGGCTGGTGCTGGGCGGCAATGGCCAGCTGTGGGCGACGACGCCGCGTGGTCTGCTGCGCTGGGATATCCCGGCCCAACAGCTGCGCCGCTATGGCGAGCGTGATGGCATGCCCGATGCGGAGTTCACCGGCCGTCCGCCGGCCGTGGACGCGCGCGGCCGTGTGCTGGCCGTGAGCCGGACGGGTCTGGTCGGCTTCGATCCTGCTGTCCCCGATGCAACACTGCCGGCGGCGGGGCTTGACCTGGGCGCGGTGGCGGTTCGCCGTCATGATGCAGCCCAGTGGGAGGCGTTGCCGCCAAAGGACACCGTGGTACTCGGGCCGGATGATCGCGACCTGCGCATCACCGCGCGGCTGATGTCGTTCGTGGACCCGCCCGGCAACCAGTACCGGTTCCGCGTGCCCGGTTATGACCTCAACTGGGTGGTGCAGGGGGCCGATGGCGAACGCACGATCTCCCGGCTGCCCGCCGGCGATTACCGCATCGAAGTGCAGGCGCGCACCGCCAGCGGCAGCTGGGGCGCTTCGAAGCTGCTGCACGTGCAGGTGCAGCCGCCGTGGTGGCGCAGCGGCGCAGCGATGCTGCTGTATGCGATCGGCGGCGTGCTGCTGTTGGCGGTGGCCTTCTGGTATGTGCGGCTGCGGCTGCGGCGACGGCAGCAGTGGCAGCTCACGCTGCACAAGCAGCAGCTGGCCGAACAGGCCTCGCAGGCCAAGAGCAACTTCCTGGCCACGCTCGGCCATGAGGTGCGCACGCCGATGACCGGGGTGCTGGGGATGAGCGAGCTCCTGCTCGACTCGCCGCTCGACGAGCGTCAGCGCGGCTATGCCGATGCGATCCACAAGGCCGGCACGCATCTGCTGCGGCTGGTCAACGACACGCTGGATCTGGCACGGATCGAAGCAGGTCGGTTGCAGCTGGAGCTGACCACCTTCGACATCAGTCGACTGCTGTGCCAGGTGCAGGGCCTGATGGAGCCCATCGCGCAGCGCCGCGGGCTGCGGTTTGAACGCGGTGCGCGATTGCAGGGGCTGGCGGTGGTCGGTGACGAGATGCGTATCCGCCAGGTGCTGATGAACCTGCTTGGCAATGCCATCAAGTTCACCGAACGCGGCCATGTCGGCTTGGACACGCAGCCTGGTGCCGATGGTGCAGGGATCACCTTCGTGGTCTTCGATACCGGTCCTGGCATCAGCGCCGAGCAGCAGGTACGCCTGTTCGAGCGCTTCGAGCAGGGCCACGGCCAATCTGGAGCCGCGCGCTACGGCGGCAGCGGGCTGGGGCTGGCGATCTGCCAGGAACTGAGCCAGGCCATGGGGGGCAGCATCGCTGTGCACAGCGCGCCTGGCCAGGGAAGCCGCTTCGAGGTCTACCTGCCCCTGCCATGGCGCGTGGACGAGGTGCCAGCGGCGGAGCTCGCCAGCCCCGCCTTGATGCTGCCGCCGTTGCGTGTGCTGCTGGTGGAAGATGACCCGACGGTGGCCGACGTCGTGAGTGGGCTGCTCGGGGCACGTGGGCACACCGTAGTCCATGTCGTGCATGGGCTGGCCGCGCTGTCGGAGGTGGCGACCGGGCGTTTCGACGTCGGCCTGCTCGATCTGGACCTGCCCGTGCTCGATGGCACCGCCATCGCGCGGCAGCTGCGCGCGCAGGGGCACGAGTTGCCGCTGGTGGCAGTGACCGCGCGCTCGGACGCCTACGCCGAGGCGGAGGTTCTGGCCGCCGGATTCGATGGCTTCCTGCGTAAACCGGTGACCGGTGACATGCTGATCGATGCCATTGCCCGTGCGCGCTTCGGGCGCGGCATCGTCTGATCGGGCATGATCCATAGCATGTCTGCCTTCGTTGAACCCCAGGCCGCCGTGTCGATGTATCGCGTATCCGCCTCGCGCGCCCGGCGCTGGCTGGCACGCGGCCTGTGGATGCTGGGGGGCGCGCTGCTCATCGCCGGCGCGATCGGTCCGGGCGCCGCGCAGCCGGCGCCACCGACGCCGCGCCAGCTGAGCGCCTTCGACGGTCTGCCCTCAAGCACGGTCAACCATATTGCCGAGGATCAGCTCGGTTACCTCTGGATTGCCACCAACGACGGCCTGGCCCGCTTTGATGGGCGCAGCTACCGTGTCTGGCGGGCCGAGGACGGTCTGGGCGACAACCAGTTCTGGACCGTGCTGGCCGACGCCGGCAACCGTCTCTGGCTGGGCACGGAAAACGCCGGCGTGGTGCGGTTGTCGCCGGACCGTCGGCAACGCACCTTCTTTGATCGCAAGACCCAGCCGGTGATGGCCAGCAATACGGTGTGGAGCCTGGCCTCCACCGCCGATGGCGCGGTGTGGTTCGGCACTTACGAAGGCGGCCTGTACCGCATCGACAGCAATGACCAGGTGCAGCGCTTCCTGCCTGAGCCGGACAACGAGCGCAGTCTGCCGTCCAACACGGTGCCCTTCCTGGCCACGCTGGTGGACGGCAGCCTGTGGGCCGGCACCCGTCGCGGACTGGCGCGCTGGACCGGACACGATTTCGAGCGCGTGGCGCTGCCGGGCATCGGCCATGTTGCCATCACCGGGCTGACCACCGACCCGGACGGCAGCCTGTGGATCCGCACGGCCGCCGGGCCCATCGTGCGTCGGGCAGATGGCCGTTTCGAGCCGCTGCCCTGGACCCTGCCCGAGGGCGATGCGCTGCTGGGCATGATGCTGCACGATGGCCAGGGCAATTACTGGCTCGATACCCGCTCCGGGCTGGGCATGGGCGTCCAGGGACGCTACCAGCCGGTGCCGCTGTACAGCGTGCTCTCGCGCGGGCGGGTGCGACCGAACTGGACCGGGGCCTTTGCCGACCGTGAAGGAGGTGTCTGGCTGGCCAGCGGCAATGCGGGACTGTGGCGGCTGTTGCCGCGCTGGTGGCAGTTTTCGTTGATGTCCCGGTTGGAGGATGACCCGGCTTCGCTGCGCAATGGCTACGTGCTGGGTACCGCGGCGTCGGCGGGAGGGGGCGTGTGGGCGGTGGGCACGCAGGGTGCGCTAGACCGGTTCGACCCGGTCAGCGGACGCATCGAGCAGCATGGCGCGTTCGTCAACGGCACCCACTGGCTTGGCGCGGTGGCCGAAGACCCGCGGGGCCGGGTCTGGATCGGGTCGGCCGATACGCTGCTGCGCTATGACCCACATACGCGGCAGATGCGGCGCTGGGACGACGAGTCCGGCAAGGACGCGGCGCTGGAAGGCAACATCGACGCCATCGCGATCTGTTCAGGCACCGTCTGGACGCTCTCCACCGGGGGTGTGCAGGCACGAGACCTGGACGGGCGGCTGCAGATGCAGCACCTGCTGGGACAGGGCGGATTGCCACCGGGCCAGCTCAACATCGACCTGTTGTGCGGTCCCGACGGCCAGCCCTGGTTGATGGGCAGCCACGGGTTGCAGCGCTGGCAACCGGCGCAGCACGCGTTCGTCCCTGTACCGGGTGCGCCGGGTACCGCGGTGCAGGCGGTCAGCATCTCCAGCAGTGGCCGTGTCTGGATGTCGCAGGAGGGCCGCCTGTCCAGCTATCTCTGGCAGGACGACGTCCTGCAGGCGCAGCAGGTGATCAGCAGCACCCAGGGCTACCCGGCCATCGCGGCCAATGGCCTGCTCGAGGACGAAGAAGGCATCGTGTGGGTGACCAGCCTGCGTGGATTGCTGCGGGTGGATCCGGCACAGGGGCGCGTGCGCCTGTACGGCGTGCACGACGGCCTGCGCAGCCAGGAGTTCCGGCAGAACACGCTGCTTGCTGAAGGCGGACGTATCGTGGCCGGCACGCCCGCCGGGGTGGTGGTGTTCGACCCGCGGCGCGTGCGCCCGTCGACCTACGCCGCGCCGCTGGTGATCGAGCGGGTGGAGGTGACCCGTGGCGAACAGGTCGTTGAGTTGACCGGCGATGCGCAGATCCAGATCGGTGATACCGACCGTGACCTGCATATCGTCAGCCGCCTGTTGTCCTTTACCGATGCGGCGGCAGTGCTGTACCGCTACCGCCTGGACGGGTACGACCCGGACTGGGTGGACGGCGACAGCAATGGCGAGCGTGTGTTCTCCCGGTTGCCGCCGGGCCGCTACACCCTGCAGGTGCAGGCACGCAGCGCAGACCAGGTCTGGTCCAAGGTGCAGACCCTGCATTTCCAGGTTCTGCCGCCGTGGTGGCGCAGCGCGCCCGGCCTGCTGCTGCTCAGCGGGCTTGGCCTGCTGCTGGTGAGCTGGTTCGCCTGGCTGTACCGGCGCCGCCTGCAGCGCCGCCATGCCTACCAGATGGCGTTGCACATGCAGGACGTGGCCGAACAGGCGTCGGCGGCAAAAACCCGCTTCCTGGCCAATCTGGGCCATGAAGTCCGCACGCCGATGACCGGGGTGCTCGGCATGAGCGAGCTGCTGCTGGCGTCTGCTCTGGACCCGCAGCAACGCACCTATACCGAATCGATCCGCATGGCCGGTGAGCATCTGCTGCTGCTGGTCAACGAGGCGCTGGATCTGGCGCGCATCGAGTCCGGACGGTTGGAGCTGCAGTCGCAGCCGTTCGCCCTGGACCTGCTGCTGGCCGATGTGCAGCAGCTGATGGCGCCGCTGGCCGAGCAGAAGCAGCTGCGCTTCGTGCTCGAAAATGACTTGCCGGTCGGGGTCGTCGCCACGGGAGATCTGCTGCGTGTGCGTCAGGTGCTGCTGAACCTGCTCGGCAATTCGCTCAAATTCACCCAGCGCGGGCAGGTGACGCTACGCGCCAGGCCGGGTCCGGGCGGGACGGGGCTGCGTTTCGAGGTGGAGGACACGGGGCCGGGCATTGGAGGCGAGCAGCAGAAGCGGCTGTTCCGCCGGTTCGAGCAGGGCGATGGCGCACGTACTGCTGCACAGTACGGCGGTAGTGGACTGGGCCTGGCGATCAGCCGGGAGCTGGTCCAGGCGATGGGCGGGACCATCGCCGTGGAAAGCCAGCTTGGCCGCGGCACGTGTTTTACCGTGCGATTGCCACTGGCGCTGGCCGAGGCGCCGCCGCTGGAAGCACCCGCGCCGATGGCCGAAGCTTCGCCGTTGGTGCAGGCCGATGTGGGCTTGCGGCTGCTGCTGGTGGAAGATGATCCGACGGTGGCCGACGTGGTGACCGGGTTGCTGCGCGCGCGTGGTCATGAGGTCGTGCATGCGGAGCATGCGTTGGCCGCGCTGAGGGAGATGGTCAGCGGTGCATTCGATCTGGGGCTTTTGGATCTGGATCTACCGGGCCTGAGCGGGTTCGATCTGGCGATGCATCTGCGCAATCAGGGCTACGGGTTGCCGCTGCTGGCGGTGACGGCGCGGACCGATGCGGATCTGGCTGAGCGGGTGGCCGAGGCGGGCATGCAGGGGTTCCTGCGCAAGCCGGTGACCGGGGAGTTGCTGGCGGCGGCGATTGCCCGGGCGATGGGGCGCTGACGGGCTGCCGCCCGTCACCCTCGGTAGGTGACGACCGTTGGTCGTCACGCTCTTGACGTTGGCTTTGCGCTGACGCCCGTCACCCGCTTCAAGCGACAGCAACAGCAACAGCAACAGCAACAGCAGCAGCGCTGGCTGGGCGGGGCTCTGCGAGCTGGCGGGGTGTTGCGGGTTCGCGGGGGACGGCAACAACTGCGTCCTGCGGGCCTTGTTTCGCGCCATCCATGGCGCTCGACACCCCCACGAACCCGCACCGCCCCACCTTCGACAGATCACGATGGACGGCAACTGCTTTGGTAGGTGACGACCGTTGGTCGTCACGCCCTTGACGCTGGCTTTGCGCTGCCGCCCGTCACCCGCTTCAAGCAACAGCAACAGCAACAGCAACAGCAACAGTGCTCGCTGGGCGGGGTTGTCGGTAGGTGACGACCGTTGGTCGTCACGCTCTTGACGTTGGCTTTGCGCTGCCGCGCCCGTAGCCGCTTACTCGGCGACTTCTTCGACCTCGCGGGGTTCGGGGCCGGTGTCGGGGAGCTGCCAGAAGATCAGCGTCGAGGTCAGGGTGATGGCGCCGACACAGATGAAGGTGGCATGCAGGGCGGCGGTGGCGTTGTGGGCGTCCAGATGGGTGCCGAAGGCGGCCAGCAGGCTGCCGGCGGCGGCGGCACCGAAGCCGGCGGCCAGCATCATCACCATCGACAGCAGGCTGTTGCCGGCGCTGGCCGATTCAGCATCCAGATCGCGCAGGGTCACGGTGTTCATGACCGTGAACTGCAGGGCGTTGACCGCGCCGAACAGGGCCAGCTGCACCAGCCGCCACGCCAGCGGCTGGTCGGGGGTCATCAGCACGAAGCTGGCCATCGCAATGCCCACCAGCACGGTGTTGACCATCAGCACGCGCCGATAGCCGTACCGTTCCACGAGCCTGACCGCGGCTTTCTTGGACACCATGCCGGCGGCGGCCACCGGCACCATCATCAGGCCGGCGGTCATCGGGCCCAGGCTGAGGCCCACCTGCAACAGCAGCGGGATCAGCATCGGCATCGCGCTGCTGCCGATGCGCGAGAACAGGTTGCCCAGAATGCCGATGCGATAGCTGGGCACGCGGAACAGGGCCAGTGAGAACAGGGGAGCTGTCGCGTTGGCCGCGTGCAGCCAGTAACCCACCAGCGCGGCCAGACCGGCCAGCGTCATCAGCATCACCAGGGCGTGCGGCGTTCCGACGGCGGAGATGCCGTCCAGTGCCAGCGACAGCGCGACCATGCCGAAGGCCAGCATCACGTAGCCGCGCAGATCGAACTTCACCTGACGGGCAGCGTAATGGTCGGGCATGATGCGGGTCGCGGCCAGTAACCCGAGCACCCCGATCGGCAGGTTGATCAGAAAGACCCAGTGCCAGCTGGCGATCTCGACCAGCCAGCCGCCCAGGGTCGGGCCGATCAGCGGCCCGATCAGCGCGGGAATGGCGATGAAGCTCATCGCGCGCAGGAAATCCTCGCGCGGCACCGAGCGCATCACCGCCAGCCGCCCCACCGGCAGCAGCATCGCCCCGCCTATGCCCTGCAGCACGCGCGCAGCCACCAGCTGGCCCAGCTGCTGCGCCAGGGCACAGGCCAGCGAGCCGAGGGTGAACAGCACGATGGCGGCCAGGAAGGTACGCCGGGTGCCGTAGCGGTCGGCGATCCAGCCCGAGGCGGGAATGAAGGTTGCCACCGCCAATGCGTAGCTGAACACCACCGACTGCATCTGCAGCGGGCTTTCGCCCAGGCTGCGCGCCATTGCCGGCAATGCCGTGTTGACGATGGTGGCATCAAGCATCTGCATGAAGATCGCCAGCGACACCAGCCAGAGCAGGGGGCGGATCGTGGCGTAGGGGGCGGACATCGGGCAACTCTTCTGCAGCGGGGGACAGGATGATCGCGCAACGACGATCACGGCGCGATCAACAGCCGCCGTGACCTCGGGTAGGGCAGGGCCTCAGCGCCTGCTCAGGGCATGAACGGCATCGACCAGTACCTGCACGTGCGCCGGGTCCATGTCCGGCGACATGCCGTGGCCAAGGTTGAACACATGCCCCTCGCGCGAGCCGCCGTTGCCGGCGGCGTAGCTGTCGAGCACCTGGCCGACCGCGTGGGTGATGCGCTCCGGGCTGGCATAGAGCGTGGTCGGGTCAAGGTTGCCCTGCAGGGCGACACGGCCGCCGGTGCGGGACACCGCGGTCTCCAGGTCCAGCGTCCAGTCCAGGCCGAGGGCATCGGCCCCGGTCTGCGAAAGTGCTTCCAGATGCAGGCCGGTACCCTTGCCGAACAGGATCAGCGGGGTGCGTTCGCTGCCCTGGCCGCGGTCAAGCTCTGCGGCGATGCGCTGCAGGTAGCGCAGCGAGAATTCGCGGTACATGGCGGGCGAAAGGACGCCACCCCAGGTATCGAAGACCTGCAGGGCCTGCGCACCGGCCGCGCGCTGCGCGCCCAGGTAGGCGATGACCGCCGTGGTGGTGACCTCCAGCAGGCGGTGCAGTGCCTGGGGATGGTTCAGGGCCATCGCCTTGATGCGTGCGAAGTCCTTGCTGCCGCCGCCCTCGACCATGTAGCAGGCCAGCGTCCATGGGCTGCCGGAGAAACCGATCAGCGGCACCTGGCCGTCCAGTTCACGGCGGATTACCCGTACCGCATCCATCACATAGCCCAGGTCCTGCTCCATGTCCGGCACGCCCAGCCGCGCGATGGCGGCCTCGTCGCGCACCGGATGGCGGAACTTGGGACCTTCACCTTCGACGAAGTACAGCTCCAGCCCCATCGCGTCGGGCACGGTGAGAATGTCGGAAAACAGGATCGCCGCATCCAGCGGGAAGCGGCGCAGCGGCTGCAGGGTGACTTCGCAGGCGATCTCCGGGTTCTTGGCCATGGCCAGGAAGCTGCCGGCCCTGGCGCGCGTGGCGCGGTACTCGGGCAGGTAGCGGCCGGCCTGGCGCATCAGCCAGACGGGGGTCTGGTCCACCGGTTCGCGGCGCAGGGCGCGCAGCAGACGATCATTGCGAAGAGGAGGGGTCACGGTTGGCGTTCCTTCGGAAAACGGATGCATCGGTCGGCCAATTGTAGCGGCCCGGGTGTGGCTGGGCCGTCCGCAGCGCATGCCGGCTCAGCCGGCGGCCAGCACCGCAAGCACGTCGGCCTCGTCCACGCCGCTGATCACCTCGGCGCGGCCGACGCCCCGCCACAGCACCAGCCGCAGCTGACCGGCGACGTTCTTCTTGTCCAGGCGCATCCGCGCCAGCAGCGCCTGCGGGTCCAACCCGGCGGGGATGCGCACCGGCAACTGCAGCCGCAGCAGCAGCTGCTGCAGGCGCTGGGCGTCTGCAGCGTCGGCCAGGCCCAGACGCGCGGACAGCGCGGCCGCCAGCACCATGCCCACTGCTACTGCTTCGCCGTGATTGAGCGCATCGCGGCCAGGCGCCGAATAGCCCTGTTCGGTTTCGATGGCATGGCCGAAGGTGTGGCCGAGATTGAGCAGGGCGCGCTCGCCTTTCTCCAGCGGATCACGTTCGACGATGGCCGCTTTGTGCGTGCAACTGCACGCAATGGCTTCGGCCAGCGCGGCCTGGTCGCCGGCGAGCAGGGCCTCGGCATGCTGCTCCAGCCAGGCGAGGAAGCCTGCATCGCCGAGCGCGCCGTACTTGACCACCTCGGCAAGGCCGGCTCGCAGCTCGCGTGGCGGTAACGTCGCCAGCACGGAGGTGTCGGCAAACACGGCGCGTGGCGGATGGAATGCGCCGACCAGGTTCTTGCCTGCCGGGATGTCCACCGCCGTCTTGCCGCCCACCGAGGAATCCACCATGGCCAGCAGCGAAGTAGGCAGCTGCACGCAGTCCACACCGCGCATCCAGCAGGCAGCAGCAAAGCCACCGAGGTCACCGACCACGCCGCCGCCCAGCGCGAACACGCAGGCATCGCGGGTGGCCCCCAGCGCCGCCAGCGCCTGGATGACGTTGGCAAACTCCTGCAGGGTTTTGGAGGCTTCGCCGGCCTGCAGCACGTACTGGCCGATCTCCAGGTCGGGGCGCGCGGCAAGCAGGCAGGTGCGCAGGGTGTCGAGATAGAGCGGGGCCACCTCGCTGTCGCTGAGCAGCAGCACGTGGCGGCCACGCACATGGGCGGCCAGTGCGGCGCCCTGCCCGAGGACGCCGGGACCAATGGCAATGGAATAGGGCTGGGCGCCACCAACGGCGACCTTCAGCGGGGAGGTGGGGGTCATGCGGGCAGGTCCTGTCGCTGCCACTGCTGCGCCAGCCGCACCACCAGGTGGGCGGTGGCATCGGCAGCGGTGTGCGCGTCGGTATCAAGGGAAAGGTCGGCCAGTTGGCGGTACAGCGGGTCGCGGTGGGCAGCCAGGGTGGTGAGCACCTGCTCGCGGTCAGGGCGTTGCAGCAGCGGCCGCACCTTGTCGCGCGCCAGTCGTTCCAGCTGCACCGGCACACTGACATGCAGGTGCACGATGAAGCCACGCCGCGCCATCTGCTCACGGTTGCGCGCGTCAAGCACCGCACCGCCGCCGGTGGAGATCAGCTGGCCGCTGTGCTGCAGCAGCCCGGTCAGTACCTGATGCTCATACTGGCGGAAACCGGCCTCGCCGGAGTGTTCGAAAATGCTCGCGATGCTGGCGCCGGCGGTATCGACGATGGCCTGGTCGGCGTCGACGAAACGCAGCGTGAAGCGCTCGGCCAGACGGCGGCCGATGCAGGTCTTGCCAGCGCCCATCGGGCCGATCAGGATCAGGTTCGGAGCAGGATTCATCGACGCTGATGCTACCACCTCCGGGCACGCGGCCAGGCTCCCCGGCGCTGTAGCGCCGGGTCGCATGGGTGCGCCGACCCTGACGCGTCAGCGCGACATGCCGCGCGTGGCAGGCCGCACACCGGGGCCGTCGCGCAGGGCGAGCGCGCCCATCAGCGGCGACCGGGCCTGTTCGGCGGCCATGCCGGCGGCCATCTGGTCGTAGATATCCTTCAGGCCCGCCAGGACCGTTGCCGAGCGGGGAGCTTGGGGATCGCGCGGAAGCGGCTGCTCTCTGCAGAGCGCGACCAGCGCGTCGAGCCGCTGCCGATCGCGCGCGTCGTCGGCAGAGGGTGATCTGGCCATCCAGTATTCGGCTTGCCGGCGACTGCTGCCCTGGTCTGCCGCCAATGCCTGTGCCTGCTTCAGCAGTGAGGGCGCGTGGTCGTTGACCATGCGTTGCCATGGATCGCGGTGCTGATGGCTTTGCCCCTGCATGGCGGCATAGCGCACCAGCGAAGCCCCCCAGAAGCTGTCGCCGAAGCTGTCCGGAGCGAACGCACGCGTGGTGGCATGTGCGCCTCCGCCGCCGAGCGCGATAGTCAGACCTGGCGCCACGGGCAGGCGGGCACTGGGATGGAGCCCGCCGCTGCGGCTGTACTGGGCACGAATCTGCTCGAGACCGAAGGCATTGTCCCGCGCGGAAAACGCGGCCTCGCGCAGGTAATCGGGTTTGAAGCTGCGCGTGGTCACCGTGGCATCGGCGCGGGCGCCAGCGCCGATCGCAGGTGTCATCACCTGCGCGATGCGGCCTGCCGGCTCACCTGCCAGGCTGGCCACGCTGCGTGTCAGGCGCGCTGGATCGAACTGACCGCTGCCGTTGATCGCCACTTCGATGAAGCGGCCGTGGCGCATCGGGTTGTAGTTTTCTTCACGTCCGACGCTGACCTGCAGGCCGGCCTCGGCGCCCAGGCCGTGCGCCCCGTAGCCGCCGCTCAAGCGATAGGTGGTGCTGCGCGAGTGCTGCTCGGCCGGCTGGGAGGCGTACAGATCGAGCAGCGCGCCCGGGCCGAACTCCCTGCCGAAGCCGTCGTGGATCGCGGTGAGCAGAACGCCAAGCCGCGCATGCGCCTCCACGCCGTCCGCCGTGCCCCCTGCGTGGCGCGGGTCCAGGGCGAGCATCAGGGTCTCTGCAGTCTGATGCAGGCGGGTCAAGGTTTCGCGCAGCGAGCCGGCGCCCCAGTCGCGGAACAGGCTGGCCTCGATCGCATCGACCTGCGTGCGCTCGATCCCACTGGCACGGACCCGTGCCAGCTGTTGCAGATGTTCGAACTCGGTCTCAAGCGCATCCAGCAGGCGGCAGGCCGGGGTGAGGGCCACAGCACCCGCAGGCGGTTCAGCGAACAGCGCGCGCGCCTGCGCCGCCGCCGAGTGCCCGTTGCGGCCAGTGGACTGGCCGAAAGATCGCTGCAGTCGCTGCATCATGGCCGGCAGCAGCACCGCATGCTCGGTGGCCGACAACGTATGTGCGGGCAGCCAGACCGGGATATCCAGGCTCACATCGGTGGCGTTGCGCGACCCGCTGACCGAGCCGTCCAGTCCCAGGGCTGCCGCCGTACCCTGCAGATCGTATGTGGTGCTGTCCACCACCACCGTGATGGCTGGCGCCACCGGCGTAGGGGGGCGTGGCAGGGCCGCAGTGTCGAACAGCTCCGGCGCGGCGTCCCGCGCCTGCGGGTGCTGCAGCAGCAGCTCGAGGCGACGATGCGCGTCGACGTCGTGCGCGCGTGGTTTCAGGCCGAAGATCGAGCGCAGGCGGTCACGCCAACCCCTGCGCCGGGTGACCGCACGCACTGCGGCGTCGGCCTGCAGGTGCGCATGGTGCTCCGGCGAATCGGCGGCCAGGGCATCGGTCCGGCTGTGCACGTAACCGCCCTCGGCGCCGATGCGCACCACGCCGGCTGCAACATTGATTTCGCCGCCGCCGCGCGCGCTGAAGGTGTGGCTGACCGCGCTGGCCACTTCCAGCGTTGCGTAGGTCTGCAGTCCCTGCGAGCGCGCAAGTCCGGCCGAAACCTGCACCCCGAACGACAGGCCGGGCAGTCCGGTTTCCAGACCCGCCTGCAGCGAGCCGGTCTTCATTGCTGCACTGCCGGGATGGCGGACCTTGTCGGCCTTTCTGAGGTGCTGCGCCATGTGGTGCGCGTGGCGTTCGTTGTGGCGGGTGCTTGCAGCCCACGCCTTGCGCAGGCGCCTGCGCAGGTCGTCGAGGGTGCTGGCGGAACGGGGTGGCTCGCTCAGGGGATCCATTGGAGAGGCGGCTGAGGTGGCGGATGGAAACCGGATGGTTGACTGCATTCGACCGCGACAACAGCCGTGGCGATCCCCGCCAGGCCACAGGGGGCTGGAAGCCGTGCCTGGAGGTGATGGTTTTAATTGAATCTGAATCGGGCCGGTGGCCGCATGTCTGATCCGCAGTGCGATGGCGTCAGATCGCGCAGCCGCAGGCGCGCGCCGATGCGCGCTGAGCCTGACTGCGGTCCTGATCCGACCGCGCACGTCCACATCCGCGCTAACGCCACTGTGGCGCGCTGTTTACATCCTTCACGTCAACGTCGGGACGGCGGGAATGGCCCGCGCACAGCAGGAAACACGCGAATGACGGTTGCCAAGATCATCGAAGTCAACGCCTCTTCCAGCACCAGTGTGGAAGAAGCGGTGCGTACCGGCCTCAAGAAGGTCGCCGAAACGGTCAAGAACATCCAGGGCGCCTGGATCAACGAAACCAAGGTGGTGACGGCAGCCGATGGCAGCATCCGCGAGTGGCGCGTCAATCTGCGGGTGACGTTCCTGGTGGATTGACTTCTGCTGCCCGTCCGTCTGCTACGCGTCGCTCGCCGTCCAGCGGCACCACGCGATCAGCAAGTAACGGCAGGCTGCGCAGCGCCAGCCGACTGACCCGTTCGTAGTACTGGACGAAACGTTCCAGCTGCGGGCGGGTCATTCCGCTCCGCCCAGGCTGGGCCGCCTGCAGCGCCTGTTCCTGCTGCCAGCGCCATCGCGGCACGACGGCAAATCCTGGCGGCTGCAGAAACCACAGCCGATCACAGCGCTGCCATAGAGCGGGGTAGTCGCCGGCCAGACGTGCATTGCACCACCGGCGCCATACGCCGTCCGCATCGGCCTCGCGCTCCAGCGCGTTCAGCGGTTCCTGCAACGCAGCTTCATCGTGCTCGGCCGGGGTGCCGAGAAACCAGCCCTCGAATACCAGCAGATCCAATGGGCGCTGCACACGTGGCCACTGTGTGGTGGGCAGCCGCTCATCGGCCAGCTTGTCAAAACGCGGCAGCGCGATCGGCCGTCTGCTCTGCACGGCATCGAACACCTCATGGGCCAGCGGCAGATCATGCGTGCCCGGCGGACCCCGGGTGACCAGCAGCGGGTGGACCGTGCGGGCGAGACGCTGGCGGTGCACGCGCGGCAGGTAAACATCATCGATGCTGAGCGTGGCTGCGTGCAGTCCCCTCATCCGGGCGCGCTGCACCATCTGCCTGGCGAGGGTGGATTTGCCGCTGCCCTGCAGTCCACTGAGGGCCAGCACCGGCACCGCCGCGCTGGAGGCCAGTGCATCGTCCAGCGCCTGGTCCACCAGCGTGGGCGGGAAGCCTTTTTCCTTGGGCATGTACGCGGGGGCGACCATGGCGCCACAATAGCGCAGTCCGTGTCAGGAAGTGCTTCAATGAATGATGTGTATGCGCAGGCGCTGCAGACCTTTGCCGAGCTGTTCGAAGAGGCGAAGAACTCCCGTGAGATCGACCCGACCGCGATGACCGTCGCCACCGCCGATGCAGACGGCAGGCCGGCGGCACGCACCGTGCTGCTCAAGGCGTTCGATGCGCGCGGCTTCGTGTTCTATACCCACCTGGACAGTGACAAGGGCCGTGCCCTGCGGGCCAATCCGCAGGCGGCGCTGCTGTTCCTGTGGCGCAGCCTGCGCGAAGCGGGCATCCAGGTGCGCATCGAGGGACGGGTGGAGCAGGTGGATGATGCCGAGGCCGATGCGTATTTCGCTTCGCGCCCGCGGATGAGCCAGATCGGTGCCTGGGCCTCGCAGCAGTCGCGTACGCTGGCCTCGCGTGAGGCGTTCGAGGCGGCCGTGGCCGACGCCGACGCCCGGTTTGACGGGCAGGACGTGCCGCGCCCGGCGGGCTGGAGCGGACTGCGCGTGGTGCCGGCGCGGATGGAGTTCTGGTATGGCGCGCAGTACCGTCTGCATGAACGCTGGTGCTATGAAGCAGGCGTCGATGGCCAATGGAGCGTACGCCTGCTGTACCCATGAAACAGCGCTCCGCAGCGCCGGCGGGGTGCTGACGCGTATGCCTTGGCTGGCTTCAGCGAAGGTTTGGGCGCGCCGGGCACAGTGCGTCTTTTTCGGTGAGGTGGTGCGGTATGAAGCGCTTGGGCGAACTGTTCAAGGTGATGCCGGCGCGTTCCGGCGCGGAAGGGTGGCTGCTGCTGGCGGCGCGGCTGGTGGCCGGGGTGATGTTCTGTGTTTCCGGCTGGAACAAGGTATTTACCGTGCCGGGCCGCGAGCGCATGGTGCACACGCTGATCGACGCCGGCATTCCGTTGCCGGTGATGGCCGCGCCGGTGCTCGGCACCATCGAATGGATTGCCGGGGGTCTGCTGGTGCTGGGGCTGCTCAGCCGCCCCGCGTCGCTGCTGTTGGCCGCGATCTGTGTGGTCGCCGCGCTCACCGATGGCGTCGGCAGGATTCCCGCCGGGCTGGGGGTGCTGGACTGGCTGAGCTGGTTCTTCTACCTGAGTGAGGTCGTGCTGGCGGTGCTGCTGTCATGGATCGCCGTAGCCGGCAGTGGACGGTTGGCGCTGGAGAGGCGCCGGGCGCGCTGAGCGGCATCGGCGCGCGTGTCGCTCAGCCCAGTCCTGCGGCCCGCAGCCATCGCCACAGGGTGGTGCGGGAGACGCCCAAGGCCTGCGCCATGCCTTCGCGGTCGTTGCGGTGGGCCTGCAGCAGATGCTGCAGGCGGGCAACGTCAGGGCGTCGGCCGCTGCCCTGCACCGCCTGCGAGGGAGCGGCCGCCGGCCCCAGTTCAGGGGCGAGCAGCAGCAGCCGGGCGGCGTCCAGCGATCCCTCGGTGGGCTGCCAATGGATGCGCAGACGGTCGATCAGATTGCGCAGTTCACGCACATTGCCGGGCCACGCTGCGTTTTCCAGGCGCTGCATCGCGCCGGGTTGCAGCGGTGCGGGTACGCCGCGCAGCTGCTGGAAAAAGTGGTCAACCAGCCCGGCAATATCCTCGCGCCGCTCGCGCAGGGCGGGCAGGGCGATCCGCAACGCAGAAAGACGATAGTAAAGGTCCACACGGAACTGACCCGCCTGCGCGCGCTGCTCAAGTGACTGCAGCGTGGCGGCCACCACGCGCAGGTCCACCGCCGTCGGTTCGGTCGCACCCACGCGCAGCACCTCGCGCTCCTCCAGTACACGCAGCAGCCGGGTCTGCAGGGGCAGCGGCAGTTCACCGATCTCGTCCAGAAACAAGGTGCCGCCGTCGGCGGCTTCCACCAGGCCGGTACGGCCGCCGCGACGGGCGCCGGTGAACGCGCCGTCACTGTAGCCGAACAGCTCCGACTCCAGCAGCGACTCGCTGATCGCGCCGCAGTTGATGGCGACGAAACGGCCACGCCGTCCGCTGGCCGCGTGCAGCTGGCGCGCCACCAGCTCCTTGCCGGTGCCGGTTTCGCCGGTGATCAGCACGGTGCTCTGGTGCGGCGCGTACAGCGCGATCTGGTCGCGCACCTGCTGCATCGGAGCACTGTCACCGAGCAGGGCGATCGCACTGTCGCGCGCGCTGCGGCGGTGGTTGCGCCTGGGCCGGTCGCTGGACCGGGCAAGCGTGCGGGTCAGCTCGAGGGCATGTTCGAAGGCATGGCGCACCGAGTCGGCCGAGTACAGCAGCACGCCGGGCAGGCCAACCTGTTCGGCAAGGTCGATGGCCATGCCGGTGCCGACGATGACCTGGATGCCGTTGGCGCGCAGGTCGGCAATGCAGTCGCGCGCGTCCTCGCGGGTGATGAAGCGACGGTGCTCGATCTCCAGCCCGAAGCTGCGCTGGAAGCTGTCGAACGTCGGCACGTCGGTGGCATGGGTGACCAGGCCGATGCGCGGGGCGATCCGGCGTGCGCGGGCCAGCGCCTCCATCAGGTCGAAGCCGTTGGCCTGGATCGGCACCAGTGGTACCTCCAACCGGCTGCGCAGCCAGGCGGCATTCGAACCGCCGGCGATGACCACATCGCAGTGCTCGCGCCGCAGCCGCTGGCCGATCACCTGCACGGCTTCCTCGAAACCGAGGTTGATCTGTTCGAAGCGTGCGCGCCCATCGAACTCCGGGATGACATCGCGCAGCAGTCCGGTCAGCCGGGAGACGCTGACCGTCCAGATGGTGGGTCGAGCGATGTCGTTTTCGGCATTACGGAAGGGCAGAGAAGCGTCCATGGTGTGCGGTGCGCCGTCGGATCATGATGTTTCATGATACATCCGTTTCAATGTTTCATTGTTTCAGATTGGGCGTGCTTTGCCATCAATGGAATCAATGGCTTGGCGTTGGCACGGCGTTTGCGTTGAACACATCGACCCACACAATGGATTGCCGCATGAGTGCTACCGCTACTTCGAACCCGACCGCCGGGGCCCGCTTCCGCCAGGCGCTGGCAGCCGAATCGCCGCTGCAGGTGATTGGCGCTATCAACGCCAACCATGCGCTGCTGGCCGAACGTGCCGGCTACCGCGCCCTCTATCTGTCAGGTGGCGGCGTGGCCGCCGGCTCGCTGGGCCTGCCGGACCTGGGCATCAACACGCTCGAAGACGTGCTGATCGACGTGCGCCGCATCACCGATGTCTGCGACCTGCCACTGCTGGTGGACATCGATACCGGATTTGGCCCCAGCGCCTTCAACATCGCGCGCACGGTGAAGTCATTGATCAAGGCCGGCGCCGCCGCCTGCCACATCGAGGACCAGGTTGGCGCCAAGCGCTGCGGCCACCGCCCCGGCAAGGAAATCGTGTCGCAGGGCGAGATGGCGGATCGGGTCAAGGCCGCCGCCGATGCGAAGACCGATGCGGATTTCTTCCTGATCGCGCGTACCGACGCCATCCAGGTGGATGGTGTGGACGCGGCCATCGAACGCGCCATCGCCTGTGTCGAGGCCGGGGCCGATGGCATCTTCGCCGAGGCGGCATACGACCTGGCTACCTACCGTCGCTTTGTCGATGCAGTCCAGGTACCGGTGCTGGCCAACATCACCGAGTTCGGCAAGACGCCGCTGTTCACCCGCGATGAGCTGGCCTCGGCCGGTGTGGCAATCCAGCTGTTCCCGCTGTCCGCGTTCCGCGCTTCCAACAAGGCCGCCGAGGATGTCTACCAGACCATCCGCCGCCAGGGCCATCAGCGCGACCTGCTCGAGCGCATGCAGACCCGTGAGGAGCTGTACGACCGCATCGGCTACCACGCCTACGAGCAGCAGCTCGATGCGCTGTTCGCCGCAAAGAAATAAGCAGTAATCTGCACCATCACGTTTTTGGAGGAAAACATGAACGATACGACTGCCACCCCGACCTTCAAGCCGAAGAAGTCGGTTGCGCTGTCCGGCACGGCTGCCGGCAACACCGCCCTGTGCACCGTTGGCCGCAGCGGCAATGACCTGCACTATCGCGGCTATGACATCCTGGATCTGGCCACCACCAGTGAGTTCGAGGAAATCGCGTATCTGCTGGTGCACGGCAAGCTGCCCACGCGCGCCGAACTGAAGGGCTACAAGGCCAAGTTGAAGTCACTGCGCGGCATTCCGGCCGCGGTGAAGGCCGCGCTGGAGGAGCTGCCGCCCTCGGCCCACCCGATGGATGTGATGCGCACCGGCGTGTCGGTGCTCGGCTGCGTGGCGCCGGAGAAGGACGACCATAACCATCCGGGCGCGCGGGACATCGCAGACAAGCTGATGGCCAGCCTGGGTTCGATGCTGCTCTACTGGTATCACTGGAGCCACAACGGCCGCGCCATCGACGTGGAAACCGATGACGATTCGATCGGCGGTCACTTCCTGCATCTGCTGCACGGCGAAAAGCCGCAGGAATCGTGGGTCAAGGCGATGCACACCTCGCTGGTGCTGTATGCCGAGCACGAGTTCAACGCCTCGACCTTCACCTGCCGGGTCATCGCCGGTACCGGCAGCGACATGTACAGCGCCATCGCCGGCGGCATCGGTGCGCTGCGCGGCCCCAAACACGGCGGCGCCAACGAAGTGGCGTTCGAGGTGCAGAAGCGCTACGACAGCCCCGATGAGGCAGAGGCCGACATCAAGGCCCGCGTCGAGCGCAAGGAAGTGGTGATCGGTTTCGGCCACCCCGTGTACACCGTATCGGACCCGCGCAACAAGGTGATCAAGGACGTGGCCCGTGAGCTGTCCGAAGAACAGTCCAGCATGAAGATGTACGACATCGCCGAACGTCTGGAGTCGGTGATGTGGGACATCAAGAAGATGTTCCCCAATCTGGACTGGTTCAGTGCGGTCAGCTACCACATGATGGGCGTGCCGACGGCGATGTTCACGCCGCTGTTCGTGATTGCCCGTACCGCCGGCTGGAGCGCGCACATCATCGAGCAGCGCATCGACGGCAAGATCATCCGTCCCAGCGCGAACTACACAGGTCCGGAAGACCAGGCCTTCGTGCCGATCGACAAGCGTGCTTGACCGGCGCATGCGCTACCTCCTGCGGCCGGCATTGCCGGTCGCAGGCCTTGCCCGCCCCTGCGGCGGCACCCGGCCCGCCCTTTGTACAGCCAGCCCATGAATACCAACCATCGCAAGCCGCTTGCCGGCACCTCCCTGGATTATTTCGACGCGCGCGCCGCCGTCGACGCGCTGCAGCCCGGCGCCTATGCAACGCTGCCGTACGTATCGCGCGTGCTGGCCGAGAACCTGGTGCGCCGCTGTGATCCGGCCACGCTCGAGGCGTCACTGCGGCAGCTGATCGAACGCCGGCGCGACCTCGACTTCCCTTGGTTCCCGGCGCGTGTGGTCTGCCATGACATCCTCGGCCAGACCGCGCTGGTGGACCTGGCCGGTCTGCGCGATGCCATCGCCGAGAAGGGTGGTGACCCGGCCAAGGTCAATCCGGTGGTGCCGGTGCAGCTGATCGTGGATCACTCGCTGGCGGTGGAATGTGGCGGTTACGACCCGCAGGCGTTCGAGAAGAACCGCGCGATTGAGGATCGCCGCAACGAGGACCGCTTCCACTTCATCGACTGGACCAGGCAGGCTTTCCAGAACGTGGACGTGATCCCGCCGGGCAACGGCATCATGCACCAGATCAACCTGGAGAAAATGTCACCGGTCATCCATGTGCAGGACGGGGTGGCATTCCCGGATACCTGCGTAGGCACTGACAGCCACACCCCGCATGTCGACGCGCTGGGTGTGATCGCCATCGGCGTCGGTGGTCTGGAGGCGGAGAACGTGATGCTGGGGCGCGCATCCTGGATGCGCCTGCCCGACATCATCGGCGTTCAGCTCACCGGTCGGCCGCAGCCGGGCATCACTGCCACCGACGTGGTGCTGGCGCTGACCGAGTTCCTGCGGGCCCAGCGTGTGGTCGGCGCGTGGCTGGAGTTCTTCGGTGAAGGCGCCGCAGCGCTGACCATCGGCGACCGGGCCACCATCTCCAACATGTGCCCCGAATACGGGGCGACCGCGGCGATGTTCCATATCGACGGGCAGACCCTGGATTACCTGCGCCTGACCGGCCGGGAGGAAGAGCAGGTGGTGCTGGTCGAAAACTACGCGCGCAGCGCCGGGCTGTGGGCTGACGATCTGGCCACGGCCCAGTACGAACGCGTGCTGCAGTTCGATCTGTCCAGCGTGGTGCGCAACATGGCTGGCCCGAGCAATCCGCACCGGCGCCTGCCGGTTTCCGAGCTGGCTGCCCGTGGCATCGCCGATCCCGGCAAGCTGGAGGCCGGAACGCTGGAACAGGCCCAGGGCCTGATGCCCGATGGAGCGGTGATCATCGCGGCCATCACCAGCTGCACCAACACCTCCAACCCGCGCAACGTCATTGCTGCGGGCCTGCTGGCCCGCAATGCCAATGCGCGTGGTCTGCTACGCAAGCCGTGGGTCAAGACCTCGCTGGCGCCGGGCTCCAAGGCGGTGCAGCTCTATCTGGAAGAGGCGGGCCTGCTGCCGGAGCTGGAGCAGCTGGGTTTTGGCATCGTGGCGTTCGCCTGCACCACCTGCAACGGCATGAGCGGCGCGCTGGACCCGGCGATCCAGCAGGAGATCATCGACCGCGACCTGTTTACGACGGCGGTGCTTTCGGGCAACCGCAATTTCGACGGCCGCATCCATCCGTATGCCAAGCAGGCCTTCCTGGCATCGCCGCCGCTGGTCATCGCCTATGCGATCGCCGGCACCGTGCGCTTTGACATCGAGAAGGACGTGCTCGGCCGAGACCTGCAGGGCAACGAGGTGAGGCTGCTGGACATATGGCCCAGCGATGCGGAGATCGATGCGGTGGTCAAGGCTGCGGTGAAACCCGAGCAGTTCCGCCGCGTCTACAATCCGATGTTCAACGTGCGCGTGGAGCACGGCACACCGGTGCCGCCGCTGTACGACTGGCGGCCGCAGAGCACCTATATCCGGCGTCCGCCATACTGGGAGGGTGCACTGGCCGGCGAGCGCACACTGCGTGGCATGCGTGCGCTGGCGGTACTGCCCGACAACATCACCACCGACCACCTCTCGCCGTCCAACGCGATCCTGGCATCCAGCGCTGCCGGTGAATATCTGGCCAGAATGGGCCTGCCCGAAGAAGACTTCAATTCCTATGCCACCCATCGCGGCGACCACCTCACTGCGCAGCGGGCGACGTTCGCCAATCCGAAGCTGTTCAACGAAATGGTGCGCAATGACGATGGCAGCGTGAAGCAGGGGTCGCTGGCGCGGGTCGAGCCGGAAGGCACCGTCATGCGCATGTGGGAGGCGATAGAAACTTACATGGCGCGCAAGCAGCCGCTGATCATCATTGCCGGCGCGGACTACGGGCAGGGCAGCTCGCGTGACTGGGCCGCCAAGGGCGTGCGTCTGGCGGGGGTGGAGGCCATCGCCGCCGAAGGCTTCGAGCGGATCCACCGTACCAACCTGATCGGCATGGGCGTGTTGCCGCTGGAGTTCAAGCCGGGCACCACCCGGCTGACCCTGGGCATCGATGGCAGCGAGACCTATGACGTGGTCGGTGCGCGTACGCCGCGCGCGGACCTGAGCCTGATCATCCACCGCCGCGACGGCCAGCAGCTGGTGGTGCCGGTCACCTGCCGCCTGGACAGCGACGAAGAAGTGGCGATCTACGAAGCCGGTGGCGTGCTGCAGCGTTTCGCCCAGGACTTCCTCGACGCTTCGCAGGTGGCATGACCCTGCGGCGGCCCGGCAGCGGGCCGCCGCTCAACGCAAGGAACCGTTGCATGGCTTTTCTGCCACAGATTTCCATTCCTGCCACCTACATGCGTGGCGGCACCAGCAAGGGGGTGTTCTTCCGCCTGGAAGACCTCCCCACGGCGGCGCAGCGGCCCGGCGCGGCGCGCGACGCCCTGCTGCTGCGGGTGATCGGTTCACCCGATCCCTACGGCAAGCAGACCGACGGCATGGGCGGTGCGACCTCCAGCACCAGCAAGTGCGTGATCATTTCCCGTGCCTCGGTGCCGGAGCACGATGTGGACTATCTGTATGGCCAGGTCTCCATCGACGCCCCCTTCGTGGACTGGAGCGGCAACTGCGGCAATCTCAGTACGGCAGTGGGTCCGTTTGCCATCGCCAACGGGCTGATCGATCCGGCCCGGGTGCCGCGCGACGGGCTGTGCACGGTGCGCATATGGCAGGCCAACATCGGCAGGACCATCATCGCCCATGTGCCGATGCGCGATGGACAGGTGCAGGAGACCGGTGATTTCGAGCTCGATGGAGTGACCTTCCCCGCCGCGGAGATCCAGCTGGAGTTCGTCGATCCGTCCGACGATGGCGATGCGGGTGCGATGTTCCCGACGGGCAACCTGGTCGACACGCTGGAGGTGCCCGGGGTTGGCCGCTTCGAGGTGACGATGATCACCGCAGGCATCCCGACGATCTTTCTGGAGGCCGCTGCCCTGGGGTACAGCGGCACCGAACTGCAGCCGGCGATCAACGAGGACAAAGCCGCACTCGAGCGCTTCGAGACGATCCGCGCCCACGGGGCGCTGCGGATGGGGCTGATCAGCTCGCTTGAGCAGGCCGCCACGCGCCAGCACACGCCGAAGGTCGCCTTCGTTGCGCCCGCACAGGATTACGTCAGTTCCAGTGGCAAGGCCATCAGTGCCGCCGCCATCGACCTGCACGTGCGTGCGCTGTCGATGGGCAAGCTGCATCACGCGATGATGGGCACGGCGGCCGTGGCCATCGGCACCGCGGCGGCGATCCCCGGGACGCTCGTCAATCGCGCCGCTGGTGGCGGAGCCCCTGAAGCGGTGACCTTCGGCCATCCCTCCGGCACCCTGCGGGTGGGTGCACAGGCCCAGCAGGTGGACGGGCAGTGGACAGTGACCAAGGCGATCATGAGCCGCAGCGCCCGGGTGCTGATGGAAGGCGCCGTGCGGGTGCCGGGCGACACGCTGGGCTGACGGCGGGAACGCCTGCCCGGTCGCTGCCCCGGTAGGTGACGACCGTTGGTCGTCACGCTCTTGATCGTGCTTCTGGAGCGTGACGACCAACGGTCGTCACCTACCTGCCACGACTCCGGTGCCCGGGATTCTGACGCCTATAATGGCGGCTCGATCAGGGAGTGGGATATGCACGTTCCGGCACGGCTTCGCAGGTGGGGATGGACGGCGGCGGTTCTGGCCATGGGGGCGCTGGCACTGGCAGGCTGCGGTCGCAATGAGAGTGGCCAGCTG
This sequence comes from Stenotrophomonas sp. C3(2023), assembly GCF_032911385.1. Lineage (NCBI taxonomy): Bacteria > Pseudomonadati > Pseudomonadota > Gammaproteobacteria > Lysobacterales > Lysobacteraceae > Stenotrophomonas > Stenotrophomonas sp. C3(2023). Next base: position 2,559,683 of record NZ_JAWJLO010000001.1, on the reverse strand, counting down.
CCTGCGCCGAGCGGCGAGGCGATCGCCACCCAGGCCGAGCAGGTCAAGGATTTCACCTTGCTGCGGGCGTGGCCGGATCAACGCAGCGACAGTCTGTCGCTCGCACTGGAGTTCTCACGTCCACTGGTCGGTACGCAGGACTTCGATGCGCTGGTGCGCTTCGAGGAAAAAGTCGGCACCGACGACAGCAGCTGGACCCTCTCCGACGATGGTCGCACCCTGCGCTATCCCTTCGTGGAGGCCGGCAAGGAGTTCACCCTTGTGGTCTCGCCGGACCTGCTGGCGGCCGATGGCAGCCGTCTGGGCAAGGAACTGCGGCAGAAGGTGTTCAGTGGCCAGCTGACCCCGGCGGCAGGGTTCGCTTCGCAGGGCAGTGTGCTGCCCGCGCGGGACAGCCGCGGCCTGCCGGTGGTCTCGGTCAACGTGCCGGAAGTGGACGTGGAGTTCCTGCGCGTGCGCGAAAAGGAACTGCCGACGTTCTTCAGCCAGTATCAGCGTGGCGGGCGGCGTGGCAGCTGGGAGCTGGACAGCGACTATGGCGACCGTACGCCGATCTCGACCCTGGCCGAGCCGGTCTACGTCAACCGCTTCATCCTTGGCGGCAAGCAGAACGAAAGGGTGTTGACCTACCTGCCGACCCAGGACATCAAGGAGCTGCAGGAGCCGGGCCTGTACTTTGCAGTGCTCAAGCGCACCGGTGCCTACGACGGCCAGTACGACACCGCGTTTTTCAGTGTCAGTGACATCGGACTGCACACCCGCGCGTACAAGGACAAGCTGTTCGTGCACACCGCCTCGCTGAAGGACGGCAGTGCATTGAAGAAGATCGACCTGCGCGTGCTCGATGGCAAGGGTGAAGTGGTGCTGCGGGGCAGTACCGACGGCAATGGCAATGCGTTGCTGGATTACACGTTGGACGCCGCGCATGTGCTCGTGGCCGGCAGCGGCAAGGACACCAGCTTCCTGCCGTTCAACCAGCCGGCGCTGGACCTGAGCGAGTTTGCCGTGGCGGGCCGCGACAATGCCTGGTTCGATGTCTTTGCCTGGTCTGGCCGCGACCTGTACCGCCCCGGCGAGACGGTGCGGCTGTCGGCGCTGCTGCGCGACAACGATGGCAAGCCGGTGGCGGCCAGCAAGGACGGCGCGCAGGCGGTGTTCCTGCGGCTCAAGCAGCCGGACGGCAAAACGTTCCGCCAGACCCGTCTGCAGCCGGGCGAGCAGGGGTATTTCAGCTTCGAACAGGTGATCCCGGCTGAAGCGCCCACCGGCCGCTGGCAGGTCGAGTTCCGCACCGATCCCAACAGCCGCGAAGCCATCCAGGGCATGACGCTGCGCATCGAGGAGTTCCTGCCCGAACGCATGAAGCTGGACCTGGACAGCCCGCAGAAGACGCTCAAGCCCGGCGACGCACTGCGCCTGCATGCCGATGGGGCGTACCTCTACGGCGCTCCGGCTGATGGCAACCGGTTCACCGCGCGGCTGGCGCTGGCGGTCGAGCGCGCGCCGGTCGAAGGGCTCCCCGGGTATGTCTTTGGCGACCCCACCGTGGCCCTGCCGCGTGAGGCGCGCGATGTGATCGATACCGGACTGCCCGGCAACGGTCAGCTGCGCCAGGACATCGACCTGCCCGAGGAAGCAGCCAGCGCGAAGACGCCGGTAGCGGTGGTGGTGTCCGGCAGCGTGCACGAAACCGGCGGTCGTACGGTGACGCGCACATTGAAGCGCGTGGTGTGGCCGGCTGCCACGCTGGTAGGGGTACGTCCACTGTTCAACCCCGATGACGGCGCCGATGCCAACGGCAGCGCGCGCTTCGAGCTGCTGCGCGTGGACGCGCAGGGACGGCCGCAGGCAGCCAAGGGGCTGAAGGTCACCCTGGTGCGCGAGCTGCGCGATTACCATTGGACCTTCAACGACAACCGTTGGGACTACGACTTCACCCGGCGCTTCGAGAACAAGCAAACGCGCACGCTGGACGCCGGTACGGCGGCAGTGGCCTTCGACTTCCCGGTGGAGTGGGGCGAGTACCGCGTGGACGTGTTCGATCCCACCACCGGGCTCACCAGCCGCTACCCGTTCCGCGCCGGCTGGAGCTGGGGCGATGACAACCGCGGGCTCGATGCGCGCCCGGACAAGGTCAAGCTGGGTCTGGACAAGACCGGCTACAAGGCCGGCGACACACTGGAGCTCAGCGTGACCCCGCCCCACGAGGGCAAGGGGCTGCTGATGGTGGAAAGTGATCGACTGCTGTACGTGCAGGAGATCGACGCCAAGGCAGGCAGCACCTTCCGCATACCGGTCACCGCCGACTGGGAACGCCACGATGTCTACATCACGGCGCTGGTGTTCCGTGGAGGCAGCGCCCCGAGCAAGGTCACGCCGGCGCGGGCGGTCGGTGTGGTCCATGTGCCGATGGACCGGCGCGCGCGGACGGTGGCCGTGGGCCTTTCGGTACCTGCGCAGATGCGACCACAGCAGGACCTGCCGGTCACGGTGAGCGCGCCTCAGCTGGCCGGCAAGCGCGCCCACGTCACGGTGTCGGCGGTGGATGTGGGCATCCTCAACATCACCCGTTTCCCGGTGCCCGACGCAGCGGCACACTTCTTCGCGCAGCGCCGCCTGGGCATCGATGCCTACGACATCTACAGCCGGGTCATCGAGAGCTTCGACGGCAGCAGTGGCCGGCTCAAGTTCGGCGGTGACATGGCATTGGCCGCGCTGCCGCAGGCCAAGCGCCCCACCGCGCGGGTGCAGACCGTTGACCTGTTCGCCGGCCCGGTCACACTCGACGCCAGGGGTACTGCGCGGGTCACGCTGAAGGTGCCCGACTTCAACGGCACACTGCGTGTGTCGGCACTGGTCTATGCCGAGCAGCACTACGGCCAGCGTGACGCGGAGACGGTGGTGCGCGCGCCGATCCTGGCCGAGGCCAGCATGCCGCGCGTGCTCGCCCCGGGCGATCGCAGCACGGTGACCCTGGACGTGCAGAACTTCACCGGCAAGCCGGGCAGCTTCAGCGTGCGGGTGGATGGGGAAGGGCCGCTGGCGCTGGCCGAAGGCAGCCGCAGTCTGCAGCTGGCGGCTGACGCCAAGCAGACGCTGAGCTTCCCGCTCACCGCGCGTGAGGGTCACACGGTGGCGGCCGTGCGGGTGCGTGTGGACGGCAACGGGTTCAAGGTCGACCGTCGCTACGAGCTGCCGGTGCGCGCCGCATGGCCGCAGGTGCTGCGCTCGCAGGTACGCACGCTGGACCCGCTGGCGCCGGTAACGCTGGATGCGAGCCTGCTCGACGGGCTGATGCCCGACTCGGTCAGTGCGCGCCTGCTGGTCAGTCCACTACCGCCGATTCCGTTTGCCAGCGCGCTGCAGGGCGCTCTGAACTACCCCTACGGCTGTGCCGAACAGACCACCAGCAAGGGGTACGCTGCCCTGATGCTGGACGCGGCGACCTCGGCGATGCTTGGGGCCGACGGACTGGACGCCGACAAGCGACGCGAGCGTATGGAAGGGGCGTTCGGGCGGCTGGCATCGATGCAGGTAGCCAACGGCAACTTCTCGATGTGGGGCGATGACGGGTACGTGGATCCCTGGCTCACGCCTTATGTCACCGAGTTCCTGCTGGACGCGCGCGAGGCCGGGTTTGCGGTGCCGGATGCTGTGTTGCAGAAGGCACTGGACCGTCTCAGCGAGGACCTGCTGTCCTCCGGCAATCAGTTCTACGGCAGCGAGCGCCGTGAGAACCTGCGCTTTGCCAACCAGGCCTATTCGGGCTACGTGCTGGCCCGGGTCAACCGTGCGCCGCTGGGCACCCTGCGTGCGCTGTATGACAACGAACGCAGCAAGGCGATCGGTGGCCTGCCGCTGGTGCACCTGGGCGTGGCGCTGTCACTGCAGGGCGACCGTCGTCGTGGCCAAGCGTCGCTGGCGGCGGGCTTTGCCAAGTCCAGCAGCGAACGGCCGGGCTATCTCGGCGACTATGGCAGCGCGGTTCGCGATGACGCCTTGATGATCGCGCTGACCCATGAGCACGGGCTGGCCCAGCCTGCCTGGGATGCGCGTTCGGTGGCATTGGGACGCGAGCTCGATGCGCGCCGCAACAGCGGATGGATGTGGCTGAGCACCCAGGAGCAGGTCGCCATCGCGCGTCTGGGCAAGGCGCTGGCTGCCGATCAGGACAAGCGCGTTGCCGGTGCGCTGGTTACGGGAGACAACCAGGAAACGGTGACCGGACAGCGCCTGTTCGCCCGCGGTCTCACCGCACCCCAGCTGGCCGCCGGTGTGCGTTTCTCGCCGCAAGGCCGACCGCCAATGTTCGCCAGCATCGACGTGGCCGGTATTCCGCGCAGCGCGCCAGCGCCGGACAACCGGGTGATCGGGGTCGAGCGCAGCTACTACGGCACCGACGGCAAGCCGTGGACACCGCGTCCCTTGAAGGAAGGTGAAGCCCTGATCGTCCGTGTGGCGGTGACCGCCAACAGCAGCATGCCCGACGCCCTGCTGACCGATCTGCTGCCGGCCGGGTTGGAGATCGAGAACTTCAACCTGGGTGACGCACGCCAGTGGGCGGACGTGGTTGTCGATGGCATCAGCATCAGCGACCGCGGCAACGCGGCCGACGTCCGCCATGAGGAGTTCCGCGACGACCGCTATGTGGCAGCGCTGAACCTTGCGCGTGGCAGCAAGGCCAGCGTGTTCTATCTGGTGCGGGCGGTGACCCCGGGCACCTATACAGTGCCGCCGGCACTGGTGGAGGACATGTACCGGCCGCAGCTGCGTGGTGTGGGACGCAGCACGCCGACCACGATCACCGTGGTGCAGCCATGATGTGGTCGATGGCCGGCGTGTCGAGGTCGTCCCCCGCGGGTCGACCTCGCCCTCAGTGGCCCGGTTCGTCCACCAGCGTGCGCTGGTTGAACGACTGCACCGGACGCGCGTTGTGCGGGAACACGAACCGCAGGGCATCGAGCTGCTCGGCCGACAGCTGCTGCGGCGTCATCTCCACGTTCCAGAGCACGCCTTCGGTGCACGGCGGTGTGGTCAGCGAGCCGGTGTAATGCACCACGTTCGAGTGCGCCGGCAGCAGGTCGGCCGGATCCAGCGCACTGTACAGGGCAATCCGCTCACCGGCATGGGAGAGCTCGCCAGGCGTGCGGTCGAACAGTTCGGCCAGGGCCGGGTTGGCGTCGCCGATGTCGTAGAACACGGCGACCACCGCGACCTTGCCCGAGACACTGGTGTGCACCAGATGCAGCTCCATGTCGTGGGCCTTGCCGTCGACGGTGTGTTCGCTGGGCGTGTGCACGTGGAACTGCGCCAGGGTGAAGGTTTCGCCGTCCAGCTCGATGCTGTTGAGCGGCTGCCCCTGCGGCGTGGCCTGCAGCGTATGCCCGTTGTTGATGACGGCGAACGGCACGCGGTGGTAGGCCGCCTTCAGCCGCTGCGCTCCCTCGTGCATGACCGAGCGGCTCCACAGATCGATGGGCGACTGCAGAGATCCTTTGCAGGCCGGCGCGATGGCCGCCCATTGTGCGGGCGAAGCCACATCATCGTAGCCCCAGTGCACCGGGGCGGCGTCGGCGGCAAGCGCGGCGGGGGCGATGGCCAGCGCGGCGGCGAGCAGGCCAGGGCGTACGCGCCGGGAAATGGACGTAAGCATCATCAGTGTGTCCTTGGAAGGGGAAGAAGAGCCGGTCTGACAGTGAGCTTGTCGCGTCGCGATGTGTCGCGTACGACGGTGAGCGGGCAGGTGCCAGCATGAGCACATGGTCCTCGGCCCGCCGGGCCGGACAACATCGTTCCGGTCCTATTTGCCAGGTGCTGCGCTGGTCGTGCGCGGCGGTGCTGACCGTTCTGCTGGTTCTTGACCTTGCGTTCCCGCCACCGCTGCCGCGCCAGGCCGATACCAGCACGCTGGTGGTGGCCGCCGACGGCAGCCCGTTGCGCGCCTTTGCCGATGCGGAGGGGGGTTGGCGCTACCCGGCCAGCGTGGAGGCGATCTCGCCACTGTATCTGCAGGCGCTGCTCGGGTACGAGGACCGCTGGTTCTGGCGCCACCCGGGCATCAACCCGGTCGCGCTGCTGCGCGCCGGGGGGCAGCTGCTGCGCCATGGGCGCATCGTTTCCGGCGGATCGACCCTGACCATGCAGGTCGCGCGCATTCTGGAGCCGCACTCACGCACGCCGTGGGGCAAAGCGCGGCAGATGCTGCGCGCAATGCAGCTGGAACTGCATCTGACCAAGCGTGAGATCCTCGCGCTGTACCTGCAGCGTGCGCCCTATGGCGGCACCATCGAAGGCGTGGAGGCAGCCAGCTGGGCCTATCTCGGCAAGTCTTCGGCGCGGCTGTCGCATGCCGAGGCGGCCCTGCTGGCAGTGCTGCCTCAGGCGCCCAGCCGGCTGCGACCGGACCGGCACCCCGAGGCCGCGCGGCAGGCGCGCGACAAGGTGCTGCAGCGCATGGCCGACCTGCAGCACTGGCGCCAGGACCAGATCGACGATGCGCGCATCGAGCCAGTGGTGACCCGCTCGCTCAGGCCGCCCCTGCATGCCGCACTGCTGGCCCAGCGCCTGCACGCCGAGCATCCGCGGCGCGCGCGCATCCAGAGCACCGTGGACATTGACCTTCAGCGCACGCTCGAAGCGCGGGTAGCGAGCTATTTTTCCACGCTGCCCGACCGCACTTCCGCTGCCTTGCTGGTGGTGGACAACCGCACCCTGCAGGCACGCGCCTATGTGGGCACGCTGGCCTTCGGCGACCGCCAGCGGCTGGGCCATGTGGACATGGTGCAGGCCTGGCGATCACCGGGCTCGACACTCAAGCCGTTCCTGTACGCGATGGCGCTGGATGACGGGCTGATCCATTCAGAGAGCCTGCTGGTCGATGCGCCACAGGGGTTCGGCGGCTACCGGCCCGGCAATTTCGATGCTGCGTTCAACGGTCCGGTGAGCGCGGCCAGCGCGCTGCGGCTGTCATTGAACGTGCCTGCCGTCGATCTGCTCGACCGCGTGGGTCCGGCGCGCTTTGCCGCCCGTCTTTCCCATGCCGGCATCGACCTGCGCTTTCCGCGCGGCAGCAGCCCGAACCTGTCGCTGATCCTGGGCGGGACCGGGGCGCGGCTGGAGGATCTGGTGGGCGCTTTTGCCGCGTTCAACCGTGATGGCATCGCCGGTCGCGTGCGTTACACCGAAGATGCTGCCCTGGTCGAGCGTCGGCTGGTGTCGCCCGGCGCCGCGTGGATCACGCGCGAGATCCTTGAGTCCAACCCGCGACCCGGGTATGGCAGCGGCACGTTCGAAGTGGCCGGGCGCCCGCGGGTTGCATGGAAGACCGGGACCAGCTTTGGCTTCCGCGATGCCTGGGCGATTGGCAGCACGCGGCATTACACCGTGGGCGTGTGGGTCGGCCGCCCGGACGGAACACCGCTGCCGGGCCAGTATGGCGCGGTCACCGCGCTGCCGCTGATGTTCGAAGTAGTGGACAGCCTGCCGCGGCAGCGTGGCGACAGCGAGGCCTTGCCGCCGCCGGCGTCGGTGAGCCAGGCCGATGTGTGCTGGCCGACCGGCGAGCTGGCACAGGGTCTGCCGGCGTCGGTATGCCAGCGCCGTCTGTCGGCATGGCTGCTCGATGGCAACGTGCCGCCGACCTTCGCCGAGCGCGAAGCGCGGCGCTGGCAGCCGGGGCGCCAGCGATACCAGCAGGACCGTGACAGTGGACGGCGGGTGTCGGCCGACTGCGCGCAGCCGCACGAGGTGGTGGATGCCGAGATCGCGCGCTGGCCGGCGCTGCTGTCGCCGTGGTTGTCCGCAGCGGCACGTCAGGCGTCGCAGCTTCCACCGCTCGCACCGGATTGTCGGGATGATGGCCGTGCCGCCGGTGCTGCGCTGCATGTGGATGGCCTCAACGACGGGGCAACGCTGGCGCCCGCGCCGAATGCACGCCACGGCGTGCGCCTGCAGCTGCGCGCGCTGGGCAGCGAGCAGGCCATCGACTGGCTGCTCGATGGCCGTCGGATCGGCCAGACCCGGGGCACGCAGCTGTTCACCGCGGAGTTCGAGCGCCCTGGGCGCTACACCCTGACGGCGCTGGCGGCCGACGGCGCCTGGGCCACCGTGCGTTTCCGCGTGCTGGCGTCACACTGAGTGCCGACCCGCCGCAGCGCCCGGCGGCCATGCCCGCGCTCAGGGCAGATGGGCGAGCACCTGCTCAGCGCCGGATACCGCGAACTGGCCGGGCTCCTCGACCCACAGGCCGCGAACCACGCCGTCATCGGCATACAGCGCGAAACGGCGGCAGCGCGCGCCCATGCCCGACGCACTGGCATCCAGTTCCAGCCCCAGAGCGCGGGTGAGCTCGCCATTGCCATCGGCCAGCATCAGCAGCCCATCGGGAACGTCCTGGCTGGCCGCCCAGGCTTTCATCACGAACGGATCGTTGACCGCCATGCAGTAGACCTCCACGCCCCTGTCGCGGAACCGGGCGAACTGCTCCACAAAACCGGGCAGGTGGCGTGCCGAACAGGTCGGGGTGAACGCGCCTGGCACACCAAACAGCACGACCTTGCGGCCGGCGAACAGGGCATGCGTATCCACCGTTTCGATGCCCTCGCGGATGCGCTTGAGCGTGGTTTCGGGAATCTGCTGGCCAACCTGGATGGTCATGGAAGCTCCTGGTACGTCGGCGGCGCGGGTGCCGCCGGGAAGGATGGGGCTGCACATTGAAATCCCGCGATGCGCGCCCAGATTCACTGCCAGAGCGTGCCTGCTGCCAACGGCAGTGTGGAGCGGCGCAGCGCGTTGGCGCATTGCGGTGGATCACATCATGGCCCAGACCGGCGTGCGCTGCACGGTCTGCACGGCTGGCGGCGCTAGAATGGCGACGGGCCGGCGCCGTACGGGGCCAGCAAAGCGAATGAGGTAGCGGGATGGAGTTCAAGGATTACTACGCCACCCTCGGGGTGGAGCCGGGTGCGGGCGATGCCGAGATCAAGACGGCCTACCGTCGGCTGGCGCGCAAGTATCACCCCGATGTCAGCAAGGAGACCGGGGCCGAAGACCGCTTCAAGGCCATCAACGAGGCCTACGAGGCGCTGCGCGACCCGCAGAAGCGCGCGGCCTACGACCAGCTGCGTGCGCAGGGCTATCGGCCCGGCGAAGAGTTCAATGTGCCACCGAACTACGGCGGTGGTGGGTTCAACTTCGAAGAGGTCTTCGGTGGCGGCGGTGCGGCCAACGGCGGCTTCAGTGATTTCTTCGAGAGCCTGTTCGCGCGCCAACGGGGTGCCGGCGGTGGCGGTCGCGGGCCCGGTTTCAGCAGTGGCGGTCAGGCGCCCAACCGCGATACGCGTGCCAGGCTGTCGGTGCCGTTGGAGGCTGCCTACAAGGGCGACTCTCTGCGCATCACGGTTAACGGCCGGCAGCTGGATGTGCGCGTGCCCAAGGGCATCCGCCCCGGCCAGGTGATCCGCCTGGGCGGGCAGGGCAACGACGGCGGCAATCTGCTGCTGGAAGTGGAGTACGCCGCGCACCCGCAGTTCGAGGTCGACGGCCGCAACATTCTGCACACCCTGCAGGTGACGCCCTGGCAGGCAGCACTGGGCACGGCGATCAGCGTGCCAACGCTGGGCGGTGCGGTGGAGCTGAAGGTGCCGGCCGGTTCCGAGGCTGGACGCAAGCTGCGCCTGCGTGGCCGCGGCCTGCCGGGCAGTCCGGACGGCGACCAGATCGTCGAACTGGAAATCGTCGCGCCGCCGGCCACCGACGAGGCGCAGAAGAAGGCCTACCGTGATCTGGCCAAGGCGTTTGGCGAGACCATCTGAAACCCCACCTGCCGGCCCTGATCGGGGCCGGCAGCATCGGACACGGGCGGCACGCCGCGCCGGGCTCGGGAGTCGCTCAGACGCGGGTGGAAAACACGCGTTCGATCACCTCGGCCAGTTCGTCCTCGGAGAACGGCTTGGTGATGTAGGCCTTGGCGCCCTGGCGCATGCCCCACATGCGGTCGGTGTCCTGGTCCTTGGTGGTGACCAGCACCACCGGAATATGCCGCGTGGCGGCATCGCGCGCCAGCGTGCGGGTGGCCTGGAAACCGTTGAGGTTGGGCATCACCACATCCATCAGCACCAGATCGGGCAGCTCGGTCCTGGCCGCTTCCACACCCGCCGCGCCATCGGTGGCGGTGAGGATCTGATGTCCCAGCTTCTCGACGATGCGCTGTATGCCCAGCAACTGCGACGGCGAGTCGTCGACGATCAGGATGCGTGCCATGGTGTTCCCCGGATGATGCCGACAGTGTAGTGCTGGCATCGGGGCAAGGTGAAGACGCGGCCCTGCCGTCCGTCGCCCGGTCGCTGCCTTCAGTCGATCCGGACCACGGTGCGGCCCTGTGAGCCGCCGCCGAGCATCTTCTCGAAGACCGCCGGCAGACCGCCCAGCTCGACCTCGGCTGTGCAGATCCGCTCCAGATGCGCGGGCTTCCAGTCGCTGCCAAGGCGCTCCCAGACCTGCTCACGCAGCGGACGCGGTGCATTGGCCGAGGACACGCCCAGCAGCGAGACGCCACGCAGGATGAAGGGCATGACCGTCATGTCCAGCGCCGGGCTGGCGGCCAGGCCGGCGCTGACCACGCTGCCGTAGGGCACGGTCTGCGCCAGCAGGCTGGCCAGCATCGGGCCGCCGGCGTTGTCCAGGCCGCCGCCGAAGCGGGCCGACTGCAGGGCGCCGGTCTCGCCCAGCGCGTCGCGGCCGATGACCTCGCTGGCACCGATCGAACGCAGCCAGGCCGCCTGTTCGGGCTTGCCGCTGACCGCGTGGACGCTGAAACCGGCGCGGCTGAAGATGTCCACGGCCAGGCTGCCGACTCCGCCGCTGGCCCCGGTGACCGCCAGCGGCCCATGCCCGGGAGTAAGACGGTTGTCGAGCAGGCGCAGCAGCGCCAGCGCGGCGGTAAAGCCGGCGGTGCCCAGCACCATGGCTTCGCGCGCGGTGAGTCCGGCCGGCTGGGCGATGACCGCGCTCGACTCCAGCCGCACATACTGGCTGTAGCCTCCGTCGCGCGTCTCGCTGAGGCCGCAGCCGGTGGCCAGCACCGCATCGCCCTCGTGCCAGGCCGGATCGGTGGAGGCCACCACGGTACCTGCCACATCAATGCCGCCCACCAGCGGGAAGCGGCGCAGGATGCGCCCCTTGCCGGTGCCGGCCAGCGCATCCTTGTAGTTCACCGAGGACCACTGCGCGCGGATGAGCACCTGCCCTGGCGAGAGCGCGTCGACCTGCATGGACTCCAGTCCGCTGCGGTGACCCTCGGGCTCCTGATGGATGCGGAAGGCGGTGAAGGAGTCGGGCGGGGACATCGGCGCTCTCATGCGGGGGACGTGATCGACACCATACCGGCTGTGCACGTGGACGGGCAGGGCGCAGGCCCCTGCGCGGACCCATCTGAATCGGTTCGTTCATCGTCGTGGCCCTTCCAATCCTGCTGGGCTGCCCCATCTTGTAGAATCGGTTACGGTTTACGGCTGGTGTCACGGGAAGGGCCCGTGGCGCGGCCCTATCAAGATGGAGCGTGCATGGCCTGGAATACACCCGGCGGCAACAGGGGCGGACAAGGTCCCGACGACACTCGACGCGGGCCTTCCCGGCCAGGCGGCGGCGGATTCGGCGGTGGTTGGGGTGGTTTTCCCGGTCCGTTGAAGGACATGTTCGATGGCGGCGTGGTGCGCTGGGTGGTGATCGCCCTGGTGCTGCTGCTGCTGTTTTCCAGCTTCCAGCTGATCGGCGAACAGCAGCGCGGCGTGGTCCTGCGCTTTGGCCAGTTCTCGCGCATCCTGCAGCCTGGCCCGAACTTCAAGCTGCCGTGGCCGATCGAATCGGTGACCAAGGTCAACGCGACCGAGATCAAGACCTTCTCGATTTCCGTGCCGGTGCTGACCCGCGACGAGAACATCGTCAACGTCTCGATGAACGTGCAGTACCGCATCGACGACCCGCGTCTGTACCTGTTCGGCACCTTCGATGCCGACCAGGTGCTGGAACAGTCCTCGCAGAGCGCGGTACGTGAGGAAGTCGGCCGGGCCGACCTCAATGCCGTACTGAACAACCGCGGCCCGCTCGCCACCGCTGCCGAGACCCGCCTACAGGCGCTGCTCGGTGCCTACCGCACCGGTGTGACGGTGACCGGCCTGACCCTGCCCGACGCACGTCCGCCGGAAGAAGTGAAGCCGGCCTTCGACGAGGTCAACGGCGCACAGCAGGTCAAGGAACGCCTGATCAACGAAGCGCAGGCCTACGCGGCCAAGGTCGTGCCCGAGGCCCGCGGCCAGGCGGCGCGCACCCGCACCACCGCCGAAGGTTACAAGCAGGCCGTGGTGGCCCGCGCCGAGGGTGACGCGCAGCGCTTCACCCTGCTGCAGGAGCAGTACAAGAACGCACCGGAGGTCACCCGCAAGCGCCTGTGGCTGGAAACCGTGCAGCAGGTCCTGTCGGAGAACCGCAAGATCATCGGGGGCGACGGTCGCCAGCTGTTGTACGTGCCGCTGCCGGGCCAGGAGCGCCCTGCCGGTGCGGCGGCGGTGCCGCTGTCCAACCCGGAGATTGCCGTACCGGCAACGACCGGCACCCCCGTGGAATCGCGTGATGCGGGACGGCCTGCCGGCCGTCCGGCTGGACGTCCGGCTGGCCGTGAGGAGGGCGCCCGATGAGAAACTCTCTGTGGATTGGTCTGGTGGTGGTGGCCCTGCTGGGGCTGCTGGGTTCGGTCTACGTGGTCCGTGAGGACCAGACCGGCATGGTGCTGAACCTGGGCAAGGTGGTCCGGGCAGACATCAAGCCGGGCCTGCACTTCAAGGTGCCGTTGATCGAGTCGGTGCGGGTGTTCGACCGTCGCTTCCAGGTGCTCGACACCACGCCGGCGCGCTACTTCACCGCCGAGCAGAAGGACGTCAGCGTCGACTTCTTCGCCATCGGCTACATCTCCAACGTTGGCGATTACTTCCGCGCCACCGGTGGTGATGCCCGCCTGGCCAACGCGCGTCTGGCGCCGATCATCACCGACTCGCTGCGCAACCAGATCAACTCGCGTTCGTTGCAGGAACTCGTGTCCGGTGACCGCAGCGAGCTGATCGCCGACCAGCTGGTGGGAATCAACGAGGCGGTGCAGGGGCTGGGCATGCAGATCATCGACCTGCGCATCAAGCAGATCGACCTGCCGACCGACAGCCAGGTGATCAACGATGTGTACGAGCGCATGCGCGCCCAGCGCAAGCAGGAAGCGGCCAAGCTGCGCGCCGAAGGCGAGGAGCAGTCGCTGACCATCCGGGCCCAGGCCGACCGCGAGAGCACGGTGCTGGTGGCCGAGGCAGAGCGTGACGCGCAGCGGACCCGCGGTGAAGGTGATGCCGATGCTACCCGCATCTACGGGCGTGCCGGCTCGGCCGATCCGTCGTTCTACGCCTTCTACCGCAGCCTGGAGGCGTACCGCGGCTCGATGACCGACGGTAATGGTGTCATCGTGCTGGACAAGAACGATCCCTTCCTGCAGTACCTGAAGAGCGATCGCTGAGGCCAGCGGTGAAGGGCCCGGTCGAGCCGGGCCTCATCCGGGGGCGGATCCGCCCTGCTGAGCGGCCGGTGAAGCCGGCCTGCGGCAGGGTGGCGCCGGCCCCTCCAAACCCGGATAATGCACAAAAGCCGGACGGGCCTCCCCGTTCGGCTTTTTCCGTGTCTGGGCCTTCCATCGCCGGTTGCTCCCCGTTTGGAGCGGCCATTGCCGCGCTGGCCAGCCCGTCCACGGTTCAACCGTCCGCGGCCCCGATGGCCGCAACAAAATCGAGGAGCCCGTCATGGGTCAGTCTGTCGTAGTGTTGGGTGCCCAGTGGGGCGATGAAGGCAAGGGCAAGATCGTTGACCTGCTGACCGAGGAAATCGGTGCGGTGGTGCGCTTCCAGGGCGGCCACAATGCCGGCCACACGCTGGTCATCAATGGCAAGAAGACCGTCCTGCACCTGATCCCGTCGGGCATCCTGCGTGACGACGCGCTGTGCCTGATCGGCAACGGCGTGGTGATCTCGCCGGCCGCGCTGCAGAAGGAAATCGCCGAACTGGAAAGCTCCGGCGTGGAAGTGCGTTCGCGGCTGAAGATCTCCCCGGCCGCGCCGTTGATCATGCCGTACCACATTGCCCTGGACCAGGCGCGCGAGCGCGCCGCCGGCGGCAAGGCCATCGGCACCACCGGTCGTGGCATCGGCCCGGCCTACGAAGACAAGGTGGCCCGCCGCGGCATCCGCATCGCCGACCTGCATTACCCCAGGCAGCTCGAAGAGCTGCTGCGCACGGCGCTGGATTACCACAATTTCGTGCTGACCAAATACCTCAACACCGACGCGGTCGACTTCCAGAAGACCTTCGACGAGGCGCTGGCCTTCGGCGAATACGTGCAGCCGATGAAGTCCGACGTGGCCGGCATCCTGCATGACCTGCGCAAGCAGGGCAAGCGGGTGCTGTTCGAAGGCGCGCAGGGTGCGCTGCTGGACATCGACCACGGCACCTACCCGTATGTGACCAGCTCCAACACCACCGTCGGCGGCGCGCTGGCCGGCGCTGGCGTGGGCGCCGATTCCATCGACTACGTGCTGGGCATCGCCAAGGCCTACGCCACCCGTGTCGGCGGTGGTCCGTTCCCGACCGAGCTGGACGATGACATCGGCCAGGGCATCCGTGACCGCGGCGCCGAGTACGGTGCATCCACCGGCCGCCCGCGACGCTGCGGCTGGATGGACATCGTCGCGCTCAAGCGCGCGGTGGCCATCAATGGCATCAGTGGTCTGTGCATCACCAAGCTGGACGTGCTGGACGGCATGGAGAAGCTCAAGGTCTGCATCGCCTACGAATATAACGGCAAGCGCACCGAGTACGCGCCGCTGGACGCGCAGGGCTGGGAAGAGTGCACCCCCGTCTACCTGGAGTTCCCGGGCTGGAGCGAGAACACTCACGGCATCACCAACTGGGATGACCTGCCGCCGGCCGCGCGCGCCTATCTGCGCTCGTTGGAAGAACTGGCTGGTTGCCCGATCAGCATCGTCTCCACCGGTCCGGACCGTGACCACACCATGGTGCTGCAGGACCCGTTCGCCTGAGCCGGTGGCGGTAAGCCCTGCTGATCAACACGGAAAGCCCCGCGCAAGCGGGGCTTTCTGTTGCTGGCCCGGGCACGCCGCGCCGGCGCACGCCGGGTCTTCACCGGCCCTCTACAGGCCGGCGTGGCGCGGCCGATAACAGGGCACTCCCCTTCGTTTGGTACACCGTGATGGATTTCTTGAGGAACGCCAGGGTCGTCTGGCGTCTTGGCATGGGCTTTGGCCTGCTGCTGGTGCTGGTGACGGCTGTGGTCATCACCGCGATGACCGGCAACGCGGCGCAGAAGCGCGCGATGCATCAGTTGACCGAGGTCAGCATGGCCAAGGTGCGTCTGCTGTCGGACATGCTCGATGCCAACAACGAGATGCTGGTGGTCCGGCGCGAGATGCTGATCCGTGAGGGTAACGGCCTGGCCGAGGACGAGGCCCGCATCGCCGCCCTGGTCAAGCGCTATGAAGCGAGCTGGGCGGCTTACCAGGCACTGCCGATGGATGCGCAGAGCAGGGCGTTGATCGATACCGTGGCGGCCAGGCGTTCGCTGGCACGTCCGCTCAACAAACAGGCCGGCGCGTTGATGGCGCAGGGTGACTATCCCGCTGCGGTGGCACTTACCCTTGGTCAGGTGCGCGAAGCAGCTGCCGCGTGGAACAAGGCGCTGGCCGATGGCGTGGCCCATGAGGAAGCCACCGCACGCACTGCGGGCGCCGCCGCGGTCGCGCTCGGTGAGCGTAATCAGACGATCCTGCTGGTGCTGGGTGCCATTGCCCTGGTGGTCGGTGTGCTGGCGTCGGTGCTGATCGCACGCAGCATGACCGCACCGCTGGCGCGGGCGGTGCAGCTGGCCGACCGGATGGCCAAGGGTGAGTTCGAACAGGACTTCCGTCTCGGTGGCCGTGATGAGCTGACCCGGCTGGGTCAGGCGATGGGAAGCGTCCGCGACAACGTGCGTGCCGC
Source organism: Stenotrophomonas sp. C3(2023) (assembly GCF_032911385.1). Lineage (NCBI taxonomy): Bacteria > Pseudomonadati > Pseudomonadota > Gammaproteobacteria > Lysobacterales > Lysobacteraceae > Stenotrophomonas > Stenotrophomonas sp. C3(2023). Next base: position 2,543,603 of record NZ_JAWJLO010000001.1, on the reverse strand, counting down.
GATCAGCGCGCAGCTGGACATGGCCCAGCGCCACGAAGCAGGGCAGATCAGCTACCAGCTCGAAGCGGACGCCTTCCCGGGCGACTTCGGTCGCATGGTGGCGGCCACCAACCACGTGGTGAAATCGCATGTCGACGTGCAGTTCCACATGGTGGAGGTGATGGAGCGCTATGCGATCGGTGATCTGAGCCCGGACCTGCGCGATTACCCAGGGGAAAAGGCCGTTCTCAGCCGGACCATGGCCACGGTCAAGGGCAATCTGGTGGCCATCAGCCAGCAGATCGATACGCTGGCTGAAGCAGCCCAGGCCGGCGACTTCAGCGTGCGCGGCGACGAAGCAGCGTTCCAGTACCAGTTCAAGGGCATGGTGGCACGTCTGAACGCGATGATGACCGGCGCCGAGCGCAGCATCGACGATGTCTCGCAGGTGCTCACGGCGATTGCAGCGGGCGACCTGGGTACGCGCATGCAGGGCCAGTACCACGGCGTGTTCGCGCGGATGCGCGATGACGCCAACCGCACCTGCGACCAGCTGACCGGCATCGTGCAGGGCATCCAGGTCGCGGCAGGCAACATCGATACCGCCGCCCAGGAGCTGGCTGCCGGCAACGCCGACCTGTCGCGCCGCACCGAACAGCAGGCGGCGAACCTGGAAGAGGCAGCCGCCTCGATGGAAGAGCTGACCTCCACGGTGCGCCAGAACGCGGAGCTGGCCAACCAGGCCGACCGTGAGGCACACGCCGCCGGTGACGCGGTGCGCGCCACCGAGCAGTCGATGGCGCAGATGGCAACGGTGATGCGTGAGATCGACCAGTCATCAGCGCGGATTGCCGAGATCACCTCGGTGATCGATGGCATTGCATTCCAGACCAACATCCTGGCCTTGAACGCGGCCGTGGAAGCGGCACGTGCCGGTGACAACGGGCGTGGGTTTGCAGTGGTCGCCAGCGAAGTGCGCAGCCTTGCCCAGCGGGCCGGTGTCGCGGCCAAGGAGATCAAGGATCTGATCGATGTGGCCAGCGACAAGGTGCGCAGCGGGCTGGCGGTGACGGTGGAATCGGAGGCGGCGATCGCCCGTCTGGCATCAGCGAGCGCGCGCACCAACCAGCTGATGAGTGACATTGCGGCGGCCACCAAGGAGCAGGCGGCCGGCATCGAGCAGGTCAACCAGGTGGTTGTGCAGATGGACCAGGTCACCCAGCAGAACGCTGCGCTGGTGGAAGAAGCCACAGCGGCCAGCCGCTCGCTGGAGGAACAGGCCCAGGCGCTGACCAGTTCGGTGGCGGTGTTCCACCTGCAGGCCCAGACGGGTCCGCGGTTGGCCGCCGCCGCGTAACGAACGGCGCGGTAGTGCCGGGCTCTGCCCGGCACGGGATGCTTCCAGGCCACGTGCCGGGCAGAGCCCGGCACTACCCGGCCTGCCCGTTTTCGGCGATGCTCGCGTTTCAGGGAGGAGCCCATGCGCCGTACGGACAAGCAGGTGAGGCAGGACACACCCCCGGAACCGGCCACCGACTGGTCGCTGGTTCCGGTGGTCGATGGCAGCGACGACGCGCTGGTCATGCGCGCGCTGCGCCGGCTTGGTCGCGAGCCGGCACTGCTGGTCACCACCGGGTATCTGCTGGTATCGCTGCTGGGGCTCTGGTGCAGCTATTGGTTTTACCGCGGCTTTGGCCTTTCCATTCTCGATTATCTGCAGGCCAGCGATTTCCTCGTGGCGGGATTGCGCGACCCGATGTACGCGCTGTTGCTGGTCGTGGGCATGCTGGCGGTCGCGCTCTGCAACTGGCCCGATACCCTGCGACGGCGCAATGCCGGCAAGCTTGAGCAGCTCCGTGCACGCGGCTGGGGCTGGCGCATGCTGCTGTCGCGCTCGGTGTTCACCAGCTGGGATCTGACCGGGATGCGCCCGCTCACGGCGATGACCGGCGCGGTGGCCCTGCTGATGGCGCTGTGCGCGGCCCGTTACGTGATGGGCAAGGGCGAGGCGATCCGCACCGAGGGCAGTGGCGAGGTAGTTACCGTGCACCTGAGCGGCGACACCGCTGCCTTGCCGGGCACAGCGCGGCTGCTGGGAACCAGCAGCGCCTTCATCTTCCTCTGGTGGCCGCAGCAGCGGCGCGCCGAGGCATTGCCGGTCTCCGCCGTGCGGCGGCTGCAGTCGCCGGCAATCACCGCACGTCCGATTCCTCCGGTTGCGCCAGCGCGGCCGGTCGCCGCGCCGGCGCCGCACTAGCTCTTCTTGCGGCCGCTCCCGCTGCGTTTGCCGCCACCATCCTGCTTGTTTACCGTGGCCCAGGCGATGCGCTCGGCGGTGCCGGCACTGGCGCCGCGTTCGCGCTCACTCTGCTCGATATGCTCGGCCTGGCGCTTCTGCTTGTCGGTGTAGGCCGATTTGTCTCCGCGTGGCATGTCGGTGCTCCGGTCGGGTCAGGCCAGCAGGCGCAGCGAGGGCTCGCGCGACCATTGGCGGGTGCTGGCAGCCTTGACGAAGGCCGCCGGTTGCGTGGCCTCGACGATGCCTTCGTCGTTGCCGACGTTGGCTGCCTGCAGCAGCACCTTGCCGCCCTCGTCGTGGGCCAGCGCCTTCAGATGTGCCCAGGCATGGCTGGCAAAGTCGATGGCGGCCGCTTCCTTGGCCAATGCCTTGCCGGCCTCGGCACTGAGCACGATGGCGACGGCGTCGAAAACTTCCGACGGCGTACCGGCGAGCTGGCCGTCGGCTTGCTGATGGCTGCCATCGCTCAGGCGCGCGCCGCCCACCTTGGGGGCGACCAGCGTGACCGCTGCGCCGGCTTTCTGCACGGCTTGTTTCAGCGCACCAAGCAGTGCAGCGTCGGAGCCTTCGTCAAACAGGATGCCGATGCTGCGGCCGGCGAGCGTCTCCAGGCCGCGGCCGATCACCCGCACTTCCGGTGCCGGCGGCAGGTCCTGTGCCGGCATGGCAGCGGGCGCGGGCTCGGGCAGCGCGGTCATGCCAAGGCCATCGGCGACGCGCTGGGCCAAGGTGTCATCGATGTTGCGCAACTGGCTCACCGTGCGTTCGCGGACCTTGGCGGTCTCGACCTTGGACAGCTCGAACACCAGCGCCGAGGCCAGATGCGCCTGCTCCGGCGCCTCCAGACTGCGGAAGAACATGCGGGCCTGGCTGTAGTGGTCGGCAAAGCTGGCAGCACGGGTGCGCCCCTTGCGTCCGTCGTCGGCGGTGGCGTGGCTGGTGAAGCCGCGCGGCGTCCCGCGCGGGCTGTCGTCCTGCAGCGAGCTGGGCTCATAGGCCACGCGGCCCTTGGGCACCTGCATCTGCATGTGCCCATCGCGCTGGTTGTTGGCAAACGGGCAGCGCGGCGCGTTGATCGGAATCTGGTGGAAGTTCGGACCGCCCAGGCGGCTCAGCTGGGTGTCGAGGTAGGAGAACAGGCGTCCCTGCAGCAGCGGATCGTTGCTGAAGTCGATGCCCGGCGGCACGTTGGCCGGGCAGAAGGCCACCTGCTCGGTTTCAGCGAAGAAGTTGTCCGGCCAGCGGTCCAGCACCATCCGCCCGATGACCTGCAGCGGCACCAGCGATTCGGGCACGATCTTGGTCGGGTCCAGGTGGTCGAACGGGAACTGCTCGGCTTCCTCCTCGGTGAACAGCTGCACGGCCAGCTCCCATTCCGGGAAGTCGCCGCGGCTGATCGCCTCGAACAGGTCACGCCGGTGGAAGTCATTGTCCGCGCTCTGCAGCTTCAGCGCTTCGTCCCAGATCGTCGACTGCAGACCCTGCTTCGGCCGCCAGTGGAACTTGACGAAGGTGGAGTTGCCGTCCTCGTCGAGCAGGCGGAAGCTGTGCACGCCGAAGCCTTCCATCGTGCGCAGCGAGCGGGGCAGGGTGCGGTCGCTCATCGCCCACATGATCATGTGCATGGACTCAGGCATCAGCGAAATGAAATCCCAGAACGTGTCATGCGCACTGGCCGCCTGCGGGAAGGCACGGTCCGGCTCCATCTTCACGGCATGGACGAGGTCGGGGAACTTCATCGCGTCCTGGATGAAGAACACCGGGATGTTGTTGCCCACCAGGTCCCAGTTGCCTTCCGGGGTGTAGAACTTCACCGCGAAGCCGCGCACATCGCGCGGGGTGTCCACTGAACCGGCGCCGCCGGCCACCGTGGAGAAGCGGGCGAACACCTCGGTCCGCTTGCCGGTCTCGGTCAGCACCTTGGCCCGGGTATAGCGTTCCAGCGAGTGGGTCAGCTCGAAGTAGCCGTGCGCGCCGCTGCCGCGTGCATGCACGATGCGCTCGGGAATGCGTTCGTGATCGAAGTGGGTGATCTTCTCGCGCAGGACGAAATCTTCCAGCAGCGTCGGTCCGCGCGGTCCCTGGCGCAGCGAATTCTGGTTGTCGGAAACCGGAATGCCCTGGTTGGTGGTCAACGGCGGATGGCTCCCGCCGGCCTGCTGGTGCAGCTCGCCACCTTCGCCGCGCTGGGCAGTGGCGGGCACGTTGTCGGAAGCGGCGGGCGTGCCGTTGGGCTTGCTGGCGGCCATCTGATTCTCCAAAGGGGGATGGATAAAGAACAGTCCCCACAGTGGCCGGAGCGATGTTAAGCGGGAGTCCCATGCGGGTGAACGCGCAGGCAAAACCGTGCTCAGGTATCCTTCCCCGATGCGTGTTGAGCCTGCCGACATCGAAGCCCTGTTCGACGCGATCCCGGACGTGTTGTTCTTCATCAAGGATTGCCAGGGGCGCTACACCCACATCAACCAGACCATGCTGCGGCGTCTGGGTCTGAAGTCGCGCAAGGAGGTCATCGGTCGCACCGCAGCGGAGATCTATCCCACCGGTCTGAGTGCTGACTACGCCGAGCAGGATGCGCGTGTGCTGGCCGGTGATGTGATCGAGAACCTGATGGAACTGCACCTGTTCGCCAACCGGGAGCCCGGCTGGTGCCTGACCTGCAAACGGCCGCTGGAAGTGGACGGCCAGGTACAGGGGCTGATCGGCATCTCGCGCGACCTCGGCCAGAAGCACAGTCTGGGTGCGCAGTACGAGCAGCTGCGGCTGGCCCTGGCCCACCTCAACGCGCATTACGCGGAAAACGTGCGCATGCAGACGCTGATGGACATTACCGGGTTCTCGCTGTCCAAGCTCGAGCGCAGCTTTCGCAAGGTCTTCCAGATGACGCCGCAGCAGGTGCTGAGCCGGCTGCGCATCCAGATGGCGATGCACCTGCTGCACAGCAGCGAAAGCATCGCCAGCATCGGCCAGGCCTGCGGCTTCAGTGACCAGAGCGCGTTCACCCGCAAATTCAAGGCGGAAACCGGGGTATCGCCGCGCGCCTACCGGGCCCGCATCAGCGAATTGGCCGGCAGCTGAGCAGACAGGCCATCGGTCCTATGCCACGGCGCGCCCGGACAAGGTAATGTGACGGCCTTGTTGCCGCATACGTGCCCCTCGATGCCAGCCAATCCATCTTCCGCCGCACCCACTCCCTCTCCGCGTCCGGGCCATGCGCTCAAACCGCGCCAGCTGATCATGATGGGGCTGGGCAGCGCGATCGGCGCTGGCCTGTTCCTGGGCTCCGGTGTTGGCGTACAGGCGGCAGGCCCGGCGGTGCTGCTCTCCTACCTGCTGGCCGGCGCGCTGGTGATCATCGTGATGAACGCGCTGGGCGAGATGGCAGCTGCCAAGCCCACCAGCGGTGCGTTCTCGGTCTATGCAGCCGACGCCATGGGCCCGACGGCGGGGGCCACGGTTGGCTGGCTGTGGTGGATCCAGCTGGTCATCGTCATCGCCGCTGAAGCAGTGGGTGCCGCTGGCCTGCTGGCCCAAGTGTGGCCGGTGCTGCCGGTGCCGTGGGTGGCGCTGGGGTTCATGCTCCTGTTCACTGCGATCAACCTGCTGGGCGTGCGCAACTTCGGCGAGTTCGAGTTCTGGTTCGCCATTCTCAAGGTGCTGGCCATCCTCGGCTTCATCGCGGTCGGCGCGGCGCTGCTACTGGGCTGGCTGCCGCAGGTGGCCTCACCCGGGCTGAGCAACTTCACAGCCCACGGCGGGTTCGCGCCGCAGGGGCTGGCCGGTATCGGTGCGGCGCTGCTGGTGGTTGTGTTTGCCTTTGGCGGCACCGAGATCGTGGCGGTGGCCGCAGCGGAAACCGAGGACCCCGAGCGCAGCATCGCCCGTGCGATCCGCACGGTGGCCTGGCGCATCCTCGTGTTCTACATCGGCTCGCTGAGCGTCATCATCGCCGTGGTGCCGTGGAACAGCCCGGCGCTGAACTCACCGTTCGCTGCCGTGCTCGAAGTGGCCAATATTCCGGGAGCGGCCACGGCGATCACGCTGATTGCGGTGATCGCGCTGCTGTCTGCGCTCAATGCCAACCTCTACGGCGCGTCGCGGATGATCTACTCGCTCGCGCAGCGGCGCGAGGCGCCGGCCGCACTGGGACGTGCCGATGCGCGCCAGGTGCCGATGCTGGCCGTGCTCGCCAGCGTGCTGTTCGGTTTCGCGGCCGCGGTGATGGAGCTGCTGTTCCCGGGCAAGGTCCTGCCGGTGCTGCTCAACATCGTCGGCTCGACCTGTCTGCTGGTGTGGACGTTCTCGCTGCTCTCGCAACTGGTGCTGCGGCGTCGCGCCGACCGCAGCGGCGTGCGGCTGCCGTTCCGGATGGCCGGCTTCCCCTGGTTGACCTGCATCGCGTTGGCGATCCTGGCGCTGATCTTCGCCCTGCTGCTGGTCGGTGAGCAGACCCGCTTGCAGTTCCTGGCGATGGTCGCCCTAACCGCGGTCGTCGCACTGGCCAGCAACGTGGCCCGCCGCCTGCGCGGCTGAGCCGCGATCAGAACGGAACGCGGCCCGCGCAGGCGGGCCGTGTCCGTGTTCTTCAGCGGGCGGCCGACTCAGGGATTGGGACCGCCGTCGTCGCCGCCATCGCCATCATCGCCGCCGTCGCCATCCCCGTCATCACCACCGTCGTCACCGCCGCCGGCAAGACAATCCTTCAGGTCGGTGAAACACTGCATGATGTTGCCCGACATCAGACACTGGGCGAATTTGACGAAACACTGGGCTTCGGCCCCGCCTTGGGGGCCTGCGTTGCCGGCCAGCGCAACAGGGCTGCTGAGTGCTGCGCACAGCAGCAGGGGCACTGCGATCAGGGAACGAGCGGTCATGAGCATTCTCCAGTTCAATCGTGGGCATCGGCTCAGCTGGGCCGGTGCAACGGATGCCTCGGTGCGGGAAGCATCGTCGCGACACGGGTTGTCGCGACGGAACTGATCATCGGCTGCCGGGGCGCCGTCGCCCGCACCAAGGTGTGACCGTGCGCCCGCTTTGGCGGGAGAATTCTGCTTTCGTGACGGGGCTGGCTGTGCGCCTATGCGCCGCCGCCCGTTTCAGACGTGTCCGGCCACGCATCTCCCGCGAGGGCCAGCGAGAAGAAGCGAGCGTGCGGAGAAAACCTACGCGTCGATAGCGACAGCGTGGGGCGTGACGGGTCAGGCCCGCCACGCCCGCGCAGATCACACCGCTTCGACCTCGTCGTCGCGGTAGGCGTCCACCGGAATGCAGGCGCACATCACGTTCTTGTCGCCGTAGACGTTGTCCACGCGCGCAACCGGGGGCCAGTACTTGGCCAGCTTCAGGCTGGGCAGCGGGAAGGCCGCCAGCTCACGCGGATAGGCGTGGGTCCACTCGCTGGCGGTGACCGCCGTGGCGGTGTGCGGCGCGTTCTTCAGCGGATTGTCCTCGCGGTCGAGGCGACCATCTTCGATGGCGGCGATTTCCTGGCGGATCTGGATCATCGCGTCGATGAAGCGGTCCAGCTCATGCAGGGACTCACTCTCGGTCGGTTCGACCATCAGCGTGCCCGCCACCGGGAAGCTCAGCGTCGGCGCGTGGAAGCCGAAGTCGATCAGGCGCTTGGCCACGTCCTCGGCACCGATGCCGCTGGTTCTTTCCAGCGGGCGCACGTCCAGGATGCACTCATGGGCCACCAGACCGTTGCGGCCGGTGTACAGCGTGCGGAAGTGCGGTGCCAGGCGCCTGGCGATGTAGTTGGCATTGAGCTGGGCGACCTGGGTCGCCTTGCGCAGGCCGTCGCTGCCCATCATCGCGATGTACATCCAGCTGATCGGCAGGATCGAGGCGCTGCCGAAGCTGGCCGCCGAGACCATGCCGACCGCGCCGTTGTCGCCCAGCTTGCCGGGAAGGAACGGCGCCAGGTGCGCCTTGACCGCGCACGGGCCCACGCCCGGACCGCCGCCGCCGTGCGGAATGCAGAAGGTCTTGTGCAGGTTGAGGTGGGACACGTCCGAGCCCCACTTGCCCGGCTTGGCCACACCGACCAGGGCGTTCATGTTGGCACCGTCGGTGTACACCTGGCCGCCGTGCTGGTGGATGATCTCGCAGATCTCCACCACTTCCTCCTCGAACACGCCGTGCGTGGAGGGGTAGGTGATCATGATCGCGGCCAGACGGTCGCTGTACTTCTCGGCGTTGCGGCGGATGTCCTCGACATCGACGTTGCCATTGGCATCGGTCTTGGTCACCACGACCTTCATGCCGCACATCTGCGCCGACGCCGGGTTGGTGCCATGCGCCGAATCCGGAATCAGGCAGATATCGCGATGGCCTTCGCCGCGCGAGCGGTGGTAGGCGCGGATGGCGAGCAGGCCGGCGTACTCACCCTGCGCGCCGGAATTGGGTTGCAGGCTCACCGCATCGTAGCCGGTGCATTCGACCAGCATCGCTTCGAGCGTCTCGATCAGTTCCTTGTAGCCCAGCGCCTGGTCGGCCGGCACCAGCGGGTGGATCTGCGAGAACTCCGGCCAGGTCACCGGGATCATCTCGGCGGTGGCGTTGAGCTTCATGGTGCACGAGCCCAGCGGGATCATCGTGCGGTCCATCGCCAGGTCCTTGTCCGCCAGCGAACGCAGATAGCGCAGCAGTTCGTGCTCGCTGTGGTGCGTGTTGAACACAGGATGCTCGAGGAAGCGCGACTGCCGCAGCAGGCCGGCCGGCAGCGCATCGGCAGTGCTGGCATCGAGCGCATCGACATCCACCTCGGCACCGAACAGTGCGCCGAGCGCGACGATGTCCTCGCGGGTGGTGGTTTCATCCAGGCTGATGCCCAGCGCGCCGCTGTCGATGCCGCGCAGATTGTAGCCGGCCGCACGGGCCTTGGCATGCACGCTGTCGGCGTCAACGCCGGTGATGTGCAGCGTATCGAAGAAGTCGCTGCCGACCTGCACGCCGGCCTTGCCCAGCGCAGCGGCCAGGATCGCGGCCAGACGATGGGTGCGGCGGGCAATCCGGGTCAGGCCTTCGGGGCCGTGGTACACCGCGTACATGGAGGCCATCACCGCCAGCAGCACCTGCGCGGTGCATATGTTGGAGGTGGCCTTCTCGCGGCGGATGTGCTGCTCACGCGTCTGCAGGGTCAGGCGGTAGGCCGGCTTGCCTTCGGCATCGATCGACACGCCGATCAGGCGGCCCGGCATCGAGCGCTTGTAGGCATCGCGGCAGGCCATGAACGCGGCGTGCGGGCCACCGAAGCCGAATGGCACACCGAAGCGCTGGCTGTTGCCGACCACGATGTCCGCGCCCCACTCGCCGGGTGCGGCGAGCAGGGTCAACGCCAGCAGGTCGGTGGCCACGGCCACCAGACCGCCACGCGCATGGACCGCGTCAACCAGAGCCTTGTAATCGCCAACCTGGCCGAAGGTGTCCGGATACTGCAGCAGCAGGCCGAACGCTTCGGCTTCCATGGCCTCGGCCGGGGTGCCAACGCGCAGCACGATGCCCATCGGCTCGGCGCGCGTGCGCAGCAGTTCCAGCGTCTGCGGGTGCACGGCGTCGTGCACGAAGAACACGTCGGACTTCGATTTTGCCGAGCGCTTGGCCAGCGTCATCGCTTCGGCCGCCGCGGTGGCCTCGTCCAGCAGCGAGGCATTGGCGATTTCCATGCCGGTCAGGTCGGCGCACAGGGTCTGGAAGTTGATCAGCGCTTCCATGCGGCCCTGCGAGATTTCCGCCTGGTACGGGGTATAGGCGGTGTACCAGGCCGGGTTCTCCAGGATGTTGCGCAGGATGACGTTCGGCGTATGGGTACCGTAGTAGCCCTGGCCGATGAAGCTGCGCAGCACCTTGTTCTTGTCGGCAATGGCACGGATCTTTGCCAGCGCCTGCACCTCGGTCATCGAACCGGGCAGGGCCAGCGGCGCCGGCGACTTGATCCGGGCCGGGACGATCGCGTCGGTCATCGCATCCAGCGACGCGTGGCCGAGCACGTCGAGCATCTGCGCGATCTCGGCGTCGTTGGGGCCGATGTGACGCTCCACGAACGCATTGGTGTGTTCGAGCTCACGCAGGGTAGGGGTGTTCTGGGACATGGCAAAGGATCCGTCAGAGAGGGCGCACGCACGGGCACAAGCCGCCGGCTGGCGGACTTGCGGGGCGCCCCTCTGTCCTTTTGCCTGAGAGTTTAAAAGCGCGGCTGGCCGCAGCTTCGTGCCCCTTCGGCGCCGGATAACACCGGTCTCTCCAGAGTTTTGATGCAGGTGGTATCGGGCCTGAGCGATTACGGGCGTTGCGCCTTCGGCAGCGGTGTTCCGCTTCTCCCACCGTGTTGCCTGTCGATTATAGCCAGCCTGCGCGCCGCGGTGGCGGATGAATGGCGCATGGGTCTCAGTACGGCCACGAGGGCAAGCGAATGGAAATGCCGGTCCGCTGGGCATAGAATGCGGGCATTCTCCTATTCATCTGGCGCCGCCTCGATGCCCTGCAGGGCAGTGAGCGCGGTGCCTGCTGCGTTTGTCGCGCGCTGCCCGGACTCTCTCATGACCGCCGCCTCCCCATCGACCCGTCGTCTCGCGCTGCTGCTGGCCGGCCTGGCAATGTTCGGTCCGTTCTCCATCGACACCATCTTCCCGGCCTTCCCGCAGCTGGCCCAGCGCCTGGCGGTGGACGAGGTGGCCGTCCAGCAGACCGTCAGCATCTACCTGCTGTTCTACGGCCTGATGAGCCTGGCCCACGGTCCGCTGTCCGACGCGCTGGGCCGCAAGCGGGTGATCCTGGCCGGGCTGGCGGTGTTTGTCGGTGCCTCGGTGGGCTGCGCACTGTCCACCGATCTGGGCACCCTGCTGGTGTTCCGCGCACTGCAGGGCGTGTCGGCCGGTGTGGGCATGATCGTCGGCCGTGCGGTGATCCGCGATCTGTACCACGGCGACGACGCGCAGCGGCTGATGAGCCAGGTTTCAATGATCTTCGGCATCGCCCCGGCGATCGCTCCGATCATCGGGGGCTGGATTCTGCTCAGCGGCGCCGGCTGGCCGTTGATCTTCTGGTTCCTGGTGGTGTTCTCGCTGGTGCTGCTGGTGGCCACCGCCCGCTTCCTGCCCGAAACCCACCCGCCGGAGGCGCGGGTCACGCTGTCGCCGCGCAGCCTGGTGCGCGATTACCTGCGCATTGCGCGCAATGCGCGTTTCATGCGTCTGGCACTGGCTGGCAGCATCAATTTCGGCGGCATCTTCCTCTACATTTCCTCGGCACCGTCCTACGTGATGCAGCACCTGCGGCTGGGCGAGGGTGGGTTTGCCTGGCTGTTCATCCCGACCATCGGCGGCATGACCGCCGGCTCGTTCCTGTCCGGGCGCATGGCCGGGCGCACCACCCCCACCCGCCAGGTCAGCATCGGCTTCATCTGCTGCGCGCTGTCGGCACTACTCAACATTGCCTATGTCAGTTCGGTCGAGCAGCTGGTGCTGCCCTGGGCGGTGCTGCCGATCTTCCTCGGCGGTCTCGGCATGGCGCTGATCTTCCCGGTCCTGGCGCTGGCCGTGCTGGACATGTACCCGCACCAGCGCGGGCTGGCATCGTCGCTGCAGGCGTTCCTGCAGCTGATGGCCAGCACCCTGGTGGCCGGCGTGTTCTCGCCGCTGCTCAACAGCAGTCCGCTGCATCTGGCGCTGGGCCAGGCCGCGTTTTTCGCCGCCGGTTTTGCCTTCTGGTACTGGGAGCACCGCCGTTCGCTCAAGGCCTGAGTGGCATCCCTGCACGCCTGCCGTGTCTGCCCTGCGTTATCCTTGCGCCCCCACTGCCCTGGTCTGACGATGTCGACTACCTCCAAACTGCGCCGCGACCTGCGTCGCCGCAACGAACAGATCGCCGCCAACAAGGCCAAGGCCAACGCATCGCCGGTGGAGCCGCATGCCGAGCTGCGTGATCAGGCACGGACCCTGCTGGCCGGTGTTGTGCGTCGCGACGGCGAATGGGTGCTGGGCATGGATGGCCGCATCGCCGGGCAGTCGGAAAGCGCCGCCCAGGTACTGGCGCTGATCATGCAGGCCGGCGAGCTGCACGAGCGGCAGGGCACACCGGTGCGGCTGGCGTACTCCGACGCGCTGCGCGATGCCGCTGAGGCCGAAGCGAAGGCCAAGGGGCAGACGTTCGACGAGTTCAAGGCCGAGCTGGCCGCCGCGATGGCCGCGCACAAAGCGGGCTGAAGCAGCGCGGCGACGCCGTGCGCCGGCTGCCGCCGGTGGGCAGGGCCGGGCGATGCCCGGCTGCCCGGGGTGGCGGGGCGGACCGTTGCCGATCCGCCCCTGATGTCACGGTGCTGCCGGTGCTGCCGGAGCTGCGGCGCTGGCCTGCCAGCCGCACATCTGACCCTGGTTCTGCTGCTTTAGCCACTCGTTGACCGGGGTGAAGTACTCGATCATCGGGCCGGCGTCGAGCCTGTCGGTGCCGGTCAGCTCCTTCAGCGTGGCCTGCCACGGCTGGCTGGCGCCCTTGCTCAGCATCGCCCAGAACTTCTGCCCGGCTGCCTTGTTGCCGTAGAAGCTGCACTCGTGCAGCGGACCGGTGTAGCCGGCGGCGTCGCACAGCCCCTTGTAGAACTGGAACTGCAGGATCCGCGCCAGGAAGTAGCGGGTGTAGGGCGTGTTGCCGGGCACGTGGTACTTGGCACCCGGGTCGAAGAACTCCTCGCCACGCTCGCTGGCCGGGGCGACGCCCTGGTAGCGCGCCTTCAGTTCCCACCAGGCCTTGTTGTAGTTGTCCGGCGTGATCGAGCCATCGAACACACCCCAGCGCCAACGGTCGATCATCAGGCCGAACGGCAGGAAGGACACCCCCGACAACGCCATGCGCATCTGGTTGTTGATCACCGCTTCGCGGCTTTCGCTCGGCGCGTCGACCAGGCCGATCGAGCTGAGGTACTTCGGCGTCATCGCCAGCACGATGGTGTCGCCGATCGCTTCGTGGAAACCATCATTGGCGCCACCCTGGAACATCGGCGGCAGCGGGTTGTAGGCCAGGTCGTAATAGATGTGCCCCAGCTCATGGTAGATCGTGGTGAAGTTCTCTTCGTTCGGCTTGATGCACATCTTGGTGCGCACGTCGCCGTCCATGTTCATGTCCCACGCGCTGGCGTGGCAGACCACGTCGCGGTCATTGGGCTTGATGAACTGGGTCTTTTCCCAGTACGACTTCGGCAGTTCCGGCATGCCCAGCGAAACGTAGAAGTCCTGCGCCCGTTCGGTCATCTGCCGGGCGGTGCGCAGTTCGGCGTCACGCTGCGCGCGGTACAGGCCCTCGACGTTCGTGCTGCCGCCGGCGCGGGCCAGCGCAGCGCTCAGGTTGGTCTGGTACTGCTTTTCCAGCGCGGCGGTGATGTCCAGGCTGCCGACGCCGGGGTAGGGCTCCAGCTGGTCCCACAGATTGGACCAATCCTGCTGCCACATGTTGCCCAGCAGGTGCGCGGCGATCAGACCGTTGCCCACCTCGGCCTTGTCCTTGCCGTAGGTGGCGTCCAGCTTGCCGCGTGCGTAGCAGTGCAGCTGCTCGTACATGGGCTTGACCTGCTCCCAGAGGCGGTCGGTTTCCGGGCCCAGCTGCTCGGCCGGCATGTCGTAGCCGCTGCGCCACATCTGGCCGGCATCGGCAAAGCCCATGCCCTTGGCGCCCTCGTTGACCAGGCTGACGAACTGCTGGTAGTCGGCGCGCATGGCTTTGGTGGTGCCGTGCCAGCCCTGCCACGCATCAAGCTGCTTGTCATAGTCACGGCTGTTTGCGAGCACCTGCTCCAGATCGCCGAGCTGACGGCAGGTGTCGGGGTTGCTTGCATCAGTACAGTAGCGTCCGGCGCCGTAGCTGCCTTCCATGCGGGTCGCGATCTGGGTCAGCTGGCTCAGCTTGGCCGGGTCGCGCGGGGCCGGCATGGAAGACATCAGCTTGAGCAGGGTCAGCGCGCGGCGGCTGTCATCGGACATCTGCTGGCCGTCGAAGCGTGCCGCCTGTTCGATCCACCCGTTGAGCATGGTCAACCAGCGCTCGTTGGCCTTGGCGGCGACGCGCTCGGAGTCACTGTTGATGTAGGTGGAGGACAGCCACTGCGCCGAGGTCATCTCCGGGTAGGCGGCCTTGTACTCGGCATTGATGCGGGCCACGAACTGGTCGGCGGTTTCGTTGGCGACGGCGCTGCTCGAAGGGCTGCCGGCGTCCGGCGACGGTTCCTTCTTGCATGCGGCCAACGACAGCGTGGCCACGGCGATGGCCGATGCCAGCAGGAGATGACGATGCTTCACGGGGTGTCCTTGGGTGGTGAACGACCGCTGAAGGCTAGTGGCGCTCGCGCTTCCCTGCAAGTGGCCAAGGCCTGGAGGGATGACGACCTTTACTGGCGCGGCCGCGCCCGGGTAGCGCCGGGCGTCGGTAGGTGACGACCGTTGGTCGTCACACGCGCGAAGCGCGGCCCGCCACCCGTCATCAGCCGCCGCAGCCGGCAAACAGATCGCGCTGCCGCTCGTAAAGTGCCGTACGGACCTGCAGCAGCCCGAGTACCGACGGGAAGATGTTGTCATGGTCGGTGTACTGCGCCGCCCGCTGCTGCACACACGCGGTATCCAGCCCGCGCGAGGCCACGAAACCGGGCGAAAACCACATCACCATCGGCACGCGGGTCTGTTCCTGCGGGGCGATCGCATAAGGAACGCCGTGCAGATACAGGCCTTTCTCGCCCAGCGATTCGCCATGGTCGGACAGGTAGATCATGGCGGTGTCGTAGTCTTCCATGCCCTTGAGGGTGCCGATGGTGCGTGCCAGCACATGGTCGGTGTAGCGCACGGCATTGTCGTAACTGTTGACGATCTGCTCGCGCGTGCAACGTCCCAGGTCGCGCGTATCGCACGTCGGGCTGAAGTGGCGGAACGTGGACGGGTAGCGTTCGAAGTAAGCCGGGCCATGGTTGCCGAGCTGATGCAGCACCACCACGCGATCGCCCGGCCGTGCGCGGACCTGCGCCGGTAGATCCTGCAGCAGGATCTCGTCCATGCAACGGCCGTTGGCACATAGCGATGGGGTGGTGGCATCGGCCAGTGACTGCATCGTCAGTCCTTCGCATACACCCTTGCAGCCGGACTGGTTGTCGCGCCACAACGTGCTGATGCCCGCGTGCTCAAGCACGTGCAGCAGCGACTGATGCGCGCGGATCTTCTTTTCGTCGTAGTCATGCCGTCCCCATGGCGAGAACAGGCAGGGCAGCGAGACCTCGGTGCTGGTACCGCAGGAATGCATGTCGGGGAAGTTGATCACGTCCGCCTGGGCCAGCTCCGGCGTGGTGTTGCGGCCGCCATTGAGGCCCCAGTTCTGCGCGCGCACGGTCTCGCCCATCACGATGACCAGCAGACGCGGGCGGCTGCCCGCTGCGCGCCCCGTGACGTGGGCATCCAGCCCCAGTGGCAGCTTCGGCGCGCGCGCCGCCGGCGTTTGGTTGCGCAGCGCACGCGGCAGGCCGAGCAGCAGGTTGCCGGGTGTGGCCAGGTAACGCACCTCGCGTTGGTTGCGCATCAGTGCCGAGACATCCTGGAAGGACAGCAGGGCGCCACCGAGCGCGGTGAGCGCGGCCAGCAGCAGCAACAGGCCACGCCTGAGCAGGGCGCTTGACCAGCGCTGTCGGCGCAGCTGCACACGCCACAGCACGGTAATCGGGAGCGCCGCCAGCAGCAGCGGCCAGATCAGCGAGGGGGTCAGCAGCTCGCCGCTTTCCTTGGGGTCGGTGGCCAGCACGTTGCGCAGCATGTCCGCATCCAGATAGATGTGGTAGCGGCCCATGAAATGCGCGGCCAAGGCGCTGACCAGCAGCAGCACGCTGCCGAGCGCCCGGGCATTCCAGCGCCAGACCAGCAGCCCCAGCAGCACGCCGTGCCCGCCCAGCAGCACCAGCAGCAACGAAAGCGCGTAGCGCAGGCTGCCGGGATGGCTGGCCATAGCGCTCTGCCAGAACAGGCCATTGTCGGCCAGCGCGAACCACGCGCTCAGCAACAGCACCAGCGTGCCGCTGCTCATGACGGGGCGCCAGCGCAGCGCGGTGCGCCAGGCGGCGCTCAGCGTCGTTGCAACGGACCATGGGCGGTGGAGTGAAGCATTCATGCGTGGGCCTGCGGCGGGCGGGAGCCATCGAGGTGACAGCGGACAGGGAGATAAAGCGTCACGGCGAGCAGCCAGCACAGCGCGGCGGTGGCGATGTCGTGAGATAGAAAGTGCGCGCCTCGCAGCTGTTGGGCCACGCCGAACAGCAGCCCACTGCCGAGCCCGATCCACAGCCCGGCGATGCGCCAGCGCGGACGCCACAGCCTTGCGCCGAAGTACAGGCACAGCCAGGCATAGCCAGCACTGGCATGGCCGGCCGGAAAGCACGCCGTACGCGGCCAGTCGGCCGGACGCTGCTGCAGCAGGCCGATGAAGCCCCGGCTGCCGCCGTAACGCAGCAGGTCCCAAGGGCAGTCCATCGGCAGCAGGGTCTTCAACACCGAAATCAGACCGGTGGCCACCGCCACGCAGACCACCAGATACAGCAGGGTCCAGCGCAGCCGCCGGTCGCCACCACGCCACCACTGGGCGAGGCAGATGGCCAGCAACGTGACGCTGGCCGCGACACTGAGCCACTTGCCGCCCTTGTGCAGCACGGTGCTGGTCAGCCAGGCGTTCTGCAGGGCCCAGCGGCCGCCCTCCCAGCGGAACAGCAGATCGGCCAGCCAACGGTCGCCGCCGCCGAACATCAGCAGCGCGAACACGGGAATGGCGATCGCCAGGGGCAGCCACAGCAGCGGATCGCTCATTGGTGCGGCCAGGCGGCAGCGGTAAGAAAACTGAAGCAGGGGGCGCATGCGCAAAGGAATGGACCGGAGAGGCTGACGATGCTGGGCAGCGGCGTGTCGGAGAAGAGTCGGACGCGCGTTCGCTGCCGGTTAAGCGCTGCAGCGGGTTCAGCCTGGCTCGGCAGGGTGCCCGCAGCCGCGTCCCTGCGGCCTCGGACGGCGGCTGCGACAGGGCATGGGCTTGGAAGGCGCGGTGGCCGCGCGCGCTGCTCTGCGTCCGTGTCTGGGCCAGACACGGCATCCGGCGCAGAAACCGCTCTGTGCCGACGCCGGCCGGGCGCGGCGTCCGACGTGTTTCCGACGTGCGCGGCGTTACCATGACCCGGCCATGAGAAGGAGTGCGCGATGCGCTTGCTGGTGATCGAAGACAACCGTCAGCTGGTGGCCAACCTGTTCGATTATTTCGAAGCCCGCGGTCATGTGCTGGATGTCGCGCCCGATGGAATCACCGGTCTGCATCTGGCGGTGTGCCAGCCCTACGACGCGATCATCCTGGACTGGATGCTGCCGCGCATGGAGGGGCCGGAGGTATTGCGCCGGCTGCGTGCCGAGCACGCTTCGGAGGTGCCGGTGATCATGCTGACCGCACGCGACGAGCTGCCGGACAAGATCACCGGCTTCCGCGCGGGGGCCGACGACTACCTGACCAAACCGTTCGCCCTGCCCGAACTGGAGGTGCGGCTGGAAGCACTGCTGCTGCGCGCGCGCGGCCGCAACCCGCGGCGGCGCCTGCAGGTGGCCGACCTGGTGCTGGACCTGGCGACGCTGGAGGCCCAGCGCGGCGGCCAGGTGCTGCACCTGTACCCGGCCTGCCGCAAGCTGCTGGAGGTATTGATGCGGGCCAGCCCGGGGGCTGTGACCCGGCAGCAGCTGGAGTTCGCGTTGTGGGGCGACGACCTGCCCGACGGTGACCTGCTGCGCTCGCATGTCTACGAGCTGCGTCGCAGTGTCGATGGACCGTTCGCGCAGAAGCTGGTGCACACCCTGCCGCGGGTGGGTTACCGGCTGGCGGCGGCGGACCCCGCGCCGGAGGCCGACCATGGCCGCTAGGCTGCGGCCGCTGTACCGGCACGTGCTGGGCTGGATGCTCGGCTATCTGGCGCTGATTTCACTGGCAGTGTTCGGCGTGGGCAACTACGTCCACGAGCACGCCGAGCATGCCGCTTGGCGTGCGCTGCTCAATTCCGAGCTGGACAGCATCCTGGCCCACGTTGACGAGGATGCCGCCTACCGCTGGCAGGATTCGGACACGTTGCGCCTGTACCGCTTCGATGCCGCTTCGACACCTGCAACACTGCGTGCGCTGCACCCGGGCCTGCATGACGGCGTGCAGCTGGGCGCGGGCGAGGCCGCGGTGATGGTGCGCGACACCCCCACGATGGGACGTGTGGCGCTGGCGCTGGACATCACCGACTTCCACGATCTGGAACAGTTCGCCACCCGCTGGGTGCTGCTGGCCGGGCTGGTGATGATCGGCGTCACCGTGGTGATGGCCCTGTTGGGCATGCGCCGGCTGGTGCGACCCTTGAGCCAGCTCTCACGTGATATCGAGCAGCTCACGCCGGGCGATGCCGGCCAGCGCGTGGAGGTGGATCCACGTGGCAGTTCAGAGTTGCACACCATTGCCCACGCGCTCAATGACTACCTGCTGCGCAACGCCCGGTTCGTCGAGCGCGAGCGGGTGTTCATCGGCACGGTGAGCCATGAGCTGCGTACGCCCGTGGCCGTGATCACCGGCGCGGCCGAGCTTGCGTTGGAGCAGCCGGGTGTGCCGGAACGGGCGCGGCAGCAGATCCAGCGTGCGCAGCGCACTGCTGCCGATGTCGAGGAACTGATCGAACTGCTGCTGGTGCTGGCGCGCGATCCCGGGCGGCTGGCGGCGCGCTCGGAACCCATCGCGCTGGAGCAGCTGCTGCCGCGCATCGTCGATGATCATCGTCATCTGCTGGGCAGCAAGGATCTGCAGGTGGTGGTACGTGCCGAGCCGCTGCAGCTGTTGGCGCCGCTGGCCGTGGTGCAGGCTGCGGTAGGCAACCTGCTGCGCAATGCGATCGAGAACAGTGACCGCGGCTGCATCGAGCTTGTGCTCGATGCGCGGGGCGTGCTGCACGTGCGCGATCCTGGCCACGGCATGAGCCCGGAAGAGATCGCGCGTGCGCATGCGCAGCTGGCACGCGGCCTGCGCACGGCGCAGGGGGGCATCGGGCTGGACCTGATCGGGCGGCTGTGCGAACACCTCGGCTGGACGCTGCAGTTTGCCGCCGTGTCGCCGCGCGGCACCGAGGCCACGCTGGATTTCAGTCCTGCTGCTGCACAGGTGCCGACCGTGGTCGGCACCGCTCAGGCCGGTACCCGCATCACGCGCCGGCCATCGCCTTGAGGATCAGCCCGGTGACATAGGCCAGGCCGGTGCCGGTGGCATAGCCCACCGTGCCCAGCAGCACGCCGACTGGGGCCAGGCTGGGATGGAACGCGGCGGCGACCACCGGCGCCGAAGCGGCCGCACCGATGTTGCCCATCGAGCCGACGCCGAAGAAGAACAGCGGCGCGCGCACCAGCTTGGCCACCACCCACAGCACCAGCACATGGGTGGCCATCCAGATGATACCGAGCAGGAACAGCCACGGCCGATCAAGCAGCGACAGCAGGTCCATCTGCATGCCGATGCAGGCGATCAGGAAGTACAGGAACACCGTGCCAAGCCTTGAGGCGCCAGCCGATTCGAGGCGGCGCGCGCGGGTGAAGCTCAGCGCCAGGCCCAGCGCGGTGGACAGCAGCACCACCCAGACAAACGCGCTGTCCAGGCTGAACTGGCTGGCCCAGCTGACGTTGGCCTTGAACCAGCCGGCCAAGGGCGTGGCAATGGCATGGGCCAGACCGACCCCACCCAATGCGACGCCGACGATCACCATCAGGTCGGTCAGACTGGGAATGCGTGCGTTCTGCGATTCATAGGCACTGATCCGTGCCTTCATCTCGTCGATGGCGCGGGTATCTGCGCCATTGCGTGCATCGATCTGGCTGGAGCGGTTGGCCAGGAACAGCAGCACTGCCATCCACAGACTGGCGCAGGCGACATCGACCACGGCGAACTGGCCGAACGTGGTGGCGTCGGTACCGAAGACCTCACGCATGGCCACCATGTTGGCGCCGCCGCCGATCCAGCTGCCGGCCAGCGCTGCCATGCCGGCCCACGTGTCACCGGCCACGGTGGCCGGGTGGATCAGCTTCATCACCTGGAAGGAGACAATGGCGCCGAGCATGATGCCTGCCGTACCGGCGCAGAACACCAGCAGCAGCTTGGGACCGAGCTTGAGCACGCCCTTGAGATCGATCGACAGGGTCAGCAACACCAGCGCGGCTGGCAGCAGCACATCGCGCGCGATCGGGTTGTACAGCGAGGTGTTTGTTCCGTCGATCAGTCCCGCAGTGTTGTAGATGGCGGGGATGAAGTAGCACAGCAGCAGGGCAGGGACCCAGGCGAAGATCTTCTTCAGCAGCGGGGTGGGACCACTGGCGGCCCAGAAGATCAATGCCAGGGTGGCGGCGATCAGGCCGAGGCCGACGATATCGTTGCTGATCAGGGCAGTAGCGGTGGCAGGCTCGGTCGGCATGGCGTCCTCTGTCGATCGAAAGGCAAAAAGAAAGCGCCGCTATCAGCGGCGCGGGTCGAGATTAACACCGGCTTCACGATTGACGCCATGGGCCACAGGTCAGGGAGGCCCGACGCTGCAGCATCATGCAATCGGCGTCTATCTAACCAACGCCCGCCAGACCGCAGTGGCTCATCTGGGGAAATATCGCTGCTCAAGGTCAGAAATTCGCCCTGAGTGCGTGGAGTGCGGTGCACTACACGCCGATGGCTCCGCTTGCGACATTACGTTGCGCTCCAGCACCTGCGGCATCGGCCGCCAGGTCTCACCCGCCGCTCACCGGCATGTCTGGAGCCATGCACCATGAAACGCACATTTGTCGCCTCGTTGTTCGCCGCCGCGCTCAGCGCAGCGCACATCGCCGCCGCTGCGGCCAGCCCGATGGCCGCATCCCCCCTCATCGAGGAAAGCCCCCAGGGCGTTGCTACGCTTGTCGAGCAGACAGCAGCACAGATCGGCCCGCAGCTGCGGGATGCAGATTTCAGGCAGCATCTGCTGGAAACCCTGCAGCGGGCACCGCACGCGGCGGCGCCCTTGCAGGTCATCATGCGCTCGCTCGACCCCGCAGGGCGCAGCGCCGTGAGCCGCGAGCTGCATGCGCGCGAGCGCGCGCTGCGTCGACTGAAGGGACTGCCGGACGACGGCGTGCCCCTGCTGCAGGCGCGTCTGGTCAGGCCGCGCGGCGTGCACGCCGCGGCACTGGACCCGGCCCAGCTGCGGCTGGCGGTTGGCGCCGGCGGTGACCGTCGGCACTTCAGCAGCGTGCGGACCTGGGCGCTGGACGGGACGCTGCAGGAGATCGATGGCACGCTGCGACCGGCCTTCCCACTGGTGATGGTGGAAATCGATACGCGCGCGGCGTTGCGCGAAGGGTTGCGGGTGGTCAACGCAGGGCTGCAGGCGCACGGGCTGCAGCCTGTGCCGCGCCCGCGCTCCGCTGCATCGTTGGACGCCACGCGGCTGGACCGCATCGTACTGAAGGCGGACCAGGAACCAGAGCTCAAAGGGGCTGCGGAGATCTTCGCGGTGAGCTCGGGTCTGCAGCTCGGTGGGAAGGCGCCGATGCTGCGGACGTTCGAGATGCCCTGGCTGGATCATGACAACACCGCATATACCCCTGGGCAGGACTGGATCCACTGGGGTGACTACCGTTATGACGCGGCCAACGTGCAGCTGTTCGAAGAGGATGGAAACACCAACTACAAGGTCATGCTCTCCGCCTTGCTCAAGGCGATGACCACGGTCATCGGGCCGGTTCAGCCCACGATCGGCATGGTGACGCTGATCGCCGACGCGATCCTGCAGGCGATGCCCGATGACTGGTACATCGATGAGCATGACTACGTGGACAGCTACTACCTGATCCAGCGCGGGCGCTCATACACGCAGCTGGCAGGCGCGGCGGGCAACGCCACGGTGGATCTGACGGCGATCACTCTTGGAGGCGCTGCCGTGCACTGAGCCGCAGCCGGTCACCACAACGAAAAACGGCGGCGCCCGCAGGCGCCGCCGTCCGATAAGGGGCGCTCAGCAGCAGCGCCCGCCGTTCCTGCCGCCGTAACGCGCTTCCTGGCGCTCACGGAAGAAGGTCTTGTAGTCCATCGGCGTGCGGTCCGGGTGCTTTTCCAGCACATGGCGCACGTAGTTGTCGTAATCCGGGATGCCGCAGCACAGCCGCGCGGTCTGCACCAGCCGCCGCCAGAGGCGGCGATGGGCCTGGTACTGACCGACCGGTACCAGATGCGTACTCATTACAGGTCCGCCATCTGATGCGGCTGCAGCTTCACGTATTCGGTCTCCTTGTCGGTGCGCTGCGGATTGCGGCGGGCCGCGGCAATGGTTTTCAGCGCATAGAACAGGATCGAGAACACCACCAGCAGGAACAGCACGGTCAGGCTGGTATTGACGTAGGCGTTGACCACGATCTGCTGCATCTGGCCGACGGTCTTGGCCGGGGCGGTGATGGTGCCGCTGGCGATGGCGTCCTGGTACTTGTGCGCCTGGGCCAGGAAGCCCTGTGCCGGGTTGCTGTCGAAGATCTTGATCAGGCCGGCGTAGGTGGTGCAGATCAGCAGCCACAGTGCCGGCACGGCGGTGACCCAGGCGTAGCGGTCACGCTTCATCTTGAACAGCACCACGGTGCCGAGCATCAGCGCGATGCCGGCCAGCATCTGGTTGGAGATGCCGAACAGCGGCCACAGGGTCTGGATGCCGCCGAACGGATCGACCACACCCGAGTACAGCAGGTAACCCCACAGCGCCACGCAGCCGCCGGTGGCCACGATGTTGGCCGCCCACGACTCGGTCTTCTTCAGCGCCGGGATGAAGTTGCCCAGCAGGTCCTGCAGCATGAAGCGACCGGCACGGGTACCGGCGTCCACCGCGGTGAGGATGAACAGCGCTTCGAACAGGATCGCGAAGTGGTACCAGAACGCCATCATCGCATCGCCCGCGCTGGGAATCGCTTCGTGCAGGATCATCGCGATGCCCACCGCCAGCGTCGGCGCGCCACCGGCGCGGTGCAGGATGGTCGGCTCGCCGATGGCCACGGCGGTGGCTTCCAGCTGCTCGGGCGAAATGGTAAAGCCCCAGGTGTTGGTGATGTAGTGCGCGGCCGAGACCGCATCGGCACCGATCACCGCCGCCGGGCTGTTCATGGCGAAGTAGATGCCCGGCTCGATGATCGATGCGGCCACCAGGGCCATCACCGCCACGAACGACTCCATCAGCATGCCGCCATAGCCGATGTAACGCGCGTGCGCTTCATTGGCCAGCAGCTTGGGCGAGGTGCCCGAGGCGATCAGCGCATGGAAACCGGACACGGCGCCGCAGGCAATGGTGATGAACAGGAACGGGAACATGCCGCCCTTCCAGACCGGACCGTCGCCGCTGGCCGCGAACTGGGTCAGCGCCGGCATCTTCAACTCCGGCATCACGATCAGGATGCCCACCGCCAGCGCGATGATGGTGCCGATCTTGAGGAAGGTGGAAAGATAGTCACGCGGTGCGAGCAGCAGCCACACCGGCAGCACCGAGGCGACGAAGCCGTAGCCGATCAGCATCCAGGTGATCTGCTTGGCGGTGAAGGTGAACGCCGGGCCCCACACCGGGTCGGCCGCCACGTGGCCGCCGAACCAGATCGAGGCCAGCAGCAGAATCAGACCGACCACGGAGATCTCGCCGATCTTTCCCGGGCGGATGTAGCGCATGTAGATGCCCATGAAGATCGCGATGGGCATCGTGGCGATCACCGTGAACATGCCCCACGGGCTTTCGGCCAGTGCCTTGACCACCACCATCGCCAGCACCGCCAGGATGATGATCATGATCAAAAACGCACCGAACAGGGCGATGGTGCCGGGCACCCGACCCATCTCTTCGCGCACCAGATCACCGAGCGAGCGGCCGTTGCGGCGGCTGGAGAGCACCAGGATCATGAAGTCCTGCACTGCACCGGCCAGCACCACGCCCACCACCAGCCACAGCAGGCCGGGCAGGTAGCCCATCTGCGCGGCCAGCACCGGTCCCACCAGCGGACCTGCACCGGCAATGGCAGCAAAGTGGTGGCCGAACAACACGTGCTTGTTGGTGGGCACGTAGTCCAGGCCGTCGTTGTTGAGCACCGCAGGCGTGGCCCGGGTCGGGTCCAGCTTGAGGACCTTGTTGGCCACGAACAAGCCGTAGAAGCGATATGCGATCAGATAGATGGATACGGCAGCAACGACTATCCACAGCGCGTTGATGTGTTCGCCGCGGCGCAGCGCCACGGTGCCCAGACAGAACGCGCCGAGCAGTGCGAGCAGCGCCCAGCCCAGCTTGGAAAACCCTTTCATGAGGTGACCTCTCCCGGAGAACGACGTAAGAGTCCCGCGCTGCCCTGGATGGGTCAATGCGAACGGGCTGTTTCAGTGCTAGTACTTTGGTAGTAACCGGAGGGCACCTCCCGTCGGCGTGGCGTGCCTTGCGCGGGGTCGACAGCGCCGACTCCGCTGGCCGCGTCGGCAGCGGTGCGGCGACAAGACTGGAACAATGGGTTGCGATCCGCCCTCTTGGTGCGGGATGCGGCAGGCGCCATCTTGACTGCAGTTACTCATCCCGGAGATTCCATGAGCACTTCCGACCCGGCCCACGTCGTGCGCACCGTCGCTGGCATGCCCACCTCCGACGGGGCCGGCGTACGCCTGACCCGCGTCATCGGCGGTCCTTCGCTGCCGGATCTGGACCCGTTCCTGATGCTTGATGAGTTCGGCACCGACAAGCCCGAGGACTACCTGGCCGGCTTTCCCAGCCACCCGCACCGGGGCTTCGAAACGGTCACCTACATGCTCGACGGGCGCATGCGGCACAAGGACAACCATGGCAACGAGGGGCTGCTGACCCCGGGCAGCGTGCAGTGGATGACCGCCGGCCGCGGCCTGGTGCATTCGGAAATGCCCGAGCAGGAAAGTGGACGCATGCGCGGGTTCCAGCTGTGGGTGAACCTGCCGGCGCGCGACAAGATGACCGCACCGAAGTACCAGGAGTTCGCCCCGGACCATATTCCGCAGCTGAGCCCGGCGCCGGGCGTGCAGGTCAAGGTGATCGCCGGACAGGTGGACCAGACGCGCGGTCCCATCGTGCAGCCGGCCACCGACCCGGTCTATCTGGATATCGAACTGGGAGCCGACGTGGCGTGGCAGTACACGCTGCCGGTGGGCCACAACGCGTTCGCCTACGTGTTCGAGGGCGATCTCAGCCTGGGCGAGGGTGAGCAGGCGCGTGCGGTGGCGCACCAGCAGCTGGCCGTGCTGGGCGGCGGTGCGCAGTTGCAGCTGCGCGCCGGGTCGAGCGGGGCGCGGCTGATCCTGGTGGCGGGCCGGCCGCTGCGCGAACCGGTGATGCGCCACGGGCCGTTCGTGATGAACACCCGGCAGGAGCTGATGCAGGCGTTTGTCGACTTCCAGGAAGGCCGCTTCTGATGACGCCGGCGGGGAGCGCATGCCGGTTCCCCGCCGGCCTCAGTTGCCTGCCGCCACGGCGGTCGAGGTGAGCCGCACGCCGCGCAGCAGGTTCTGCAGGCTGTCGCGTTCCTGCTCGCTGGCCGGGTACAACGCCACCTGGGCGAAGCGGTCACGGTCCAACCGGATCACACTGATCCGGCGGTGCGCGTAGCCTTCCGGCTGCTGCCCGCCCAGGTCCGGCTGGTACCAGAAAAAGCGCTGGCCGGCGAACTCGTCGCGTTCCTGGCGCAGTGCGCGCTGCAGTTCGATGCCCGGGTCGGTGCCGGTCAACAACAGCGACAGCACCTCGCGGCCATCGGCGGTTGAGGCGCGGCACGCCGTGAAGCCGGCGGCCTGCTGCTGGGTCCATTGCAGGCCGCTGTCGGCCGGCAGGCCAGGACAGCCCGCAGCGACCCCGGCCTGCCCGAAGGCGGGCAGAGCCGTGGTAGCAAAAAGAAGCAACGCAGCCTGCAGGTAGTTCATGGTTCCCCCGGTGAGCAGATCGACGAACCCGCCGGGGGCGACCGCGTTGCGGGCTGTCATGCCCGCCCGCCATCCCCTGGCGCCGCGTCGACCCGTCTGCACGACCGGCGGTGACGTAGCTGACCTTAACGGAACGTGAGCGAGCGCACAAACGCGGTTTCAGCTGAAACCGTTTTGCCTGTCGCAACCCAGCCAGCGCCCGATGCTTCCGCCGATCAGACCGCCCAGCAGGGGCGCGACCCAGAACAGCCACAGCTGACCCAGCGCGGCGCTGCCGCTGAACACGGCCATGGCGGTCGATCGGGCCGGATTGACCGACGTATTGGTGACCGGAATGCTGATCAGGTGGATCAAGGTCAGCGCGAAGCCGATCGCCAGTGGCGCGAACCCGACCGGCGCACGTGCGTGGGTAACGCCCATGATGACCACCAGGAAGCCTGCGGTAAGCACCACTTCAACAAGAAATGCCGAAGCGGCGCTGTAGCCGCCGGGCGACAGCGGGCCGTAGCCATTGCTGGCAAACGCGCCGGCCTGGCTGCCATCGATCGCAAAGCCCGGCTGACCCTTGGCGATCTGGAGCACGATGAAGGCAGCGACGATGCCGCCGAGCACCTGGGCCACCATGTAGGGCAGCACGTCGCGCGCGGGGAAGCGTCCGCCCGCCCAGAGGCCAAGGCTGACGGCCGGGTTGAAATGGGCCCCGGAGAGATGGCCCAAGGCGTACGCGCCGGTCAGAACGGTCAGACCAAACGCCAGCGACACGCCCACCAGGCCAATGCCCAGCGGGTTGCCTTCACCGCCGAACTGCGCGGCCAGCACCGCGCTGCCGCAGCCACCCAGGACCAACCAGAACGTGCCGATGAACTCGGCAGCCGCCCGTTTTCCAATGCTCATGCTGTTTACTCAAATGATGACCTCACCTCGAGGCGGCGTCATTTGAGATTTCTGCGACTTAAGCGGTTTTAAAGAGTCGCGGCCTATCAGTGGGCAGGGAGGGGGATGAACTCCTGATCGTCACCGGAAATCGTGCCGAATCTGCCAGCCACCCAATCCTGCTTGGCCTGCTCGATGCGCTCTTTGGAGCTGGAGACGAAGTTCCACCACAGGTGACGCGGCCCGTCGAGCGGTTCGCCCCCCAGCAGCATCGCCTTGACCGGCGTCCTGGCCCGCAGCCGCCCACGGGCGCCGTCGGCGGGAACCACCAGGTGCTGGGCGGGCACGTCGACGCCATCGAGCTGGGCCTGGCCTTCCAGAATGTAGACCGCGCGCTCGCGATGGCCGGTATCCAGATCGATCTCCGCGTCGGCCTCCAGATCGACCGCGACGTTGAGCGTATCGGCGAACACCTGTACCGGCGATTCCATGCCATAGGCCCGCCCGGCGATGACCCGCAGCCGGGCGCCATCGCGGCGCAGTTCGGGCAGGCTGGCCATGGTGTGGTGATGGAAGGCCGGCTCCACTTCCTCGTAGGACTTAGGCAGCGCCACCCAGGTCTGCATGCCGTGCAGGGGATGGCCGCTGGCGCGTTCCGGCGGTGGCGTGCGTTCGGAATGGGAGATGCCGCGCCCGGCGGTCATCCAGTTGACGTCGCCGGGGCGGATGACCTGGTCCGAGCCCAGCGAGTCGCGGTGACCGATGGCACCGGACCAGAGGTAGGTGACGGTAGCCAGGCCGATATGCGGATGTGGGCGCACATCGATGCCGTGGCCGGGGTGCAGCACGGCCGGCCCCATCTGGTCGACGAACACGAACGAGCCGATGCTGCGCAGCTGCAGGGTCGGGACGGCGCGGCGGACTTCGAGCCCGCCGATGTCATGGACGCGCGGGGCGATGAGGGTGGTCATGCGGGCGATCTCGCTGGCAGAAAACAGGGCGTCAGGATCGCACGCGTTGTGTGCTGGGGAGGGTGTCGTTGGGGTAACAGGGTGTTCCAGCCAACGGCGCAGCCCCTTGCGGCTGGGGGTCAGTGCCAAGGGCAAGGGCAAGGGCAAGGGCGGCTGCGGGGAGGCCGGGCGGGTTGGGCTCGCGGGGGACGGCGCAAGTACATCCATGTAGCCTTGTGTCCGCCCATCCAGGGCTCCCACACCCCCGCAAGCCC
>NZ_JAWJLO010000001.1:2435604-2515154 GCF_032911385.1 Stenotrophomonas sp. C3(2023) | reverse complement strand
GGCGTTTTCCTGCGGAAAACGCCGGCCCCCTTCTACTCCCCGTTCATCAATCTGCTTTTCAGTGGCTCTGCTTGGCAGGTGCCGGGGACCTCTCGGAGGCGGGGTGGGGGCGGTTGCGGGGGTGTGAGCCGCATGGACGCGGCGACCTAGCCTACATGGACGTACTTGCGGCGGCCCCCGCAACCGCCCCCACCCCGCCATCCCCAGCAGACCGGCTGTTGCATTTGCATTTGCCGTTGCCGTTGCCGTTGCTCCGGCTCCGGCTTCTGCGGGTGCCGGGCGGCCAGCCCGGCCGGGAACCCCTTACTGGAGCAGTGAACGCAGCATCCAGGCGTACTTCTCGTGCGTCTGCAGCCGCTGGGTCATCAGGTCCTCGGTCGGGGCATCGTCCGCATCGTCGGCCACGTCCAGCACCTCGCGTGCCGTGCGGCACACCGCTTCGTTGGCAACCACCAACTGGCGTACCATTTCACGCCAGTCCGCACTGTCGGTCAGGCCCGGCTCTTCGGGAATCGTGGTCAGCGCCGCGAACTCGCGGTACGAGCCGGGGGCGTTGAAGCCCAGGGCGCGGATGCGCTCGGCCACTTCGTCCAGCGCCGCCCACTGTTCGGTGTACTGGGTTTCGAACATCGTATGCAGCGAGTTGAACATCGACCCGGTAACGTTCCAATGGAAGTTGTGGGTCTTCAGGTACAGCGTGAACGCATCGGCCTGGTAGCGCGACAGCCCGTCGGCAATCTTCTTGCGATTGGCGACATTGATCCCGATATCGATGTTCGGGGCCGACGGCGCAGTCGCTTCAAGCTGCTGCTTGGCGGTCTTGGGCTTGGCCGGGGTCTTGGTCTTGGCCATGGGGTGCTGCCTCCTTTCGGGCTGGGATGGGTTTAACGATAGACCAGAACTAATGACTGGTGTTTTTCAAGTTTTCTAACGAATTGATCGATGTCATCTATTGAACAAAAGGCGGCGTTGTCGCTGCGTCAGAAACGGTCGGCCATCGATGCGGCGATGAGTCGCGATCGCGGCCGCCTGCTGGGCATGCTCTCGCGCCTGCAGGCCAAGCCGGCCGATGCCGACTTGGCACAGCGCTTCGAGCAGGCCGTGCAGGTGTCGGTGCAGCGCCGTCAGGCGCGCGCCGCGCAGCAGCCATCCATCACTCTGGACCCGCAGCTGCCGATTGCGCGTGAAGCCGAGGCGATTGTCGCGCTGATCCGCGATCATCAGGTCGTGGTCATTGCCGGTGAGACCGGGTCGGGCAAAACCACCCAGCTGCCCAAGCTGTGTCTGGCAGCCGGTCGCGGACAGGCCGGCATGATCGGCTGCACCCAGCCGCGGCGGATCGCCGCCCGCGCGGTGGCCAGCCGGGTGGCGCAGGAACTGCACAGCGAACTGGGCCAGCTGGTCGGCTACCAGGTGCGCTTCAACGACAAGGTCAGCGACGACAGCCGCATCAAGTTCATGACCGACGGCATCCTGCTGGCCGAGATCGCCAGCGACCGCTGGCTGTCCAGCTACGACACCATCATCATCGACGAGGCGCACGAACGCAGCCTCAACATCGACTTCCTGCTGGGCTATTTGAAGCAGCTGCTGCGCAAGCGCCCGGACCTGAAGCTGATCGTCACCTCGGCCACCATCGATACGGACCGTTTTGCCCAGCATTTCGACAATGCGCCGGTGATCAGCGTGGAAGGCCGCACCTATCCGGTGGAGGTGCGCTACCGCGCGCTGGAAGGGGAAGGCGAACAGGAAGGCGAGCGCACGGTGAATGACGCGATCGTCGCAGCGGTGGACGAGATCACCCGCCTGGATGCGCGCGGCGATGTCCTGATCTTCCTGCCGGGCGAGCGCGAAATCCGTGATGCCCATCAGGCCCTGGAGCGGCGCAAGTACCGCCAGACCGAGGTGCTGCCGCTGTACGCGCGGCTCTCCAACCAGGACCAGGACCGGGTGTTCAACCCGGGCCCGAGCCGACGCATCGTGCTGGCCACCAATGTCGCCGAAACCTCGCTGACGGTTCCGCGCATCCGTTACGTGGTCGACCCCGGCTTTGCACGCGTGAAGCGTTACAGCCCGCGCAACAAGCTGGACCGGTTGCACATCGAACCGATCTCGCAGGCCAGCGCGAACCAGCGCAAGGGACGCTGCGGGCGTATTGCCGAGGGCATCTGTTACCGGCTGTACGCCGAGGCGGACTTCCAGGCGCGGCCGGAATTCACCGACCCGGAAATCCGCCGCTCCAGTCTGGCCGGGGTGATCCTGCGCATGCTGCAGCTGGGTCTGGGGCGTATCGAGGACTTCCCGTTCCTGGAGGCGCCGGACGAACGTGCGGTGGCCGACGGCTGGCAGCAGCTCACCGAGCTGGGCGCCATTGACCCCGAGCGGCGCATGACCGCCACCGGCAGGCAGATGGCGCGCTTGCCGGTGGACGTGAAGCTGGCCCGCATGCTGGTCGCCGCGCAGGCGGCAGGCTGTCTTCGGCCGATGCTGGTGATCGCCTCGTTCCTGGGCATCCAGGACCCGCGCGAACGGCCGCCCGAAGCCCGTGGCGCGGCCGACAGCGCGCACGCGCAGTTTGCCGATGGACGTTCGGAGTTCGTCGGGGTGCTGCGGCTGTGGGATGGCTATCGACAGGCCCATGAAGACCTGACCCAGTCCAGGCTGCGCGACTGGTGTGGCCGCCATTTCCTTGGGTTCCTGCGCATGCGCGAATGGCGCGAGCTGCACCGCCAGCTGCGCCTGCTGTGCGAGGAGCTGGGTTGGAAGGAGGAGCCACTGGAATCCTCACTCGGCCCGCTGCTGGCGGGCAGCAGCGCACCGGCCGCCGGCCGCGACGACGCGGCAGCGGTCAAGGCGACGCGTGGCCAGCTGCATCGTGCCGCGCGCCTGGCCCGTGAAGGCAAGGCCGAGGCCGCGCCCGCCCCGGTGCCGGTACGTGCCCAGCAGGAGCAGGCGCCGACAGGTGGTGGCTTCAGCGAGAAGGTACGTGCGGCTGCCTACCAGACCCTGCACCGCGCGCTGATCGCAGGTCTGCCCACGCAGCTCGGGCACCGCACCGACAAGGGCGACTTCCAGGCGCCGCGCCAACGCCGCTTCCTGCCGTTCCCCGGCTCGGTGCTGGCCAAGCGGCCGCCGCCGTGGCTGCTGGCGGCCAACCTGCTGGACACGCAGAAGGTATGGGGCATGACGCTGGCAGCGATCGAGCCGGACTGGGTGATCGCCGAACTGCCCCACCTGCTGCTGCGCAGACACTTCGATCCGCACTGGTCGCGCGCGCAGGGCCAGGTGCTGGCCTCCGAGCAGATCAGTCTGTTCGGCCTCGTGCTGGCGCCGAAGAAGCCGGTGCATTACGGCCGCATCAATCCGGGCGAGGCGCACGACATCTTCGTCCGGCAGGCGCTGGTGACCGGCGAAATCAATACGCGTGCCGGTTTCGTCGCCGACAACCAGAAGGTGCTGGAACAGGCCCGCGAGGAGGAAGCCAAGCTGCGCCGTGCCGGCATCGTGGCCGACGAGGACTGGCAGGCGCGCTGGTATCTGGACCGGGTGCCCGCGCACCTGCATTCGGCCTCGGGTCTGGACGCGTGGTGGAAGACGCTTGCCCCGGAACAGCGCCGCAGCCTGCTGTGGACCCAGGCCGACCTGCTGCCGGGCGAAGGCAGCGAGGAAGACCGGTTCCCGAAGTACCTGGCGCTGGGCGATGCACGTCTGCCGCTGCACTACCGCTTTGAACCCGGCGCCGAGGATGACGGCGTTACCCTGGATGTGCCACTGCACCTGCTCAATGCGCTCGATCCGGTACGTCTGGGCTGGCTGGCGCCGGGCTTTGTGGCAGACAAGGCCGCGGCCCTGATCCGCAGCCTGCCCAAGGCGATGCGGCGCAATTACGTGCCCGCCCCGGATTTCGCGCGTGCGTTCTTCGAGGCCTTTGCCCAACCCGGTGCCGACGCGCTCGAGGGCGAGCTGGCGCGGTTCCTGTCCAAGGCCACCGGCGCGACGGTAGCCGCGACCGATTTCGAGCCAGCCGCGATCGACGCGCATCTGCAGATGAACCTGCGACTGCGCGACAGCAACGGCAAGGTGCTGGCCAGTTCGCGCGACCTCGAGGCACTGCGCGCGCGCTTTGGTGACCAGGCGGGGCAGGCGTTCGCGGCGCGCGCGGGTCGGACGATGGTGGCCGAGGGCCTGCGTGAGTTCCCTGCCGCCGCCATTCCGCTGCAGGTGCCGGGCGAGGCGGGTGTGCCGGCGTGGCCGGCGCTGGTCGATGAAGGCGATACCGCAGCACTGCGCATCTTCGCTGACCGCCAGCAGGCAGCCGATGCGCATCCGGGCGGCGTGCGCCGGCTGCTGTTGATCGGCCTGGCCGAGAAGATCAAGCAGGCGCGCAAGCAGCTGCCGGTATCGCCCAAGACCGGGTTGCTGTACGCGGCCATCGAGTCGCAGGAACGGCTGCGTGGCGATCTGGTCGATGCCGCGCTGAACGCTGTGCTGGACCAAGGGCTGGGTGACATCCGCGACCCGCAGGCGTTCGCGCAACGCCGCGAGAGTGCAGGCAAGGCGCTGTTCGGTGAGGCCATGCAGCGGCTCAAGCTGGCCGAGTCGATCCTTATGCTGGTGGCCGAGCTGAAGCCTGCGCTGGAAGCGCCGTTGATGGGCTGGGCGCGTGGCAACCTGGACGATATGGAAGCGCAGCTGGCGGGCCTCATCCATCCCGGCTTCCTGCGCCAGACACCGGCCGACGCACTGGCCCAGTTCCCGCGCTATCTCAAGGCGATGATCCTGCGCGCCGAACGCGCCAAGCGTGATCCGCCCCGTGACCAGGCGCGCATGCTGGAGCTGACCCCGTTTCTGGAGGCACTGCAGCTGGCCGGCGAGCAGGGACAGCTGCCCCGGCCGGCATGGCAGGCGCTGCGTTGGGACGTGGAAGAGCTGCGGGTCTCGCTGTTCGCCCAGGAGCTGGCCGCGCGCGGCGGCATCTCGGCCAAGAAAGTGGCGCAGCGGCTCGGTGCGCTACGGAGCGCGCCCTAGCAACGCTGCTGCCCCATGACGCCGTCGGCCACTTACATCAGCACGCCCGGACGCTGCCCGGGTCGGCCGGCTGCTCCCCGCCTCGGACAGCACCGCCATCAGCGATGCCGAAGCGTGGGGCAAAGCAGAACAGACGTGGCGCAACGTCACCGGCGAAGGCGGCGGATGCGGCCGTTCGCATCGCCTTGGCATCACTATAGGCGGCGCCTTCCAAATTCGCAGTAAAGGCGTGCAGATGCCTATAGCGTGAGGCTGCCCACAGTTGCGGTTCCGTGTTCCTCCAATCATCGCCTGCCGACAACGGGATCGGTGAGAGGAGAACGCCATGAAATACATGTTGCATCGCCTGTCCGCTGCGGGCCGTCTGCTGCCGGCGGCAACCGTCGCCGCTGTGGCGGTGTGTGCCTGTGTGTCCGCACAGGCAGGCACGCACGCGCCAGGCATCACGCCACAGATTGTGGGCGGCCAGCGTGTGCCTCAGGGCCAGCTGCCGTTCGTCGCGCAGCTGCGCGTGTTTGACGAGGACGAGCAGATATTCGATCACGTCTGCGGCGGCGCGCTGATCAGCCCCGACGTCGTGCTTACCGCAGCGCATTGCATCGATGAGGACGAGCTCGAGGCGATGTCCATCGTGCTCAACCGGGCCGACCAGCGCGAGACCGGGCAGGGCGTGGAGCGCGGCATCGCCGACGATGGTGATGGCAAACCGATGGTGTTCCTGCATCCTGCTTACGACGCCACCACCTTTGCCTACGACATCGCACTGATCGTGCTGGACCAGCCGGTGCTGGAGATCAACCCGGTGCTGTTGCCGTCGCCGGGTGCCGACACGCTGGAACGGCCAGGCACGGTGGTCACGGTGGCGGGCTGGGGCAACATGCTGGCGGGGCCGGGCCAGGGCGTCTTCCCCAACGCGCTGCAGTCGGTCAGCGTGCCGGTGGTCTCGCCATGGGAGTGCCAGTTCGCCTACGGCGGCACTTTCCAGCCCGGGCCCATGCTGTGCGCGGGTGTCAGGGGGCGGGATTCCTGCCAGGGCGACTCGGGCGGGCCACTGTTCACCGCTGTACCCGGGACCTCCCGGTTCATCCAGATGGGGGTGGTCAGCTGGGGCGAATCGT
The DNA here is from genome assembly GCF_032911385.1 of Stenotrophomonas sp. C3(2023). Taxonomy (NCBI): domain Bacteria; kingdom Pseudomonadati; phylum Pseudomonadota; class Gammaproteobacteria; order Lysobacterales; family Lysobacteraceae; genus Stenotrophomonas; species Stenotrophomonas sp. C3(2023). Next base: position 2,509,008 of record NZ_JAWJLO010000001.1, on the reverse strand, counting down.
GCGCCAAACAGGGCAAGCCGGGGGTCTACGCGCGGCTGTCCGATCCGGTCATCGCTCGCTTCATCGAGCAGGTCACCGGCATGTAAGGCGGCCAGCCGATACGGCGTCAACCATGCTGCGGGTGATGACGGACAACATCCGTCATCACCATCGCGGCCACTACTTGACGCGGCGGACCTTGGCCTGGGTGTTGCTGCCTTCGACCTTCAGATACCACACGCCCACCAGCCCAGGGGTGATGGTCACCTTCGGCGCCTGTCGGCGCACCCCGGACAGCACACTGTCATCGCTCTGTTCCCACTGTTGCCCATTGGCCAGTGTGTACAGCCGCCCCTTGGCAAACCCCCGGAACTCGCCCTCAAGCGTGCTCTCGATGGCTTCCTTGCTGCCGAAGTCGAAGAAACCGCGGTTCTTGACGATGACCTCCTGGCGGCCTTCCTCCCGCGCCGTTTCCACTGCCTGCGCGGTGGCCTGCTCGACCTTGCCCTGCAGCCATCGGTTGAGCGAGGCAAGTTCGGCGCCGCTCAGCTTGTCCAGCCCGGCGGCCTTGAACTCCTCCTGGCTCATCTGCTGTTGCAGGTCGCCCTCGACAACCCGCTGGGCCAGCGCGGTGGCGGGCAGGCAGAGCAGGGCGGCAAGACCCAGGGCAAGGCGGTAGGCGTGCATTGGCAGTCTCCTGTGGATGGCTGGATTGTAGGACGTGTCCGCCGTGCTGCAACCGGGGGGCAACGGGCAGGGCAGATGACCGTTGCATCCACTGCCGGCGTGAGCCGATGCGGACCGTTCCAGATCAAGGTCATTGTCCCTGCAGGACCGCAGCGCTACCGTAGAGACCTCTTCTTTCGTTGCCGATGCTGTGAACTCCGCTTCTGTCCCCGGCCTGGATGCCTTGTTGAACCGCCCTTCGGCGGCGGTGCTGCCCGTCGCAGTGCGCGAGGCACTGCTGGAGCAGTGGCAGCAGCTGCAGGTCACCGGCGGCGAGAGTGCGCAGATGCGCGGCAGCTGGTCGATCCTGGGCGATACGCTTGATGCGCTCGCATTGCTGGCGGCCGATGACAGTGCCGTGCTGGCCGCACTGGTGTTCGCGCTCCCGGGCCTTCGCAGCGACTTGCCGGAGCTGCCGTTGGCCGCGCCGCAGCGTACAGCGGTGGCGGGCCTGCTGGACGGTCAGGAAGCGGCCGACCAGGTGTGGGCACTGCACGCTGGACGTGAGGCGGGCCGCAACAGCGAGGGCCTGCGGCGGCTGCTGCTGGCCATCATCCATGATCTGCGCGTGGTGCCGATCCTGCTTGCGCGCCAGTTGGCGCACATGCGCGGTGCTGACCGCCTGGACGAGGAGCAGCGCCGGGCCCTTGCCCAGCTGACCCGTGACATCCATGCGCCGCTGGCCAACCGGCTGGGCATCTGGCAGCTGAAGTGGGAGCTGGAAGACCTGGCCTTCCGTTTCCTCGAACCGGAGACCTACCGCCGCATCGCCCGCGAGGTGGATGAAACCCGGCTGGCGCGCGAACGCTACGTGGACAACGTCAAGAAGCTGTTGTCGCGCGAGCTGCAGGCGCAGGGTGTACGCGCCGAGGTGAGTGGGCGTCCCAAGCACATCTACAGCATCTGGCGGAAGATGCAGAAGAAGCGGCTCAGTTTCGACCAGCTCTACGACATCCGCGCAGTGCGGGTGATGGTCGACGACGTGGCCGCCTGCTACGCCGCTCTCGGCGTGGTGCATGCGCTGTGGGCGCCGGTGCCGAGTGAGTTCGATGATTACATCGCCCGCCCCAAGGCCAACGACTACCGTTCGTTGCACACCGCGGTGGTGGGCCCGGAAGGGCGCACCATCGAGGTGCAGATCCGTACCCACGACATGCACGCGCAGGCCGAGCTGGGCGTGGCCGCGCACTGGAAGTACAAGGAAGGCGGCAAGGGTGCCGAGAAAGCCTTTGACCGCAAGATCACCTGGATGCGGCAGCTGCTGGAACAGGCCCAGGACACCCCTGGCGGCGAACTGGCCGGCGCGCTGGATGCCGAGCTGACCGAGGACCGCGTGTATGCGCTCAGTCCCAAGGGGGAGGTGCTGGACCTGCCGCAGGGCGCCACGCCGCTGGATTTTGCGTACCACGTGCACACCATGGTCGGGCATCGCTGCCGTGGGGCGAAGGTCAACGGACGCATCGTGCCGTTGACCTACCGCCTGCGCAGCGGCGACCGTGTGGAAATCCTCACCGCCAAGGAGGCCGACCCCCGCCGCGACTGGCTGGTGCAGGCCAACGGGTATCTGGCCAGCAACCGGTCGCGGGAGAAGGTGCGCAACTGGTTCCACAAGCTCGACCGGGCGCGCAACGTGCAGGCCGGCCGCGAGCTGCTTGAGCGTGAACTCAAGCGGCTGGGGCTGGGGCAGGCGGATCTGGCGACGGTGACCCGCCGCTTCCACGCCGAGAGCGTGGAGGATCTGTACATCCAGGTAGCACTGGGCGATACCGGGCCCAACCAGATCAGCCGCGCGCTGCTGGAAGCAGAGCGCAGCGCCAACCAGCCACCGGCTCCACCGCCGCTGCCGCGGCCCACGGCGCGCCGGGAGGGTCTGGGCCGCAGCAAGTTCACCGTACAGGGCGTGGGCAATCTGCTGGTGCAGCTGGCGCGCTGCTGCCAGCCGGTGGCCGGCGAGCCCATCGTGGGCTATCTCACCCGTACCCGTGGGGTTACCGTTCACCGCGCCGACTGTGCGTCGCTGGCACGATTGTCGGCAGCCAGTCCGCAACGCATCCTGCCGGTGGAGTGGGGGCAGGCCGGGGGTGGCTACGAAGTGGACGTGGTGGTCGACGCTGTAGACCGTCGCTGGCTGCTCAAGGACATCACCAACCTCATCGCCCAGGAAGACGCCTATGTGCTGGACATCCACAGTGACAACGTCCGCAACAGTGGCCGCGCGCATCTGCGGTTGCGGCTGAAGGTCAATGACTTTGACCAGCTTTCCACGCTGCTGGGCAAGCTCGACGCGCTGCCAGGCGTCAGCCAGGCGCGGCGGCTGGGCTGAGGTGCCGCTGACGGCAGACGTCACTGCGCGCGCCTGCGCCGCGCGCGCGCGGACATGAGCGGGGACAAACCGCGACGCGGCGGCGACGGCAGCCTGCATCCGTCATTGCAGCGCGTCCGTCAGGAAGGGCGCTGGTGGTGGCTGCAGGCGCGCCACACCCAGCGCATCTGGCGCTGGGCCGCGTTGGCGGCGCTGCTGCTGTTCCTGCTGCTGGCGGTGCTGCGCAAGCCATTGGCCGACTGGTTCTGGAACACGCCACAGATCGATCAACTGTTGCTGCAGGGTGATCGTGCGCTGCGCGAGGGCAGGTTGAGCGCGCCGGATGGCAGCGGCGCCCGGGAACGCTACGCAGCGGCATTGGCACTGGATGCGGATCGCAGCCGGGCCCGCGAAGGACTGGCGCGCACCGGGCAGGCCGCGCTGGCCCAGGCGGCGCAGGCACTGGCGCAGGGCAGGCTGGAGCAGGCCGGGCAGGCACTGCAGCTGGCCGAGCTGCTGCAGGTGCCCCAGGCGCAGCGCGATGCGCTGACGGCGGCGCTGCGCGCCCGTCAGAGCGCCGCAGCCGGCGTCGACCAGGCCTTGCAAGAAGGGCAGCAGGCGCTGGCCGAGGGCCGGCTTGCCGGCAGCGATGATGCGGCCCTGCCGCTGTTGCAACGGGTCCTGCAGCACCGGCCGGATGACATGGCGGCACTCGAGGCACGTGACGACGCCTTGGCCGATCTGCTGGCCCGGTCACGCCAGGCGAGCAGCCGCGGCGAGCTGCTGGCCGCCGCCACGGCTTTGGAGCAGGCGCGTGGTTTCGACGCCGGCCACGCCGATCTGCCGCAGAGCCAGGGCGAGTTTAATCGCGCCTTCGAGCATGAACTGCAGCGGGTGCAGCGGGATATGGATCGTCAGCGGTTGGACGCAGCGGTCACGCGGCTGCAGCCGCTGCTGCAGGTACAGGTTACGCCGCCGATCGAAGCGGCGCTGTCCACACTTCGCGAGCAGCTGGTAAACGCGCTGCTGCGCGATGCCCGGCGGTTGGAGAGCAGCGCGCGCGCCGACGCGGCGGCGCGACGCCTGGAACAGGCGCAGGCCTGTGGAGCGTCCGCACCGGCACTGGCCCAGGCGCGCGAAGAGCTGCAGCGTCTGCGCAGCGCGCAGCACGGTGCATCGCGGGCGGTGTTGTCCACCGCCCAGCGCGAACGTGAAGTGCGGCGTCTGCTGCAGGCGATCATCGCCGCCGAGGCTGCCGGGCGTTTCATCACCCCGCCCGGCAACAGCGCCTTCGATGCCCTGCGCGAGGTGCAGACGCTGGCGCCGCAGGATGGACGTGTGCTGGCAGCCGCACGACGGATGACCCCGGCCAGCCGCCGTTGCTTTGAAGATGCCCTGCGGCAGAACCGCGTGCAGGCTGCCGGCGCGTGCCTGCAGGCGTGGCAGACGCTGGCACCCTCGGACAGCGCGCTGGGCGCCGCGCGCGCGCGCCTCGCCCAGCGCTGGGTGGCCATCGGCAGCGAGCGTCTGGGCGCCGGTGACCTGGCCTTTGCTGAAACCGCTGCCCGCCAGGCTGAGCAGTGGCAGCCGGGGATGGCCGAGCTGGCCGCGTTCGAGCAGCGTTTACAGCAGGTGCGCGGCGGCGAACGCTGAGCTCAGTCGACGAACACCCGACGCACCGCCGCGCGGGCCGCATCCAGAGAGAAATGCTCGGCGACGTTGCGCAGTCCAGCGTCGGCCAGCTGCTGCCATTGCACCGGGTCCCGGTACAGCGCGACCACCGTGTCGGCGAAGGCGTGCGGCTGGTCGGCCACACGCACGTCCACCCCGTCACGCAGGTGCATGCCTTCCACCGCGCAGGCGGTGGCCACCACCGGCTGGCCGTGAGCCATGCTGAGGTTGATCTTGCCCTTGACCCCGGCGCCGAAGCGCAGCGGGGCCACGCAGATGCGCATCTGCTCCATGAACGGCGTGATGTCCTCGACGAAGCCATGCATCACCACCCCCGGTTGGGTTGCGGCCAGGGCCAGCAGACTGTCGGGCGCGCCCGCGCCGATGCAGTGCAGCTGCACCTGCGGCAGCTGCTGGCGGATGCGCGGGAAGATCTCGCTGATGAACCAGTGCATGGCATCAAGGTTGGGCCGGTGGCGGAAGCCACCGACGAACACCAGATCCCGCCGTTGCGTGTAAGGGGCACCGCTGCCGGCAACCTCGTGCAGGTTTGAGATCAGCTCGACGTGGACGCTGGGCGCATCCTGCAGCAGCTGCTCGCGTTCTGCCGAGCTCACCAGCACGGTGATGTCACACTGCGCCATCACGGCCAGCTCGTTGTGGCGGGTGCGCAGGGCATCGCGCTGTTGCGCTGCATCGCCGCTGATCTGCGCCCCACGCTGCTCGCGCAGGTAATGCAGGTCGACGGTGTCGAACACCCGGCGCGCCTGCGGCGCATGCCGCTGCAGCAGCGGCAGGCACTCGCGGGCGAGGTGGTGGCGCACCATCATCACCACCGCAAAGCGCGCACCATGCTCGGCCAGCCAGCCGCCCAGGCCGGTCAGGAAGGGCGCATGCCAGACTTCCACGCCCAGCTGCTGCAGGGCCTCGGTTGCCGCGCCGCCATGCTCGCGCCGGACCGGAACGAACACCACGTGCAGACCCTGCTGCAGCAGCAGGCGGATCAGGTTGAACTGGCGCAGCGAGCCCGAGTCGCGCGCCGGCTGTGGCACCTCTTCGTCCAGAATCAGTACCTGGCGCTGGTGGCGGTGCAGCAATGCCGGGCCGGGTACGCTGCCGGGCGCGGGGTGGGAGGCCAGCACCGGCGCCCAGCGCTCGGCAAAGACGGCCTGGTTGCGCACCTGGTAGGCCTTCACCCCGGTACGGGTGTCGGTGCCGTTGCTGGTGCCCTCATCGTGGATGACCCGGCTTGCCGGCTGTACCAGCGTGCGCAGGCCGGTCGCCCTGACCTGGAAGGCAAGGTCGGTATCTTCGTAGTAGGCCGGACGGTAACGCGTGTCGAAGCCGCCGAGCTGATCCCACAACGCACGCGGCAGCATCAACGCTGCGCCCGAGCAGTAGTCGCAGTCGCGCAGACTGGCGTAGCGCGGGTCATCTGCCGACTCGAAACGTCCGTAGCTCCAGCCGCTGCCATCGGCGAACACCACGCCGCCGGACTCCTGCAGGCGCCCATCCGGGTACAGCAGCTGCGACCCGACCATGCCGGCCTGCGGGCATGCAGTGAAGGTGTTGAGCAGAGCGTCCAACCAGCCCGGCTGCGGCACCGTGTCATTGTTGAGCAGTACCACATAGGTGCCACGGGAACGCGCCACGGCATCGTTGCAGGCTTCGATGAAGCCGCCGTTGCGTTCGCGTACCTCGTAGCGCAGGCCCTGTACCTGCGGCAGCCACTGCGCGGTCTGGTCGCTGCTGCCGTCATCGATGACCAGGATTTCGATCGTGGCCTGCGGCGGGTGTGCTGCCAGCGCACGCAGGCAGGCCAGGGTGTGCTCGACCTGGTTGTAGACCGGAATGACGATGCTGGCCTGCGGCGTGGGGCTGCACGGCACGGCGAACGGTGCAAACGGTTGCCGCCCCGGCAGGTACAGCGGGCGCAGCGGCGGCGCGGCGGGCGACCGTGCATGCACGCGCACCCGCTGCCAGGTGGCCCTCCAGCCGCGCGTGCGCAGGCTGGCCAGTCCGCGCTGGACCATGCCACTAACGCGGTTCAGGTAGGAACGGGCCTGGGCCCAGGACATGCTCATCCCGTTGCAACTCCAGCTTAAGCGGATACGCACCAGGGTCCCCGCCAGCCGGAACGGCTGGGGTAGACTCGCTGGACTCTACATTCTCGCATTCCCGTGCCCCGACGCTACGATTCCGACGACATCGACGACGATTTCGACGACGACAGCCAGCCCTCGCCCTGGCGCCGCCGACTGATCACCTGGAGCATGGCGGCGGTCGCGCTGGGCCTGGGCTTTCTGATTCCGTACACGATGTACCTGAACCATCAGGTCACCGAACGCTTCGGTGAGCTGCGCTGGCAGATTCCGACCCGCGTCTACGCGCGCCCGCTGGTGCTGGTGCCGGGCAAGGCGATGGATGCGGCGACCCTGAAGACCGAGCTGGCCGCTGCGGCCTACCGCGACGATGGCCAGGGCAGCAGCCCGGCCACCTATGCGGTGGAGGGCAGTCGCTTCACCATCTCCAGCCGTGGTTACAACGATGTGGACGGGCGCGTGGCCCCGCGCCGCATCGAGCTGACCCTGTCCGGTGGGCGCATCGCCTCGCTGCGCGACGCGGGCGAGCGCAAGGCGCTCAAGGCCGCACGTCTTGACCCGGCGCGCATTGCCACGCTTTACGGGCAGAAGCAGGAAGAGCGCCGCCTGATCCGCATGGAGGAGGCGCCCGACCTGCTGGTGACCGGCCTGCAGGCGGTCGAAGACAAGGATTTCAACCGGCATCACGGTATCGATCTGTCCGGCATCGCGCGCGCGGTCTGGGTGACCGTGCGTTCGGGCGGCCAGAGTCGCCAGGGCGCCTCGACCCTGACCCAGCAGCTGGCCCGCTCCGGCCTGCTGGGCATCGGCAAGGAGCAGACCGTCACCCGCAAATTCAATGAGGTGCTGTTCGCGCTGATCATGGAAGCGCGCTACGACAAGCGCACCATCTTCGAGGCCTACCTCAACCAGGTCTACCTCGGCCAGCGTGGCAGCCAGGCCATCCATGGCATGTCCTCGGGCGCCGAGTTCTGGTTCGGCCGCGAGCTGGACTCGCTGGAGAGCGAGCACATCGCGCTGCTGATCGGGCTGGTCAAGGGCCCTTCGTATTACGATCCGCGGCGCAATCCCGAGCGCGCGCTGGACCGCCGTAACTTCGTGCTCGGCAAACTGCACGAAGCCAGGCTGATCGATGACGCCGAGTACGCGCGCGCGCAGAAGGCGCCGTTGGGCGTGTCCAGGACCCCGGGACTGGTCGCGGCCAATCGCTTCCCGGCCTACGTGGACCTGGTGCGGCGCCAGCTGGGACATGACTATCCCGAGGCGGCCTTGCAGGGCGCCGGCCTGAGTGTGATGACCGGTATGTCACCGTCCGCACAGGCCTACGCCGAAGGTTCGGTGACCCGCACCATCAAGTCGCTGGAGAACAAGCGCCGCCCCGAACTGCAGGCCGGTCTGGTGCTGACCGATGTGCACAACGGCGACGTGCTGGCCGTGGTCGGCAGCCGCGATGTGGCCGACCCGGGCTTCAACCGCGCCATCGACGCGCAGCGCCAGGTCGGCTCGCTGCTCAAGCCCTTCGTCTACCTGCTCGCTCTGGCCCAGCCCGACCGCTATTCGCTGTCCAGCTGGGTGGATGATTCGCCGGTTACCGTGCAGCTGGGCCGCAACCGCAACTGGAATCCCGGCAACGCGGACAACCGCAGTCACGGCACGGTGCGGGTGATCGACGCACTAGCTCACTCCTACAACCAGGCCACGGTGCGGCTGGGCATGCAGGTCGGCCCGCAGCGGGTGACTCAGCTGATCCACGTGCTGGCCGGACTGAAGGCGGACTCGAATCCGTCGGTGATTCTGGGCGCCACCGACCAGAGCCCGTACGGCATGGCCCAGCTGTACCAGTTCCTGGCCTCCGGCGGCGAGATCCAGCCGCTGCATGCGGTGCGCGGCGTGCTCGATCCGCAGGGCAAGCTGCTCAAACGCTATGACAAGAGCCCGGCCCCGGCGCAGGAGGGTGATTCCATCGCGGCCAACCTGATCAGCATCGGCCTGCAGCAGGTCGTGTCCAGCGGCACCGCCTCGCGGCTCAATGCCGACGGCCTGGGCCGACTGCAGGCGGCGGGCAAGACCGGCACCTCCAATGACGGTCGCGACAGCTGGTATGCCGGTTACACCGGCGATCACCTGGCCGTGGTGTGGATGGGCAACGACCAGAACGAACAGACCGGCCTGTTCGGTGCCACCGGGGCAATGCGGGTGTGGTCGGGCATCTTCTCCCGCCTGCCCAGCGCCCCGCTGCAGGTCAGCAGCAAGGGCCTGGACTGGCAGTATGTCGAGGCCAGCGGCACCAATGCCACCGACGAAACCTGTCCGGGCGCGCGTCGCTTCCCGTTCGTGGTGGGCTACGCGCCCGCCTACGCGCCCTGCGCGCCGCCGCCGGCTCCGGTGGAAGAGGAGGGCGGTAGTGGCGGCTGGCGCAGCTGGTTCGGTCTGGACAAAGCTCCCGACGCCGCCACAGAACAGCCGCCGGCGCAGCCGGCCCCGTCCTCCACCAGGTGAATGCCATGATCCGAGTCACTTGCCGTCCTCTTGCCCTGGCCGCGCTGGCCGCTGCCCTGGCCGCCTGCACCAGCACCCCGCCACCGCCGCCCGCACCGGTCGACAGCACCACCCCCGCCCAGCGTCTGGCAGCAGTGGAAGCGGTTGCCGGTCCGGATGACAAGGAGCTGTCGGTGCAGCCGCTGCGCGACCCGGAAGTTGACGACCTGCGCCAGAGCGCGCAGAGCCAGCGTCAGGCCGGCGACCTGGCCGCCGCTGCAGCCAGCCTGGACCATGCGCTGCAGCTGGTCGACGGCGACCCCGCCGTGCTGCAGGAGCGCGCCGAAGTGGCCCTGCTGGCAGGGCAGTGGGACGCTGCCGAACAGTTCGCCCGCAAGGCCGTGGACCTCGGCTCGAAGACCGGCCCCCTGTGCCGCCGCCATTGGGCGACGATCGAACAATCGCGCCTGGCGCGCGCGCAGAAAGAAAACGCGGTCTCTGCCCACGCGCAGATTGAAGGCTGCACCGTCCCCGGCATCAAGCGCTATTGAGGCCAACGGAAAGCGTGACGACCAACGGTCGTCACCTGGCACGGTCCAGACCGTTGCCGTTGCGCCGCAGCGGAGGCGCGGGGGCGCAGCCCCCGCGTTAGAATCCCCCACTCGATGAAAGCCGATCTCGTCCACGCCAGCCTCCAGGCCCTGAGCGAAGGCGGCGCGCTCGCCTCCCACCTGGACGCGTTCGTGCCCCGTCCCGCCCAGCTGCGGCTGACCGAAGCGATCGCCGAAACCCTCCAGCAGCACGACCTGCTGCTCGCCGAAGCCGGCACCGGCACCGGCAAGACCTACGCCTACCTCGTGCCTGTGCTGCTCTCCGGCCAGCGCACCATCATCTCCACCGGTACCCGCGCGCTGCAGGACCAGCTCTACCACCGCGACCTGCCACGCGTGCGCCAGGCGCTGGGTATCGGCCATCGCAGCGCCCTGCTCAAGGGCCGCAGCAACTACCTGTGCCGCTACCGCCTGCAGCAGGCCCGTGGCGAGCCACGGTTGACCAGTCCGCAGCAGGTAGCCGAGTTCCAGCGCATCGTTGTCTGGTCCGGGCGTACCCGCTTTGGCGACATGGCCGAGCTGGAGGCGCTGGCCGACGATTCTCCGCTGCTGCCGATGGTGACCTCCACGGTCGACAACTGCCTGGGCAGCGAGTGCGCTTTCTACGAGGAATGTTTTGTCGTGCAGGCGCGCCAACGCGCACAGGCTGCCGACGTCGTGGTGGTCAACCATCATCTGCTGCTCGCCGATCTGGCGCTCAAGCAGGAGGGCTTTGGCGAGTTGTTGCCCGGCGTGCAGGCCTACGTGATCGACGAGGCCCACCAGCTGCCGGAGCTGGCCGCACAGTTCTTCGGCGAAGGCTTCGGCATGCGTCCATGGCAGGAGCTGGCCCGTGACTGCATGGTCGAAGGGCGCGGCACCGGTGGCGGCCAGGCCGCGCTGCAGGGGCCGGCCGGTGAACTGGAGCAGGCGCTGCTCGGTCTGCGTGCGGCGATGGACGGGCTGCCCGCGCGCGGCACCCAGTGGCGCGCGCTGACGGTGCCTGCCGTGGCGGCGGGCTTCGAGGGGGTGATGAACGCGCTGCAGGCGCTGGTTGCGGTGCTTGACGAGCTGCGCCACGCCAGCGCTGGTCTGGAGGCCTGCCACGCGCGTGCCCGCGAAGCGCTCGCGCGGCTGTCGCGCTGGCTGGGGGAAGACGTCCCGATGCTGGATTTCGACGCCGAGCCCGACAGTGCTGCACCTGCCGGTGACGTGCTCTGGTACGAACTGACCCCGCGCGGCTTCCGCTGCCAGCGCACGCCGATGGATGTGTCCGGACCGCTGCGCAGCCATCGCGAGCGCAGCCAGGCCTCGTGGATTTTCACCTCGGCCACGCTGACCATCGGCAATGGGTTTGACCATATCGCCCAGCGCCTGGGTCTTGAGGACCCGCGCACCCTGTTGCAGCCCAGCCCGTTCGACTGGCCCACCCAGGCGCTGTGCTACCTGCCCGAAGGCCTGCCCGACCCGGCTGCGCGCGGCTTTGGCACGGCCCTCATCGACGTCCTGCGCCCCGTGCTGCATGCCTCCGGGGGACGCGCGTTTCTGCTGTTTGCCTCGCATCGCGCGCTGCGTGAGGCGGCCGAGGCGCTGCGTGACGGTCCGTGGCCGCTGTTCGTGCAGGGCCAGGCGCCGCGCGCCAGCCTGCTGCAGCGCTTCCGTGAATCAGGTAACGGTGTGCTGCTGGGCTCGGCCAGCTTCCGCGAGGGCGTGGACGTGGTCGGCGATGCGCTCAGCGTGGTGGTCATCGACAAGCTGCCGTTCGCCGCACCCGATGATCCCGTCTTCGAGGCGCGGCTGGAGGCGATCCGCGCCGCCGGCGGCAATCCCTTCCGCGACGAGCAGCTGCCGCAGGCGGTGATCGCGCTCAAGCAGGGCGTCGGCCGCCTGATCCGCAGCGAGAGTGATCGGGGCGTGCTGGTGCTGTGCGATCCGCGCCTGCTCAACAAGGGGTATGGACGCGTGTTCCTGGACTCGCTGCCACCGTTCCGCCGCACCCGCACGCTGACCGACGTGCAGGCCTTCTTTGCGCCACAATGGGCGCCCGGCGAGGCTCCGGCCGCGGACGAACCGCCTGCCGGCACGCCGCTTTCCCTGTTCTGACCTGACCTGATGAAACTGCTTGCCCTGGAATTGTCCACCGAAGCCTGCTCCGTCGCCCTGCACGTAGACGGGCAGGTGCTGGAGCGCTTCGAACTGGCGCCGCGTCGCCATGCCGAACTGACCCTGCCGTGGGCCGAAGCGCTGTTGGCCGACGCCGGCATTGCCCGCAGCCAGCTCGACGCCATCGCGCTGGGGCGCGGGCCCGGTGCGTTCACCGGCGTGCGCCTGGCGATCGCGCTGGCGCAGGGCATCGCCCTGGCGCTTGACCGGCCGCTGGTGCCGGTGTCGACCCTGCAGGCGTTGGCGTTGCGCGCACCGGCCGAGGCCGGGAACATTCTCGCGGCGATCGATGCGCGCATGGGGGAGGTCTATGTGGCCCGTTACCGCCGTGTCGACGGCCTGCCGCAGTTGCAGGACAGCGAGCGGGTCTGCGCACCCGATGCCGTGCTGCTGCCCGAGGGGCTGCAGTATCACGGCGTTGGCACCGGGTTTGCCGCCGCCGAGGGCGCCATCGTCACCGCACGGGCGGGCCAGCTGGCCAGCGTGGACGCCACCGCGCTGCCACGCGCATCGGACGTGCTGACCCTGGCCGTAGCCGCCTACGCACGCGGCGAAGCCATCGCCCCCGAACGCGTCGAGCCCGCCTACCTGCGCGACAACGTCGCCCTGACCCTGATCGAACAGCAGGCCCTGCGCGACGCCAAAGCCAAGGCCAAAGGCTGAGCCCGGTCGAAGCCACCATCAAGAGCAACAGCGTGACGACCAACGGTCGTCACCTACCGGCGCCAGATCCAACAGCAGGATCAACAGCGTGACGACCAACGGTCGTCACCTGCCAGAGCCAGAGCCAGAGCCAACAGCAGGATCAACAGCGTGACGACCAACGGTCGTCACCTGCCAGAGGTTGTTTCCAGCCGTGAACCGGAAAGTATCGGGGGCGGGGCGGTGTGGGGCTGCGGGGGGTGTCGAGCGCCACGGATGGCGCGAAACAAGGCCCGCAGGAGCAGTTTTTGCCGTCCCCCCGCAGGCCCACACCGCCCCGCCCAGCTCCCGAACAGCACACAGCCGACGATTTTGCTGTTGCTGTTGCTGTTGCTGTTGCTGTTGCAATGGCAGGGGTGCGGGGGCGCAGCCCCCGCCAGCAACCCCTCACTCGTCCCGAAGCTGCCCGCCCGGCAGAAACACCCAAGTGCGCGTCACCTGCAGAATATCCACCCCATCATCGCTTTCCGGCAGCGGCGGAAACGGCTGCGCCAGCGCCACGATCCGCAGCGCCGCCTCATCCAGCAACGGCGTGCCGCTCGAACGCAGAATCCGGCTGCTCTCCACACTGCCATCGCGACGCACCCCCACCGTGATCACCACCTGCCCGCCCAGCCGGCGTTGCCGCGCCTGGTCGGGATAGTTCAGATTGCCGATGCGCTCGGCCCGGTCCACCCACGCCCGCAGGTAATTGGCCCACGCATACTCGCGCGTGCTGGCCGATACGAACTTGCGGTTCGGTCGCTTGGCATACTGCGCCGAACGCAGGTGGACCTCGGCCGCCAGCCGCGCCATCTCCGCATCACGCTGCTCGCGCGCATCCGGCGCCGCATCGGGCGTCGGCTGGGCCGGCAGCGGCTGTGGCTGCGCCATGGGTATCGTGGTTTCACCGTTGCGGCTGCTGATCACCCGCGGCTGCGGTGCAGGGGGCGCGGCGGCGTCCTGGCGCTGCTGCGGAACCGGGCGTACGCCCGGCAAGGCCTGCGGCACGATGCCCGCCTGGCTGTCGCGCGGACGCTGCGCGCGCTCGTGGTCACCGCCGCCGGTCTGGCTGGCCGCAGCGAGAAAGTCCGCTTCCTTGGGCGTCAAAGCCGTACGGGTCTGGCTGAAGATCACATCCAGCGTCGGCACCAGCGGCGCCTCGCCACGCACGGCAAACCCCACGCCGAGAATGACCAGCGCATGCAGGGCCAACGACAACGCCAGCGTGGCAGTCAGCCGCTGACGCTCCCGGTGCGCGACCGGCAGGGGCGCGGCCACACTCATCCGGCCAGGCCAGCCTCAAGCGCGTCGAACAGCTGGCCGGCGATGTTCAGGCCGAACTGGGCATCCAGCTCGCGTACGCAGGTCGGGCTGGTCACGTTGACTTCGGTCAGGTAATCGCCGATGACGTCCAGACCAACAAACCGCATGCCGCGGCGCTTCATCTCCGGGCCCACCCGCGCGGCGATCTCACGGTCGCGCGCACTGAGAGGGCGGCCCTCGCCACGCCCGCCGGCGGCGAGGTTGCCGCGGAACTCGTCGCCCTGTGGAATGCGGGCCAGGCAGTAGTCGACCGGTTCGCCGTCGATCAGCAGGATGCGCTTGTCACCCTCGGTGATCTCGGGGATGTAGCTCTGGGCCAGCGCCAGCGACCGGCCGCCGTCGGTCAGGGTTTCCAGGATCACGTTGAGGTTGGCATCGCCCTGGCCGCTGCGGAAGATCGAGCGGCCGCCCATCCCGTCCAGCGGTTTGAGCACCGCCTGGCCCTGCGCCAGCACGAAGGCTTTCAGTGCCTTGATGTCACGGCTGACCAGCGTGGGCGGGCAGCAGTCCGGGAACAGCTGGGCGGCCAGCTTCTCGTTGTAGTCGCGCAGGCCCTGCGGGTTGTTGACCACCAGCGCGCCAGCGTCGGCGGCCAGGCCAAGGATCTGCGTGTCGTAGATGAATTCCCCATCCACCGGCGGGTCCTTGCGCATCAGCACGATCTGGCCCGGGCCGAGAGGCAGCGGGGCGAAGCCGCCCAGCGTGTACCAGTCGGACGGGTCATCGCGCACCTGCAGCGGGGCGACCTCGGCCATGGCCCGGCCGTCGGCGATGGACAGGCCGCCAGGGCGCACGTAGTGCAGGGCGTGGCCGCGGCGCTGCGCCTCCAGCAGCATGGCGAAGGTGGTGTCCTTGGCGATCTTGATGTGGGCGATGGGGTCCATCACCACGATGACGTTCAGCGGCATGGGGGGTACCTGGCAGACAAGGAGCAGATGGTAGCGGCATTGCCGCTGCAGTGCCCGCGCGGTCGACGCAACGCTGCGTCCGGGGCCGCGGCTGAACGGAGCGGCCGGCATCGGCGACGCTTGCTGGCAGCGGCGCAAGTGCGATATAGATACGTCTTCGCAGCGGCACCGACCACGACGTGTCGCGCTTGGGGACAGGTAATGACTGAGAACATGACTGCGGGTGGGGAGCTCGCAGGACTCCGGGTGATGGTCATCGACGACTCGAAGACCATCCGCAGGACGGCTGAGACGCTGCTCAAACGTGAAGGCTGCGAGGTGGTCACCGCTACTGACGGCTTCGAGGCCCTGGCCAAGATCGCCGACCAGCAGCCACAGATCATCTTCGTGGACATCATGATGCCGCGTCTGGACGGCTACCAGACCTGCGCGCTGATCAAGGGCAACCAGCTCTTCAAGTCAACGCCGGTCATCATGCTGTCTTCCAAGGATGGCCTGTTCGACAAGGCACGCGGCCGCATCGTCGGGTCCGAGCAGTACCTGACCAAGCCCTTCACGCGCGAAGAACTGCTGGGTGCCATCCGCACATACGTCAACGCCTGACCAGGGGGGTAAGGCACAATGGCTCGTATCGTTCTGATCGAGGATTCACCGACAGACCGCGCGGTGTTCGGCGCGTGGCTGCGCAAAGCCGGACATGAGGTCATCGAAGCGGACAACGCAGAGGACGGCCTGCAGCTGGTGCGTGAGCAGCAGCCTCAGCTGGTGCTGATGGACGTGGTGCTGCCGGGCATGAGCGGCTTCCAGGCCACCCGTGCGATGGCGCGCGAGGAGGCTACGCGGCGCATTCCGGTCATCATCGTCAGCACCAAATCGATGGAAACCGACAAGGCGTGGGGACTGCGCCAAGGGGCGGCCGACTACATCGTCAAACCGCCGCGCGAGGAAGATCTGATCGCGCGCATCAACGAACTGGTGGCGTGATGCGTTCACCTTTCGACATCCTGCAGGCCTATGAACGGCGCAGCCTGGCCCATGCCGTGCAGCTGCCGGAACGCCAGTTCGACCAGGATCTGTGGCGCGGCGTGGGCTATCGCATCGGCAAACGGCGGCTGGTGTCCGACTTCCGCGAAGTGGTGGAAATCGTGCCGATGCCGCCGGTGACCCCGGTGCCGTGCGCGCAGCCCTGGCTGCTCGGCGTCGGCAACCTGCGCGGCAACCTGTTCCCGGTGATCGACCTGAAGCTGTTTCTGGAAGGCGCGCGCACCGTGCAGCAGGAAGGCCAGCGGGTGCTGATCATGCGCCAGAGCGGCGGCGACGTGGCGCTGGCCATCGACGAGCTGTTCGGCCAGCGCAGCTTCGAGCCGGGGCAGGAGGTGGAGGCGGGGGTACTGGCCGAGGGGCGCTACGCGCACTTCGTCGACCGCGCCTTCCATGCCGACGGCCATGACTGGGGCGTTTTCTCGCTGTCGCTGCTGTCGCGCACCCCTGAATTCCGGCAAGCCGCCGCCTGAAGGCCGCCTGCCGTCTCTCGCATTGCATTGAACACCGAGGTTGAGCGATGAGTACTGCTTCCGAATCGTCCAGGAACAGCAAGCTGCGCCTGGCGGGCATCAACGGCTGGTTGGTCCTGCTGCTGGTGTCGATGGTGCTGTTCGGTGCCAACACCGGCGTGGCCACCTGGCAGGGCAGCCGTCTGGCCGATGCCAGTACCAAGGCCGCCGATCTGCAGGTGCTGTCACAGCAGCTTGCCAACCAGGGTCGTGAGGCCGTGGCCGGCAACGCGCAGGCCTTCACGGCTTTCAAGGCGACCCGCGCCGCCATCGAAGAGAACGTGGCCACGCTGCAGACGCGCTACGGAAAGGAGCCGGGCGTCACCGCGCCGATCGCTTCGCTGGCCCGCGTCTGGGCGCCGCTGGGTGAGAGTGCCGGGCAGCTGGCTGCGAGCGAGCCGGCCGTGCTGGCGCTGGCCGGCAAGGCCAACAGTTTCTCCGGCGCGGTGCCGGGGCTGCAGGCGCAGTTGAATGAAGTCGTACGCGCGATGAGCGCCTCCGGTGCACCGGCCTCGCAGATCTACAGTGCGCTGCAGCAGGTGGTCGTGGCCGGCTCCATGGCCCGCCGTGTCACCGAGATCCGCGCTGGCGGTGCGGGCGCTGCCGCCGCCGGCGACGCGCTGGCACGTGACATCACCGTGTTCACCCAGGTGCTCGACGCACTGCGTGATGGCAATGCCGAGCTGGGGATCGCGCCGGTGCGCGGGGCTGGTGCCCTGGCTGCGCTGGAGCAGTCGCAGCAGCAGTGGGCGACGATGAAGACCGACGCCGACGCCATTCTGGCCAGCTCCCGGCAGTTGTTTGCCGCCCAGTCGGCGGCTGCCAGCCTGACCAGCGGTTCGACCACGATGCTCAACGAGAGCCGCTCGCTGTTCAACGCATTTTCTTCGTTCGGCTCGGTCAGCGACACCCGCCTGTTCCCGAACTTCTGGATCGGTGTGGTCTCCGG
This sequence comes from Stenotrophomonas sp. C3(2023), assembly GCF_032911385.1. Lineage (NCBI taxonomy): Bacteria > Pseudomonadati > Pseudomonadota > Gammaproteobacteria > Lysobacterales > Lysobacteraceae > Stenotrophomonas > Stenotrophomonas sp. C3(2023). The sequence continues at coordinate 2,491,580 of NZ_JAWJLO010000001.1, read as the reverse complement.
CGCCCTGTCACTGATCGCCATCATCGGCTTCGTCGCCACCTCGGTGCGCGGCCGCTCGCGCGAGCAGGAGCTGCGGTATCAGACCCAGGTGGAGTTCAACAGCCGCAACCAGCAGGCGATCATGCGGCTGCTGGATGAAATCAGCTCGCTGGGTGAGGGCGACCTGACGGTCAAGGCGTCGGTGACCGAGGACATGACCGGTGCAATCGCCGACGCGATCAACTACGCCGTCGACGAGCTCCGCCATCTTGTGACCACGATCAACGACACGTCGGCCAAGGTCGCCCTGTCCACCCAGGAAACGCAGGCCACGGCGATGCAGCTGGCTGAAGCGGCGGGCCATCAGGCCAACCAGATCACCAGTGCATCCGAGCGTATCGGCGAAATCGCCGCCAGCATCGAGCAGGTGTCGCGCAACTCGTCCGAGTCGGCCGATGTGGCTCATCGTTCGGTGGTCATCGCTGCCGAGGGTGCTGGCGTGGTCCGCGAGACCATCCAGGGCATGGACCAGATCCGCGACCAGATCCAGGAGACCTCCAAGCGCATCAAGCGGCTCGGCGAGTCCTCGCAGGAAATCGGCTCGATCGTGGAACTGATCAACGACATTTCCGAGCAGACCAACATCCTGGCGCTGAATGCAGCCGTGCAGGCGGCCTCGGCGGGCGAGGCCGGTCGTGGTTTTGCCGTAGTGGCCGACGAAGTGCAGCGCCTGGCAGAGCGCACCTCCGGCGCGACCAGCCGTATCGAGAGCCTGGTCCAGGCGATCCAGGCCGACACCAACGAGGCGGTCAACTCGATGGAGCAGACCACCGCCGAGGTGGTCTCCGGTGCGCGCCTGGCCGAGGATGCGGGTACCGCGCTGACGGAAATCGAGCGCGTGTCCAACGCCCTCAACAACCTGATCAAGAGCATCTCGGTAGCGGCCCAGCAGCAGTCGGCGGCGGCGTCGGACATCACCCTGACCATGGGCGTGATCCGGCAGATCACCGGGCAGACCTCGCAGGGCGCCGGGCAGACCGCCGAATCGATCGGCCACCTGGCACAGCTGGCGGCCGATCTGCGCCGCTCGGTTGCCGACTTCAAGCTGCCGGCCTGAGCCGGCACCGTGGCGCAGCAAGGACCCTCACGATGATGCACCTTCCTGTAAACCGCCAGATGGCCGCGCATGCGTTCAATGCGCGTAGCCACGCCATGGCCAGTGGAGTCCGGGCATGAGCACGCTGCGCGACGCGATGAGCCATGCAGCGCTGGGCTGGGTCAAGCCGGAGCTGGACGAAACCCTGCGCCAGGTGCGCAATGAAGTGGAGTACTTCGCTGAAGATCCTGCCGGGACCGGCCGCATGGAGGTGTGCGCCGGTCACCTGCACCAGGTGCAGGGCACCCTGCGCATGGTGGAACTGTATGCCCCGGCCATGGTCGCCGAGGAGCTTGAGCAGCTGGCGCGCTCGATCAGCGCCGGCGAGGTGCTCGACCGTGACGAAGCCTGTTCCGCCCTGATGCGCGGCAGCGTACTGCTGCCGGATTATCTGGAGCGGCTGCAGAACGGCCATCGCGATATTCCGATCGTGCTGCTGCCGCTGTTGAACGAGATCCGCGCCGCGCGCGGCGCGCCTGGCATCAATGAGAGCGTGCTGTTTGCTTTCGCTCCGGACAGCATCAGTGCAACGCAGGCCGAGGTCGAGCACGCACGTGGCAGCCTGAGCGGGCGCAACCGCGAGCTGCTAGACACCGTTGGCAATGCGGTCAAGGAAGAGCTGCTGCGGATCAAGGATGCGCTGGACCTGCACCTGCGTACCGGCGGGATGCCCCAGCAGCTGCAGCAGCAGGTCGACGAGCTCACCGCGGTAGGCGACACGCTGGGCATGATGGGCCTCGGCGTGGCGCGCAATGTGGTGGTGCAGCAGCGCGACGCGCTGGCTGCGGTGGCCCAGGGCCAGCAGCAGATCGACGAAAGCCTGCTGCTGGATATCGCAGGCGCGCTGCTGTACGTCGACGCCTCGCTGGACGACCAGGTCGCCCACCTCGGCGCGGTTGGCAATGGCGAGGATGATCCGGCCGCGGCCGAAACACGCCGTACCGTCGAAGTGCTGGCCCACGAGGCCATCGCCAATTTCACGGCAGCGCGCGAGCACTTCGTCGCCTTCATCGAGACCAACTGGAACCATGCCGAACTGCAGGACGTGCCGCGCCTGCTTGGGGAGGTTGCCGGTGCGCTGCGCATGCTCGACCTTGGCACCTCGGCCGACTACCTGCGCGGTGTGCAGCAGTACATCGACGTGGAGCTGGTGACACGCCAACGCGTGCCCAGTGGACGCCAGCTGGACACGCTGGCCGATGCCATGGCCAGCATGGAGTATTACCTGGAGGCCCTGCGCGACCGGCGGCCAGGACGCGAAGACATTCTGGAGATTACCCGCAGCAGCCTGGAAGCACTGCGTTATTGGCCGCTGCCTGCGCTGACCGATGACACCGCGCCTGCGGAAACGGCCTCATCTGCAGCGGCCGGACCGCAGCCCGTACAGCGGCAGTCCGTGCCGCCACCGCTGCCGATGGTGGCGCCACCACCGATGCCCGAACTCACGCGCGCCCCCGCGCCGCTGCTGACTCCGGGCAGCGTGCCGCCACCGCTGCCCGACTTCACTTTCGATCCGCTGCCGTCGGCACCGGCGCTCCAGGACCACGTTGCCGTGCCGGCCGGCACCGGTTCAAGCGAACTGGTGTTCGCCGCGACCCTGCAGCCGCCGCCGGAACAGCCGCTGTGGCAGCTGGACACAGTTGAGCCGGCAAGGCTGACGGAACAGAACGAGCCGGTGCCGACGCTCGCCGGGTTCGATCCGGTCCGTGCCGAGGACGAGGGGCGCGGGACACCCGCCGAAGAGGCTGCCAGCGATACCGCCGGTGAGCAGGTGTCGGGCATCTGGCAGCCCGCCGACACGCTGCATCCAGGTTACGGCGGCACTATCAGCGATGTCCGCTGGGATCTGCAGTCCGTCGTCGCCGATGCTGATGCCGGTGGGGCACCGGCCGGGTCGCTTTCCACGTTCGCGCCCGTGACCAGCGTGCGCGCTGATGAGCGTGAGACGACCGGGATGGACACCAGTCCGTTCGATCCGGTGATGGCCGAAGTCGCCCTGGATGACAGCGCCCAGCCTGCGGTGAGCTACGTGTTCGACGACGGCGTACTGAGCCACGCCGATGGCGTGCTGGCGCTGGATGAGGTCGAAGCCACGCCGCCGGTCATGGACATGTCGGCGGTAAACGACGCCCCGGCTGCCGCCGCGCCGGCACCTGCGTCGATGCCGGGCATGGACGAGGTCATCGCGCAGTGGGCGACAGCCGAAGCAGGTGCCACGTCCGATGCTGGTACCGCTGAAGCGGACGCCGACGTGCAGAGCGAAGCGGTCCAGACGATGGACGGGGGTGAGATCGACCCGGCACATGCACGCTTCCTTGCCGAGCTCGATGCGGCCGCCGCTGCGTTCAACCCGCTCGGCGACCATATCGCGTCGGCCGCTCCGGAGCCGCAGGCCGCTGCCAGCGCGCCGGCGCCTGCACCGGTCTTTGATGCCGGTTTTGACGACCAGGCAGAGAACATCGACCAGGACATCCGCGATGTGTTCCTCGAGGAGTTCGAGGACGAAATGGGCAACCTCGCCAACCTGGTTCCGGCGTGGCGCGCGCAGCCGGACAACATCGATCGCCTGCGGCCGATCCGCCGCGTGTTCCATACGCTCAAGGGCAGTGGCCGGCTGGTTGGTGCACGCACGCTGGGTGAGTTCGCCTGGAAGCTGGAAAGCATGCTCAACCGCGTGCTCGACGGCAGCCGCAGCGCATCGCCGGCTGTGGTGGCGATGGTCGAGCAGGCACAGCAGGCCCTGCCGGAGCTGCACGCTGCATTGGCCAACGGTCAGGCGGTGAGTGTGGACATCCAGGCGCTGCAGGCCGTGGCCGATCGCGTGGCCGAGGGCGAGGAAACCTGGTTCGTACCCTTGCCCGCAATGCCCTCCGAGGACCCCGACGCCACCGCAGCTGCGGACGAGGAAGCGGCGGCGCCTGTCGGCGTGGTCGACCAGCACGAGCCAATGCGCGACGCGTACGAAGGCACGCCGGCGCACATCGACGATGTGCTGCGCGAGATTCTCGAAGCCGAAGTGCAGGCTCATCTGGTAACGCTGCGGCAATGGCTGGAGCACGGCGAACCGCAGGTTGTGGAAGACCCGCTGCTGCGCGCGATGCACACCATGAACGGTGCGTTCGCGATGACGGACGTACCGGAAATCACCGCGGTCACCGCGGCGGCCGAAAGCTACATCAAGCGTGCGCTTGCTGCCGGTATCACGCCCTCGTCCGACGCGGTGCACGCCCTGCAGCAGACTGCTGCCGCCATCGAGACCACGATGCAGGTGCTGCAGCAGCCGCAGCCGCGGGTGCCAGCACAGCACATGCTGGCTGCGCGCCTGCAGGCGCTGGCCGATACGTTGCCTGAAGCGCGTTGGCCGGCAATGGCAGTGGACGAGGATGATCTGCCCGGTGAGGCCGTCGGGGACGAGGACCTTGTGGTTGATGCTGCGGCTGACGACATCCAGGCGCGCGCAACGGTGGCACTGTCGCCGCTCGATGCTGGCGCGGAGCCGGAATGGGTACAGCTGCCGGAAACGGTTGCCGAGCGGGAACTCGATCTGGTCCAGGATGCGGTGCAGGAGGTCGACACGACCGTCGGCTCTGATGCCATCCAGGAACCGGACATGATGCCCAAAGCGGTCGTCGAACCTGGCCTCCTTGGGGAAGCGGAAACGCCGCCTGCTGCCGACAGCCTGATGGACGAGGCGATTGTCGACACCGATGCCGAGGCCGACCTTGGCGTGGAGGATGGGGCGGAACGGAACGACCCGCGCGACTTCGACGCGCCGATCAGCCTGGAGCAGGCGCTGGAGGAAGGTCTGCATCCGCTGGACGCGCCTGCATCCGAGCTGCAGCCGGCGGTGACCGAGACCGAGATCGAGACCGACACCGATACCCATACCGAGACCGAGAACGACCTCGATCTCGATCTCGAGGAGCCGACGGAGCAGGACCAGCAGCGCGACTTCGATGCGCCGGTCAGCCTGGAGCAGGCGCTGGAGGAAGGTCTGCATCTGCTGGACGAGCCCGCATCCGATATGCCGTCCGGTTCTGTGCTTCTCACCGTGCACGGGCTCGAGGACGCGGAGGTCGATGCCGATGCCGATGCCGATGCCGACGATGCTGACGCTGCAGGCCTTGCGCCTGAAGAAGCTGCCAGCGAGCCTGCTGCAGCGCCGGCTCCGTTCTTCGAGATGGAAGTGCCGGGCACGGCTGCGCACGCCGCCGTGGTGCAGCCGACGCACGCGCCGGCCGCCACCGACGCGCTGGATTTCTCGGTCCTTGACCGCGAGCTGGTGGATATCTTCGTCGAGGAGGGCAACGACCTGCTCGATCATTGCGATGGGCTGGTCAGCGCGCTGCGCGAGACACCCGATGACCGCGACGTGCTGGCCGATCTGCAGCGGGATCTGCACACGCTCAAGGGCGGCGCCCGGATGGCGGGTATCAACGCGATTGGTGACCTCGGCCACGGCATCGAGTCGCTGCTCGAAGCAGTGGCCGCTGGTCGGACCCGTATCGAGCTTGCCGACGTGCAGCTGCTCGAACGTGGCTTTGATCGACTGCACAAACAGCTGATGCTGACGGGCGAGCATCGCCAGGCCACGGCGGCCGACGATCTGCTCGACGCCTTCGAGCAGCGCACGCTCGGGCCGTCGCCGGCTGGCGACGACGCGGACGCAGCGGCTGGGACGGCACTCCCGGCAGTGGTCCATCAGCCCCTCTCGGCGCCGCTGGCGGCCGAATCGGGCAGTGAGGACGACCCGCTGGCACGCCCGCAGCAGGAGCAGGTGCGTGTGCGCGCCGATCTGCTCGACCGGCTGGTCAATCATGCCGGTGAAGTGGCCATCTACCGCTCGCGACTGGAGCAGCAGCTGGGTGCCTTCCGCGGCGCCATGGGTGAGCTGGAGCGCACCAATGCGCGCCTGCGTGACCAGCTGCGCCGTCTGGACCTGGAAACCGAGGCGCAGATCGTGGCGCGCTACCAGCGTGAACAGGATCAGAGCGACCATGCGTTCGACCCGCTCGAACTGGACCGGTTCTCGACCCTGCAGCAGCTCAGCCGTGCACTGAACGAGTCTGCCGCCGATCTGGGAGGGCTGCAGGGTGTGCTCGACGACCTGTCGCGTCAGTACGACGGACTGCTGCAGCAGCAGTCACGCGTCAGCTCGGAACTGCAGGATGGTCTGATGCGCGCGCGCATGGTGCCATTCGACGGACTGGTGCCGCGTCTGCGGCGGGTGGTGCGACAGGCCGGCATTGAAACCGGAAAGCAGGTACACCTGACGCTGGAAGGCACACATGGCGAACTGGACCGCAATGTCCTTGACCGCATGGTGGCGCCGCTCGAGCACATGCTGCGCAATTCGGTGGCCCACGGTCTGGAGACACCCGAGCAGCGGCGCGCTGCGGGCAAACCGGCAGAAGGCCAGATCGCGCTGCGCCTGCGCCGCGAAGGCTCGGAAATCGTGCTCGAGGTCGCTGACGATGGTGCCGGCCTGGACCGTGAGGCCATCCAGCGGCGTGCGGTGGAGCGGGGTCTGCTCGATGCCGGCGCCGAGGTCACAGACGCCCAGCTGGACAACCTGATCTTCGCCTCCGGCTTCAGCACCGTCGACCAGGTCAGCCAGCTGGCCGGCCGTGGTGTGGGCATGGACGTGGTGCGCAACGAAGTGCGTCAGCTCGGCGGCAGCGTGGATATCGAGTCGGTGCGCGGGCAGGGCGTGCGGTTCACCCTGCGACTGCCGCAGACGTTGGCGGTGACCCAGGCGGTATTCGTGCAGATCGGCGAGACCAGCTTCGCGGTGCCGGTGGCGTCGGTCAGCGGCATCGGCCGGATCGCGCGTGAGCGCTTTGAAGCGGGCGACGGTACGTACCGTTACAGCGGCGAAGACTACAGCCTGTACGATCTCGGCAGCCTGGTGGGCCAGGCGGCGGCACGTGCCGATGGCCAGCACCAGGTGCCGCTGCTGCTGGTGCGGGCAGGCGATCTGCGCGCAGCCGTGGCGGTGGACCAGGTCGTGGGCAACCGTGAAATCGTGGTCAAGCCGGTAGGGCTTCAGATCGCTTCGGTGCCTGGCATCTACGGGGCGACCATCACCGGCGATGGCAGGGTGGTGGTCATCCTCGATGTGGCACCGCTGGTGCGCCGCTACCAGGCCAATCCGCAGCAGCCGCTGCTGCCTGCCGCACAGGCACAGCAGCGTCAGGTGCCACTGGTGATGGTGGTCGACGATTCGCTGACGATGCGCAAGGTGACTGGCCGCATCCTGGAGCGCCACAACTTCGAGGTCAGCGTGGCCCGCGATGGCGTGGAGGCGCTGGAATGCCTCGAAGAGCGCGTGCCGGACCTGATGTTGCTGGACATCGAAATGCCACGCATGGACGGTTACGAGTTGGCCACCGCCATGCGGGCCGACCCGCGCTACCGCGAGGTACCGATTGTGATGATCACCTCGCGCAGTGGTGAGAAGCACCGTCAGCGTGCGTTCGAGATCGGCGTGCAGCGCTACCTGGGCAAGCCCTACCAGGAGCTTGACCTGATGCGTAATGTCTACGACCTGCTGGGAATTGCCCGTGCCCGTACCTGATCCCGACACGATTCCCTCGGTGGCACTGCTGGCCCGTGCCGGTGCGGCCCGTGAGCGCCTGCGTGAGGCGCTTTCGCACGCCAACGTGGCCATCGTCCTTGAGGAAGACCCCAACAGTCTCGATGCTGCACTACTGCTGGCCGTAGCCCCGCAGGCGGTCGTGGTCGCGCTTGAAGCGGCCGTGGACGATGCGCTGGAGCGTCTGGAACCGGTGCTGTCCTCGCCCGGTTTTCTGCTGGTGTTCGATGAGGCCGAAGTGGCCGCGCGTCGCGACGGGTGGGATGCCCAGCGCTGGGGCCGTCATCTGGCGGCAAAGCTGCATGGTCATCAGCAGGTTCTGCCGCCGGGAGCAGAGCAGGAGCAGGCATTGCTGCCTGAACCCGGTCTGCCGCAGACACCTGCACAGGCGCATGCCGACGCAGGCATCGACCCGCACGTCGACGAGGCAGCGGACGTAGCGGGCACATTGCCCGGCGACAGCCTCCATGACAGGCGGCAGGGCGACGATGTGCTGACACTCGAGCAGGCGCTGGCTGCGATGCAGGACACCGTTCCGCTTGCACCCGCTGCAGCGACGGCGGCGCCGGGCGGGCATCCGGCAACGGACGTCAACGATCACAGCAGCTGGTCCTTGCTGGATGAGGATGCGGCACCTGCAGCGGCGTCTACCGTCACTGCGCAGGCGCTGCCGGTGTTCGATCTCGACCGGCTCAGCCTGGTGGAGATGGAAGAACCCGCTACCGGGCCGCGGCGCGGCGCGCGCGGTGCCGTGCTGGTGCTGGCCGGCATCGGTGGGCCCGACGCGCTGCGCCGGTTGCTGAGCGAGCTGCCTTCGCGCCTGTCAGTGCCGGTGCTGGTGCACATGCCGCTGGACGGCGCGCGCTACGGTAACCTGGTCAAGCAGATGGCACGGGTATCGGCGTTGCCGGTGACCCTGGCCGAACCCGAACAGCCGGTAGAGCCGGGCCAGGTGCATATTCTGTCCGACGCGGTCGGTGTGGAGCTGCGCAATGGCGGGCTGTGTTTCATTGCCAGCAGCGCCGGTCTGCAGGTGTCCAGTCTGCCGGCTGCCGAAAGTGCGGTGATCCTGCTCAGCGGCGCCGACCTGTTGCAGGTCGATCCGGCATTGACGCTGGCCGAGGCCGGCGCGTGGGTGGGCGGGCAGGTGGGCGAGGGCTGCTATGACCCCGCCGCTGCCACCGCCGTGGTCGCCGCTGGCATGTTCGCCGGCGAGCCGCAGGAACTGGCAAGGGCCGTGGCGGCCCGCTGGGCCATTGATGAGGAGCAACAGCCGTGAGCTACGCCAGCAGTGACGAGATTCGTGGAGTTCTGATCCAGTCAGGTGTCGAGCGCGTACTGCTGCCCAACGCCACCGTGGCCGAGATGATGTCCCGGGTGGATGTCCAGCCGGTCCAGGACGCGCCGCACTGGCTGCTGGGCGAACTGGCCTGGCACGGCTGGCAGGTGCCGCTGCTGTCCTTCGCCATGCTCTCCGGGCTGGGCAGGGAGGCCATCTCCACCCACAACAAGGTGGTGGTGCTCAAGTCACTGGCGGGTGACCCTCAGCGCCCCTACCTGGCGCTGCTCACCCAGAGCTTCCCGCAGCTCATCTCGGTTCCCCGCGATGGGCTGCTTGCCGACGCTTCGGAGGAGACGCTGCCGCCGACGGTGCACATGCGTGTCCTGCTCGGCGAGCACAGCGCGCTGTTGCCGAACCTCGACGCGCTGGACGCGGCACTGGCATCGCTGCCGCGGGTACCGGCGTCCGCCTGCCCCTGATCACGCGTGGCATCGGCCGCACCGCGGCCGGGGGCACGCCGTGCCCGCCGACCGCGTACGTCGCACCCGGTCAGAGCGGGCAGCTCACCCCGACCTTGGCGAATGCAGCCACCACGTCTTCGGCTGCATAGCCCAGCGCCGTTGCGGCCCTGCTCACCCCGCAGGCGCCAAGCGCGAAGGTGGTCGACGGCGTCCAGTGATCCGTGTTGGCCTTGCCGAACGCCTTGAACGCTTTCTCCACATCCCAGCCTTCTGTCGTGGCGAGCAGATGGAACGCGCGGTTGTAGATGCCGGAAGAGTAGTGGACGCCCAACCCGTTGTAGTACTTGCTGGCGTGGTCGATGGAGCTGCCATCAAGGGTCGGGTCTTGCATGTAGCGCAGTGCTTTGCCCGGCTCCTTGAAGATGCTCTCGCCCACCTTGAAGTCATTGCTCCCGGTGTCGAAGAACTCGGCGGCTTCGCCTGCGATGTCCGAGAACGCTTCGTTGATGCCACCGGACTGCCCTGCGTAGATCAGACCCGAATTCTGCTCGGTGAACCCATGGGATACCTCATGGGCGACAACATCCAGCGAGATCAATGGGTAGAACCGCGTCCGCCCATCACCAAATGTCATCTGTCGGCCATCCCAGAAGGCATTCTCGTAGTTGTTCGCGTAATGCACGCGCAACCGCAGCTGGAAGCTCAGTGGATCAACCTGCAGGTACTGGTTGTACATGGCAAAGACCACGCCGCCGCCATGGTGCGCATCGTTCAGCGGTGCGTATGCGCCATTGATTTCCTTGACGATGTTGCGCGGGCAGGTGTAACTGAAGGGGTCACGTGCGCTGGTGCCGTGATTGAGATTGATGGTCATCACCTGCGGCGTCAGCAGGCTGCATGACGCACCGTCGACGGTGACGTCGAGAAAAGGACGCATGCCTGCACCGTATTCGACCTTGCCGGCTTTGAGGTTGCCCCCGGGACCGGTCCCGGATTTCTCGAAGGTCAGACCGTCCCATTGGGCCAGGATGCGACCATCGACTGCGTCGATGATGACATGGGGCCGCGTGGGAGCGCCGCCGTCCGGAAGGTCGGCAAAGAAGCGGTTGACCCACGCCACACGCGCTTTGCCGCGGTCGTCCAGGTGGATCATCAGGCGGCTGTCGGTGTCCTGCACCCGCATCGTGCCTGCGCGGCTACCCAGCGCCTGCCGTGTGGCGATCTGCATCGACCGTGCAGCGCTGAGCCGCGGTGATGTGGCAGCGAGGTCCGCCTCCAGACCCGCGACCGCGACGCCGGAAAGTGACTGCACGTGACCCTCACGGGTCTGCGCGACCACGATGTGCTCACCGAACACCGGGATGCCGCGATGCAGTTGCTGATAACGGATGTGCTCGACGCCAGCAGCGTCGGTGTAGCGACGCAGTGCCTGCAGGGTGGAACCCGGCGGCAGGTTGGCAAGCTGCGCGTGCTGCGCCATTGCGTTGGTGCTCGACAGCACGGCGAGCGGCGTGCTGTCGTCGCTGCGGTCGAGCTGGATGCGCTCTGCTGCAGAAGCGGTGCTCAACGCGGTCAGTGCGGTAACCAGCACGGCCAGGTGGTGGGAAGAACGTAACGTCATGGCAAGCTCCTGTGGTCTGCTATGGACCCGGCACGACGTGCGCGGGGCAGCGTGGCACGAACCTGTGCCGCGCGGCCACGGTCGGCAAGGACCGCCATCACTGCAAGCCGGGCCCGCACCAGCGCGACGGCGTAAGAACGTGCTGGCCGCGCAGGTACTGCGCAGAAACGGCAAGGTCTGGCGCTTGTGCAGCTGCATAACCAGAAAAAGCCCTCAGCGAATTCCGGTTTGCACACGCAGGCGGAGCACTGCGCCGAGCCGATCACGCTCGCCTGGAGGTGGCGCCGCGGCAACGCGCAGGGCAGGATGTGCAGCTGCCCTCCTGTGCCCCTATGTGGAATCCGCCTGTGCTCAGTACCATCGCTTCGCTGCTGGCCCTCTATCTCATCGCGCGCGTGGTATGGCCCCTGCGGGCGCCGGTCGTGGTCCGTCTGTTGCTGGCCGTGGCGGTGCTGGCACTGGCGCTGCATCATCGCATCGTGGCCAGCTTTGCCGGCACCATGGCCTCGCCCGAGATTCCAAAGATGGCCATCGCGGTGCTGGCCAGTGGCTTTACCGGCCTGCTGCTGACCGCCGTGCTGGTGCTGGCGATGGACCTGGCGCTGGCGCTGGCGTGGCTGCTGCGCAGACCACGCGCGGTGGCGGTGCTGGCGCAGCCGCGATGGCGACAGGCGAGCGCCGTGCTGGCCCTGCTGCTGGGTGTGTACGGGGTAAGCCAGGGCATGGCCGTGCCGGCCACGCGCAGCATCGAGGTCAAGGTGTCGAACCTGCCGGCCGCCTTTGATGGCTATCGCATCGTCCAGCTCACCGACATCCATGCCAGCCGGCTGCTCACCGGTGAGTGGGTCGCCCAAGTCGTAGCACGCACCAACGCGCTGCAGCCGGATCTGGTGCTGATCACCGGCGATCTCATCGACGGCGAGGTCGCCGCACGACGTCCCGACGTTGCCGCGCTGGGTACGCTGCAGGCGCACGACGGCGTCATCGCCATCACCGGCAACCACGAGTACTACGCGCAGTACACGCAGTGGATGCAGGCGTTCCGCGCGCTGGGCATGCAGGTGCTGGAAAACAGTCATACGCAGGTGGAACGCGGCGGCGCGGCGCTCACCATCGCCGGCGTTACCGACCCGGTCGCCAGCCGCTACGATCTGCCGCCGCCGGATCTGGCCAAGGCGTTGGCCGGCGCCGACCCGGGCGCGCCGGTGATCCTCATGGACCACCGGCCGGTCGACGCGCGTCGCAATGCCGCCCACGGTGTGGCGCTGCAGCTCTCCGGCCACACGCACGGCGGTCACATCGTCGGCATGGATCAGCTGGTGAAGCGCGCCAACGGTGGCTTCGTATCGGGCCGTTATGAGGTCGACGGCATGACGCTGTACGTCAGCAACGGCGCTGGTCTGTGGCCGGGCTTTGCCGCACGCATCGGCGTGCCATCGGAGATTACCCTGATCACCCTGCGCGCAGCGCAGCGGTGAGCAGCAGCGCACGTTCGGCGTAGAGCGGGGCTCTGCCCCGCTGAGGCGATGCCTGAGCCCGTGACGTGCCGGGCAGAGCGGGGCTCTGCCCCGCTGAGGGGATGCCTGAGCCCGTGACGTGCCGGGCAGAGCCCGGCACTACGGCGATCATCCGGCCAGCGTCGTCTCGATGTCGGCCAGCACGGCGCTGGCATCCACGCCGATGGCGATCGTCTGCACGACCTGGTCGTCCCAGACGCTGGGGCCGAAGGCCATGCCTTCGGGCTTGGGGATGGTCATGCCGCGGGCCACGCCGTCGCAGGCCACGCGGACGCTGGCACGCTCGAACTGGAACAGTTCCGGGCGGGTCAGGGCAATGCAGGCGCAGCAGTCGTGCACCACCATGCCCTTGTGGCCGGCCTGCAGGTAGAAGTCGACATACTCCTGCGACAGCGAACGGACCAGGTCGGCATCAGCGCCGCCAGCATGAGCCAAGGCATCCAGCCCATGGCGGTCCATTTCCACGCGGGTGGTCACGTCCAGCCCGATGGCGGTAACCGGCCAGCGGGCGGTGAACACGATGTCGGCCGCTTCGGCATCGCCCCAGATGTTCGCTTCGGCAGCCGGGGTGATATTGCCGTTGACATGGAACGCGCCGCCCATCAGCACGACACCGCGCACCAGCCCGGCGATGTCCGGGGCGTGCTGCAGGGCCAGGGCCAGGTTGGTCATGCGGCCCACGGCGATCAGGGTGATCTCGCCGGGATGGGCGCGGACCAGGTCGATGATCAGCTGGTGTGCCTCACGGGTGTCGGCCGTGGCTTCCAGCACATCCGGCACCGGGTGGTTGCCCAGGCCATTGTGGCCGTGGATGTGCACCGGCCACGCTTCAGGCTGGGCGTCGGGCTGCAGCGGGCCGGCGGCGCCGCGCGCCACCGGCGCGGTCAGGCCCCATACCTGCTTCAGGTACAGCGCATTATGCGTGGTGGACTCCACTGCCGCGTTGCCGAACACGGTGGTCACGCCGAGCAGGTCGATCTGCGGGTGCTTGTGCAGGTAGAGCAGGGCCAGCGCATCGTCAACGCCGGGGTCGGTATCGAAAATCACTTTATGCATGTTGTTGTTCTTCTTCTTCCGTGTAATGCGGGGCGGCGTTGGTTGCTGCCGCCCGAAGCGTAGTGTCTCAACTGGATCTGCATGATGACAGCAGCGGCCGGTTCCTGCCTGTCAGACCCGCACAGACGAACGGCCACCCGGAGGTGGCCGTTCGCTGTACGCCACAGGCAGCAGTGCGTTACAACGCCTGCAGTTCCTCGTTGGCGTTGCGCTTGCGGGCGGCCGGTTCGGCCTGCGGCGGCGCCGCAGGCGCGGGCGCCGTACCGAGATCGGCCGGTACTTCCACGTAAGGCAGGTGCAGTGCCTGGCTGGTCTGGCCACGGATCTGGTTGGTCAGCGCCGCGCTGTCGTTGAGCTTGAGGCCGTAGGAGGGCACGATCTGGCGCAGGCGGGTTTCCCAGCCGGCCTTCATCTCGTCCGGGAAGGCCTTGGCCATCAGGTCGAGCATGATCGGCGGCGAGGTCGACGCACCGGGCGAGGCCCCCAGCAACGCGGCCAGGGTGTGGTCCTTGTCGGTGACGATCTCGGTGCCGAACTGCAGCACCGGGCCCTTCAGCGGATCGCGCTTGATGATCTGCACGCGCTGGCCGGCGGTGATCAGCTTCCAGTCTTCCGGCTTGGCGTTGGGGAAGTACTTGACCAGCTCGGCCTGGCGGTCGCTGTCATCCAGTCGCGCCTGCGCCAGCAGATACTGCACCAGGTCAAGATTGTCCGCACCCACGCGCAGCATCGGGCCCACATTGTTGTGGTTGACCGACGAATACAGGTCGAACCAGGAGCCATGCTTGAGGAATTTGGTGCTGTACAGCGCGAACGGGCCAAACAGCACCACCGGCTTGCCGTCGAGCTTGCGCGCATCCAGATGCGGTACCGACATCGGCGGCGAGCCGGTCTCGGCCATGCCGTAGGCCTTCACGCTGTGGCGCCCGGCCACGTTCTCACCCTGGAAGGCCAGGAACTGGCCGCCCACCGGGAAACCGGCATAGTCGCGCGACTCGGGAATGCCGGACATCTGCAGCAGCTTCAACGCCGCACCACCGGCGCCGATGAACACAAAGCGTGCGCGGGTGGTGGTTTCGGTGTTGGTCTTCAGGTCCTTGACCGTGACATTCCAGGTGCGGTCCTGGTTCTGCCGCAGCGCGTCGACCTGGTGGCCCAGGTGCAGGCCGAAGTTCGGGCTGCGCTGCAGGCCGGCGGTCAGCTGGCGGGTGATCACGCCGAAGTTCACGTCCGTGCCCAGCGGCATCCAGGTGGCAGCCACCTTCTGCTGCGGGTCGCGGCCTTCCATCATCAGCGGCGCCCACTGCCGGATCTGCGCCGGGTCCTCGCTGTACTGCATGCCATGGAACAGCGGATTCTTCACCAGCGCCTGCTGGCGCTTGTGCAGGAAGCTGATGTTGTCATCGCCCCAGACAAAGCTCATGTGCGGCGTCGGGTTGATGAAGTCGCTGGGCTGGCTGAGGCGGCCCTGTTTGACCTGGTGCGCCCAGAACTGTCGTGAGACTTCAAACTGCTCGGCGATGGCCACCGCGCGCTTGGTCTCGATGCTGCCGTCAGGCAGTTCCGGGGTGTAGTTGAGCTCGGCAAAGGCCGAATGGCCGGTGCCGGCATTGTTCCAGCCGTCCGAGCTTTCTTCGGCCACGCCGTCGCGCTGCTCGTAGACCTGGATGTTCCAGTCCGGCTGCAGCTCCTGAAGATAGGTGGCCAGGGTGATGCTCATGATGCCGGCACCGACCATCACCACGTCCACCGGTGCGTCTTCGTTGCTGGCGGCCGGCACCGAACGCTGCGTCAGCGGCCAGAACAGGAACAGGACCGATGCGAGCAGCGCCAGGATCAACAACGCCAATAGCGCCTTGCCAATTCTTTTCATGGGAAGGGGATTCAATAGGGGAGGGAATGAGGATGCGGACATGAACGGAAAATCACGTCAAATGTTGTCAAGACCGGACATCCATGGCGTGATTTTAACCGTTTCCGGTCCGATATTGCTGCAACGCAGCATCCGCTTTGCGGCTCGACCTCGCTGACCCAAGCCGCCCAGCGTCGGGCCCGCCGGCTCAGCGTCTGCGTTTGCCGACCAGACTGGATGAGGCCGCCAACACCGCGCGGGTCAGCAGGGTCATGGTCTGCACGTCGCCCTTCCAGTGCTGCCAGTACAAGGGCACGTCCTCCCAGGCACGCTGGCGCACATACACCAGTCGCCCGGCATCAAGGTGTCGCTTGACCAGCGGCAGGGGGTTCATGGTCCAGCCCAGCCCGCCGAGGTTGGCCTGCACGAAGGCGCGGGTAGAAGGAATCCACCAGGTCGGCGCTGTGGCGGGTACTTCATCGCCGGCCAGACGTCGGGCAAACCGGGTCTGCATGTCGTCCTTGCGGTTGAACACCAGTACCGGGGCGTTCTCCAGCGCCTGCGCGGTAATGCCTTTGGCGAAATGCCGGGCGTGGAACTCCGGGGTGCAGGTAGCGGCGTAGCGGATGCTGCCCAGCGCATGGATCTGGCAGCCCTGCACTGGTTCGTCCAGGGTGGTTACCGCCCCCAGCACGGTGCCCTTGCGCAGCAGCTCGACGGTGTGGTCCTGGTCTTCCACGCGCAGGTCCAGGGTGGTGCCGGTGGTTTCGGCAAACCCCTGCGCGGCCTGCGGGAACCAGGTTTCCAGACTGTCATGGTTGACCGCCACCGGTATGCTGGCGCGCGGCAGATCCTCATCGGCCACCCCCATGCGGTGCAGCGCATCGTGTTCCAGCAGCGCCGTCTGTTCAGCCAGCTGCACCAGCACCTGGCCCTCGGCCGTGGCCACGGCCGGTGCGCCACGCTGCACCAGCAGGCGTCCCACCCGGTCCTCCAGCGCCTTGACCCGCTGGGAGATGGCCGACGCGGTGACATTCAGCGACTGCGCTGCGCGGTCGAAGCTGCCCTCGCGGATGACCGCTGCAAGGGCCCGGAGCTGGGCATGATCGATGCGCATGGCAATTAAGCTCTGCTAAAGAAGGTTTAGTAAGTTTAGCTCGTCTTTTCCATGCTGCGCCGCGACAATAGCGCCATTCCACGGTGCTGCTCCGCCTTCGCGAGGCGCCGTTTCCCCCGTTACAAGGTAGTTGACCCATGTTCTCCATCATTTCCGCCAGCACGGGCCTTGCGGCCTGGTTCAGTGGTGCCGCCACCGGCGTCGGCCTCTTTGCCGTGGTTGGCGCGCAGAGTGCCTTCATCCTGCGCCAGGGCATCCTGCGCAAGCACATCGTGCCGGTCGTGGCGACCTGCGCGGCGATCGATGCGATTTTCATCTTCGCCAGCGTGGCAGGTCTGCGCACCCTGACCAATGCACTGCCCTGGCTGACCACCGCCGTGCTGTGGACCGGCGTTGCTTTCCTGGCCTGGTACGCCATGAAGTCGGCACGCCGTGCGTTTGCCGGCGGCGGCGGCATGGGTGAGGTCGACAGTGATGACGGCAGCCGTCGTGCCGTGCTGATGGCCGCCGTGGGCTTCTCGCTGATCAATCCGCACTTCTGGCTGGACATGATGGTGATCGGTTCCATCGCCGAGAACTTCGGCAATGCACGCATGGCCTTCGCCGCCGGTGTCGTCACCGCCAGCTGCCTGTGGCTGACCGCGCAGGGCCTGGGTGCGCGCCTGCTGGCGCCGCTGTTCACCAAGCCGAGCACCTGGCGCGTGCTTGACGGCACCATCGCGGTGATCCTGAGCATCCTCGCCCTGACCCTGGCAGTGCGCGGCGCGCACTGAGCCAACGCATCCACCGACTCTCTCCAAGGACGTGGTAAAGGCGGCGCCGGCAACGGCGCCGCTTTTTTTCCGGTGGTGCGTAGTGGCCTGACGAACAGTGGCCACTACCCAGCCGGATGTCGTCACCTGCTTTGCAGTCGGCGCGGCAGGTGTGCATAGAATGTGAAACGGCAGACACGACGTCTGCGTTGATCCGGGACAGGGCATGAACAGGAAGTTGCTGGCGGTCGCAATGGCCGCGCTTTGGGTAGCGTGGGGCACGGCCCATGCAGCGGTGGAGCTGGACAACTACATCCGGCAGGAAGCGTTCACCGACATCAAGCTCTCACCAGGCGGACAGTACATCGCCGCCACCGTGCCACTGGAGCGCACCACCGCCCTTGTGGTCATGCGTACCGACGACGGCAGCGTGGTCGGCACGTTCCAGCCGCCGCGCAACAACCACGCCAATCATTTCGACTGGGTCAACGACGAGCGCGTGCTGGTCGGCCTGGCCGAGAAGTCCGGCTCGCTCGACCAACCCCAGCGCACCGGCGAGCTCTACGCGATGAACTTCGATGGCAAGGCCGGCAGCCTGCTGGTCGGTTACCGCGTCGAGGGCGGCGGGGCCGGCACCCGCATCCAGCCCAAGAAAGTCGAGTCGGTAGCGGCCTTCCTCAGTGACGATCTGCCCAACGATGCGCGCAACGTGCTGGTGGCGGTGTGGCCATTCAATGAGGACCCGTTCACCCGCGCCGACAAGCTGGATGTCTACAGCGGCCGTCGCGCCACGGTGGCGCGTCCGCCGGTGCGCCGGGCGGACTTCACCGCCGATGCCGCCGGCGAGGTGCGCTTTGCCCATGGCGCGGGCAGTGACAACAACAACAAGCTCTATTACCGCCAGGGCATGGGCGACAACTGGGTGCTGGTCAACGACGAAGCGGTCAACAACCGCATCGACCGACCGATCGGCTTCTCCGACGATGGCGCGTTGGCCTATCTGGTGTCCGAGCAGCCGCAGGGCCCGAGCGCCATCGTCAGCTGGAACCCGTCCACTGGCGAGCGCGTCACCGTGCTGCGCGATGATGTCGTTGATCCGGACCGCATCATCTACCGGCCCGGTACCCAGGTGCCGGTCGGTGCACTGTTCATGGGCGATGTGCCGCGCTCGCGCTTTTTCGACGAGCAGTCCGCCGACGCGCGCTTGAACCGCAGCCTGCAGGCGGCGTTTGGCGGGCCGGTGTACGTCAACTCAAGCACCCGCGATGGCGATCAGCTGCTGGTGGAGACCTGGTCGGGCGGCAATCCGGGCGATTTCTACCTGTTCGACAACAAAGCGAAGAAGGCCCGCCATCTGATCAGCCGCGGCAGCTGGCTCGATGTGGACCGCAGTGCCCGTGTGCGCCCGGTACAGCTGCAGGCGCGCGACGGACTCGCCCTGCACGGGTTTCTGACCGTGCCCCATGGCAGCGACGGTCGCAATCTGCCGATGGTGGTGGTGCCGCACGGTGGGCCGATCGGTGTGCACGACAGCGGGCGCTACGACCGCGAAGCGCAGATGCTGGCCGCCGCGGGGTACGCGGTGCTGCAGATCAACTTCCGCGGTTCGTCCAACTATGGGCGCGCCCATGAGCAGGCCGGGGCCCGGCAATGGGGCGCGCGCATGCAGGACGATGTGACTGATGCCACGCGGTGGGCCATCGGCGAAGGCATCGCCGACAGCAAGCGGATCTGCATCTACGGCGCCAGCTATGGTGCCTATGCCGCGATGATGGGCACCATCCGCGAGCCGGGGCTGTATCAGTGCGCCGCCGGCTATGTGGGGGTGTATGACCTGCCGCTGATGTTCACCCGTGGCGACACCCAGGATGTGGCCTCGGGCATGACCTACCTGCGGCAGTGGCTGGGCGATCCGGCGCAGCTGGCGCAGTCCTCGCCGGTCAACCTGGCCGCGCAGGTGAAGGTGCCGGTGCTGCTGGCTGCAGGGGGGGAGGACAAGCGGGCCCCGGTCCAGCATACCGAGCGCATGGAAGCAGCGCTCAAGCGGGCGGGCGTCCCGGTGGAAAGCCTGTATTACAGGACCGAAGGCCACGGTTTCTACACGCCGGCCAACCAGCGCGAGTACTACACCCGCCTGCTCGCATTCCTGTCGCGCAGCCTGGGCGGCGAAACCGCGGCACCGGCCCGACCGGCAGCGCCGTGATCTGCTGGCGCCGGGCTGCGGTCCGGCGCCAACGCAGGTGTCATCGCACGCCGTGCATCATGCGCTTGAGCAGCGGCGCGCACAGCAGCGCCAGCAGCGCGCAGCCCAGACCGATCCACATCAGCAGCCAGAACAGATGGGCGTAGGCACCGGCCGCAGCGGCCAGGTCGAGCTGGCCGTCGTCGGGTACATCGATGGCAGCGAGCTTGCCGAACAGGGCGGCCAGGGTCTCGGAGAACGCGGTGGCCAGGAACCAGGTGCCCATCATCAGGCTCATCACCCGCGGTACGGCCAGCTGGGTCACCGCCGACAGCCCGACCGGCGACAGGCACATCTCGCCGGCAGCGAGCAGGAAGTAGGCCAGTACCAACCACCACACGCTGGCCATCTGCCCGGTGACGCCAACCTGCTGCGCCGCAAGTGCAAGCGGCACGAACGACAGCGCGCCCAGGATCAGGCCCAGCGAGGATTTCAGCGCCTTGCCCGGTTCGGCATCGCGGCGCGCCAGCCACGCCCACAGCGCCGCGAAGGCCGGTGCCAGCAGCACCAGAAACAGACCGCCCAGGTAGGTCAGCGAGCCGGCCGTCTGTGGCACCACCAGGCAGTCGCGCAACAGCAGCGCCAGCATCAGCGCGACGATGGCGATGAACAGCTGGCGCGGCGCGCGCGAGCCGGGGCGCCGCTCGGACAGGCGGGCGGCCAGCACGAAGCCCAGCGGCGCCAGCAGCAGCGAGGCGATCGACCAGGGCAGGGGCGTGCCCTCGGTGATCACCAGCGCCGGCACGATGTCCTTGGTCAGCAGGCGATCGGTGAAGGTGACCCAGGAGCCGTAGGACTGCTCGTAGAGGGTGAAGAACACCAGCGCCATGAAGATCAGCGCCATCAGCGCGATCATCTGCTGGCGCTGCACCGGCGTGCACTGGGTGCCGGTGAACCAGGCAAACCAGACCAGCACACCGCCCAGCACCAGCAGCATCAGCAGCAGCGCCAGGCTGATCTCGCCGCCCAGCGCAAAGGCGCCGTTGCCGGCGGCCCACATCAGCCAGGCCAACGGCAGCACGCCGACCACCGCCAGTGCATAGATCAGCCATTCGCGGCGCAGGCCCAGCACTTTCTGCTTCAGCGCGGCCGGGTTGCTTGATTCGGCATGGCCATGCAGGTATTTCTGGCCCCAGATGAACATGGCCAGCCCGGCCAGCATGCCCACGCCGGCAGCGCCGAAGCCGTATTTCCAGCCGTAGGCTTCGCCGAGGAAACCGCAGACCAGCGAGGCAAACAGCGCGCCGAGGTTGATGCCCGCGTAGAACAGCGAGAAGCCGGAGTCACGGCGCGGGTCATCCTTGGCATACAGCTTGCCGACGATGGTGGAGATGCTCGGCTTGAGGAAACCCACGCCCATGATGATCAGCGCCAGCGACAGATAGGTGGTGGCCAGCGCACCGGTATCCCGGATCACCTGGCCGTTCTCGCGGTAGGCCGCGTGACCCTCGAACGCCATGCCCAGGTGTCCCAGCACCAGCAGCACGCCACCAAACAGGACCGCCCGGCGCATGCCCAGCCAGCGGTCGGCGAGCATGCCGCCGAACACCGGAATGCAGTAGACCAGCCCGCCGTACGCGCCGAGCAGGTCCAGACCGGCCTTGTCGCCGAACAGGTGGTACTTGGTCAGGTAGAGCAGCAGCAGCGCCTTCATCCCATAAAAGGAGAAGCGCTCCCACATTTCGGTGAAGAAACAGATGTAGACGCCTTTGGGATGACCCAGAAAGTCGTCGGAACCAGAGGCGAGGGCAGGGACGGAGGCGGGGGCGATCATCCGCGGATTATAGGCACCTGCAGCGGGTCGCCGCTCCCGGTCGACTGGCGTGAAACGCAGGCGGCCGCACAGGTTTGCCGGACATGGCGGCATCTGCCGGGGGCGGCGAGGGTGTCTTCGGTAACTGGACTTGCTTGAGCACCGGCGCTAGCGTGAGCGGGATTTTCTGCCAGCAGGGGCATCCATGAACCACGACGCTGCGCCCAAGCAGCTCACCTTCCGCGCAGTGGCCCTGGCCATCGTGTTGGCGGTGGTGCTGTCGGCCGCCAACGCCTACCTCGGTCTGTTCGCAGGCCTGACCATCGCCACCGCGATTCCCGCCGCTGTCATCTCCATGGGCGTGCTGCGCCTGCTTGGCGGTGGCTCCATTCTGGAAAACAACATCGTCCAGACCGGCGCCTCGGCCGGCTCGTCGATCGCCGCCGGTGTGATCTTCACCATTCCGGCGCTGGTGATCATGGGCTACTGGCCGGACTTCAAGTACTGGTGGGTGCTGGGCATCGCCGGCCTGGGTGGCCTGCTGGGCGTGCTGTTCTCGGTGCCGCTGCGGCGCTCGATGATCGTCGAAGATCCGCTTCCGTTCCCGGAAGGCAAAGCGGCCGCCGAGGTGCTCAAGGCCGGTGAGAACCCCGGCCCGGGCCTGAAGCTGCTGGGCCTGTCGGCGGTGATCGGCGCCTTCGTCAAGCTGGCGGCCGCCAGCGGCATGCGGCTGATTCCCGATGCATGGGCCGCCTCGGCCTACGTCGGCAGCTCGAAGATCACCGCGTTCATCGGCACCAATCTGTCCCCGGCACTGCTGGGTGTGGGCTACATCGTCGGGCTCAACGTCGGCATCGTGGTGGTGTCCGGTTCGATCCTGACCTGGCACATCGCCATTCCGCTGTACCAGACATTCTTCCTGGACAGCGACCCGGCCCTGGCCGCTTCGATCGCCACGGCCTCCTCGGCCGATGCCGCCTTCGCCATCTGGGGGGCAAAGATGCGCTACCTGGGTGTCGGCGCGATGCTGATCGGCGGCATCTGGACCTTGTTCTCGCTGCGCAAGTCGCTGCTCAACGGCGTCAAGAGCGGTTTTGCCGCCGCACGCAAGAGCGGCGGGCCGGTGCTGGCGCACACCGAGCGCGACCTGCCGATGAAGTGGATGCTGGTTGCTCTGGTGGTGTTCGTGCTGCCGCTGCTGGCGCTGTACCAGGCCATTGTCGGCCAGTGGCATGTATCGATCCCGATGACGGTGATCATGATCGTCGCCGGCTTCCTGTTCGTTTCGGTCTCGGCCTACCTGGCCGGTCTGATCGGCTCGTCCAACAACCCGGTCTCGGGCATCACCATCTCCACCATCCTGTTCGCCTCGGCCGTGCTGGTGGTTCTGCTCGGCGCCGATGGGGTGCGTCCGGTGGGGGCCAGCGGCGCGCCGCTGGGTGCGGTGGCGGCCATCATGATCGGCGCCGTGGTGTGCTGCGCAGCGGCCGTGGGCGGTGACAACCTGCAGGATCTGAAGGCCGGCTACATCGTCGGTGCGACGCCGTGGAAGCAGCAGCTGATGCTGGGCATCGGCGCGTTCTCCTGTGCGTTGATCATGGCGCCGGTGCTCAACCTGCTTGCCCAGGCTTATGGCATCGGCACCCCGACCGCAGCGCATCCCAATCCGCTGCAGGCACCGCAGGCCAACCTGATGGCCTCTGTCGCACGTGGCCTGTTCGGCGGTGACCTGCCGTGGGGCTTCATCGCCATGGGTGCGGTCGTCGGCGCGGCGATCATTGCCATCGACGAGTGGCTGAAGTCGCGCAATGCCCGTTTCCGCGTGCCGGTACTGGCCGCGGCCATCGGCATCTATCTGCCGCTGGAACTGATGGTGCCGATCTTCCTTGGCGGTCTGATCGCCCACCTGGTGGAGCGCTATCACCGTATCCGCGCGGACGACGAAGAGGGCCGTGACCGTGTGCACAAGCCGGGCGTGCTGTTCGCCGCCGGTCTGATCACCGGTGAGGCGCTGATGGGTATCGCCATCGCGGTGCCGATCGTGGTCTACGAGAGCGCCGACGTGCTGGCCGTACCGTTCGCCATCCCCGGCGCGCAGTGGGTCGGCCTGGCCGCGCTGTTCCTGGTGGGCTGGCTGATCTACCGCGCTGGCAAGCGCGGCATGGCCTGAAGAAAGTCCCTTGGAGCGTGACGACCAACCGGCGTCACGCGCCTCGCCCGCGGTAGGTGACGACCGTTGGTCGTCACGCTCCTGGCTTCCGGCCTGCGGTGACCCAGCTGCCCGAGTGTGACGACCAACGGTCGTCACCTACCGGGCTGTGCGTGATGATCTAGCGTCGTCATTCCGACGCCGCCAGACCCGGCGGACCGCCCGCCATGACCGATGGCCTTGGCAGCCGAGCGTCCACGGGCCTACCATCGGCGTTTTGCCGTCCTGCGGAGAACCCCGATGAAGTTCCGTCATGCCCTGCTGCCGCTGAGCCTGCTCGCCGCCCTGCCGACACTGGCCGCTGCCCGTGGCCTGGATGTGCGCGACATGGTCACCCTGGACCGGGTTTCCTCGCCGGTGCTCAGTGCCGATGGCCGCAATGTGGTCTTCGCCAAGCGCACCACCGATGCCAGCTACAAATCCACCAGTGCGCTGTTCGTGCGCAACCTGCTCACCCGCGACGCCGCACCACCGCGCCAGCTCACGCCGGCCGGCTGGAACGTCAACTCCCCCTCGCTGTCAGCCGATGGGCGCACCGTGTACTTCCTCAGCGCGAAAAACGGCAGCCAGCAGCTCTACGCGCAGTCGCTGAGCGACGGTGCCCCGCGCCAGCTGACCGATTTCCCGGTGGACGTGGACAGCTACCACGTCTCCCCGCAGGACGACCGTGTGCTGTTCAGCGCCGGCGTGTTCCAGGACTGTGGCTCGGACCTGGCCTGCACCGAAGGCAAGCTCAAGCAGAAGCGCGACGCCAAGGCCAGCGGCCAGGTGTTCGACGCGATGTTCGTGCGCCACTGGGATACCTGGAATGATGGCCGTCGCAATACATTGTTCGTGGCACCGCTGCCCACCGGCAACGCCGCTGCGGTCAAGGGGGCCTCGGCGCTGAGCGCCACCCTGGCCGGCGACGCGCCGTCCAAGCCGTTCGGCGGCAATGATGATTTCGCCTGGTCGCCCGACGGCACCAGCGTGGTGGCCAGCATCCGTGTGGCCGGTGCGCAGGAACCGTGGTCGACCAACTTCGACCTGTACCGCTTTGACGCCAGCGGCAGGCAGGCGCCGGTCAACCTGACCGCCAACAATCCTGCCTGGGACGCCGGCCCGGTGTTCAGCGCCGACGGCAAGACGCTGTTCTACCGCGCGATGAAGCGCCCGGGTTTCGAAGCTGATCGCTTCGGGCTGATGGCGATGGACCTGGCCAGCGGCCAGACGCGCGAGATCGCCCCGCAGTGGGACCGCTCGGCCGGCGGCATCGTGCTCTCTGCCGATGGCAGCCGCATCTACACCACCGCCGACGATCTCGGTGAACACCCGTTGTTCGAAGTCGAGGTGGCCAGTGGCAAGGTCACCAGGCTGCTCGGCGAAGGCAGCGTGACCTCGGTGGACGTGGCCGGTGCAACCGTGGCGGTGACCCGCAACAGCCTCAAAAGCAACGACCAGGTGCTGGTGGGCCGCATCGGCCAGGACGGGCAGGCCATCGACGGCCTGCGCGCGCTGACCCCCGAAGCGGGTGAGGTGCTCAAGGACGTGCAGTTCGGCGACTACGAGCAGTTCTCGTTCAAAGGCTGGAACAACGAGACCGTGCACGGCTATGTGGTCAAGCCACATGACTACCAGGAAGGGCGCACGTATCCGGTGGCCTTCCTGATTCAC
This sequence comes from Stenotrophomonas sp. C3(2023), assembly GCF_032911385.1. Classification (NCBI taxonomy): domain Bacteria; kingdom Pseudomonadati; phylum Pseudomonadota; class Gammaproteobacteria; order Lysobacterales; family Lysobacteraceae; genus Stenotrophomonas; species Stenotrophomonas sp. C3(2023). The sequence goes on along the minus strand of NZ_JAWJLO010000001.1, from coordinate 2,466,335 downwards.
GGCGGTCCGCAGGGCAGCTTCGGCAACGGCTGGAGCTACCGCTGGAACCCGCAGACCTATACCGGTCAGGGCTACGCGGTGGTGATGATCGACTTCCACGGCTCCACCGGGTACGGCCAGTCCTTCACCGATGCGATCAGCCAGCACTGGGGCGACCGCCCGCTTGAGGATCTGCAGAAGGGCTGGAACGCCGCGCTCAAGCAGTACAGCTTCCTCGACGGTGACAAGGCCTGTGCGCTGGGCGCCAGCTACGGCGGCTTCATGGTCAACTGGATTGCCGGCAACTGGAACAGCCCGTTCAAGTGCCTGGTCAACCATGACGGCGTGTTCGACCAGCGCATGATGGGGTACGCCACCGAGGAACTGTGGTTCACCGAATGGGAGCAGGGCGGTACGCCGTACGAGAAGCCGGCCAACTACGAGAAGTTCAACCCGGTCAACCACGTGGCTGACTGGAAGAAGCCGATCCTGATCATCCACGGCCAGCAGGACTTCCGCATCCCGGTCGAACAGGGGCTGGCGGCGTTCACCGCCGCCCAGCGCCAGGGTATCGAGTCGAAGTTCCTGTACTTCCCCGACGAGAACCACTGGGTGCTCAAGCCGCACAACAGCATCCTCTGGCACGACACGGTCAACGGCTGGCTGAAGCAGCACATCGGCAACTGATGCAGACAGCGCCGCCCTTCGGGGCGGCGTTTTTTTTCCAAGTCCCCTTTCCGCACCCACCGCCGCCGGGCAGGGCCCGGCGTTACCCGAGCCTGCGCATGATCGGCACTGCCCTGATCCAGAATGACATCGTGGTTTTCGGGCTGATCGCCGCCACCCTGGGGGCGGTGTTCTGGACCGCTTCGCGACCGCACGGTCCGTGGAAGCGTTTCTACACCTTCGTGCCGGCACTGCTGCTGTGCTATCTGCTGCCGGGCATCTACAACACGGTCGGGCTCATCGACGGCCAGAACACGCGGCTGTACAACCCGGTCGCGCGTGACATCCTGCTGCCGGCCGCGCTGGTGCTGCTGACCTTGGCGGTGGACATCAAGGCCATCCTGCGCCTGGGTCCCAAGCTGGTGCTGATGTACCTCGGTGCGTCGTTGAGCATCATGATCGGTGCGGTGCTGGCGTTCCTGCTGATGCGGCTGATCCACCCGCCCACTGTGGCCGGTGATGCGTGGGCCGGCATGGCCGCACTGGCGGGCAGCTGGATCGGCGGCGGCGCCAACATGCTCGCCATGCGCGAGGTCTTCGATGTCGACGCCACCACCTTCGGCCAGTTTGCCGTGGTCGATGTGGGCGTGGGTTATGTGTGGATGGCTGTGCTGATCTTCATGGCCGGTCGCGCCGCCCGGATCGACGGCGCCAGCGGCGCTGATACCTCGGCGATCGATGCGCTCAAAGCGCGCATCGCGCGCTTCCAGGCCGAGCACGAACGCATTCCCTCGTTGACCGACCTGATGCTGATCGTGGCGGTGGCTTTTGGCGGCGTCGGGCTGGCTCACGCCATCGCCGCACCGCTGGCCGCGTGGTTCAAGGCGAACGTTGGCTGGGCTGCGCAGTTCAGCCTGGATGCGCCGTTTGTCTGGGTCGTGGTGTTGTCGAGCAGCCTTGGTCTGGTGCTCAGCTTCACCCGGGCGCGGACGCTGGAGGGGGCCGGTGCATCGAAGCTGGGGTCGCTGCTGCTGTACTTCCTGATCGCCTGCATCGGCATGCAGATGGACCTGCTGGCGCTGCTGGAGCGGCCCTTGCTGTTCCTGCTCGGGCTGATCTGGATCACCGTGCACATCGTGCTGCTGTGGCTGCTGGGCCGGCTGCTGAACGTACCGTTCTTCTATTTCGCCATCGGGTCACAGTCGAACATCGGCGGACCGGCATCGGCGCCGGTGGTTGCCGCCGCGTTCCATCCCGCGCTGGCGCCGGTGGGTGTTCTGCTGGGCACAATGGGCTATGCCACCGGCACCTGTCTGGCCTACATCGTCGGCATTACCCTGCGCGCGCTGGCCTCGTAGCGCCGGGCTCTGCCCGGCGAGCGCGCAGCGCGGCTTCAGCGTGATCTGACCGAAGAGCAGCCGGGCAGAGCCCGGCTCTACGCGACCGGCAGGCCGCGCTCCAGCAGCCAGGCTTTGGCGTCCTCGGCATCCTGCTCGAACCAGGCCTGGGTCGAGCCCAGCCGGTACGTATACCCCCACGCGTCCATATCGGCCATCAGACGCGCGCTGCCCACGTCCGGCAGCTGTCCGGCCAGCACGATCTGCAGATAGCAGGTGGCATCTTCCTCGGCTACCGAGTCGGTGGCATCGGTGTGTACCAGGGCGCGTCGTTCGGGCGGCAGCACGATCAGGTGGCAGGCTTCGTGCAGCATCGAGTGCACCGGCGTGTCATCGCGCACGTACACGTTGCTGCCGATGATCCCGGCCTCGGGCTCGCCCCAGTAACTTCCGGGAATCGGCTCACCTGCTGCCACGTGATGCAGCAGCAGGCCGTGCCCGGCAAGCAGCTGCCGGGCATCGGCAAAGGCAATGTCGCCCACGCAGGTCACGTCGGCTTCGGTCGGAGTGGTCGTCATGGCACAGCCGCGCCTGCCCGTGCCAGGCACGGGCGGGCAGGGGATCAGGGTTTGTCCGGCCCTTCGGGCAAGGCAACGGAGATATCCAGCACGTCATGCTGGCCGTCCTTGACCAGGTCCACCTTCACCGCATCGGCGTCGATGTTGACGTACTTCTTGATGACATCGAGCAGCTCGCGCTGCAGCAGTGGCAGGTAGTCAGGACCACCGCGGTGGCTGCGTTCCTGCGCGATGATGATCTGCAGACGGTTCTTGGCGGTCTCGGCCGTGGTCTTTTTCGCTTTCAGGAAATCAAAAAGCCCCATGCTCAACCTCCAAACAACTTGCTGAAGAAGCCCTTCTTCTCCACGGTGGTGAAGCGCATCGGGCGCTCCTCGCCAAGAATGCGGCTTACCGCATCCTCGTAGGCCTGGCCGGCTGCCGATTCGGTATCGAGAATGACCGGCTCGCCCTTGTTGGAGGCGTTGAGCACGTCGCCGGATTCGGGCACCACACCGATGGCCTTCAGGCCAAGCACTTCTTCCACATCGGTGATGCTGAGCATCTCACCGGTTTCCACGCGCGGCGGGCTGTAGCGGGTCAGCAGCAGGAAGGCCGGCACGCTCTGGCCCGATTCGGCCTTGTGCGTCTTCGAATCCAGCAGGCCGATGATGCGGTCCGAGTCACGTACCGAGGAGACTTCCGGGTTCACCACCACCACGGCGCGGTCAGCGAAGTACATCGCCAGGAATGCGCCCTTCTCGATGCCGGCCGGGGAATCGCAGATGACGAAATCGAAGCCGTCGGCAACCAGGTCCTTGAGCACCTTGCCTACGCCTTCCTGGGTCAGCGCGTCCTTGTCGCGGGTCTGCGAGGCAGCCAGCACGTACAGGTTGTCAAAGCGCTTGTCCTTGATCAGGGCCTGCTTGAGGGTGGCTTCGCCGTGCACGACGTTGACGAAGTCGTACACCACGCGGCGCTCGCACCCCATGATCAGGTCCAGGTTGCGCAGGCCGACGTCGAAGTCGATCACCGCAACCTTCTTGCCACGGCGTGCCAGGCCGCAGGCAAGGCTTGCGCTGGTGGTTGTCTTGCCGACGCCGCCCTTGCCGGAGGTGACTACGATGATTTCAGCCAAAGGACTTCTCCTGGTTCTGCATTAGGTTGGTGCTGCGTCAATCCAGCGCAGCGATCTTGATCTGGTCCTGTTCCAGCCAGACCTGCACGGCCTTGCCGCGCAGGTTGTCCGGTACATCGTCCAATACCTTGTAGTGGCCGGCAATGGCCACCAGTTCGGCATGGAATTCGCGGCAGAAAATACGTGCCGCGGTATTGCCCTGGGCACCGGCCAGCGCGCGACCGCGCAGGGTGCCATAGATATGGATGCTGCCGTCGGCGATGACCTCGGCGCCGGCGCCGACGGTGGCCATCACGGTCAGGTCGCAGTTTTCCGCATACAACTGCTGGCCCGAACGGACGTTGGCCAGCTGCATGCGGCCCGGCTTGGGCGCCGCCTCGGTCGGTGCGGCCACGCTTGCCACAGCGGCCGGGGCTGCGCGGCGAGGCTCACGTGCAGGCGCAGGCGGCGGCGCGGGTGCCGTCGCTGCCGCTGCCGGTTCGCTGCGCTCGTACTGGGCGCGGAACTTGGCCAGCAGGGGCAGGCCAAGCTGCTGTGACAGCAGGTCGATCTCCGAGGTACCGTAGGCCAGCGCCACCGGCAGCACGCCAGCTCCGCGCAGCCCATCAAGCAGGGCGCGCGCGCTGTCCACATCGGGCGTGCGGCTGAGGCCGCCGAAGTCAAGGATGACCGCCGCCCGCCCGAACAGCTTGGGCGCACGGGCGACGCGCTCCTGCATTTCCTGCACCAGCCGCGCGACATCCATGGTGCGGATGCGCAGATTGGCGATGCCCACCTGGCCGATCTTCAGTTCACCGGCCTGTTCGTAATCCATGTTCACCGCCACGCTCAGGTCCCCGTCGGCCGCTGTGCCTGCACCGGCAGGGCCCGGCCACGCGCCCATGGCACGTCCGGCAGCTTTCCGGCGTAGGTGTCGTTGACCCAGCTGTAGCTGCACAGCTCCTTGGCCAGCATGCTGGCCCGCACGTCCACCTGCGGCATGGTGTTCTGGCCCAGCTCGCGGAAGCCGAAGCTGCCGTGGAACAGCAGCGCGGCGTCGGCGCCATGGTCGAGGAACACTTCGCAGGTCATCTGCGGGTAGCGCAGTTCGGCGTAGCTCTGGGCATCGGCGTAGAAGGCACGGCCGACGCCGCCACCGCGGCGGCGGCTGGCCACCACGATGCGGTCGATATAGAAGAAGCTGCTGTCCAGGTTCTGCTTGAACCAGGCAAAGTTGCTGCTGTCGTGATCGCTGTGGCTGCCGAACCCGATCAGGAAGCCGGCCAGGTTGCCGTCGCGCTCGGCAACGCGGAAATACTCCGCCTGTTCGTAGAACCGGTGCAGACGGTGCGCGTCCATCGGCAGGATCGCCAGGCCAGCATTGTTGTTCAAGGCCAGGACGGAATCGAGCTCGTGCTCGCGCACGTCGCGGATGACAATCGACATTGTGACTCCGTGGGGTAACGCGGTAGGCCCAGCGGGTGGACCTGTTCGCACGATTATTGCATGGGCCGCCGCCGCCGGGGTAAATGCGGGCATGACTTCCGTCGCACGGCAGCATTGCGGGTTCAGCCTACTATGCAGGCATGTTGGGAGCCCTCAGTCATACCCGCGTCCTCCGTCTGGCCGGTCTGTTCACCTGGATCATGGTCGGTCTGCCATTGGCGTTGCTCGCCGCTGGCGACCCGTCGGCCATGCGCTGGGGGCTGCTGCTGTTTGCGGCGTATTTCATTTTTGGTGGGGCGTACTTCTGGTTGACCCGCGACCTGCGCAGCGGTCGCCACGCCAGCCTCTTCGATCGCGCCATGCTGCTGCTGCTGACCGTCTGCGCGCTCGCCGTCAGCTTCCTCAGTGGCTCGGGCTTGGGCAGCATCCTGATGATGGTCGCTGCCGGGGTGATTCCGTGGATGCTGCCCGCGCGCTTCGGCGTGTTCTGGCTGCTGGCCAGCCAGCTGGCGGTGGCGCCGGTCTACTACCTGTTCCTGCCATTCCCGCTGTTCGAGGCCGTGATGCAGTCACTGCTGTACGGCGGGTTCTCGATGTTCATCTTCGTGACCAGTCTGGTGGCCCGCCAGCAGACCGACGCGCGCGAAGAGCAGCGCCGTCTCAATACCGAACTGCGGGCCACCCGCGTGCTGCTGGCTGAAAGTGCGCGGGTCAACGAGCGCACCCGCATCTCGCGCGAGCTGCATGACCTGCTGGGCCATCACCTCACCGCGCTGAGCCTGAATCTGGAAGTGGCCGGCCACATCACCGAGGGCCGGGCCCAGGAGCATGTGCACCAGGCGCACACGCTGGCCCGTCTGCTGCTGACCGATGTGCGCGAAGCGGTCAGCCACCTGCGCGACAGCGGGGCGATCGACCTGGCCGCCGCACTGCGTCCGCTGGCCGAACAGGTACCGTCGCTGGACATCCATCTGGACATGCCCAGCCCGCTGAGCGTGGAAGACCCCGAGCGGGCCCACGTGCTGCTACGCTGCACACAGGAAGCGATCACCAACGCGATCCGCCATTCCGGTGCGCGCAACCTGTGGATCAAGGTGCGGCGCGACGAGCAGGGTATCGTGCTGGAGGCCCGCGACGATGGTCGTGGTGCCGATGCGCTGCTGGTGGGAAATGGCTTGCGCGGCATGCGTGAACGCCTGCAGCAATGTGGTGGAGAGCTTCAGATCACAACCGGTCGCGGCGAAGGTTTCGGCCTGCGCGCGTCGGTCCCTGCGGCGCCGTCCCTGGCGCTCAGTACCGCCCCCGAAGGAGTGCGTTGATGATTCGCGTGTGTCTGGTGGACGACCAAACCCTGGTGCGGCAAGGCATCCGATCGCTGCTGGCGCTGGATGATGGCATCGAGGTGGTGGCCGAGGCGGGCGATGGACGGCAGGCCGTGGAGCTGGTGCCCCAGGTCAAGCCGGACGTGGTGCTGATGGACATGCGCATGCCGGTGATGTCCGGGCTGGAAGCGCTGCAGATGCTGTCCAAGCTGCAGCAGTTGCCGCCGACCATCATTCTGACCACCTTCGACGATGACCAGCTGGTGCTGGCCGGGTTGAAAGCCGGCGCCAAGGGCTACCTGCTCAAGGACGTGACACTGGACCAGCTGGTCGGGGCGATCCGTACCGTGGCCGATGGGGGCTCGCTGGTCCAGCCAGCGGTGACCCAGCGACTGCTTTCCGGGCTGGAGCACATGCGTAACGAGTTTGTCAGCCTGGACCGGCCCGATCCGCTCACAGACCGTGAAACCGAGATCCTGCGCCTGATGGCCAGCGGATTCTCGAACAAGGAGATCGCCAACTCGTTGGGCGTGGCTGAAGGCACCATCAAGAACCACGTCTCCAACATTCTTTCAAAGCTCGGCGTGCGCGACCGCACCCGCGCCGTGTTGAAGGCTTTTGAACTTCAGCTTGTCTAGACAAATCGCAGGCTAAACAACGGGTTGCGAAAAGCCTGAACAAAACAGGCCAGGCAGGCCCCTGTTGGCGGCGCTCGTGTTTGCGTTACCCTTCCGGACCCTGTGTGGAAGATTCCGGCGCCGGCAAGGAAACCGGTGCGCCAATCCAGATGAACAATGTCCGCGAAGCCTGCTAGGATTGGCGCTTCGCTTCAATATCAACCCGGCCGTGGGATCGGCCCCGGAGACCTCCTGAATGACCCGTATTATCGAGTTCCTGATCGCCCTGGGGATCGTGGCTGGCCTGTTCGTCATCATTGGCGTGTGTCTGCCGGGCGAGCGCCACATCACCGAGAGCATCGAGACCAACCGCAAGATGACGATCGTGTACGACACGGTCAACAGCCTGCGCCGTTTCAAGGATTGGAATCCGCTCCTGCTGCGCGATCCCGCTGCTGAACTGAAATTCTCCGGCCCGGCCTCCGGCGTCGGCGCCACCCTGGATTATGTGTCCAAGGACGCGTCGCTGGGCCAGGGCACCTGGAAGATCACCGAGAGCGAAGAAAACAAGCGTGTTGCCATCGCCATCGAGGACTCGTCCAAGGGCCATGACAAGGTGACCACGTTCAACCTCGAGCCGACCGGCAAGGGTGGCCGCAACGTCAAGATCACCCAGGACTACAGCGTCAAGTACGGCTTCGACCTGTTCGGTCGTTACGCCGGCCTGTATGTCAGCCGCCACATCGGCGATGACATGAAGCTGGGTCTTTCGCGCATGGCGAACATGCTGGCCACCGTGCCGAACGTGGACTACCGCCAGGCCGAAGCGCCGCTGAAGGATCTGGGCATCATCGAGGTGCCGGCCGAAGACCTGCTGGTGGTCAATGCCGGTAACGTGGAGCGTGGCGAAGCCACCATCACCAAGTCGATCCAGGACAACCAGGAGTGGATCAAGCGCGTGATGGAAGCCAACGGTCTGGAAGCTGCCGGCCCGATGCGCATCATCACCACCGATTTCGGTGCTGAGAAGTACGCCTTCGACGTGGCCCAGCCGGTCAAGAAGAAGGGTGCCGAAGGCGTTGCCGCTGAAGAGCTGGCAGTGAAGATCGACGGTGGCGCTCCGGTCAAGTACGTGCGCGCCGCACCGCACCGCTCGGCTCACGCGACCTATGTTGGCCACATGGCCGGCCTGGACATTGCCCGCAACGCCCTGCGTGCCTGGGCTGTGACCAACGGCAACGACGTGGTCGACCGTCCGTACGAAAGCTGGAACGACGGCGTGGCCAAGTCGTTCACCCAGGAAGGCACCTACGATATCTACTGGGCCGTCAAGTAAGCCCGGCAGCTGATGTAGTGCTGCAAACGAAAACGCGCCGCATATTGCGGCGCGTTTTTTTTGGTCCTCGTGCAGGAGAAGGAACGTGGTTTTCGCAACCGATAGACGTGCCCGCCAGCCCTCGTTGCTGGCCTTCCTGGGCGCATTGCTTGCCGGGACGGCGGTCGGCCTGTCCGCCTATGCCTCGCACGGGGTGAGTGATGCGCTTGCCCAGTCGCACCTCAACCTGGCGGCGGCATATGCCTTCGCCCATGGCGCGGTGCTGGCGGCGCTGGGCGCGCGTGCGCGTGGGGTCGTCGGCCATCTTGCGCTGTATCTGCTGCTGCTGGGCACGCTGCTGTTCGCCGGCAGCCTGGCCGGCGGGGCCCTGTGGCAATGGCCGACCCGGCTGGCACCGGTCGGCGGCACCACGCTGATGGTCGGCTGGCTGCTGTTGGCAGTGAACGCGCTGCGGCGCTGACGTTGCAATGCTGCTGGTAGGTGACGACCGTTGGTCGTCACGCTCCAACCGCGCACCCGCGCCGTGCTGCTGCGCGCAGAGGCAGCGGCGTGACGACCAACGGTCGTCACCTACCGGAGCGCAGGCGACAGCGTGACGACCAACGGTCGTCACCTGCCGAAGCGGAGGCAACGGCGTGACGACCAACGGTCGTCACCTGCCGGAGCGGAGGCGACAGCGTGACGACCAACAGTCGTCACCTGCCGGAGCGGAGGCAACGACGTGACGACCAACGGTCGTCACCTACCGGCCGCCGTCACCGGCTGTTGCGCCGCCGCCGCACGCCACGCGCGCAGCCCGATCACCGCCAGCACCAGAAACACCGCGTACAGTGCCGCCGTTACGTGCAGCGACTTGACCACGTACATGCCGATGTAGACCACATCCACGGCCAGCCACATCCACCAGGCCGCCACATGTCGGCGGGCCTGCCACCATTGACCGACCAGGCTGAGGCTGGCCAGCATGGCGTCCAGCCACGGCAGGGCGGCGTCGGTGAAGTGATGCATCAGCGCTCCGAGCAGCACGCCGGCACCGAGCCCCATGCTCAGATCGCGCACCAGCAGGCGCCGGGACAGCGCGACGATGGCGACCTTGCCATCGTCCTGCTGCCTGCCGCGCCAGCTCACCCAGCCGAACAACAGAAAGCCGCCGAAAGCCACCTGCAGCAGCGTGTCTGAATACAGCCGCGCCTGCGCAAACACCAGCGCGTACAGCGCGACCGACACCAGGCCCACCGGCCAGGCGACCAGCACGCGGCGTGACATCAGCCACACCCCCAGCATGCTGACGCCTGCGGCGGTCCATTCGAGCACGGCCGGGTTCATAGGCCGACGGTCACCGTCAGGCGTGCCTGGCGTGGCGCACCGGGGAACAGGTAGTAATCGCCCGCACTGCTGCCGGTGTCACGCCAGTAGAAGGTATTGAACACGTTGTCCACCGACAGGCGCCAGGTCAGCGGGCGCCCGCCTGCCTCGTGCTGCAGCCGCAGGCCCGCATCGAACACGCTGTAGCCCGGCGCGCGCGCCGCACCATTTGCGGTGGCCGGGTTGGCCGCGGCGTAGCGCCAGCCGCCGCTCACTGCCAGTCCTTCAACCTGTGGCAGGCGGTAATCCAGGTGCACGTTGGCGCGCAGCTTGGGCACATTGACCAGCTGGTGACCTTCATAGGCGGGGGTGCCCGCGTCGCGTGCACGCGCCTGCAGGAAACTGGCACTGGCGGTGAGCTGCAGCCGCTCGGTCAGCCGGCCATTGGCGGTCAGCTCCAGCCCGGTGTGGGTCTGCTGCCCGCGCTGGACGAAGCTGAAACCGGCGCTGCTGTCGTCCGGCATCGCATACTGGAACGGCTGTGAGGTGCGGAACAGCGCTGCCCCCAGCTGCAGGTCGGCAACGGGCGAATGCTTCAGGCCTACTTCCAGCTGGCGCGACAGCACCGGTGCCAGGAAGGTGCCTTCATTGGTGGTCCAGAACGGTGCTTCCTGGCCGAGCGCGATGCCGCGCACGTAGCTGGTGTAGAGGTTGGTGTCCGCATCCAGCTTCCAGATCACTGCCGCCTGCGGCAGGAAGCGCGACAGACGGCTGTGTCGCTCCAGATTGCCGCGCTTGTCATGGGCGCGCTCGTCCAGCCGCACATGGCGGCCGCCGGCCAGCAGCTGCCACTGCTCGCCCAGACTGATCCGGTCCAGCACGAACAGGGCATCCTGGCGGCTGTACAGGCGGCGCACCGACGGGCCCGGCTGCAGGGGCGACGGCTCGAACTGCGGCACCTGCCGGTCGCCGATGTTGGCTGTGCCGACGTATTCGTTGACGTTGCGGCGCTTGTCCACGGTCCGGCGCAGCACATCGGCGCCCAGGCTCAGTTCGTGGCTGACACTGCCGGTAGTGAAACGGCCACGCAGTTCGGCGCGTGCCTGCTGGTTGATGCGGGTGTCGTCCGGGCTGCGGTAGTCGTAGATGTCATAGTCGCCATCGGGCGCGAAGAACTGCCCCGGCACGCTGCCGTCAGCGCACGCTGCCGCGTAGAAGCAGCCGTAGGCGAAGGCCACGTTGTCATCGATGACACTGCGGCTGTGCCCGGCCGACAGCCGCGACTGCCAGGCGTCATTGAACTGGTAGGTGTGCAGCGCAGTGATGTTGGTGCTGGCGATGGCCACCGGCTTCTGCCAGGCCTGGTAGCCCAGCAGCTGCGAGCGGTCCACACGTCCGGGCAGCGCGCTGCCGCCCAGCAGCTGGTAGCCGGAGGCGGAGCGCTGTGCGCTGGTGTGGTAATTGGCGTCCACCTGCAGGCGGCTGCGGTCGCTGATCAGCCAGTCCGTGGCCAGCGCGTAGAAATTGCGGCGCCCGTCGGTGTGGTCGATGTAGGTATGCGGCTGTTCCCAGGCGGCATTCAGGCGCACACCAAAGCGTGGCGTCAGCCAGTGGCCCACATCGGCAGCCACGTAGCGCGAGCCCTCCGAGTCGGTGCCCAAGGTGAGCGCGCGTACTTCGTCGGGGCGTTTGGCCACGTAGTTGATGATGCCGCCCGGCGCCATGACGCCGGCCGCCAGCCCCGCTTCTCCCTTGAGTACTTCGACCTGGGCGATGTGTTCCAGCGCAATGCGCTGTTCGCCAGTGGTCGACAGTCCGTTGAACTGGTAGCCGGTGCCGGTGTCCAGCGCGAAGCCGCGGATGGCAACGTTCTGGTAGTAACCAAGCGGCGCATAGCTGTCACCCAGCGATGCATCCTGCCGCGCCACTTCGCTGAGCGTGCGGACGTGACGATCATCGAGCGTGGCACGGCTCACCACGTTGATCGAGGCCGGCGCGTCCTTCCAGCTGGCAGCGCCGAACGCACCCGACGGCGAGGGGCTGACCTCGGCCTTGCGTGCCTGGACACGCACCTCGGCCAGGTCGGTCGGCGATTGAGCGTCGTGCACGCTGTCGGCCACCGCATGCAGGGGCAGGGCGGCGCACAGGGCGAGGGTAAGCAGGGTGGGGCGCAGGCAGCGGTTCATTCGGTTCGTCATCAGCCAAGGGGAGACGAAGCGAAGGCGCGCGCCCATGACCCGCGCGGGGCGGGGAATGGATGCTGCTCAAAGCTCCCTACGCCGGTGCAAACCGGATCAGGTTCCAAGGGACTCTCTCAGCCTGGCTGTTGCCAGGCACCCCCGCTTCAGGGGCCTATTTCACACCAAACCGGCCGGGAATGCCAATCGGCGCCGGCGCAGGCGGCTCACCGCGCGCCGCGCAGGGTATCCAGCAGTTGCTGGCCATCGCTGCTGCCGAACCAGCGCGCATGGCCGAGCAGGAAGGTGTACCAGGCCACGTCGGCGTTGGCGGTGGAGCCGGTGATGCCGTGGAAGTACTCGACCTCGGAGAGGGCAAAATCCAGATGCACCACCGGCAGCAGCGCGGCCAACAACTCCAGCTGTTCCGGACGCAGCGGCTGCAGTTCGCTGTAGCCCTGCACGAGCCCCAACGCGATATCGGTGCGCGCGGGCGGTGCGGGGCCGTCCAGTGCAAGCCAGGCGATGGCGTTGCGTTCGATGGCGGTGGCCAGGTCGAACAGCGCGCTGGTGGGTGAGGCCAGACCAAAATCGAACACCGCGCTGATGCCAGGCGGCTGCGGCTCAGCGCGCCACAGCAGGTTGGAGACGTGCCAGTCGTTGTGCGCCCACTGCCGTGGCACCCCGCGCAGCTTTCCGGGCAGGCCGGAGTGCAGCGCGAGCACGTCCTCGCCCAGCTGCTGCTGCCAGTCACGCCTGCCGAGGTAGTCGGCCAGCGCAGGTCGGCCGGGCAACTGCTGTTGAAGCGCGGCGATCGGGTCGTCGGCCCGGATCAGGTCGTCACGTGCCACCAGGATGTGGGTCTGCCGCTGCGGCGCGCGGTAACTGGCCGATGCCTGATGCAGTCGTGCCAGCATGCGCCCGGCCTGCTGCGCCTGCGCGCGCGCACCCACCGGGGTCCAGGACGCCGCATCGCGATACAGGTCATGACCGGGAGCAACACTGTGCAGTTCGTAGGTCCAGCGGCCGTGGGCGAAGGCGGTCCGGCCCTGCGCATCGGGCAGCAGCTGCACCACCGGCATGCCCTGCCGGCCAAGGTGCTCGATGAAGCTGTGTTCTTCCAGCAGGGTGGCGACGCTGCGCACGCTGTGGTGGTGACGCTTGAGGAAGACCGCACCGGTGGCGGTATCGATGATGGCCGCAGCCGAGAACGGACGCGGGCTGCGCCAGCGCAGCGTGCAGCGCCCGTGCAGCCGCGGATGCAGCGCACCCAGTGCGGCGATCTCCTGCGCACTGATCGGAGGCCAGTCGGCGGCAACCTCGTCGTCAGCCAGGCCCTGTACGCGGTGCGGAGAGTGGGTCATTGCGGGCAGCACAGCACGGTGGGCGAGGGCAGCGAGAATACCGGCACCGCGCCGGGATTCAACCGCGCCAGCACCAGTGCCACGGTTCGTAGACGATGCCGTGCGGATTGTCGCGCGGGTAGCTGAGGTGGAATCCGTGCTGTCCCGCGTGGGTCTGCAGCCAAGCGAACGCCGCGGTGGTTTCAAACTGCTCTTCGGCGGGCGGTGCGCCAGGCGTGCCGATATCCAGTGCCCGCCCACTGTGATGTTCGCTGAAACCGGGCGCGGCGTTGACGGTCAGGATCTGGTCGACGGACTGGCCGCGGGCCTGTTTGCGTTCGAAGATGCCCAGCTGGTAGGCATGGCTGCGGTAGCCTGAGATCGCATCCAGCGCGATGCCATCGATGGCAGCGTGCCGGCGCAGGCGGCGCCAGGCGTGCGCCGCGCCGCGTCGCAGCCACAGCGGCCGCGCAAAGCGGTCGCGACCGGCAAAATGCAGCACGCTCGGTTCGGCTTCCAGCGACAACCCAGTGTCGGCGGCGTAGCGGTCCGCATCCAGCCCGAGGTGGTGCAGGTACTGGTGCAGCGCGTGCAGCGGCTGCAGGTGAGGTTCAAGCGTCTGCGCGCGCTGGTCCAGCAGCTGCAGTGCCTGGGCCACACCGGGTTCGCTGGGCAGGCGGGGCACCAGCGAATGCACGCCACGCGCGGACACGGTCGCCAGATAGCGGCCATCGCGTTTGCGGCGGAGAACATGCGTGGCCTGCGCCAGCAGGCGGGCGTCGGTGTTGCCGCGAGCGCGCAGCAGCGCCGCTGGCCAGATCTCGATCTCGGCGCCGTTGAGCAGCAGGGGAGCGGTTCGCAGCATGCCACCAGCTTACCGCGCGGCAGCGCAGCTGGGGTAGGTGACGACCGTTGGTCGTCACGCTCCAGCGGCGTAGCCGTGCCGTGCCGCAGCGCGGGGTTCGTAGCGCCGGGCTCTGCCCGGCCAGCGCGCAGCGCGCAGCGCGGCTGCTCGCGTCGAGCGGCGCAGGCGTGCCGTGCCGCTGCGCGCACGGGCAACAGCGTGACGACCAACGGTCGTCACCTACCGAAGGCGCGGTGTTGTAGCGCCGGGCAACGCCGGGCGTCAGGACACCCTCGGCTGCGCCTTGCTCAATGCGTCGAGCAGCGTCTGGGGCGATTCCACGCTGAGCAGCAGGGTCGCACCGCCACTCACCGGCAGCGCCAGAACGTTGTCCATCCGTGTGGCCAGCACGAAGCCCTTGCTTCCATCACGCAGCCGATAGTGACCAGAGTGGAAGCCCGGCACGCTGTACCCGTTGCTTTTGCAGCGCAGGCTCCAGCGCGGGTGGCGCTTGAGGTCGATCACTTCGGCCCGGTCCAGCTGCAGCGCGGAGACCGCAACGCGGCGACTGTACAGGGTCGAGTGGACGATCAGGGTTCCTCTCTCCAGTGATACCTCGCGGCGGAAGAAAAAACCGCCAAGCACCACGCCCAGCCCGACCAGCGCGACCGTGCTCCAGACGCTCACGTTGTCCACGCCCCACACCGATTGGAGCGGGCGACCATCAAGCTGGCTGTACACGGTGTACCCCAGCGTCACTACCAGCGGCAGCACCACCCAGCCCAGGCGCAGCGGCGAGCTTTCGGCGAGGGCGAATCCGCGTCCGTCGCGCGTGCTCATCGCTGCGCCTTGACCCAACCGGCCACGGTGTCGACCAGTCGCGTGTCGACATGGCCGGCGCGGCCGTATTCCTGCAGCGAGCTGGCGCCGGTGCCGGCGATGCCCAGATGGTTGAGCTCGGCAAAGCGCTGCCACTGCACGTCCGTGCGACCCTGCAGCGCCTGCTGCCACAGCGTCCAGTCTGTATCGGGCACCTGGAAGTCACGCCCGCCCTGCAGCATCAGCATCGGCTTGCCCAGCGCCTTGGCCTCGGCGCGTGCATCCACCGCCAGCAGGCTGTGCCAGTACGCCTGCGGCACCCCCAGCGGCAGCTGCGCCGGCGTGGCCGGGGCGCTGCTGCGGGCTGCGGCGATCTGTGCATCGAGGGTGTCCAGGAACGCCTGCTCCTCGCTGCTGATGCTGCCGTCCAGACCGAACAGGTAGCGGTTCTGTTCGGCCAGCAGGGCGAGCAGGTCGCGTGCCGGCGCTGCCCACAGAATCGCACCGCGCGCCTGTGCTGCGCGGCTGGCGATGCGCGGTGCCATCATCCCGCCCAGGCTGTGGCCCAGCACGAAGACGCGGGCACCATCGACACGCGCATCTGCAGCAAGAGCGGCCACGGCGGCTACCGCGTCGTCGGTGGTTTCATCGTCGATGCTGAAGCTGCCCTGGAACTGCTCCGGATGCGCGTGGCTGCGCTTTTCGTAGCGCAGCACGGCGATGCCCTGTGCGGCCAGCCCGCGTGCGATATCCAGAAACGGACGGCTGCCACCGATGGTTTCGTCGCGGTCCTGCGGGCCCGACCCATGCACCAGTACCACGGCCGGGAACGGGCCCTTGCCCTGCGGTACCGCGAGGGTGCCGGGCAGCGCGCCGCGCGCCTGCGGCACATCGAACGCGACCTCGCTGTAGCCGGCATGGGGCGGCACAGGCGGTGCCGCAGTCGGCGGTGCGGGGCGCAGCATCAGGCCGGCGACCTTGTCCTGCGCGTCCACCACGACCTGGGCGACGACCGCGCCGTTGGCGAACTGCAACGGCCAGGCCACTACCTGCATGCCCTGCTGTTCGGTGATCTGCGGCTCGCCACGCGACTGCAGTGCACCCAGCGAGTCCCACAGGACCTTCAGGCGATCGGCGGGCACGGCGGCGGCCATCTGTGCGGTGAACATGGCCTCGGCGGCATCGGTGCGTCCGGCCTGCAGATGGTCGATCAGCTGCTGGGCGGTGTCGCGCGGCGTGGCGTGCGCGTTGCCGACCGTGCAGGCCAGCAGGGTAGTCAACAGAAGGGCAGCGATACGCATCTCAGTTCTCCTTCTTGAACACGAGCAGGGCGGGGTGGTTGGTGGCCGGGTGGATGATGTTGACCAGCTCCCAGCCCTGCAGCCCCTGCTTTGTCAGTTCGTTCTGCACCGTCTCCGGGCACAGGGTGCCGCGGAATCGTGGTTTCAGCTCGATGGTCTGGTAGTTCCAGCGCTTGCTCATTCCTTGTCCTCACGCGTTGACTGGGGTTTTGGCAGCCGCCCGGCCTTGCGCAGCGCGTCGCGCAGCACGTACTCGATCTGGGCATTGAGGCTGCGCAGCTCGTCGTCGGCCCAGCGCTGTGCCGCCGCCAGAACGTCGGCATTGATGCGCAGCGGGTAGGCTTTCTTCTCGCTCATGGTGACTCCTGACGGGGCGCGGGGGCGCCCCGGTAATGCGTGCCGCCAGGCGGCTGCAGCAATGGATCAGTACAGCGAGCCGGCGTTGACCACCGGCTGGGTGCCGCGGTCGGAACACAGCACGGTCAGCAGGTTGCTCACCATATGTGCCTTGCGCTCTTCGTCCAGCTGCACCACACCGTTTTTCTGCAGTTCGGCCAGAGCCATTTCCACCATGCCCACCGCACCGGCAACGATGCGCGTGCGCGCGGCGATCACCGCGTTGGCCTGCTGGCGCTGCAGCATTGCCTGGGCGATCTCCGGTGCGTACGCCAGGTGGCTGATGCGCGCATCAAGCACCTGCACACCGGCGTCGGCCAGGCGCTCGGCCAGTTCGTTCTTCAGGTGCAGCGAGATCTCGTTGGCATGGCTGCGCAGCGCCAGCTGACCTTCCTCGTGCTGGTCATAGGGGTAGCTGGTGGCCATCGCACGCAGGGCCGACTCGGACTGGATGTGCACGAAGCTCTCGTAGTCGTCCACGTTGTAGACCGCTTCGGACGCGTCGACGACCTGCCAGACGATCACCGCGGCGATCTCGATCGGGCTGCCATCGAGCTCGTTGACCTTGAGCTTGCCGCTTTCGAAGTTGCGCACGCGCTGGCTGACGCGGCGCTTGCTGTAGAAGGGGTTGTTCCAGCGCAGGCCGTTGTCCTTGACGGTGCCGATGTACTTGCCGAACAGGCTGACGACCGCCGACTGGTTGGGCTGCACCGTGTACAGACCGGCCATGGCCAGCAGGGCCAGGGTGCCTGTCAGCAGGCCGCCAAACAGCAGCCACAGGTTGGGCGCGCCGACCGACGCCTTGGCAGCGATGCCCAGCACGAACATCACCGCGCCGACGGCGGCGACCAGCAGACCCAGGGCAATGAAGCCGAGGCCGTTGAGGGAGGACAGTGACTTCTCTTTCATGGCGGTACGTCCTTGAGGGTTGGATGAAAGATATCAAAGTGATATCAGGTTGCAAGTGCCGTTGGTCGGGAAACCGGGGCGGACCGGCTAGAATGCCCATCCGCCTTCAGATTGCTGCCGGACCGCCCATGTCGCCTCTTGGAACCCCGCTGTCTCCCTCCGCCACCCGCGTGCTGCTGCTCGGCTCGGGCGAACTCGGCAAGGAGGTGGCCATCGAGCTGCAGCGACTGGGCGTGGAAGTCATTGCTGCCGACCGCTATGCCAACGCACCGGCCATGCAGGTGGCCCACCGCAGCCATGTGATCGACATGCTCGACGCGGCGGCCCTGCGTGCGCTGATCGCACAGGAACAGCCGCACCTGGTGGTGCCGGAAATCGAGGCCATCCACACCGAAACACTGGTGGCGCTGGAGCAGGAGCAGGGCCTGCGCGTGGTGCCGACCGCACGCGCGGCACGGCTGACCATGGACCGCGAAGGCATCCGTCGTCTGGCCGCCGAAACTCTCGGGCTGCCCACCTCGCCGTACCGCTTCGTCGATACCGAAGCGGAGTACCGCGAGGCAGTGGCGGCCATCGGCCTGCCGTGCGTGGTCAAGCCGGTGATGTCGTCCTCCGGGAAGGGGCAGAGCACGCTGCGCAGCGAGGCCGACATCGGCCCGGCGTGGGAGTACGCGCAGACCGGTGGCCGTGCCGGTGCGGGTCGCTGCATCGTCGAGGGCTTCATCGATTTCGATTACGAGATCACCCTGCTGACCGTGCGCCATGCCGGTGGCACCGCGTTCTGCGCACCGATCGGCCACCTGCAGCGCGACGGTGACTACCGTGAGAGCTGGCAGCCGCAGGCGATGTCGCCGCGCGCGCTGCAGCGTGCCGAAGCGGTTTCGCGCGCGATCACCGACGACCTCGGCGGCTGGGGCCTGTTCGGTGTGGAGCTGTTCGTCAAAGGTGACCAGGTGTGGTTCAGCGAGGTGTCGCCGCGGCCGCACGACACCGGGCTGGTGACCCTGGTGTCGCAGGAGTTGAGCGAGTTCGCGCTGCATGCGCGAGCGATTCTCGGCCTGCCGGTGCCACTGATCCGACAAAGCGGTCCGTCAGCGTCGTGCGCCTTGCTTGCGCAGGGCACGGGTGTGCCGTATTTCAACAACGTTGCGGCGGCGCTGCAGGCGCCCGATACGGCGGTGCGGTTGTTCGGCAAGCCAAGCGTGGACGGTCAGCGCCGCGTCGGCGTCACGCTGGCGCGCGGTGAGACGATTGATGAAGCGCGTGCGACCGCTCGTCAGGCGGCGGAGACGATCGGCGTGGCGCTGCGCCCGGCCTGAGAACCGGGAGCCGCAAGGGCCGACCAACGGTCGGCAGCACGTTGATCAGGGCCGACCAAGGTCGGCCTGGGTGCCTCAGCGCACGTCCACCCAGACCAGGTGGTGGTCGCTGCCATCGGCGATCTTCGCCTCCGGGCTTTCCTGCGCCGGCCAGAACACGCCGCTCCCCGCATACTGGAAGCCCACCGACGGCAGTACGTAGTCCAGACGCATCGTGCCGCTCTTCGGACCGAAGTCGCCGGTCGCGTGGGCGGGTGCGCCGCGCCGGGTGATGCCCTTCTCGGCGTAGGCCAGGCTGGTCTGCTCACCGCCCACGCTGCGTGGCGTCGGGTAGCGCAGCACGCGTGGGTGTTCGATCAGCTCGAGAATGCCTTCGTGGCGGCCATCGCCATCGACCGGATCGTTGTTGAGGTCGCCCAGAATCACAAAGCGTGCATCGGCGGCCAGGCCGCCGCAGGTGCCGTTGTCATCGCACAGCCACGGCGCCTCACCGCCGTCCAGGTACTCCTTCCACAGCCGCAGCTCATCGTGGTTGCGCGCCGCGTTGCGTTTCTCCGGTCCGTCAAACACCGGTGGTGTGGGGTGGGAGACCAGCATGTGCACCACGCCGCCCGGGGTTTTCACCGGCACGTCCCAATGCGATTTGGACGACAGGCGCAGCTGCGACCAGACGTGGTCGTTGTAGAAGCTCTGGCCGGTGCGCGGGTCCAGCGGGCGGATCGCGCCGGGCATGCTGCTCCACTTCAGCAGCTGGAAACTGCGCACCCGGGCCTCATCGATCGGGTAGCGCGACAGCACCAGCATGCCGTACTGGCCCGGGTGCAGGCCGTAGCCCCAGGCGTCGTTGCCACGGCTGCGGCCTTCGCCGCCGATCACGCCGTTGTTGTCCAGGTCCAGGCCGCTGGGCACGCCGGTGTTGACCGGGGCCAGATACCGGTAGGCGTAGTGCAGAGGCTGCCCACCGCCGGGCTGGGCCACTTCGAGGTAGCGCTGCTGGAACAGGTCGGCAGCGCGATGGGCCTGGTCGAAATCAAACTCGTTGAGCAGGACCAGGTCCGGGCGCACCTGCTGCAGCACGGCGGCGATCTTGCGCGCGTGTTCGCTGTCACCCTGCAGCTGCTCGATCACCCCGCCGGCCTCGTCCGAATACAGCGAGGTGTTGTAGGTGGCAAGGCGCAGTGGCGCGGTGGCGGGATCGGGCATGGCAGCGGTCTTTGCCGGCGTCTGGGAGCAGGCGCCGCACAGCAGGGCCAGGGCGAAGGGCAGCAGATGGCGTCGGGCGAGGTTGTTCATGGGCGCTATTGTGCACCCGGCCCGGTGTCAGCGGTTTGTCAGCGTCCGTCCAGTTCGCTGTCGAAATCGTGCCAGCGGCGGCCATCGTAGGCTTCCAGCGGGCGGAAACGGCGCTTGTAGTCCATCTTCTGGTGTTCGCGGATCCAGTACCCCAGGTAGACATGCGGCAGGCCTTCGCGCTCGGCCCAGGCAATCTGCTGCAGGATCGCAAAGGTGCCCAGGCCCCGCTCGGCGCAGGCCGGATCGAAGAAGGTATAGACCGCTGACAGGCCCTGTTCGGTGACGTCGGTGACCGCCACGCCGAGCAGGGTGCTGGGCGCCCCGTCGCGGCCGGGCAGGCGGATTTCCATGAAGCGGGTGTGTGACCAGCTGCCGATCAGAAACTGCTCGAACTCGTGCGGCCCATGCTCGTCCATGCCCCCGTGGCGATGGCGGTGGCGCAGGTAGCGCTGGTACAGGGCGAACAGGTCATCGCGCGCACTGGCGGCGGTGATGCGTACTTCCAGATCGGCGTTGCGGGCGGCACAACGCCGCTGGCTGCGGTCGGGCCGGAAGCGGGCCACGGGAATGCGCACGGCCACGCAGGCCTGGCAGTGCGCGCAGTGGGGGCGGTAGACAAGGTCGCCGCTGCGGCGGAAGCCCCAGCTCAGTGCAAGCGGGTACAGACCGCCGAGCCGGCGGTCATGCGGGTCCAGCACCAGATCGCGGGCCACCCGCTCGGGCCAGTAGCCACAGGGGTGCTCGCCGGTCTGGAACAGCCGCAGGTCATCGTCTCGATCGCCGTGTATCGCCATGACCACAGCATAGCCGCTGGCGGTCGCAGCAGCCGCGACTGCGTAGCGGACAGCGGGCAGGGGCAGGGGGCACTGGGATCGGTCATTGCTCGAACCGGCACTGCGGTCGGCTCGCCGCGCACCGCGCGGCTGTGTGCCGTCGCGATCTGTGCGAACAGCAGCCGGCCGTAATCCGGCCTTACGTGCGATACAGCGCGTAGAACACCGAGCCGATCACCATCACGTTCATCACCATGACAGCCGTCCGGCCATAGCTCAGCTCGTAAGCCCAGTTGCACCGGGTACGGCCGCGCCGCGCCGCGTCGCGCGCGATCAGCGGCGCCATCAGCCGCTGCAGCGTGTGCAGGCATTGCCAGTTCAGCACCGCCATGCCCAGCACCAGTGCCGCGACAACCGCAATGGCCGGCAGATGCAGCAGCATGGTCCCCAGAATCGCCACGCAGACCCCGGCGGCGGTCAGGCTGTTGGCCGCCACGAAGCGACTGATGCGCGCACGCTCATCCGCGGTGTCGGCATAACGCAGCAGATAGCGTCCGCCCACGTAGGCACCGAGCATGCCGAAACCTACCGCTGCCACGATGCTGGACAGACCGATCTGCGCCTGCAGCGCGGGGGCCTGACTGGCGACAGCGGTCAGCGAGCCCATCGCCGTACCGCCGCCGACGCTGGCACCGCCGAGACCGAGCTTGCTGCCGCCCACACCCAGTCCCGTACCCAGCGCGATGGCCGCCGCGCTGGCGGTACCGGGGGCGGCCACCATCAGCAGCGACACCACGCCGGTGGCGAAAGCAGCGCTCGGCGCGCTGCTGCGTGCGTACCCGGCAAAGTGCTGCAGCAGCCCCTCGCGCACCAGTGCACGTGCGCGCGACAGGCGCTTGCGCACGGCGGCATCGCTGAGCCCCAGCAGCGATGCCACCTGCTGCGAGCGTTGGCCTTCGCGGTAATACAGCAGCAGCACCTCTCGGCTGTCGGCTGGCAGGCTTGAAATGATGTCCTCGGCGGCAACTTCCTCTTCCAGTCGTGCCAGCCTGTCCAGGCTGTCGGGCGCCGGATCGGCGGCCATGCTGATCGCCAGCTCGGCTGCCTCACCGGACATCGGCCGTCCACGCTGGGCGCGCAGCCAGTCGCGGGCGAGGTTGCGGGTGATCTGCCGCAGCCATGGCAGGAAGCTGCTGGGGCTGCGCAGTTGATGCAGCTGCTGCCAGCCGCGCACGAATGCCTCCTGCGCGATGTCTTCGCTGGCCGCGCGGTCGCCGGTGATGGCCAGGGCGATGGCGGTGATGGTGTTCTGGCACGCCTGCACGATACGACCGTAGGCATGCTGGCAACCGGCGGCCGCAGCGGGCAGCTCGTGGTCGAGGGTGTCGTCGATGCTGGCAGCAATCATCACGGTCATCTCCGGCAGGCGCCGTTGGCAGTGTGACCCAGACGAAGCGCTGCCGGCGATGTGACCGTCGCCGGCCGGGGCGGCTCAGCCGGCCGGCTGCACCCGTACCCGCACTTCTTCTTCGTCTTCGGCCGGCGCCGGACTGGCCGGTGCGTTCTGCGGCTGCGTCTGCGGTGCGGCGGGCGCATCGCCACCCCGGTGGCGCAGGCCGATCACCAATGCGACGCCGGCGATGACCACCAGCAGCGCGATGCGGATCCGCCAGGCCCAACTGCGCCCCGTACCGGTACTGGGCTCGTCGCGGAAGGCAAACTCGGCGGTGGGATGGTCGCGACGGGTGGTGTCGAGCAGGCGCGCGTCACGCAGGATCTCGCGCGCACGCGGCTGGTCGTCGGCGCGCACGATCCAGACCGCCGGATGGGTGCTGGCCTTGCCTTGGTCGAGATAGCTGAACTGGCCACGGCGGCGGCTGTGGTAGGTGCGGCCGTTGGTCACGCGCACCTCGATGTCGTGGCTGCGCAGCAGCTCGGCCACGCCCTCCACGGTTTCCACTCGCTGGCTGCTGAAAATCTGGCGCATGGGATGTCCTCAGTCCTTGGCCGGCACGGCAGCGGCAGCCGCGCTGTCGGGCACCACACGGATCAGGCCTTCCTGCGCGGTGCTGGCGACCAGGCGGCCATGGCGGTCGAAGAACTGACCGCGCGCCAGGCCGCGCGAATCCTGCGCGCTGGGGCTGTCCAGCGAGTAGAGCAGCCAGTCGTCGGCGCGGAACGGACGGTGGAACCACAGCGCATGGTCCAGCGAGGCCATCTGCACGTGCGGCTGGTAGTAACTGATGCCGTGCGGGAAGGTGGCGGTGCCGAGCAGATGGAAGTCCGAGGCGTAGGCCAGCAGTGCCTGGTGCAGCTCCGGCGCATCGCCCACCGGCTCGGTCAGACGCAGCCAGACCTGGTGGTAGGGCGGGCGCTTGGGCGGATTGAGCTCATCGCGCGGGTAGACATGGCGGAACTCGAACGGGCCGCCGCGCGAGAGCCAGCGCTGCACCTTGATCGGCAGACGTTCAAGCACTTCAGGGGGCAGCGGACGGCTCGGTTCGATATCTTCCGGCTGTGGTACCTCGGGCATCTTGTGCTGGTGCTCGGCCCCGCTTTCGGCCTGCTGGAACGAGGCGGCGCAGAAGAAGATCACCTTGCCATGCTGGATCGCGGTCACGCGGCGCACCGAGAAGCTGCCACCGTCGCGGGTGCGGTCCACGTCGTAGACGATGGGATGATCGATGTTGCCCGCGCGCAGGAAGTAGGCGTGCAGTGAATGCACATGGCGGCCGTTGTCGACCGTGGCCTGCGCGGCGGCCAGCGCCTGGCCCAGCACCTGCCCACCAAAGACGTACTTGGTGCCGATGTCGCGGCTTTGTCCGCGGAACAGGTTGTCTTCCAGCCGCTCGAGCGTGAGCAGGTCGATCAGTTCGGAGACGACGGGTTCGTGCGAGGCGCTCAAAGGGCTGCAGCCGGTGTGGGACAGAGCGTGATTATAGCGGTGGCGACGGTGGCGATCTGTCTGCTCTGAACGACCCGGCACGTGGCCTGCGCGCTCAGCCTTTGCCCAGCCGGGCGGTCAGTGCGTGCAGTGCCTGCTGGGCGTCGGGGGCGTACCAGGCCTCAACGAAGCGGTCGAGCTGGATCAGGTCCGGGTGCAGGGCCTGATGCAGATCTTCGCGGGCCACCGCCCGGGTCAGCAGCATCGGCTGGCGCGGCATCTTCAGCAGCTGCTGCAGCCAGGCGATGGCGCGTGGCACCACCAGCTCGCCGTCGGCCAGCTCGTCGACCAGGCCGATCTGCTGGGCCTGCTCGGCTGGCAGCATCGCCCCGGTGGTCAGCAATACGCCGGCACGGTGGACGCCCACCACCCGGCGCAGCAGGCGCTGGATGCCCTCGGGCGCCACCAGCCCGACCTGTACCTCGTTCAGGCCGATGGTGTACGGGTGGCCGGCGTCGACACTGCGCGCCATTACCCGGTAATCGCAGCACAGAGCCATCACGCAGCCGCCGGCCGGCGCGTGGCCGGTCAGCGCGGCCACCACGGGGATGCGGCACTCGGCAATGGAGCGCACCGCGCCGAAGAAGGCATTCCAGCTGTCCAGCAGGGCAGGGCTGTCGTCGCCATGGGCCAGCAGGTGCGGCACATCCATGCCGCCGGTGAAGACGCGCGGGCTGCCGGAGAGCACGATGCCGTGGGCATCCTCGGCCATCGCCAGTTCTACCGCATGGATCAGCTGCCGACACAGGTCGGTGTCCAGTGCATTGACCGGAGGCCGTGCCAGGCGCAGTTCGCGGATCGGGCCGTGGTTGATCACCTCGATGGAGCTGGTCATGCTGCGGTCTCGTGCACAGAGGATATGGACCCGATGATAACCAAACCATTCGTTGGCGTATTGTTGATGCTGTGTGCGGGGTCGGCGTCGGCCGTGCAGGTGGACTGCGTGAAGGTCAGTGACGGCTGGGCGCGGCTGCCGCCCGGCGCGGCAAGCATGACCGCCGGCTACATGACGCTGCGCAATGAATGCCCGGATGCCGTGCGCATCGTCGGTGCCCGCAGCGCCCAGTTCGCTGACGTTTCCGTGCATGAGACCACACTCAACGATGGCGTCAGCCGCATGCAGCATGTGCACGAGGTTCCGCTGGCGCGTGGCGCGTCGGTGGAGTTCAAGCCCGGTGGCCTGCATCTGATGCTGATGCAGCCGGTGGCGCCCCTGCAGCCGGCGCAGCAGCTGCAGGTGACCCTGCAGCTGCACGATGGTGGTGAAGTGCGCGTGCCGCTGGCGGTGCGCGGCAGCGCCCGGTAACGCGCGCCGCCAGAGGGCACGCGGTGCTGGCGAGCCATGCCCGTCTCACGTACCGCAGACGGGCGGGTGTCCGCTCAGGTCGACGCGTTGCGGATCGCCTCGGGCAGCGGGGCACTGCGGCCGGTGGTGGTGTCCATCCAGACCACCACCACGTTGCCGTCCGAGTACAGCCTGGACGGGTCCTGCTGGTCGACGATGCGGTGACCGATGGTCACGCTGCTGTTGCCCAGCCGCTCGACGAACAGCTCCACCACAATGTCGTTGGGCCACACCAGCGGCTGGCGGTAGTTGACATTGGTGGCGGCCACCACCGGGGCGATGGCATCGGTCATCGCCACGCCTTCCACCCCGAGCATCCAGCGCACGCGCGCCTCTTCCAGGTAGGAAATGTACTTGGCGTTGTTGACGTGTCCCATGCTGTCCATGTCGCGCCAGCGCACGCTGATGGGAATGCGGGCCAGTATTTTGTGTTCGCTGCTCATCATGCTTTCTCGGTTTTCCGCGTGGTCTTCTTCGCGGCGGCTTTCTTCGCCGGCTTTTCCGGCTTCACCTTGCGCGGCGGCCGCGCGTCGGGCTTGTTGGCCACAGCGGCCGGCCGCTCGGGGCGCGCTTCGGTGGAAGGCAGCATGCGCGCCAGGAACTGGCCGGTGTACGACTGCGGGCAGGCGGCCACGTCCTCGGGCGTGCCGGTGACGAGGATGGTGCCACCGCGGTGGCCGCCTTCCGGACCGAGGTCGACGATCCAGTCGGCGGTCTTGATCACATCCAGATTGTGTTCGATCACCACCACGGTGTTGCCTTCATCGCGCAGCTTGTGCAGCACGCCCAGCAGCGCTTCGATGTCGTGGAAATGCAGGCCGGTGGTCGGCTCGTCGAGAATGTACAGGGTGCGGCCGGTATCACGGCGCGAGAGCTCCTTGGAGAGCTTCACGCGCTGCGCTTCACCACCGGAGAGCGTGGTCGCGCTCTGGCCCAGCTTGATGTAGCTCAGGCCCACATCCACCAGTGTTTCCAGCTTGCGTGCGATGGACGGCACCGGCTCGAACAGCTTCAGCGCATCCTCGACCGTCATCTCCAGCACGTCGTTGATGTTGTAGCCCTTGTACAGCACTTCCAGCGTTTCGCGGTTGTAGCGCTTGCCATGGCAGACATCGCAGGGCACGTAGACGTCGGGCAGGAAGTGCATCTCCACCTTGATCAGACCGTCACCCTGGCAGGCCTCGCAGCGTCCGCCGCGCACGTTGAAGCTGAAACGTCCCGGCGAATAACCACGCGCGCGCGCCTCGGGCACCTGGGCGAACAGTTCGCGCAGCGGCGTGAACAGGCCGGTGTAGGTGGCCGGGTTGGAACGCGGGGTGCGGCCGATCGGCGACTGGTCGATGTCCACGACCTTGTCGAACAGGTCCAGTCCGTCGATGCGCTTGTACGGCGCGACCGGGTGCGAGGAGCCGTTGATCTCGTTGGCAGCCAGCGAGAACAGTGTGTCGTTGATCAGGGTCGATTTGCCCGAGCCGGACACACCGGTCACGCAGGTCAGCAGGCCGGCCGGGATGGCCAGGTCCACGCCCTTGAGGTTGTTGCCCGAGGCGCCACGCAGGTGCAGGGTCGTCTTCGGGTTGGGCGCGTGACGACGGCTGGGAATCTCGATGGCCCGCTTGCCGGAGAGGTACTGGCCGGTCAGCGAGCGCGGTGCGTCCAGGATGTCCTGCAGCGTGCCCTGGCCGACAATCTCGCCACCATGCACGCCGGCACCCGGGCCGATGTCCAGCACGTAGTCGGCCAGGCGGATGGCATCTTCATCGTGCTCGACCACGATCACCGTATTGCCCAGGTCACGCAGGCGGGTGAGGGTGCCGAGCAGCCGCTCGTTGTCGCGCTGGTGCAGGCCGATGGACGGCTCATCCAGCACGTACATCACCCCGACCAGGCCGGCGCCGATCTGGCTGGCCAGGCGGATGCGCTGCGCCTCACCACCGGACAGGGTGTCGGCCTTGCGCTCAAGGGTGAGGTAATCCAGACCCACATCGACCAGGAAGCCAAGCCGCTCACCGATCTCCTTGACGATCTTGCTGGCGATCTCGCCGCGCCAGCCCGGCAGGCTCAGCTCGCGGAAGAACGTCAGCGCATCGTCGATCGGCAGCACCACCAGTTCGGGCAGGGCGCGGTCGGCCACGAACACATTGCGCGCAGCCCGGTTCAGGCGTGCGCCTCCGCACTCGGGGCAGGACCGCTCGCTGATGTACTTGCCCAGCTCTTCCTGCACCGCCGCCGATTCGGTTTCCTTGTAGCGGCGTTCCAGGTTGGGAATGATGCCTTCGAAGCGGTGCTTGCGCTGGGTGCGCCCGCCGGCTTCGGTGAAATAGGTGAAGGTCACCATGTCATCGCCGCTGCCGTAGAGAACTGCTTTGCGCACGCCTTCGGGCAAGGTGTTCCAGGCCGCATCGACGTCGAACCTGTAGTGCTTGGCCAGCGAGGCGATCAGCTGGAAGTAGTACGCGTTGCGGCGGTCCCAGCCGCGCACCGCACCGGCAGCCAGCGACAGCTCCGGGTGCACGACCACGCGCGCCGGGTCGAAGAACTCGGCCATGCCCAGACCATCACAGCCGGGGCAGGCGCCCATGGGGGCGTTGAACGAGAACAGGCGCGGCTCCAGCTCGGGCAGCGAGTAGTCGCAGACCGGGCAGGAGTACTTGGAGGAGAACAGCGCCGGGCTGGCGCCGTCGGCGTCCAGCGACTGCACCGAGGCCATGCCATCGCCCAGCTTCAGCGCGGTTTCAAAGCTCTCGGCCAAGCGCTGTTTGATGTCCTCGCGCGGGCGGAAGCGGTCGATCACCGCCTCGATGGTGTGCTTCTGGCGCAGCGCCAGCGGCGGCACCTCATCGATCTCATACAGCACGCCGTCCACCCGCACGCGCACAAAGCCCTGCGCACGCAGCTGGTCGAAGACCTGCGCATGCTCGCCCTTGCGGTCGCGGATCACCGGGGCCAGCAGCATGTAGCGCTGCTCAGGGTCGAGCGTGAGCACATGGTCGACCATCTGGCTGACCGTCTGCGCCTCCAGCGGATAGCCGTGGTCGGGACAGCGCGGGGTGCCGACGCGGGCAAACAGCAGGCGCAGGTAGTCGTAGATCTCGGTGATGGTGCCGACGGTCGAGCGCGGGTTGTGCGAGGTCGACTTCTGTTCGATCGAAATGGCCGGGGACAGGCCCTCGATGTGGTCCAGGTCCGGCTTTTCCATCACGCTCAGGAACTGCCGCGCATAGGCGCTGAGCGATTCCACGTAGCGGCGCTGGCCTTCGGCGTAGATCGTGTCGAAGGCCAGCGATGACTTGCCCGAGCCGGACAGACCGGTGATCACGATCAGCTTGTCGCGCGGCAGGTCCAGGTCCAGGTTCTTGAGGTTGTGCGTCCGCGCACCGCGGATGCGGATGTAATCCATCGCCATGGGGAATCCGGTTGTGGGGGCGGGGCTGGGCCGGCCAGCCGAAAGAAACGGGTCTGAAACGGCGGCAATCAAGCAGCCTACCGAGGTGACCAGATGGGGGCAATGGGCGACAATGCCAGTCGCTGGTCTCACCGGCTGAGATCGGGTACGCGCCCGTTCATGAAGACGCTCCGGTCATGGCGGGGCTTGACTTGACCGTGCCGCACTGATCTGCGTACAATCCCGCTCCTGTCCGCCCTCGATGGCGGCAGTTCAACAGACCACAATAACTACAGAGGAAGTCTGGTCATGTACGCAGTACTGGTCACCGGCGGTAAGCAATACCGCGTGGCGCAGGGCGAAAAGCTCCGCGTCGAAAAGCTCGAAGTCGAAGTCGGCAGCGAGATCAAGTTTGACAACATCCTGCTGCTGGGCGACAGCGACGGTATCAAGATCGGCGACGCACTGAGCGGCGCTTCGGTCACCGCCAAGGTCGTGTCCCAGGGTCGTGCTGACAAGGTCCGGATCATCAAGTTCCGTCGCCGTAAGCACCACATGAAGCGCCAGGGGCACCGTCAGTACTACACCGAAATCGAAATCACCGGCATCGCCGGCTAAGCATCAGGAGAAGCAGTCATGGCACATAAAAAGGGCGTAGGCTCCTCGCGCAACGGTCGCGACTCCAACCCGAAGTACCTGGGCGTCAAGATCTTCGGCGGCCAGGCCATCGAAGCCGGCAACATCATCGTGCGTCAGCGCGGCACCCAGTTCCATCCGGGTGCAGGCGTCGGCCTGGGCCGCGACCACACCCTGTTCGCCCTCGTGGACGGCAAGGTGGAGTTCTCGGTCAAGGGTGCGAAGAAGCGTCGCACCGTCAGCATCGTGTCGGCCGAGGCCTGATCAGGCCAGCGCCGGCAGCCATGCCCCGGCATGGAATGCTGCATGAAGAGCCCCGCTTCGGCGGGGCTTTTCGTTGGAATCAATGGTAAAAAACGGACTCGGTCCGTTTGCTGGCCTGAGGTCGGCATCACTCAAGGCAGCGGCGTTGACGCCGCGCGCATCGCAGGCATCAAAACAATGAAACTGGTAGACGAAGCAGAAATCGAAGTGTTCGCCGGCAACGGCGGCAACGGCTGCATTGGCTTCCGTCGCGAGAAGTTCATTCCGCTCGGCGGCCCGGACGGCGGCGACGGTGGTGCGGGCGGCAGCGTGTGGATCCGCGCCGACGAGAACCTGAACACGCTTGTCGACTTCCGCCATGACCGCATTTTCAAGGCGCAGCGCGGCGAGAACGGCATGGGCCGGCAGGCTTATGGCAAGGGCGGCGAAGACCTGGTCATCACCGTGCCGGTGGGCACCGTGATCATCAACGTGGCCACCGACGAAGTCATCGGCGACCTCACCGGCCATGGCGACCGCCTGCTGGTGGCCAAGGGCGGCCGCGGCGGCCTGGGCAACATGCACTTCAAGAGCTCGACCAACCGCTCGCCGCGCCAGGCGCTGCCGGGCGAGCCGGGCGAAGAGCGTACGCTCAAGCTGGAGCTGAAGCTGCTGGCCGACGTCGGCCTGCTGGGCTTCCCCAACGCAGGCAAGAGCACGCTGATCCGCGCCGTATCGGCGGCAACGCCGAAGGTGGCCGATTACCCGTTCACCACGCTGTACCCAAACCTGGGCGTGGTGAAGGTGGAGAATTACCGCAGCTTCGTGATCGCCGACATTCCCGGCCTGATCGAGGGTGCCGCTGACGGTGCCGGCCTGGGCGCGCAGTTCCTGCGCCACCTGCAGCGCACCCGTCTGCTGCTGCACCTGGTGGACATCTCGCCGATGGAAGGTGGCGTGGACGGCGTTTCGCCGGTCGAGCAGGTACGTGCGATCGAGCGCGAGCTGGAGAAGCATGACCCTGAACTGCTGGCCAAGCCGCGCTGGCTGGTGCTCAACAAGGCCGACCTGATGTTCGAGGACGAGGCCAGGGCTGCCGCCGAGCAGATCGTGGCCGAGCTGGGCTGGAAGGAGCCGTGGTTCCTGGTTTCGGCGCTGGGCCGCGAAGGCACGTTCCCGATCATGAGCCGCATCATGGCGTTCTTCGACCGCCAGAAAGAAGACGAGCTGGAAGCCCGCAACGCCGGCTGAGGCCGTGTGGGCTGTGGTAGGTGACGACCGTTGGTCGTCACTCTCTTGAGAAGCGTGACGACCAACGGTCG
>NZ_JAWJLO010000001.1:2334202-2435504 GCF_032911385.1 Stenotrophomonas sp. C3(2023) | reverse complement strand
AGCGTGACGACCAACGGTCGTCACCTACCAGAAGCAAGAAAACCGGCCAAGGCCGGAGCATACCCATAAAAAAACCCGGCCAAGGCCGGGGCATGTGCATAAAAAAACCCGGCCAAGGCCGGGGCATGTGCATAAAAAAACCCGGCCAAGGCCGGGTTTTGCATGCCGCCGGAAACCCCGTGGGGCCTCCGGCAACGAGCCGGATCAGGCAGCCTTCAGGGCCTTGATGCGGTCGTTCAGGCGGCTCTTGTGGCGGGCAGCCTTGTTCTTGTGGATCAGGCCACGCGCGCTGAAGCGATCCAGGATCGGCTGGGCAACGGCGAAGGCGGCTTCGGCGCCGGCGGCATCGTTGGCGTCCAGCGCCTTGATCACTTTCTTGACAGCGGTGCGCAGCATCGAGCGCTGAGCCACGTTGCGCGCGTTGCGCACGACGGTCTGCTTGGCGCGCTTCTTGGCGGACTTGATATTGGCCACGGTGGTGGTTTCCTGAAAAAACGGTGTAATGGGAACAGCAAGCTCGGTAGTATGGGCGTCCGGAAAATGTACGTCAAGTCGATTGTCAAGAGGATTGTTGAGTGAGTTCACCGAGGATGCTGCGGGGCCTGCTGTCGTTCAGCAGCATGACGATGGTCTCGCGGGTGCTCGGCCTGGTCCGCGACCAGGTCATCACCACCACGTTCGGGACCAATGCGGTCACCGACGCCTTCTGGGTCGCCTTCCGCGTGCCCAACTTCCTGCGCCGCCTGTTCGCCGAGGGCTCATTCGCCACCGCCTTTGTGCCGGTGTTCACCGAGGTCAAGGAGACCCGCAGCCATGAGGAGCTGCGCGAGCTGATGGCGCGCGTGGCCGGTACCCTGGGCGGGGTGCTGATGCTGGTCACCGCGCTGGCGCTGATCTTCGCCCCGCACCTGGCCAGCCTGTTCTCCAGCGGCGTGGACACCGACCCGGCCAAGCAGGGCCTGCTGGTCGATCTGTTCCGGCTGACGTTCCCGTTCCTGCTGTTCGTTTCGCTCACCGCGCTGGCTGGCGGTGCGCTCAACAGCTTCCAGCGTTTTGCCATGCCGGCGCTGACCCCGGTGATCCTCAACCTGTGCATGATTGCCGGCGCGTTGTGGCTGGCGCCGCGGCTGGGCGGCACGCCCGAGAAGCAGATCATGGCGCTGGGCTGGGCGGTGCTGGCGGCAGGCCTGCTGCAGCTGCTGTTCCAGCTGCCGGCGCTGAAGGGCATCAACCTGCTCACCCTGCCGCGCTGGGGCTGGCGGCACCCGGGTGTGCGCAAGGTGATGACCCTGATGGTGCCGACCCTGTTCGGCTCCTCGGTGGCCCAGATCAACCTGCTGCTCGATACGGTGATCGCCGCCAAGCTGACCGACGGCTCGCAGTCGTGGCTGTCGCTGGCCGACCGCTTCCTGGAGCTGCCGCTGGGCGTGTTCGGGGTGGCGCTGGGCACGGTGATCCTGCCGGCACTGGCCCGTCACCATGTCGGCACCGACCGCGATGGCTTTTCCAATGCGCTGGACTGGGGCCTGCGCATGACCCTGCTGATCGCCGTGCCCGCGATGTTCGGCCTGCTGCTGCTGGCCGAGCCGCTGATCGCCACGTTGTTCCAGTACCGGCAGTTCACTGCGTTCGACACCCGGATGACCGCCCTGGCCGTCTATGGGCTCAGCTTCGGCCTGCCGGCCTTTGCGCTGCTCAAGGTGGTGCTGCCGGCCTTCTACGCGCGGCAGGACACCAAGACCCCGGTGCGCGCCGGTCTGGTCGCGCTGGTGGCCAACATGGTCTTCAACTTCGCGCTGCTGGCGGTGCTGTACCAGGTGATGGTGCCCGAGGAGCTCAGGTCGCAGGGGGTGATGGCCGCGCTGGGCCGGCAGCCCGGCCTGCACCTGGCGCTGGGCATTGCCAGCGCGCTGTCCAGCTATCTGAACCTGGCGCTGCTCTGGTACTGGCTGGGCAAGACCGATGTCTACCAGCGCCGTCCGGGCTGGGGCCGGTACGTGCTGCGCCTGGTGCTGTCCTGCCTGGCCATGGTGGCGGTGCTGCTGGCGTTGCTGCACTGGCTGCCGGCCTTCACCGGCATGGACAAGTGGCAGCGCATCGGCAGCCTGGCGCTGCTGGTGGGCAGCGGCGGTGTCACCTATCTGGTGGCGCAGCTGGCGCTGGGCCTGCGCCCGCGTGACCTGCGCGGGCATTGATCCGGGTCGCTGGCGGCTATACTTCATGGTTATCACCGAAACAGCGGCGGCCTTTGCGGGCCGGCCGGACCAGATGAGCGTGTTGTTCCGAAGCGTTGAAGGCGGGGCGTTGTTCCCCAACGGAAGCGTGGTCTGCATTGGTGCTTTTGACGGCCTGCACCTGGGCCATCGGGCACTGGTGCGCCACGCGGTCGCCCGTGCGCGTGCGCTGGGTGTTCCGGCCGTGGCGGTGGCCTTCGAGCCGCTGCCGCGCGAGTTCTTTGCCCAAGGCACGCCGCCGCCGCGGCTGACCCTGGCCCGCAGCAAGGTGCAGATGCTGCGCGAGCTGGGCGTGGACGCCATCGGCCTGCTGCGCTTTGACGCGGCAATGGCAGCGATGCCGGCCGAGACCTTCGTGCAGCGGCTGCTGCATCAGCGGCTGTCGGCGCGCGAAGTGTGGATTGGTCCACAGTTCCACTTCGGCAACCGCCGCGGTGGCGATCTTGCGCTGCTGCAGAAGATGGGCGCCGAGCTGGGCTTCAGCGCCGGCGAGATCCAGGCCGTGGACCTGCACGGCGAACGCATTTCCAGCACGCGCATCCGCCAGCTGCTGGTGGCCGGTGACTTTGCCCGTGCTGGCGATCTGCTCGGGCGGCCGTACAGCATCAGCGGCCGGGTGGTGCGTGGCCGCCAGCTTGGCCGTACGCTGGGCTATCCCACCGCCAACCTGCGCTACCCGCGCACCCCGGCGCTTTCAGGCATCTACGCCACCTGGGTGCACGGCGTGTTCGAGCAGCCCTGGCCGTCGGTGTCCAGCTTCGGCACCCGTCCAACGGTGGACGGCATCGAACCGTTGCTGGAAGCGCACCTGTTCGATTTCCAGGCAGACCTGTACGGTCGGCATGTGGAAGTCGAGTTCGTCGCAAAACTCCGCGACGAGGAGAAATTCAATGATCTGGCCGCGCTGACCGACCAGATGCACCGCGACGCCGAGCAGGCGCGCGCCCTTCTTACCGAACACAGATTGCGAGCCACTGCGTGAGCCAGGACTACAAGACCACCCTGAACCTGCCAGCCACCGAGTTCCCGATGCGCGGCGACCTGCCCAAGCGCGAGCCGGGCATTCTGGCGCGCTGGGAAGAGCAGGGGCTCTACCAGCAGCTGCGCGACAACGCGCAGGGCCGCCCGCTGTTCGTGCTGCACGATGGCCCGCCGTACGCCAACGGCCGCATCCACCTGGGCCATGCGGTCAACAAGATCCTCAAGGACATCATCGTCAAGTCGCGCTATCTGGCCGGCTTCGATGCGCCCTACGTGCCGGGCTGGGACTGCCATGGCCTGCCGATCGAGATCGCGGTCGAGAAGAAATGGGGCAAGGTCGGGGTCAAGCTCGATGCCGTGCAGTTCCGGCAGAAGTGCCGGGAGTTCGCCGAAGAGCAGATCCAGATCCAGCGCGCCGACTTCAAGCGGCTGGGCGTCACCGGTGACTGGGACAACCCTTACAAGACGCTGAGCTTCGACTTCGAGGCCAATGAGATCCGCGCGCTGTCCAAGATTGTGGCCAACGGCCACCTGGTGCGCGGCGCCAAGCCGGTGTACTGGTGCTTTGACTGCGGCTCGGCGCTGGCCGAGGCGGAAATCGAATACCAGGAGAAGGAATCGCCTGCCATTGACGTGGCCTACGCCGCGCGCGACGTGCAGGCCATGGCGCAGGCGTTCGGCGTGGCCATCCCGGCCGACGTCGAGGTCGCCGTGCCGATCTGGACCACCACCCCGTGGACGCTGCCGGCCTCGCTGGCGGTGTCGCTGGGCGCTGACATCCGCTACGTGCTCGCCGAAGGTCCGGCCCACGGCGGCAAACGCCGCTGGCTGGTGCTGGCTGCTGCGCTGGCCGAGCGCGCACTGCAGCGCTACGGCGTGGACGAGGTGGTGCTGCACGGTGAGACCACCGGCGCCGCGCTGGAGCGTCTGGTGCTGGCCCATCCGTTCTACGCCGAGCGCGACGTACCGCTGCTCAACGGCGAGCATGTCTCCGATGAGGACGGTACCGGTGCGGTGCACACCGCCCCCGGCCACGGCCAGGAAGACTATGTGGTCAGCCAGAAGTACGGCCTGCTGGAGCACTACAACGCTGGCCAGATCACCCCCATCGATGGCCGTGGTGTCTACCTCGAATCCACCCCGCCGGCAGGCGAGGTGGTCCTGGCGGACCAGCACCTGTGGAAGGCGCAGGAGCAGATCGTGCAGGTGCTGCGTGACAACGGCAGCCTGCTGGCCTTCGCGCCGATCCGCCACAGCTACCCGCATTGCTGGCGGCACAAGACCCCGGTGGTGTTCCGCGCGACCCCGCAGTGGTTCATCTCGATGGACAAGATGAACCTGCGCAACGACGCGCTCGCCGCCATCGACACCGTGGGCTGGTTCCCGAGCTGGGGCAAGGCGCGCATCCAGAGCATGGTGGACGGCCGTCCGGACTGGACGATCTCGCGCCAGCGCACCTGGGGTGTACCGATTGCATTGTTCACCCACCGGCTGACCGGTGAGATTCACCCGCGCTCGGTGGAGCTGATGCAGCAGGTGGCCGACCGCGTGGAAGCCGAAGGCATCGACGTGTGGTACGCGCTGGACGCTGCCGAGCTGCTCGGTGCCGAAGCGGCCGACTACGAGAAGGTCACCGACATCCTCGATGTCTGGTTCGATTCCGGAGTGACCCACGAGGGCGTGCTGGCCGCGCGCGGCTTCGGCAAGCCGGCCGATCTGTATCTGGAAGGCTCGGACCAGCACCGCGGCTGGTTCCAGTCCTCGCTGCTGACCGGTGTGGCCATCGACAAACAGGCGCCGTACAAGCAGTGCCTTACCCACGGTTTCACCGTGGATGAGCACGGCCGCAAGATGTCCAAATCGCTGGGCAACGGCATCGAGCCGCAGGACATCATGAACAAGCTGGGCGCGGACATTCTGCGCCTGTGGATCGCCTCGGCCGACTATAGCAACGAGATGTCGCTGTCGCAGGAAATCCTCAAGCGCAACGCCGATGCCTACCGCCGCCTGCGCAACACCGCCCGCTTCCTGCTCGGCAACCTGGATGGCTTCGACCCGGCCGCGCACCAGGTGCCGCTGCAGGACATGGTGGCGCTGGACCGCTGGATCGTGCACCGCGCCTTCGAGCTGCAGGAGAAGATCAAGGCAGCGTTTGACAGCTACAACATGGCCGAGATCGTCCAGCTGCTGCTGAACTTCTGCAGCGTGGACCTGGGCTCGCTGTACCTGGACGTGACCAAGGACCGGCTGTACACCATGCCGACCGACTCGCACGGCCGTCGCTCGGCGCAGAGCGCGATGTACCACATCGCCGAAGCCTTCACCCGCTGGATTGCGCCGATCCTGACCTTCACCGCCGACGAGCTGTGGGGCTACCTGCCCGGCGAACGTGCCGGCCACGTGCTGTTCACCACCTGGTACGACGGTCTGGCACCCCTGCCGGCCAATGCCCAGCTCAACGCCGGCGATTTCGACCAGCTGCTGGCCGTGCGCGAGCAGGTGGCCAAGGTGCTCGAGCCGATGCGCGCCAACGGCGCCATCGGTGCCGCGCTGGAAGCGGAGATCACCGTGGCGGCCAGCAGTGAACAGGCCGCGCGCTGGGCCCCGCTGGCCGACGAGCTGCGCTTCCTGTTCATCAGCGGCGACGTGCAGGTGCGCCCGGCAAGCACGGACGAGGTATTCGTCAGCGCCCAGCCCACCACCAAGGCCAAGTGCGTGCGCTGCTGGCATCACCGCCAGGACGTGGGCAGCGATGCGGCCCATCCGGAGCTGTGTGGTCGCTGCGTGGTCAACATCGACGGGGCGGGCGAAGCCCGGCGGTGGTTCTGATGGCCGCCCCGCGTCCGCGTCCCAACGCGCTGGTCTGGCTGCTGCTGTCGGCGGCCATCATCGGCCTGGACCAGTGGAGCAAGGCCTGGGTGCTGTCCAGCCTGCCCGAGTTCCAGCCGGTACCGGTGATCGATGGCTTCTGGAACTGGTACCGCACCTACAACACCGGCGCGGCCTTCAGCTTCCTCAGTGAAGCCGGTGGCTGGCAGCTGTATTTCTTCACCGCCCTGGCGGTGGGCATCAGTGCCCTGATGGCGTACTGGCTGGCGCGGACCCCGCGCGCGGACTGGCGCAACGCGCTGCCGTTCGCGCTGATCATCGGCGGTGCCATCGGCAACGTGATCGACCGCCAGGTCCATGGTCACGTGGTCGACTTCATCCAGTGGTACATCGGCAGCTACACCTGGCCCTCGTTCAACGTCGCCGATGCGGCCATCGTCGGCGGTGCCATCGGCCTGGTGCTGTTTGGTGTGTTCGACGGCAAGGCGCGTAAAAAGAGCCGATAATGCTTCCCCGAAACCGCAAGCCGGCGCTGGCCGGGAGACCGAACTGATGGATGTGCTGCTCGCCAACCCGCGTGGATTCTGTGCCGGCGTCGATCGTGCGATCGAGATCGTCAAGCGCGCGATCGAGACGCTGGGCGCGCCCATCTATGTGCGCCACGAAGTGGTGCACAACCGGTTCGTGGTCGATGACCTCAAGCAGCGCGGCGCCATCTTCGTCGAGGAACTCGACGAAGTGCCGGACAACAACACGGTTATCTTCAGCGCGCACGGCGTATCGCAGGCGGTGCGCAGCGAAGCCGAGCGCCGTGGCCTGAAGGTCTTCGATGCCACCTGTCCGCTGGTGACCAAGGTGCATTTCGAAGTGGCCCGGCACTGCCGCGCTGGCCGCGACGTGGTGCTCATCGGTCATGCCGGCCACCCCGAGGTGGAAGGCACCATGGGCCAGTGGAACCAGGAAGCCGGCACCGGCCGCATCTATCTGGTTGAAGACGTGGAGCAGGTCGCCACGCTGGAGATCGAGCAGCCGGAGAATTTTGCCTACACCACCCAGACCACGCTTTCGGTGGATGACACCCGCGGCATCATCGACGCGCTGCGCGCGCGCTTCCCGGCGATGCAGGGGCCGAAGAACGATGACATCTGCTACGCCACGCAGAACCGGCAGGATGCCGTGCGTGACCTGGCCAAACGCTGCGACCTGGTGCTGGTCGTCGGTTCGCCGAACAGCTCCAACTCCAACCGCCTGAGCGAACTGGCCCGGCGCGAAGGGGTGGAAAGCTACCTCATCGACGGCGCGCACGAGATCAACCCGGAGTGGGTGGTGGGCAAGAAGCACATCGGCCTCACCGCCGGCGCCTCCGCGCCGCAGGTGCTGGTGGACGGCGTGCTGGCCCGGCTGGCCGAGCTTGGCGCGCAGAGCGTCGGCGAACTGGACGGCGAACCCGAATCGATGGTGTTCGCCCTGCCCAAGGAACTGCGCCTGCGCCTGATCGACTGATCAGCCGCCTCGCCCTGCGCCCGCTGGGCGCCCCTCGGCAGGTGACGACCGTTGGTCGTCACGCTCTGGCCTCCGGCGGGACGTCCTCAACGCCGCCGCACCGCCGTCACATTGCCGCCCGCGTCATACCTGAGCTCCACCGACTCCCGATCGCCATGCACATCCTCAGGCAGCCAGCGCAGCTTGCCGCGACGGACCACCACGTAGACATGGCTGACCTCCTCCGGCTCGGCCTGCAGGCGCGCACGATGCTCCCTTAACGCGGAGGCGATGCGCGCCACCACCGCAAAGTCGACATCCGCCAGCGGCGCACTGTTGCGCTCCAGCGTGATCAGCGGCGCCATGCGGTTCGGATTCACCGGCTTGCCGCGCGTCCACACGCCCTCGTCAAAGCCGTATTCATCCACGTTACCCGGCTGCAGCGGATCCACCACTTCCAGGTTGATCCGGCCGTCGTCGTAGAAGTGGATGTCATCGAAGACCTTCAGCGGCTGGCCCTCGAACTGCGGCAGCGCGAGCAGCTGTTCACGGGCATCGACCAGCCAGGCCTGGTCGAACAACCGGTTTGGCGCAGGCGCCTTGGGTTCGCTGGCGCGCGCGCGCTGCTGCGCTTCGATCTGCGCTGCCTGCGCACGTGTGGCCTCCGCCTCGGCACGCACCGCGTCGGCCCGCAGCGTCTGCTCGATCGTCGCCCAGGCGCCACCGAGCTTGGCCACGCAGAGCAGCAGCAACAGGATCAGGGCGAACGGCCAGCCCGTGGCAGGTACCCGCTTCATGCGACCTCCATGCGGACAGTGGCCGGATTTTCCGGGTCGTAAAGCACCTGCACGCGTTCGCGCGGGATGTGGGCCAGGTCGATCTGCGCGATGAAATGGCGCACCTTCGTCCGGTGAACCGTACCGCGCGTATCGGGGTACTCCAGCTCGAACTCCACCTGTGGCTGCTCGTTGAGGTAGGTCCCGGTCTGCCGGACCCCCAGCACCTTGGCCTCCACGCCGATGCCGCGGTACTTCAGCACCTCGCCGCGGGCATCGCCGCCAATCCTGCGCAGGAACAACTGCCCCGCCAGCACGTAGAGCCACAGCACGAACGGGCAGACCAGCAGCGGGTGGCCCAGCGACAGGAACGTCCAGCCCAGCCCCGCGTTCTGGCGCTGCCAGACCATCGCATACGCGGCACAGATCAACGCGACGAACAGCAGCAGCCCCAGCGCACGGCGCACCAGACTCCCGGTGTCCAGCTCGGACTGCGCCCCT
The DNA here is from genome assembly GCF_032911385.1 of Stenotrophomonas sp. C3(2023). NCBI lineage: Bacteria > Pseudomonadati > Pseudomonadota > Gammaproteobacteria > Lysobacterales > Lysobacteraceae > Stenotrophomonas > Stenotrophomonas sp. C3(2023). Next base: position 2,426,701 of record NZ_JAWJLO010000001.1, on the reverse strand, counting down.
TCCAGCACCATGTTCGGGAACGGGCCCGGTTGACGGCTGAGGCGGATGTCCAGCGACCGACCCTCGACGAAGCGGTTCAAGGCTGGCTGCGTATCGACCACCTGCAGCTGCTCGGTGATCGGGGTATCTGACAGGTTGTCGAAGGCCAGCTGCAACTGCCACTGCGCAAAGCCGCGCACGTGCGTTCCAGTCTGCATGGCGCGCTCGATCCGCGCACGGCGGGGCAGGCCGCTTGTGCTGATGTCCTTGACCCGCAGCAGGGAGCGAGGCGGGCCCAGCAGGAGCTTGTCCAGCCACTGGTAGATCAGCCCCAGCCACAGCGCCAGCGAGGCACCCAGCAGCGTGAGCGCCCACGCGGTGGAGGCAGGAGCGGGCGAGCCGGACTGCTCACCGAAGTAGATGATGCAGGGGAAGGGGAGCGCAAAGAACAGCAGGAACGCGCCCCAGAACCAGAGCATGGGTTTCATGGGGTAGGGCAGTGGCAGTAGAGCAAGCCCCCTAGCGTACCGCTCCGCCGTGAAGAGGCCTATAGCGATCCCGTACGACGCCTCCTGCGCGTCACTGCGAATGGATTGACCGTTACCCGGCGGCCCCGTAAACTTGCCCGCTCAGCCGGAATAGCTCAGTTGGTAGAGCGGCGCATTCGTAATGCGTAGGTCGCAGGTTCGACTCCTGTTTCCGGCACCATGTTTGATGAAAAGCCCCGGCCCAGGTCGGGGCTTTTTGTTTGGTCGAAGGCGGAAATCGTTGATTTGTCGAGGTTTTTGGGTTGGCGCGTGTGGTCAGGCCCGGTGTATCGCCCAAAACAGCGACGCTGACCTGGGAGAGAGGAGGTCGAGTGATTGGATGCTGCGGGCTTTGTTGGGGCTTACAGACATACCTCTACTACTCGGTGCGCTTCCACTTTTCTCGAAGGCTCCTGATCTTGCTCCCTGCGGGCGCGTTCTTGCCGCTGGGGTCAAGTAGGCAGACGCTGCCGCGAGGTAGCCCGAATACGCTTTCGATTTTCGATTGGATCGTCTTTACCGATGCGTTGCTGTTGGCGGCCTTGAAGCGCTTGCCAATTGCCTTGCGAGCAATTGCGCTGTCATCATCGTCACCATAGTCAACCCATATCTTTAATTGCCATGTGAATGGCTTGCTGCACAGTGCGCGACTTGGCGTGCTAATCCTTCTGATGTCGACTTCATACGCATCGAAGTTCAGGTCGTAAGCGATGTGGCGTTCGATCTTCTCGACATTTTCATTTTTCCATGTCGTCCATGAGTCTGCTTGTACTGACACCTCAATCGTACATTCAAGTATCTCGGATGCATCGCCAGACATCAGCGAGTCAGACAAATCGAGCCTGCTACGGCTCGACTTGGCGATTACTTGTTGGTCCAGGTTCCTGCATATGATCCTTGAGTGCGGAGGCCACTGGTTCATTTAATGCTCCTTTCTTTGCTATCCGTTAATGACTAGCGGCCGTCAGTGCTTGCTCTTGAGTAAGGGCGGTCTCAACTTGCAAGCGCAACACCTGAATTGAACTGTAAAGACCCACCGCTTTCTGCTCAGGTCACGCGGTCAATGTAGCGGCATAAGCCGCATCTGGGGTCATCATCTTCAGCGCCTGATGCGGTCGCTGTTGGTTGTAGAAGGCGATCCAGTCAGCAATCACCCGCAGCGCGTTGGTCCGGCCCTCGGAGCGATGTCGGTGCACACATTGCTCTTTGAGCGTCCGGATCACGCGTTCGACCACCCCGTTCCTTCTTTACGCACGCCAACTCGCGCCTTGAGGCAGGCCAACTCCTCATCCCGAGGTGTTCCGGTGCCGCCGAAGCGACAATGCCTTGGCTCTGTGCCCCGCGCTCCCAACGGGGTCGGCAAGGTGTCGCGAATTCCCAGCTTCCGGGCCACCTGGGAGCAGCTGACGCCGGGCTGGCTCGCCTGCCCGAGCGTACCGCGCTGAACTCGGCACTGAATTTCCTAAGCTTTGATACGAACACTCCTCATGACCTGAATTGACCTTCTTGTAAGTGTCGCTGAAAGCGGGGTACAACTCGACCTGTGGCAAGGACTTCTCGCGCACCCTCGTCACCAATCACGCGCTGCTTCGCAAGCGGAACCGCTCGCAGCCCCGTGGCTCGCAGGGCGGCGCGATCGTCACTGAAACGGAGCGCTGCCGGGCCCTGTACGGACGTTATTGACCGGTTCCGCACCCATCGAAAACTTCACGGCGCACGATCGGATCCATTCAAACATTGCGACATCGAGGCCATACCCATGACCGGCAGCAGTGACAAGAGCGCTTTCGCACTTGGTGACGGAGATATCGTCATCAACCGCCCGAAGGAAGGGGAGTTCTACATTCTTGGCGTAGAACCGGGTGGCCCAGGGCATCGGGTTGTCTTCGAAAATGAAGATGAGCTTCTGACGCCACCAAGATTGATTCTGCGCCCGAAGGATGGGGGATTTCCGCTGCTCAAGGCGAAGCCTCGATTGCGCCAAACGCATAAAGGGCGGACCGTTAGAGACTTGGATTCCGATTTCAGCGGATACTGGTTGGTCTCGGAACCCCTGAAGCAGGTTTTCGAGTCCGTCGACCCGGAGGGCTTCGCATTCGCGGAATGCGAGTTCATTCTCCATGACGGTTCCGTGGGGCCGAAGCACTACCTGTGTGATGTGGTGAGAATACTTGACGCAGTCGATGAAACCACTTCAAAGATCCGTATTTTGCTGAAAGACAGTTACCCGGGTGGAAAGTACTACAGCGAAGGTAGTGCCGCCAGATTCGCTTTCAAAAAGGATGTCGTGGGTTCTGCGCACGTCTTCCTGACTCCCTATAACAGCATGAAGGTTTTCTGTGATCGCACTCTGCGAGACGCGCTGATCGAACACGGCTTCGGTAAAGAACCCAATACCCGTGGCGTGTTGCTCGAAGACGCTGCCGCTCTTGGGCTTTACACGCTACCTCCGAGCTACTGGCCGGAGAACCGCTGATATGTCGACCATCCTGCAAAGTCACCATGTCATCGAGTCGAGAATGTTCGCTGAGCCCGGTTCTACCGCGAACAAGGGCTTAACGACGCACAATCGGATCCATCCAATCATTGCAACATCGAGGCTACACCCATGACCGGCAACAATGACAAGGGAACTTTCGCACTTGATGACGGAGATATCGTCATCAACCGCCCGAAGGAAGGGGAGTTTTACATCCTCAGCGTAGATATGGACGGCCCTGAGCATGGCGTGGTGTTCGAGAACATGCGTCAAGTCGTGACGCCGCCAGACAGGCTCCATCAGCCCAATGGCGCAGCGTTTCGCTCGTTCAATGAGATGCCTCGTCTGCGTCAAAGCCGGCCGGATCGCATGGTGAACGATCTCGATTCCAGCTTCGGCGGCTATTGGCTCGTTTCCGAGCCACTGAAGCGAGTCTTTGAGTCCGTCGACCCAGAGGGATTCGCGTTCGCGGAATGCGAGTTCATCCTCCATGACGGTACCGTTGGACCGAAGCACTACCTGTGTGATGTAGTGAGGACACTTGACGCAGTTGATGAAACCACTTCAAAGATCCGCATTTTACTGAAAGACAGTTACCCGGGCGGCAAGTACTACAGCGAAGGTAGTGGTGCCAGATTCGCTTTCAAGAAGGATGTCGTGGGTTCTGCGCACGTCTTCCTGACTCCCTACAACAGCATGATGGTTTTCTGTGATCGCACGCTGCGAGACGCGCTGATCGAACACGGCTTCGGTAAAGAGCCCGATACCCGTGGTGTGTTGCTTGAAGACGCCGCCGCTCTTGGGGTTTACACGCTACCTCCGAGCTACTGGCCGGAGAACCGCTGAAATGGCGACCATCCTGCAAAGTCACCATGTCATCGAGTCGCGCATTTTTGATGGGCACCCCCTGCTGGGAGCGCTTGCCGCTAATCAACTGATCGACAAAGACGCTTCAAGTAACCGTCTCTATCTTCCGTACGACAAGGACTTTGCAGACCAGATCGACGCCGCGCCGCATCGTGGAAAGACGGATAGCTCGTACACCCGATATGTTCGCGTAGAACTGAACCGCATTCTCGACGATAGGGTTGGATCTGCAGGTCTTGATGATATCGACGCACTGAAACGCGCTCTTTCCGATGTGCACGAGCTTCAGGACACACTCAAAGTCGGCATGATCCACCGCGAAATCTTCCCCAGCATCCCCGGCAACATGTCGCGGGAAGAGGGGCGGCAGAGGAATCTCCAGAGCCTTTCCGATCTTGAGCAGGTGCGGGCCAACCACCCCGACACACTGAAGTCGCTGCGCTCGATGACCATGGTGGAATCCGAATGGGCGGCCATCATCCATTCCGAACGGCGTGTGATGGACCTGATCGAACAGGTCCACAACGGCCCGATGCTGGTGGTGCGTGCCAAGGGCGAGCCGCCGGTGCGGGATGTGGCCGGGCGCATGGAGTTCAGGCTCGCCATTGCCGATGCGCAGGCATCCGGGCGTCTGGCCTTGTCCGATTCCAATGCCGCCAGAATCCAGCAGATACTGGTGGATGACCTGCCTGGCATTGGCCCGCTCTCCAAGCATGGGGTCTACGACCTGATCGGTCTTTCCCGGGCGAGCTACAAGCCGTTGTCGCAAGGCGGCTTCGCTACCCTCGAGGCGATACTCGGCGAAGTACCGCAGCACACCCTGCTGCGCGCAGCCGGTCCGTTGGCAACCGGTATCGACCTGACGCTGAGTCTGCAGCGCGCGGCCGAACTGGACAGGCAGGACAATCCGCGGGCGGCGAAGTCGGAGCTGGAACGCTTCGCCGGGCGCAGCCTCGGCGGCTGGGCCGCCGGCACGACGGCGTACCTTGTCGGCGCCCCGGCCGCGGTGATCGCGAGCACGGCGGCAGCCGGTGCGATCGTGCTGGAGAAGGCGGTCGAGTGGAAAGATGCCCGCGAGATCACGCACCAGACCGACCGCCAGAACGTGGAATGGACATTCAGGGACGGCAGCTGGAGTCGGCAAGCGCAGCTGGGCAACCCGCGTGATGGGCTGGAACATCCCGTCGCGGGTCGTGTCCACGCCAGTTACGCGAAAACCCGCGAGTTGAATCTCGCGGCCAATCGCCGGGCCGCAGAAATCGCCTTGGCCAACGCACCCACGCCGCAGGATCCATTTGATATCCCTGCGGGCAACAGCGACCGGACCGGCGCGACCAACCCCAACTGGCGCCGTAATGCGCTGACCGAGGACTGGGAGCGTCTGGTCAATGTGGGCACATCCCGCGATCCGATCCTGCAACCGCAGACGGCAACGCCCGAGCGCGCCGCCGAGCTGAACCATCAGGCCGTGGCCCGCATCCTGCAGAACATCGCCACCGGACGTGAGTCCATCGCCGCGCTGTACCAGGAACATCATCTCGCGCAGCGGGGCCACGAGCTCGGTGACCTGCCGCCCGCCGTGCAGGCCGCGCTGCCCAGGTCCCCTGTGGTGATCGGCAGTGACAACACCCGCTACGAGCGCAGCGATGACGGCGCGTGGTCGCACAACGGCGTTGTGGCGCAGGGCAACCTGGCGGCCGAACTGGAGCTGACGCGTGTGCTTCGCCAGCCGTTCGTGGTCGCGCACCAGCAACGGGTCGCGCAACTGCAGGCCCAGCCGCCGTTGACGCCCGAGCGGCAACAGCAGGATGAACTGGTCCATCGCTATCGGCTCTCTGGTATTGAGCTGGAACCCGATGTCGCCGAAGCCATTGCGTTGGCTACGCAGCGCACCCGCGACGCACACGGGCTCACCGGGCCCGTGCAATTGCAATCGCAGGCGGCGCAGGTGCAGGTTGATGCCACCGGCCAGATCATCAAGGGCGGCACCGCACGGGCACTGCGCGCTGTCGACCATTACCAGATGGGTGCGGACGGCGCGTATCGCGTCGTGGCCACCACCAGCACCGAGGATATCCAGCAGGCGCTGCAGGAGGTGCAGGCGAGCAGGCGACAGGCACCGCAGTACGATGTACCCGAACTGCGCATCGCGCCGCTGTCACCGCAGGAGCGGGACGCCCACCAGCAGGCGCTGAGTGAAGCCCATCGGCAAGGCCTTTCCATGCAGGAGACGCACGACGTGGCACGCTTCGCGGCGACCACTGTGCATGCATCGCGTAGTACCGGCATGCAGGCGCCACGCGCGGTGTTGGATGCGCAGCGCGAGCGTAAGCCGGCGCAGGCCACCGAAGCCGTTCCGGCACAAGCGCCGGCACCGACCGTGTCTGCCGTTGCACCGGCTCACGTTGAGCCTGCACAGCCGGAGAAGGCTCAGCGCGTCACCACACCTGCCGAACCGGCTCCGTCCGTGTCGACCACGCCCGATGAGAGGGAAGGTTTGCGCGTGGGGCATCGCGGGCCGGAGGTGGAGTTTCTTCAGTACCGCCTGCACCAGGTCGGCGCGCACGGTCCGAACGGTCAACCGGTGCCACAGGATGGGCATTTCGGCCCTGAAACCGAGCATGCGGTGCGCCAGTTCCAGCAGGCCCATGGCCTCCCGACCACGGGTGTGGCCGATCCGGCCGTGGACACAGCGCTATCGCTGGCCCGGCAGTCCCGTCAGGAGCCCCTGCGGTTGGCAGAGCCACCGGCATCCATAGAGCAGCTGGGGCGGCTGGCAAACGCGTATCCCCGGCACGAAGCGTCCTCGCTCCAAAGCCCCGTCAACCAGGAGGAGACTTCGCCGACCGCACCGCATGTGGAGCGGAAGCGCACCGGCCATGCTGCCTCGGCGCGCCTCGACGGGGCGGGTGTGGGGCCAAATGCTCCCGGGCGTGATCGCGATCTGGAGCAGGCCGCGCCATGTTTACCCGCTGCGCAGCGGGCGTTTCCGAGCGATCACCCCGATTTCGCGTTGTTCGCCGCGATCCGCTCGACGCTGCCGGCAGGCACATCCGAAGAGAAGGCGGCCGAAGTGCTCCATGCGGCCAAGGAGGCCGGGGTAGAGCATGTGGCCGAGTTCAGGAAAACAACTGTCGAGCGTGACATCGCCTTTGTCTACGGAAATACACCGGGTTTCCACACCGACGTATCGCTGACCACCCCGGCACCGACGCTGGAAGAGAGTGTGCAACAGATCCAGGAACTGGCGCAGCAGCGTGCGCTGGAATTGGCGCAGTTCCAGAAGGAACAGCAACAGATCAATCAGAATCCAAGCGGGCCGGTGATGACGTTGGGAGGTCACACCTGAAAACATCGTCAGATCTCGCCGACCTCCATTGCCAGCTCAGACCGCTGAGCGGAACCTGAATTACTTATGGACACTGCGATTGCGCTGTTGCAAAGATGGTACTCGAATCACTGTGATGGAGATTGGGAGCATTCCTACGGTGTCAAGATAGACACTTTGGATAACCCCGGCTGGATCCTCACTGTTGACCTCATTGATACGGAATTAAGTGAATATTCGCTACCGAGGACACGCGTCGATCGGTCGGAGATCGACTGGATTCAGTCCGAGATTTCGGATGGGCGCTATATCGGTTGCGGTGGAGCGCTCAACCTGGAGGAGATCGTGCTTCAGTTTCTGGACTTCGCTGAGGGTTGCTCCATAGGCCGTCAGGATGCGCGAGTTCCGCCCCTGGGGATTGAGTAGCGCGACAGTTCAAAGTCAAATCTTCAATGGAAAGGAGGCCTGACGTGGAGAGGCACTCTTCCGAAGAGCAGAGCCTTGGCTTCCTGCGCGAGGCCTGGGCGGGCATACTGAGCTGAGGTAGTCCGCGTCGGCCCGTGAACCCGGAGAACGTGAACAGCCCAGGTCGATCTGGCGCCGTGACAGCGACAACGAAACTGATGGAACGTGATCGCCGGCAGTGTTGCTGCCGTGCGCAGGGTTCAACCAAGGACAGGGGGACGGAATGGCACAGGATAATGAGCCTGGCAGCACCGGGCAGAACGGTTTCTGGGCTTCGCGCAGGGGCCGGTTTACGTTGGGCGGCCTGTTTTCAGTGGCACTGGCAGCAGCTGCCGGTTTTCTCTCGCCCGAGGTAAGGCGGACGGTCTGCCTGGAGTTGCCCAAGCCGGAGGACCTGGTCTACCCGCGGGTCGACGGCGCGGTGCCATATCGCGATCTCGGGGTGCAGTCGCTGCAACCATCGTTCGACGGCAAGGAGATCCGCTTCGCCGCACGCGCCTACGGTGAGATGCAGCGTGCCACTTATCAAGGCGTGCAGGGCCCGCAGTACGACGGCCACGCTATCGCGTCTATCGGCAGTATCGACGAGAAAGACGCTGATGGGCCGTTTGGTCGACCGCTGCCGCCGGTCGCGGTGTTGCTGTCACCTGAGCTTGCGCGACAGTGGGCGGGTGTCCCGCTCGGTGCGGCGGTAATGATCGAGGGTAAAGCTCAGTTTCTTGCCGACTTCCCGTTCGACTCGCCTACCGGGCGACAGTTGGCGGGGTTGCGCCACCTGGGGCAGGACCTCTCGATGATCCGGATCCCCGACCATGCCGACTTCTGGGTGGTGGCCAGCAAGATCACGCCGCTGCGCGCGTTGAACGACCCGCGTGACCGACTGATGTGCAGATGGCGCAGGCTGCCAGGCTGACCGGGAGCCGTTGCGCGCACCGGATGGATCGACCCTGGCTCGGTCCGTCTGGCCGCGGGCAGTGCAGGGACGTCCCATGCCGCCACCATTCGGACCCCAACGTCCCTCGCACTCGTGCACCATGCAAACCCATGCCCATCCATTGTGCGAGCCGCCATGACCGCTGTTTCCGCTTCCACGCCTCTGCAGATGGCGGTCTTCAGTGCCCGTCCCTACGACCGCCAGTTCCTCGACCAGGCCAACCAGCAGGCCGGGTTGCCGGCGCGGCTGCTGTACTACGACGCGGCGCTGGACGTGCACACCGCCGCGCTGGCTGAGGGCTGCCAGCTGGTCTGCGTATTCGTCAACGATCGCCTGGATGCGCCGTCGCTGCGCGCCTTGCATGGCCACGGCGTGCGCGCGGTGCTGCTGCGCTGTGCCGGCTACAACAATGTCGACCTGGCCGAGGCGGCACGGCTTGGCCTGTTCGTGGCACGGGTGCCTGCCTATTCTCCCGAGGCGGTGGCCGAGCACACGCTGGCCCTGATCATGACCCTCAACCGGCACACGCATCGGGCCTACAACCGGGTGCGCGAGGGCAATTTCATGCTTGACGGGCTGATCGGCCGCACCCTGCACGGGCGCACCGTGGGCGTCATCGGCACCGGGCGGATCGGCCTGGCCACCGCGCGCATCCTGCACGGGCTGGGCTGCACCGTGCTTGGGCACGATCCGGCCCCGTCGGCGGCGTTCGCCGAGCTGGGCGATGTGGTGCCGCTGACCGAACTGCTGCAGCGGTCTGACATCGTGTCGCTGCATTGTCCGCTCAGCGAGCAGACGACCCATCTCATCGACGATGCGGCTTTGGCGTTGATGAATCCGGGCGCGATGCTGGTCAATACCTCGCGCGGGGCATTGGTGGACACCGAGGCAGTGATCGGTGCGCTGAAGTCGCGACGGCTGGGCAGCCTGGCCATCGATGTCTACGAGCAGGAGGGGCCGCTGTTCTTCCAGGACCGGTCCGGGCAGATCATCGAAGATGAGCTGTTCGCGCGGCTGATGACCTTCCCCAACGTGCTGGTGACCGGCCACCAGGGGTTTCTGACCGGGGAGGCGCTGGAGGAGATCGCGGCGATCACGCTGGCGAATCTGGGGGATTTTGCTGCTGGCCGGGCGTGTGCCAACGCGGTAGGGTGAGGGGGTCGGCAAGGGCGTGACGGCCAACACCCGAGCCGCGCTGGGCGGAGTGATCCACGGAGATCGCGTCTGCTTTGGTAGGTGACGACCGTTGGTCGTCACGCTGTTGATCGGTAGGTGACGACCGTTGGTCGTCACGCCGTTGATTGGAGTACACCAGCGCGGCACGGCTGCGCCGCTGAGGCGTGACGACCAACGGTCGTCACCTACCGAAGCCGGGGTCCCAGCCGAAGCCGGGGTCCCAGCCGAAGCCGGGGTCCCAGCCGAAGCCGGGGTCCCAGCCGAAGTCAGGGTCCCAGCCGAAGCCGGGGTCCCAGCCGAAGCCAGAGTCCCATCCGAAGCCAGAGTCCCGCCACACCAGAAGCCCTCCATCCGGGCGGCCTGCATGTATATACATGCCGTGGGCGTGGCGCCAGACAGGTCCGTGCGACAACGTGTCGCAGGCCGAAAACGACCAAAACTGCGTCGGATCAATGTCAATGGCTTTCTTAAATGGTCGGTGACGGCCTAAAATTGAAAGGCTGACTCGACTCCCGTCTTCCCGCGCCTGTCCCAACCGACAGGTCGGGCCGGCTTTGGCCGGACCGGGCAGGGCGGGAGAGGCATTCCCTACGCAATTGGATCGACCGATGATTCCGTTGAAAACCCTTGGACGCTATCTGCGCCCAGGCTTGCTGTTTGCAATGCTGGTGATGCTCACCGGCTGCGACGCAGTAGCCATTCTCAATCCGAAGGGCCAGATCGGCCATGACGAAAAGACGCTGCTGATCACGGCTACCGTGCTGATGCTGCTGGTCGTCATTCCGGTCATCATCATGACCCTGGTCTTCGCTTGGAAGTACCGCGCTTCCAACACCAAGGCCCGCTACGAGCCGAAGTGGTCGCACTCCACCGCCATCGAAGTGGTGGTGTGGTCGATCCCGTGCATGATCGTGCTGGTGCTGGCCGTGCTGACCTGGCGTTCCTCGCACGCGCTGGATCCGTACCGTCCGATCGATTCGGACGTCAAGCCGGTGACCATCGAGGCGATCTCGCTGGACTGGAAGTGGCTGTTCATCTACCCGGAAGAGAAGATCGCGGTCGTCAACGAGATCAAGTTCCCGGTCGATACCCCGCTGAACTTCAAGCTGACCTCCGACACGGTGATGAATGCCTTCTTCATCCCGCATCTGGGCAGCATGATCTACTCGATGGCGGCGATGGAAACCAAGCTGCACCTGATCGCCAACGAGACCGGTGAGTTCCCGGGCATGTCCTCGCACTACAGCGGTGCCGGCTTTGCCAAGATGCACTTCACCGCCCACTCGGTCACCGAGGCGGAATACCAGCAGTGGCTGGCGCAGGTGCGTGCCGGTCAGAACACCCTGGACCAGGCCTCGTTCAAGGCCCTGGGCGAAGAGCGCAATGCCGAGTGGTACCCGGTGACGTACTACGGCCAGGTTGAAGAAGGCCTGTTCGACTGGGTCATCGCCAAGCACATGGGCGACAACCAGCACTACGGCATGAAGCACACCAGCCATGGTGCCGCGGCGGCCGATGCCGGCTCGCACGAGGGTCACGAGGGTCACGCCCCGGTCGAGGAGCACAAGTCCGAGGCCTCCGGCGTGAATCATGATGCCCATACCACCGAAGACGAGCACGCTGGCCATGGCGGCCACGCAGGCTCGGGAGAATGAGCATGTTGGGTAAACTTTCCTGGGATTCGGTCCCGCACGATCCAATCGTGCTCACCACGCTGGTCGGCGCGGTGCTCGGTGGCCTGGGCGTCGTCGCCCTGGTCACCAAATTCAAGCTGTGGGGTTATCTGTGGAAGGAGTGGTTCACCTCGGTGGATCATAAGAAGATCGGTGTCATGTACCTGATCGTCGCCTTCGTCATGCTGCTGCGCGGCTTCTCCGACGCCATCATGATGCGTACCCAGCAGGCCATCGCGGTCGGCGGGTCCGAGGGTTATCTGCCGCCGCACCACTACGACCAGATCTTCACCGCCCACGGCGTGATCATGATCTTCTTCGTGGCGATGCCGTTGATCACCGGCCTGATGAACCTGGCCGTGCCGCTGCAGATCGGCGCGCGCGACGTCGCGTTCCCGTTCGTCAACTCGCTCAGCTTCTGGCTGTTCGTGGCAGGTGCGGTGCTGATCATGCTGTCGCTGTGGATCGGTGAGTTCGCCGCCACCGGCTGGCTGGCCTTCCCGCCGCTGTCGGGCATCGAATACAGTCCAAGCGTCGGCATGGACTACTACATATGGGGCCTACAGGTCGCAGGCCTGGGCACCACGCTGAGCGGTATCAACTTCTTCATTACCATCCTGAAGATGCGTACCCCCAGCATGAAGCTGATGCAGATGCCGATCTTCACCTGGACGGCGCTGGTCACCAACGTGCTGATCGTCGCCGCCTTCCCGGTGCTGACCATCACCCTGGTGCTGCTGACCCTGGACCGTTACCTGGGTACGCACTTCTTCACCAATGACGGTGGCGGCAACGCCATGCTGTACATCAACCTGATCTGGATCTGGGGTCACCCGGAGGTGTACATCCTGGTCCTGCCGGCGTTCGGTGTGTTCTCCGAAGTCATCGCGACCTTCTCGCGCAAGGCACTGTTCGGCTACAAGGGCATGGTGTACGCCACGGCCGCCATCGGCGTGCTGTCCTTCATCGTGTGGCTGCACCACTTCTTCACCATGGGTTCGGGTGCCAACGTCAATGCCTTCTTCGGCATAACGACGATGATCATCTCCATTCCCACCGGTGTGAAGATCTTCAACTGGCTGTTCACCATGTTCCGCGGCCGCGTGCACTTCACCAGCCCGGTCTTGTGGACCATCGGCTTCATGATCACCTTCGTGATCGGTGGCATGACCGGTGTGATGCTGGCCATCCCGGCCATCGACTTCGTGCTGCATAACAGCCTGTTCCTGATCGCCCACTTCCACAACGTCATCATCGGCGGCGTGGTGTTCGGCATGTTCGCCGGTATCACCTACTGGTGGCCGAAGATGTTCGGCTTCCGTCTGAACGAGTTCTGGGGCAAGTGTGCCTTCTGGTGCTGGTTCATCGGCTTCTATGTGACCTTCATGCCGATGTACGTGCTGGGCTTCATGGGCATGACCCGTCGTCTGCAGAGCACCGTCAACCCGGCGTACGAGCCGCTGCTGCTGGTCGCTGCAGCCGGTGCGTTCATCGTGGGCGCCGGCATCCTGTGCCAGGTCATCCAGATCTACGTGTCGATCCGCGACCGCAAGAAGACCGCCGACCTGACCGGCGACCCGTGGGATGCGCGTACGCTGGAGTGGGAAACCTCTTCGCCGCCGGCCTTCTACAACTTCGGCACCCTGCCGGAAGTCACCGAGCTGGACGATTTCTGGGAGCGCAAGCAGCGTGGTGAAGCCTGGCCGAAGCCGGTCAAGTACACCGACATCCACATGCCGCGCAATACCGGCACCGGTGTGGTGATCGGCGCCTTCAGCCTGGTGTTCGGCTTTGCGATGATCTGGCACATCTGGTGGCTGGCCATCGTGGGCCTGGTCGGCATGATCGGCACGTTCATCTACCGCACCTTCGACCAGGACGTGGACTACTGGGTCCCGGCGGCCGAGGTGGAGCGCATTGAAAACGAACACCGCAAGCACCTGGAAGCCCAGGGCCTGGTGAAGTCGGAGCTGAAGGCATGAGCACGCAAACCCACACCCTGAGCCATGGGCACGCCGCGCAAGCGGCGGCCCACGGCCATGATGAGCACGAGCACCACGACACCGGCGGCAACACCGTCTTCGGTTTCTGGGTGTACCTGATGAGCGACTGCCTCATCTTCGCTTCGTTGTTTGCCACCTACGTGGTGCTGGTTGGCGGCACCGACGGCGGCCCCGGCCCGAAGGACCTGTTTGAACTGTCCTTCGTGGCATGGGAAACCGCGCTGCTGCTGACGTCCTCGCTGACCTTCGGTCTGGGCATGATCTTCCTGCACCGTGGCAAGGTCGGCGCGATGTACTTCTGGCTGGCCATCACCTGGCTGCTGGGCTTTGGCTTCATGTGCATGGAAGTCTGGGAGTTCCAGCACCTGATCCACCAGGGGTACGGCCCGGACCGCAGTGCCTTCCTGTCGGCGTTCTTCGCGCTGGTCGGCACCCACGGTCTGCACGTCAGCGCCGGTCTGCTGTGGCTGCTGGTGATGTTCATCCAGATCAGCAAGTACGGCCTGACCGCCACCAACAAGACCCGCATGGCGTGCCTGAGCCTGTTCTGGCACTTCCTGGATCTGATCTGGATCGGCGTGTTCTCCGTCGTCTACCTCAATGGAGCGCTGTAATGGCACATCACAACCACGCACATGACCACGGCCATGCCGCCGGCGGTGAGAGCCACGGCAGCATCAAGTCCTACCTGATCGGCTTCGTGCTGGCGGTGATCCTGACCGTCATCCCGTTCTGGATGGTGATGTCCGGTGATTTCTCGCGCACCGTCAACGGTGTGGTGATCGCCGTGACCGCGGTGCTGCAGATGCTGGTCCACCTGGTGTTCTTCCTGCACCTGGACCGCTCGTCGGAGAGCCGCTGGAACGTCAACGCTGCAGCCTTCACCATCGTGGTGATCGGCATCATCGTGGCCGGCACCCTGTGGGTCATGCACAACATGAACGTGCACATGATGCACTGACGTCCCCCGGACGTTGCCACACACGGAAAGGCCGCCCTCGGGCGGCCTTTCTGTTTTCCGCCGCGCGTTGGACAGCAGCGCCGCGCGTAGGGTAGGTGACGACCGTTGGTCGTCACGCTGTTGCTGTGTTTTCTGCGGTGGCCCGAAGCGTGACGACCAACGGTCGTCACCTACCGGGGCGGAGCCGCGCCGTGCTGGGTAGCTGACGACCGTTGGTCGTCATGCTGTTGCTGTGGGTTCTGCGGCGGCCCAGAGCGTGACGACCAACGGTCGTCACCTGCCGGGCCGGTGCCGCGCTCTTGGTAGCTGACGACCGTTGTTCGTCATGCTGTTGCTGTGGGTTCTGCGGCGGCCCGCAAGCGTGACGACCAACGGTCGTCACCTACCGGGGCGGCGCCGCGCTCTTGGTAGCTGACGACCGTTGGTCGTCATGCTGTTGCTCTAGGTTCCGTGGTGGCCCGCAAGCATGACGACCAACGGTCGTCATCTACCCGCAGCGAAGTCGCGCTTCGCTTGGCTTCAACCTACCTTGAGCAGGAAATCCTCGGCTGCCATCGGCCGCCCCAGGTGATAGCCCTGCAGCTGGTCGCAGCCGAGTGCGCTCAGGTAGTCGCGCTGGCCGGCGGTTTCCACGCCTTCTGCCACCACCTGCAGCTGCAGCGAGCGCCCCAGCGCCACGATCGAGGACACGATCGCTGCATCCTCGGTGTTGTTCTCCAGGTCGCGCACGAACGCGCGGTCGATCTTCAGCTCGGTTGCCGGCATGCGCTTGAGATACAGCAGGCTGGAGTAACCGGTACCAAAATCGTCAATGGCGATGCGCACGCCCAGTGCGGTCAGTGCGTTGAGAATCTCCAGGCTGCTCTCCACGTTCTTCATCGCGGTCGTCTCGGTGATCTCCAGCGTCAGCCGCGCCGCTTCAAGACAGTGCCGGGCCAGGGTATTGCGCACGGTCTCCACCAGTCCCGGCGCAGCGAACTGCAGCGGGGACAGGTTGACCGCCATGGTCCAGTGCGTGTGGCCTGCATCGTGCCACTGCCGCAGCTGTGCGCAGGCGCGGTCCAGCACCCAGTCGCCGATCGGCAGGATCAGCCCACTGCGCTCGGCGATGGGAATGAAAGTATCCGGCCCGAGCATCCCCAGCTCGGGGTGCTGCCAGCGCAGCAGGGCTTCGGCACCGACGGCCGGGTGGCCGGCGGCGACGAACTTGGGTTGGTAATGCAGCACCAGTTCGTTGCGCTGCACCGCGCGTCGCAGGTCCTGCAGCAGCCGCAGCTGGCGGTTGGCGCTGACCTGCATCGAAGCGGTAAAGAACGTGTAGCCGTTACGTCCTGTGCCTTTGGTGTGATACATCGCCGCGTCCGCGTGGGCCATCAGATCGCGTTCGCGCGTGGCATCGTCGGGGTAGAGCGCGATGCCGAGACTGGCGCTGACCTGCATTTCGGCTGCGTCCACCATGAACGGCTCGGCGACCGCGGCGATGACCCGCTCGGCTATCACTACCGCATCGTCGGCCTCATCGATGGC
Organism: Stenotrophomonas sp. C3(2023); assembly: GCF_032911385.1. Taxonomy (NCBI): domain Bacteria; kingdom Pseudomonadati; phylum Pseudomonadota; class Gammaproteobacteria; order Lysobacterales; family Lysobacteraceae; genus Stenotrophomonas; species Stenotrophomonas sp. C3(2023). Next base: position 2,410,782 of record NZ_JAWJLO010000001.1, on the reverse strand, counting down.
CAGCACGATGACGAACTCATCGCCACCCAGCCGCGCAAGCGTGTCCTGCGGACGCAGCAGCTGGCTTACACGTTGGCTGACGTGAACCAGCAGCTTGTCGCCCAACTGGTGGCCGTAGGCATCATTGACCGCCTTGAAGCCGTCGAGGTCGCAGAACATCACCGCCAGGCGATGGCCGCGACGCTTGGCTTTCTCGATGGCCTGCTCGATGCGGTCCTGCAGCAGCATCCGGTTGGGCAGCTGGGTCAACGGGTCGTGCAGGGCGGCCTCGACCAGCTTGAGGTTGGCGCGTTCCAGCGATGCGGCCAGCACCCCGGTGCGTGCGCGCATCTGCCGGTCGAACAGCGAGGCCATCAGGGCAATGGCCAGCGTGCCCATGGTGGTGACGATGACCAGCACGGCCAGCCAGCGCGATTCGATGCCACCGTCGGCCACCGCACCGCAGATGCTGTCTTCCTGGAAGTTCGCCGCGGCCATGCCGGTGTAATGCATGCCCACGATCGCCAGTCCCATCACCACCGACGCAATGGCACGCAGGGGCAGGGTGCGCGCCCCCTCGCTGCGAAGACGGAAGGCGATCCACAGCGCTGCCGCGCAGGCGCTGATGGCAACCACGATGGAGGCGATGAACCAGAACGGGTCGTAGACAATGCCCGGCTGCATGCGCATCGCGGCCATGCCCAGGTAATGCATGGTGGCGATACCCAGCCCCATCAGCACCGCACCGGCCAGCAGCCGGCTGGTCGGCAGCGCTGGGCGTGAAACCAGCCAGAGCGCGTAGGCCGACGCGCCCACCGACACCGCCAGCGAGTAGAGGGTGATATCCAGGTCGTAGCCGATCGGGATGGGCAGCTCGAAGGCCAGCATCGCGATGAAGTGCATCGACCAGATGCCCAGCCCCATCGCCAGGGCCCCACCGGCCAGCCACCAGCGCGCGACGCGCCCCTCCGAGGTGGCCAGTCGCCCTGCCATGTCCAATGCAGTGAAGGAGGCCAGGATGGCCACCAGCAGTGAGAAAAGCACGAGCGTCTGGCTGTAGCTGCCAGTCATGGCACACCTTGCGGGTCAACGGAAATGGGGCGAGCGGGGCGCAGGCCCGTACCGTTAGCGGCCGGCGGGCGGCGAACCTTAGCACCCCCTTGCGCGGCCGTCGTGACGACTCTGTTCAGGCGCCGGTCCAGTGTTCATCGCGGGCACGCATCTCAACGGGTGCGACCCTGCTCGGCTATCCTCCTTGCCGGTTTCAACAGCAGGAACAACCATGGCCAAGAGCCGGACCGCGTACGTCTGCGGGGAGTGTGGCGCCGAGTACAGCAAGTGGCAGGGCCAGTGCACCGAGTGCAACGCCTGGAACTCGCTGAGCCAGGTGGTGCTGGAGAGTGCCACGGCCGCCAAGGCGCCGTCTTTGCGCCGTGCCGGTTGGGCTGGCAAGGTGGACCCGCCCAAGGTCACCGCGCTCAAGGACGTCCAGCAGACCGAGCATCTGCGGGTGAGCACTGGCATCGGCGAGTTTGACCGCGTGCTGGGGGGCGGCCTGGTCGAGGGCGCCGTGGTACTGGTCGGCGGCGACCCGGGCATCGGCAAGTCAACGCTGCTGTTGCAGGCGGTGGCGAAGATGGCCGCCGAGCTGCCGGTGCTCTATGTCACCGGTGAGGAATCGCTGTCGCAGGTGGCCGGGCGCGCGCACCGGCTGGAGCTGCCCCTGGACGGGGTGAACGCATTGGCCGAGACCGGCATCGAGTCGATCCTGGCGCATGCCGCCAAGGAGTCACCGCGGATGATCGTGGCCGACTCGGTGCAGACCCTGTGGACCGAAAGTCTGACCGCTGCGCCCGGTTCGGTCAGCCAGGTGCGTGAGAGCGCTGCCCGGCTGGTGCGCTTTGCCAAGGAGACCGGCACGGCCGTGTTCCTGGTCGGCCACGTGACCAAGGAGGGCGGTATCGCCGGCCCTCGCGTGCTTGAGCATATGGTCGATGCGGTGCTGTACTTCGAAGGCGAGAGCGGCAGCCGCTTCCGTCTGCTGCGGGCGTTCAAGAACCGCTTTGGGGCGGTCAACGAGCTCGGCGTGTTCGCGATGGGCGACAAGGGCCTGAAGGAAGTGTCCAACCCGTCGGCCATCTTCCTCTCCGGTGGCAGCACGCGGCAGCCGGGCAGCTGCGTGATGGTCACCCGCGAAGGCACCCGGCCGCTGCTGGTGGAAGTGCAGGCGCTGGTCGATGCCTCGCCGCTGTCCAATCCGCGACGGGTGGCGGTGGGGCTGGAGCAGAACCGGCTGGCCATGCTGCTGGCGGTGCTCCACCGTCATGGCGGCGTCCTGGTCGGCGACCAGGACGTGTTCGTCAACGTCGTCGGTGGCATCCGTGTGCAGGAAACCGCCGCCGACCTGCCAGTGCTGCTGGCGGTGTTGTCCTCGCTGCGCGACCGCGCCCTGGCCGAGAAGACCATCGCCTTCGGCGAGGTCGGTCTGTCCGGTGAGATCCGACCAGTGCCGAACGGCGAAGACCGCCTGCGCGAAGCAGCGACGCATGGGTTCAAACGCGCGATCGTGCCCAAGGCCAACGCGCCCAAGGGTGGCAGCGTGAAAGGCATGGAAGTGATTGCCGTCGAGCGGCTCTCGGAGGCATTGGACGCCGCCGCCGAATAACCCCCTCCACCGCAGCCCGCCCTCGGTAGGTGACGACCGTTGGTCGTCACGCTCCGCTTCTGGTAGGTGACGACCGTTGGTCGTCATGCTCCGCTTCTGGTAGGTGACGACCGTTGGTCGTCATGCTCCGCTTCTGGTAGGTGACGACCGTTGGTCGTCATGCTCCGCTTCTCGTTGATGTAGCCGCAGCGGCCTTCAGCGGCGTTGATGTAGCCGCAGCGGCCTTCAGCGGCGTTGATGTAGCCGCAGCGGCCTTCGGCGGCCTGGATGTAGCCGCAGCGGCCTTCAGCGGCGTTGATGTAGCCGCAGCGGCCTTCAGCCGCGTTGACGTAGCCGCAGCGGCCCTCGGCAGCGTTGATGTAGCCGCAACGGCCTTCGGCGGCGGTGCTACAGGTCAGCGCCGCCTGCGGCGTGGAAAGCAGTTCCATATGAAGGTTGGAGATGGTCATCGCCTGTTCCTCACAAAGGAAAAAAGTGCGCACGGTGTCGTGCTTGCCTGCTGAATCGCGTTTGCTCAACCGGCGACCCGGACCCTAGGCCGATGGGGAGCGCTGAAAAAGTGGCATAGCCGACACTCTTGCTGTGACCGTTGGCAACAAAGCGATGCGGGGCAAAAAAAAAGACCGTTGCCTTCCGGCAACGGTCCATACGGCTCGTCATGGGCATTGATTTCGCGCCCATTGCGACACCCGATTGAGGCGGGCCTACACGTACCGCCTCGGAACACTCTTACTTCATGCAGGGTTCAACTGGGATGGCATCAGCAAAATCCCAGGCCAAATGCAAGGTTCTCCTACATCGTGGTACTGCTGGAGGTTTCGTCACGCTTCTCGCGTGGCGGTAGTGGCTGCTCGCCATGCACCAGGAACCAGACATTCTCGGCGATGTTGGTGGCGTGGTCGCCGACGCGTTCCAGGTTCTTGGCCATGAACAGCAGATGCGTGCACGGGGTGATGTTGCGCGGATCTTCCATCATGTAGGTGAGCAGCTCACGGAACAGGGCGGTGTACTGGGCATCCAGCCGTGCATCGTCTTCGCGCAGCGCCAGTGCGGCGTCGGCATCGTTGTCGCGATAGGCCTCGATTGCACGACGGACCTGCACAGCCGCCAGCCGCCCCAGTGCCCGCAACCCCTGGATCTGAGGCAGCGGCGGGACCTTGCCCAGCGCGATGGAGCGCTTGGCCACATTGGCAGCGTAGTCGCCGATGCGTTCGATGTCGGCCGGAATCCGCAGACCTGCCAGGATTTCGCGCAGGTCACGTGCCATCGGGCCGCGCAGAGCAAGGCGCATCACATCGTGGCTGATCTGCTGCTCAAGCGCGTCGATGGCCTCATCGTTGGCGATGATGCGCCGGGCAGCCGCTTCGTCGCGTTTCTCGATGACGTCCATCGCTGCGTCCAGCTGCGCGGCGGCCATTTCGCCCATGCGCACGATTTCAGACACCAGCCGCTGCTGTTCTTCGTCGTAGCTCTTGACGATGTGCTCGTTGGGAAGATTCATGGTCATTTCATCATGTAGAGCCGGGTGCTGCCCGGCTGGCGCCCTGGGTGGGAGCGGGACCGGGATCAGCCGAAGCGACCGGTGATGTAGTCCTCGGTCTGACGCTGCGAGGGCTGGGAGAAGATGACTTCGGTGCGGTCGTGTTCGATCAGGTCACCCAGGTACATGAAGGCGGTGTAATCGGATACGCGCGCAGCCTGCTGCATGTTGTGGGTGACGATGACGATCGTGTACTTGTGCTTGAGCTCTTCCACCAGCTGCTCGATGCGGCTGGTGGAGATCGGGTCCAGCGCCGAGGTCGGCTCGTCCAGCAGCAGCACGTCCGGGCGCAGGGCCACGGCACGGGCGATGCACAGACGCTGCTGCTGGCCGCCGGACAGGCCCAGCGCGCTCTGGTTGAGCTTGTCCTTCACCTCGTCCCACAGCGCGCCCTGGCGCAGCGCCTGCTCGACACGGTCGGCCATGTCGGCCTTGGACAGCTTTTCGTGGTGACGGATGCCATAGGCCACGTTCTCGAAGATGGTCATCGGGAACGGCACCGGCTTCTGGAAGACCATGCCGACCTTGCTGCGCAGGCGGTTCATCGGGTACCGGGGCGAGAGGATGTTCTCGTTGTCCAGCAACACCTCGCCCTTGGCCTCCAGCTTGGGATACAGCGCGTAGATGCGGTTGAAGATGCGCAGCAGGGTCGACTTGCCGCAACCGGAGGGCCCGATGAGCGCGGTGACGCGCTTCTCCGGGATTTCCAGATTGATGTTCTTCAGCGCATGGAACCTGTCGTAGTAGAAGTCGAGCCCGCGTGCGGCCAGCTTGACCGGTGCCGGCGTATCCAGCGCCTGGTGCGAGGCCGGCACTGCGATGCGCTGCATCGGCACGGCATGGGAAAGATCGTTCATGGCAATGTCCGGATGAAGGTCAGTCATGGGAGATACGGTTGCGCAGCAGGATGCCGCGGGCGGCAAGGCTGATGAGCAGGACGAAGACGGTCAGCACCAGTGCGCCGGCCCAGGCCAGCACCTGCCAGGATTCGTAGGGGCTGCCGGCAAACTGGTTCATCACCACCGGCACCGAGGCCATCGGCTGGAACACGTTGCTGCTCCAGTACTGGTTGCCGAAGGCGGTGAACAGCAGCGGCGCGGTCTCGCCGGAGATGCGGGCCAGGGCCAGCAGGATGCCGGTGACGATGCCGGCCGACGCGCTGCGGTAGAGCACCTGGACGATCACCTTCCACTGTGGAATGCCGAGCGAAAGCGCCGCCTCGCGCATCTGCGAAGGCACCAGGCGGAGCATCTCGTCGGTGGTGCGCACCACCACCGGCAGCACGATGAACGCCAGGGCCAGCGCACCGGCGAATGCCGAGAAACTGCCGCCGGTCTGCATCACGTACAGGGTGTAGACGAACAGGCCCAGCACGATGGACGGTGCCGACAGCAGGATGTCGTTGACAAACCGCACCACGGTGCCCGCCTTGCGGGCATTGCCGTACTCGGCCAGCCAGGTGCCGGCCAGCACGCCCAGCGGCGTGCCGATGGCGATGGCCAGCGCACACATGACGGCACTGCCGAAGAAGGCGTTGGCCAGACCGCCCTGCTGCATGGGCGGCGGCGTCATCTGGGTGAACAGCTCCACGTTGATGCCGGCCAGGCCCTTTGCAGCCAGGGTCCACAGAATCCAGCCGAGGAAGAACAGACCGAACAGCGCGGTGATGCACGAGGCCGCGATGGCCACGACATTGCCCACACGGCGGCGCAGGTACAGCGAATCAGCGGTGCCGGACATCAGTTGCCCTCCTTGCGGGACAGACGCATCAGCATCAGGCGGGCGATGGCCAGCACGATGAAGGTGACGATGAACAGCACGAAGCCGAGCAGCAGCAGCGCCGAGCGGTAGGTTTCGGTGGCTTCGCCGAAGTCGTTGGCGATCAGCGCGGCGATGGTGGTTCCCGGTTCCAGCAGCGAGGGCGACAGGCGCACGCTGTTGCCGATCACGAAGGCCACCGCCATGGTTTCACCCAGCGCGCGACCGAGGCCGAGGAAGATGCCGCCGATCACTGCAGAGCGCGTATAGGGCAGTACGATGTCCCAGCTGACTTCCCACCTGGTCGAGCCCAGCGCATAGGCCGACTCCTTCAGCCGCGTCGGCACGGTCAGGAAGACCTCGCGCATCACCGAGGAGATGAAGGGGATGACCATGATGGCCAGCACGAAGCCAGCGGTCAGCATGCCGATGCCCAGCGGCGGGCCCTGGAACACCGGGCCGATGATCGGCATCTCACCCAGCGTGTCGTTGAGGAACGGGGTTACGTATTCGGTCATCACCGGCACCAGCACGAACAGGCCCCACATGCCGTAGATGATCGAAGGCACGCCGGCCAGCAGTTCGATGGCGGTGCCGACCGGGCCGCGCAGCCAGCGCGGGGCGACCTCGGTAAGGAAAAAGGCGATGCCGAAGCTGATCGGCACGGCGATCAGCATGGCGATCAGGGCGGTGACCAGGGTGCCGTAGATCGGCACCAGTGCGCCGAACTTGTTCTCCACCGGGTTCCACTCGGCCGAGAAGAAGAAGCTCAGGCCCTGGCTCTGCAGGGCGTGGCGGCCGCCCCACAGCATCGACAGGGCGGCACAGGCCAGCGCGACCAGGACGAAGATGACGGTGCCCACCAGCACCCATCGGAACAGTGTGTCGTTGCGGGCATCGCGCGTGTCACGCGACGAAGGTGCGGCTACCGGCTGGGCGATGGAGTTCATTGGGTGACTGCAGGGCCAGAAAGGGCGGGAAGGTGCATCGGAAGGCTGAGCGGTGCCCGCCCTGGGCGGGCACCGTGTCGGCATCACTTCAGCTCGGCGGCCCAGTAGGCTTCGATCTGGCTGACCAGCTCGGCCGGCAGCGGCACGTAGTGCAGTGCACTGGCCTGGGCCTGGCCGTTCTCGAAGGCCCACTTGAAGAACGCCAGGGCATCCTGGTTGCGCTTGGCATCCTTGGGCTGCTTCTTCATCAGCATGAAGTTGGTGGCGGTGATCGGCCACGCCTGCTCACCGGGTGCATTGGTGATGACCAGGTTGAAATCCTTGGCGCTGGCCCAGTCTGCGCTCGCGGCAGCCGCAGCGAAGGTGTCGGCGCTGGGTTCAACCCAGTTGCCGGCGGCGTTCTGCAGCGAGGCGTACGGCATGGCGTTCTGCAGCGCGTAGGCCAGCTCTACATAGCCGATGGCGCCCTTGATCTGCTTCACGTAGCTCGCCACACCCTCGTTGCCCTTGCCGCCGACGCCGCCGCTCCACTGTACCGAGGTGCCTTCGCCGGCGCCGTTCTTCCAGGCCGGGCTGACCTTGGACAGGTAATTGGTGAAGTTGAACGTGGTGCCCGAACCATCGGAGCGGTAGACGACGGTGATCTTGCCTGCCGGCAGGTTCACGCCCGGGTTCACGGCGGCCAGCGCAGGGTCGTCCCAGGTGCTGATCCTGCCGGCGAAGATGTCGGCCAGCAGGGCGCCGGTCAGCCGCAGCTTGCCCGCTTCCAGGCCTTCGATGTTGGCCACCGGCACTACGCCGCCGATCGCCGACGGGAACTGGACCAGGCCTTCCTGCGCCAGTTCTTCGCTGCTCAACGGTTTGTCGGAGGAGCCGAAATCGACCGTGCCGGCCTTGATCTGCGCGATGCCGCCGCCGGAGCCGATGGACTGGTAGTTGATCCGGGCGCCCGTGGCGGCGTTGTAGTCGGCCGACCATCGGGAAACCAGCGGGAAGATGAAGGAGGCGCCGGCGCCCGACACTTCGGCCGACACCCGGTCTCCTGCGGCCGGTGCGGCGGCGCTGGCATCGGTGGGCGGCTGCGGGGCAGCCTGCTTGTCGCCACAGGCCGACAGGCCCAGCGCAATGGCCAGGGAAAGGGCGGCAAGGCCGGCCGGGTGCAGTTTCATGCGTCACTCCATAGCGGGGTAGGGCCGGGCGTTCCGGCGGTTGCGGCTATGAAATGATGTTTTTGTTACAGCCTGATGACGTTGATGACAGGCATGACCCCGATCACGCTCTGACAAGGCTTTCATGCCCCCGGCCGGCGTCGGCGGCGCGGATTGTTCCGGGTTCGCATCCCCCGACTGCGCGGTGATCAGCGCGTTGTGGGCAGGCTTGGCAACGACTCATGAAACGCAGAACGGGCGCATGACCGGTGGGGTCACACGCCCGGGAGGCACCGGCAGGGGGAGAGAGTCCCTGCCGCTGCCCGGCCTGCGGGGGCCTTTTTCGGCGGATCAGTACTTCAGGTTCTGCGACCAGTAGGTCTCGATCTGGCGGACCAGCGGGTCCGGCAGCGGCACGTAGTCCAGCGAGCGGGCCTGCGCATCGCCATTGGTGTACACCCACTTGAAGAAGTCCTGCGCGGCCTTGGCGCTGGCGGCATTGCGCGGCTGCTTCTGCATCAGGATGAAGTTGGTCGCGGTGATCGGCCACGAATCGTTGCCCGGTGCGTTGGTCATCACCAGGTGGAAGTCACGCGTCGCGCCCCAGTTGGCGCTCGCGGCGGCAGCGGCGAAGGACGCATCCGAGGGCTGCACGAAGCGACCGGCGGCGTTGCGCATCTGCGCATGGGCCAGACGGTTCTGCAGGGCGTAGGACAGTTCGACGTAGCCGATGCCGCCCTTGATCTGGCGCACGTAGGCGGCCACGCCCTCGTTGCCCTTGCCACCGATGCCGGCCGGCCACTGCACCGAGGTGCCTTCGCCGACCTTGCTCTTCCACTCCGGGCTGACCTTGGACAGGTAGTTGACGAAGTTGAAGGTGGTGCCCGAACCGTCGGAGCGGTGCACGATGGTGATGCGCAGGTCGGGCAGGTTCAGGCCGCTGTTGAGCGCAGCGATGGCCGGGTCATTCCACTTCCTGATGTTGCCCAGGAAGATGTTGGCCAGCACCGCGCCATCGAGCTTGAGCGCGCCCGGTGCAACGCCCTGCACGTTGACCACCGGCACCACGCCGCCGATCACCGAGGGGAACTGCACCAGGCCGGCTGCAGCCAGTTCTTCCGGCTTGAGCGGTGCGTCGGAGGAACCGAAGTCAACGGTGCGCGCCTTGATCTGCGCAATGCCACCGCCGGAACCGATGGACTGGTAGTTGACCTGCTTGCCGGTGGCGGCCTTGTAGTCGGCCGACCACTTGGACATTACCGGAAAGATGAAGGAAGCACCCGCGCCGGTCACATCGTTGGCGTTGGCGGCAAAGACACACGACACGGCCAGCATGGCGATGGCGGCGCGCGACTTGAAGGCGTGGATCACGGGAACGGCTCCTGGGTGGTCGACAGGCGGCTGCCCGTCGTGACGGTGCACATTCCATAACCGTTTGATGACGCCGCAGCGTCACCTGCATGTCCGAACCGTGACAGCCCGAGGCGGGCACCCCATCGCCGTCTGCCGGCACGGCAAGGCGTGCGTGTCATCGCGTTGTCATCCATCCGGCATCGGACCGTCATCAACGCCGATGACCATTTAACGCATCTTTGACGGACCGTTCATGCTCTGACCAGGAGCGGCACCGGCAGAGCCAGTTGTTCAACTGACCCTTACCCGGAGAGCTTTCCCATGCGTCATTCCCTTCTGGCTGCCGCGCTCGGCGTCGCCATGGGCACCACCAGTCTTACCGCTGCCGCTGCCCACACGCGTGACCAGCAGATTGCCGAACTGCGTGACCAGCTGGCGGCCATGCAGGCCAAGCTGGTGGAGCTGGAAGAACGTGATGACGCGCAGTCGGGCGTCAACATCGATACCGCCGAAGCGCTGGACAAGCTGGTCAACAATGCACCGAAGATCGAAACCAAGGGCGGCCTGAAGGTCACCTCGGCCGACAAGAAATTCGAGGTCTCGGTCGGTGGCCGCATCCACTTCGATGCCTATGCTTTCGACCGCGACATCGCCGATACCACCGGCACCACCGAATTCCGCCGTGCCCGCCTGACCCTGGCCGGCAAAGCCTACGGGTGGGAATACAAACTGGAACAGGACTTCTCGGCCGGCAGCAACCTCGACGGCCTGCGCGATGCCTACCTGGCACGCTCCGCACTGGGCGGCAGGTTCACCATTGGTCACTTCAAGCCGTACCGCGCGATGGAGGAACTGACCAGTTCCAACGAACTGCTGATGATGGAGCGCCCGTTTGCCTCGGCGACCGGTCTGTTCAGCGGTCGCCAGTTCCAGCAGGGTGTGGGCTACCAGCGCGCCGGTGACAACTACACCGCCGGCCTGAGCGTGTTCAACCTGCGTGGCGCGGCGGCCAGCCGCAACGAGGGCACCGGTGTGGCGGGCCGCGTGACCTTTGCGCCGATCAACACCGACGACCGCACCCTGCATCTGGGCGCCTGGTTCAGCCGCGAAGATGCCAACAAGGGCTCGGCCGACCTCGTTGCCAGCTCCAGTTATGCCGGCCGTCGCGGTCCGTCGCAGACCATCGCCACCACCACCGGCGCCAGCCGCAATACCGTGGACGTCTACGCGGTCGAGGCTGCCGGTTCGTTTGGTCCGGCCTTCTTCCAGGCCGAGTACGCCGATGCCACCTTCGGCCAGCCCGGCGGCCGGGACCAGGACGTCACCACTTATTACGTGCAGGGCAGCCTGATGCTCAACGGCGGTCACAAGGCCTACAAGCCGGCCACCGGTGTGTTCGCTTCGCCGAAGGTCGCCGACAAGGGCCTGTGGGAACTGACCGCACGTTACGACAATGCCGAGAACGAGACGCTCAACCGCGAAGTGAGCAGCTGGCTGATGGGTGTGAACTACTACGTCAATCCCAACCTGCGCTTCATGCTTAACTACACCAAGGGTGACAACGAGGTCACCGGCGACAGGACCGGCCAATACGCACTGCGTACCCAGTTCGCCTGGTAACACGCGTCAGCGGGTCTGCTGTGAAACAAGCCCCTGGCATCGCCGGGGGCTTTTCTGTACTGGTCGTGCGTCAGGACGGCGGCGTCTTGTCTTTGAACCGGCACAGGTCGACGATGACGCAGTTGGGGCAATCCGGCTTGCGCGCCTTGCAGACGTAGCGTCCGTGGAGAATCAGCCAATGGTGCGCATCGAGCAGAAATTCAGCCGGGATGACCCGCAGCAGGGCATCCTCCACCGCACGCACGTCCTTGCCCGGCGCCAGCCCGGTGCGGTTGGCGACCCGGAAGATGTGGGTGTCGACGGCCATCGCCGGTTCGCCGAAGGCGGTGTTGAGCACCACGTTGGCGGTTTTGCGTCCGACGCCGGGCAGGGCCTCCAGGGCCTCGCGCTCACGGGGTACCTCGCCCCCGTGCCTTTCCAGGAGCATCGCGCAGGTGGCGATGACGTTTTTGGCCTTGGCATTGAACAGGCCGATGGTCGCAATGTAGGGCTTCAGACCGTCTTCGCCCAACGCAATCATCGCTGCGGGGGTGTTGGCCACCGGAAACAGGCGACGGGTGGCCTTGTTGACGCCCACATCGGTCGCCTGTGCCGACAGTGCCACGGCCACCAGCAGTTCGAAGGGGCTGCTGTATTCCAGCTCGGTCTTCGGATGCGGATTGAGCTCGCGCAGACGGGTGAACATCTCCACCACGTCGGCGCGCGGCATCTTCGAGGGGCGCCGCGCCGGCGCGCGCGCGGCCGCCATCAGGGCTGACCGCCAGCGGCGCGCGCCTTGGCCCGCGCCAGAATGGCCGCTGCGGCCGAGGGGAGTACCACCTTGCCGTCCGGCGGCGGAGGCGGCGGACGACGTGCGTCGCGTTCGGCCTGTCTGCGCGCCAGGCGCACGGCTCTATCGCGGTAACGCTCACGGGCCTGCCATGCAGCGCGCAGCCGTGCCTGCGTCTGCAGCAGCGTCTGCGGCAGTTCGGGGTGGCCCGGAACGCACAGGGTGTCGTCAGGAGCAGGCCGGTATTCCATCAGGCCGGCGGCCAGTGCGGCATCAAGGTCATCTGCCTGGACCTGGGCAAACAGCGCGGCAGGCTTGGGATTACGGGTCATGTTCAGCGGGTCGTGTGGGGCGGAGCAGTGGGGAGCAGACCGGTGTCGGCACCAACCAGGAGGTGGGGACGACGTTAACTCTCAGAAAACGTTAAAAAAAAGTGATATTGAACTCCTTCAGATTTTCTCTGTCGAAGCATGCGTCGTTAGTGGCGGTTCACGGTCTCCACGGCTATGCTAACCCGTCGCCTCAGGGCGGCGAATTGATATTTCTGACCAACCGCTCCCTGAGTTACCACCCCTGGAGAATTGTTTGATGAAGTTGCGTTCTATCGCGGTCGCCGTCGCGGCCCTGGCCCTGACGGGCAATGCCTTCGCCCAGGACATCACGTCCGAAAAGGGCAAGCTGAGCTACTACTTCGGTTACGACTACGGCAACAACCTGGCGGAGCTGACCGGTCGTGGTGAGCAGCTGGACATCAACTCGGTGGTGAAGGGTCTGCAGGACGCCTACGCCAAGAAGCAGCCGGGCATCACTGCCGACCAGCTGCGTCCGGCGGTTGAAGCGTTCCAGCAGCGCGAGCAGGCTCGTGCCCAGGCTGCCAAGGCCGAGTACGACAAGGCTGCCGCTGACAACAAGACCAAGAGCACCCAGTTCCTGACCCAGAACCGCGCCAAGTCCGGCGTGCAGACCCTGGCCAGCGGCGTGCAGTACCGCGTGATCGAGTCCGGCAGCGGCGCCAAGCCGACCCAGGCCAGCACCGTGCAGCTGGAAGTGGCCGGCCCGTTCCCGTACGGCGAGCGTCCGAGCGAAGCCCGTCCGGCCCAGCAGATCCCGGCGATCAAGGTCAGCGAGGTCGAAATGAAGGCCATGCGTGACACGCTGCTGCAGATGCCGGCCGGTTCGAAGTGGGAAGTTACCCTGCCGCCGGAACAGGCGTACGGGGCCGACCCGCGCACCCCGTTCCCGCCGAACGTGGCCGTGCAGTTCGAGATCAAGCTGGTCAGCGTCAAGTAATCTGCTGCGCTCGACCCGAAACGCCGGTGCTGTGCACCGGCGTTTTTTTGTGCCTGCGACGCGGCCGCCGCGCAGGCGGTCCCACCCGCGGCAGGTACCGGCGCGCCGTCCGCAACTAAGCCCGCGTTCGCCTTTTCGCCCCGCTTTCGCGCTACTGTTGCCGGGTGCACTCAAAGGAACCTGCGGCGCGTGTCGTGCCATCCCCCTGTATCGGTGTCTGCGCGCTGGACATGCACCAGCACTGCAGCGGCTGCCTGCGCCATATCGACGAAATCGCCGGCTGGCCTTCAATGAGCGCCACGCAGCGCAGCCACATCCTGCACAAGGTGCTGCCCCTGCGCGAGCAGCTGCGGCAGTCACTGCGGGGCCCGCTCGCCGACCACGCGCGTCTGCTGCAGGCATTGCATCCGCTCGACCATGTCCCGCAGGGCGATGGCTGGAACCGCAGTGAGCTTGATGACCTGCTGCCGTCCGGCCCGCTGGTGGAAGCGGCCGTGCTGGCCGGCATCGTGCCGCGTGCCGATGGGGCCCAGGTGATCCTGACGCGTCGCACCGAGACGCTGCGGCAGCATGGCGGGCAGGTTGGTTTTCCCGGCGGCCGCACTGAACCGGACGACCGCGACGCGGTGGCGGCAGCGCTGCGCGAAAGCCAGGAAGAAATCGCCCTGCCGGCCGATCAGGTGCAGGCGCTGGGGTATCTGGACCCGTTTGTGACGATCACCGGCTACCGCGTCACCCCGGTGGTTGCGGTGGTCGACCCGGATTTCGTGCCGGTCGCGCAGCCCAGCGAGGTCGCCGAGGTCTTCGAGGTGCCGCTCGATTATCTGATGGCGCCGGAAAACCTGCGCCAGGTGGAAATCAATCATCGTGGCCGCGTGCGTCATGTCCTGGAATATGCCTGGCCCGGCCAGCGCATCTGGGGCGCGACCGCTGCCATTCTGTACAACCTGCGACGTCGCCTGGAGCAACTGCCATGACCGTGATCGAACTGCCTTGGACCACGCTTGTCGATGCGAACAGCCTGGCGGCTGTGCTCGCCGAACCGCCACCCGGAGCCGATGCGATCCGGGTGATCGATGCACGTTTCTCGCTGGCCGATCCGCGGGCGGGTCGCGCGCTGCATGCGGCCGGGCACCTGCCGGGTGCCGTTCATGCCGACCTCAACGAGGATCTCTCCGACCTGTCGCGCATCGGCCATGGTCGTCACCCGCTGCCGGACAGTGAGGCGTTCAGCGCCACGCTGGGCCGCTGGGGTATCGGCCCGCAGACCCAGGTGGTGGTGTATGACGCGGCCGACGGCAGCATGGCCGCTGCGCGGCTATGGTGGCTGCTGCGCCTGCTGGGCCATCGCCGTGCAGCGGTGCTCGATGGCGGCTTCGCGGCGTGGCAGGCGCAGGGTCTGCCGGTGACCGATCGTGCGGCCGCGCCGTCCGCGCTCGCTCCGTATCCGGGCCGGTTCGACATGCAGCAGGTGGCCGGCAGCGAGGAGATCGCCAACCGGCTCAAGCACGCTCCGGGCTGGCTGGTGGATGCGCGTGCGCCGGAGCGGTTCGGCGGTGAGGTCGAGCCGCTGGACCCGGTTGCGGGCCACGTGCCCGGCGCGGTGAACCGTCCTTTCGCGCTGAACGTGCAGGACGGACGGATGCGGCCGGCCGACGAGCTCAGAGCGGAGCTGCAGGCGGTGATCGGCGCACATCAACCGACGCAGGTGGTGCTGATGTGCGGCTCGGGCGTCACTGCCTGCCATCTGGCGCTGGCGATGGAACATGCCGGTCTGGCGGGTGCGCGCATCTATGCCGATTCCTGGAGCGGCTGGGTCGCCGACCGCACCCGACCGGTGGCGTGCAGCGGCTGAGTGTGGCCGCAGGGTACGGCGCTGCCAATACTGCGCCGGTGACGCAGTCGACGTGCCTGCAGTGGCGACGCGTGCGTGAGGTGGCGCCACGCCCAGCGAAAAACGTGACGCGAATTGGGTAGCAATGTGCGCCCGCGCGCAGTTGCGGCCATTGGTCGTTTCCGGATTGTTTGCCTGATATCTCCGCGGGGCACGATCGGATTTCCTTCCACTCTGGAGATCGCTCGTGACTCGACGCATTTCTTATGCCATCGCGCTGGCCGCACTGGCTGCCATCAGCGCACCGGTCCTGGCGCAGCAGGCGCAACCCCCGTTGCAGCAGGTCGACTTCCCGGAACTGGCCATCGGCGAAACGGCGGTGGTGCGCATCAAGGTACCGGCGTCGACCGCCACCAGCGGCGCGATCCAGATCTACGCCGTCGACCTTGTCGACCATCCGGGCCTTGGTCTGCAGGTGCTGGACATCGACTGTGGCGAGCCCGGCTTCACCGGCGTGCACTGGGATGATGACAGCTACGTCGGCTGCGTGCAGGTCAAGGGCGCACCGCACCAGGCGTTCACCATGCTGGTGGCGGTACGCAACCAGAGCGCGGCGGCCGGCAAGGTGACGGTCCCGGACGCGCTGGTTTCACTGGAAGGCCAGCGCACCACGAAGACGGCTTTGCTGCTGCAGAGTCTGGGCGACTGATCCGGGCTGCTCCGCCTGTTGCCGGGGCCGCCCTCAGTCTCCCCCGGGCCACCGCCGCAGGCGGGTGGCCGCCAGCACGCGCGACCACGGAAACAACGGACCCGGGTCGCGCTTGCGCGCCACGTTGATCGCCGGATCATCGCTGGCCGCCACCTGTTCCAGGTCCAGCTGGTCGTGACCGGCAATCGTGTGCAGGCCTGGGTACCGGGTCTGCAGCGCCTGCAGCAGCGCTTCCAGCGCCTGCAGCTGCGCCTCGGGATAGGCTTCGCCCATGCCCTGATGGCGGCTGTCGAACCAGTCCGGGTAGCGCCCGCTGTTGACCAGCTCGATGCCGATGCTCTCGGCATTCATGCCGCGCACGTGGTGAGCGATCCGTTCCGGTGCCACGTACTGCACCACGCTGCCGTCGCGGTCGATGTAGAAGTGCCCGCTGTTGCCGGTGCCGCTGTCATACAACACGCGCTCGCCGTACGCGCGGGCCGTTGCGAGGTCGGGCAGTTCGGTGCAGTGAATCACCACCAGCTGCACTGCACTGCTGCGGCGCTCGGCCAGGCGGTCGTGGTAGGGGAGGGGCTGCAGACGCAGGCCGGGCAACAACGGGGTAGGCATGCGACGATGCTAGCACTAGCATGAGCGCATGAAATCCCTCTCTTCCCCCGCGCGGGCGCGCCGATGAGCCGCGGCCATTGCATTCTCTCCCACGGCTTTGAAAGCGGCCCGGACGCCACCAAGGTCACCGCGTTGGCCGACGTGGCGCAGTCGCTGGGCTGGACCCACGAGCGTCCTGATTTCACCGATCTCGATGCGATGCAGGCGGTCAGCCGGGTGGGCGATGTGCCCGCCCGGTTGCAGCGGCTGATCGCGCTGGCCACCGCGGCGGCCGCGCGCGGGCCGGTGGTGCTGGCCGGCTCCAGTCTGGGCGCCTACATCTCGGCCATCGCGTCGCTGCAGGTGCCAGTGGCCGGCCTGTTCCTGATGGTGCCGCCGACCACGATGGGCCCGATGCCCGCGCTGGATGCGGCCGATGTGCCCACCAGCGTGGTCCATGCCTGGCATGACGAGCTGATCCCGGTCGCCGAGGTGATCGGCTGGGCCCAGCGGCGCAGTGCGCCGCTGCTGCTGCTGGACGACGGCCACCGGCTCGCCAACCACGTGCAGGCCTCGGCGGACGCCTTTGCGGCACTGCTGCGCCGGCTGTGAACAGCGCCCTGCGCACCCCGACGGGGCGGCCGCGGCCACATTGACTACAATGGGGCTGCCGCTGCCGTTGGCGCGGACCCCTCGGCCGTGCCTGCGGCCCCCACTTCTGCGCGTCATGGCGGCCAGCCGTGCGCCGACCATCGGTGACTTCATCCCGTGAACTTCTTCGTTTCCTGCGCCAAGGGCCTCGAATACCTGCTTGCCGACGAGCTGTCGGCCCTGGGCCTGGCCAAGGCCACCGCGACCATCGCCGGTGTCAACGCCGAGGGCGAGCTGGCCCAGGCCCAGCGCATCGTGCTGTGGTCACGGCTGGCCAGCCGCGTGTTGTGGCCGATCGCCGAGTTCGAGTGCCCCGACGAGGACGCGCTGTATCACGGCATCCGCGCCTTGCCGTGGCACCAGCACCTGCTGCCCGAGCACACCCTGGCGGTGGACGCCCATGTGTCCGGTGACAGGATCACCCACGCGCGGTTTGCTGCCCAGCGGATCAAGGACGCCATCGTCGACCGCATGCGCGGTGAAGGGCTGGAGCGTCCGTCGGTCAACACAGACCTGCCGGATGTGCGCGTCAACCTGTCGCTGCGCAAGGGGCGGGCCAGTGTCTCCATCGATCTTGGTGGCGGCCCACTGCACCGGCGCGGCTGGCGCGGCGCGGCGCACGAGGCGCCGTTGAAGGAGAACCTGGCCGCCGCGCTGCTGCTGCGCGGCCAGTGGCCCAGGCTGCATGCCGCCGGTGGCGGTCTGCTCGACCCGATGTGTGGCAGTGGCACCCTGCTGATCGAAGGCGCGCTGATGGCCGCGGATGTGGCGCCCGGGTTGATGCGCCACGGCAGCCTGCCGCCAAGCCGCTGGCTCGGCTTTGACAAGGCCGGCTGGAAAGCGCTGCTGGCCGAGGCACGCGAGCGTGAGAGCGCGGGTCTGGCGGCGTTGCAGCCTGTCATCCAGGGCAGTGACATCGATCCGCTGGCGATCGAGGCGGCCCGCGAGAATGCCGAGGTCGCCGGCGTGGCCCACGCCATCCGCTTCACCCGCGCCGACGTAGCCGATCTGGCAGCGCCGCCGCAGGCGATCGGCTGCGTGGTCTGCAATCCGCCGTACGACGAGCGTCTGGCCGCCGACCCGGCGTTGTACCGTGCATTGGGCAGCGCGCTGCAGAAGGCGGTGCCGCAGTGGCGCGCCAGCCTGCTGTGCGGCAATGAAGAACTGGCCTTCGCCACGGGTCTGCGCGCTGGCAAGAAGTATCAGATGTTCAACGGCGCGCTGGAGTGCGCGCTGATCGTCTGCGACCCCGTGGCCGTGCCGGGGCGCGACCCGGCACAGCCACGCGAGCTCAGCGAAGGCGCGCAGATGGTGGCCAACCGCCTGCGCAAGAACCTGAAGAAACTCAAGAGCTGGCGCGCGCGCGAGAACATCACCTGCTTCCGCGCCTACGATGCCGACCTGCCCGAGTACGCAGCCGCCATCGACGTCTACGAAGAGGATGGCGGCAAGCGCCGTACGTTCCTGCATGTGCAGGAATACGCGGCACCGGCCGCCATTCCGGAGAACGACGTGCGTCGGCGCCGCAACGAGCTGCTGTCGGCCGCCCGCGAGGTCTTTGGCGTGCCGCCGGAGCAGGTGGCGATGAAGTCGCGCGAGCGCGGCAAGGGCGGCAGCAAGTACGGGCGCTTCGAGCAGCGCGAGGAGTTCATCACCGTGCGCGAGAACGACGCGTTGCTGCAGGTGAACCTGTTCGACTACCTGGACACCGGCCTGTTCCTGGACCATCGCCCGCTGCGCCGGCAGATGGCGGGCGAGGTGCGCGGCAAGCGCTTCCTCAACCTGTTCTGCTACACCGGTGTGGCCAGCGTGCAGGCAGCGGTGGCCGGGGCGGCGAGCACCACCAGCGTCGACCTGTCGGCCACCTACCTGCAATGGTGCTATGACAACCTGGCCTTGAACGGGCAGGGCGGCAGCCAGCATCTTCTCGTGCAGGCCGATGCGATGGCGTGGCTGGAAGCCGACCGTGGTCAGTACGACGTGATCTTCTGTGACCCGCCGACGTTTTCCAATTCGTCGCGGGCAGAGGACTTCGACGTGCAGCGCGAGCAGGTGCGGCTGCTGCGTGCAGCGGTCGAGCGGCTCTCACCTGAGGGCGTGCTGTATTTCTCCAACAACTTCCGCCGTTTCAAACTGGAAGAGAACGCGATTGCCGGCTTCGCGCGTTGCCGCGAAATCTCCGCCAGGACCATCGCTCCGGATTTCGAGCGCAACGCCCGCATCCATCGCGCCTGGGAGCTCAAGCGGCTGCCGTGACGGCACGCTGTGGTAGAGCCGACCCCACGGTCGGCTGCTCTTCGGAAGGGTCACGCCAGCGCGGCCAGCAGGCCGATGATCGGAAGCACCCAGGCCGCCGGCACGATCCAGCGCGGACGGTAGGGATACAGTCCAAGGGCCAACAGCATGCCGGACACCGTCATTGCGCCCAACCACAGCACCGGCCCCTGTGCCCAGCCATGGTCGACCACGCTCAGCGCGAAGGCGACGGTCAACAGCGCCCAGCCGGCGAGCTGCCACAGTCGTCGCCGCGTCACCGAGGCGGCTTGCCTGCCATGCAGCTCGAGCTGGTGTTTTTCCATCGCAAACGACAGGGCGGTGAAAGCCGAAAAGCTCAACCCCAGCGCCAGGATCATCATGCCCGTGCTCCCGACGCGGACGCAGCGGCAGCTGCCGCGCGCTTCTTCTTTTCCGCAGCGCTCAGCGCCGGCTGCCAGATCTGCATGCGCCAGCCGCACAGCGCCAGCATCGCGCCGAACGCCAGCATCGACAGGTCAATGCCAGCCAGCGCCCAGTCGCCGTTGCGCAGCGTCACACCCAGGTGCGCACCGGTGGTCAGGGCGTTGACCACCGGCACCAGTGCAAAGGCAGCCGCACCGATGTACAGCTGCCAGGCCCACATCAAGCGCCGTGGCCAGACGAAGGCGGCGAACAGCGCCGTGCCCCAGGCGTAGAAGAACACATCGGCCTCCGCGCTGGCTCGCTCGGCCATCCCCAGCGGCAACAGCCGGTTGCCCCAGAAATAGGCGGCAAATGCGATCGGCAGGCCCGCGACAGCGCCGATGTTCAGCGCATCGACCAGGCGCAGGCCGAAGCCGATGCGGCCCCGTTTGGCATGCTTGGGGCGTTCCTTCACTGCCCACAGCACCACACCGCTTGCGACCATCAGGCAGCCAGCCAGGCCGGAGAGAAAGAACAGGGCGCGCAGGCCCCAGTCAGCGAAGCGGGCCAGGTGCAGCCCGTACAGGACGCCGCGTGTTGCGGTGGCGGCACCGGATGCCGGCGTCTGCTCCAGCAGGCGACCGCTGACCATGTCATAGCGCAGCGCGGGTGTATCGATGGAAAGCCGTCGGCCATCGCGCTGCTGGATGTCGATCACTGCATTGGCCGCGCCTGGATGGGTAACGCTGAAGCCCGCCACGTCCTGGCCTTTCCAGTGCGCCCGCGCGCTGTCCAGCAGCTGTGCGATCGGCATCGGCGTGGCGCGACCCTCGGCCACGGTGGTCACTTCACTCATGCCGCCAAACGCTTCGGCGTAGAACGCGGCTTCGTCCTGCGGATAGGCCACCTTCACCCCCCACGGCAGGTACATGATCATCAGCGTCACGATGCCGGTGTAGGTGATCATCGCGTGGTAGGGCAGCCCCATCACCGCGCTGACGTTGTGGAAATCGAGCCAGGAGCGCAGCCCCTTGTCTTTGCGGAAGGTGAAGAAGTCCTTGAATATTTTCTTGTGGGTGATGACCCCGGTGATGATCGCCACCAGCATGAACATCGCGCAGAACCCAACCAGGTAACGCGCCCACATCACCGGAATGTAGTGCAGGTCGAAATGCAGGCGGTAGAAGAAGTCGCCGCCGCGGGTTTCGCGCGACTGCAGCGGCTCGCCGCTGGCGGGGTCGAGCGTGGCATTGCCAAAGCGCCCGCGACGCCCCTTGCTGGGGTCCGCCAACGCCTCGGGATTGCGCCAGAACGCGGTCATCGCGGGGTTGCGTGGCTGCGGCAGCGTGACAAACCAGGTCTCTGCCTGGCCAGCGCTGGCCTGAAGGAACTGTACGGCGTGCCCGGCGGCCGCGTCGGTGCTCACCGTGCTGCGAGGCAGCTCCGGACGCATCCAGCGGCTGATCTCCTCGCGGTAATAGCTGGCGGTGCCCGCCATGAAGATCAGCAGCAGCAACCAGCCGACCAGCAGGCCGGTCCAGGTGTGCAGCCAGGCCATCGATTGGCGGAATCCGTTTTTCATGTCCAGGCCCCCAGCAGCCAGGCAATGACGGCCATCACGGCCGTCGGCAGTGCGATGCCCACCCAGGCCCGCAGTGCGCTGCGTGTGGCGAACGCCCAGAGCGCAGCGCCGGCTGCTGCCAGAATGGCCAGCAGCATGCCGGTCAGCACGGCCTGGCCGCGCGCGCCGGTCCACACCACCGCGCAGAACACGCTGGTCATGGCGGCCAGGGCGTAGCCGCC
This sequence comes from Stenotrophomonas sp. C3(2023), assembly GCF_032911385.1. Taxonomy (NCBI): domain Bacteria; kingdom Pseudomonadati; phylum Pseudomonadota; class Gammaproteobacteria; order Lysobacterales; family Lysobacteraceae; genus Stenotrophomonas; species Stenotrophomonas sp. C3(2023). Next base: position 2,389,467 of record NZ_JAWJLO010000001.1, on the reverse strand, counting down.
GAAGATGGCGGCCATGCTGCGCCAGAACACATCCCAGGCGGGGTGGGCGAGGAAGGCCGCCACGCGGCGCGGCGGCACGGCGGCGGGGCTGCTGGAGTTCATGCTGGCGGTGTCTGGCGAGCTGTCCACGAGGTACCTGGTTGAATGCGGGCTGCGATGTTGCAAGGAACCGGTGCACCGCGTGCGCCGGCAGAGGCCATCCCTGGCCAGCCGCTGGCCACGCCGCCAGCGGCATCCATCAGGTCAGAGCTTCCAGCGCAGGGTCAGGGTGACGTTGCGCGGTTCGCCCCAGTAAACGCCTTGGTAGAAGCCGACGTTGTTGTAGTACTTTTTGTCCAGCAGGTTGCTGATGTTCACCTGCGCGCTGAAGTTTTCGTTGAAGCGGTAGCCGCCGGCCAGGTTGACCAGGTAGTACGCAGGCTGGGTGATGTTTTCCTTGCTGCGGTCCGCCTTGGTGCTGGTGTTCCAGATCCTGTCCTGCCAGGTCACACCGCCGCCCAGCCAGTAGCGGCCGTCGATGCCGCCCGGGCGCCAGCTGGCGTTGAGACGCAGCATGTCGTGCGGGGTGGTGGTCTTCAGCAGGACGCCGCCGCGGTTGCGGATCGTGGTGTGCGAGTAACCCGCAGAGAGGTTCCAGCTCTCGCCGATGCTGCCCTGGGTTTCCAGCTCCCAGCCTTTGACCTTGTTGCCTTTGCCGCTCGACCGATAGGCCTGGTCGCCGTTGGGCAGGGAGTTCGCCGGGACCGAGTCGTCGATCTCGGCGACATTGTCCTGCTCACCCTCGAACACCGCGGCGGATGCATTGAGCAGGCCATCGAAGAACTCGGCCTTGAGGCCCGCTTCGTACATCCTGCCGACCACCGGCTCCAGATAGGTGTTGTTCCGGTCGCGGTAGTTCTGCGGCTGGAAGATATCGGTGTAGCTCACATAGCCGCTGAAGATGCTGTTGAAATCGTAGACAAGGCCGGCATACGGAGTAAACGAGTTCTCCGGCTTGTAACCGCTGCGCACGGTGCTGGTCAGATTGCCTGCATCGTCGTGGTTGTAGCGCCACGACGTGGTTTCCCAGCTGCCATAGCGGGCACCGAGCACCGCCAGCAGGGGATCGGCCAGCTGCAGGCGCGCAGCCAGATATGCCGCACGCTGGCGCAGTTCATTGGCCGAGCCGAGGTAGCCCAGCCGGGTCACCGGCAGGCGCGGCACATCGCCGGTCCAGTTGCGCCAGTCCGGCACCATGGCATACGCATCGTCGTAGTCGAAGTCGGTGGCTTCCGATTCACCCTTGCGCAGCGACTGACCGACGCCGAACACCAGCTCGTGCTCGCGGCCGAACAGCTTGAACGGGCCGCCGAGGTTGACGTCGAACACGTCCATCGTGCTGGTTTCGTTGAAGTGCGAGATGAAGGCGCTGACCCCGGTGCCGTCGGCGCGCGGATAGCCCGACGCGCCGTACCAGACGCTGCCGTCGGTATCGCGGTCGGCGTGGGTGTAGGTGCCCTTGAGGGCCCAGCCGCTGCCCAGTTGTTGCTCGACGCGCGCAAAGCGGGTCTTTTCGATGATCGGCCAGGCGCTCCACGAGGCCGACAGATTGGTCGAGCGTGGCAGGTTGGCCGGCTTGCCGTCAGCCCCCCAATAGGGCACCACGCCCCAGGTCACGCCGGTGGTGCGGGGCGACTGGTATTCGTAGCCCACTTCGAACAGCGTGCTGTCGGTCAGGTCAGCCTGGACGATGCCGTAGAACACGTCCTTGTCCAGTTTGTAGACGTCGCGGAACGCGTCGCTCTGCTGTTTGGCGGCGACCACGCGCGCGCGGATGCGACCATCCCAGGCGACCGGGCCGCCCAGGTCGGCTTCCAGGCGCTGGTTGCCCCAGCGGCCGACGGTGAGGTTGGCGCCGGCCTGGAAGGTGTCGGTCGGCCGCTTGCGCACGAAGCTGATGGTGCCCGACGGGTCGCCGGCGCCGGTGGTCAGGCCGGTGGCGCCGCGGATCACTTCAATGCGCTCATAGATCACATTGTCGGTGTTGGTCTTGATCGACCCACCGAAGGTGTTGAGCATGCCATCGACCTGGAAGTTGGTGATGTTGTAGCCGCGCGACACGTAGTTGATGCGCTCGCTGTCAGTCACCAGCACCTGCACCCCGGTGACCTGGCCCATCACATCGGACAGCGAGAACAGCCCCATGTCGTCCAGCCGCTGGCGGGTGATCACGGTCATCGACTGCGGGGTCTGGCGCAACGACAGGTCCAGGCGGGTGGCGGTGTTGGCGGACTTGACGGTGTAGCTGTTGGGAATCTCACCCTTGGCGGTGACCTGCACCGCGTCCAGCGTGCGCGCATCTGGTGCAGGCTCGGCGCGGGCCGCTGGGCTGTGCAGCAGGCCGGCGACGGCCAGTGCCAACAGGGTGGGAACGGGGAGGGTAGCGCGCAGCATCATTGGTTGCTTGTCCATGCAGTTGAAAAAGGGCGATGGAAGCAACGGCAGCGCCATGCGCATGCACACCGGCAAACCGGCGCCCGCTCCCATCGACGCACTGGCGAGCCAGTGCGGCATCAGTCGGGGAGTACACGGGGCGGTAACGAAGGACCCGGAGGTCGGTGTCTGGCTGGGCGTACTTCAGCCGTTAAATGATAAGTATTCGCATTTGGTTAAGCAAGGGTTTTCATCTCCGTGGCGTGCTCCCTCCGCAAAGGAACACGCCTGCCGTGCCGGGCGCGGCGGTGCTCAGGGCGCCCGGTTGGTGTAATAGCCCGAGCACGTCCGCCTGCCGTTGCGGGTCAGGTTGAACACGCGGCAGCTGGTTTCGTAGCTGTTGCCGGTGGCCGCGATACGGAACCCGTTGAGGGTGACGCCGTTGAGGTGGACAGGGCGTCCGTTGTAGCGCAGCGACCAGTGCTGGTGCGGGCCGGTGGAGAAGCCGCCGTTGCACAAGGCCTGGCGCATCGTGTTGGCCGGGTTGGCGATGGCGGCGCCGACCTCAAGCTGGGCACCGGTCTGCGGCTGCATGTTGCCCAGGTGATAGTAGACCGTGGAGTAACCGCCGCCGTGCACGACCTCGGCCATGCACGAGGAATGCCGTTTGAAGGTGCCGTCGGCCGATGCAGCAACCCAGTAATTGCTCTGGTTGCTGCCCCATGCTCCCTGCACGAAGAAATCGATGGCGTTCATCGGATACCGGCCGGAGCCCGAATCGCCATGGGCGCCCCCGACGTGCCAGCGTTTGCCTTCCGGCCATGGAAAGCGCAGCAGGTCAGCGGGCGGCAGCGTATCGGCTCTGGCGTCTGCCGCACGGTCCGAGGACGGGAGCGAGGCCACGCGCGCGCTGCCGAACAGGCGCGCGTAGGTGCGCTGGAAATCATCGCCTGCCGCCTGCAGGGTTGCCGACGGCGGCGCCGGCGCGAGCAACATCAGCGTCTGCAGGGGATTGCCTCTGGCCAGACGCACCGGGCCGGTGGCGCTGCTCTGGCCGATGTCGAACATCGAATCGGCCAGACGCAGTGCGACTTCGCGCGTCTGCGCACTGAAGCCTGACACTTCCACCAGCGTGCCGAACGGGCGCCGCAGGGTCTCACGGTCGAGCGGGCGCCGCGTCAGCACGCCGGTCTGCTGCTCCATCAGCGCCAGCAGTACGCGGGGACTCACCGCGCTGTAGCCTGCCCAGTGCGCAATGACCTCGGCCTGCGCGGACAGATGCGGCGCATGCTGCGACAGCCAGTCAGCGGTGTCGAAGGTGAACATCTCATCATGAGTGTAGACGAGCGCGTCGGCCGACACCGGCGGCAGCGCCGGTGCAGCCGCAGCGGTGGTGGCACAGCTGGCCAGGGCCAGCGGAACGAGAAAACGGATCAGCTTCATGGCGGTCCTCTTCGCGACAGACGTGCGGATGCACGGCAGGCGGCGATGCTAGACAGCCACGGCACCCTCGTCGCAGCCAGGCATCACAGTCTGGTCCACCAACGACACAAGCCATGATGTCAGCGCATGACGCAGACAGCGCTTATGTCGCACCGTTCATGTCTGGAACGCGCTCGCCGCCGCGTGCAGCAGCAGACCGATCAGGCCGCCGACCACGGTGCCATTGAACCGGATGAACTGAAGGTCGCGGCCGACGCTGAGTTCCAGCTGTTCGACCAGGTGCTTTTCATCCCAGCCTCTGACGGTCTGGGCGATGTGGGCGGTAACGCCGTCGCGCAGCCGGGAGGTCAGGCGCTGTGCACCTTCAAGCAGGTGCTCGTTCAGCGCATCGCGCAGCGCGGGGTCGGCCTGCAGGCTGCTGCCCAGCGACGCCAGGCCACGCTGCAGATGCCCCATCAGCGCTGAATCGTCGCGTTCAAGGTCGGTGCGCAAGCTGGTGTGTATACGGCTCCACAGGCCTTGCACGTACTGTTGCAGGGCCGGGTGATCGATCATTTCCTGCTTGAGCTGCTCGATCCGCTCGGCCAGCGCCGGGTCCTGACGCAGGCGCTGGATGTAATCGGAGAGCCAGCGTTCGTAATCCTGCCGCAGCGGGTGTCCGGGCTCGGCAAGCACCTGCTGCAGTTCCTCCAGCACCGCACGCGCCAGGCGTTCGGCCAGGCTGTCGCCGATTTCGTCGATCGGTTTGACCCAGTTGACGGTGCTGGAGAGCGTCGGCCACTCGCGCTGGATGTAGCGGACGATCAGCTGCGAGGCACGCTCCTTGACGGCCGGCTGGTCCAGCCACCGGGCCAGGCGCTGCAGCCCTTCATCCAGCACGCGCTGGTGACGGCCGTCAGCGGTGAGCAGGCCGAGCAGCTCGCCAGCCGTGCTGGCCGCGTTCCATTGCCGCAGCTGCTGCACCACGAACCCGTGCAGCTGCCGACGGACAGCGGCTTCATCGAAGAAGTCCAGCGCCTGCAGTGCCCAGCCGCGGGCCATGTCGGCCAGCATCCGTGCGCGTACCGGGTCGGCCAGCCAGCTGCCCAGCCGGCTGGCCGGGTCGAATACCTTCAGACGCGCCAGCAGGCTGGCTGGCTCCAGAAACTGATCGCGCACGAACACAGCAAGGCTGTCACCGATGCGGTCCTTGCCGCGCGGAATGATGGCGGTGTGCGGAATGGGCAGGCCCAGCGGCCGCCGGAACAGGGCAACCACGGCGAACCAGTCGGCCATCGCACCCACCGCGCCCGCCTCGCAGAAGGCCGACACCCACGCCCAGATACCGCGCTCGCCCTGCCAGTGACTGACCGCAAACCCGGCCAACATCAACAACAGCAGCACCAGCGCCCAGGCTTTCAGGCGTCGCAGCTGAGCGCGGCGCGGATCGTCGGCAGAGTCCATGCACACAGTCTGGCGCGCTCGGCCCGGCCGGGCAACACCGGCGGGGCGCTGCGGGCAGGTCACGACCGTTGGTCGACACGCTCAGACAAGAAAACAAAGCCGGTGCAACTGCGGGGCGACCAACGGTCGTCACCTGCCAGAAGCACGCGCCCCGGCAGCTGCTCTCACCCGCCGCGCAGGGCCGCCAGCTGCGCCCGCAACGCGTCGTTCTCCCGCGTCAGCGCCACCACCCGGCGCCGCAGCGTCGGTGCGTCCTCGCCCAGTTCAACCAGCGCTGCCAGCACCTGGGCATCACGATCGTCAGCGTCAGCCTCATCGGGGTCGGCCAGCTCCGCCACGGCCTGCTCCGGCTTCGGGACGCGCGGCTTGCGTTTGGCTTCACGTACCCGCTTGGCCGCCTGCTTCAGCTCGTCCTTGCCGCCAGCGGCCGCCGCGCGCTGTTCCTCCTCGGGCAGATCGGCCACCGCCGCCGCCGCACTGATGGAGATCACCCCGGCCTTGACCGCTTCAACCACCTCGGCCGCCGCCTGCGCGTGGATGCGCTCGATCATGCCGACCTGGCTGGTGCTCAACTTGGCCTCACGCGCAAGCTCGGCACGGCTCAGCTTCGGCGCCGGCTCCCACGGCGGGGTGTCGGTGTCGGCATCGACACTGCTTTCGGCGGTGCCATCGCTTTCGCGCTGCAGCTGTGCCTGCTCTTCCTGCTTGCGTGCAGCCAGGATGTCGCGCTTGCGCAGGGCCAGCACGCCGCGCTGGAAATCAGAAACGCTGCGGCGGCCCAGATGCTGCTCGATCATCCACAGGTGTACATCTTCCATGCTCTTGAAGCGCGTGTTCTGCACCGTGTTGAACGGCAGACCGTGCCTGCTGCAGATGCCGTAGCGGTTGTGTCCGTCGACCAGCACATTGCCCCACAGTACCAGCGCGTCGCGGCACCCTTCGGCCAGAATGCTGCGCTCCAGGGCCTCGTGCTCATCGGCGGTCAGCGGGTCGATGTAGGCCTTGAGTTCTTCTTTGACGACGATGTCCATGGTCACGGCAACAGGCAGGAGCGGAACCGACCATTGTACCTGCGCGGCGCAGGGCGGACACCGCGGCGCCAGCGTGCTGGTTCCGCCTGCAACCATTGCCGCCGTTGGGAGAACGGGCGTGGCAGAATCCGCTGGCCCCCTCGCTGCCGTGCCCTGATGTCCTCGACCCCCGTTGCCGCTGCACCCCTGAACTCACCGCGCCGTGTGCTGCTGGCCAGCCTGATCGGCACGACCATCGAGTTCTTCGACTTCTACATCTATGCGACGGCAGCGGTGCTGGTGTTTCCGCACCTGTTCTTCCCTGAGAGCAGCGACCAGGCGGCGCTGCTGCAGTCGCTGGCCACCTTCGCGGTGGCCTTCATCGCCCGCCCGGTGGGATCGGCGGTGTTCGGGCACTTCGGCGACCGCATCGGCCGCAAGGCGACCCTGGTGGCGGCGCTGCTGACCATGGGCCTGTCCACCGTGCTGATCGGGCTGCTGCCCACCCATGCGCAGATCGGCCTGTGGGCGCCGGCATTGCTGGCGCTGTGCCGGTTTGGCCAAGGCCTGGGTCTGGGGGGCGAGTGGGGCGGGGCAGTGCTGCTGGCCACCGAGAACGCCCCGCCCGGCAAGCGCGCGTGGTATGGCATGTTTCCGCAACTCGGCGCGCCGCTGGGCTTCCTGCTCTCGGCCGGTACCTTCCTGCTGCTCGGGCGGGTCATGTCGGGCGAGGACTTCCTGCAGTGGGGCTGGCGCGTGCCTTTCGTGGCCAGCGCGCTGCTGGTCGGGCTGGGCCTGTGGGTGCGCCTGAACATCCACGAGACGCCGGATTTCAAGCGTGCGCTGGCGCAGAACACCCGGGTCCGGCTGCCGATGTGGACCGTGCTGCGTGACCACAGCGTGCCGATGCTGCTGGGCACGCTGGGCGCGTTTGCCACCTTTGTGCTGTTCTATCTGATGACCGTCTTCGCGCTGGGCTACGGTACCACGGCGCTCGCTTACGGCCGCGAAGAGTTTCTGCTGCTGCAGATGGTCGGCATCCTGTTCTTTGCCGCCGGCATTCCCATCTCGGCCCGGTACGGCGACCGCTGGGGCACGCGGCGCACGATGATGGTGGCCAGTGGCCTGATCCTCGCCTTTGGCGTGCTGCTGGCACCGCTGTTCCAGGCGGGCAGTCCGTGGCTGGTGCTGGCCTTCCTGTCGCTGGGTCTGTTCCTGATGGGACTCACCTACGGCCCCTGCGGCACATTCCTGGCCGAGATCTACCCGGTGCACGTGCGCTACACCGGTGCCTCGCTGTCGTTCAACCTGGCCGGCATCCTCGGCGCGGCGCCCGCCCCCTACCTGGCCACCTGGCTGGCCGAGCGGTTTGGTCTGGTGGCAGTAGGCTATTACCTGTGTCTGACCGCGCTGGTCACGCTGTGTGCGTTGCTGGCCCTGCAACGCCGTCGGCGCTGACTCAGCCGAAGAACCGCTTGAGCGTGCGGCCCAGCCAGCCGCCGCCCTGATGTTCGCGGGCGAACTGGTTGAGGTGCTGCTTGACCTGCGCCGCGTAAGCCTGGTCATCGCCGCGGATGTGGTTGAACAACCAGCGCGACAACATGCTGCGCAGTTCCTCGGTGATGTCTTCGCCGGCCTGGAAGCGCAGGCGGTACTCGGCCACGCGCTTGCCGAATACTTCGTGCACGCGCTTGTGTGCGGCACAGAACGGGTAGCCGGCTTCTTCCATCAACTCCTCCTCGAAGGCGAAGTGGGACAGCGTGTAGTCCACGACCTCATCGATGACCTCGGCCACCGCTTCGCGCTGCATGCCCTGCCGGGTAACGTGCAGGTGGTTGAGCATCTCCACGATGCGCATGTGCTGGCGGTCGATGACCTCGATGCCGATGTTCAACTCGTCCTGCCAGACCAGCAGTGCCATGTGCGTTCCCTCATTACGGACGGACGCGACAGTAACCAGCCCGGCAGGGGCTGGCGTTGATCTGGATCAAAGCGATGCGACGGTCAGCGGCGTGGTGGCGTCGTCGTGCGGCGCGCAGTGAACGCGGTCGCGGCCATTGGCCTTGGCCAGATAAAGCTGGCGGTCGGCCTCGGTGATCAGTTCGTGCAGCGAGTCGCTTTGGGGCCGCAGGCAACACACGCCGATGCTGGCCGTCAGACGCAGGGTAGAGCCCGGCAGTTCGATGTGCAGCGCCGCGATCGCCTGGCGCAGGCGCTCGAAGTAGCGCTGCGCATCCTGCGGCGCCAGACCCGGTACCAGCAGGCAGAACTCCTCGCCGCCAAAGCGGCAGGCCAGGTCCTGCTCGCGTGCGTGCGCGGCCACGGTGGCGGCGACCGCGCGCAGCGCCTGGTCACCACCGTCGTGGCCCCAGGTATCGTTGATGTGCTTGAAGCGGTCGATATCCACCATCGCCACCGCCACCCACGCACCCGTGGTCGGCAGCAGGCCGAGGTGGTGCTCGCTCTGCTCCAGGAAGCTGCGTCGATTGGGCAGGCCGGTGAGGAAGTCGCGGGTGGCAAGATCCTGCAGCGTACCGATCAGTTCCAGCTGGTCCACATTCTGTGAGACCCGGCAGAAGAACTCTTCGCGGGAAAATGGCTTGCGCAGGAAATCGTTGGCGCCGTTCTTCAGGAAGCGCGGAATCAGTGATGGATCGGTGTTGCCGGACAGACCGATGACGGTCACCGTATCGCGTGAGCGGTGCATGCGCAGGCGGCGGGTGAACTCCACGCCCTGCATGCCGGGCATTTCCTGATCGACGATGGCCAGGCGGATGGAGGGGTTGGCTTCGATGGCGGCCAGCCCCTGCTCACCATCGGCGGCCTCGTGGACCTGGTGGCCGTACATCCGCAGCAGGGCGGCGGCGTAACCGCGCGCCGAGGGCGAGTCGTCGACCACCACCGCGGCGATGCGGCGGTTGCGCTCCAGCCGCTGCACCAGCCAGACCAGATAGTCCACGCTGCCGGGGGTGTTCTTCAGCACGTAGTCGATGATGGTGCGCTCGAGCACCCGCTTGCGCAGGTCTTCATCGTAGACGCCGCTCACCACCACGGTCGGCAGACCGCGGTCGACGAAGAAGTCGACGACGGTATCGCGGTCACCGTCGGCCAGCACCAGCCCGGTCAGTACCAGGAACCAGTCCTGGCGCTGGTCGAGCAGCTGGCCGGCCTCGGCCAGGCTGGACACCACCGAGACCGGCAGTTCCAGACGCTGCTCGATCGCCTCGCGCAGCAGCCCGGTGAAGGTGCGCGAGTTTTCCACCAGCAGGATGCGCTGGGGCAAGGGAGCGGCGCCAGTGGCGTTGGCGTAGCCGTGCTGCGGCAAAGCGGGCATGGAGTCTGCTCGAAACGTGATAGCTCGAGGCGTTAGCGGCCGGGTGGCGGCGGACTTGAGGGGCATCGAACGGCACAGCGCCTTGCGGCCTTCGGCGGGTGCAGAGCAGCGGCGTGACGACCAACGGTCGTCCCCTACCAGGAGCGGGGGTGTCGTGGGTAGGTGACGACCGTTGGTGGTCACGTGCCAGGATGGGGCAACCGGTAGGTGACGACCGTTGGTCGTCACGCTCTGCGTGCGGCGCGCTAGAGGAGATCACGCAGCCGCAGCAGCGCCATGCTCGCCACCAGCAGCGGCCGCCGCAGCAGTCTGCCGCCCGGGAATGGCCGATGCCGCAGGCGCGCGAACACATCCAGCCGTCCCGCCTGGCCGGCAATGGCTTCGGCGATGACCTGGCCGGCAAGGTTCGCCGCCGCTACCCCGTGGCCGGAGAAGCCCTGGGCAAAATAGACCTCCGGCGCAAGCCGGCCCCAGTGCGGGGCGCGGTTGGCGGTGATGTCCACATACCCGCCCCAGAGATGTTCCAGGCCCACATCGCGCAGTTGCGGGAACACCGCGTGCAGGCGCCGGGTCAGCGTCTGCCTCAGACCCGGCGGGGGCAGGGCCGAGTAGCTGGCGCCGCCACCAAACAGGACGCGGTGGTCATGGCTCAGGCGGAAGTAGTCCAGCACCCAGCTGGTATCAGCCACGGCCATGTTGTTGCGGATCAGTGCGGCGGCGCGCGCTGCGCCCAGTGGCGGGGTGGCGCCGATGTAGGTGCCGACCGGCATGATCCGGTCTTCCAGCGTCGGCGCGATGCCCCGCAACAGGGCGTTGCCTGCCAGCAGCAGGTGGCCGGCGCGTACCGTACCGTGATGCGTGCGCAGCGCAGGGTACGGTGCGGTCTGCCAGGATAGCACGCGGCTGTGCTCGTGGATGATCGCGCCGGCCGCCTCGGCCGCCGCCGCCAGACCGCGCACAAAGGCCAGCGGGTGCAGGTGGGCGGCGCCCGGGTCGAACATCGCGCCGCGATAGCGATTACTGTCCAGCTGGGCACGCAGGGTGGCCGTGTCCCACCACTGCGTGGGGTAATCGTACTGATCGGCCAGCTGCGCCTGCAACGCGCGCAGGCGGCGCTCCTGCCGTGGTTGGATCGGCACGTTGGCATGGCCGTCGACCCAGTGGCAGTCGATGCCGTGCGTGCTGACACGCCGGCGGACCAGGTCCACGCCCTGGCAGGAAAAGTCGAACAGGCGGCGGGCATCGGCGCGGCCAACCAGCGTTTCCAGCGTATCCACTTCGCAGCCATAGCCGGGCAGCACCTGCCCGCCGTTGCGGCCGGAGGCGCCATCGCCGACCTGCCCAGCCTCGAGAACCACCACCTGCAGCCCGCGGCCGGCCAGTTCCAGCGCCGCCGAGAGCCCGGTGTAACCGGCGCCGAGAATCGCCACATCGGCCTGCAGATCGCCCGGCAGGGCGGGGCGCGGCGCACAGCCTGGCATGCTGGCGGCGTACCAGCTGTCCGGCGGCGGCGAGGCATGCGGGAGGGCGGCATCCATGCCATCCAGTGTGGCGCAAAGCGTCACGCGATGGGATAGGCAAGGCCCTCAGCTTGCTGTGGTCATGAGCGTGGCGTTACCGTGGGCGCGATGGCGGCCTGGCCGCCCCACCGCAGCATCGCAGAGGTTTCCATGCGCCCGACGTCCCGCAGCAGCACGCCTTCGCCCGATCAGGGACAGGAAAGCAGCCTGCTTCGCTGGCTCAAGGAGCATCGGGTGACCGAGGTCGAATGCCTGGTGCCGGACATCACCGGCAACGCGCGCGGCAAGATCATCCCGGCCGACAAGTTTTCCCATGACTATGGCACGCGGCTGCCCGAGGGCATCTTCGCCACCACCGTGACCGGTGAGTTTCCAGACGATTACTACGATCTGACCTCGCCGTCGGATTCGGACATGATGCTGCGTCCGGATCCGGATACCGTGCGCATGGTGCCGTGGGCGGCCGATTCGACCGCGCAGATCATCCACGACTGCTACACCAAGCATGGCACGCCGCACGAACTGGCTCCCCGCAACGTGCTGCGGCGCGTGCTTGACGCGTACGCCGATCTCGGCCTGCGGCCGGTGGTGGCGCCGGAACTGGAGTTCTTCCTGGTGCAGAAGAACACCGACCCGGATTTCCCGCTGCTGCCGCCCGCCGGGCGCTCGGGTCGGCCGGAAACCGCGCGGCAGTCGTACTCCATCGATGCGGTCAACGAGTTTGATCCGATCCTGGACCTGATGTACGACTACGCCGATGCGATGAAGCTGGACGTGGATACCTTGATCCATGAGTCCGGCGCGGCCCAGCTGGAAGTCAACTTCACCCACGCCGATGCCATGGACCTGGCTGACCAGGTGTTCCTGTTCAAGCGCACCATGCGCGAGGCGGCGATGCGGCACGGGGTGTACGCCACCTTCCTGGCCAAGCCGATGGAGAACGAGCCGGGCAGCGCCATGCATATCCACCAGAGCCTGGTACGCGCCAGCGACGGTCTGAGCGTCTTTGCCGGTGAGACCGGGGTGGAGGGCGAGTTCAGCCCGGTTTTCGGTCATTATCTGGGCGGTCTGCAGAAATACGCCCCGCAGGCGATGGCGTTCTTCGCGCCCAACGTCAATTCCTACCGGCGCCTGCTGTTTGGTGAGGTTTCGCCGAGCAACGTGCGCTGGGGCTTTGACAACCGCACCTGCGGCCTTCGCGTACCGTTGGATACGCCGGAGAACATCCGGGTGGAGAGCCGCTTTGCCGGGTCTGATGCCAACCCGTATCTGGCCATGGCGGCGACCCTGGCCTGCGGATTGCTGGGCATCGGCGAACGGCTGGCCCCGGATGCGCCGGTGACCGGCAGTGCCAAGGAGCTGGGCTATGACCTGCCGCGCTCGCTGGGCGAGGCGCTGGATGGGCTCGAACGCTGCGACCCGCTGCGCGAGCTGCTCGGGGAGCGCTTCTGCCGCGCCTACGTTTCGGTCAAGCGCAAGGAGTACGAAACCTTCTTCCGGGTGATCAGCTCCTGGGAACGGGAGTTCCTGCTGCTGAACGTGTGACTCGAAAAATCGGGCCACGGGGGGTAGGCTGGCAGCCATCGCCGGCCCGCCGGCCCCCCTTCCTTCCATCAGGAGCCCCCTTTCGATGAAGCTGCGAACCCTTACGCTCGGCCTGGCCACCGCCCTGCTTGCTGCCTGTGGCGGCGGTGGTGACGCCGGCAAGGCGCAGGACAGCAAGGTCCTGAACGTCTACAACTACAGCGACTACATCGCCGAGAACACCATTCCGGACTTTGAAAAGAGCACCGGCATCAAGGTTACCTACGATGTGTTCGACAGCGACGAGATGGTGGAAACCAAACTGCTGGCCGGCAACAGCGGCTACGACGTGGTGGTGCCGACGCTGAACTTCTTCGGGCGGCAGATCCAGGCCGGCGTGTTCCTGCCGCTGGACAAGAGCCGCATTCCCAACCTGGCCAGGCTTGACCCGGCGGTGATGGCGCGCATCGCCACCCAGGACCCGGACAACCAGTACGGCGTGCCCTACATGATCGGCACCACCGGCATCGGCTACAACGTTGACATGGTCAAACAGCGTTTCGGTGGCAGCGCCGAGATCGCCAACAGCTGGGACCTGGTGTTCAAGCCGGAGAACATCAGCAGGATGAAGGACTGTGGTGTGACCCTCCTGGACACTCCGGCCGACATGATCCCGATCGCGCTGCATTACCTGGGTCTGGACCCGCACAGCAGCGACCCGGCCCAGCTGCAGCAGGCGGCCGACCTGCTCAAGTCGATCCGCCCGTACGTGCAGAACTTCCATTCCTCGCAGTACGTGACCTCGCTGGCCAATGGCGGTACCTGCCTGGTGGTGGGCTGGTCGGGCGACATCATCCAGGCCCGTGACCGCGCCGAGGAAGCCAGCAATGGCGTCAAGGTGGCCTATTCGATCCCGCGCGAGGGCGCGCCGCAGTGGTTCGACATGCTGGCCATCCCCAAGGACGCCAAGCACCCGGAAGCCGCCTATGCCTTCATCAACTATCTGCTTGAGCCGCAGGTGGCCGCGGCCAACACCAACTTCATCCACTACGCCAACCCGGTGACCGAGGCCACCCCGCTGGTGGACGAGGCGATCCGGACCGACCCGACCATCTACCCGCCGGCCGATGTGGCTGCCAAGATGTTCACCTACTCGATCAACAGCGCTGACACCGACCGGCTCTATACCCGGTTGTGGACCGAGATCAAAACCGGTCGTTGATGCGGCTGCGGCCCCGCCGGTGGTGGGGTCGCGTCTGCGCGGCCCGCGTGCCCGGTGAGCCGCCTGCAACCGTCATATCGCGCTCGCGTGGTGGAGGCTAGAATGCGCGCGTCGTCTCATTGCCCGCTCCCGGAGCCGCTGCCCATGTCCGTTGAAGCCTCGCCGGAACCCGTCGCCGCCGTGCCGGCGGTCGACGCCGGTTATCTGTCCATCCGCGACCTGCGCAAGGAGTTTGATGGCTTCGTCGCGGTCGACGACGTCAACCTCGACGTGCGAAAGGGCGAGATATTCGCCCTGCTGGGGGGCTCGGGCAGCGGCAAGTCGACCCTGCTGCGCTGTCTGGGCGGCTTTGAGACGCCTACAAAGGGGCGCATCGAGCTTGATGGCAAGCGTCTGGACCTGCTGCCGCCCTACCAGCGGCCGGTTAACATGATGTTTCAGTCCTACGCGCTCTTCCCGCACATGACCGTCGAGCAGAACATCGCCTTCGGCCTCAAACAGGACGGCATGGACCGCGATGCCATCGCCCGGCGCGTGGGCGAGATGCTGGAACTGGTGCAGATGGGCAAGCTGGCCAAGCGCCGCCCGCACCAGCTGTCCGGCGGCCAGCAGCAGCGCGTGGCGCTGGCCCGTTCGCTGGCCAAGGGGCCCAAACTGCTGTTGCTGGATGAGCCGATGGGCGCGCTGGACAAGAAGCTGCGCTCGCAGATGCAGCTGGAGCTGGTGAGCATCATCGAAACCTCCGGGGTGACCTGCGTGATGGTCACCCATGACCAGGAAGAGGCCATGACCATGGCCACCCGCATCGCGGTGATGGATGCCGGCTGGATCCAGCAGGTCGGCAAGCCGGACGAGATCTACGAGCAGCCGGCCAACCGTTTTGTTGCCGGCTTCATCGGCTCGGTCAACCTGTTTGATGGGGTCATCGAAGAGGACCTGGCCGACCACGCGACCGTGCGCACCCCGCTGTTCCCGGCGCCCATCTACATCGGCCATGGCATCACCGGCTACGAGGGGCAGCCGGTGGCGTTCGCGCTGCGCCCGGAAAAGGTGATGATCGGCAAGCAGGAGCCGGAGACACACGTCAACAAGGCGCAGGGGGTGATCGAGGACATCGCCTACTTCGGCAGCCACTCGGTCTATCACGTGCGTCTGCCCAGCGGTGCCAAGGTGCTGTCCAACTTCACCAACGCCCAGCGCTGGGCCAGTGAGGGCCTGACCTGGGGCGATGAGGTGTGGGTGTGCTGGCGGGACAACGACGGCGTGGTGCTGGCCTCATGAAGGTCACGCCCAAGCGCTGGCTGCCCGGCACGCGCGCCACGGTGATCGGCATTCCGTACCTGTGGCTGCTGCTGTTCTTTGCCGTCCCGTTCGTGATCATCCTGATGATCTCCTTCGCGCATACCCAGGTCGGCTCGCCGCCGTACACCTGGCTGCTGCAGTACGTGGACGGCGCGTTCTCGCTCAAGCTCAACCTGGAGAACTATCTGCAGCTCGGGCGCGACCAGCAGTACCTGCTGGCCTATCTCAGTTCGTTCAAGATCGCGTTCATTTCCACCGCGCTGACCCTGCTGGTCGGCTATCCGATGGCCTATGCGATCGCACGCATGTCGCCTTCTGCCCGTAACGTGGCGATGATGCTGGTGGTGTTGCCCTCATGGACCTCGTTCCTGATCCGCGTATACGCGTGGATGGGCATCCTCGACCGTAACGGCCTGCTCGACCAGCTGCTGATGAAGATCGGCGTGATCGACGAGCCGCTGCGGCTGCTGTACACACCGACCGCGGCGTACATCGGCATCGTTTACTGCTACCTGCCGTTCATGGTGCTGCCGCTGTATGCCAATCTGATCAAGCACGACCACCGTCTGCTCGAAGCAGCCTACGACCTCGGCGCCAGGCCCTGGCAGGCGTTCATGCGCATCACCTTGCCGCTGTCGCGGGCCGGTGTCATCGCCGGCTGCATGCTGGTGATGATTCCGGCGGTGGGTGAGTTCGTCATTCCGGAAATGCTCGGCGGACCCGATACGCTGATGATCGGCCGTGTGCTGTGGGGCGAGTTCTTCAACAACCGCAACTGGCCGGTGGCCTCGGCGGTGGCGGTGGTGATGCTGCTGCTGCTGATGCTGCCCATCGTGCTGTTCAACCGCGCCCAGCAGCGCGAGCTGGAGGGGCGGCAGGCATGAGCACGATGCGTGGTTACCGCTGGTTGGGCTGGGGCGTGCTTGCCCTGGGCTTTGCCTTCCTGTACCTGCCGATCCTGCTGTTGATGCTGTATTCGTTCAACAGCTCACGGCTGGCGATGGTCTGGGCCGGGTTCTCCACCCGCTGGTACGGTGAGCTGTTCAATGACCGCGCGCTGATGGATGCGTTGTGGGTGAGCCTGCGGGTCGCGTTCTGGACCGCCTGTGCGGCCACGGTGCTGGGCACGCTCGCGGCGATGGTGATGACCCGCTTCCGGCGCTTTCGTGGCAAAACCCTGTTCGGCGCGCTGATCACCGCACCGCTGGTGATGCCCGAGGTGATCCTCGGCTTCTCGCTGATGACCCTGCTGGTGTCCATGGGCGGGATCCCCGGCTTCCCGGCAAGGGGCATCACCACGATCTGGATCGCCCACGTCACCTTTACCTTGTCCTTCGTCACCGTGGTGGTCTCCTCGCGCCTGCAGGAGCTGGACGTGTCGCTGGAAGAGGCGGCAATGGACCTGGGCGCAAGCCGGCTGACCGTGTTCTTCCGCATCACACTGCCGATCATCGCACCGGCCCTGATGGCCGGTTGGCTGCTCGCGTTCACGCTGTCGCTGGACGATGTGGTGATCGCCAGCTTCGTCGCCGGGCCCAGTGCCACGACGCTGCCGATGAAGGTGTTCGCCTCGGTGCGCATGGGCATCAGCCCGAAGATCAACGCCCTGGCCACGCTGATGGTGCTGGCCGTGTCGCTGGCGGCGGTGCTCGGCTGGTACTTCAACGCGCGGTCGGCCAAGCGCCGCCAGCGTGATCTGCAGCTGGCGCGTCAGGACAAGGGCTGACGCGCCAGTCGAGGTGGGGCCGGGCGTTGCCCGGCGGCACCCAGGGTCAGTAGGACCCACGCAGGCGGAACGTGCCCTGGCTGCCTTCGAACATCAGCTGGCTTCTGCCCTGATCGGTGACGATCCAGCTGGCATTGACGTACACCTTCCGGGTCAGCCAGTTCTCGGTGTGCACCACCGCGGTCCGGCCGTCGCGCAGCCAGGTCAGGCGCCACACGTTGGGCGCGATCTCCTGCGCCTGGTACTGCACCGTGGCCTGGTCGCCGATCGAGTCGCCACGCGTGCCCTTGAAGGTCATCGTGCGGCCGTCGGCGGCAAAGCGCAGCTCGTAGCTCCGGTTGTCCAGATCGACGTCAAGCGTGCGGTTGACGCCGGGAAAGCGCAGGCGCGTGGTGTCCGCTGCGGTCGCCAGCGATGGACAGGCCAGCAACGCGGCAGTCACAGCAAGGGTCAGGGGGGCAGCGATCTTCATCGGGTGTCTCCAGGGCCTGCGGGCATGGGCGCCCGCAGCGCCACTGTGAGCGGCGGGCAGCGGCGCGGTAAGAGTCATCTGCGCCGGGCCAGCGACAGACGGCACGACAGACAGGACAGTGTGTCGCGTGCTGCACGCGCCAGCCGCCGATTACGGCAACACCCGGCTCACGGCGCCGGGTTCACACTGGGTGCCTGTCTGATGGAGAACCGCAATGACCGTCGAGATCATCAACCCGGCCAACGGCCAGGTGACCTACCGCCATGAACTGATGGACACCGCTGAGGTGGAGCAGCGGCTGCAGGCGGCCGCAGCTGCGTTCCCGGACTGGGCGGCGCTGCCACTGCAGCAGCGCGGCGACCTGCTGCGCCAGGTGGCCTCCGCTCTGCGGGCGCATGCCAGCGACCTGCAGCAGGCGATGACCAGCGAAATGGGCAAGCTCAAGGGCGAGGCGCTGGCCGAGGTGGACAAATGCGCGCAGGCCTGTGAGTTCTATGCAGGCAAAGCGGCCGACTACCTCGCCCCTGAAGTAATCCAGACCGAGGCCCAGCGCAGCTACGTGCGCTTCGAGCCGATTGGCTGCGTGTTCGCGGTGATGCCGTGGAACTTCCCGGTGTGGCAGGTGTTCCGCTTCCTCGCCCCGGCCTTCATGGCCGGCAACGTGGTGCTGCTCAAGCACGCCAGCAACGTGCCGCAGTGTGCCGACCTGATCCTGAAGGTGGTGCGGGAGGCGGGGCTGCCGACCGGCGTGTTCGATGTGCTGCACATCGACAACGACCAGGCCGCTGAGGTGCTGCGCGATGACCGCGTCAAAGCCGTGACCCTGACCGGCAGCGAGCGGGCAGGGCGTTCGCTGGCCGCCAATGCCGGCGACCAGCTGAAAAAGTCGGTGATGGAACTGGGCGGCAGCGATGCCTTCGTTGTGCTCGACGACGCCGACCTGGACAAGGCGGTGGAGGCGGCGGTGAAGTCGCGCTTCGACAACGCGGGGCAGACCTGCATCGCCGCCAAGCGTTTCATCGTCGTGGACGCCATCGCCGATGCGTTCACCGAACGCTTCGTCCAGGCCGCTGCCAAGCGCGTCTACGGCGACCCGCAGCAGGACGCCACCACCTTGGCACCGATGGCCCGCGCCGACCTGCGTGACGAACTGCACAAGCAGGTCACCGACAGTGTTGCCAAGGGAGCCAAAGTGCTGCTGGGTGGCGAGCCGGTGGCCGGCAGTCATGCCGGCTACGCGGCCACCGTGCTCGACCGGGTCCAGCCGGGCATGCCGGCCTACGATGAGGAGCTGTTCGGGCCGGTGGCCTCGGTCATCCGCGTCAAGGATGAGGCCGAGGCGCTGCGCGTGGCCAACGACACGCGCTTTGGGCTGGGTGGCAGCGTGTGGACGGCCGACGCGGCGCGGGGTGAGGCATTTGCCCAGAACATGGAATGTGGCGCCGCTTTCGTCAATGCGATCGTCAAGAGTGATGTGCGTCTGCCGTTCGGCGGCAGCAAGCAGTCCGGCTTCGGCCGCGAGCTGGCCGAACACGGCATCCGCGAGTTCATGAACATCAAGACCGTCTACGTGGCCTGACGCCCGGCCGCCGCGGTTCTCCGGGAACATGCCGGCCAATGGGCCGGCATGATGCAGCAGCCGGCGCTACAGCCAGCGGACCCGCTTGAACAGGCGGTACAGCCCGACGCACACGGCGCCGACGCCGATGATCACCGCCGGATACGACCAGGGCTGATCCAGCTCGGGCATGTGAGTGAAGTTCATGCCATACCAGCTGGTGATCAGGGTGGGGGCGGCCAACAGCGCCGCCCACGCACCCAGCCGCTTGACGGTTTCTCCCTGCGCCAGCGTGACCAGCGAGAGATTCACGCTCAGCGCCGTGCCCAGCATCTCGCGCAGCGTGTCGATGGCATCGCTGATGCGTACCGCATGATCGTGCACATCGCGCACGTAGAGCTTGACTTCATCCGGAATCAGCTCGCCTTGGTAACGCCGCAGTTGTGCCAGCACGTCCTGCAGCGGCGCCACTGCCATGCGCATCTTGTTCAGTTCGCGCTTGAGCTCGTACAGGTGCACCACCGTGCTGCGCTTGTAGCTGTCGGCGAAGATGTCCTTCTCCAGCAGGTCCAGTGTGTCGCGGTAGCGCTGGATGATCGGCAGGTAGTTGTCGACCACGAAGTCCAGCACGGCATACAGGCTGTACGACGGGCCCATGGTCAGCAGCTGTGGCTCACGTTCCACCCGGGTGCGTACCGGTGCATACGACAGCGAGGCGCCGTGACGCACGGTCACCAGAAAACGCGGGCCGAGAAACGCGTGGGTCTCGCCGTACTGGATGCGTTCGTTGACCATCTGCGCGGTGGTCATCACCACGAACAAAGTGTTGCCGTAGGCTTCGACCTTGGGCCGCTGGTGCGCGTTGCGCGCATCCTCGATGGCCAGGTCATGCAGGGCGAACTCTTCCTGCAGCTTCAGCAGCACGCGCTCGTCAGGGTCGTACAGGCCGACCCAGACAAAGCCATCATGGCTGGCCAGGACCTCGCTGATCGAATTCAGCGCGATGTCATGGCGTCGCCCCTGATCATCGTAGTGCACACAGTTGATGACGCACGCCGGGTTGGCGGTGGAGGCAGGAACGGGGGCAGGCATCGACATGCCCCCATCGTGCGTCAGCGCAGCGGTTGCGGCAAGCGTGTGCGACCCAGCGTCCACGCCAGCGCGGCATGCACCGGCAGCAGCAGGACGATCCACTGCAGGTTGACCTGTGCCTGCAGGCTGAGCCAATGCAGCACCAGACCGGCCAGCGAGGCAGCGGCTACGACCCACAGCATCACGCAGAACAGCCGACCTGCCGACCGCCGGCGCAGCAGCGCGGTGGCCCCGGGCAGCAGCAACAGGCACAGCGGCGAGACCTGCAGCAGGTTGCGGTTGGCCCACGCCGCGTGGTGGTCGGTCAGGCCCCACAGATACAGCAGCACGCCGCCGCCGATGCTGCACAGCACCCACAACGGCAGCGCCAGGGCGGCCAGCAGGCGCGGCCGCTGGCGCAGCAGCAGGACGGCCGTGCCCAGTGCCAGGCCCAGCAGCAGCCACGGCCACCAGCGCCGCGCCTGCTCATCGGGTTCGGCAGCCAGACGGTGCGGCAGCAGCTGCTGCCGTGACTGCACCAGCGGGCGTCCTTCGCTGTTGGTCACCTGGTCCAGCGCGGCGGCCAGCCGCATCGGCACGAAGGCCTCCTGCCAGCGTGACAGCGGCTGGTCGGCGAACGGCCCGAGGCCCAGGTCGAAGCCCAGCCACATCCAGGGCGCGGGCGAGGCCAGGCGTACCGATTCACTGCGGTAGGTGTTGCCCCGCGAGCGACCTGACAGCTGCGCGTGCAGGCTGCCGCCCATGGCCTTGTCCAGGGTGTCGCGGACCATCGTGGCGCAGTTGGCGGTGTAGTAGTCGTAGCGGTAGCGCGCGTTTTCCGGTCGGCTGCGTTCGGCCAGATCATCGGCCAGTGCCCGCGCCTGCGGTGCAGGCAGGTCGAGCCACTGGATCTGTGCGCCGCGACCTTCCTGCTGGTAGTAGGCCAGGTCATCCTGCAGCGGCAGGGCGACCAGGTAATACATCATCTCGCCGCGCGCGAAGCGCGACACAAAGTCCGGCTCCTCCGGGTCGAAGTAGCCGAAGTTGTACGACGTGGCGGCACCGGTGGCCGGGTCGACGACCACCAGTGCATCGTGGCCGAAGCGCTCGAAGAACACCGTGCCCGGCTGCATCGTCAACACGCCCACGCGCGGTGCATCACCGGGCATGGATGCAGGCGCCTGCGCACCTGCCGGCCACGGCAGAGCGCAGGCCAGCAACAGCGTCAGCAGCAGGCTGATCAGGTGTCCGGTGCTGCGCTTCAAGCGGCGTCCTGCTCGTCCGGCGGCAGCACGGTCACATGGAACGCCTGCACCCGGCGCGCATCGGCACGCGCAACGCGGAACAGGAAACGGTCCAGTGCCAGTTCATCGCCCACTTCGGGCAGGTGCCCGATGGCCTCGGTGACCAGTCCGCCGATGGTGTCGTAATCATCATCGGGGAAGCTGGCGCCGAACCGCTCGTTGAAATCGCCGATCGGCGTGAGCGCATCGACCACATACTGGCCGTCGGACTGGATCGCGATCTGCGAGGCCGGGTCCTCGGCCTCGTCGTGCTCGTCGTCGATCTCGCCGACGATCTGCTCCAGCACGTCCTCGATGGTGACCAGGCCGGCAACGCCGCCGTACTCATCGACCACGATGGCCATGTGGTTGCGCGACAGGCGGAACTCCTTCAGCAGCACATTGAGCTTCTTCGCCTCGGGAATCAGCACCGCCGGACGCAGCAGCTCGCGCACGTTGGCCAGGCCGGTATCGGCGACCACGCCGCGCAGCAGGTCCTTGGCCAGCAGGATGCCGAGGATGTCGTCCTTGTTGTCGCCATGCACCGGGAAGCGGGAGTGGCCGGACTCGACCACCTGGGCCATCAGCTCCAGAAACGGTGCTTCCACGGGCAGGGAGACCATCTGCGAGCGCGAGATCATCACGTCGCCGACGGTGAGCTCGGCCACCGAAATGGCCCCCTCCATCATGCGCAGGGTGTCAGCGGCAACCAGCCCGTCTTCGTGGGCCGTATGCAGCACGGCCACCAGTTCGTCACGGGTATGCGGTTCGCCGGAGAACGCAGAGGTCAGGCGTTCAAGCCAGCTGCGCTTTTTTTCGCTGTGCTCCTGGGAGGAGCTGGTACTGTCGTCTTCTGACATCTCGATTGGATAGGCACCCGGAAGCCCGGGCGTTGCCGGCAGTCTAGCAGGATGAAGGCGCTCTTCGCGCGCACCGGCGGCGCGGTTGCGAGGCGACCATACAGGCGCTGGGCGCAGCCTCTTTCATTGCGTCATCTCGGGCAGGTCGAGGCTGTAGGTGCAGCCGGCCAGGGTCTGGCCGGGGTGGCTGTTGACGGTGGACGCGCTGAGGATGACCGACTCGATCTGGGCCTCGCCCGTGGTCGGGTCGGTGACATCACGGCTGACCAGCTCGCGACCGGCCATGAACTTGCCGCCCTCGTCAAAGCCGACCTCCAGCGCCAGCTCGCGCGCCAGCGGCCGGGGATCGGCCAGGTCGAGCACGGCCATCACGCTTGCGCCCGCCAGGGCAATGCGCTCGCTGCGCTGGCCGAACACGGTGATCGGCCGGGCCAGCCGGTACTCGCTCATGAAGCGGTTCTGCTGCGCCAGCGGCTCCAACCCCAGGCTCACGGCGCGCAACGGGTCGGCGAGCGCGGCGCTGAAGGCGGCGTGCTCGGCCACGCCCTGACGGCACTGGATCAGCGCAGCGATATCCGGCGTGGCGGCCGCAACCGTGACCGGTGCGGCCAGCAGTCCGCCCAGCAGCAGGCCTGTCAGCCGCCTGCGGCCCTCAGCGCTCGCCGGCATACGGGTCGGCGATGCCGAGCTCGGCCAGGATCTCGCGCTCCAGTTGTTCCATGGCCTCGGCTTCCTTGTCGTCCTCGTGGTCCCAGCCGAGCAGGTGCAGCACGCCGTGTACGGTCAGGTGCGCATAGTGCGCGCTGAGCGGCTTGGACTGTTCCTGCGCCTCGCGCTCGACCACCGGTGCACAGATCACCAGGTCGCCCAGCAGCGGAAACTTGACGCCCTTGGGCAGACCTTCCGGCAGCTCGGCCGGAAAGCTGAGCACGTTGGTGGCGTAGTCCTTGCCGCGGTAGTGGCGGTTCAACGACTGGCCTTCCTTGCTGTCGACCAGGCGGATCGCCAGGTCGGCCTCGCGGATGCGCCCCTTCAGCGCCGCCGCCACCCAGCGGCGGAAACTGACCGCCGCCGGCAGCCCGGCGCGGGGCAGCGCATAGCTGACAGCAACATCAAGACGGGTGGGGCCTTTGGTCATGGCAGATCCGGTGGTTCAGGGGGCAGGCGAAGTATGACAGGCGGCGGGCGCGATCACTCGGCGCCCGGCTTGACCTGCTGCAGATCGCGGCGGTCGTAGGCGTTGACGATACGGGCCACCAGCGGGTGACGGACCACATCGCGGGCTTCGAAGAAGCTGAAGCTGACCCCTTCCACGCCGCGCAGCACCTCGATGGCATCGCGCAGTCCCGACTTCACGTGCTTGGGCAGGTCGGTCTGGGTCAGGTCGCCGGTCACCACGGCGGTGGAGCCGAAGCCCAGGCGGGTCAGGAACATCTTCATCTGCTCGATGGTGGTGTTCTGCGCTTCATCGAGAATCACGAACGCATCGTTGAGGGTGCGCCCGCGCATGTAGGCCAGTGGCGCGATCTCGATGACGTTCTTTTCCAGCAGCTTGACCACTTTCTCAACGCCGAGCATTTCATACAGGGCGTCGTACAGCGGGCGCAGGTAGGGGTCGACCTTCTGGCTCAGGTCACCGGGCAGGAAGCCCAGCTTCTCGCCGGCTTCCACCGCCGGGCGCACCAGGATCAGGCGCTGCACGCGCGCTTCGTTCAATGCTTCCACGGCGCTGGCCACGGCCAGGAAGGTCTTGCCGGTGCCGGCCGGGCCGATGCCGAAGTTGATGTCGTGGGTGGTGATCTGGTGCAGGTAGCGGGCCTGGTTGGCGCCACGGCCGCGCACCGTGCCACGCTTGACCTTGATCGCCACGTCCTGTGCCTCATAGGCCCGCTCGGCGATGTGCTCGACATTGGCCGCGCTCAGGCGCAGGTGGATGGCATGGTTGTCGAAGGTCGTCTCGGCCGCTTCGGCGTACAGTGCTTCGATCAGCTTCTGCGCTTCGGCAGCGGCTTCGGCCGGCCCGCTGATGCGGAACACGAAGCCGCGGTTGGCGATTTCCACGCCCAGCTTGAGCTCGATCTGACGCAGGTGCCCATCGAAGGGCCCACTGAGATTGGCCAGCTGCTCGGTGTCTTCGGGCGAAAGGGTGAAGTCTCGGTACTGGATGTCTTTCATTGCGTAAAACCGGATGCAGACCGCCAGCCCGGTGCGGCGGTGAGGTGACAAGGGTAGCGCGCTGAAGCGGGTGTCGACAGCGCGGGGCGGCAACGCGGTTTTCCACATTCGATGTGGACCGGGCCCTGACGAACCTGTGGATAGCGTCGTACAACGCTTGTGGCACAAGGTTGATGACAGGGTGGTGAAAAAACCGTCAACCCGCCTGTTGCCGCACACGGGTGCTGCGCCGCTCAGTCGTCGACGCGCACACGTCCGCGCAGCGAATTGGCCAACGCTTCGGTGATCTCCACATCGACGAACTGGCCGACCAGGCGTGCCGGCGCCGCAAAGTTCACCGAGCGCATGTTCTCGGTCTTGCCGGTCAATTCGTTGGGGTTGCGGCGCGAGGGACCTTCCACCAGCACACGCTGCACAGTGCCGACCATCTTCTGCGAGATCGCGGCAGCCTGTTCGTTGATGCGCGCCTGCAGGCGCGACAGCCGCGCGTGCTTCTGCGCATCGTCGAGCGTGTCTTCCAGGTCGGCCGCCGGGGTGCCGGGGCGGCGCGAATAGATGAAGGAGAAGCTGTGATCGAAGCCCACGTCCTCGATCAGCTTCATGGTTTTTTCAAAGTCGGCGTCGGTTTCGCCGGGGAAACCGACGATGAAATCCGAGCTGATCGAGATGTCCGGACGCACTGCACGCAGCTTGCGGATCTTCGACTTGAACTCCAGCGCCGTGTAGCCGCGCTTCATCGCCGAGAGGATGCGGTCGCTGCCGGCCTGCACCGGCAGATGCAGGAAGTTGGCCAGCTGCGGCACGTCGCGGAACGCGTCGATGAGCGAGTCGCTGAATTCCAGCGGGTGCGAGGTGGTGAAGCGGATCCGGTCCACACCGTCGATCTCGGCGATGGTGCGGATGAGCAGGCCCAGGTCGGCATGCTGGATCTGCCCGTCCTCGCCATACGGCCCACGGTAGGCGTTGACGTTCTGCCCGAGCAGGTTGATTTCCCGCACGCCCTGCGCCGCCAGCTGGCCCACCTCGACCACCACGTCCTCGAACGGACGGCTGACCTCGGTACCGCGGGTATAGGGCACCACGCAGAACGAGCAGTACTTCGAGCAGCCTTCCATGATCGAGACGAAGGCCGACGCACCGTCGGCACGCGGTTCGGGCATGCGGTCGAACTTCTCGATCTCCGGGAAGCTGATGTCCACCTGCGGCCGTTTGGATTCGCGCCGCGCGCGGATCAGTTCCGGCAGGCGGTGCAGGGTCTGCGGCCCGAACACCAGGTCGACATGCGGCGCGCGTTTGACGATCGCTTCGCCTTCCTGCGACGCCACACAGCCGCCGACGCCGATGATCACCTCACGCCCCTGGTTTTTCAGTGCCTTGAAGTGGCCAAGCTGGCTGAAGACCTTCTCCTGGGCCTTCTCGCGGATCGAGCAGGTATTGACCAGGATGACATCGGCCTCGGCGGGGTCGTCGGTCAGCTCCAGCCCGTCGCTGGCGGCGAGCACATCGGCCATCTTGGCCGAGTCGTACTCGTTCATCTGACAACCGTGGGTCTTGATGTACAGCTTGCCGCGAACCTGCGCAGGGCGGGTCGGCGCGGCAGGCAGGGCGACGACCGTGGTGTCACCTGCGGGGGCGGGAGGGAAGACGTCGGGCGTCCCGGTCATGGCGCTTAATCCAGTCGGGTGGCGGGAAAGCCGGCAAGTCTACCTGTTTCGCGGCCCGCCTACGTCGGCCTCATCCCGGGCCGGGCGCTGGTGTGGCCGGCTCAGGCCCGAGCGCATCGCCAACCTGCTGCAGGCGTTGCATCAGCGCGGCGCGCAGCGCCGGCGGGGTGGTCCAGCAGTCCAGCAGCGGCTGGTCCACGCTGAGGATCAATGACAGCAGCAGGCCGGGAGTGTCCGCGCCCAGCCGCAGCAGGCAATGGTCGGGACCTTCGGCTTCCAGCACGCCGCACCAGTACGGCACCTGACGCTGCAGGTTGGCAAGGTTTCCGGCCAGCCGCAGCACCGCCTGCAGCGGAAACGGCGACTGGCTCACAGCCTGCTGCACCATCACCTGCGGCGGCGCCGGGGGCGCGCGTCGTCGACCGCTGCCGCTGGCCTGCACGGTGCAGATACGGTCCACGCGCAGGGTGCGCCAGGCCTCCCGGCCCAGGTCCCAGGCCAACAGGTACCAGCGTTGGCCACAGTTGACCAGGTGCTGGGCCTCCAGCGTACGCCGGCTCGGTGTGCCATCGGCGCTGCGGTAATCCAGCCGCAGCCGCGCGGTCTGCCGACAGTACTGTGCCAGCTGGCCGAGCAGGTGACCGTCGAGTGCGGCGCGGTCGATGACCGTGGCGGTGGCCGCGTGGATCTGGCCGGCCTCCTGCCGGCGCCGGCGGGGCACCAGCGGGTCGAGCTTGGCCAGCAGGCTGTCGGCCCGTTCGTCCAGACCCGCCACCGAAGACGCCGCCGCGCGCAGGGCAAGGGCCAGTGTGGTGGCCTCATCCTCGTCCAGCAGCAGTGGCAGCACCGGCGCGCCCGCTCCCATCTGGTAGCCGCCGCCGACCCCCGCGCTGGCGTGCACCGGATAGCCCAGTTCGCGCAGGCGCTCGATATCGCGGCGGATGCTGCGCCGGTCCACCTGCATGCGCTCGGCCAGCTCGGCCCCCGACCAGTGACGGCGTGCCTGCAGCAGGCTGATCAGTCGCAACAGGCGCTGGGCGGTGTGACGCATGACGTGCCTTGTCGAGGACAGTTTCCGTCCGCGATGCTGGCGCATCCTGCCGGCTCTTTCCAGTCAGGAGTCACGATGAACGCCTCGCCGATCACCCTGTACCACGCCGCCCACTCCCGCTCCAGCGGTGTGGTGGCCTTGCTTGAGGCGCTGCAGGCCGATTACCGCATCGAGCGGATCGACCTGCGCGCGGGCGACAACCTGACACCGGCGTATCTGGCGGTCAACCCGATGGGCAAGGTGCCGGCCATCGTCGACCAGGGTGTGCTGGTGACCGAACAGACTGCCATCTATCCGTACCTGGCCGAACGCTTTGCGCAGGCCGGGCTGGCGCCGATGCCGGGCGACCCGGCGCGCGGTCCGTTTCTGCGCTGGATGGCGTTCTACGGGGCCTGCTTCGAACCGGCGTTGACCGATCTGGCCCTCAAGCGCGAGCCCGCGCCGCGGAGCATGAGCCCATATGCGGACGCGGCAACCGTGCTTGCCACTGTCGAGCAGCAGCTGGCCGAGGGGCCGTATTTTCTGGGGGCGCGGCTCTGTGCGCTGGATTTTCTGTGGGGCAGTGCATTGGGCTGGATGATCCAGTTCGGACTGATCCAGCCGGGCCCGGCCACCGCCGCGTTTGCCGCGCGGATGCAGGCGCATCCGGCCATGCAGCGCAGCGGGCAGGTGGATGCGGCGCTGCTGGCGGCCGGGTAGGGCGGCGGCGCCGGCTTCTGCTCCAGACTGCACGGTTGCGCCCGGTCAGGCGCGTTGGTCGCGGCGCCCATCTTGGCAACGGTGCGTGAAGCTGGGACACTCGCGCCCATGAAGGGGAGACTGGGGACCACGGCGATCATCATCGCTGCGACGGCGATCATCATCGCTGCGCTGGCGGCTGCGCCGGCCAGTGCCGGCACACTGTACAAGTGCGTCGGCGCCGATGGCGTGCCCAGTTACGTGAGCAAACGCGTCAGTGGCGCGCAGTGCAGCACCATCAGTTACCGGCGCGATACAGCGCGTCCTGCGGCTGCGACGCGCTCGGCTGTACCGGCGCCGACACCAACGCCCGTCGCCAGCCCCTCGCCACTGATCGCCTCGGGTGCAGCGTCGGAAAGCCCGGCTGCCACCGTGCTCGTCGCCCCTGCCGCAGCCGCCACCGCGCCGGTACAGAACAAGGCGGGGCGGGTGGTCAGTGGCCAGGTCTACTCGTACATGAAGGACGGGGTGCGCCACTACACCAGCAGCCGGCCGACCCAGGTGGCCAGTGCCGGGCCGGTGCGCACCATCGCCTACAGCTACATCGAGCGTTGCTTTGCCTGTGGCGTCACCCCGCGGGTCAATTTTGGCGCGGTACGCCTCAACACCACCTCGTTCCAGGCGGAAATCGCGGCCGCCGCGCGCGAGTTCGGGGTGGAAGAGGCGATCGTGCGCGCGGTGATCCATGCCGAGTCGGCCTACAACCCAACCGCGCTCAGCCGCGCAGGGGCGCAGGGCCTGATGCAGCTGATGCCGCCGACCGCTGCGCGCTTTGGCGTAACCGACTCCTACGATGCCGGTCAGAACATCCGCGGCGGGGTGCAGTACCTGTCCTGGCTGCTCAAACGTTTCAACGGCGACCTGACCCTTGCCGCGGCGGGGTACAACGCCGGCGAAGGCGCGGTGGCACGCCACGGCGGGGTGCCGCCCTACAGCGAGACCCGGTATTACGTGCAGCGTGTGGGGCAGCTGGCCGAGCGCTACCGCAGCGCGCTGGCCCCTTGAGGGCAGCTTCTGGCCGGACGCTGCAGCGGTCGGCCAAAGGGCCGGCCCTACCGCGTTGTATGCCGCGTCGGTGTTCCGCTACACTCGGCCCTGATTCAAAGCGGCCTGGCCCCCACTGGACCGCTGGCAGCCTCAAAGCTACCTAATCAGATCGGAGAGCCGGATGGCCAACGATGGGGTTCATGATCCAGTCAACGGCGGTCGCCGCCGTTTTCTCTCCGCCACCACAGCTGTGGTGGGCGCCGTAGGTGTCGGTTTTGTCGCTGTTCCTTTCATCAAGTCCTGGAACCCGAGTGCGCGGGCCAAGCTGGCCGGCGCGCCGGTGGTGGCTGACATCAGCGCGCTGCAGGAAGGCCAGCGGCTGATTCTGGAGTGGCGCGGCCAGCCGATCTGGATCGTCAAGCGTTCCAAGGCCATTCTCCAGGCCTTGCCCGGCCTGGATGACCGCCTCAAGGATCCCGGCTCGAAGGTGGCCGACCAGCAGCCGGCGTACGTGCTCAAGGACAACCCCGAGCTGCGCTCGATCAAGGCCGATGTTTCGGTGCTGGTGGGGCTGTGCACGCATCTGGGCTGTTCGCCGGAGATGGTCGCCGAGATCCGCCCCGAACCGTATGACGCGCAGTGGAAGGGCGGGTACTTCTGCCCCTGCCACAAGTCGCGCTTTGACATGGCCGGCCGCGTGTTCAATGACGTTCCGGCACCGACCAATCTGCTGGTGCCGCCGCACCATTACCAGGACGATGCCACGATCATCATCGGTGTCGATCCGGAGGGGGCAGTCTGATGGCGACTTCCGCAGATGAAACCCGCCGCGGCCTGATCGGGCGCACCGCCAGTGGGCTGGCCGACTGGGTCAACGCGCGCGCCCCCGGCCTGATGCCGGTCTACCGCAAGCATGTCAGCGAGTACTACGCACCGAAGAACTTCAACATCTGGTATTACTTCGGGTCGCTGGCGCTGCTGATCCTGGTCAACC
Source organism: Stenotrophomonas sp. C3(2023) (assembly GCF_032911385.1). Classification (NCBI taxonomy): domain Bacteria; kingdom Pseudomonadati; phylum Pseudomonadota; class Gammaproteobacteria; order Lysobacterales; family Lysobacteraceae; genus Stenotrophomonas; species Stenotrophomonas sp. C3(2023). The sequence continues at coordinate 2,359,678 of NZ_JAWJLO010000001.1, read as the reverse complement.
AGATCGTCACCGGCATCTTCCTGACGATGCACTACAAGACCAGCGCCGCCGAGGCGTTCGCCTCGGTCGAGTACATCATGCGCGACGTCGAGTGGGGCTGGCTGATCCGCTACATGCACTCCACCGGTGCGTCGCTGTTCTTCATCGTGGTCTACCTGCACATGTTCCGCGGGCTGCTCTACGGCAGCTACCAGAAGCCGCGCGAACTGGTGTGGATCCTGGGCATGCTGATCTACCTGGTGCTGATGGCCGAGGCCTTCATGGGCTACGTCCTGCCATGGGGACAGATGTCGTTCTGGGGCGCGAAGGTGATCATCTCGCTGTTCGGTGCCATCCCGGTGATCGGCAATGGTCTGACCGAGTGGATCATGGGCGACTACCTGCCCAGCGACGCGACCTTGAACCGGTTCTTTGCCCTGCATGTCATCGCGCTGCCGCTGGTGCTGCTGCTGCTGGTGGTGCTGCATCTGGGCGCGCTGCACGAAGTGGGGTCGAACAACCCTGACGGGGTGGAGATCAAGAAGGGGCCCAAGGGCAACCGCTGGTCGGCGCATGCCCCGGCCGACGGCATCCCGTTCCATCCTTACTACACGCTCAAGGATGCGGTGGGTGCTGGCTTCCTGCTGATCATCGCTGCCTTCATCATCTTCTTCGCCCCCGGCTTTGGCGGCCTGTTCCTGGAGCACGACAACTTCACCGAAGCCAATCGGCTGGTGACGCCCGAGCACATCAAACCGGTGTGGTACTACACGCCGTACTACGCGATGCTGCGGGTGGTGCCTGACAAGCTGGGCGGGGTGATCGTGATGTTCTCGGCCATCGCCATCCTGTTCCTGGTGCCATGGCTGGACCGCGCCAAGGTCAAGTCGGTGCGCTACCGAGGCTGGATATCCAGGGTCATGCTGGGCATGCTGGCGGTGTGCTTTGTCTGGCTCGGTGTGATCGGCTCGGGCCCGGGCACGGCGGTGCACGAAACCTATATCGGGCGGGTACTGACCTTCCTGTACTTCGCGTTCTTCATCACCATGCCGGTATGGACCCGCCTGGACAAGACCAAACCCGTGCCGGAAAGGGTGAGCACCCATGATTAAGCGCTGGATGGTGCGGTGGACCCTGGCGGCGGCTGTGCTGCTGGGCAGCGGCACGGCGGTGGCGGCCGAGGGTAGTGCGACCCTGCTGCAGGCAGGCAACGACCTGGGCGATCGCGCCTCGCTGCAACGCGGCGCGCAGCTGTACATGAACTACTGTTCCGGCTGCCACGCGCTGAAGTATCTGCGGTACTCGCGCATCGCGCAGGATCTGGGCCTGAGCGAGGAGGAGGTGATGAACAACCTCAACTTCACCGGCGCCGCCGTTGGGGATCCGGTGCCGGTCACGCTGCCGGCCGATCAGGCGGAGAAGTGGTTCGGCAAGATGCCGCCGGACCTGACGCTGATCGCCCGTGTGCGCGGCACCGACTGGTTGTACACCTATCTCAAATCCTTCTACCTGGACAGCAGCCGGCCACTGGGCTGGAACAATGCGCTGTTCCCCAACGTCTCCATGCCCAATCCGCTGTGGGAGATGCAGGGCCTGCAGCATCCGGTGCTGGGCAAGCCGGAAACCGAGGGCGGCGATCCGAAGGTGGTGGGACTGGAGCTGCGTACGCCGGGCAATGTCGATGCGGGGCAGTTTGACCAGGCCGTGCGCGACATCACCAACTTCCTCGAATATGCCGGCGAGCCGGCCGCGCTGAAGCGCGAGAAGCTGGGCATCTGGGTGATCCTGTTCCTGGCCCTGCTGACCTTCCTGGTCTTCCTGTTGAAGAAGGAATACTGGAAGGACGTGCATTGAGCCGTCCACGCAGGCATCCCTTCGGCCTATTGGCTTTTGTGAGTGTCGGTTGCACACTCGTGGCTGTGTCGACTGTCGGTAATGGGCCGACGGCGCCGATACGGCAGGCGGACTCCTGCCGTTGGAGAGCCTTTGATGGCGGCGAGCGTACGCATGCGTAATACCCTGACGCTGTTTTCCTCGAACGACGACGTGCTCTGTCATCGCGTGCGCCTGGTCCTTGCGGCCAAGGGCGTCACCTATGACTACGTGCCGGTGGATCCGCAGAACCCGCCGGAAGATCTGATCGACCTGAACCCTTATCATTCGGTGCCGACGCTGGTCGAGCGTGAGCTGGTGCTGTATGCCGCCTCGGTGGTCAGCGAGTATCTCGATGAGCGCTATCCGCATCCGCCGCTGATGCCGGTCGATCCGCTTTCCCGCGCGCGCATCCGCCTGGCGATGCTGCGTATCGAACATGACTGGGTGCCGCAGGTGCAGGCCATCCAGCTCGGCAACAAGACCCAGGCCGAGTCCGCACGCAAGCGGCTTCGGGAGCTGCTCACCGCGTCGGTGCCGCTGTTCAAGGCAAGCAAGTTCTTCCTCAATGCCGAGATGACCCTGGCCGACTGCGCGATGGCGCCGATCGTGTGGCGGCTCAAGTCGCTGGATGTCGCGCTGCCCAAGGACGGAAAGGCCATCGAGGATTACGGCAATCGCATGTTCCGCCATCCCGGCTTTGCACGCAGCCTCACCGAACAGGAAAAGCGGCTCAACGACCTGCCGGTCTAGCAGGTGCCGGCCCTCGGCTTTGCCTGCTGCCAGCCGACTGCGCGGCGGCGGTGCCATCCCCACGGCACCGCTGTGCGCGTACACTTGCTGCATGACTGACGAACACTTCCGGATGAGCAGCCACCGCCCCTATCTGCTGCGGGCGCTGGTGGAATGGATCAACGACAACGGGCTGACCCCGCACATCCTGGTGGATGCGGGTGTGGCAGGCGTGCAGGTGCCACCGGCCTCGATCAAGGACGGGCGCGTGGTGCTGAACATCGCCGAGCGTGCGGTGGTCCGCCTGTCGATCGATCACGAGGCGGTTACGTTCTCGGCGCGCTTTTCGGGCGTGAGCTACCCGGTGCACGTGCCGGTCAGCGCGGTACTGGCCGTGTATGCGCGCGAAAACGGCCAGGGCATGGCGCTGCCGGACGACATCGTTGCCGCCGAGGATGCGCCCGAGGACGATCTGCAATCCGACGAAGATGCAGCGCCGACGCCGCCGGACGATACGCCGCCAAAGCAGGGCCGCCCGCATCTGCGCGTGGTCAAATAACGTCGAAGGACACCTCCGGCGCGCATCGCGCCGGGAGCGGGCAAGCGGTTACACGTCCTCCGCATCGCCGGTTTCCGGGCGTATCGCGCTGATCCGTGCAGCGCCCGGCCCCGCAAAGGACACCAGCGTGTCGCCGCGCAGCACCATGCGGCCCACATGGCGGTCGATGCCATCGTAGGAATACTCGAACTTGAAGGTCCGCTCGAAGCCGAGCCGGCCATCGTCGCCGCGTGCCAGGCGCAGACCGATCGCGTGCACGCTCTGGTCCAGCCATTGCACATCAGCGGCCCGGCACGCGTTGCGCCCGAGCTGGCCGGCGCGCTCGGCGGCCGCGCGCGATGCGTTCCAGAAGGCGTAGGCGCAGGCGCCGGCGATCATCAGCAGAATCAGGGTGGGCATGGCGTGCAGGCGCTGGTGTGGTTACCCCAGCATGGGCGCTGCCGCGCGCTGTATCAAGGCTGGCGCGGCGGCAGCTGGGTTGCGGTGGCCGTGGCGGCGGGTGCGGCGGTGAGCTTGAGCAGCGCAGCCCAGTCCTGCCGGTTGAAGCTGCATTCCTCTTCGCGCCCGGGGCTGCACGACAGCTCCACCCCCGTGTTGAAACGTTCGCGCGGCGGCGGCAGCTCGATGCGACCGTTGCGGTCCAGTGGCAGCAGCCGCATGGCCACGGTGTTCATCACATTGCCGCCCACCAGATACAGCGTCTGGTCGCCGCCCAGATTGGCCGAGACCACCACTTCGCAGTGCGACTTCCAGTGGCCCGCCGTGCCGCCGGCCAGCGCCTGCAACAGACCCGCGTGGCTCAGTACCTCGCGCCGATCGCGCAGGAAACAGAGCAGGTCACCGGGGGCGGGCTTCTCGCTGGCCGGGTCGGCCAGCCGATAGGGACTGGCGCCGCCCTGCCAGGCCGCGCGGATGTAGTCGATATGCCGCGGCGAGGCGGTAAAGCCGGTGACGCCGGCCCGCTGCATCACCCAGGAGATGAAGGCGGCAGACCAGGGGTTGTCGACCAGAAACGCACGGCAGTCACTGTCGGTGTAGCGGTTGCCTGCCGACACCGCGCAGCTGCTCGCGCCGGGCAGGGCGCCCAGTGCGTTGAGTGTGCCGCTCTCGCGCCAGTAGCCGGCCACGCGCTGCCAGGCGACAAGCCCGTTGTCGGCAAGATGCTCGGTTTCCGCTTCGGTCACGGCCAGGCTGGCAGCGCGTCCTTCGCGGTCAATGAACGGTCGAAACCACAAGCGGTGCTCGTTGCAGGCGGCATCGCGCACGGCAACGGCAAGCGGTGCCAGACCATAGCGGGGTGGCACATCACAGGCTTCGACCGCCACGGCCTCGGCAGCGGCGCCGACGCCCAGGACAAGCAGGGGAAGTGACAACCAGCGCATGGGCAGCTCCGTAGGGGAGCTGCCAGCGTTGCAGACGGCAGCGTCGCTGCGCCGTGAAGGTGCGGGGGCGCAGGGCAGGGTGCACCGCCGTGTGCTGCCGCGTCGGCTCAGCGCGCAGGCGGCGGTCCGAGCTTCAGCGAGAGATCGATCGCCTGCACGTGCTTGGTCAGCCCGCCGATGGAGATGCAGTCCACGCCATCCTCGGCGATGGCCCGCAGGCCATCGAGCCCCACGCTGCCGGAGACCTCCAGCGGAATGCGTCCGGCGGTGATCGCCACGGCCTGGCGGCGTAGGTCGGCCGGGAAGTCGTCCAGCAGAATGCGTTCGCAGCCCGCCTGCAGTGCCTGCTCCAGTTGATCGAGGTCTTCGACCTCCACCACCAGCGGCAGCTGCGGCCATTGCGCACGCGCGGCGTGCACGGCAGCGGCCAGCGAGCCTGCGGCGCGGATGTGGTTTTCCTTCAGCATCACCGTGTCGTAGAGACCGACGCGGTGATTGTGGCCGCCGCCGCAGCGCACCGCGTACTTCTGCGCCAGCCGTAGACCGGGCAACGTCTTGCGTGTGTCGAGGATGCGCGTGCCGGTGCCGGCCACGGCCGCGACATGGCGGGCGGTGGTGGTGGCCGTGGCCGAGAGTGTCTGCAGAAAGTTCAGCGAGGTCCGCTCGGCGCTGACCAGGCTTCGGCTGCGTCCGTGCAGCAGGGCCAGCACGGTGCCGGCGCTCACCGTCTGGCCCTCTTCGACGTTCCAGTCGATGACCACATCGGGGTCGAGCGCACGATGGCTGGCGTCAAACCACGGTCGTCCGGCGATCACCGCATCCTGCTTGCACAGCAGGTAAGCGCTGTCAGCCTGATCGGGCAACAGCGCTGCGGTCACATCACCGCTGCCGAGGTCCTCGGCCAGGGCGTGGGCGACGTCGGCCGCGACCTGGTCCGGGTCCGGCATCGACAAGGTGCTGCGCGAAAGGGTCATGCGGCCGGGAAGTCGGCGATCTGATCGGTGGCGATGGCCTCTTCGGCCAGCAGCACCGGGATGCCATCGTCCACGCGGAAGATCTGCCTGCGGTCACGGCTGACCAGCGCCTGGCGCAGTGGCTGGGCCAGCGGGTTGCCATCGGCCTTGTTGACGGTGCCAGCGGCGATGGCGCGGTTGAGGGCTTCGATTCCCTTGCTGTCCAGCAGCGAAAGGGGCTGGCGGGTGTCCGGCGATACCAGCAGGTCAAGCAGCTTGCGGTCCATGGGGGGGCTTCGTCTTGCGTGGAAGAGGGCTAGAATACGTCTTTAAGGCAGGTGACGGCCAATGACCCCCAACCAATCCGCGCCGCTCGTCGGCATCGTCATGGGCTCCCGCTCCGACTGGGAGACCATGCAGCACGCCGCCCAGAAGCTTGAAGCACTGGGTGTTCCGTTTGAAGTGAAGGTGGTTTCGGCGCATCGCACCCCGGACGTGCTGTTCCAGTACGCCGAACAGGCTGGTCCGCGCGGTCTGCGCGCGATCATCGCCGGCGCCGGTGGCGCCGCGCACCTGCCGGGCATGCTGGCCGCCAAGACCGCAGTCCCGGTGCTGGGTGTGCCGGTACAATCCAAGGCCCTCAACGGCATGGACTCGCTGCTGTCGATCGTGCAGATGCCAGCCGGCATTCCGGTGGCGACCTTCGCCATCGGCAACGCGGGCGCATCCAATGCGGCGCTGTTTGCCGCAGCGATGCTGGCACCGGAGCAGGCGGCCATCAGTGCGGCGCTGGACGCATTCCGCGCGCGACAGACAGCCGATGTGATGGCGCAGGACGACCCGCGCCGATGAGCCTGACTGTCGGCATTCTGGGCGGCGGCCAGCTCGCCCGCATGATGGTTCTGGCGGGTGCACCGCTGGGCCTGCGCTTTGAACTGTTCGACCCGGCGGCCGATGCCTGCGGCGCATCGCTGGCGCCGCTGACCGTGGCCGGGTTCGACGACCGCCACGCGCTGGCAGCGTTTGCTGCCAGGGTCGACGTGGTGACGTTCGACTTCGAGAACGTGCCGGCGGACAGTGCGCAGTGGCTGGCCGGCCAGGTCCCGGTCTACCCGCCACCGTCGGCTCTGGCCGTGGCGCAGGACCGGCTCAGCGAGAAGACCCTGTTCCAGCACCTTGGCATTCCACTGCCGCCGTTTGCCGACATCCGCAGCCGTGACGAACTGGCCGCTTCCGTGGCCGCCTTCGGTTTGCCCTGCATCCTGAAAACGCGCCGGCTGGGTTACGACGGCAAGGGCCAGTTCCGCCTGCGCAGCGAGGCCGACATCGACGCGGCATGGGCAGCGCTGGGCGACCAGGTCGAGCGCACTGGATTGATTCTCGAAGGCTTCGTCGCCTTCCAGCGCGAGGTCAGCGTCGTTGCCGTGCGCGGCCGTGATGGCAGCTTCCAGGCTTGGCCGGTGACCGGCAACTGGCACGTCGACGGCGTGCTCTCGGCCAGTGTGGCGCCGGCGGTGCTGACCGCAGCCGAACACGAAGCTGCAGTCGGCTACGCGCGGCGCGTGGCCGAGCATCTTCAGTACGTTGGTGTCTTCGCATTGGAGCTGTTCTGCCGTGACGGCGAGCTGCTGGCCAATGAGATGGCCCCGCGTGTGCACAACTCGGGTCACTGGACGATCGAAGGCAGCGAAACCTCGCAGTTCGAGAACCATCTGCGTGCGGTGCTGGGATTGCCGCTGGGCAGCACGCGCATGCTTGGCCATGCCTGCATGCTGAACTGGCTGGGCCAGATGCCCGATCCGACGCCGGTGCTCGGACAGGCCGGCGGGCACTGGCATGACTATGGCAAGCAGCCCCGCGACGGGCGCAAGGTCGGCCACGCCACGCTGCGCGACGACGAAGCGGCCGCACTGGCCGACGCGCTGGAGCAGGTCGGGCTGGCGCTGGACCGCGAGGCACAGGTTGCTCCGGCCGTACACGTACTTCGTCACAGCTGACGCCAACGTCGCGCGGGTGTTGTAGAGCCGACCCCACGGTCGGCTGCTTTTCGACCAGACCGCACAGCCTGGCCGCGCTGCGCGCTCGCCGGGCAGAGCCCGGCGCTACGAACGCCGCGGGCCCCGGTAGGTGACGACCGTGGGTCGTCACGCTGTCGCCGTTGCGCACCGCCCGCGCTCGCGCGAACGACCGCGCTGCGCGCTCGCCGGGCAGAGCCCGGCGCTACGAACGCCGCGGGCCCCGGTAGGTGACGACCGTGGGTCGTCACGCTGTTGCCGTAGTGCACCGCCCGCGCTCGCGCGAACGACCGCGCTGCGCGCTCGCCGGGCAGAGCCCGGCGCTACGAACGCCGCGCGCTCCGGTAGGTGACGACCGTTGGTCGTCACGCTGTTGCCGTTGTGCACCGCCCGCGCTCGCCGGGCAGAGCCCGGCGCTACGAACGCCGCGCGCCCCGGTAGGTGACGACCGTGGGTCGTCACGCTGTCGCCGTTGCGCATCGCCGCGCGTGCCGGGCTTTCCGGCGCGCCTTACGGCAGCTGGTTCTCGACGAACTCCCAGTTCACCCGCTGCCAGAACGCTTCCAGATAGCGGCCGCGCTCGTTCTGGTAGTCCAGATAATACGCGTGCTCCCACACGCTGCAGGCCAGCAGCGGGACCGCGTCGCCGGTCAGTGGGGTGCCGGCATTGCGCGTGACCTGGACCGCCAGGCGACCATCGGGCAGGGCGACCAGCCAGACCCAGCCGGAGCCGAACAGCGCGCGCCCGGCCTCGCAGAACGCATGGCCCAGCTGGGTCACGTCGCCGAACTGGCGACGGATGCGCTCACCCAGTGCGCCCAGCGGCTCGGCGCCACCGCTGCGGCTGCGCAGGCAGCGCCACTGGAACGCCTGGTTCCAGGCCTGCGACGCGGCCTCGAACAGCGCGCCCTGGCTTTCACGCACGATCCGGGCCAGGTCGGCGGGCTGTGCCTCGCTGCCTTCCCAGTCGGTTCCGGCGATCAGCCGGTTGACCGTCTCCACACTGGCACGCTGGTGCACACCGTGGTGCAGCTCGATCTGCCGGGCTGAAAGCTGCGGCAGCAGGGCTGTGGTGGGAAAGGGCAGGGGGTGGAGTTCTATCGGCATGCAGGGAAGATCGCAGTTGGGCGCCGGTGGCCGGTTCCATCGGCTTACAATGACGGTTACCGTGGGAAGTCTAGCCGACCGTCGCGGTCGGCATGGTCCCCACCCTGCAGGGAGTATGGTTGTGGCGGTGATGCAGCAAATACAGGCCGAAGTCGACCGGTACCCTCTGGTACTGTTCATGAAGGGCACCCCGCAGTACCCGATGTGTGGTTTTTCCAGCCGTGCGGTACAGGCGCTGATGGCCGCCGGTGCGGTCACCCTGCGCACGGTCAACGTGCTCGAAGAACCGGAGATCCGCGCAAACCTGCCGCGGTTCTCCAACCTGCCTACATTCCCTCAGCTGTTTATCAACGGTGAGCTGATCGGCGGCTGCGACATCGTGCTGGAGCTGTTCGAGGCCGGCGAGCTCAAGCGGATCGTCGAAGAAGCCGCGCTGGCATGAGCGTGGCACCGGCGCCCGCAGCCGAAGCTGCGCTGCAGGGGCGGGTGATCCTGGTGGTCGGGGCCGGAGGCGGACTGGGCAGTGCCGCCGCTGTGGCCTGTGCCCGCGCGGGTGCCACGGTGGTGCTGCTGGGGCGGCACCTGCGTCGGCTGGAGCGTGTGTACGATCAGGCAGCCGCCGTCGGCGCCCCGCCGTTGCTGTACCCGCTCGACCTGCACGGCGCCAGTCCGGACGACTACGCCGAGCTTGCCCAGCGCCTGGAGCAGGAGCTGGGGCGGCTGGACGGCGTGCTGGTCTGCGCAGCCGACTTTGCTGGACTGACCCCCTTCGAGCTGACCGAGCCGGCTTTGCTGGTGCGCACGCTGCACGTCACCCTGACCGCGCCTGCGCTGCTGGTGCAGGCCTGTCTGCCGCTGCTGCGGCGGCAGCCGGATGCCGCGGTGGTGTTCTGTGTCGACGACCTGGCCACCGTCGGTGGTGCTTACTGGGGCGGCTACGGTCTGGCACAGCATGGGCTGCATGGGCTGATCAGCAGCCTGCATGCCGAGCTGCAACGCGGCCCGGTCCGCGTGCATGGCCTGAATCCGGGTCCGATGCGCACGGCTCTGCGCGCGCGGGCCTGGTCACTGGATGAAGATGCTGACGCGCGCGGACCTGAACGGGCCGCGACGCTGGCGGTCGCGCTGCTGTCGCCGGCGGGCGTCGGCCGGCGGGGGCAGGTCGCGTCCAGTGCCGGACACGACGTCCGCTGACCGCGCAGCGCTGGATGTGACGACCGGGTAGAGGTAAAGCGAAGGCTGCGTCACAGCGGGATGGCGATCAGGGCCACGTTGTCGCACTACCGTCACAATTCCCCCGTACCGTGTTAACCTATTGTTAACCGTCGCGGTCAGGTGCCGTACACGGTAGGGAACCCCACTTAAACGCTCGATCAGCTGCCCGCACGGCTGTTTGGGCTTCGTTTTTGTCCGCCATCGCCAACTCGTAACGAGGCTACCCCAGATGATCCACCCCCTTCGGATGTCCAAGCTCACCCTTGGTCTCGCGGTCGCGCTTGCTGCCGCTCCCGCCTTTGCCCAGAGCACCTCTTCGGGTGTGGGCGGCCAGGTGACCTCCTCCGCCGGTGCACCTGTCGCCGGCGCTGAAGTGACCATCACCCACGTCGAATCGGGCACGGTCTCGCGCGCCACCACCGATGCGTCCGGTCGTTACAACGCCCGCGGCCTGCGCGTGGGTGGCCCGTACACCATCACCATCACCAAGCCGGGCGAAGGCACCAAGACCGAAGAAGGCGTCTACCTGGGCGTGAGCCAGTCGGGCACCGTCAACGCCGTGCTGGCTGGTGACCTGGCCGCGACCAACCTGGAAGCCGTGCAGGTCATCGCCGTCGCCGGTGGCTCGGAAGTGTTCAGCGCCACCAAGATGGGCGCCGGCACCAACATCAGCCGCCAGACCATCGAGGCACTGCCTTCGGCCGGTGGCAACATCCAGGACTACGTGCGTCTGGATCCGCGCATCGCGCAGAACAACAAGGCCGACGGCCAGATCTCGGTCGGTGGCCAGAACCCGAAGTACAACGCCATCCGCGTTGACGGCGTGTCGATCAGCGACACCTTCGGCCTGGAAGACAACGGCATGCCGACCCGCCGCCAGCCGGTGGCCATGGACGCGCTGGAAGCCATCAACGTCGACCTGTCCAGCTACGACGTGACCATCGCCGGTGCCACCGGTGCGGTCATCGACGCGGTGACCAAGTCCGGTACCAACGAATTCCACGGTTCGGTCTACGGCTCGTACCGTGACGGTGACTGGTTCGGCAAGGACCCGGCCGGCTACAAGTTCGACGGTTTCGACCGCGAGCAGACCTACGGCATGACCCTCGGCGGCCCGCTGGTGAAGGACAAGCTGTTCTTCTTCGCCAACTACGAAAAGCAGGAATGGAAGTCGCCGGGCGCCAGCGTGGCTGACAGCGGCCTGGGAACCGGCGCCATCACCCAGGACCAGATCAACCAGATCACCAACCTGGCCAAGAGCCAGTACGGCATCGACACCGGTGGCGTGGGTGACGTTGACGGCAGCACCAACCTGGAAGAGTACGCGGTCAAGCTGGACTGGAACATCAGCGACAACCACCGTGCCAGCATCCGTTACAGCAAGGTCGAGCAGAACCAGGCCCGTACTCCGACCACCAGCGGCACCATCGTCAACCTGAGCTCTTCGTTCTTCCAGCAGCAGAAGACGATCGAGAACTACGTCGCCCAGGTCTTCAGCGACTGGTCGGACAACTTCTCCACCGAACTGAAGGCCTCGTACCGCGACTACACCTCGGCCCGTATCCTCAGCGGTGCGCCGATCGCCACCAGCAAGATCTACTTCGGTGGCAGCTACGACCAGCCGACCGGTGCCTACGTGATGTTCGGGCCGGACCCGAGCAGCCCGGGCAACCTGCTGCAGACCAAGACCTGGAACGGCTACGGTGCCGGTACCTGGACGCTGGGCGATCACGACCTGAAGTTCGGTGCTGATTTCAGCAGCAACGACGTCTACAACATGTTCGTGCAGAACCTGTACGGCAGCTACGACTTCTTCGGCATCGACAACTTCGCCAGCGGCAACTGGAGCAACTACGTCCAGCACCTGCCGCAGCCGGGCCTGAGCAACGACACCATCGCCGCGGCGTTCAAGTACCGCGAGCTGGGTCTGTTCGTGCAGGACACCTGGTACGTCAACAACAACCTGACCCTGACCTACGGCGTGCGCGCTGACAAGCCGAGCGTCAGCGGCCGTCCGGCCTACAACGCCGCTGCCGAGACCGCTTTCGGTCTGGACAACAGCTACGTCAACGGCAAGGACAAGTGGCTGGTGCAGCCGCGCTTCGGCTTCAACTACACCTTCGACACCGACCGCCCGACCCAGGTCCGCGGTGGCGTGGGCCTGTTCCGCGGTTCCTCGCCGCAGGTGTGGTTCGGCAATGCCTTCAGCACCACCGGTCTGAACTACGTGCGTTACCAGGGCGAAGTCGCCGGTCAGATCAACCCGGGCAACTGGGCCTACGAGCCGATCGTGGCTGATCAGACCCGTCCGCCGGCCGGCTCGGCCGACTCCAACGTGACCTACGTCAGCAAGGACTTCGAGCAGCCGTCGGTGTGGAAGGCCAACCTGGCCATCGACCACGAACTGCCGTGGTACGGCCTGGTCGCGTCGGCCGAACTGCTGGTGACCAAGGTCAAGAGCGACCTGTTCTACCGCAGCATCAACATCGGTGAGTCGACCTTCAAGGGTCAGGACGGCCGTGACATGTACTACAACCCGGCGCAGGTCGGCCGTGCGTGGACCACGGGCAGCAACCGCTACAACCGCAACCGTGCCTTCGGCAATGTGTTCCTGCTGGAGAACACCGACGGTGGTCGCAGCAGCCAGTTCACCGTGTCGCTGGCCAAGCCGTTCTCCAGCGAGAGCGACTGGTCGTGGAACCTGGGCTACACCTACACCGATTCGAAGATGGTCAGTGACATGACCAGCGCGACGGCCGGTTCGACCTGGAACTACAACTACATCAAGGATGCCAACGAAGACGTCATCGGTACCTCGCGTTACCAGATCCGCAATCGTCTGACCGGCAGCCTGAACTGGAGCCACGCGTTCTTCGGTGACTACAAGACCAGCGTCGGCATCTTCTACGAAGGCCGTAACGGTCGTCCGTTCAGCTACGTCTACTCCAACGATGCCAACGGCGAAGGCCGCGCCGGGAACGACCTGTTCTACGTGCCGGCGGGCCCGGGCGATGTGCTGTTCGGTACGCTGAGCGCGACCGGCGTGTTCACCGCCAACCCGGCGATGGAGAAGTCGTTCTTCGAATGGCTGGCCAAGAACCCGGAACTGGCGCGTTACGCTGGCCAGACCGCTCCGCGCAACTCCGGTCGCGCGCAGTGGGTCAACAGCTTCGACCTGCGCATCAGCCAGGAGCTGCCGGGCTTCATGAAGGGCCACAAGTCCGAGATCTGGCTGGACGTGATGAACGTCGGCAACCTGATCAACAAGGATTGGGGCCACATCGAAGACTATGGCTTCTTCGCCAACCGCCGCGTGCTGACCGCCGCCGGCATGGTCGACGGCAAGTACGTGTACAGCGGCTTCGACCCGGCCCGCGTCGACCCGCCGTCCATCGCCAATGGCAGCAACGGCAACGGCAACACCGGTGTGTCGCAGTGGTCGCTGCAGCTGGGCTTCCGCTACAAGTTCTGATCCCTGTGATCTGAGCGTCTGAAGAAACGGCCGGGGCAACCCGGCCGTTTTTTTGTGCCCGGCAGGTGGCGGCAAACCGCAGCGCCCCTCGCGGCTGGCAGGCCCGTCGCCAAGGCACGCCTGGGCGCGGTGGGCTCGCGGGGCAGCTCTCGCCCATCTGCACATGCAGCCCAAACAGCCTCCCCTCAGAGCGATCTATTGGACCTTGCCGTGAGGGGCCTTGCCGTTGGCGGCACACCCGCGTAGCATCGCCACGCCGCAGCACACTGCGGCGCGCCAGACGGCGCCATCAAGGTCACTGCAACGGTCGGGATTTCCGGCCGTTTTGCTTTTTAAGGGGGCGGCGCTACAGTCGGTAACCTTGGAGAAGCAAGAAGTGGATATGACCAACAACGAGAAGGCGGCGCGGGCGCTGCCGGTGCAGGACGCGCGGATCTACCCGCGCGGTGGACTGGACGTGCTGTCGCGGGCCGAGGTCGCGCGTCTGCGTGACGCCTCCAGCGGCGGCATGCACGAACTGCTGCGCCGCTGCGCGCTGGCCGTGCTGACCAGCGGCAGTGCGTCGGACGATCCGCGCGCCGCGCGCGATCTGTACCCGGATTTCGACATCGAGGTCGCCCAGCAGGACCGCGGGGTGCGCATCGACCTGACCAACGCGCCGGCGATGGCATTCGTCGACGGTGAGATCATCCGCGGCGTGGCCGAACTGCTGTTCGCGGTCGTGCGCGACCTGGCCTACATGGCCATCGAGATGGGCCCGGCCTACGCGGCCGAACTGGAATCGTCCGACGGCATCACCAATGCGGTGTTCGGGCTGCTGCGCAACGCACGCATCCTCAACCCGGGCGATCCCAACCTGGTGGTGTGCTGGGGCGGTCATTCGATCGGCCGCGACGAGTACCTGTACACGAAGCAGGTCGGCTACGAGCTGGGCCTGCGCGGGCTGGACATCTGCACCGGTTGCGGCCCGGGTGCGATGAAGGGGCCGATGAAGGGCGCCACCATCGCCCATGCCAAGCAGCGTCGCACGCCGACGCGCTACATCGGCCTGACCGAGCCGGGCATCATTGCTGCCGAGTCGCCGAACCCGATCGTCAACCATCTGGTGATCATGCCGGACATCGAGAAGCGCCTGGAGGCCTTCGTCCGCATCGGGCACGGCATCATCGTGTTCGCCGGTGGCGTCGGCACGGCCGAGGAGATCCTCTACCTGCTCGGCATCCTGCTGCGCGAAGAGAACAAGGATCTGCCTTTCCCGCTGATCCTGACCGGCCCGACCGTGGCGGCGCCGTACTTCCAGCAGATCGACCGCTTCATCCGCCTGACCCTGGGCGATGCGGCTGCCGAGCGCTACGAGATCGTCATCGGCGATCCGGTGGCGGTCGCGCGGAAGATGGCCTCGGGCATCAAGCGCGTGCGCGAGCACCGGCTGGCGCAGAAGGATTCGTTCTTCTTTAACTGGTCCATCGACATTCCATGGGACTACCAGCAGCCCTTCGTGCCGACCCATGAGGCAATGGCGGCGCTGGACCTGCATCACGGTCGCGCGCCGCATGCGCTGGCCGCCGACCTGCGCCGCGCGTTCTCCGGCATCGTGGCCGGCAACGTCAAGGAAGACGGGATGCGCCGCATCGAGGAGTTCGGCCCGTTCCAGATCCACGGGGATGCGGACATGATGCAGGCGCTGGACGCGCTGCTGCGTGCATTCGTGGAGCAGCGCCGGATGAAGATCGCCGGCGAGTACAAGCCCTGCTACCAGGTCCAGGCCTGACCATCGCCAGCCGGTGCCGGGCGTCGCCCGGCATCGCGCAGGCGCACGCAACGCCCGTCGGGCCGGACTGACCGTTCGTCCGCCCGGGCCTTGCCTGGCGCGGCGGCGGCAGGCATCGTGACGGCATCACGCTGGGGAGCGTTTCATGTCGTCGTGCCGGGCCAAGGGATTCACGCTGCTGGAACTGATGATCACCGTCTCGGTGGTGGCGATCCTGGCTGCGCTGGCCTATCCCAGCTTCCAAGGCACGCTGCGCTCGAACCGGGTTACTGCGGCACACAACGAGGTCATCGCCCTGGTCAACCTGGCGCGCAGCGAGGCCATCCGTGGCGGGCGCGGCGGCGGGGTCTGCG
Organism: Stenotrophomonas sp. C3(2023); assembly: GCF_032911385.1. Classification (NCBI taxonomy): domain Bacteria; kingdom Pseudomonadati; phylum Pseudomonadota; class Gammaproteobacteria; order Lysobacterales; family Lysobacteraceae; genus Stenotrophomonas; species Stenotrophomonas sp. C3(2023). Next base: position 2,344,268 of record NZ_JAWJLO010000001.1, on the reverse strand, counting down.
GCAGCAGCGACGGCGAGAGCTGCGACGGTGCCTGGGGCAATGGCCTGCTCGCGTTTGCCGACACCGATGCCGATGGTGAGATGGGCGGCGAGGACACGGTGCTGCGCTACGCGGCGGGCAATCCACAGCTGCAGGTGGCCGGCCCCGACGCGCCGATGGTCTTCGACGGCCGCGGCCGCCGCCGTGCCGGTGCCGACCAGGTGATGCGCATGCGGCCGACGCAGTGCGAAGCCGGCGCCGAGCAGCAGCGTGCGCTGACCCTCAATGCCACCGGCCAGCTGCGCAGTGCGCGGGAGACCTGCGAATGAACGTGCGCGCCCGCCAGGCCGGCTTCAGTCTGCTGGAGGTGCTGATCGCAGTCGTGGTGCTCGGTTTCGGCCTGCTCGGTTTTGCACTGCTGCAGACCATGAACGTCCGCTTCGTGCAGAGCGCCAACTACCGCACCCAGGCCACCAATCTGGCTTACGACCTGACCGAGCAGATGCGCAGTAACCGCTACCAGGCGGCGTGGTACGAGGCGGCCAGTTTCGATCCGGGCAGCCTCGATGCCAGCGAGATCTGCGAGCCTGACGTGGGTGAGATCACCATCAACACCCGCATCGAAAACTGGCAGTGCCAGGTGGTCAAGGCGATGGGCGAAAGCGCTGGTGCCACCGTGAGCTACGACGGCGGCGTGGTCAACGTCGCCATCACCTGGGGCGACCAGCGCTGGGACCCGGATGACCCGGACCAGACCACCACCTTTGCCCTGGCGACCGAACTATGAGCCGCACGATGTCACGCCCGGCACGGATGGCCGGCCTGTCGCTGGTCGAGATGATGATCGCGATGGTTATCGGGCTGGTGTTGATGCTGGGCGTGATCCAGGTGTTCACCGCGTCCCAGGCCGCCTCGCGGCTGTCCGAGGGGGCGGCGCGCGTGCAGGAGAACGCACGCTTCGCGCTGGACTTCCTGGAGCGCGACATCCGCATGGCCGGGCATATGGGCTGCATCAACGACCAGGCCCACGTGGTCCGTGGCGAGGGCGATCCGCAGGTTCACCTCGGGGCCGACGAGGGCAGCGGCGCACCGCTGGATTTCCGCGTGGCCATCCAGGGCTACGAGGCGCCCGACACCGCCCCGGGCGATACGCTGACGATGGGCGAGACCTGGGCGGCGCCCGGCAGCCTGCCCGCCGCATTGGCCGGGTTGAGTCCTGCCCCGGCCGGTGGCAGTGACGTGCTGGTGCTGCGGTACCTGGCGGCCGAGGGTGTGCCGGTGGAGAACATCACCGTCGATGGCGGTGACTCGCAGCTGGACATGGACGCCGATCGGGTCGCCCGGCTGACCGCCGGGGGCGTCGGTGAACCCACGCTGTTCGGCGTGGCCGACTGCGGACATGCCGATATCTTCCGTGGCAGCCTGGCGTCCAACGCGGTCACCGCCGCCGGCGTCGACCTGGGGCGCTACACCGCCCAGCCGGTGGGCCAGACCATGCTCTACCGTGGCGAGTCGATGGTGTACTACGTGGGGCGCAACGCTACCACCGGTCTGCCCGGGCTGCGTCGTGCGCGCGCCAATGGCGCCGGTGAGTACTCGGTCAACGAGGAGCTGGTTGAAGGCATCGAGAGCCTGCAGCTGCTGTTCGGGCTGGACACCACCACCGCCATCGGCGTGGACCAGGCGCCGGCGGGCAACATCACCACGCTGGCCACTGCAAGTGATGTCACCACCGACACCGGCAGCACCGGCGCCGGTCAATGGCTGCGGGTGGGGCAGGTCAAGCTGGGCCTGCTGGCCAGCAGTCCGTCGCCGGCCTCGGCGGGCGCTGGGGTGAATCCGGTCTCGGTGCTGGGCGTGGCTGTCGAACCGGGAGACGGCAACGATGGCCGGCTGCGCAGCGCGTATGAAGTCACCGTTGCCCTGCGCAACCGCCTGTTCGGGAACTGACATGAACCGCCTGGCCCGCCGCCGTTCTTCCGCTTTCTACCGCACCCAGCGCGGCGCCGTGCTGTATGTGGCATTGATCATGCTGATCCTGATGGCGTTGCTCGGCATCGCTGGCATGCAGGTGGCCGGCATGCAGGAAAAGATGGCGTCCAACTACCGCGCCGCCAATCGCGCCTTCCAGAACGCCGAAGGCGTAGTCCGCGCCGCCGAGCGCTCGGCCGAAGCCATCGCCAACGGCGAGTCGGTCGATGCTTCCAGCCTGCTGCAGGACGGTGACATCTCGCCGATCTGCGACGACGGCTACGATCCGGCGCTGTGGGCCGAAGACCAGCTCGGCAACGCCACAGCGGCGGTCAACGTGCGGCAGATCGACAGCTGCGTGATGGGAGAGTCGTCGATGGCGATGGGCGCACCGGTCGGCGAAGCATCGCCGATCTTCATCTACCAGATCACCGGCTACGCCACCGACGATGCCGATGCCAACTCCTCCTCGGTGGTGGTCGACACCATCTTCAAGCTCTGAAGGACGCTCCGTCATGGCCATGCGCCGCTCGTTCGTGATTGCCGCTGCGGCGATGGGAGTTCTCATCGGCGGCAGCTGGCTGACCTGGAGCCTGCTGGCGCGGCAGGGGCAGGGCACCTTGTCGCAGGTCCCGTTGAACATCCAGACGCCGACGCCGCCGGCCTTCATCATGGCGCTGGATGACTCCGGCTCGATGATCTGGGAGGTACTCAACAACACCCGCGACGGTGTGTACCGCTGGGTGGAGAGCACCAGTGGCAACCGCCGCATCGGCTTCTACAACAGCGGCGGTACGCCCTACGGCTTCGGCGAAGGCAGCGGCCAGAACTACCATTACCTGACGCCGAACTACACCCGCAGCGGCGAGTCGGCGATCCCGCCGTTCGACGTGTTCGGGTTCGCCCGTTCGCCGGACATCAACGGCGCCTACTTTGACCCGCGCGATATCTATCCGGCCTGGAAGACCGGGTACACCGATCCGACCCGCGCCGTGTTCAAGACCATCAACCCGGCCGCCGCGCCGGTCGATCCGCGCCCAAGCGGAACGCCTGGCTTCAAGAACTACACCGTCAACCTCACCGAGGACAGCTGGCGCATCGAGAACGGCTGGCGCTACCAGCTGCGCAGCGGCATGGTCATCCCGGCAGGCACCATGATGGAGGACCTGCGCAATGCCGGCACCAACCAGGCGCCGGCGCCGCGCTGCGGCATGACCAGCGCCAATACCGACGGCAGCGGAGCGCGCAGCGGCTGGCGGCGGGTGTCCAGTGCGATCACGTTGACGGCGGCCTGCGAGGCGGCGATCCGCTATTACCCGGCCACCTTCTTCCTCACCGAGCCGTCCTCGCTGCCGGACAGCTTCGGCTACCGCGCCACCCCGGTGGCGGTGACCACCGGCACCTCGCCGAATGTGGGCGGGCGCCCCGGCACGATCTACAAATATGAAATCCGCCCGGACAATTTCAGCTCCACCGAGCAGTACACCGCGGCGATGCAGAACTTCGCCAACTGGTTCAGCTTCTACCGGGTGCGACGCGAGGCGGTGATCGGTGCGGCCACCAATGCGCTGCAGGACGCCAGCAATCTGCGCGTGGGCTGGTTCCGCATCAACGGCCGGCCGGGCAATACCTCCAGCGTGAAGATGTATGACATGAGCAACGAGACCGAGAAGGTCACGCTGCTGGACAACATCATCCGTGACATGCGCGCCAGCGGTTCCACGCCGAGCCGCTCGGCGGTCTCCTACATGGGCTCGTTGTTCCAGCGCGAGAAATCCGCCACCGATCCGAACCCGCCGATCCTGCAGTCGTGCCAGAAGAACGCCGGCATGCTGTTCACCGACGGCTATACCAACGAAACCGACAACAAGACGCTGATGAGCGCGCTGGCCAAGCCGTTTTACGACAACTCGCTGGTCCAGAGCATGGAAACCAACGGGGTGCCGGTGCCGGCCGAGTGCAGCGGGCCCAGTCCGGATCCATCGCTGGACTGCAACCGCAAGCTGCACATGAACTTCTACGGGGTCACGCTGGGCACGCTGGGCAACCGGTTCGGTGTGGTCTACAAGCCCAAGGATGACGAGCCGTGGATCATCGAGCCCAACCCCTACACCGTGGGTCTGGGCAACCTGGGCCTGCCGACGGCGTGGAACAGTGAGCTGGACCTCAAGCCGGCCGCGGTCGACGAACTGTGGGGCGCGGTGCTGGCCACCAAGGGTGAGATGATCAACGCCACCCGGCCTTCGCAGATCACCTTGGCCATGCGCCGCATCATCAGCAATGTATCGCAGGGCGCTACGCCGTCGGGAACGCGATCGTTGACCGGCGCGCGCATTGGTGCCGGTTCACTGGCGGTGGAGCCGTTCTACGAGGCCACCAACAATGGCACCGACTGGTACAGCCGCCTCACCGCCTATTCGCTGGCCGTGGGCGACAACCGCGGCATCAGCAATACGCGCGTATGGGAAGCCTCGGAAGAACTGCCGGCCGCGGCCGACCGCAAGGTCTGGTTCTGGCGCGACGGCGCCCTGCTGCGCTTCAACAGCAGCAACGTCGCCCTGGCTGACCTGTGCAGCAAGCCCGAGGGCCTGTATCGCGGCATGGCCCTGTGCAGCACGGCCGAGATCACCACGCTGGCGGCAAACGCGGACAACGCGGTGGCCTACCTGCTGGGCGAGACCTCGCGCGAAGTGCGCAACGGCGGTGCCCTGCGTGACCGCACCACGCGTCTGGGCGACATCATCAACTCCACCCCGGCGTTGAGCTCGCCGACCGACGACTACGGCTACCGCCGCCTGCCGGGCGACCTGGGCACCAGCTATGCGACCTGGCTGACCAGCAAGCGCAACGATGCCCGTTACATGGTGTACGCCGGTGCCAACGACGGGATGCTGCACGCGTTCGATGGCGGCATGGGCGCTGATGGGCGGCAGGACGACGAAGGCGGCAAGGAAAAGTTCGCCTACGTGCCAGCCACCTCGCTCGGCCACATGGGCAACCTGCTGCTGCCGTACAAGGCCGAGGCGGGCAACAACCAGCGTTTCGACCACCGCTATTACGTGGACGGGCCGGTCACCGTGGGTGATATCCACAACGGCACCGCGTGGTCGACCGCGTTGGTCGGCACCACTGGCGCCGGTGGCCGCAGCGTGTTCGCACTGGATGTCAGCAACCCGTCCGGCTTTGATGAAAACAGCCTGCTGTGGGAGCTCAACGATTTCGACACGCAGCTGAGCAGCACCGTGCGCGACAACCTGGGGCACGTGCTCGGCAAGCCGGTGATCGTGCCGGTACGCGGCAGTGATGGCAGCACGCACTTCAAGGCGATCTTCGGCAACGGCTACGAAAGCCGCAGCGGCAAGGCCGCGCTGTACGTGGTGGACATGGTGGCCGGCCGGCCGCCGACGATCAGTGTGCGCATCGCCGAAGAGCAGGGTCAGGACCTGCCGGCAGGCAGCAACGGGCTGGGCAACATCGTGGTGGTCGACCGCTGGTCGGGTGACCGTCGCGGCCGTGATGGCTACGCCGACACGGTCTATGCCGCCGACCAGAAGGGCGCGATCTGGAAGTTCGACCTGCGCAGCGACGCGGCACCGACCCGCCCGCTGTTCACCACGCGCACCCACGTGCATACCGACAACCAGACCTACCGTCAGCCGATCATGGGCGGGCTGGTCGCGACCACCGGTGCCTCTGCTGGCGTGATGCTGCTGTTTGGCACCGGCAGCTTCGCCTACCAGGAAGATGGCCGCGACGAGAGCGTGCAGGGCCTGTACGGGGTCAATGACATCGACAATGGGCAACCGCCGGCAACGCTGACCGCAGCCAACCTGCGCGAGATCACCGTGACCGAGGGCGAGGGCACGCGCAGTCTGGAGATGGGCACGATGCCCAGCGACGGACGCGGCTGGAACGTCGTGCTGCCGGCCAAGGAGCGCATGGTCGGCAATCCGTCGGTCGTGGCCGGCGTCGTGTTCATGCCGACGTATGTGCCGGACCAGGCGGTGGGCTGCTCGGTGGATGGCTCCAACTGGCTGTTCGGCCTGATGGCCAGCAGTGGCGCGCCTGCGCTGGGCCAGGTGCGGCTGGGCTCGCCGACCGGCAGCAAGCCCGGGGCCGGGACGGCGGCCGTGGCGCTGAGCACCGGTGGCAATGCGCCGGTGCGTGATGTCACCGCCTCGATCGTGCCGCGCGAGAAGCCGGCCGAGCCAGACGAGGACGAGGAGGACACCAACCCGCCCGAGCCGCCGGAACATGCCTGTCTGATGAATATCGGGGTGCCCGGCGCCGAGCCGATGTACGTGCCGTATCCCTGCGGGCGCCAGTCCTGGCGGCAGATCCAATGAGTCCTGTTGTTCACCCCCTTGCCGGAGCCGGTGCCATGCATGCCCGTACGTCATCCCTGCCGCAGCGCCTTGCCCGCGGCTTCACCCTGGTCGAAGTCATGGTGGTGGTGGCCATCGTCGCCATTCTCGCCACGGTGGCCTACCCGAGCTATGCCGACCACGTGCGCAAGTCCAAGCGCGCGCAGGTCAAGGCCGATCTGGTCGAGTACGCGCAGCTGGCCGAGCGGTTCCACACGGTCAACAACACCTATGAGGGTTTTCGTTTTCCGGGCGGTGGTGAGAGCGTGGATTCGCCGCGCGAGGGGGGAACGGCCGCGTATACGATCGGCATGGAAACCTCCCAGTCCGCGTTCACCTTCACTGCCACCGCGTCTGCCGCGCAGGCCAAGGACCCGTGCGGGAACCTGTCGGTGAACCAGGCCAACGTCAAGACCGCCGAAGGCACGCTGTCCGAGTGCTGGTGAGGCGCGATGACGCATTTGGCCAAAGGTGTTGCGCTCCTCGTTTTACGTGATTACAATGCGCCTCCCCGCCCGAATAGCTCAGCCGGTTAGAGCACTTGACTGTTAATCAGGGGGTCGTTGGTTCGAGTCCAACTTCGGGCGCCAGATACTGCAGAAGCCGCGAGAAATCGCGGCTTTTGTTTTTTCTGGCATCGTGCGCCGCATGGCTCAGCACGGTTGCCGCCCACGTGCACGCTGGCTGCGGACACGCCCGCCGACGTTGACCACGACCTGCCCATGCCGCTGGCCATGCAGGCAGATCACCACGGTCTGGTTGCTGTTGCCGCTGCGTCCGTCGGCATGGAACAGCAGGCGCGGCCGGGTGGGCGCGACGGCAGCCCGCAGACCATGCACCTTCGCATGCCGATGATGGAAGATCACCTCGTCCACACGGCCGTCAGGTGGAGCCCGCGACGACGGGGCGGGGTAGATCATCCAGCCTGCGCTCCAGTCGTTGCCACAGCGCTGCCCATCGGCGCTCGCGCACACGGCCAATGTCCGACGCTGGCTCAGCGCGCTGATTCGCGCGCGGGCAAAGCCGGCGTGCAGCTGCAGCCGCAGCTGTTCGGCCTGCAGGGCGTGCCACAGCGCCTGCAGCGGCGGCATCGCCAAGGTATACAGACAGGTCAGCAGCGCGACCCCCAGCAGGAGCTGCAGCAGGGTCGCCCCGCACGGGCCGCGCGCCATCGTGTGCATGGCAGCCAGCGTGCCCCGGCTGCAGGCGCTGCGCCCTCGGGCGGCAGGGCGTTGCGTTGTGGGTCAGGCCCTCAGGCGGCCCTCACCTGGGCTGCCGGTATAATTTCCCATCCCCGTCCTGGCAGTCCCATGAGCGATCGTCTCCAACTCGTCTCACCGTATTCGCCGGCTGGTGACCAGCCGCAGGCCATCGAGCAGCTGGTGGCCAACTTCGAGGCCGGCATCGCCAAGCAGACCCTGCTGGGCGTGACCGGCTCGGGCAAGACCTACACGATCGCCAACGTGATCCAGCAGGTACAGAAGCCGACGCTGATCATGGCGCCCAACAAGACGTTGGCTGCGCAGCTCTACGGCGAGTTCAAGTCGTTCTTCCCGCACAACGCGGTGGAGTACTTCGTCAGCTATTACGACTACTACCAGCCCGAAGCGTATGTGCCTTCGTCGGACACCTTCATCGAGAAGGACAGTTCGATCAACGAACACATCGAGCAGATGCGGCTGGCGGCGACCAAGACCCTGTTGTCCCGCCCCGACGCCATCGTGGTGGCCACCGTGTCGGCGATCTATGGTCTGGGTGCGCCGGAAGACTATCTGTCGATGCGGCTGATCCTCTCCAAGGGCGAGCGCATCGACCAGCGTGACCTGATCAACCACCTGACCTCGCTGCAGTACACGCGCAACGAGTACGAGCTGGCGCGCGGCACCTTCCGTGTGCGCGGCGAGGTGGTGGACGTGTTCCCGGCCGAATCGGACAGCGAGGCGCTGCGCATCGAGCTGTTTGATGGCGAAGTGGAGAAGATCACCCTGTTCGACCCGCTCACCGGCGAGACGCTGCGCAACCTGATGCGCTTCACCGTCTACCCCAAGACGCACTACGCCACCACGCGCGAGCGCGTGCTGGCCGCGGTGGAGAGCATCAAGGTAGAGCTCAAGGAGCGGTTGGAGCAGCTGTACGCGCAGAACAAGCTGGTCGAGGCGCAGCGTCTGGCCCAGCGCACCCAGTTCGACATCGAGATGATGGCCGAGGTCGGGTTCTGCAACGGCATCGAGAACTACTCGCGCCACCTGACCGGCAAGGGTCCGGGCGAGCCGCCGCCGACGCTGTTCGACTATCTGCCGGCCGACGCCCTGCTGGTCATCGACGAATCGCACGTGACCATCCCGCAGATCGGTGCGATGTTCAAGGGGGACCGCTCGCGCAAGGAAACCCTGGTCGAGTTCGGCTTCCGCCTGCCCTCGGCGCTGGACAACCGGCCGCTGCGCTTTGAGGAATGGGAAGCGCGCTGCCCGCGCAGCATCTATGTCTCGGCCACGCCGGGGCCGTATGAGCTGCGCGAAACCGGCGATGAGGTCACCGAGCTGGTGGTGCGCCCGACCGGTCTGATCGACCCGGTGGTGGAGATCAGACCGGTCGGCACCCAGGTCGATGACGTGATGAGCGAGATCAACGAGCGCATCAAGCTCGGCGATCGCGTGCTGGTGACCACGCTGACCAAGCGCATGGCCGAGAACCTCACCGAATACCTGACCGAGCATGGCATCCGCGTGCGCTACCTGCACTCGGACGTGGACACGGTGGAGCGGGTGGAGATCATCCGCGACCTGCGCCTGGGCAAGTTCGACGTGCTGGTGGGCATCAACCTGCTGCGCGAAGGCCTGGACATGCCCGAGGTCTCGCTGGTCGCGATTCTCGATGCGGACAAGGAAGGGTTCCTGCGCTCGACCGGTTCGCTGATCCAGACCATCGGCCGCGCGGCGCGCAACGTGCGCGGCAAGGCCATTCTTTACGCCGACAAGGTCACGCGCTCGATGCAGGCGGCGATCGATGAGACCGACCGTCGACGCAGCAAGCAGGTGGAGTACAACGAAGAGCACGGCATCGTGCCGCGCTCGGTGGCACGTCCGATCACCGATGTGCTGGAAGGGGCGCGCTCGGACGCGGCCGAGAAGGAGGCCCGCAAGGGCAAAGGCAAGGGCAAGGCCGGCCGGGGTGCCGCCGTTGCCGAGGAGAGCGCCGATTACGCCAAGCTCAGCCCGGCGCAGCTGGCCGCGCGGCTCAAGGCGCTGGAGCAGCAGATGTATCAGCACGCCAAGGATCTGGAGTTCGAGGATGCAGCGCGTGTGCGCGACCAGATACGGGTGCTGAAGGAGGCCACTCTGGTCTGAGCAGGGCACCTGGAAAGAATTGTGAAAAATGTTCACAAAGGTGTTGCACAAACCAGATCACCTCCGTAATATACGCGGCCTGCACCGACGCAAACGCAGCGATGCAGGGCAACACACGGGCGGTTAGCTCAGCGGTAGAGCACTACCTTGACATGGTAGGGGTCACAGGTTCGAACCCTGTACCGCCCACCACTTCAGATCGAAGTGGAATCAGAAAAAAGCCAGCCATCGCGCTGGCTTTTTTGTTGGCCGACCACCTGCCTCGGTGGCTGCCTGCCAACACGAGAACAGTACGCTCGAACGTTCGGCGCACGCGATCTGCCATCAACAGACCGCGACTGCTCCCGGTAGGTGACGACCGTTGGTCGTCACGCCGTTGCTCTGGAAGCGTGACGACCAACGGTC
>NZ_JAWJLO010000001.1:2262908-2334102 GCF_032911385.1 Stenotrophomonas sp. C3(2023) | reverse complement strand
CTCTGGAAGCGTGACGACCAACGGTCGTCACCTACCGGGATGAGGACATCCTCACCCGGCCGCGAACGCCTGTCGTAGCCCGTGCAGGCTGTCATGGCGGCACTGCGCCGCGCAGGCGTCGCCCATCTTGAACTCCTGCAGCCGCATGCCCACCAGAGTCAGTGACAGGGCATAGCGTGTTCCGGGACCGTGCCGGGCCAACGTGGCGGCCTGCCGGGCCAGCGCATCGACATGGGCCCGGTCGGGCAGCAGCCCCAGGTAGGCGCGCTCGGCCGTGGCAAGGTCCGGCGCCTGCAGTACGGCGTCCAGCTCGTTGGCCGCGATCGGCGCAGGGGCGAGGGCAGCGGCCGGGGCAGCGGGGTGATCCATGGCACAGTGGCTCGATGATGAAGCAGTGTGCCCATGCTCGGCGAGCAACATTGTCGGAACATTGCCGGCGCGGCCGCGGCCGTATCATGAAGCGTCCCCGGTCCGTATCCATTCCCGCATGCGCATCCTGCTGGTCGAAGATGATCCTGAACTGTCCCGCGCGCTGCAGGCCGGCCTCGAGCGCCAAGGCGTGGTCGCCGATGTCGTCGTCAGTCTCGCCAGTGCCGCGCAGGCCCTGCGTGAGCCGGTGCATCAGCTCCTGCTGCTCGACCGCCAGCTGCCCGATGGCGATGGGCTGGGCTTCGTGCCGCAGGCCCGCAGGTTGCGGCCCGGCCTGCCTGTGATTCTGCTCACTGCGCAGGGCGGGCTGCAGGACAAAGTGCAGGGGCTCGACGTGGGGGCCGACGACTACCTGGTCAAGCCGGTGGCGATCGAGGAGCTGATGGCGCGGATCCGTGCAGTCGCCCGGCGGCCCAGCGAGCTCGTTGCGCCGGAGCTGCAGCTGGGCAACCTGCGTTTTGACTTCCAGTCACTGCAGGCGTGGGTGCAGGGCCAGCTGCTCGCACTGCCGCGGCGTCAGCTGCTGGTGCTGGAAGCACTGGCCACACGCCAAGGGCGCACGGTGACCCGCTCCGCGTTGGAAGAGGCGGTCTACGGGTTTGACGACGAGATCCAGTCCAACGCGCTGGACGCGCACATTTCCAAGCTGCGCAAGGCACTGCTGCACGCCGGCGCGGGTGTCGAAATACACGTCATCCGTGGCGTCGGTTATCTGCTGGCGGAGCGCTGAGATGCGGACACACCTGGGGTCGTTGTCGCAGCACCTGGCCTGGCGCGTCTGTCTGGCGCAGGCGTTTACCGTGATGATCGCGGTGCTCGCCCTGCTGTTGACCTGGGACGACCGTGAGACCGTGCACATGGACATGTTCGTGGCCAACAAGGTCGTCGATGCGGTCAAGGGGCCGCACGGCAGCCTGGTGCTGGACCCGGCGCGCTGGCAGCAGCTGAACGAGAAAGCCGGTGGCACGCTGTGGTTCGTCGCCGAGGACGAGCGCGGTCACCGGCTCACCCGTGGTCAGATCCCGGCCGTGCATCGCGAACTGATCTCGCGCCTGCAGACCGTCGGCTACAGCGAGCTGGGTTCGTTGTCACCGCCGTATCTGGATGCGGCCCGGGTCGTGATCGACAACGATGGCGGGCGACGTGTGGTGATCGTCGGCGGCCGTCCCAAGAGTGGCCTGTGGGATGGCGTGCTGATGGTCCTGCGGTTGATCGGCCCCTGGTTCTTCCTGCCGCTGATCGTGGTGACCCTGCTGGTGATGCCGGCGGTGATCCATCGCTCCATGCGCGGTGTACGTCGATTGGCACAGCAGGCGCGGCAGCTGGATATCGGACAACCGGGCGCGCGCCTGGACACCCAGCTGGTCTCCAGCGAGGTCGTGCCACTGGTGAGCGCGTTCAATGATGCGATCGGCAAGGTGCAGGAGGGCTACGCCGTACGTGACAAGTTTCTCGCCGATGCCGCGCATGAGCTGCGCGTGCCGATCGCGGTAGTGCAGGCACGCCTGGCGCAGCTGCCGCAGGGTCAGCTCAAGACCCAGCTGCTGAGCGACGTGGCACGGCTGGGCAATGTCGCCGAGAACCTGCTGGACCTGCAGCGCCTGGACCGTAACGTAGACCGCCTGCAGCCCCTGGACCTGGCGGTGCTGGTCCGCGAGGCCGCTGCGGAACTGGCGCCGCTGGTCATCGGTGCCGGCTACGGTTTCGAGGTCGATGCCCCGGCGCAGCCGGTCTGGATCCTCGGTGATGGACTCGCGCTGGGGCGGGTGTTGGCCAATCTGGTCCACAACGCCATCGTGCACGGTGGCGGGCGGGGCACCATCAGCCTGCGGCTCGACGGCCATGGCGCACTGGAGGTGGCCGACCAGGGCGCCGGGGTGCCACCGGACGAACGCGAGGTGATCTTCCAGCCGTTCCATCGCCTGCGTGCGGCGGGTAATGGCAGTGGGCTGGGCCTGCATCTGGTCAAGGAAATCGTGCAGCACCATGGCGGCGTTGTGAGCGTGGGTGAAGCGCGCGGCGGAGGGGCAAGCTTCCGCATCAGCTTCAGGCGGCCCGTGCCACGGCATTGAACGGGCGCGCCACGCAGCCGGTACCGCAGCGTGGCGTACTGGCAGCGCCCTGACCGAAAGCCGAGGGTTCTACCGATGGCAGGCCGCGCGCCTGCGCGTGCACGCTCGTTGGCATGCAGCCTGCGCAGCACCGTACGCCCGCGCCCGGCCACGCGGCTGCGCAGCCGTGGCCGCCGGTCCCTGTTCCTCCGATACCTGCGCGGCTGGGCCGGGGCAGTGCGCTGGCCCTCACTGCCGGTGCGACTGCCTGTGCGCAGGCCCCGGCGTTGCTGCCCGCACCAGCGGCGTGGGCCGGCGTGCTGCTTGGTGCGGTGCTGTGGTGGCCGAACTGGCGCGGGCGCTGGCTGGGCATGCTGTTGATCGGCGTTTGCTGGGCCAGCCTGCACGGTCATTGGTCGCTGCAGGCGCAGCTGGCGGCCGGCGCGCCGCCGTGGGACGGCGTGCTTGCCGGCCGTATCGTCGACCTGCCCGAGCACCGTGCGGCCTTCACCCGCTTCCTGCTGCAGGTCGACGACGCACCGGGCGTGCCAGCGGCGTTGTGCAACAAGCGGGTACAGGTGTACTGGAGCGAGGTCGCAGGGCATGGCCATCTCGACAGGGCGCCGCCGGGGGGCACGTCGCGTCGCGGCCAGGTGCGGGCGGGGGCGCGCTGGCAGCTGGCACTGCGGCTGCGTCCGCCACGTGGGACGAGCAACCCGGGCGGGTTCGATGCGGAGCGGCACGCGCTGCTGCTCGGCATCGCCGCCACCGCAACGGTGCGCGAGCCGGCGCTGGCCCGCGAGATGGATGCGCCACGCGGCGTGGCCGCCTGGCGCGAGGCCATGGCCGCCCGGATCACCCGCGCGCTGCCCGGGGAGCGGGCACGCTTCATCCGGGCCTTGGCGCTGGGTGACACGCGCGCGCTGGGTGACCAGGACTGGTACGCGCTGCGCGCGCTGGGCCTGACCCATCTGATCGCGATTTCCGGTTTCCACGTCGGCATGGTGGGGGTGGCCGTTGGGGCGCTGATGTCACTGCTGTGGCGTTGCCACCGGGTTCTGCCGCAGCTGGTGCCGCGCCCGATCGCGGCTGCGCTGGGCGGCGCGCTGGGGGCGGCCGGCTATGCGCTGGTGGCGGGCCTGTCCCTGCCCACCGTGCGGACCGCGTTGATGATCGTCGTGGTCGCGACCGCCTGCGCCGGCCGCCGGCGTCCGGGCTGGGGCCAGGCGCTGGCGCTGGCCGCACTGGCGAGTCTGATGGTGGCCCCGCTGTCGGTGCTGTCGGCCGGATTCTGGCTCAGTTTCGGCGGGGTGCTGTGCCTGCTCTGGTGTCTGCCGGGGGGCGTCGGCAGCAACGGGCTGATCGGCATGCTGCATGGGTTCGTGCGCGCCCAGGTCGTGGCCAGCCTGGCGCTGCTGCCGCTGGTGATCGCGCTGTTCGGCCAGGCCTCGCGGCTGGGTCCGCTGGTCAATCTGCTGGCGGTGCCCTGCTGGAGTCTGCTGGTCGTGCCGCCGGCGTTGCTGGGCACCGCACTGGAGGCGGTGCATCCCGGGCTGGGTGGCTGGGCCTGGCAGCTGGCCGCAGCGGTGTTCGACGCCAGCTGGCGCTGGCTGCAACCGCTGTCCGGCAGTGAGGCAGCGATCTGGTGGCTGCCTGAGGCTCCGCGCTGGGCCGTGCCGTTGTCGCTGCTCGGCATTTTCTGGTTTCTGCTGCCGCGCCCGCATGGCGGCCTTCTCGCGGCAGCATTGCTGTCTGCGCCGTTGCTGTGGCCTGCCGCAAGGCGGCCCGCGCAGGGCGCGGTGGAGGTGCTGGTGTTCGATGTGGGGCAGGGCACAGCGGTGCTCGTGCGCACCGCCCATCACAGCCTGTTGTATGACACCGGGCCGCCGGGCAGTACCGAGCGCGCGGTGCTGCCGGCCCTGCATGCACTCGGCGAGGGTCCGCCGAACCGGGTGATGCTCAGCCACACCGACACCGACCATGCAGGGGGGCTTGCGGCATTGCGCCTGGCGATGCCGGGGCTGGCAGTGCAGGCGCCGGCTGGAGCGCGCATCCCCGATGCGGGCGTATGCCAGCGCGGACAGCACTGGCGGTGGGATGCGGTGGTGTTCGAGGTGTTGCATCCGCCGCCCAGCGCTGCCGGTCATGGCAACGAGGCCAGCTGCGTGCTGCGCATCGTCAGCCCGCATGGCACCGTGCTGCTGCCCGGCGACGTCGGCCAGCGCGCAGAGGCGGCGCTGCTGCAGGCCGATGCCGGGGCGTTGGCCGCGCAGGTGGTGCTGGTGCCGCATCACGGAAGTGGCGGGTCGTCCAGCGCGGCCTGGGTGGCAGCCGTGTCGCCACGGCTGGCGCTGGTCTCGGCCGGACACCGCAATCGCTTTGGACACCCGCGTGCGCCGGTGGTCCAGCGCTGGCGTGATGCCGGTGCTGAAGTGCTTGGCACCGCAGGCTCCGGCGCGCTGCGGGTGTGGCTGGACGGGCAGGGGCTGTACGTGCGTGAGCAGCGCGTGCATGCAGCGCACTGGTGGGATGCCGCTGAGCGGAGCCGGGCGGCTGCTATCCTATCGGCGGACAAACAGGCGGCCGCTGGGCCGGAGGGTTGAAACGTGTGGGAACTGGTCAAGGCCGGTGGCTGGCCGATGGTGCCGCTGCTGCTGTTGGGTGTCCTGGCTTTGGCGATCGTCCTGGAGCGTTTCTGGTCCCTGCGTCGTAACGAGGTCCTGCCGCCCGGACTGGGCCAGGAAGTGCGCAACTGGGCCGCGCGCGGCAAGCTCGACCCTGCCCACCTGGCAACGCTGCGCGCCAATTCGCCGTTGGGCGCGCTGCTGGCCACCGCGCTGGAGGCCCGCAACCGGCCGCGCGAGCAGATCCGCGAGCGCATTGAAGACGCCGGGCGCCACCTCGTGCACCGCATGGAGCGCTTCCTCAACACGCTGGGCACGATCGCCTCGGCCGGTCCGCTGCTGGGCCTGCTGGGTACCGTGGTGGGCATGATCCAGATGTTCCTGGGCATCCTCGACCACGGCGTAGGTGACGTGAACCAGCTGGCCGGCGGCATCGGCAAGGCTCTGGTATGCACCGCCACCGGCATGATCGTGGCCATTCCGGCGCTGATGTTCCATCGCTTCTTCAAGGGTCGCATCAACGGCTATGTGATCGAGATGGAGCAGGAAGCGACCGCGCTGCTGGATGCGCTGGATGGCCGCCCTGCCGTGATGGCGGCTGCACCGGGGCGCAAGTCCGGCGCATCGGCGGCCCCGGCTCCGGCCAGGGGCTGAGCGGCGATGCGCATTCGCAACGACCGTGCCGGCGACGAGCCGCATATCGACCTGGTGCCGCTGATCGATGTCATCCTGGTGCTGATCATCTTCTTCGTGGTCACCACTACCTTCGACGCGCGCTCGACCCTGCAGGTGCAGCTCCCGCAGGCCAGCGCGCAGCAGGACAACGAGCCGCCGCGCGCACTGAGCATCCTGATCAACGCCGACGGACGCTACTTCGTCAACGAGCAGGAAGTCCTGCGCGGCGACATCGAGTCGGTCAAGCAGACCATCGCCGCCGTCGCCGGTGCCGACCGCACGCAGAGCGTGCTGCTGCGCGCTGATGCACGTACTCCCTACCAGGCTGTGGTCACCGCGCAGGATGCGCTGGGCCAGCTTGGGTTCCGCCGTATCGCCATTGCCACTGCTCCCGAGGTGCGCCCTTGAGTACTCCCCACGCGCCTGTCTGGCCGATCTACAAACGACTGCTGGGTTATACCCGGGATTACTGGGTCTTCATGGTGGCCGCGGTCTGCGCGATGGTGGTCGAGGCTCTGGCCGGCTACCACTTCACCAAGCTGATGGAGCCGCTGGTCAACGAGGGCTTCGTCGATCCGCAGCCGCGTGCGGCGGTGGTGCTGCCGCTGACCATCCTGGGCCTGTTCGTGATGCGCAGCGTGGCCACCTTCGTCAGCGACTACACGCTGGCGCGGACCGGCCGCAGCGTGGTGCGCGACCTGCGTGAGCAGGTGCTGAGCAAATACCTGCACCTGCCTTCGTCGCACTTCGACACCGAATCGACCCCGGTCATGGTCAGTCGCCTGAATTTCGACACCGAGCAGGTCACCCAGGCCAGCGCCGATGCGCTCAAAACGCTGGTCGCCGACACCCTGACCATCATCGCCATGCTGGTGGTGATGCTGCAGATGAGCGTCAAGGTCACCTTGGCGATGCTGGTGGTGGTGCCGATGATCGGGCTGATCGTCTCCTACGTGGGCAAGCGCTATAGGCGCATCAGCCGCGGCATCCAGGACGGCATGGGCAGCATGGCGGCTACCGCCGAGCAGTCGCTGGCCGCGCAGCAGGAGGTCAAGGTGCACGGCACCCAGGCCCACGAGATCTCGCGCTACGCACGGTTGGCCAACCGCATGCTGGGCCTGAACATGAAAGTGGAGACCACGCGCGCGCTGGCCTCCAGCACCGTGCAGTTCCTGGCTGCGCTGGCGCTGGCGGTGATCGTCTGGGTCGCCACGCGCGAGGCGCTGGTCGGCAAGCTCAACGCGGGCCAGTTCATGGGCCTGATGACCTCGATGATGGCCATCATTCCTTCACTGCGACGCCTGACCAGCGTGCAGACCTCGATCTCACGCGGCGTGGCTGCGGCCGAGCGGCTGTTCTCGATCCTGGACATGCCGGTCGAGCGTGACCACGGCCAGCAAACGATCGCCCGCGCACGCGGTGAGCTGGTGTTCGACCATGTCACGCTGCGCTACCGCGCAGACAGTGGCAGCGCGCTGGAAGACATCAGCTTCAGTGCCCGCCCGGGCACGGTCACCGCCATCGTGGGGCGCTCCGGCAGTGGCAAGACCAGCCTGATCCGGCTGGTGCCACGGTTCTACGAGCCCAATGGCGGTCAGATCACCCTCGACGGTGTGCCGCTGGACGCGTATCCGCTGGCCGACCTGCGCCGCCAGGTGGCGATGGTCGGTCAGAAGGTCATGCTGTTTGATGACAGCATCGGCGCCAACATCGCCTACGGCATGGACGCGACCGACGAGCAGATCCGCGCGGCGGCCGAGGCGGCCAATGCGTGGGAGTTCATCGAGCGGCTGCCGCAGCAGCTGCAGACGCCGGTCGGTGAGAACGGTGCGCTGCTCTCCGGCGGCCAGCGACAGCGTCTGGCCATCGCCCGCGCGATCCTGCGCGACGCGCCGGTGCTGATCCTGGACGAGGCGACGGCGGCGCTGGACAACGAATCCGAGCGCCTGGTGCAGGACGCCCTGCAGCGGCTGATGCCGGACCGCACGACCCTGGTGATCGCCCACCGCCTGTCCACCATCGAGCATGCCGACCAGGTGCTGGTGATGGACCAGGGGCGCATCGTCGAGCGCGGCACGCACCGCGACCTGCTGGCGATGGGTGGCCTGTACGAGCACCTGTACAACATGCAGTTCCGCGAAAGGCAGTCCTGATGGCCGGCAAGGGCAACCAGACCCCGTCGTACTGGTACGACGGATCGCCGGCGCCGCTGCCGATGCGCCTGCTCAGTCCGTTGTACGGGCTGGTCAGCGGCCTGCGCCGGCGGCTGTACCAGCGCGGCTGGCGCAAGCGCCACAGCCTGCCGGTGCCGGTCATCGTGGTCGGCAACATCACCGCCGGGGGCACTGGCAAGACCCCGCTGACCATCGCGCTGGTGCAGCGCCTGCGCGAGGCCGGCTGGAAACCCGGCGTCGCCAGTCGCGGCTATGGCCGCGAGCAGGCCAGCCAACCGCGTTGGGTGCAGGCCGACACCGCCACCGCACTGGGCGGCGACGAGCCGGTGCTGATCGCCTGGAAGACCGGCGTTCCGGTGCGGGTGGACGCCGACCGCGTGGCCGCTGGCCGCGCACTGGTCGAGGCGGGGTGCGATGTGATCGTCTGCGATGACGGTCTTCAGCACTACCGTCTTGCCCGTGACATCGAGATCGAGGTGATCGACGCCCAGCGTCGCTATGGCAACGGCCTGCTGCTGCCGGCCGGGCCGCTGCGCGAGCCGGTGACACGTGCGGCAGCCTGTGACTTCCGCGTGGTCAACCTCGGCACGGCCAGCCAGGAAGCGGCTGCGGACAACTGTGGTTTTGGGCAATGGGCCATGACCCTGCAGATCAACACCGCCCAGCCGCTGCCGGGCGGACGCAGCCGCAGCCTGCAGCAGTTTGCCGGCCAGCGCGTGCATGCCGTGGCCGGCATCGCCCATCCGCAGCGCTTCTTCCAGATGCTGCGCAGCCGCGGCATCGGCGTGGTGCCGCATGCCTTCGCCGACCACCATGCCTACCAGCGGCAGGACCTGCAGTTCGGCAGTGAGCTGCCGGTGCTGATGACCGAAAAGGATGCGGTCAAATGCCGCGGCTTTGCCACCGACTGGCATTACGCCGTGCCGCTGCAGGCCGATCTGCCGGCCGCGTTCTGGGTGGCCCTGACCGACCGGCTGGAAAAACTGCGTGCTGGCTGAGCCTGCACTGTCCTGACCCATCGAGAGCTGAGCATGACCGGATTCGTTGTTGCCATTCCCGCCCGCTACGCCTCCTCGCGCCTGCCGGGCAAGCCGCTGCGCCTGCTCGGAGGCGAGCCGATGGTGCTGCACGTGGCGCGCCGCGCCCTGCAGGCCGGCGCCCGGCAGGTGTGGGTCGCCACCGACGATCAGCGCATCGCCGACGCGCTGTGTGGGCTGGACGACGTACAGGTGGCGATGACCGCCGCGACCCATGCGTCCGGCACCGATCGGCTGGCCGAATGTGCGCGTATTGCTGGCTGGTCCGACGATACCGTGGTGGTGAACCTGCAGGGCGATGAACCGTTCGCCCCCGCCGCCGGCATCCGCGCCGTCGCCGAGGCGTTGGTGCAGGGGCAGGCGCCGATGTCGACCCTGGCCACCCCGGTGGAAGACGCCGGAACGCTGTTCGATCCCAACGTGGTCAAGCTGGTGCGCAATGTGCGCGGCGAGGCGATGTATTTCAGCCGCGCTCCGATTGCCTGGCACCGCGATGGTTTCGCGCGCGGCCGCGAGCAGTTGCCGACCGGCACGCAGTGGCTGCGCCACATCGGCATCTACGGCTACCGGGCCGGATTCCTGCAGCAGTTTGCCGCGATGCCGCCGGGTGCGCTCGAACAGGTCGAGGCGCTGGAACAGCTGCGTGTGCTCGAAGCCGGCTTTGCCATCAGCGTCGCTCTCTCGCCGGAGCCGTTCCCACCGGGCATCGATACCCCGGAGGATCTGGTCCGGGCCGAGCAGCATCTTGCGACGGCACGCTGAGGCCGACGCACGGCCGGGCGTGGGGCAACGGCGGGTGCATCACACCGACTCCGGCATAATCGACCCATGAATGCCCAGCCTGTCCAGGACCTCCCCGAGTTCGCTCACTGGCTCAACGCCGACCCCCAGACCCTGACCGAACTGCGCGGCTGCCCGCTGGCGCTGGTGTTCGTCAATGCGGCCTCGGTGTGGTGCGCGCAGCGCCTTGCCGAGGTGGCGCAGTGGCAGCAGCGCAACCCGGGCCAGTTGCAGGTGCTGGTGCTGCAGGTGCCGCGCTTCGACTTCGAGCGGCAGCCGGAAGCGGCGTTGAAGCTGCTCCGTCGGCAGGGCCTGGCAGCCCCGGCACTGCTGGATGCCGACTGGGACGGCTGGCGGCGTTTCGGGGTCACCGCCTGGCCTACCGTCGTGCTGCTCGATGCCCAGGGCCGCGAACGCGGTCGCATGGTGGGCCTGGGCCAGCCCGGCGAGCTGGAGCGCCTGCTGGGCCAGGTGCTGGCCGCAGGGCCCCGCGCGGCCGTGGTACCGGTGACCGAACGCCAGCCCGAGCTGCGCCAGCTGCTGCGTTTCCCGACGGGCCTGGCCGTTACCGAGGACAGGTTGTACATCGCCGACAGCGGGCACCACCGGATTCTTGAATGCAGTCACGGCGGGCGTATCCTGCGCCAGTTCGGGCTCGGAACGCCCGACCTGATGGACGGTGGCAGCGCGGAGGCGGCGTTCAACCGGCCCCATGCGCTGGTGGCCGTACGCGAGGCGCTGTACGTGGCCGACACCGGAAACCACGCCCTGCGCCGCATCAATCTGATCACCGGCCAGGTCGATACGCTGTGCGGCAGCGGACGTCCCGGCAGGCCCATCGAAGGCCCGGTTGGGCAAGCCCATGCGGTGAGCCTGGATCATCCGATGGGGCTGGCCTTTGCAGACAACCAGCTGCATGTGGCCATGGCCGGTGACAACTGCATCTGGAGTTTCCATCTGGGCCAGCGCGCGCTGCAGTGGCGGGCCGGCAGCGGCACGATCGAGCAGCGTGACGGCAGCGGTCATCTGGCCGCGTTTGCGCAGCCGTGCGCGCTGGCGGTCGTGCAGCAGGTGCTGTACGTGGCCGACGCGCTGGGCGCCTCGGTGCGCTCGCTGCAGCTGCGCGGTGACCTGGTGCAGACGCTGATCGGGCAGGGCATGTGGCAGTACGGCAGCGCCGACGGCCCGCGCAGCCAGGCCAGCCTGCAGTTTCCGCAGGCCCTGGCGCTGAGCCCGGATGCACCGCTGCTGTGGATTGCCGACGCCGGCAATGGCCGCCTGCGCAGCCTGCGGCTGGGCGGCGGCGAAGTCAGTACGGTGGCGCTGCCGCGGCGGCTGCGCGGTCCGGCGGGCCTGGCCGCCAGCGCCGGGGCGGTCTGGATCGCCGAGACCGACGCGCACGCGATCCTGCGTTTCGATCCGGTCAGTGGCGTGCTCAGCGAGGTGCCGATCAGCGAATGAACGCGATTCCTGCTTTCGATGGCAAGGCCTTCGCCGCGCGACTGAGCACCGCGCCGGGCGTCTACCGCATGTACGCCGACGACGACACCCTGTTGTACGTCGGCAAGGCACGCGCATTGCGCAACCGTGTGGGCAGCTATTTCAACGGCAGCCCGAAGAATGCACGCATCATGGCCATGCTCGCGCAGGTCGCGCGCATGGACGTGACCGTGACCCGCTCGGAGGCCGAGGCGCTGTTGCTGGAAAACCAGCTGATCAAGTCGCTGTCGCCGCGCTACAACGTCTCCCTCCGCGACGACAAGACCTACCCGCACGTGCTGCTCACGCGCGAGCCATGGCCGCGCATCGCGCTGCACCGCGGCCCGCGCGCGGTGCCCGGGCGCTATTTTGGCCCGTACCCCGGCGTGACCGCGGTACGCGAGACGCTGAACCTGATGCACAAGCTGTTCAAGCTGCGCAGCTGCGAGGACAGCGTGTTCCGCAACCGTTCGCGACCGTGCCTGCAGTACCAGATCGGGCGCTGCAGCGCACCGTGCGTGGAACTGGTGGCGGCTGACGATTATGCCGAGGCCGTGCGGCGCGCTTCGATGTTCCTGGAAGGCAAGAGTGATGCGCTGACGCGCGAACTGGGCGAGCAGATGCAGGCGGCCAGCGAGGCACTGGAGTTCGAGCAGGCCGCGCGTCTGCGTGATCTGGTGACGTCTCTGCGCAGCATGCAGACGCGCCAGTATGTCGACGGTCGCGCTGCAGATCTTGACGTGCTGGCCGTGGCCACCCGGGGCGCGCAGGCCTGCGTGCTGCTGCTGTCCTTCCGTGATGGCCGCAATCTGGGCACGCGGCCATTCTTTCCGCGCACCAATGGCGAGGAGAGTCCTGAGGAGGTGCTTGGCGCCTTCGTCTCGCAGTATTACGTCGAGTTCGAGCCGCCGCGCGAGATCCTGCTTGATCGGCAGATCGACGATGCAGCGCTGCTGGAAGCGGCCCTGTCCGCCTCGGCCGAGCGCAAGGTGCAACTGAAGTGGAACGTGCGCGGCGAGCGTGCTGGTTACCTTGAGCTGGCCAGCCGCAATGCCCAGCTGACCCTGGCCACCGAGCTCAACAGCCGCGATTCGCAGCACGCGCGCAGCGAAGCACTGCGGGACATGCTGGGTCTGGCCGAGCCGGTCAAGCGTGTGGAGTGTTTCGACATCAGCCACACCATGGGTGAGGCGACGGTGGCCTCCTGCGTGGTGTTTGATGCCGCCGGCCCGGTGCGCGCACAGTACCGGCGCTACAACATCAGCGGCATCGAGCCGGGCGATGACTACGCCGCGATGCGCCAGGCCATCGACCGCCGCTTTCGTCGGGCGGTGGAAGAGCAGGGCGTGCTGCCCGACGTGCTGCTGATCGACGGCGGCGCAGGGCAGCTGGCCCAGGCGACCGCCGCGCTGGCCGACCTCGGCGTGGAGGGCGTGCTGCTGCTGGGCGTGGCCAAAGGCGTGGAGCGCCGGGCGGGTGACGAAACCCTGGTGATGCCCGATGGCCGCGAGCTGCGCCCCGGTGCTGCGTCACCCGCGCTGCAGTTCATCCAGCAGGTGCGCGATGAGGCGCACCGGTTCGCCATCACCGGCCACCGCGGGCGCAGGCAGAAGGCCCGCATGACCAGCAAGCTGGAAGATATCGCCGGCATCGGTCCGCGCCGGCGCGCGAACCTGCTCAAGCATTTTGGCGGCCTGATCGGACTCAAGGCCGCCGGCGAAGCGGAAATCGCGCGGGTGGAAGGCATCAATGACGCCCTCGCTGCGCGCATCTACGCTAACCTTCATGGACTGCCTGGCCCGGACACGGCCGGCGAATAAGGAAACCCCACACGTAATGAAGCTGACGCTCCCCACCTGGCTGACCCTGCTGCGGATCGTGATGATCCCGGTGCTCGTGCTGGTGTTCTATCTTCCGTACACCTGGACGAACTTCGCCACGGCGGCCATCTTTGGTCTGGCGGCGATCACCGACTGGCTGGACGGCTGGATCGCGCGCCGTTACGCGCTGGAATCGGCATTTGGCGCATTCCTTGATCCGGTGGCCGACAAGCTGATGGTAGCTGTGGCGCTGTTTCTGATCGTGCAGGGTCACCCCACACCGTGGATGGCGTTCTGGGCAGCGGTCATCGTTGGCCGTGAGATCGCCGTTTCGGCCCTGCGTGAATGGATGGCCGAGATCGGCCAACGGGCGAAGGTGCGGGTTGCGGTCATCGGCAAGGTGAAGACCACCGCGCAGATGGTGGCGCTGCTGTGCCTGCTGTATTCGGTGGCACCGAAGGTGGCGGTGGAGGACATCTGGATGGGGCCGCTGGTCTTCCACATCGGTGACTGGACGCTGGCGATCGCTGCGATCCTGACCCTGTGGTCGGGTCTGCAGTACCTGCATGCGGCCTGGCCGAGCCTGCGCGAGGACGAGCGGGCCGCACGGGAGCGCGCGCGGCTCAAGCGCGGCGGATAACTATTGACAGGGGCGGCAGGACAGGTAGAATGCCGCCTCCCAAGCGGGAATAGCTCAGTTGGTAGAGCGCAACCTTGCCAAGGTTGAGGTCGCGAGTTCGAGTCTCGTTTCCCGCTCCAGATTCCAGAAAAGAAGCCGAAAGGCTTCTTTTTTTGTGCGTGATGCTGGCCGGCGATGTCAGCATCCGCACCTGCTCCCGGCAGGTGACGACCGTTGGCCGTCACGCTTGTGCGTTGCCGGGTTGCCGGGCAGAGCCCGGCACTACGTGGTGCGCGGTAGGTGACGACCGTTGGTCGTCACGCTTCTGGCCCCGACGTCGCCGCGCCACTGCTTGACAGCCTTCACGCCACCGGTAGAATGTCGCCTCCCAAGCGGGAATAGCTCAGTTGGTAGAGCGCAACCTTGCCAAGGTTGAGGTCGCGAGTTCGAGTCTCGTTTCCCGCTCCAGGATCACTTCGACAACCATGAATACGGTTGACGGAATGAAGAAAAAAAGACACAATGGCATCTCTTCGGCGCAGGCTGAAGATACTGCGGGAATAGCTCAGTTGGTAGAGCGCAACCTTGCCAAGGTTGAGGTCGCGAGTTCGAGTCTCGTTTCCCGCTCCAGTTTCTACAAGGCCCCTGATCGGGGCTTTGTTTTTCTCCCGCCCGGGCACGGTGGGGCCGGCAGGCCGGAGACGGCGGCTGGCAGCGGAAACAGCAGTAAATGAGTATTGCGTTGGCAGTGGTTCCGGTCCTCCGGTAGTATTGCCAGCTCATGCGGGAATAGCTCAGTTGGTAGAGCGCAACCTTGCCAAGGTTGAGGTCGCGAGTTCGAGTCTCGTTTCCCGCTCCAATTCCGGATTGCCGCTTGTATCATGGTGGTTCGTTGAAGTGATTCGATAGTAAAACCTGGCCTCGTAGCAGAGTGGTTATGCAGCGGATTGCAAATCCGCGTACGCCGGTTCGATTCCGACCGAGGCCTCCATTCAACAAAAAGCCCGCCTCTGGCGGGCTTTTTGTTGTGCCGGCGTCATCCCGCGACGTACTTCTGTGCCGCCGCCACCGCAGCGGATATCGCCGCCCGCGCCTGCGGACTGTTCTTCCAGCAGGGTGAACCCAGTGCGGCTGCGGTCTGGTCGAGGATGTCGGTGACCTCGCTGCGTGCCAGCTCGCTCAGTGAGTCGATGCCCCGCTGTTCCAGGCGGGTTATCACGGTGGGACCAACGCCCTCGATGGCCAGCAGGACGGCGCGTTCGGCGGGAGAAAACGGCATGGGATGACGCCTTGTCGTGGGCAAGCGGGATGGCCGCCTTATGGTGAATGATTAAGCTGGATGGAGGCGGCGTCGGAGTGACGTCATTGACCTGTCATTTATTTCGTGGCTAATTGGAATGGCAGATGCCTGCAGTATCGATACCTTCCGTCAAGGGAGGCCCTGTCATCGCTGCGCCGCGTCAAGGAGGTCGTATATGGAATACGGCACGCAAGGTCTCGCCGAGCAGGTCCGCACCGAACTCGAAGACAGTTTCCACAAGCACGGATGCGGAGCGGAGTTCTGGAATACGTATCAGCGCGTGTTGAGCCGTCTGGTGCCGGCCGACGATTCGCGAACCCGGGTGACCAATGAAGTGGCGCTGATGATCCAGCAACTGGGTGTCGTGCAGCGTGCGCAGCTGGTTCCTGGTGCCGACGCCGGCCCCTGAGAGCTCAGCCCAGCAGTCGCCAGACGCCCAGCAGCAGCAGCGCGGCCAGCAGCCCGAGCAGGATCAGCGTGCGCGGACGCAGCAGGCGCCACGGCTGGCCGGCCTGCGCATGCGGGCGGCGGTAGCGGATCAGCGAAGTGCCGAACCCCGCCTTGCGCTGCACGTTGCCGCAGGCGTCGGCACAGGCGCCACAGGCCAGGCAGTCGGCCTGCGGGCCATCACGCACGTCCAGGGCCAGCGGGCAGGCGGCCACGCAGGCGCCGCAGTCCAGGCAGTCGCCCAAGCGGTCGGCGGCAAACCGCGCGGTGCTGCCACTCAAGGTGGGGTGCGCCGCGCGGAAGACGTAGTCGGCCGCTGTGGTCGCGTCGAGCAGCCCGCGTCCGCGCGCCTGCACACCGCCCAGCCCGGCAGGACGAGGGCCGCGCGGCTCGCCGCGAGGGGCCAGATACAGCATGCGCGGGGTATGCACGTCCTGCAGCAGTGGCTGGAAGCGGGCGAAGGGGCACAGCGTGCGGCAGACCTCGCGGCGCAGGAAGCCGGCATTGCCCCACGTTGTCACCGCGTAGAACAGCAGCCAGAACAGCTCCCAACCCTTCAGCGCGCCGTGCGTGGCGCGGGTGAGGAGATCGCCGACCGGCGTGAACAGCCCGACGAAGGTCAGGGCTGTCCACAGGGCGATGGCGGCCCACAGCAGGTGGCGTACGAGCGGTTCCACCGCGGCCGGCAGCAGGCGCCGCGTGGCGCCCTCGACCCACGCGAACGCGGTTCCCCATAATGTCTGCGGGCAGGCGTGGCCGCACCACAGCCGTCCCAGCAGATGGGTGAACAGAGCAAGGCCGGTGGCGAGCACCGCCAGCAGGCCCAGCACCACGCCGACATCCTGCGGCCACAGGGTCAGGCCAAACAGGTCAAAGCGGCGCGCACCGAGATCGAGCAGCAGCGCCTGGCGCCCGTCCCACTGCAGCCAGGGCAGCAGATGGAACAGCGTCAGCAGGGCAGCGGGAGCAAGCCAGCGCGGCAGGGGCGGGTGGGTCATCGCAGGGGCAGGTCGTCGTCGTCGGCGTGCCCCGGCGGCAGCGGGCGCTGCAGGTACCAGGTCACCGCGCTGGAGAGGGTGGTGACCGCCCAGAACATGAAGAAGCCTACGCTGTAGCCGACCTCACGACTGACCTTGCTGGCCGGAAAGCTGATGCGTCCGAGTTGTTCCGGGTCGACGAAGGCGAAGAAGACAACGCTGGCCAGCCCTGCAGCGACAAAGCTGGGCCACAGGATCACGCCCCACTGGGTGAGGGCAGGGCGGGTTGCGGGCGGGAGCGTTGCTGTCATGGCCGGGTCCGTGCGAAGGGGGTGTCGATGGCGCGCGCGTCCATATGCATGCCGGAAATCACTCTATGAACTGTCGCAAATGTACTCATTGATCTGGATCAAGCGTTACGTTCAGTCGTCAATGAGATAATGCGCGGCACGCGTCCCGGAGCTCCCATGTCCCTTCCACCCGACCCCTTGCCCGAAGCGTCGCCCGAGCTGTGCAGCGAAGCGGAGGTGACCCGGCTGGTCCACGACTTCTACGCCCGTGTCCGCGATGAGCCGCGGCTCGGGCCGGTGTTTGCTGCGCATGTACAGGATTGGCCGGCGCACCTGGGGCAACTGGTCGATTTCTGGTCGGCGCTGCTGCGCGGCACGCGGCGCTTCCAGGGCTCGCCGATGTCCAAGCACATGGCCATCGATGCGATGGACCGCGATCTCTTCGATCGCTGGCTTGGCCTGTTCCGGCAGACCAGTGCCGAAAGTGGAAACCCGGCGATGCAGCGACTGGCCGATGATATCGCCGCACGCATTGCCGATACCTTCTGGAAGCGCTACCAGATGCTGCGCTGGCCGCAGGTGCCACTGCCTGTGGTGGGTGCCCGTCGCGCCGATTGATCTGGGTCAAGGCGCGCCGCGGAGGAAGGCCGCAGGCTGTGCCCATGCAAACGCTCTCACCCCTGCCTGCCGAGCTGGACTGGTGCTTCGACCCGCTGGTGCTTCAGCGGCATGATCGTGCTGGTCCGCGCTACACGTCCTATCCGACCGCACCGCACTTCCACGAGGGCTTCGGGCGCAACGAGCTGACCCAGGCCCTGCTCGCCAGCAACGAGACCGGGCGTGCGCTGTCGCTGTACGTGCACATCCCATTCTGCAGCAGTCCGTGCTTCTACTGTGGTTGCAACCGGGTGATCACCCGCGACCGCAGCCGTGGTCTGGCCTACGTGGCCCGGGTGCTGCGCGAGGCTGACCAGATGGCTGCGGTGCTGACGCCCGGGCGCGAGGTCATCCAGCTGCATCTGGGCGGTGGCACGCCGAACTTCCTCGACGCCGAGGCCATGCGGGTGTTGGTCGACGGGCTGCGCATGCGCTTCGCGCTGAGCAGTTCGCCGCAGCGGGATTTCTCCATCGAACTGGATCCCCGTTTCGTCACTCCTGCAGAGGTGATGCAGCTGGCCGCACTGGGCTTCAACCGCGCCAGTCTGGGGGTCCAGGATTTCGACCCGCAGGTACAGGTGGCGATCAACCGCGTGCAGGGCGTGGAGCAGACGCTGGACATCATCCGCGCCTGCCGCGCGGCAGGCATGCGCTCGGTCAACGTGGACCTGATCTATGGTCTGCCGGGACAGACCCAGCAGGGCTTCGGCCGGACCCTGGAGCAGGTCCTGGCTGAGCGTCCAGATCGGCTGGCAGTCTATGGCTATGCCCATCTGCCAAACCTGTTCCGGGCCCAGCGCCAGATCGACGAACAGCAGCTGCCCGCGCCGGAGCAGAAGCTGGCGCTGCTGGGGCTGGCGGTGCAGCGGCTGTCCGCGGCCGGCTACCAGTACGTGGGCATGGACCACTTCGCCCTGCCAGAAGAGGATCTGTCACGCGCGCAGCGCGCCGGCCAGCTGCACCGCAATTTCATGGGCTACACCACCCACGGAGACTCCGATCTGATCGGACTTGGCGTCAGTGCGATCAGCAACATCGGGCGCACCTACAGCCAGAATCCGCGTGACCTCCCGGGCTGGGAAGAGCTGGTGGATGCCGGACTGCTGCCCATCTGGCGCGGGGTGCGGCTGGACGACGATGATCTGCTGCGTGCCGAGGTCATCCAGAAGCTGATGTGTCAGGGCGAGGTGAACCTCGCTCAACTGGGCCAGCGGCATGGCATCGACTACCGGCATTACTTTGCCGACGCACTGCAGTCGCTGCAGCAGCTGCAGGACGACGGACTTGCGCAACAGGCGCAGGGGCGCGTGCGGGTGACGGCGCAGGGACGGCCACTGCTGCGCCTGCTGGCCATGTGCTTTGACCGTTATCTCGAGCAGCCAGGTAACGGGCCGCGCTATTCCCGCGCCATCTAGCGCCGTGCACCGGGCATTCCCAAACCGACGGCAATGCGTCAACCTATGCGGGTCTGGCCCGAGTGGTGAAACTGGTAGACACAAGGGACTTAAAATCCCTCGCCGCAAGGCGTGCCGGTTCGATTCCGGCCTCGGGTACCATCGCGCGAACGGCACGTTTTCCGCCCCGGAGGGGGGATCATGGCATGGCATCGGCGCTGCCGCCGCGCGGTGCGTTGCGTGACAGGCGTGACGCGAATGGCGCGGCTCTGTCCCATGCTTGCCAGGTGCGTGCGTCCGTCCCGTTCCCCGCCATGCAGCGCTGGTATCCCAATGCGGAGCAGCGTGGCATAGTCATGATCTTCAGATACCGGACCGCTTCGATGCCACTTCGCGCCATCGCCTACCTCAGCCGCGCTCGCGAAGGCCTGATCATGGCGGACCTGGACGCGTTGCTGGAGGCGGCGACCGCTTTCAACCGTGTGGCGGGGGTGACGGGTGTGCTGATGTTCGATGGCACCCGTTTTCTGCAGTACATCGAAGGTCCCAGTGATGGAGTTGCTTCGGTATTTGCGCGCATCAGCAATGCACGCAGCCATACCGGGCTGCAGGTGCTGGCGCAGGGCGAGGTGGCGATACGCCGCTTTCCGCGCTGGGCGATGGCCTCCCAGCGCATCGATGAGGCGACCACCGCGCGCATCATCCAGGCCGACTGGCAGCACCGCGTGCCGGAGTCGGTCGGCATGGCAATGCTGGTGTCAGCGTGGACGGGCCGGCATGGCGAGGTGGAGCCGGCCGCGGTCTGCCTGGGGTCGTGACATCGGCAGATGACCGCCCGTCGCGCGGGGGGTACTCTTGACGGTCTCTGGATGTCTTCGGGAAGGTGCAATGGAGCACTCGCTGAGCCCTGCCACGCTGTCTGCACTGCAGCAGCCGCAGCCTGCCATCATCGGCCTGGGGTATGTAGGACTGCCGCTGGCGGTGGCCTTCGGCCAGCTGATGCCGACGGTAGGGTATGACATCGACGCCGCGCGTGTGGATGAGCTGCGCGCCGGCCACGACCACACCCTGGAGATGGAAGCCGACGAACTGGCGCAGGCACATCTGCTGCGCTGCACGTCGGTGCCCGCGCAGCTGCAGGCGTGCAACCTCTACATCATCACCGTGCCCACCCCGATCGATGCGTACGAGCAGCCCGATCTTGGGCCGTTGCGCGCGGCGACGGCTTTGGTTGCCAGCGTGCTGCAACGTGGCGATCTGGTGATCTACGAGTCCACGGTCTATCCCGGCACCACCGAAGAGGTCTGCGTGCCGCTGCTTGAGTCGGGCTCGGGGCTGCGCTTCAACCAGGATTTCTACTGCGGCTACAGCCCGGAGCGGGTCAGCCCCGGCGACCGCCAGCGGCGCCTGCGTGACATCCGGAAGATCACCTCGGGCTCGACGCCGGCGGTGGCCGCATTCGTCGACGCGTTCTACCGGCGCATCATCACCGCCGGCACGTTTGCCGCGCCGTCGATGCGCGTGGCCGAGGCCGCCAAGGTGGTCGAGAACATCCAGCGCGACGTCAACATCGCGCTGGTCAATGAGCTGGCGCTGGTGTTCGACCGGCTCGGCATCGACACCCAGGATGTGCTCGACGCTGCGGGCAGCAAATGGAACTTCCTGCCGTTCCGGCCCGGTCTGGTGGGCGGGCACTGCATCGGTGTCGATCCGTATTATCTGCTGCACAAGTCCGAGAGCGTGGGCTATCACCCGGATTTGATCCACACCGCCCGCCAGGTCAACAACCGGGTTGGGCTGCACGTCGCCCAACGCGTGCAGGCGCTGCTCGCAGAGCGTGGGCGGCCTTTGAGCCGGGCGCGCGTGCTGGTGCTCGGGGTGACCTTCAAGGAGGATTGCCCGGACCTTCGCAACAGCCGCGCGCTGGAGCTGGCCCAGCATCTGCAGGGCGAGGGAGCTCAGGTGGAGGTGCTCGACCCGTGGGTGGGACCGGCAGCACTGGCTGACGCGGCCGTACAGTGGGTTGCGACGCCGAGGGCAGAGGGCTACGACGCGGTCGTGCTTGCAGTGGCGCACACGCAGTTCCGTGACTACGATGCCGCGCGCATCCAGGCGCTGCGTGCACCGGGCGGCATCATCTACGACGTCAAATCCGCCTGGCCGCGCGAGCAGGTCGACGACCGGTTGTGAGCGTTCCATACAGGCAGCCACGCTAGACTGGCCCGGTGTTTGCAACGAGGACAGCCATGCACCGGTACCTGGTCTACCTGCTCGCCATCGCCCTTCTTCCCGTCTGTCTCTGGTTGGCCACGCTGTGGCCGGCGTGGTACTGGGGCGTCGGCCTGACCGCAGCGATGGTCGCCGTGGGGACGTGGGACCTGCTGCAGAAGCGCAGCACGCTGCGGCGCAACTATCCGGTGCTGGCCCATTTCCGTTACGGACTGGAATCGATCGGCCCGGAAATCCGCCAGTACTTCGTGCAGAGCGATCTGGAAGACGTGCCGTTCTCGCGCCAGCAGCGTGCGCTGGTCTACCAGCGTTCGAAGAACGAGATGGACACCGTGCCGTTCGGCACCCTGCGCAGCACGTATGCGGTGGACTACGAATGGATCAACCACTCGATGGCACCCACCACCATCGGCCATCACGATTTCCGCGTGCTGGTCGGTCCTGACTGCGCCAAGCCGTACTCGGCCAGCGTGTTCAACATCTCGGCGATGAGCTTTGGCTCGCTTTCGGCCAACGCGGTGCGGGCGCTCAACGAAGGTGCACGTCGCGGCGGCTTCTACCACGATACGGGCGAAGGCTCGATTTCGCCTTATCACAAGGAGAAGGGCGGCGACCTGGTGTGGGAGATCGGCTCGGGTTACTTCGGTTGCCGCGACGAGCAGGGCCGCTTCAGCGAGGAACGTTTCATCGCCAACGCCACGCTCGACCAGGTCAAGATGATCGAGATCAAGCTGTCGCAGGGCGCCAAGCCGGGCCATGGCGGTGTGCTGCCGGCGCCCAAGGTCAGTGCCGAGATCGCCGCCACGCGTGGTGTGCCCGAGGGTGTTGACTGCGTATCACCGTCACGGCATTCGGCGTTCTCCACGCCGGTGGAACTGCTGCAGTTCGTCGCGCGCCTGCGCGAGCTCTCCGGTGGCAAGCCGGTCGGGTTCAAGCTCGCCATCGGCCATCCCTGGGAGTGGTTCGGCATCGCCAAAGCGATGAGTGAGACCGGCCTGCTGCCGGACTTCATCGTGGTCGACGGCGCCGAAGGCGGCACCGGCGCGGCGCCGGCAGAGTTTGTCGACCACGTCGGCATTCCGATGTATGAAGCATTGCTGCTGGTCCACAACACGTTGGTCGGCCTGGACCTGCGCGAGCGCATCCGCATCGGCGCGGCAGGCAAGATCACCAGCGCCTTTGACATCGCGCGCACCATCGCCTTTGGCGCGGACTGGTGCAACGCCGGGCGCGGTTTCATGTTCGCGCTGGGCTGCATCCAGTCGTTGAGCTGCCATACCGACCGCTGCCCGACCGGTATCGCCACCCAGGACGCCAAGCGCTGGAAACACCTGGATCCGGCCGACAAGGCCAGCCGCGTTCAAAATTATCACGACAAGACCCTGCACGCGCTGATGGAACTGCTGTGCGCGGCGGGCCTGAATGATCCGGCTGAGCTGGGGCCGGAACACATCCTGCGCCGTGTCTCGGCGGTGGAAATCCGCTCGCTGGCCTCGCTGTATCGCTACCTGGAGCCGGGCGAGCTGTTGCGCGGCATCCCGGACCATGCCGTGTTCCATGATTTCTGGGGCGACGCGCGCACCGATTCCTTCCAGCCGCCCGCGCGGCTGCAGGCCCTGCGCGCGAGCAGATCGCAATAAGGACCTGCGTGGCAGCGACGGGCCAGCCCGTTACCGCGCCGGAGGCAGGCTACTGCCTGGTCAACCAGTCGATCACGCCGTGCGCGGCCTGCCGTGCACTGGCATAGCAGGCGGTGAGCAGGTAGCCGCCGGTCGGGGCTTCCCAGTCGAGCATCTCTCCGGCCACGAAGGTGCCGGGTCGTTGGCGCAGCATCAACCCGGCATCCAGCGACGCCAGCATCACGCCTCCGGCTGTGCTGATCGCCTCGGCGACGGGCCGTGGGCGTTGCAGGGTCACCGGCAGCCGCTTGAGCACCTCGACTACCGCAGGCACGTCCTGTCCCGCATCCTTGCCCAGGACTTCGAATACCAGTGCCGTCTTCACTGCATCCAGCCCAGCCTGCCGGCGCAGGTGCTCGCCGAAACTGCGCCCCTTGCGCGGGCGGGAGAGCTCGGCCAGCAGGCGCGCGGCGTCGCGGTCAGGCACCAGGTCCAGCCACAGCGTGGCCTCGCCGTCGCGCCGCAGGCGCTCGCGCAGGTCGGCTGACAGGGCATAGACCAGGCTGCCTTCGATGCCATAAGCGCTGATCACGCATTCGCCCTGCATCTGCCGAGGCTGGTCGTCCAGGTCAAGCCAATGGCCGACGACCGCCTTCAGTGGGGCGCCGGCATGACGCTGGGCGAACCACGGCGTCCAGTCGACGTCGAAGCCGCAGTTGGCCGCCTGCAGCGGCGCCACCGCAATGCCCTGCTGTTCGAGCAGCGCAACCCAGGCGCCGTCGGAGCCCAGCTGCGGCCAGCTGGCACCGCCCAGCGCCAGTACGGTGGCATCGGCCTGGATGTGCTGTTCGCCGGTGTCGGTGGCAAAACGCAGCTGACCGGCAGCGTCCCAGCCCAGCCAGCGGTGATTGACGTGCATCCGCACGCCCTGTTCCTTCAGCCGCCGCACCCAGCCGCGCAGCAACGGCGCGGCCTTGCGGTCAACCGGAAACACCCGCCCCGAGCTGCCGACATAGGTCTCCACGCCCAGGCCCGCTGCCCATTCGCGCAGCGCCACCGCGTCGAAGCCGTCCAGCCACTGGCCCACGGTGGTGGGCTGGGGGCGGTAGCGGCTGTCGAACAACGGGCGCGGATCGGAATGGGTCAGGTTCAGGCCCCCCTTGCCGGCGATCAGAAACTTGCGGCCCGGGGAGCCCTTGGCCTCGTACAGGTCGACCTGCAGGCCGGCCGCACGCAGCGTTTCAGCGGCAAACAGCCCTGCCGGGCCGCCACCGACCACCGCAACGCGGTGGTCGGGCAGGCCATTACTGCGGTTTGACATCAAGCAGCTCTACGTCGAACACCAGTGACGAACCAGCGGGAATCGGGCCCACCCGGCGGTCGCCGTAGCCGTACTGCGGCGGAATCATCAACGTCCGCTTGCCGCCGACCTTCATGCCGGCCACGCCTTCGTCCCAGCCGCGGATGACCTGGCCAGCACCCAACTTGAAGCTGAAGGGCTCGCCGCGCCCGACGGAGCTGTCGAACGTTTTGCCGTGCCTGGACGCTGCGCGCTCGTCATAGATCCAGCCGGTGTAATGCACGCTCACGGTGTCGCCCGGGCGGGCCTCGGCGCCTTCGCCCACCTGGGCGTCGATGCGCTCGAAGGTGGTCAGGGTGCCGCCGGGCGGCGGGCCATCCGGCGTGCAGCCGGCGGCGAGCAGGGAGAGCAGCAGGGGAGCGAGCAGGCGGCGCATGCGGGCCTCGGACGATTCGGGGCTGCAAGGGTAGCGCATCCCATCGCTGACCATGGCAACCGCAGATGCGGGGCGGCGGCGTTCATTGCATGGGCCGCAGTGCCTGGCCGCGGCTGCCGGGCAGCACGACGTTGCCTGCCGTGACCAGGAAAAAGCGCTCCATGCCGGGCACCACCACGTTGACCAGGCTGGAGCCGCTGAAGCTCTGGCGCAGCAGGGCATAGCCGGGGTGCAGCCCCTGGTCGTCGAGCGCCGCGGCAATCGTGCGGATCTGGCCGCAGAGCTCGCCGCCGGGACGCTCGCGCAGGCCCGTGGCAATGATGCGGCGGCGGCGCAGCAATGTCTCGATGTCCATCGCCAGGGCAGCACGCAGCCGCGGCCACGCCGCAAGATCGTCAAACATCGCCGACGCGGCCTGCTGTGCTGCTTCGTCGGCGGCCGCGGCGCCGTGCTCGGCCTGCACCAGCTCGGTGAGGGCGCGGCGGGCAGCGTGGGCCGGGTTCAACGAGGCACCGGCGCCGTAGGGGCGCGGATAGGGGTAGCTGTGCAGGGCGACGGCGAAGCAGGTCGATACCGGGCCGTCGGCAGTGATGTCCAGCAGCGCGATCGGTGCATCCACCGCTGCACATGCGCGGTCGTACAGGTCGGTCAGGTGTGCGGGCATGCACTGCGGGTCGACGCGGTACAGCGGCGCGTCACACTCATGGAAGAAGTGGGTCAGCAGGAACAACGAGAGCGCATCGCGCTCGATGCATTCGTTCAGCGCGTGCAGCAGCGCCTCGGCGGGGCAGGCGCCGATGGCTGTCCCGCTGTTGCTGGCGTAGCGGCGCAGACCGGCGTGGTCGAAGGTTTCGGCAGGCAGCGTTGCGTGCAGGTAGTCGGGTGCCGACAACACCAGCGGATAGTCAAAGGCCTCCCGGCCACACAGCGAGGTGTAGCGCCGGCATGCGATGGTCTCCTCGATCTGGTCGGCCAGCAGGGTGAGCGGCATGTCACCGGGTCCGCCGCCCGCCAGCCCCGCCAGTACGGCTTCGACCGGATGGACCTCTGCGCCGGTCAGCAGATGACGTGCGCTCAGCAGGTGTTCCATCGCCTCGTACAGGCTGCCGGTGCGCGCCGCTTCGCGCTCACCCTTGCCCCAGCCGACGGTCAGCAGGCTGCCGCCGGCGTCGTGCAGCAGGGTGCGGGCAATGCACGGGCCCTGGCCCTGCACATCGACGGTTGCGCCGAGGCGCAGCTGGCGCATCTCGCGCTCGATCCGGCGCGTCGCATGGTCGAGACTGAACTGGCGTTCTTCAGGTGCGTACATCGCGCTGTCTCCGCAGTGGCCTGGGCAGTGCCCGGCGGCCGTGCGGCCGCCGGGCGTTACACGCGCCGGCTCAGGCCAGCAGTGCCTGCTCGGCTTCACTGAGCTGCAGCTGCTCGGTCTTGTCTGCGGACGTCATCAGGATCGGAAGGCCGAAGATACCCATCACACATCTCCTACAGTGAGCCGCCGGTTGCGGCAGGCACACGTTAGCCGCGACACCAACAGGCCCTGGATCAGGTGTTTGCCTGCCCTGGGGTCAGCCCAGCCCCGGGTGTGGCTATGATGTGCACCATGTCAAAGCTGCTGCTCAATCTGCGTCACGTCGGTGACGACGAATACCATGAGGTCTGCACCCTGCTGGACCAGCACAACATTGGCTGGTACCGCACCGAGCCGAGCCCGTGGGGCATCTCCAACGGTGGGCTGTGGCTGCGCGATGATGCCGAGCTGGCGCGTGCGCGGGCCCTGCTGGGGCAGTACCAGGCGCAGCGCAGCGTGCGCATGCGGGCCCAGCGGGAGCAGGCATTGCGCGACGGCAGCGCCGAAACCTTCGCCAGTCTGTTCAGGCAGCGCCCGGCCTATGTGCTGCTGGTGCTGGCGGCAATGGCCGCCGCAGCGGCGCTGGTTCTGCTGCCCTTCCTGCTGCTGCGCGGGTGAAGCGGGGCGGCAGCGGTTAAAATGCGCGGATGATCGCCAATACCGCTGCCTACCACTTCGTCGATATCGATGCTCCCCAGACCCTGTGCGACCAGCTGCAGGCCCGCGCCGAGGCGGGCGGGCTGCGCGGCACCGTGCTGGTCGCCGCCGAGGGCCTGAACCTGTTTTTGGCCGGGGAGCCGGCGCAGGTGCAGGCGTTCTACGACGCGCTGCACGGCGACCCGCGCTTTGCCGGCATGCGGGTCAAGACCAGCCTCAGCGAGCATCAGCCGTTTGCGCGGCTGAAGGCCAAGGTGAAGGACGAGATCATCAGCTTCCGCCGCGCTGACGGACAGCCGTTGGACTACCCGCGAGCGCCTGCGGTCGATCCGGCCACCGTGCAGCGCTGGCTGCGGCAGGGGCACGACGATGCCGGCAAGCCGGTGGTGATGCTCGACACGCGTAATCTACAGGAGGTGGCGCACGGCACTTTCAAGGATGCGCTGGTGCTGCCGATCGAGAAGTTCACCGACCTGCCGCAGGCGCTGGCACCGCATCGCCAGGCCCTGCAGGACAGCACCGTGGTCAGCTTCTGCACCGGCGGGATCCGCTGTGAAAAGGCCGCGCTGTGGATGCGCAACGACGGCATGGACAACGTGCTGCAGCTCGACGGCGGCATCCTCGGCTACTTCGAGGCGGTGGGGGGCGAGGGCTACGAGGGGCGCTGCTTCGTCTTCGACGAGCGGGTGGCGCTGGACGCCGAGCTCAAGCCCCTGGTAGACCAGCCGCTGCCCGAGCCGAATCCGAGCGCCTTCTGAGGTCGTCCTGCGGCGGGGCGCGCGGTCTGCGCCGCGTCGGCGGGAATCAGCGTCCCGCCAGCCGGACTGGCAGGCGCCCCGGCATGCCCCCATGCAGAGGGCAACCCGTGATGGAAACCGCCTGATGATTCCCTTGTCGATTCTCGACCTCGCTCCGGTCTGCGAGGGCAGCGATACCACCGCTGCGTTCGCCAACATGCTGGAACTGGCCCAGCATGCCGACGCACTGGGCTACCGCCGTTACTGGCTGGCCGAACACCACAACATGCCCGGCATCGCCAGCGCGGCCACCGCTGTGCTGATCGGCCACGTCGCCGGCGGCACCCAGCGCATCCGTGTCGGCTCGGGCGGCATCATGCTGCCCAACCACGCGCCCCTGCAGGTGGCCGAACAGTTCGGCACCCTGGCCTCGCTGTACCCGGACCGCATCGACCTGGGGCTGGGCCGGGCCCCGGGCACCGATCAGCCGACGGCGCGCGCGCTGCGCCGCTACTTCGACAGCGCCGACCAGTTCCCGCAGGACGTGCGCGAACTGCTGCATTACTTCGAGCCGGTACAGCCGGGCCAGGCAGTGCAGGCCGTGCCCGGTGGGGGCCTGCGGGTGCCGGTATGGGTGCTCGGCTCAAGCCTGTTTGGTGCGCGCATGGCCGCGTCCATGGGGCTGCCGTACGCCTTTGCGTCGCACTTTGCGCCCGACGCGATGGAGGAAGCCCTGGCGGTGTATCGCCGTGAATTCCGTCCCTCGGCCACGCTGCAACGACCGCACGCGATGCTGGCGCTGAATGTGGTGGCCAGCGACAGCGAAGCCGAATCCCGCCGGCTGTTCACCAGCCAGCAGCAGAGCTTCGTCAACCTGCGCCGCGGTCGGCCGGGCAGGATTCCCGCGCCCATCGACGACATCGAGGCGTTCTGGACGCCGCAGGAAAAGGCCGGCGTCGAGCGCGCGCTGGCCTGCACGGTGCTTGGCGATGCAGGCCAGGTGGCCGAGGGCATCGCGGCGTTCGTCGAGCGTTACCAGCCGGACGAGTTGATGCTGACCGCCAACCTGTACGACCACGCGGCGCGGCTGCGTTCGTTCGAATTGACCATGCGGGCCTGGCACGCGCACCACGCCAGCTGAACGCGCACGCCGGTTGAACGTCGGCATCACGCCACATTGCGCGGTGCCGACGTTTCATGGAGGTCATCTTCCAACAGGAGCCTGGCATGACCGACACCCGATCCGACCATATCGCCCAGCTCGCCGAGCTCATCAAGGATGTGGAGGTGGCGATGTTCACCACCACGGGCGTGGATGGGCGTCTCTACAGCCGTCCGCTGGGCACCCAGCAGGTCACCTTCGACGGCGACCTGTGGTTCGCCACCGCCGCCGACAGCCCGAAGGTCGCTGAGATCGCGCGCAATCCGCGGGTCAATGTGGCGTACGCCTCGCCAGGCAAGAACACCTACGTGTCGGTGGCCGGCGTCGCGCAGGTGATCGACGACCGCGCGAGGATCGAACAGCTGTGGTCGCCGGCGATGAAGCTGTTCTTCCCCGGCGGCAAGGACGATCCGAATCTGCGCCTGATCCACGTGCGTGCCGAATCGGCCGAGTACTGGGACGGCCCGGGCACGCTGCTGGGCAAGGCGCTGGCCTTCGTGCTCTCGGCGGTTGAAGACGAGCCCAAGGCGCTGGGCGATAACGGGTTCGTCGACCTGCGCTGATCGCTGGCCCGACTCCTTCCGACCCTGCAAAAGCCAATGCCGGCCACTGGCCGGCATTGGCTTTTGCAGGGTTGGCGCAAGCGCAGATGCCTGCCGCCGGCGCGGACTAGAACCAGCGCTGGAACAGCTCAACGGTGTAGGTCACCAGCTGCCCCGAGCTGAAGCCGAAGAAGACGATCGCGGCTACCGCGCCGATCCAGTTGACCAGCATCAGCGCGCCATCACGCTCGAGCAGGGCCAGCGCGAAGAGCAGCAGCTGGAACCCGAACAGGTAGTTGGTGAAGGGGATCGGCAGCGACAGCAGGATGCCGAGCAGCACCAGCAGCAGGCCGCTGAACGCGTGCGAAGGCACGGGCACCAGCAGCTGCGGCAGGCGCGGCTTGAGCAGCCGGTCGAGGCGGCGCAGCGGCCGCTCCAGGCGGTCGAGAAAGCGATGCATGGTGCCGCGTCGCGGACCGCGCCGGGCAATGAAGACCGGCAGCCACGGGCGCCGCATGCAGCACAGCATCTGCAGGCCGATGAGGATCACCAGCGGACCGCTGACCGCACCGCCCAGGCCGGGAACCGGGATGAAGGCGGGCAGGATCGCCACGAACAGGAACACGCCGAACGCGCTCTGCTGCAGATCCTGCAGGATGTGCCCCAGCTGCATGTGCTGGCGCGGGTCGCCGAACTGGAACATCGCCAGCAGCGTGCGGATGCCCTCGTTGCGGTAGCCGGCCTCGGCCTGCGCCGGTGCCGGCTGCGGGTCAGGCGGTGAGTTCATCGGCCTGGTCGTCGGAGAGGGTGCGCAGCAGCAGCTTGTCCACGCGCGCGCCGTCAAGATCGACCACCTCGATGCGCCAGCCGGCCCAGTCGAAATACTCACCGGCATGCGGAATGCGGCCGAAGTAGTGGATGCACATGCCGGCCAGCGTGTAGTAATCACCTTCCTCGGCGTCCGGCAGCTCGCTGCTGCCCAGCAACTCGCGCAGGTCTTCGATGGGCAGCGAACCGTCCACCAGCAGCGAACCGTCCTCGCGGGTCACCACCAGCGCGTCCTCGTCCGCGTTCTCAACAGCCTGCAGCCGCCCCACCACCGCACCCATCAGGTCGCTGATGGTGACCAGTCCCTGGATTTCACCATATTCATCGACCACCAGCGCCATCGACTGCTGCTCTTCGCGGAAGATCTCCAGCAGCTTCATCGCATGGGTCGATTCGGACACATACAGCGGCTCGCGCAGGGTCTGGAACAACGCGGTGTCGCCGCGCGCCATCCGCGTGGCCAGTGTCTTCAGTTCCAGCAGGCCGACCACGTCCTGATCATTGCCACGGTAGACCGGGTAACGCGAGAACTCGTGCTCGGCCATGATCTCCAGGTTGCGCTCCAGCGGGGCCTGCGTGTCCAGCCAGGCCACACGGTTGCGCGGGGTCATCAGGCTGTCGGCGGTGCGGTCGCCCAGGCGCATGACACGGTTCATCATGTCGCGCTCGTGCGAATCGATGACCCCGGCCTCGTGGCTCTCGGCCACCAGCATGCGGATCTCTTCTTCGGTGACCGACGCAACTTCGTCGTTGCCCAGACCAAGCAGCTTGAGCACCAGCTGGGTGGTCTTGGACAGCAGCCAGACAAAGGGCAGGGCGAGCTTGGCGAGCCAGCTCATTGGCATGGCGACCAGTCCTGCTATGGTTTCCGAACGGGTCAACGCCAGCCGCTTGGGCACCAGCTCGCCGAAAATGAGCGTGATGAAGGTGATCAGGCTTACCGCCAGCGCGGTGCCGACATTGCCCGCGTAGGCAAAACCGGGCATCAGCCCACCGATCCAGGCGCTGATGGCCGCACCCAGCGCCTCACCGCCGAGGTAGCCGGTCAGCACGCCGATCACCGTAATGCCGATCTGCACGGTGGACAGGAAGCTCTCCGGCTTCTCGGACAGCTCCAACGCCTTGGCGGCGCGCTTGGAGGTACCGGCCATCTGCTTCAGGCGACTCTTGCGCGAGGTCATGACCGACATCTCGGACATGGCGAAGAAGCCGTTCAACAGAACGAGCGCGAAAACGATCAGAAACATTTCAAACACGGGCGGCATCCCCGGTTGGTGGCAGGGAGGGCGGGTGCTTGCGATGGCGGCAGGCGCTCAGCAACAGAGGCAGGCGCGGCGCTGGGGGATAAGGGTCGTCGTCCATAGGGTGCGCCCGAAGGCGCGCAGGCATCTTAACAAGACAGGGGAGGGCGCGCGCAACTGCCTGTTCAGACTAGCCTTCGAGGCGGGCTGCGGCGCGTGAAGACACGGCTTTTGGCGGTCTGGTCTACCCGGATGGGTCATCAAACCGTCATAATTCGCCTTGGTGCCGTCCTTCC
The DNA here is from genome assembly GCF_032911385.1 of Stenotrophomonas sp. C3(2023). Classification (NCBI taxonomy): domain Bacteria; kingdom Pseudomonadati; phylum Pseudomonadota; class Gammaproteobacteria; order Lysobacterales; family Lysobacteraceae; genus Stenotrophomonas; species Stenotrophomonas sp. C3(2023). The sequence continues at coordinate 2,302,954 of NZ_JAWJLO010000001.1, read as the reverse complement.
CGCGACGGCGAACAGGTTTTTCAATGTTCTCTCTGCAGACCATTTTCGGCTCCGGCAAACAGTTCTACACCCTGCTCGATGAAGCGGCCGTCGCAGCCTCCGACGCAGCCAAGGCGCTGCACTCGATGCTGCGCGAAGCAGACCGCCAGCCGGCACTGGACGCCTTCAAGCTGGCCCGCCTGCGCGAACGCGCCGCCTCGGACAAGATCAGCCAGGCGCTGGTGGACAGTTTCATGACCCCGATCGAGCGCGAGGACATCGAAGCGCTGGGTTCGGCGCTGTACAAGATTCCCAAGCAGATCGAAAAGTTCGCTGATCGCTATTCACTGGCCACGACCCACCTGGAGCACATCGATTTCGCGCCGCGCGCGGCGATGCTCGAACAGGCCGCCGGCGTGGTGGTGGAGATGGTGGCCGACCTGCGCCACATGAACCTGGACCGGATGACCGCGCTGAACGAAAAGCTGCGCTCGCTGGAAAACGAAGCTGACCGCCTGATGCTGGAGCTGTACCGCGACATCTATTCCGGCCGCCTAGACAACCTGCAGATGTTCCTGCTCAAGGAGTTCTTCGAGATCCTCGAGAAGGCCATCGACCGCTGCCGCGAAGCCGGCGTGGTGGCGTACCAGATCGTGTTGAAGAACAGCTGACGGGCCGCCACTGATGCTCACCCTTGTCCTGGTGGTGATCCTGGCCGCGCTCGTCTTCGAGTTCATCAACGGCTTCCACGATACCGCCAACTCCATCGCCACCGTGGTGGCCACCAAGGTGCTGTCGCCCGGCTGGGCGGTGATGCTGGCGGCCTTCATGAACCTCATCGGGGCACTGACCGGCACCGCGGTGGCGTTGACCATCGCCTCCGGCCTGCTCAACACCAATGTGGTTGAAGTGACCCCGCAGGTGATCCTGTGCGCCCTGCTGGGCGGCATCATCTGGAATCTGATCACCTGGTGGAAGGGACTGCCGTCGTCGTCCTCGCATGCCTTGATCGGCGGCCTGTGCGGTGCTGGTCTGGCCGCCGCGCACAACAACTGGGATGCGCTGATCTGGTCCGAGCGTCTTGGCAGCTGGGCCCAGAACAAGGGCCTGCTGTGGAAGGTCTTCGTGCCGATGATCACCTCGCCCATTGCCGGCTTCCTGCTGGGCATCGTGGTGATGCTGCTGCTGTGGGGCCTGATTGCAGGGCTGGCAAAAATCGGCGGCATGCTCGGTCGCCTGGCCCGTCCGCGCATCGTCAACGCCTTCTTCGGCAAGGCCCAGATCGTGTCGGCGGCCTACATGGGCTTTGCCCACGGGCATAACGACGCGCAGAAGACCATGGGCATCATCGCGATGACCCTGATCGGCGCCGAAGCCACCGGTGCACTCGATCAGCTCCCGTCCTGGCTGGCCTTCATGCATCCCGACGCCCATGCCGGTGACGGCATCGCGATGTGGATCGTGCTGACCTGTGCCGTGGTGATGGCCGCCGGCACCGCCTCGGGCGGCTGGAAGATCATCAAGACCCTCGGCCACAAGATGGTCAAGCTGCACCCGATCCACGGTTTTGCTGCAGAGACCAGCTCGGCCACGATCCTGACCCTGGCCGCGCACTTCGGCATGCCGGTCTCGACCACGCACAGCATTTCCACCGCGATCATGGGCGTAGGTTTTGCCAAGAACCCCCGCTCGCTGAGGTTCGGCGTGATCGAGCGCATCGTCTGGGCCTGGATTCTGACCATCCCCGCCGCCGGCGGCTGCGCCTACCTGATCCTCAAGCTGTTCGAACTGTTCGGCTGGACCTGACCCCCCAGCCCGGAAACAGAAAAGCCCGCCGGAAACGGCGGGCTTTTTTGTGCACAAGCCAGAAACAACCTGGCAGTCAGCAACAGCAACAACAGCAACAACAGCCACAACAGCCACAACAACAACAACAACAACAACAACAGCGTGACGACCAACGGTCGTCACCTACCAGGTGCGTTTCTGCCGTCCATCGGAGTGTGTCGGAGGTGGGGCGGTGTGGGTTTGTGGGGGTGTGGAGCGCCATGGATGGCGCGAGACAAGGCACGCAGGACGCAGTTTTTGCCGTCCCCCGCAAACCCACACCGCCCCACCCAACAAACAGCACCACCCAGCCGACGCTCCCGCCGTTGCTGTTGCTGTTGCTGTTGCTGTTGCTGTTGCTGTTGCTGTTGCGGTTGCGGTTGCCGTTGCCGTTGCCGTTGCCGTTGCTTCAGGCGGGTGCCGGGCCGCAGGCCCGGCAATCCAGAACCCCTCAATTACGCTCGAACATCGCCCGTACATCCCGTCGGAACGCCGCCTGGCTGTCCGCCCGGCTGTAGAACATATGTCCGCCCGGATAACTGCGCACCTGCACCCGGTCCGGATCGCTCCCCATCACCGGCATCTGATCCACCGTCAACACCGAACCCATGAACGGGCACGACAGATCGTTCCAGCCGTGCACGATCAGCACCTGCAGCTTCGGATCGATCGCCACCGCCTGGCGCAGCTGCGTCACCGCACCCGCGCGCAGGTCGGCATTGCGGTCCCACATCCGGTTCACCTCGTAGTTCAGCGCCTGATAGCGCCCATCTACCTTCCAGCCCACCACCCGCGTCACGAAGTCGACCATGGCCGTCGTGGTGGGAGCAATGATGCTGTCCAGCAGCGGATCATTCGCGCGCTGCTCGGGGTCGTTCGGGAACGGATCGAACGCGGTCACATTGGCGTCATAGCGGCTGCCCAGCGTGCCCTTGTCCCGGAACACCTCGCGCAGGTATGCCTGGGTCTCCAGGCGTCCACCCGCCCGTCGCACATACTGCGGGTCCAGCCCGGTCATCGCGGTGACCCGACGCAGCATCGCCTCGGTGGCCTGCGGATCACTGCGGCCCTTCATCAGCGCCGTGGCGTAGTCGCCGCGGGTGTACTCGATCACCTCGCGCATGGCCGCATCGGTCAGCCGGCCCTCGCGCTCCAGATGCGCCGCCGCGATCGACGGCAGCGTCTGCATCCAGGCCATCGGCGAAACATCGGCGTTGTCCTCCAGCGTGGGGCTCAGGTACGGCGAGACCAGCACCAGGCCGTTCATCGCCACCCCCAGCCGGGTCTGCAGGTAGTGGGTGATGCGCGGGCCGCGGTAGCCGCCGTAACTCTCGCCGGTGAGATACTTTGGCGAGGTCATGCGCTGGTTGCGCAGCAGCCAGTCGTAGATGCTGCGCGAAAGGTATTCGATGTCCGCCTGCGGCGTGTAGAGCTGCTTCCTGGCGGCTTCGTCACTGATGCGCGCGCGGCTGAAGCCGGTACCGACCGGGTCGATGAACACCAGGTCGGTGAAGTCCAGCCAGGTGCCCGGGTTGTCACGCAGGGTAGCCGGGGCCGAAGCGCTGTCGCCCTCCGAGCCGAAGGTGACGACCTTCGGACCGATCGCGCCCAGATTGAGGTACACCGATGATGCGCCCGGGCCGCCGTTGAGGGCGAAGGTCACCGGTCGGTTGCGCCCGGGCAGCGTATAGGCGGTGAACACCACGTCGGCGATCACCTTGCCCTGGGCATCGCGCACCGGCAGGGTGCCGACGCTGGCGGTGTAGTCCAGCGTGCGGTTGTCCAGACGCATGCTCTGGCGCACCGATGCATCGGCGGGCAGGGTGGCGGCCTGGGCGGTGTCGTCGGCTGCCCCGGCGTCGGGCGTGGCGGCCAGCACGGCGGGTGAGGCGATCAGCAGGGCGGCGCACAGCGCAGCCGAATGCAGCAGGGACGTCATGGCACCACGCACTGTTTCAAGAAGATTCGATGCTGGGGTGCCCAGGGCGGCGCCGCATGTGTCCAAAGCCATGGCCGGCGCCAACCGCCACATCCGGCACGCCGGGCAGAGGCGCCCGGCGCCATCGGTGCATGAGCTGCAACTCAGACCTCCAGCGAGGCCAGGTCGCCCTTGGTTTCCAGCCAGCCCTTGCGGTCGGATGCACGCTTCTTGGCCAGCAGCATGTCCATCAGTGAATGGGTCTGCTCGCCATCGTCGATGGTCAACTGCACCAGGCGACGCGTGTCCGGGTGGATGGTCGACTCGCGCAGCTGGGGCGGGTTCATTTCGCCCAGGCCCTTGAAGCGCGTCACGCTCACCGCGCCCTTGATCTTCTCGCGTTCGATCTTGTCCAGCGTGGTGCGCTTTTCTTCCTCGTCCAGCGCGTAGAACACCTGCTTGCCCACGTCGATGCGGAACAGCGGCGGCATCGCCACGAACACATGGCCGGCATCGACCAGCGCCGGGAAGTGCTTGAGGAACAGCGCGGTCAGCAGGGTGGCGATGTGCAGGCCGTCCGAGTCGGCGTCGGCCAGGATGATCACCTTGCCGTAGCGCAGGCCACTGATGTCCTCCTTGCCCGGGTCACAGCCGATGGCGATGGCCAGGTTGTGCACTTCCTCCGAAGCAAGGACGCTGTTGGAAGACACTTCCCAGGTGTTCAGGATCTTGCCGCGCAGCGGCATGATGGCCTGGAAATCCTTGTCGCGCGCCTGCTTGGCACTGCCGCCGGCCGAGTCACCCTCCACCAGGAACAGCTCGGTGCGCGACAGGTCCTGGCTGATGCAGTCGGCGAGTTTGCCGGGCAGGGCGGGGCCCTGGGTGACCTTCTTGCGTACGACCAGCTTTTCGGTCTTCAGGCGGGCGCTGGCGCGCTCGATGGCGATCTGCGCGATCTTCTCGCCCAGCTCCACGTTCTGGTTCAGCAGCAGGCTGAACGCATCGTGCGCAGCGCCTTCAACGAAGCCTGCCGCCTGGCGCGAGGACAGACGCTCCTTGGTCTGGCCGCTGAACTGCGGGTCGGTCATCTTCAGTGACAGCACGAAAGAGACCCGGTCCCACACGTCTTCCGGGGCGAGCTTGACGCCGCGCGGCAGCAGGTTGCGGAAGTCGCAGAACTCGCGCAGCGCCTCGGTCAGACCGGTGCGCAGGCCGTTGGCGTGGGTGCCGTGCTGTGCGGTCGGAATCAGATTGACGTAGCTTTCCTGCACCAGCTCGCCTTCCGGCAGCCAGGCCACGGCCCAGTCGACAACCTCGGTTTCCTTCTTGAGGTGGCCCACGAACAGGTCCGCCGGCAGCGACTCGCGCTCGCCCAGTTCGGCCTTCAGGTAATCGCGCAGGCCGTCTTCGTAGTACCAGGTATCGACTTCACCGGTGGCTTCGTCGGTCAGCTTGACGGTCAGGCCCGGGCACAGCACCGCCTTGGCGCGCAGCAGGTGCTTGAGCGCGCGCACGGCGAATTTCGGCGTGTCGAAGTACTTCGGGTCCGGCCAGAAGCGCACGCGGGTACCGGTGTTCTTCTTGCCCACAGTGCCGACCACTTCCAGCGGCGTGGCCCGGTCACCATTGCGGAAGGTGATGCGGTGCTCGGCGCCTTCGCGCTTGATATGCACCTCCACCAGCGTGGAGAGCGCGTTGACCACGCTCACGCCCACGCCATGCAGGCCGCCGGAGAAGGTGTAGTTGTTGTTGCTGAACTTGCCGCCGGCGTGCAGGCGGGTCAGGATCAGCTCGACGCCGGGGATCTTTTCCTCGGGGTGGATGTCCACCGGCATGCCGCGACCATCGTCGCTGACTTCGACGCTGCCATCCTTGTACAGCGTGATCTCGATGGAGCGGGCGTGGCCTGCCAGGGCCTCGTCGACCGAGTTGTCGATCACTTCCTGCGCCAGATGGTTCGGGCGCGCGGTGTCGGTGTACATGCCAGGGCGGCGCTTGACCGGGTCCAGGCCGGACAGGACTTCAATATCGGCGGCGTTATAGCGGGCGTTCATCTATCTTCTAACGGGAGCGCGGAGCGACGCGCAAGTGTGCGGTCTGGGCGGCGATTTTGCACGCCTTCAGCCGGAGGCGGCCCCGGCGCGGTAAAATCGACATGCTGGAATCGCATCCGGCTCCCCGATCGCCGTGAGGAGGACTCCATGAAGAAGTTGCTGACCATCGCCATTGCCGCCGCCGCTGTGGCAGCCGTGCCGCTGGTGCTGGCCCAGAACGCCGGCCAGCCCAATCCGCCGACCGACCAGGGCGCGCAGGCCGATCCGGCCAAGGCCGAAGCGGAAGCCAAGGCCAAGCGCCGCGCACAGGCCAACGCCGAGATGAAGGCCAAGGGCCAGCAGACCAGCGAGCCCGAGGAGGAAGAAGAGGCCCGCCGCCGCCGCTGACCATGCTGTCGTGTCTTGCTGCAAACGCCCCGCCTGCCGGGGCGTTTGCCGTTCTGGCGACGACAACCGCTTGGGCTTGGCGCCATCTGTCTGTAAACTATGGCTTTCCGGGAGCAGTGTGTGTCCACCATCAGCGAACGCGCTGGCCCAGCCCTGTCCGGGCGCCAGCAAGGCAGGACGCAGGTGACGGTTTCGACGACCGGCACGGCCCTTCCGACCTCGCTCGATGGCCACGCCCCGATGTGCCACCGCGACGCGGCCCGCACCTTTCCCGCCCTGGCGGCGAACCGGAAAACCCCGATCACGTCACGCCCGGCACCCTCCGCCGCGCGCGGCCATGCCGTTTTCCATCTTTCTACAGGACGCTCTCAGCCATGACTCCATTGATTTTCGTAACCGGCGGCGTGGTGTCCTCGCTCGGCAAGGGCATTGCCGCTGCGTCGCTCGCTGCGATTCTCGAAGCCCGTGGCCTGAAGGTCACGATGATGAAGCTCGACCCGTACATCAACGTCGATCCGGGCACCATGAGCCCGTTCCAGCATGGCGAGGTCTATGTGACCGACGACGGTGCCGAGACCGATCTGGACCTCGGGCATTACGAGCGTTTCGTGCGCACCCGTCTGAGCCGCCGCAACTCGGTGACCACCGGCCGCATCTACGAGAACGTCATCCGCAAGGAGCGTCGGGGTGACTACCTCGGCGCCACCGTGCAGGTCATTCCGCACATCACCGACGAGATCCGCCGCTGCATCGACGAAGCCACCGAAGGCTACGATGTGGCGCTGGTGGAGATCGGCGGAACCGTGGGCGACATCGAGTCGCTGCCGTTCCTGGAGGCGATCCGCCAGGTGCGCACCGAGCGCGGTGCGGAGAAAGCGCTGTTCATGCATCTCACCCTGGTGCCGTACATCGGCGCTGCCGGCGAGTTGAAGACCAAGCCCACCCAGCATTCGGTGAAGGAACTGCGCTCTATCGGCATCCAACCGGACGTGCTGCTGTGCCGTTCCGAGCAGGCGGTTCCGGACTCCGAGCGCCGCAAGATCGCCCAGTTCACCAACGTCTCCGAACGCGCGGTGATCAGCGTGCCTGACGTCGACGTGCTGTACCGCATCCCCGCCGGGCTGCACGCGCAGGGCCTGGACGAGATCGTCATCAACCAGCTGAAGCTGGCCGACAAGGCCGGTCCGGCTGACCTGGGCGAGTGGGAAGCGGCTGTCGATGCCACCCTGCACCCCGACGATGCGGTCACCATCGCCGTGGTCGGCAAGTACGTCGACCACCAGGACGCCTACAAGTCGGTCGGCGAGGCCCTCAAGCACGGCGGCCTGCGCCAGCGTACCAAGGTCACCCTCAAGTGGCTGGAAGCGCAGGAACTGGAAGGCACCGACCTGTCCGCACTGGCCGATGTCGACGGCATTCTGGTCCCCGGCGGTTTCGGCGACCGTGGCTTCGAGGGCAAGGTGCTGAGCTCGCAGTACGCCCGTGAGAACAAGGTGCCGTACTTTGGCATCTGCTACGGCATGCAGGCTGCGGTGGTCGATTTCGCGCGGCACGTGGCCGGGCTGGAAGACGCCAACAGTACCGAGAACGACCGCCAGTCGCCGAATCCGGTGATCGGCCTGATCACCGAGTGGCGCACCGCCACCGGCGATGTGGAAAAGCGCGACGAGAAAAGCGACCTTGGCGGCACCATGCGCCTGGGCCTGCAGGAACAGCGGCTCAAGCCGGGCACGCTGGCCCGTGAGCTGTATGGCAAGGATGTGGTGGAGGAGCGTCATCGCCACCGCTACGAGTTCAACAACCGCTACCGCACCCAGCTGGAAGACGCTGGCCTGGTGATTGCCGGCAAGTCGATGGATGACACGCTGGTGGAAGTGATCGAGCTGCCGCGCGACGCGCACCCCTGGTTCCTGGCCTGCCAGGCCCACCCGGAGTTCCTGTCCACCCCGCGCGACGGCCATCCGCTGTTCATCGGCTTCATCCGCGCCGCACGTGAGCGCAAGGCCGGCGGCGCGCTGCCGGCCGCCTGAGCCCACGCTGTGCTTGTGATGGCGGCCGCCGGCCCCCATCTGCCACATGAAACCCCAGCGCGCCGGGTCCCCGGCGCCGCGGACAACAAGGAAATGCCATGAAACTGTGTGGATTCGAGATCGGGCTGGACCAGCCCCTGTTCCTGATCGCCGGACCCTGCGTGATCGAGTCGATGCAGCTGCAGCTCGATACCGCAGGCAAGCTGAAGGAAATCACCAGCCGGCTGGGCGTCAACTTCATCTTCAAGTCCAGCTTCGACAAGGCCAACCGCACCTCGGGCACCGCCTTCCGTGGCCCGGGCATGGAAGAAGGCCTGAAGGTGTTGTCCGAGGTGAAGAAGCAGATCGGCGTGCCGGTGTTGACCGACGTGCACGAGTACACCCCGATGGACGAGGTCGCTTCGGTGGTCGATGTGCTGCAGACTCCGGCGTTCCTGGTCCGCCAGACCGACTTCATCCGCAAGGTGTGCGCCGCCGGCAAGCCGGTCAACATCAAGAAGGGCCAGTTCCTGGCCCCGTGGGACATGAAGCCGGTGGTGGAAAAAGCCAGATCGACCGGCAACGAGCAGATCATGGTCTGCGAGCGCGGCGCGAGCTTTGGTTACAACAACCTGGTCAGCGACATGCGTTCGCTCGCGGTGATGCGCGATACCGGTTGCCCGGTGGTCTTCGATGCCACCCACTCGGTGCAGCTGCCGGGCGGGCAGGGCACCAGCTCCGGTGGACAGCGCGAACACGTGCCGGTGCTGGCGCGTGCGGCGGTGGCTGTCGGTATTTCCGGCCTGTTCGCCGAGACCCATCCGGACCCGTCCAAAGCCCTCTCCGACGGCCCCAACGCGTGGCCGCTGGACCAGATGGAAGCGCTGCTGGAGACCTTGATGGAACTCGATGCGGTAACCAAGAAGCACGGTTTCTCGCGCTTCGCGTGAGGCCCGTAGCGAACGGCCGCGCGCGGCCGTGGGGAGCGATCGCGCTGGCGCTTGCAGTACTGGCCTGGGCCGGTCTGCTCGGCGGCGTGCTCGTCTTTCTCTCCAGCATGGGCATGCCCGGCGATGGAGCGCAGGGTATGGCTGCCGCGCACGGCGGGCTGATGCTGGCGCTGGGCGTGCTGGTGGCCGGCAGCGCCGGCAGTACCATCGCCTCGGTGCTGGCGTGGCGTAGTGGGCACGGCCGCGCCCGTGCTGCGGTGGCGGCCCTGCTGCTTGGCGTGCTGGTGCTGGTGCTGGGCGTCCCGCTGCTGCGCTGAATCCGTCCCGCCGCAGGGCGTCGCGGTGCGCCTCTCGCACCGGCATTTGGCAATACCGGGGCCGCCGGAGATAATCACGCGGCAATGCGCACGTCGCATCCCTCTACAGACAGGTATCCGGTCCGCCCATGAGTACGATCCGCAGCATCCATGCCCGTGAAATCCTCGACAGCCGTGGCAACCCCACGCTGGAAGCCGATGTCATCCTGGAGGACGGCTCGTTTGGTCGCGCCGCGGTTCCCTCGGGCGCTTCGACCGGCACCAAGGAAGCGGTGGAGCTGCGTGACGGCGACAAGACCCGTTACCTGGGCAAGGGCGTGCGCGATGCGGTCAACAACGTAAACACGACCATTGCCGCCGCCCTGCAGGGCGCTGATGCGGCCGACCAGGAAGCGCTGGACAAGCGCCTGATCGACCTTGACGGCACCGACAACAAGGGCCGCCTCGGCGCGAACGCGCTGCTGGGTGTTTCGATGGCTGCCGCGCATGCAGCCGCTGCCTCCAGCAGGCAGGCCCTGTGGCAGTACCTGGGCGGCAAAACCGGTGTGGCGCCCTCGCTGCCGGTGCCGATGATGAACATCATCAACGGCGGCGCGCACGCCGACAACAATGTCGACTTCCAGGAGTTCATGGTGCTGCCGGTGGGCTTCACCTCGTTCTCCGAATCGCTGCGCGCCGGTACCGAGATCTTCCATTCGCTCAAGTCGGTGCTCAAGGGGCACGGCCTGAGCACTGCCGTGGGCGACGAGGGCGGCTTCGCGCCGGACTTCCGCAGCAACGTCGAAGCGCTGGACACCATCCTGGAGGCCATCGGCAAGGCCGGCTACACCGCCGGCGAGGACGTGCTGCTGGGTCTGGACGTGGCCTCCAGCGAGTTCTACGACAACGGCAAGTACAACCTGGTCGGCGAGAACAAGCGGCTGACGTCGGAGCAGTTCGTCGACTTCCTGGCGGACTGGGCCGCCCAGTACCCGATCATCACCATCGAAGACGGCCTGGCCGAGAATGACTGGGCTGGCTGGAAGCTGCTGACCGATCGCATCGGCAACAAGGTGCAGCTGGTGGGCGATGATCTGTTCGTGACCAACCCGCGCATCTTCAAGGAAGGCATCGACAGCGGCACCGCCAACGCCATCCTGATCAAGGTCAACCAGATCGGCACGCTGACCGAAACGCTGGAAGCGATCGCCATGGCCGACCGTGCCGGCTACGCCGCCATCGTCTCGCACCGTTCGGGCGAAACCGAAGACACCACCATCGCCGACATCGCCGTGGCGACCACCGCGACCCAGATCAAGACCGGCTCGCTGTGCCGCAGCGACCGCGTGGCCAAGTACAACCAGCTGCTGCGCATCGAGGAAGCACTGGGTGCCGGCGCGCGTTATGCCGGTCGCGATGCGTTCGTCTCGCTGAAGCGCTGAGACGATGCGCAACTGGCGCTGGCTGCTGCTGGTGCTGGCCCTGCTGTTGGCATGGCTGCAGTACCGTTTCTGGTTTGGTCCGGGTAATTCCGGTGAGGTGATGACGCTGGAAGCGCAGGTACAGCATCAGGAGCGCGACAATGAAGGACTGCAGCAGCGCAACGATGCGCTGGCTGCGGAAGTGCAGGACCTCAAGGAGGGCCAGGCGGCCATCGAAGAGCGCGCGCGCAGCGAGCTGGGCATGATCAAACCCGGTGAGAAGTTCTACCGCGTGGTCGAGGACGCTCCGGTGCTGCCGCCGCGTCCGGCCGCCGCCGCTGCCACGGGCAACGATCTGCCCGCGGAAGTGCCATGAGTGCCGCGATCTGGGCGGTGGTTCCTGCCGCCGGTCGCGGGACCCGCTTTGGTGCGCCGCTGCCCAAACAGTACCTGCAGGCCGGTGGCCGGATTCTGCTGGCCCACACGCTGGATGCGCTGCTGGCCCATCCGGCGGTGGCCGGCGCTATGGTCGTGCTGGGCGCCGATGATGCCGACTGGCCGGGCTGGTGCGAGCGTGCCGGCAAACCGGTGCTGACCTGCATTGGCGGCGCCACCCGCGCCGATTCGGTCCTGGCAGGACTGCAGGCGCTGCCGGAAAGCGTTCGGGCGGACGAGTTCGTCCTCGTCCATGATGCGGCGCGGCCGAATCTGGCGCTGGCCGATCTGGGCCGGCTGCTCGAAGTGGGGCGTGCCGACCCGGTCGGGGCGATCCTGGCCGCACCGGTGCGCGACACCCTCAAGCGTGCCGGTGACGACGGTGGCATCGACGGCACCGAGCCGCGCGAGCGGTTGTGGCGGGCGCTGACCCCCCAGCTGTTCCGGCGCCATCAGCTGAGCCGGGCGCTGGCCGAGGCCGCCGCTGCCGGCGTGCAGGTCACCGACGAGGCCATGGCCATGGAACGTCAGGGCCAGCGGCCGTTGCTGGTGGAAGGCAGTGAAGACAACTTCAAGGTCACCACGCCGGCCGATCTGGACCATTTCGAGTTCATTCTTTCCCGCCGCGCCGACTGATCCGGCGCGCACTGCAAAGGTTGTTTCCATGAGTACCACTGCGTTCCCGCCCGTGCGTATCGGCCAGGGCTACGACGTCCATGCCTTCGGCGCGGGCGACCACATCATGCTCGGCGGCGTGCGCGTGCCGCACACGGCCGGCGTGCTGGCCCACAGCGATGGCGATGTGATTCTGCACGCACTCTGCGATGCGATGCTCGGGGCACTGGCGCTGGGTGATATCGGCCAGCATTTCCCGCCCAGCGACGACCGCTGGAAGGGCGCCGACAGCAGTGCGTTCGTGCGCCACTGCGATGCGCTGCTGCGCGCGCGCGGATGGCGCGTGGGCAACACCGACATCACCGTCATCTGCGAGCGGCCCAAGGTGGGCCCGCACGCGCTGGCGATGCGCGAACGCATTGCAGCGCTGCTGCAGTTGCCACTGGATGCGGTCAGCGTCAAGGCGACCACGTCGGAGAAGCTCGGCTTTACCGGCCGGGAAGAGGGCATCGCGGCGCAGGCCGTCGTCCTGCTGGTGGCGGCATGATTCCGTTGCCGTTGGCCTTTGGCGACGCGTTGTGGGACGCCGCGCGGATCCGCACCACACCCGACGACTTCCAGGTCGACGAACTGCCGGCGTTCGAGGCGACCGGAGAAGGCGAGCACCTGCTGCTGGACATCCGCAAGCGCGGCGCCAACACCGTACACGTGGCGCGTGTGCTCGCGCAGTGGGCCGGCCTGCCGGAAATGGCGGTCAGCTATGCCGGCATGAAGGACCGCCACGCGGTGACTACCCAGCGTTTCAGCGTGCATCTGCCCAAGCGCATCGCACCGGACGTGGCCGCGTTGGCCAGCGACGAGATCCAGGTGATCAGCGCGACGTGGCACAACCGCAAGCTGCAGCGGGGGGCGCTGGCCGGCAACCGTTTCAGGCTGGTGCTGCGCGGCGTGCAGGCCGACCACGACCGGGTGGACGAGCGGCTGCAGCAGATCGCCCGCCGTGGCCTGCCCAACTGGTTTGGCGAGCAGCGTTTTGGCCGCGATGGCGGCAATGTGCCGGCCGCGCTGGCGATGTTCGGCGGCCGCCGCATGCGCCGTGACCAGCGCTCGCTGCTGCTGTCGGCGGCCCGCTCGGCATTGTTCAACCGGGTGCTCGCCGCCCGCGTGGAGCAGGGCAGCTGGGACCAGCCTGTTGATGGTGAAGTGTGGATGCTCGATGGCAGCCGCAGCGTGTTCGGTCCCGAGGCGTACAGCGAGGTGCTGGCCGAGCGTCTGGCCCGCTTCGACATCCATCCCAGCGGCCCGTTGTGGGGCGCCGGCGAGCTGCGCAGCAGCGGTGAGTTGGCTGCCTTGGAGCAGGCTGCGCTGGCGGACGAAGAAAGCCTTGCCCTGCGTGCCGGTCTGGAGGCCGAAGGGCTCAAGCAGGAGCGTCGCGCACTGCGGCTGCGACCGGCGTTGATGCAGCACCAGTGGTTGGGGGAGCAGACACTGGAGATCGCGTTCGCACTGCCCCCGGGCTGCTACGCCACCGCCGTGCTGCACGAGCTCGGCCCGATCGTGGACGCCTCGCAGGAGTCTGCAGTCCAGGAAGTTCCCGCCAACGCCTGAGTCCGGCATGGCGGGCAGGGAACCAACAGCAGCAGCGTGACGACCAACGGTCGTCACCTACCGGATCCGCTGCCCGCGCCAGAGCAGTTGTGCTGCGGCCGTCGCCGTTGCCGTTGCCTGCCTTGCCGTGGCCGCGATGTATCGGGGAGGGGCGGGAGCGGCGTGCGGGGGCGTCGAGCGCCAGGGATGGCGCGAAACGAGGCCCGCAGGAGCGGCTTTTGCCGTCCCCCGCAAGCCGCTCCCGCCCCACCAGACCGCAGCACCGCCCAGCCCGCCAAATGGCTGTTGCCGTTGCCGTTGCTGTTGCTGTTGCCGTCGCAGTGGTTGTTGCTGTGGCTTCGGCGGGGTGCCGGGGCGCAGCCCCGGCCAACAATCCCCTACCGGGCCAGCAGCACCAGCACCGCACCGGTGCCCCCTTGGCCGCTCGGCGCCGAATGAAACGCCAGCACGTCCTGCCGCAGCCGCAGCATCCGGTCCACCAGGTTCTTCAACACCGGCGCACTGCCATCAGCCTGCAGGCCCTTGCCGTGGATGATGCGCACACAGCCATGGTCATGCGCATGCGCTTCCTGCAGAAACTGTCGCAACAGGCGCTCGGCCTGCTGCGCCGTCGCGCCGTGCAGGTCCAGCTCGTCCTGCACCGAATACTGGCCCTTCTTCAGCCGCTGGAACATGCGCGGCGGCAGCGTCTCGCGCCGGTAACTGGCGGTGTCGCCCGCTTCCAGTGGCGTGCCATCGCGCAGCAGACGCGCGAACTCGCCCGCAGCCTCGGCCTCGTCCAGCTCGGCCATCCGGGCGCGCGGCCTGGGACGGGGCGGGACGGCGGCAGGCGCGCGCGTGCTGACCTTGCGCAGCGGCTTCACCTCGCCGATCGCGGAGCGGAACAGCTCGGCCGGGTCTTCGTCTTTCGGATGCGACATGGTGTCATCGTAAACCGGGCGGGCAGAACTGCCTATGTGTGCGCCGGATGACCCATGGCAGGGTAGGCCGTGCGGCGCGCATGCGGCACAATACAGGACGCACTTGCGTGGTCGTCGCCGCCACCTGGGGAACGCCGCGACCACGCCCACGACGGCAAGTGATGGAAACGAATTCTTGAACAATCAAGCGGTTAAATCGCAGACGCGGGTTCTGGTAAGCAACGATGATGGTGTCGATGCGCCGGGCATCCGCATGCTGGCCGAGGTCCTGCGCCAGGCCGGCCATGAAGTCACCGTCGTCGCGCCTGACCGCGACCGTTCCGGCGCCAGCAATTCGCTGACCCTGGACCTGCCGATCCGGGTACGCCGCATCGACCATTACACCGCCGCGGTTGCCGGCACGCCGACCGACTGCGTACACCTGGCCCTGACCGGTCTGCTTGAGTTCGAGCCGGACATCGTGGTCTCGGGCATCAACAACGCCGCCAATCTCGGCGACGACGTGATCTACTCGGGTACCGTGTCTGCCGCGATGGAAGGGCGTTTTCTCGGTCTTCCCGCCGTGGCCGTATCGCTGGTCAGCCAGGGCCACGACCCGAAAAATTTCGAGACCGCTGCCCGCGCTGCGGTGGAGATCGTCGCCCGGCTCAAGGCCGACCCGCTGCCTGCCGACACCATCCTCAACGTCAATGTGCCCGATCTTCCCTGGGGACAGGTCAAAGGCTTCGAGGTCACCCGTCTGGGCAACCGGCATCGGGCTGAAGGCTGCATCGCACAGAAGGATCCGCGCGGCAACCAGGTCTACTGGATCGGACCGGCCGGTCGCGAGCAGGACTCCGGCCCGGGTACCGACTTCCATGCCGTGCGTACCGGTTTCATTTCCATCACGCCCCTGCAGGTCGACCTCACCCGCTACCAGGCGCTGGAAAAGGTCGCCAGCTGGGTCGGTGGCCTCAGTGCTGCACTGGACCGGCCGGCATGAGTCAGCGCCTGCGCCTGCAGCCCGAAGCCGTGGGCATCGGCATGACC
Source organism: Stenotrophomonas sp. C3(2023) (assembly GCF_032911385.1). Lineage (NCBI taxonomy): Bacteria > Pseudomonadati > Pseudomonadota > Gammaproteobacteria > Lysobacterales > Lysobacteraceae > Stenotrophomonas > Stenotrophomonas sp. C3(2023). The sequence goes on along the minus strand of NZ_JAWJLO010000001.1, from coordinate 2,287,506 downwards.
TCGCAGCGGGTGCGTGACCGTCTGGTCGAGCGTCTGCGCGAAGCCGGCATCGTCGACGAGCCGACCCTCAATGCGATCCGTGTCGTGCCCCGGCACCTGTTCATCGACGAAGCACTGGCCTCGCGCGCCTACGAGGACACTGCCCTGCCGATCGGTCACGGCCAGACCATTTCCCAGCCCTGGGTGGTGGCGCGGATGACCGAGGCGGTGCTGCAGATAACGCCTCGGCGCGTGCTGGAGGTTGGTACCGGCTCGGGTTACCAGGCCGCGGTGCTGGCGGCGATCGGACTGGAAGTGCATACCGTTGAACGCATCGGTGACCTGCTGCGGCAGGCGCGCAAGCGGTTCCGTGCGCTGGGCATGAATGTGCGCAGCAAGCACGACGACGGCCGTGTGGGCTGGCCCGAGCATGGTCCGTTCGATGCGATCGTGGTCACCGCTGCGGCGCCCGCGCTGGTGGACGCACTGGTCGAGCAGCTGGCCGTGGGCGGACGACTGGTGGCCCCGGTTGGTGGCCCCGGCGCGCAGTCGCTCATCCAGCTGGACCGTCTGCAGGACGGCAGCATCGAACAACGCGTGTTGGCGCCGGTCACCTTTGTGCCGCTGCTGTCTGGCATGCTGGACTGATCAACGGAGCACGACATTCATGAAGATTTTTGGGCCGCTCTACGAGCGGGCGTTGAAGTGGGCCAGCCATGAGCGTGCGCCAACCTACCTGACGGTGCTGAGTTTCATCGAGGCGATCATCTTCCCGGTGATGCCTGAGGTGATGCTGGCGCCGATGTGTGTGGCCCAGCCCAAGCGCGGCTGGTGGTTTGCCACGCTGAGTCTGGCCGGTTCGCTGGCCGGTGCGCTGGTGGGCTATGCGCTGGGCCATTTCGCGTTCGAGGCGGTCAAGCCGCTGCTGGCTGCGATGGGCATGCTGCCGGCCATTGAAAGCGGCATCGCCGTGGTGCAGGAAAAGATGGCCGAATCGCCCTGGGCGGTGTTCACCTTCCTGGTACTGGGCGGCTTCATGCCCATTCCGATGAAGGTCTTCACATGGGCTTCGGGTATCGTCGGGGTGCCGATGCTGCAGTACGTGCTGAGCATGATCATCGGCCGTGGCAAGCGGGTCTACCTGCTGGCCGCGGTCATCCGCATTGGTGGGCCGCGTGCGGAACTTGCACTGCGGCGCTGGATTGAACCGCTGGGCTGGGTGGCCACCGGATTGGTGGTGCTGCTGGTCGGTGTGCTTGTCTGGAGGGCGAAGTTCGCATGAGTGCAGGTTTCAACAAGGGAGCGCGGATTGCAGTGGCGCTGGTGCTGGCTTCGACATTGGCCGGCTGTGGCACCGCAACGGTGGTCCGTCCTTCCGGCGGCGCGATCTCCACCACGCCGAAAACCTCGGTCGCCCAGCCCGGCAAGTCGGTGCGTGTGCAGAAGGGCGACACCATCTATGCGCTGGCGCGCATCCACAGCATCACGCCGGCCGACCTGATCGCCTGGAACAGCCTGACCAACCCGTCCACGATCTATCCGGGCCAGGTCATCCGCCTGTATCCACCGGGCGCCAGCAGTGGCCGGGCGCCGACCACGGTGGTCACCGCCCCGCGCGCCGGCAACGGCACGACCGCCAGCAGCCCGGCAACCTCAACCCCGGCGGCGGCCCCGGTGCGCAGCAACATCAGCTGGCGATGGCCGGCCGACGGCAGCATCGTGGGTCGTTTCGTGGCCGGCGAGACCACCAGGCAGGGCGTGGACATCGCCGGCACCAGCGGGCAGGCAGTCAAGGCTGCCGCCGACGGCGTGGTGGTGTATTCCGGTGCCGGCCTGGTCGGTTATGGCGAGCTGATCATCATCAAGCACAACGAGCAGTGGCTCTCTGCGTACGGGCACAACCGCAAGCGGCTGGTCAACGAAGGCCAGAACGTCAAGGCGGGCCAGCAGATCGCCGAGATGGGGCGCACCGGTGCCAACCGGGACATGCTGCATTTCGAGATCCGTTACAACGGCAAGCCGGTGGACCCGCAACAGTATCTGCCAGCCCGATAGGCGCTGGCAGACGACCCGCCACAACCGCACCGGTAGAGCCGACCCCACGGTCGGCTGCTCTCCGGACAGATCGCGCTGACCCCGCGCTTCAGCCGTGCAGAATGAACGCGGCGGCGACCTTGCGCCCTTCGCTGGCCAGAATATTGAACGTGCGCGCGGCGGCGGCGTTGTTCATCACTTCCAGGCCGATACCACGGCCCAGGCAGGCCGCCATCAGCTGCGCCGACGGGAACACCTGCGTATCGCCGGTGCCCAGCACGATCAGCGCCGGGTTCTGCTCCAGCACCGGTTGCAGGTGCTCAAGCGTGAGCTCGCCGACGCCGCTCACCGGCCAGTCCTGCACCAGCGTATCGGGCGTCAGCCAGAAGCTGCGCTGCAGCTCGATGTCGTTGACCCGTGCGCTGCGGCCACTGGCGGCCCGCAGTGAATAGGTGAAATCGGGGAGTTCGTGGGTAAGCTGCATCCGGTCCTGCTCAGCCGCGCGGCAGCACGATCTGGCGCTTTTCCTTGCTGGGGCGGTAAAGCACCGCGGTATGGCCGATGCGCTGCACCAGCGCGCTGCCGGTGCTGCTGGTCAGCTCGGCGATCATGGCATCGCGGGCTTCACGGTCCTCGGCCGCCACTTTCACCTTGACCAGTTCGTGCAGCTCCAGCACTTCCTCCAGCTGTGCCACGAACGCCGGGGTGACGCCCTTGCCACCAATCTGCAACAGGGCCTTCAGGTCGTGGGCTTGGCCGCGCAGGAAGCGGGTCTGGGAAGAGGTCAGGGCAGTGGACATGCAGGAAAGCGCGGTGACTTGGGGCGATCAGGGTATCATGACCACCCCATCTGGCCGTAATTCTCAATGGTTTCCCGCAGCAAAAGCAGCCAGCGCTGGCTCAAAGAACACTTTTCCGACCCCTTCGTGAAGAAGGCCCAGGCCGAAGGCATGCGCTCGCGTGCCGCCTACAAGCTCGAAGAACTGCTCGAACGTGACCGGTTGCTGAAGCCGAACATGGTGGTGGTCGATCTGGGCGCCGCGCCGGGCGGCTGGTCACAGCAGGTCCGCCGGCAGATGGGCGACACTGGCAGGGTCCTCGCGCTGGACATCCTGGACATGCCGCCGCTGGCCGGGGTCGAGTTCCTTCACGGTGACTTCAGGGAAGAAACCGTCCTATCGGCATTTGAAGCCATGCTGGGCGATCAGCCGGTGGACCTTGTGCTCTCCGATATGGCCCCCAATAAGAGTGGCATGGACGCGGTGGACCAGCCGCGGATGATGCATCTGGCCGAGCTGGCGCTGGATTTCGCCGACAACCACCTCAAGACCGGTGGGGCGTTCCTGATCAAGCTGTTCCAGGGTGTGGGCTTTGACGACTACGTGCGCGAGATGCGCCGCCGGTACGACAAGGTCTCCATCCGCAAGCCGGAAGCTTCGCGCAAGCGTTCGCCCGAGGTTTACGCCCTGGGGCAGGGCAAACGCGCCCAGATCAAGTAAGCTCGAACCCGCAAGCCCGAAACCCACGCGACACGCAAGCACTGAGAGGAACGCCGGAGCCAATGAGGATGAACGACTTGACCAAGAACCTCCTGCTATGGGTGGTCGTCGCCGTCGTGCTGATGGTGGTCTTCCAGAGCTTCTCCCCCAAAACCAGTGGCGGGGCGGCGCAGGGCGCGACCTATTCGCAGTTCCTGGACCAGGTGGACAACGGCAACGTGCAGAAGGTCACCTTTGCCGGTGACATGCGCGGTGGCACCACCGAGCTGACCTACACCACCCGCAGCGGCCAGACCGCCACGATTCCGGCGCCGTTCGACCGCGATCTGATCAACGTGCTGCGGACCAAGAACGTGGAAATCGTCCAGCAGGAGCCCTCCAGCGGCTTCTCGCTGGGCGCGATCCTGATGAACTTCCTGCCGGTGCTGCTTATCATCGGCTTCTGGCTGTTCATGATGCGCCAGATGCAGGGGGGGGGTGGTGGTGCCAAGGGCGCGATGTCCTTCGGCAAGTCGCGTGCCAAGCTGCAGGGCGAGGACCAGATCAAAGTGACCTTTGCCGACGTCGCCGGCTGTGACGAGGCCAAGGAAGAGGTCGGCGAGCTGGTCGACTTCCTGCGCGACCCGTCCAAGTTCACCAAGCTGGGCGGCAAGATCCCGCGCGGCGTGCTGATGGTCGGCCCGCCCGGCACCGGCAAGACGCTGCTGGCCAAGGCCATCGCCGGCGAAGCCAAGGTGCCGTTCTTCTCGATCTCCGGTTCGGACTTCGTGGAAATGTTCGTGGGCGTCGGCGCCAGCCGCGTGCGCGACATGTTCGAGCAGGCCAAGAAGCATGCCCCGTGCATCATCTTCATCGACGAAATCGACGCGGTCGGTCGCCACCGTGGCGCCGGTCTGGGCGGTGGTCATGACGAGCGCGAGCAGACCCTGAACCAGCTGCTGGTGGAAATGGACGGCTTTGAGGGCGGGGAAGGCGTGATTGTCATCGCAGCCACCAACCGTCCGGACGTGCTCGATCCGGCGCTGCTGCGCCCGGGCCGTTTCGATCGCCAGGTGGTGGTCGGCCTGCCGGACGTGAAGGGTCGCGAGCACATCCTCAAGGTGCACATGCGCAAGCTGCCGCTGGCCGGCGACGTCGAGCCGATGGTGATTGCGCGCGGTACCCCGGGCTTCTCGGGTGCCGACCTGGCCAACCTGTGCAACGAGGCCGCGCTGTTCGCCGCGCGAGGCAACGAGAAGGAGGTCCGCATGGACCACTTCGACCGCGCCCGCGACAAGATCCTGATGGGGGCCGAACGCCGCTCGATGGCCATGAGCGAGGAGGAAAAGACCCTCACCGCCTACCACGAGGCCGGCCATGCCATTGTCGGCCGGCTGGTGCCCGAGCACGATCCGGTCTACAAGGTCACCATCATCCCGCGCGGCCGTGCGCTGGGTGTGACCATGTACCTGCCGGAGGGCGACAAGTACTCGATGAACCGCGTGGCCATCAAGTCACAGCTGTGCTCGCTGTATGGTGGCCGCGTGGCCGAGGAGCTGATCTTCGGCGCCGACAAGGTCACCACCGGTGCGTCCAACGATATCGAGCGCGCGACCAAGATGGCCCGCAACATGGTCACCAAGTGGGGCCTGTCCGACCAGCTGGGTCCCATCGCGTACGGCGAAGAGGATGACGAAGTGTTCCTGGGCCGCTCGGTCACCCAGCACAAGAGCGTGTCCAATGACACGGCGCGCCGCATCGACGAGGAAGTGCGCAACATTCTCGACGAAGCCTATGCGCGCACCACCGAGCTGATGACCGCCAATCTGGACAAGCTGCACGCCATGTCCCAGCTGCTGCTGCAGTACGAGACCATCGATGCGCCGCAGATCGACGCCATCATGGAAGGCCGCGATCCGCCGCCGCCGGCCGGCTGGGGCAAGTCGAACAAGGATGGTGGTGGCAACGATTCAGGCGGTGACGCCCGTCCGCTGCCGCCGATTGCAGGACCGGCCGAGCAGCACTGAGTGCGCCACTGCTGATCCGCAGGAAAGACAAGGCCGGGGTGACCCGGCCTTGTCCGTTCAGGCCGTCAGCGCCGCAGCGGCACGGCTTGGGTGACAATAGCGGTCGTTTCCGCTCTTTGATGGTCATTGCCGCATGTCCCAGCCGCCGCGTCCCGAACCGATTTCCCACACCCTCGAGATGGTGATCGCCACCGTGGTGGGCGTCGCCGTCGGCCTGGGCACCGACAACCTGCTGCTCGGCTGCGCTGTCGGCATCGGGCTGGGCATCGTCCTGAGCATCGCAAAGACGCTGTACGTGGACCGCAAGCGCCGCCGCTGAGGCCGACGTGCGCGGCAGGCGGGGCTGACCGACGCTTGCATTGACCCACCGCAGGGAGCAGCATGCGGCGGACGGCCGCCATGGTGGCAGCCGCTGAATCCGGGGAATTCGATGAAGCCTGTCTACCCGCTGGCCCTGCTTGGGCTGGTGCTGGCGGCGCCTGCGTGCGCTGCCGATATCCGCGTCAACCAACCGGTGCCGTACGCCGAGAACGCGATCATCGCCGAGGCGATCAAGGCCGAGTGTGGCATCGGTACCACGCTGTCGGTGGAGCTGGCGACCAAGGCCAACGCGCTGGGCAATACCTTGATTGAGGGCGCGGTGGGGGCCGACAGCGGCGCGGGTCGATCGCTCAAGCTGGAGTTCGTGGAAGCGCAGAGCGCGGGAAATGCCTTCATCGGTCACTTCAAATCCGCTGCGGTGCGCGGCGAACTGTATGAAGACGGGACCCGTGTGGCGACCGTGACCGCGCGCCGCATCTCCCGTGGTGGCGCCCTGGGGGGCTTCAAGGGCTCGTGCGCGGTACTGGACCGGGTGGTCACCGCGATCGCCGGCGACCTGGCGACGTGGCTGGCAGCGCCCACCGACAGCGCACGGCTGGGCGACTTCTGAGCCGACGCGGCCGCGCGTAAACTGGCGGCCGTTGTTGTCTGCAGGAACCCACATGTTCGATACCGCCCCCCAGCTTGACTGCGCCGGACGCGTTCTGCGGCTGGACCGCGCCCGGGTCATGGGCATCGTCAATGTCACTCCCGACTCGTTCTCCGACGGCGGCGCGCATGACACCACCGCCGCTGCGGTGGCCCATGGTCTGAAACTGGTCGAGGAGGGCGCCGACCTGCTTGATGTCGGTGGCGAATCCACACGACCGGGCGCAACCCCGGTCAGCGTGGAAGACGAACTGGCACGGGTGATTCCGGTCATCGAGCAGCTGGCCGCGCGCACCACCGTGCCGATCAGCGTCGACACCTTCAAACCAGAGGTGATGCGGGCCGCGGTTGCCGCTGGTGCCGGCATGATCAATGACATCTGCGCCCTGGGCCAGCCTGGCGCGCTGGAAGCGGCCGCCGCCAGCGGTGCCGCCGTGGTGCTGATGCATATGCAGGGCGAGCCGGGCAGCATGCAGGCCGCCCCGCACTACGGCGACGTCGTGGCCGAGGTGCACGGCTTCCTGCTGCAGCGGGTGTTCGCCGCCGAGATGGCCGGCATCGAACGCAAACGACTGGTCATCGACCTCGGCTTCGGTTTCGGCAAGACCACAGAGCACAATATCACCCTGCTGGCGCGCACCGCGCGCTTTGCCGAACTGGGTCTGCCGATGCTGGCCGGCCTGTCGCGCAAGCGCAGCCTGGGTGAGCTGACCGGACGTGAGCGGCCAAGCGAGCGGGTGGCCGCCTCGGTGGCGGCGCACCTGATTGCGGTGCAGCGGGGCGCCCGCATCGTGCGCGTGCACGATGTTGCCGCCACCGTCGACGCGCTGAAGATCTGGCAGGCCGTGGATGCGGTGCCCGCGCCGCGCGTGGACGCCGCGCCGAGCCTGCGCTGGCCGGACGAAGACTGATGGGTATCGACCGGCGCCCGCTGGCGATCGCCCTGATGGGGCCGACCGCCAGCGGCAAGACCGCCACCGCCATCGCGCTGGCCCGGCAGCTCGGCGGAGAGATCGTCAGCGTCGACTCGGCGCTGGTGTATCGCGGCCTGGACATCGGTGCGGCCAAGCCCGACGCGGCCGAGCGCGCGCAGGCGCCGCATCATCTGCTGGACCTGCGCGACCCCTGGCAGACCTACTCGGCGGCGGAATTCGCGGTGGATGCGCGGCGCGCGATCGATGGCATCGTGGCGCGCGGCCGCATTCCGATTCTGGCCGGCGGAACCGGGCTGTACTTCCGTGCTCTGCTGGAGGGTCTGTCGCCGATGCCGCCGGCCGATGAAACGATGCGCGCGCGTCTGCTGGCCGAGATCGAACAGCGTGGCCTGGCGGCGATGCATGCCGAACTGGCGGCTGTGGACCCGGCTGCCGCCGCGCGCATCCATGCTACCGATCCCCAGCGCATCCAGCGGGCGCTGGAGGTATACCGGCTCAGCGGACGGCCGATCAGCCAGTGGCAGGCATTGCCCAGCAGCGGCCGTCTGCCGTTGCGCACGCTCAAGCTGGTGCTGGCGCCTGCCGCGCGCAGCGTGCTGCACGATCGGATAGAGCGCCGCTTCGACCTGATGCTGGCGCAGGGCTTTCTGGACGAGGTGCGGGCATTGCGTGCGCTCCCGCAGATGGCGGCGGTGGCAGCACCACTGGACCTGCCTGCGGTACGCGCAGTCGGCTACCGTCAGGCCTGGGAGTTCCTGGACGGGCAGGGCAGCGCCGCGGCCTTCCGCGAGCGCGCGATCCAGGCCACCCGCCAGCTGGCTAAACGCCAGCTCACCTGGCTGCGCGGTGAGCTTGATGCGCGCTGGTTCGATCCCCATGTTCAGTCCGAGGCGCTGCGCGAGGCGGTGTCGACCTTTGTCGAACGCCCCGTGCCGTGCCCCGGCAGCGTGTAACATCAGCACGGCTGGCGGTCCTCTGGCGACCGTCCGTGTGACCAGCAACCATAAAAACTATAAACAGGAGTTGGCAATGTCCAAGGGACAATCGCTGCAGGATCCTTTTCTCAATGCTCTGCGGCGCGAACGCGTGCCGGTTTCGGTGTACCTGGTCAACGGCATCAAGCTGCAGGGCACTGTTGAATCGTTCGACCAGTTCGTGGTCGTCCTGCGCAACACCGTCAGCCAGATGATCTACAAGCACGCCATCTCCACCGTGGTGCCGGCGCGCAACGTCAAGGTCGGTCCGGGCGGCGGCTACGTGCAGTCCACTGAAGGTACCCAGGCGGGTGATGAAGAAGACAACTGATTGCGGAGCGGTCCGTGTTTGACCGCTCGAAAAAGGGCGAAAACGCCCTGTTGATCCAGCCGCACTTCGGCAAGCTCGAAGAGGACGTGCTGGAAGAATTCGGTGACCTTGCGCGCTCGGCGGGCGCAAGCATCGCCGCCACGCTGACTGCGCGGCTGGACCGGCCCAATCCCTCGACCCTGATCGGCAGCGGCAAGCTCGACGAGGTCAAGGCCGCCGCCGAAGCCACCGGTGCCGACCTGGTGCTGGTCAACCATGCGCTGACCCCGGTGCAGGAGCGCAACCTGGAGCGCTTTCTTGAGCGTCGAGTGATCGACCGTACCGGTCTGATCCTGGACATCTTCGCCCAGCGCGCGCACAGCCACGAAGGCAAGCTGCAGGTCGAGCTGGCGCAGCTGCGCCATCTGGCCACGCGCCTGGTGCGCGGCTGGACCCACCTTGAGCGCCAGCGGGGTGGTTCCATCGGCCTGCGTGGCCCGGGTGAAACCCAGCTGGAAACCGACCGCCGCCTGCTGCAGAAGCGGGTGGAGCAGCTGCAGAAGCGGCTGGAGAAAGTGGAAGTGCAGCGCACCCAGATGCGCCGCGCCCGTGTGCGCAGCGAACTGCCGCGCGTGGCGCTGGTCGGCTATACCAATGCGGGCAAATCCACACTGTTCAACGCGCTGACCGGCGCCGAGGCCTACGCGGCCGACCAGCTGTTTGCCACGCTCGACCCGACCGTGCGCCGCATCGTGCTGCCTGGCGGCAATGTCGTGCTGGCCGACACGGTGGGCTTCGTGCGCGATCTGCCGCACGATCTGGTCGCCGCGTTCCGCTCCACCCTGTCCGAGGCGCGCGAGGCCGATTTCCTGCTGCACGTGGTCGATGCGGCAGACCCGCACCGCGAAGAGCGCATCGCCCAGGTGGACGAGGTGCTGGAGGCCGTAGGTGCGGGTGAGCTGCCGCAGCTGCTGGTGTTCAACAAGATCGACCGGCTCGACAATGGCGAGGTCCGCCACGACGGTCAGGACGGCGTGCCGGATGAATCGCGGCGGGAGCGGGTCTGGCTCTCGGCACGTGATGGCCGCGGCCTGGAGCTGCTGCAGTCGGTGCTGGGCAAGCGGCTGGGCCTGCAGCACGTGACCGGTGAGCTGCGTCTGCCTCCGGAAGCCGGCCGCCTGCGCGCGCGCCTGCATCAGCTCGAGGTGGTGCGCAGCGAGCAGGCCGACGAGGACGGCTGGCTGCTGCAGGTGGACATCCCGATCGCCGAAGCCGAAAAGCTGGCTGCCGGTACCGACGGCGAGCCCATCCGCGCCCTGCTGCCGGAAAAGCAACCCGAATGGTAGTGCGGGGCTCTGCCCGGCATCGCGCTGGCAGGTGACGCCCGTTGGTCGTCACGCCCCCCTCGACGCGCGCGGCCTCACAGGTTACAACGTGCCTGTTTCATCCCGACCCCTGTCCATGACCCACGTCACCGATACCGACCTCAACGCCCAGGCCGTAGTCCTTGGCCGACGCCTGCAGCAGGCCGGTCTTCTGCTGGTCACCGCGGAAAGCTGCAGCGGCGGCTGGATCGCCAAGGTGATGACCGATATTGCCGGCTCCTCTGCGTTCTTCGACTGCGGCATCGTGGTCTACAGCTACGAGGCCAAGCAGCGTCTGCTCGGCGTGCGCGCGCAGACCCTGGAGCAGAGCGGGGCGGTCAGCCGTGAGACGGTTCTGGAAATGGTCTCCGGGGCGCTGGTCAATTCCGGGGCGGGTTTCGCCGTGGCCGTGACCGGTATCGCCGGGCCCGGCGGTGGCAGCGTGGACAAGCCGGTCGGCAGTGTCTGGATCGGCTGGAAGCGCCGCGGCGGCTACGCCGATGCGGAGCTGTTCCAGTTCGACGGTGACCGCGACGCCATCCGTCGGCAGACCGTGGCCACCGCGCTGGACGGAATCGCGCGACGGCTGTGAGATGCTGGGGGCCGCAATCCCGGCACGGAGCAGGCATCAATGTGGGAAACACTGGGAACGGTCCGTGACCTGGGCCGGCTGCAGGAAATCGCCGGTGTCCTGATCCGTTACGGATTTGGGGATCTGGTGCGGCGCATCGGCCTGGCCGCTGCCCTCGAGCGCGCCGGAAGGCTGCTGCACTGGGGCGAACCGGCGCGCGTGCCGTTGACCGCGCCGCAGCGGGTGCGGCTTGCGATGCAGGAGCTGGGGCCGACCTTCGTCAAGCTCGGGCAGATCCTGGCCACCCGCGTGGATCTGTTCAGCGCCGAATGGATCGCCGAGTTCTCCGAACTGCAGAATGCGGTGCCTGCGTTGCCCTATGCGCAGATCCGTGACCAGCTGGAGCGCGATCTGGGCGAGGATCCGTCACAGGTGTTTGCGTGGCTCGACGAGACGCCGATGGCTGCAGCTTCGCTGGCCCAGGCGCACCGCGCACGTCTGCATGACGGTCGCCAGGTCGTGCTCAAGGTCCGCCGTCCGGGCATCCGCGATGTGGTCGAGGCAGACCTGCGGCTGCTGGCCCGGCTGGCCGAGATCATCGAAGCGCAGGTGCCTGACCTGCGCCGGTACCGGCCCACCGAAGTGGTCGCCCAGTTCACATCCTCGCTGCGCCGCGAACTGGATTTTGCCGCCGAATGTCGCAACGCCGAACGCATCGCGCGCAATTTCGCAGGCCGCGACGACATCCTGATTCCCGGCGTGCACTGGCAATGGACCTGCGAGAGCCTCAACGTGCAGGACTTCGTCGAAGGCATCGCCGGGCGTGATCTGGCTGCGGTTGATGCCGCAGGGCTGGATCGCGCGGCCCTGGCCCAGCGCGGCGCTGGCATCGTGTTGAAAATGGTGCTGCAGGACGGCTGCTTCCACGCCGACCCGCACCCTGGCAACATCTTCTACCTGCATGATGGCCGCATCGGCGTGATCGACTTCGGCATGGTCGGCGCGCTGTCCGAGGCACGCCGTTTCCAGATCGCGCAGCTGCTGCACGGGCTGGTCGACCAGGAGCCTGAAGCAGTGGCCGACATCCTGCTCGACTGGGCCGGGGGCGTGGCCGTGGACGAGGGCCGGTTGCAGCAGGACATCGGGCAGTTCGTTGATCAGTACCGCGGCGTACCGCTCAAGGACCTGCGCATCGGCCGCATGCTGGCCGACATCACCCAGCTGCTGCGCAGTTATCAGCTGGTGCTGCCGGCGGATCTTGCCTTGATGATCAAAGCCTTCCTGACGCTGGAAGGCATGGGGCGGCAGCTTGATCCGGAATTCGACATGGCCAGCGCGGCCAGGCCGTATGTGGAGCGTGTGGTGCTGCAGCGCTATGCACCCAAAGCGCTGCTCAAGCGTGGCCGACGCAGCCTGCTCGGGCTGGTCGACCTGGCCGGTGATCTGCCTCGTGATCTGCGCCGACTGGTGCAGGCAGCACGCCGCGGGCGGCTGCAGCTGAACGTGCAGACCAGCGCGCTGGCCGGTTTCGGTGACCAGGTCAACAAGGCCGCCAACCGCATGGTGGTGGGTATCATCACCGCCGCGCTGATCATCGGCTCGTCCATCGTGATGCACAGCGTGGGCGGGCTTTCCAGCCGCTGGTTGCTGGCGCTGGGCGTGGCCGGGTTCGTCGGGGCGGGGCTTTGCGGTGTCTGGATCCTGTTCTCGATCTGGCGCAGCGGTCGGCGGCCGTGACCGGTAGTGCTCCCGGGCAGAGCGCGGCACTTGGCTTACCGGCATGCGGGCGGTTTCCTGTTTGCATTCCGTTTCGTTAGTAGTAATACTACTAACCATGGACCTGACCGACACCCAGCAGGCGATCCTGCAGTTGATCGCCGAGCGTATCGAGAGCGATGGCGCACCGCCGTCGCAGACTGAAATTGCCCGCGCGTTCGGCTTCAAGGGCGTCCGCGCGGCCCAGTACCACCTGGAGGCGCTCGAGCAGGCCGGCGCCATCCGGCGGGTGCCGGGACAGGCGCGCGGCATCCGGCTGGTACAGGCGGCAGCGGTCAAGCCGGCGGCCGTCGAGGCACGGAACGATGACAGCGTGCTGCGCCTGCCGGTGCTCGGCCGCGTCGCTGCCGGACTGCCGATCGGCGCCGACATCGGCTCGGATGACTTCGTGGTGCTCGACCGGGTGTTCTTCTCACCGGCGCCGGACTACCTGCTCAAGGTGCAGGGCGACTCGATGATCGACGAGGGCATCTTCGATGGCGACCTGATCGGCGTGCACCGCACACGCGACGCGCGTACCGGGCAGATCGTGGTGGCCCGCATCGATGACGAGATCACCGTCAAGCTGCTGAAGATCGCCAAGGACCGCATCCGGCTGCTGCCGCGCAACCCTGATTACGCCCCCATCGACGTGTTGCCCGACCAGGATTTCTCGATTGAAGGGCTGTACTGCGGCCTGCTGCGGCCGAACCGATGACCCGGGTACGGCGGGAACTGGCGCCAGCGGCGATAATGATCGACTTCGTTGGCCCCGTCTCAGTCTGTGCGATGGGTCGCCGCTACAGTCTCCCCCGAACCTGAGTTGACCTAGAAAGACAGATGACCACTTCCTCAAGGACCAAGACGATGGACGAGAACAAGAAGCGCGCCCTTGCAGCCGCACTGGGCCAGATCGAAAAGCAGTTCGGTAAGGGCTCGGTGATGCGCATGGGTGACCGCGTGGTCGAGCCCATCGAAGCCATCCCCACCGGTTCGCTGATGCTGGACATCGCGCTGGGCATTGGCGGCCTGCCCAAGGGCCGTGTGGTGGAAATCTATGGTCCGGAGTCCTCGGGCAAGACCACGCTGACCCTGCAGGCCATCGCCGAGTGCCAGAAGAAGGGGGGCACCGCCGCCTTCATCGACGCCGAGCACGCCCTGGACCCGGTCTACGCGGCCAAGCTGGGTGTCAACGTCGACGACCTGCTGCTGTCCCAGCCCGATACCGGTGAGCAGGCGCTGGAAATCGCCGACATGCTGGTGCGTTCCAATTCGGTGGACATCGTGGTGGTCGACTCGGTCGCAGCGCTGACCCCGAAGGCCGAAATCGAAGGCGAAATGGGCGATCAGCTGCCGGGCCTGCAGGCCCGTCTGATGAGCCAGGCGCTGCGCAAGCTGACCGGCAACATCAAGCGTTCCAACACCCTGGTGATCTTCATCAACCAGCTGCGCATGAAGATCGGCGTGATGATGCCGGGCCAGAGCCCCGAAGTGACCACCGGCGGCAACGCGCTGAAGTTCTACGCCTCGGTCCGCCTGGACATCCGCCGTATCGGTGCGATCAAGAAGGGTGACGAGATCATCGGCAACCAGACCAAGATCAAGGTCGTCAAGAACAAGCTGGCGCCGCCGTTCAAGCAGGTCATCACTGAAATCCTCTACGGCGAAGGCATCAGCCGTGAGGGTGAACTGATCGACATGGGGGTGGATGCCAAGCTCGTGGACAAGGCCGGTGCCTGGTACAGCTACGGCGACGAACGCATCGGCCAGGGCAAGGACAACGCCCGTGGCTACCTGCGCGACAACCCGCAGGTGGCGGCCAAGCTCGAAGCCGAGCTGCGCGAGAAGTTCCAGCCTGCCGAAGCCTCCCGTGAGGAAGGCGACGACGACGGCGACGACGACAAGTAAGGGCTTGCCGCGGGGCAGGGGAGCGCCGTCAGTGACGCTGCCCTGTCCCGTGGATTTACCCTCCCGCAGCGACGGCTTGAGCCTCGCTATGACGTGATGGGACAGTTATGGACGAGACCGATACCGGGCCGGGTCGGCGCAGGCGCCGCCGCCCCGAGCAGACACCGGTGCAACGGGCCCTCGGCCTGCTGGTGCGCCGGGAGCATTCGCGCCGCGAGCTGGGCCGCAAGCTGGTGGCCAAGGGCATCGATCCCGAGCAGGCACAGGCCGCCGTCGACCGCCTGAGCAGTGAGGGCTGGCAGGACGACGAACGCTTTGCCCAGAGCCTGGTGCGCAGTCGCGCCAACACCGGCTATGGGCCGCTTCATATCCGCGCCGAGCTGGGGACGCATGGGCTGGACAGCAGCGCGATTGCAGCGGCCATGGATACCTTCGAAGGTGACTGGCAGGAAAATGCGCGTGATCTGGTCCGCCGCCGCTTCGGCGACGAGGGCCCGCTGGACCTGCCGCAACGGCGCAAGGCGGCTGATCTGCTGGCCCGTCGCGGCTTCGATGGCGACAGCATCCGGCGCGCCACCCGCTACGACCCGGAGGACTGAGCGCCTCTGGCCTGTTACCCTTCAGGGTTTCGGAGGTCCGAAACCCGACCCTGGCCAGTGTGGCCGGTGGCGGTGGACCGCCCGGCCCGCAGACTGCCAGCCCCACATGAACGCATCCGCCAAATTCACGACCTCCCAGATCCGCAGCGATTTCCTTGAGTTCTTCAGGAACAAGGGCCACACCATCGTGCCGTCGGCACCGCTGGTGCCGGGTAATGACCCGACCCTGCTGTTCACCAATTCCGGCATGGTGCAGTTCAAGGACGTTTTCCTGGGCGCCGAAAAGCGCAGCTACGTGCGCGCCGCCGACGTCCAGCGCTGCCTGCGTGCCGGTGGCAAGCACAACGACCTTGACCAGGTGGGCTACACCGCCCGTCACCACACCTTCTTCGAGATGCTGGGCAACTGGTCCTTCGGCGATTACTTCAAGAAAGATGCCATTGCCTGGGCGTGGGAGCTGCTGACCCAGGTCTGGAAGCTGCCGGCCGATCGTCTGCTGGTCACCGTCTACCAGACCGATGACGAAGCCTACGCGCTGTGGCGCGACATGATCGGCATTCCCGAATCGCGCATCGTGCGCATCGGCGACAACAAGGGCGCGCCGTTTGCTTCGGACAACTTCTGGCAGATGGCCGATACCGGCCCCTGCGGCCCGTGCACCGAGATCTTCTATGACCACGGCGAACACATCGCCGGCGGCCCCCCGGGCTCGCCGGACGAGGATGGCGACCGCTTCATCGAGATATGGAACCTGGTGTTCATGCAGTTCGACCGTCAGCCTGACGGCACCCTGCAGCCGCTGCCCGCCCCGTGCGTGGATACCGGCATGGGGCTGGAGCGCCTGGCGGCGATTCTGCAGCATGTGCATACCAACTATGAGATCGACCTGTTCCAGGCCCTGATCAGCAAGGCCGGCGAGCTGACCGGCACGACCGATCTGGAAAACAAGTCGCTGCGCGTCATCGCCGACCACATCCGTGCCTGCGCGTTCCTGATCGTCGACGGTGTGCTGCCGTCCAACGAAGGTCGTGGCTATGTGCTGCGCCGTATCATCCGCCGCGCCCTGCGTCATGGCTGGATGCTGGGCGTGCGCCAGGCGTTCTTCAGCAGGCTGGTGCCGACCCTGGTCGAACAGATGGGCCAGGCCTATCCGGAGCTGCCGGCAGCGGCCGACACCGTCACCCGCGCCCTGCAGGCCGAGGAAGAGCGTTTTGCCGAAACGCTCGACGCCGGCATGAAGATCTTCGAGGACGTGGCGGCCAAGGCCGTTGGCGGCGTGATCGCCGGCGAGGACGCCTTCCGTCTGTATGACACCTATGGTTTCCCGCTGGATCTCACGGCCGATATTGCGCGCGAGCGCGAGCTGAAGGTGGACGAAGACGGCTTCAAGGTCGCCATGGACGGACAGCGCCGCCGTGCGCGCGAAGCCGGGAAGTTCGGCGGTGGCGTGACGCTTCCGGCCGATCTGGTGGCTACCCTGGCGCCGACCACGTTCCTCGGCTATGCCGACCTGCAGGCCGACCAGCTGCGCGTGGTCGCCCTGCTCAAGGATGGCCGCCCGGTGCAGGCGGTGGAGGCGGGCGACGAGGCGATCGTGCTCACCGACCGTACGCCCTTCTACGCCGAGTCCGGCGGCCAGGTAGGCGACAGCGGCCAGCTTACCGGCGCCGGTGTACAGGTCGAGGTGGAAGACACGCAGAAGTTCGCCGGCCAGTTCCATGGTCATGTCGGCCGGGTCAGCGGCGGCAGCCTGAAGGTGGGCGACGTGCTTGCCGGCCAGGTCGATGCCGAACGCCGCGGCGCCACGATCCTCAATCACTCCGCCACCCACCTGCTGCACGCCGCCCTGCGCGAAGTGCTGGGCACCCACGTGCAGCAGAAGGGCTCGCTGGTCGCGCCGGATCGCCTGCGCTTCGACTTCTCGCATTTCCAGCCGATCAGTGGCGAGGAACTGGCGTTGATCGAGCGCAAGGTCAATCAGCAGGTGCGCGCCAACAGTGCGGCCGAAGTGCACAACATGGGCATGCAGGAAGCACTGGATTTCGGCGCGATGGCACTGTTCGGCGAGAAGTACGGCGAGCAGGTGCGTGTGCTGAAGATGGGTGACTACTCCACCGAACTGTGCGGCGGTACCCACGTCGGTCGCACCGGCGACATCGGGCTGTTCAAGATCACCTCCGAAGGCGGTGTCTCCGCCGGCGTGCGGCGTATCGAAGCAGTGACCGGGCAGGGCGCGCTGGACCATGTCGATGCCGAAGAGGCACGTCTGGCTGAAGCGGCCGAGCTGCTGGGCGGCAGCGCAGGCGATGTGGTCGAGAAGATCCGTCTCATGGGCCAGCGTCAGAAGCAGCTCGAGCGTGAGCTGGAGTCGCTCAAGGCCAAGGTCGCCGCCGGGGCCACCGCCGATCTTTCCAGCCAGGCTGTCGATATTGCCGGAGTCAAGGTGCTGGTGGCACGTCTGGAAGGGTTCGATGCCAAGGCGCTGCGTGACGCGGTGGATCGTCTCAAGCAGCAGCTCGGCGACGCGGTGATCCTGCTGGCCGGTGCGCAGGACGGCAAGGCAGCGCTGGTGGCTGGCGTGAATGGCAGTGCAATGGGCAAGGTCAAGGCCGGGGAACTGTTGTCGCATGTGGCGGGTCAGATTGGAGGCAAGGGCGGCGGCCGCCCGGACCTCGCCCAGGGTGGTGGTGAGGACGGGCCCGCCCTTGCGTCTGCACTGTCGGCCGTTCCCGAGTGGATCCGCCCGCGGCTCTGACCTTGCCTGAACACCGCACGCCCTTCTGTTGCTTGTCGCTGCAGAAGGGCTGACGGTAAAATTGGCAATCTTTTCCCTTTGTCGTGGAGCGGGCCTTGACAGCCTGCTAAGCCGGTGGGGGATACCCTTCCACACGGTTCCATGGAGAAATACCCAAATGTTGATTCTGACTCGCCGCGTCGGCGAAACCCTGATGATTGGCGACTCGGTCAGCGTGACTGTGCTGGGCGTCAAGGGCAACCAGGTCCGTATCGGCATCACTGCGCCGAAGGATGTGGCCGTGCATCGCGAAGAAATCTACCAGCGCATCCAGCGCGGCGATGACGTAACCGCCGCAGATGAAAATTCTGGTGAATAACGCTTTACCTTTGGTCGCGAATAAGGCTATTATTCGCGTCCCCGCTGAGACGCCTGAGCGTTGAGCGGATGCAAAACCCCGGAGTGGTGCCCGAGTGGCTGAAGGGGCTCCCCTGCTAAGGGAGTATAGGGTCAAAAGCTCTATCGAGGGTTCGAATCCCTCCCACTCCGCCAGTTAAAAGAAACGCCCGAAGATCGACGATCTTTGGGCGTTTTGCTTTGCATCCCGAGCACCGTTGAAGTCCAGAGGCGGCTGCTGCGGGCGACTCAAGCATCGAGATGTGCTGCCGATAATGTCTGTAGAGGAGCAGCAGGCTGTTGCGGCACGCCATGCTGCCGTTGCGGTGGTTCACAAGGAGAGTCTAGGTGCGAATGAAAGTGCTTCTGGCAGGGTTGCTGTGCATGGTTTCGGCATCGGCCGTTGCTGCACAGGGAGAGGTCTGTCTCACCGTGGCGCTGACCACGCCGGTGCAGCAGATGCGGTCGTTCGACGACAGCGCAGTGTTCAACTGCTCCAAGGCGGGCTCGGCGACGGTCAGCCAGCTCTACGACAAAGGCTGGCGGGTGGTAGCGGTCTTCCCGCAGAGTTCGATGGACGTGGCACGCCCGGGTACCGTGAGTGTGGTCTGGACGGCGGTCATCGAGAAGCTCTGATACCGCGCCATCAATGGCAGCAATGCTGTTGGCAGCGCAGGCTGCCAGCAGCCGCCCCAAGACCCACCCGGCGGGCCGACGCAGACATGTATCGCGCGCGCGCGTCCACAGGATTCGTTATGCAAGGAATCGCATGAGCAACAATGATCCGTTTTCGTCGGCAGCGCATGGACTCGACTTCGCCCGTACTGTCCAAGGGCAGCTGCGTGGTGAAACGCCACTGCGCACGCTGCAGCGGGAAGAGCAGGAAGCGCGGGCACGGGAAATCAACGATCGAATGTTCACCGGAGGGTACGTCGAGACCTCGGGCGATTATCGTATTACCGCGCCTTCTGCGGCCAACAGCCGGCGCGGGCTCATTCTTCTGCTGAAGGTTGCAGCCGGGGCCGTACTGCTGGTGACCAGTCTGGTGATGATGGCGGTGGCCGTGCCGCAGACCCGCTACCCGACGTTGTTGGCATTGTCGGGGCTGGCCAGGCTGCCGGACGACATCGTGCCCAGCCGGGCTTCGAAGGAGCCTCCCCTGTTGCTGGTCACACGTGCGCTCAGGCTGGCACCGGCCAAAGAGCGCATGACGGCTGCCAATCTGCAGCGATTTGGCACCCGTGTTCTGGGCGCGGGTGTGACGTGGGAACAGTTGGACGAACGGCAGCGTCGCGTTGTGCTGGCCGCTTACCGGGCGCGTACCGAGCCGTATTCCAGGGAGGAGTTCTGGATGCTGACAAAAGCGGAGCGGGCGCGGTTTGATGCTGTTTTTGCCGGGATGATCAACGCTGCGGCGGCTGCCGATCAGGCGGCCGCCAACCGTGCATCGCGGTTGCTCAGTGGAATCGGCGACATGGATCAGGCGACGATGGAACGGCTGCGGCAGACCCCGTTCGCTGGCAGCTGGCGTGCCCGGTTGATCTGGCTGTCCAATCAGCTCATGTATCACGCAGAGCGTGCCAGGCGCAGCCGGGCGCAGGAGAGCATTTCGCTTCAGGCTTGAGCACGCTCTGCTCCATCGGGATGATCATGCATCGGCAGAACGGCGCATCGACGATGCAGGCTGGGGTACCTGGGGCGCGACCGCGTTCCCTGCAGGCCAGCCGGAACACGAGGCGCTGCAACGGCGTTGACGCGTCGGCAACCGCGGCTGCGCTGTACTGGGTGCATGAGCGCCGCCCATCAATGCGATTCGACACCGACGATCTGGACCATCGGGCATTCGACCCATCCATGGTCCGACTTCGTGGACCTGCTGCAGCGACACGGCATTGAAGCCGTGGCCGACGTGCGCCGCTTTCCCGGCTCACGGCGCCATCCGTGGTTTGCCAGTGAAACGATGGCGGCCGCGCTGCCCGTGGCAGGCATCGGTTATCAGTGGCTGCCGGAGCTGGGCGGGCGCCGCGCACCGCAGCCGGGATCCCCCAACGATGGCTGGGACAACAAAGCGTTCCAGGGATATGCCGACCACATGTACTCGGTCGAGTTTGCAGAGGGCTGGCAGCGGCTGCAGACGTTGGCCGGCCACCGGCGCACCGCGCTGATGTGCGCCGAGGCGCCGTGGTGGCGCTGCCATCGTCGGATGATCAGCGACCTGCTTGTGCACCGGGGTCATCCGGTGCTGCACATCATGGGCCTTGGCGAGCCGCGCCCGCACCCGCTCAACCCGCTGGCGCAGGAACGCGGTGCGGATCTGGTCTATCCGTCGACGCAGGGTGATCTGTTCGCGCCGGGCTGAAGGACCACACGGCCGGCGTGCCGACCCTTCGGTCGGCACCCTGTAATCGGTCTGCTCCGCGTTGATCAGAAGCTGTAGGTCGCCTGCAGATAAAGCCGGCGCGGCTCGCCCGGGAAGTGGCCACTGCGTGCAACGAACCCGCTGCTCGCGTACACCTTGTCGAACAGGTTCTTGATGTTGGCCTGGAACTGCCACTGCTGCCACTGCGTTTTCCAGCTCACATCGAACACCGTGTACGGCTTGACCCGCTGGCCCCCGAGGCTGACCCGGTCGCCCATGTAGTCGGCGCCGAAGCCGAGCGCGGAGTTCCACGCCGGAATGTCATAGCGCGTCCACAGCCCCAGCGTGTTGCGCGGTACGTTGGCGAAGCGGCCGCCCACCGCCTCGGTGATGCCGCCGGTGCCGGCATCGATGACCCGTGCGTCGTTGTAGGCGTAGCTGAGGTTGAGGACCCAGCGCTCGGTGATGTCGGCCAGCAGGTCCAGCTCGGCACCGGTGCTGCGCACCAGCCCCAGCGCCCGAAGCTGATTGACCCCGTTCACGACGGTGCCGGTGGCCTGCACGATGTTGCTGCGCTCGATGCGGTAGACCGCACCGTTGAGGGTGTAGCGCCCACCGAGCAGCGTTTTCATGCCCAGCTCCCACTGACGGCTGCGCTCGGGATCGAACGGACCGCCAGCCGCGCGCTCCTGGTTGGCCGCCGTCTGCGGCACGAAACCGGCGGCGATGTTGGCGTAGAGGTTCACCCCTTCGGTCAGTGCGTAGGTGCTGCCCAGACGCCAGCTCGTGTCATTGCCCTCCACGCGTGCGCCGCTGAGATTGTCCACGTCCTTGAAGCGGTCCCAGCGCAGGCCGGCCAGCACCTGCCAGCGCGGGGTCACAGCGATCTCGTCCTGCACGTACAGACCCTGCCGGTCGCTGCGGGTACTGGTGTTGCGCCACGGCAGGCGGTCCAGGCCGTAATCGCGCCACGAGCTGGCACCGTACACCGGATGGTAAAGGTCCAGACCCGGCACCGGTCCGGCATTGCGCGCCAGGTCGGCACTGTTGGCGGTCTGTGCGTTGAAGTCGGCGTCGAGCCGGTAGGTATCGGCACCGAACAGTACCTTGTGCTCTATTGCCCCCGTCCGGGTACGCCACACCGCATTGGCGGCAAGGGTGAGTCCCTCGTTGTCGCGCAGCTGGTTGCGCAGCTGGCGGGTCATCCATTCTGCGACGCCATCGCGGTCGCGGTCGATCAGCCCCAGCGGCTCGTGATACATCTGGTGCTCGCTGTTTTCATACCAGCGTGCCGCTACATCCACGTCCCAGTTGATGCCCGGTGAGAAGCGGTACTGGGCCAGCGCCACCTTGGCTGACATGTCGAGGAAGTCGGTGGCTTCGTTGTGGTTCCAGCGGATGTCGGTGAGGAAGGTGCCGTTGTCGTTCACCGGCACCCCGCGCAGGCGGTTGCCGCCCAGGTTCTGGGTAATGTCGGTGTACTGCAGGGTGAGCTCGCCGGTCTGGCCGATATCGAAGGCTACCGAGAGATCGGCGATGACCCCGTCGCGGTCGGTATTGCGGCGGAAGCCGTCCTCGACTTCACCGTACAGGCCGGCGCGGTAGCGGATGCGGTCGGTGCCGCGCAGCGGACCGGTTGCTTCCAGCGAGCCGGCGCGGAACCCCTCATCCCCGACCTGAAGCTCCAGCGTGCGCTGGGCCATGGACTGCGGTTTACGTGTGACATAGTTGATCACCCCGCCCGGATCGCCGCCGCCGTACAGCGCGCCCGAGGGTCCCTTCAGCACTTCGACACGCTCGATGTTGAACAGCTGCGGCACCGAGAAGCCGGCGTAGGGGTCGCCGCGCAGACCGTCATACAGCACGTTGTCCTGGCGGAACCCACGCAGAACCGCGCCGCCATAGCTGTAAGTGCTCAGGCCGCTGATGCTGCGGTAGAGGTCGGTGACCTGGCGGGCAGCCTGGTCGTCGATCAACTCACGGGGCAGCACCTGGATGGACTGCGGCACCTTTTCCAGCGGCGTGTCGGTGCGCGTCCCGACGGCCGCGTCGTCGGCCTTGTACAGCGTCTGGGCGCGACCCAGCACGTGTACGGCATCCAGATCACGGGGAGTGGACGTGGACGTCGGTTCGGCCGCAACGGCCAGCGGCGATACACAAGCGAGGGCCAGCGCGGACGCCAGCAGGGTAGGGGATGATATGTATCGCACAGTGACGAATGAGAATGATTAGCAGGTGCGAAAGATTAACATCATCTTCATCCATGTAAACATTCCAGGTGGGGGACGACCGTTGGTCGTCACGCCGTTGGTTTGCCGCCTGCGGGTCACGGCGCCGTAAGGGGTGACGACCAACGGTCGTCACCTGCCCCGGGCAGGGCTGGGGCGTGGGTTACAGCGGCAGGTCGAAGACCAGGACCTCGGCGTCAATGGCATTGTCCAGCGTCACGATGGCTTCGTCGGTGATCTGCAGCGCGTCACCGGTGTCCAGCGCGATGCCGTTGACCTGCAGCTGCCCACGGGCGACCTGGATGTAGGCGCCACGGCCCTCGGCCAGGATGTGGGTCAGCCGCTGTGCGCCATCGAGGATGCTGGCGTAGATGCGCGCGTCCTGGTGGATCTTCAGCGAACCGTCGGCACCGTCGGGGGAGACGATCAGCCGCAGCTGCCCCTGCTTCGCTTCCGCGCTGAAGTGGGTCTCCTCATAGGACGGGGTGATGTTCTCGGTGTCCGGGAACAGCCAGATCTGCAGGAAATGCACCGGCTCAGTGGCGGAATGGTTGAACTCGCTGTGCGAGACGCCGCTGCCGGCGCTCATGCGCTGCACATCGCCATAGCGCAGCACCGAACCGGTGCCCATCGAGTCCTTGTGCTCCAACGCGCCGCCGAGCACATACGAGACGATTTCCATGTTGCTGTGGCTGTGGGTGCCAAAGCCCTGGCCGCCGATCACCTTGTCCTCGTTGATCACGCGCAGCGGACCGAAGCTCACATAGCGAGGGTCGTGGTAGCTGGCAAAGGAGAAGGTGTGGCGCGAAGACAGCCAGCCATGCTCGGCCAGGCCACGGGTTGCGCTCTTGCGGATCTGCAGCATGCTGTACTCCTCGTTCGATGGTTTCGATGAAGTGGGGCGCCGCACCGTGTGCGGTGTTCCCCCGTTGCGAAGAAGTATCGGCTTGCGCGATGGCTTTGAAAAACGGATAGTTTTGCAAGCCATCATCAAAAAAATCGAATGCTCAAGCTCAGCCTAGATGCCCTGCAGATTCTCGACGCCATCGACCGCCGTGGCTCGTTCTCGGCGGCGGGCAAGGCCCTGCACAAGGTGCCTTCCACGATCTCCTACACGGTGGCCAAACTCGAGGACGATCTGGGCGTCCAGCTGTTTGACCGGGTGGGGCCTCGGGCGGAGCTGACCGTCGCCGGGCGCGCGTTGCTGGATGAAGGGCGCCACCTGCTGCGCGCGGCCAGGGAGCTGGAGCTGCGGGTACGCCGGGTCGCGTCGGGCTGGGAATCGGAGCTGACCCTGGCGTTGGATTCAGTGTTCCCGGCCTGGCTGCTGGGGCCTGACGTGCAGGCCTTTCGTGAGGTGGCCCGGCAGACCCGGCTGCGGCTGGTCAGCGAAGCGTTGTCCGGGACCTGGGAGGCGCTGCTGGACCGGCGTGCCGATCTGCTGATCGGCGCAGCCGGCGAGGGCCCCAGCGGTGGTGGGTACGTGGTCGAACCGCTTGGCACGGTGGCATTCGTGTTCGCCGTCGCGCCGCAGCATCCGTTGGCCCGGGTGCAGGGGGTGCTGGGCCGTGAGCAGCTGGCCGAGCACTGCGCGGTGGCGGTGGCCGACTCGGCTCGGCGTCTGTTGCCGCGTACTGTCGGACTGTTGATGGGGCAGGAGACGCTGACCGTGCCGGACATGGTCAGCAAGGTGCGGCTGCAGTGTCAGGGCGTGGGCTTCGGTTTCCTGCCCGAGCCCTGCGCACGCGCGGCGGCCGCCCGCGGCGAGCTGGTGATCCGCGAGGTGGCCGAGCACAAACCTGATGAGAGTTTCTGGCTGGCCTGGCGGACCGGGGAAGACGGTGCAGCGCTGCGCTGGTGGCGGCAGCGCCTGACCGGCCCGGACACGCTGCAGTGCTGGTGGCAGGCGCTGGGTTGAATGCGTGCGCAATGCAGAAGCGTGACGTCCCACACGGGGGCCCCACCCCGGGGGTTGGCG
>NZ_JAWJLO010000001.1:1975444-2262808 GCF_032911385.1 Stenotrophomonas sp. C3(2023) | reverse complement strand
CAACAGCAACAGCGTGACGACCAACGGTCGTCACCTACCGGGTTGATCGGCCCGCCTGGTAGGTGACGACCGTTGGTCGTCACGCATCTACCGGAATGCAAAAAAAACAGCAGACCGGGGTCTGCTGTTTCGGTGTAATGGTGCGCCCGGAGAGATTCGAACTCCCGACCGCCTGGTTCGTAGCCAGGTACTCTATCCAACTGAGCTACGGGCGCCACTACGTAAACTTTGATTGTAACGCGATGATCGCATCATCGCAGCCTGTGTATGGTGCGCCCGGAGAGATTCGAACTCCCGACCGCCTGGTTCGTAGCCAGGTACTCTATCCAACTGAGCTACGGGCGCACAGTACACAAACTTGTTTTTACCGCATCCATCGACGGCGGTGTCGATGGATTCTGTCGGAGTGGTGCGCCCGGAGAGATTCGAACTCCCGACCGCCTGGTTCGTAGCCAGGTACTCTATCCAACTGAGCTACGGGCGCCCTGCGACAGGAGCGGAATTATGCGGATGAACATCGTGCTCGTCAACTTTTTTCGTGAATTTCTTCACCAAGCTGCATGAGGAGCAGCCTCTGCGCCGACCGGGTCGCTCACGCGTGCGTTGCCGCGCCGAAGTGATCCAGCACCCGCACCTCGCTGCGCCCGGGCAGATACCCCAGTCGCAGGCCGCGGGCGACGTAATCGATGGCAGCCTCGCACGCGTTGGCCAGCGTCAGGCCATTGCAGAGCTGGGCGGCGATCGCCGAGGCCAGTGTGCAACCGGTGCCGTGCGCGTCCACGGGCAGGCGGGCGTGGCGGTATTCCTCACTGCTGACGCCATCGTAGAAGCGGTCGATCACCCGATCGCCTTCCTGCAGGTGACCGCCCTTGAGCAGCACGGCGGCCGCGCCCTGTTCGAGCAGCAGCGCGGCAGCCCGTTCGGCGTCGTCGGCATCGGTGATCGAGCGACCGACCAGCAGTTCAGCCTCGGGTGTGTTCGGGGTGACCAGCGTGGCCAGCGGCAGCAGCCGCTCGCGCATGGCCTGCAATGCGCTTTCCTCGAGCAGGCGCGCACCACTGGTGGCTACCATTACCGGATCGAGAATCACATGGGCCGGGCGGTGGCGCTCCAGCGCGTCGGCCACGGCGCGGATGACTTCGGCGTTGGCCAGCATCCCCAGCTTCACCACATGGATCTGGAAGTCGGCGAAACAGGCCTCGATCTGTGCCTGCAGAAACTCGATGGGCGGCACGTGCACGGCACTGACGCCGCGCGTGTTCTGTGCGGTCAACGCGGCGATGGCCGACAGCCCATGCACACGGTGGGCAGCGAACGCTTTCAGATCGGCTTGGATGCCGGCACCGCCACCGGAATCGGAACCGGCGATGGTGAGGGCGGAAACGGGTGTGGTCGGACTCATGCGCCGATTGTGCCGCGTTCCCGCCTTGTGCGGGGCCTCAGCCGCCGTTGAACTGCAGCTCGTCGAAGCGGCCGCGCTGCGGGTCGTAGACCGCGCCCCAGAACTGGCGGCCGCCATCGCAGACACGGATCGCCTCGCGTGCGGGATCGATGTTGGCACCGTCGGGCAACCGGAACGCATTGACGTAGATGCGTCGGCCCGCCTGGGTTTCGATACCTACGTATTGACGGTCAAACAGCTGCGGCGCCTCCAGCTGCGGTTGCAGCTGCGGCAACTGCGCTTCCATCTGGTCCACGTCCGCGCGGCTTGGCGCCCAGTAACCGAGTACCCGGCCGGCATCGCGACCGGGGCTGGGCCGCGAACAGGTGTCCAGCACCTGGGCGGCCACCACCGGGCGGGTCACCACCCAGGACTGGCCGGTCTTGTTCGCCATGGGTACGCTGGGTGGCCCCTGCACGGTGCTGCAGGCACCGAGCAGCAGGGTGCCGGCCAGCGGCAGCATCAGGCGCAGGTTCAAGCGGCTCACAACACCTCCGAAGCATGATCAGCCAGCCGCGAGCGCTCACCGCGACGCAGCGTGATGTGCGCACTATGCGGCCAGTTCTTGAAGCGGTCCACCGCGTAGGTCAGGCCCGAGGTGGTCTCGGTCAGGTAAGGCGTATCGATCTGTTCCACATTGCCCAGGCAGACGATCTTGGTGCCGGGCCCCGCGCGGGTGATCAGGGTCTTCATCTGCTTGGGCGTCAGGTTCTGCGCTTCATCCAGAATGAGGTAGCGGCTGAGGAAGGTGCGACCGCGCATGAAGTTCATCGAACGGATCTTGATCCGGCTGGCCAACAGGTCATTGGTGGCCGCACGTCCCCAGCTGCCGCCTTCCTGGGTCTGGGTCAGCACTTCCAGGTTGTCGGTCAGCGCGCCCATCCACGGCGTCATCTTTTCTTCTTCGGTACCGGGCAGGAAGCCGATGTCCTCGCCCACGCTCACCGTGGCACGGGTCATGATGATCTCGCGGTAGCGTTGCTGGTCCATCGTCTGGGCCAGGCCAGCGGCCAGTGCCAGCAGCGTCTTGCCGGTGCCGGCCGTGCCCAGCAGGGTGACGAAGTCGATCTCCGGGTCCATCAGCGCGTTGAGCGCGAAGTTCTGCTCGCGGTTGCGCGCACTGACGCCCCACACGGCATGGTTGCCGTGGCGGAAGTCATCCACCAGCGACAGCACCACCTTGCCATCGCCAACCACGCGGCTGACCTTGAGCTCCACCTCGTCCTCGCCGGGCAGGTAGACAAACTGGTTGGGGTACCAGTCCTCGCCGTCCTGCGCCTGGATTTCGTAATGGCTGCGGCCCTTGTCGCTCCAGCTGCGCAGGTCGCTGCCGTGGCGCTTCCAGAAATCCTCCGGCAGTTCGGTGGCGCCGGTGTAGAGCAGGCTGAAATCATCCAGCGCGCGGTCGTTCTCGTAGTCTTCGGACACGATGCCGGCGATGGCCGCCTTGATGCGCAGGTTGATGTCCTTGGACACGAACACCACCGGCACGTCCGGGGTTTCCTCCTTCAGCGCCAGGATGGCACCCAGGATGGCGTTGTCCGGAATGACCGCGCCAAAGCTCTTGCCCGCGTCGAAGTGGCTGGTCTGGAAGCGCAGCTTGCCCGCGCTGTGGCGGCCGCGCAGCTGCAGACCATTGGGCTGGGCCAGGTTGATGCCCTCGGCCAGATTGTCCAGACCCGAGGCCTGCACCAGCTCGTTGAGGAAGCGGCTGACCTGGCGGGCATTGCGGCTTGCCTCGGAGGTGCCTTTCTTGCCGTTGTCCAGCTCCTCGATCACCTGCATCGGCAGGTAGACATCATGCTCCTCGAATTTGAACAGCGCGGTCGGATCGTGCATCAGCACGTTGGTATCCAGCACGTAGATGCGCTTGCCTCGGGTCATCATCGATTCCTGTGGGGCGGGCAGGGAAAAACCGCCACGGCCTGCAGGGCAGGGTGGCGGTGGACAAGGGGGGCGAAGGTGGTCACTGGGACTGGGCGGCCTTCAGTGCGGCCAGCACGGCATCGGCGTGGCCGGCAACCTTGACCTTGCGCCAGGACTGCACGATGCGGCCCTGCGGCGAGATCAGGAAGGTGCTGCGCTCGATGCCGCGCACCTGCTTGCCATACATGTTCTTCAGCTTGATCACATCGAAAGCCGTGCACAGCGCTTCCTCGGCATCGCTGATCAGAGCAAAGTTGAAGCCCTGTCGGGCGCAGAAATTATCATGTGCCTTGACCGAATCGCGCGACACACCCAGTACCGTCGCGCCGGCCTGCTCGAACCGTGGCAGCAGCGCGTTGAAGTCGAGGCCTTCGGTGGTGCAGCCGGGCGTGCTGTCCTTGGGGTAGAAATACAGCACCAGCCAGTGGCCGGCGTGCTCGCCCAGGGTGGTGTGCGTTCCGCCGGAAAGGGCCAGCGGCAGCGAAAGAAGCGTACGGTCCAGGGTGTCGCCGTTGTTCATGTGTTCCTTGTATCCAGCCTGGCGTGCTTTGACGACGTGCATGACTGCATCAAAGCGCGTTCGCCCGTGACGAACGCGCGAAAAACTCAGAACTTCATCGGGTCCATGATCGCGTCCAGGTTCAGGTGGTCGCAGAACTCAAGGAAGTCATCGCGCAGCGCGGCGATGTGCATGTTGGCCGGCACGCCGATGGTGACCTGTGCACTGAACATCTCCGCACCGGTCTGCATGGCACGGTAACGCGTGCTCTGCAGGTTCTCGATGGTGATGCCCTGGCGATCGAAGAAATCGGCCAGCTGGAACAGGATGCCCGGCTTGTCGGCGGCGATCACTTCCACGATGTACGGCAGCAGGTTGGACTGGGTCTGTTTGGCGGCGGTGCGGTACCACACCAGCTTCAGCCCTTCTTCGCGCTCGAGCCGGGTGAGCATCGCTTCCAGCTTGGCCACCGAGTCCCACGAACCGGTCGCCAGGGCGGTTACCGAGACGTCGCGGCCCACAGTGGACAGGCGGGCATCGACCAGGTTGCAGCCGCTGTCGGCAATGCGCCGGGTGACAGGCAGCAGGGGGGACTCCGGATGCGTCGTGTAGGCGTTGATCAGGAGGTGGTTTTCGCTCGGCGCGGGGCGCGGGGTGGTGTCGGTCAAGGCGATTCCGGGGCAATACGGGGGTGAGTCTGAATGCCCGCACGGCGCGGGGATTCACCGGTGTCCAGCATACTTGCCCGCGCTTTCGCGCCGCAAGTAACATGCAGTCAGTCTCACCCGGTCCTGCCCGGGGCGACCCCCTCCCCATTGCGAGCAGTACGCCTTGTCTCTTTCCGGCCTCATCACCGCGCTGGCGACCCCGTTCCGGGCCGACGGCTCCCTTGATCCCGACGCCTGGCAGCGGCTGCTGCACCTGCAGCTGGACGCTGGCGTCAACGGTGTGGTCGTGGCCGGCTCCACCGGCGAAGCCGCCACCTTGACCGACGCCGAGTACGACCAGCTGCTGGTCAGTGCGGTCAAACAGGTCGCTGGCCGCGTCCCGGTGCTGGCCGGTACCGGCCTGTCCGGCACGGCAAAAACGATCGAACAGACCCGCCGCGCGGCGGCCAACGGCGCCACCCATGCGCTGGTGGTGACCCCGCCCTATGTGCGCCCGACCCAGGCCGGACTGCTGGCGCATTACCGCGCCGTGGCTGATCAGGGTGGCCTGCCGGTGGTGCTGTACAACGTGCCTGGCCGCACCGGCAGCGACATGCTGCCGGAGACGGTGGCCGAGCTGGCTGCGCATCCAAACATCGTGGCCATCAAGGAAGCGGTGGCTGACATGGGCCGGGTCAAGGCGCTGCTGGCGCTGCGCAGCGCGGGTTTCGCCGTGCTCAGCGGCGACGACGGCACCGCCGCGCGCTCGATCCGCAGCGGCATGGACGGGCTGATCTCGGTGGGGTCCAATGCGTTGCCCGGCGCGTACCGGCGCATGTGTGAACTGGCCGCGGCCCACGACCACGCGGCCACCGAAGCGTGGGATGACCGGTTGCAGCCGTTCCATGAGTTCTGCGGTGTTGAACCCAACCCGATTCCGGTCAAGGCGCTGCTGCGTCGGCTCGGCATCGGCCATGACCTGCGCCTGCCGCTGCTGCCGTTGTCGGCGCCGCACCAGGCCGCGGCTGACCATCTGGCCGGCGACATCGCTGCGCTGGAAACACTTTCCAGCCACTGAATCCCACCGTGGCCTGATCCAGGAGATTTACATGCGTCATTCCGCTTCCACCTTCCGCGTGCTGTCCCTCGCGATCCTTGCCCTCGGTGTGTCCGTGGCGACCACCGGCTGCTTCAAGCGTGGCGCCAAGGGCGACTACGCGCTCGCGCCTGAAATGCGTCCGCTCGAGGTTCCGCCGGACCTGACCGCTCCGGCGGGTGCGGTGACGGCCGGCGCCGCTGCCGGCACCGAGTCGGTGCTGGCCTCGCAGGTCGCCCGCCGTCCGGCGGCGGCAGCGCCGGCGGCCAACGCATCGGGCTTCACCATTCCCGGCACCAGGGACGAGGTCTTTGCCAAGGTCGGCACCGCACTGGAAGGCGTGCAGGGCGTGACCATTGCCACCCGTGCCCAGGTGCTGGGCTCGTATGACGTGGCCTACGAAGGCAGCAACTTCCTGGTGCGCGTGGTCGGCGTGGAAGCCGGCGCCTACGTCTCGGCGGTGGACCCGCGCGGCGTGGCGGCAACCGACGCAGCCGCGACGAAACTGATCGCCACGCTGAAGACCACGCTGGCCCCGTAACATCTGACGGCGAGCCCCCGGCAGGTGACGACCGTTGGTCGTCACGCGTCTCCCACCCGGTAGGTGACGACCGTTGGTCGTCACGCTCCTGTTTTGCCGGTTGCCGGGCAGAGCCCGGCACTACGTCGCACCGCGCGCCGCGTTGTCACGGGCCGGGCGGGGCGGGCTTGCGGGGGTGTGGGAGCCCTGGATGGGCGGACACAAGGCTACATGGATGTACTTGCGCCGTCCCCCGCAAGCCCGTATCACTACAGCGACGCCACCGGCTGGTTGGAGCAAAGACAGCTGCGGGCGAGCATTCCGATCGGCGTCGTACCGGTACCGTTACCCTCCGTGCCGATCTCGCCCCGCGTGGTCACCGACCCGGCTACGTTGTCCGATCTGGAAGCCGCGCGCGAGGTCCGCCTGGAACGCGCGCGCCTGCGCCAGCAGTTCCATCCTGACGATCCCAACCGCGAACTTCCGATCGTGCGCAGTCCCTATCTGATCAGCGACCTGCAGCCCGCAACGCCGGGCGCACCGGCACCGACACCTGCGCCTGTACCCGCTTCCGTTGATTTCACCGCACCGGATCATCCACGCCATGCGCTGTGGCAGCAGTGCTGCGAGGGCGTGCGCGGGCTGGATGCGGGAGCCGGAAAACCGTGGGATGGGATCAGCGAACGGCTGGCCGGCAGCCTGACCGCACTGGCCGTCGCCAAGGGGCTGGATCGGGTTGATCACGTGGTGCTGTCCGGGTCGAGCGCCGGATGCCCAGGCGGAGAATACGTGTTCGTGGTGCAGGGGCGGCGCGGCGATCTCAGCAGTCTGCGCGAGCGCATGTCCACGCTGGAGGCGGTCAACCAGCCGCTGGCGCAGTCCTTCGAGCAGGCACAGGCGAGCGAGCGTGAGCTGGCCGAGCAGCTGGCGCAGCAACGTATGCAGGAGCTGCAGGACCTGCAGATGAGGCAGCAACGCCGCGGTCCGGTGATGGGCGGTTGAGGGGGAGCCGACTTCGGTCGGATGACGATGACTGCCGCGCGTTGCGCGGGAGCCGACCATGGGTCGGCTCTACCTTCTGCGGGCGCCGCACAGATACAGGTGAAGCGGCAGGGCCAGCGACAGGCCCATGGTGAAACTGGCCGGTATCACCAGCACCCAGCGCTTAACCTTGTGCTGCCGCGGCACCACCTCGCGCTGCCGGAAAATGCTGGGTGCGGTGATCTTCAGATGACCTGAAAGGTGCGTCGGCGCTCTGCCCAGTTCGCCCTTGTGCGCCTCTTCGGCTTCCAGCATGGCCGTCGCGCAAGGGACCAGCGCCTCACCTTATAGCGGTAATTGCGACCGAACGGGCGGTGCGGTGAAGCAGGCGGGCGTTCAGCTCCTCCTCCAGTGCGGTCATGCGCCGGGAGACCTGGCTGGGCGAGCCGAGCTGGTGGGCGCAGGCCAGATGCTCGACGCCGGGGCCGACATCGTGGCGTTGGGGCGCGGCGCCTTGGCCAATCCTGATCTGCCCAAGCGCGTGCAGAGCGCACTGCCTTTGCCTGCATTTGACAGCGCCGTTGTCGGTCCTGTTGCGGATATCAAGCCCAGTGAAATCGCGATGCGCGGCTGCTGGTTGTCGCCTGCGCGATGGAGTGATTGCAGGTGGCTGAGGGGTCGGAATATTGACTCCTCCAGCCATTTTGTTGGCGGTCAATGATCGGCTTCGCAGCCAGTAAAAAGGCCTGTGACGAAGGTCTCTTCTCCATGGCACACTGATGTACTGGTCAGCCACGCATACGCGTGGACGAAACGTGCAGCAGAGGGAGTTGGTGTTGGAAAAGGACTATTATGAGATCCTGGGAATCCGTCCCAGCGCGTCGCAGGAAGAGATAAGTCTCGCCTACCGTGGGCGGCGTAGTCAGTATCACCCTGACCGCTATGCAAATGCCGATGCGGAAACCCTGGCCTGGGCCACCAGCAAGATGAAGGAAGTCAACGAGGCGCATGCCGCGTTGAGCGATACGGACCGGCGGGCGGGCTTTGACCGCATGCGAAACGGTCGAAGCCAAAGCGCTGCTGGATCGCAGCGAGCCCAGCCGCAACCGGAGCCGGTTGCGTCGGTCTCGCTGCTGGAGGTGTTGCAGGCCTACGACCCTGACAACGACTTTTACAAGAAAATTCACGTTGCGCCGAACATTCCGGTGAAGAAGCTCAACGGTGCGCTTGCCAACTATGGGGGCGGGCTGGTGCCGGCAGACATCGTGGCGCTGGTTGATGACACCGTGTTTGGTGGAGCAAAAGAAGGCGCGCTGATCACCGAGCACGAGATCCGGATCAAGGCGATTCTTGAGCCGCCGTCGACGATCGCGCTGGACAAGGTCAACAAAATTGCCTGCGCACGCAACCGGCTGCAGGTAAACGGCGTTGAGTTCGGCAAGTTCAACGTGCCGGATGACAACGAAACGCTGGTGTTCTTCGGTCTTGTGAACGACTTCCTGTCGCGGCGTGGCGCCTCGTCGTCGAACGCGGGCTCCAGCGGTGCAGGGCGGGCAGAGGGGACTCAGCAGAACACCGGTCTGTTCGATGTCGGTTACTACGCCCGGCTTGATCGCTCCATTGATGGGCAGATCCGCGCGGCGCAGGGGGTCGATCAACTGACGCTGCAACTGGTGCGCTTGTTGCTTCCCATTT
The DNA here is from genome assembly GCF_032911385.1 of Stenotrophomonas sp. C3(2023). Lineage (NCBI taxonomy): Bacteria > Pseudomonadati > Pseudomonadota > Gammaproteobacteria > Lysobacterales > Lysobacteraceae > Stenotrophomonas > Stenotrophomonas sp. C3(2023). Next base: position 2,254,003 of record NZ_JAWJLO010000001.1, on the reverse strand, counting down.
CGTTGATCGTCGATGTTTGGGCCAACGATGAGCAAATGCCAGCGCATCAGCGCGCCTTCCTTGCCGGCGATGCGGTCCGTTTCGAGGTGCTGACCTACGCGCTCGCCGTCATCCAGCATCTCATCGCGGAAGGGGAGGGGCCGGGCCGTGAGCATGCCGACGAGATCGCGGCGGCCTTGGCCAACGTCATGATGGTGGCCTGCATCATCACGCTCAGCGGGTTCGACAAGAAGAAAGGCCTGCATAAAATGGCAGACCTGCGTGAGGACATGCGCAACTCCGGCTTTGCCAGCGAGTTCATGCGGCGCTGGGCGCGCTACAAGCACCTCATCGCGAGCAGGGATGACGATGAGCTGGGCGAGGAATTCGAACATTCGCTGCGCTGGCCGGCCATGCTTTACATGAACTCACTGGAGACCGTCAGCGCTGATGATCTGCGCTTCATCAATCAGGCCGTGGAAGATGTGCTGCAAAGCGACGGTGTCTCCAGTCTGCTCGACGAGTTGAATGAAGAAATTGAAGGCGCACTGCACGAGTGGCTGGATTGAATTCTGCTGTTGCCCGCAAGCCAAGGATGGCTGCGGACCCGAGGTGAAGAGGCGAGAACCCCGGGGGAGGTTGCTTGAAGATTAGACGTTATCTCGACAGGGACTGGTCGCGCCTCTGCGACATCCACGATCGTGCTCGAATGGACGAGCTGCGCGGGGCGGGTCAGCGAGGTCGGCGGCGATCAAGGCGCGCGCCATATCCATTCTGGTCGATAACGACGCCACGGAGACTGGAAACTTAGTGTTCCCCGGTCCGGCTTGAATGCAGCCGACGGTAGCGCCGGGCTCTGCCCGGCGGCTCTTCGACCAGATCGCGATGAAGCCGCGCTGCGCACGCGCCGGGCAGAGCCCGGCGCTACAGGCGCGGTTCGCCTCAGGCCTGACGCGAACAGCGCTTCAATATGCTGTGGAATGTCGCAGCAGGACTGATGCTCTGCGCCAGCCTGTGACCGATTGAACACTATAGGAATGCGGCGATTCTCTCGCCTCCGCTGCGCGCTACCGTCGTCTCTGTTTTCCAGCAAGGACGATCATGCTGCACTTCCGGGCATTACCCGTGGTCATCACCCTGGCCTTTGCACTCAGCGCATGTGCGAAAGCAGAGCCGCGCAAGCCGCCCCGACTGCTCACCAATGAGCAGGGCTGTTCGATCACCATCGACAACCAACCGCTCGATTCGGGCCAGATTCCCGTGCCCATGGCGCGCGCCTGCGTGGGGCCGTACGCGCTGATGTTGCCGCAGAACTACTTTGACATGCAGACAGGACCGTATCACGACGGCAGCTTTTCGCTGGCGCTGGAGTATCCCTCGCTGGAGCCCTTCAAGCCTGGCGAGCGGCGCAACCTGTCGGTGGACGTATCGATACGGACGGTCAGCATCAGCTATGGCTACATCAGCGGCCCTGACCCGGCAGAAGCTCTTCGGCATAGCTACACGCCAATGGTTCCCGGGCGAGAAGACCCAGCCGAATCGCTGGAAACGCGTATACAGGGCGCGGCGGTGTATGGCCTGACGCCGTACTACGTCGATATGGACAGGGTGCATGCCTACCAGCGAGCAAACGGGTGGCGCGAAACGCCGTCTGACGAAGATGACGTTTTCCTCAGGGATTGGTTTGTCTCGCGCGACGATGCCGGTGCGATCGATCAAGTCATCAAATGCACGCGGAGAGAGGTCACAGAGTCGGGTGTCGAGTATCGCGACGGGAAGATGGTGAAGAAGCGGATCAGGGGATTCGCAGAGTGCGATCAGGTATTCCTGATTAACGGGCGGAATGTGATCGTTCGAATCAACTACTCAAGAGAAGGATTACCAAGGTGGCCGGAAATCAAGGCGCGCGCCATAGCACTTCTGGTTGATAACAGCATCGAGGAAACTGAAAAGTGAGTGATTTCAAGCTCGGCTTGAATGCAGCTGACGTTGATGTGCTCAAGGCCTATGTAGCCGCAGGCAATCGTGAGCTGTACTTCAACTATCTGGCGCAGAAGCAGGGTAACGATGGCTACGGTCTGCTGGCCTTGGGCGTGATCCGCAATGACAATGCACCGGGCGCCACAGCGAATAGTTTTGCCGACCGGCAGGCGCGCGCGGACGGCGTGTATCTCAATGAGCGCGACTGGCAGGCATTCGGGGTGGATCTGATGAAGCGAGACCTGGCCTTGCGCGAGGCTCAGCTGGCAGAGAAGCGCCCCGATCTGGCCCTCAATCTGCCGGTGAAGGATGTGCAGAAGGCGCACGATGAGGCCTTTCGTAATCTCGAGATCGATCCTTCAGCCTGGACCCCCTACAAACTGCTGGTAGCGGCGCAAGAGTATGGCGGCGACGCTGAAGCAGAGGCCGTCTGGTCAATCCTGCTCGACAATTCCAATCTCGGCATGGACCGCGGCTTCGACACCATGACGCGGGTGGTCAACAAGTATCGGGCGTTGATCGACGACCCGGCGGGTTATCTGCGGGACATGGTCGAGGCACGTCAACAACATGTTCCGGGCCCGGTGTCCAATATCGATCCTGACCGGATTCTGCGCGAGGGCCGTGTGTATCACTACAGCGACACCACCGGCTGGTTGGAGCAAAGACAGCTGCGGGCGAGCATTCCGATCGGCGTCGTACCCGTACCGTTACCCTCCATGCCGATCTCGCCCCGCGCGGTGACCGACCCGGCTACGTTGTCCGATCTGGAAGCCGCGCGTGACGTCCGCCTGGAACGCGCGCGCCTGCGTCAGCAGTTCCATCCCGATGATCCCAACCGTGAGCGCCCGATCCTGCGCAGTCCCTATCTGCTCAGTGATGCACAGCCAGCCGTGCCGGACGCGCCCGTCCCTGTGCATGTACCTGCACCCATTGATTTCACCGCGCCGGATCATCCGCGCCACGCGCTGTGGCAGCAGTGCTGCGAGGGTGTGCGCGGGCTGGATGCGGGAGCCGGAAAACCGTGGGATGAGATCAGCGAACGGCTCGCCGGCAGCCTGACCGCACTGGCCGTCGCCAAGGGGCTGGATCGGGTTGATCACGTGGTGCTGTCCGGGTCGAGCGCCGGATGCCCAGGCGGAGACTACGTGTTCGTGGTGCAGGGGCGGCGCGGCGATCTCACCAGTCTGCGCGAGCGCATGTCCACGCTGGAGGCGGTCAACCAGCCGCTGGCGCAGTCCTTCGAGCAGGCACAGGCGAGCGAGCGTGAGCTGGCCGAGCAGCTGGCGCAGCAACGTGTGCAGGAGCTGCAGGACCTGCAGATGAGGCAGCAACGCCGTGGACCGCTAATGGGTGGTTGAGGGGAGCCGACAGCGGTCGGATGAGGGTGACTGCCGCGCGTTGCGCGGCAGCCGACCAGGGGTCGGCTCCACCGGATCGTTGCGTGATCGTGGTTGCCGACTGCACATCCAGGCGGGATGATGCGCCGCATGAGTGCGCCTTCAACCACCCCGCTGACCGTCACGCTGGAAGCCGCGTTTGCTGGTTTCACCTTCATGCCATGGGCGTCTTTCGCCCACAACAGCATCAACCCGGTGCTGGTGCTGCATCCGGACCACATCCAATACCGCGTGCTGCGGCTTCGTTCGCGGCCCTATGCCGAGGTGGTCGAAGTGGATTATCGGCATACCTTCGCCACCCACAACATCGTGCTGCGCTTCAGGGATTCGGTGCGCACGTTCATTGGCAATGCCGGGTTGGAGCGGCGGGCGCGCGAGGCAATCACGGTGCTGCGCGGGAAAGGATGCGCCTTGTCCGAGCGGGCGGCGCGATTGGTGGGGCCGCCGTAACCCTGACGCAGCCGGTGAGACGGGGCGCTCCTAAGCTCCGCGGCATGACCGACTACCACCGCCACCCCGACCTGGCCGACGACTTCATATGGCAGCGCCGCAGCCAGTATGAGCAGCCCGATACTGCCCTGACCCTGCATAACGTGGTCGTGGTCCAGATGCTCGACCGCATCGACGGTGGATGGGTTGCCCGGCTGCATCTGGAAGACGGCATCGAGGCGCCGCTGATCCTGCGCCAGTGCACCGATTTCAACAGCGGCCGGCACGGCGCCGAGCGCTGGGTATTGCGGCATGAGGCCGAACTGCGTGCCAACGTCGCGCGCAAGGTTGCCTGGATGCGGCGCGAAGTCGCCCAGGGCAAGCGTCTCTAGTCAGCTGCCGTTGCCTGCGTATCGGCCGGTGCGACGTGCGCGCGCCAGCATGGCGTCATGGAAAAAGAGCACAGAGGCAAGGCGCGTTGGGCGCTTGGGAAGGCCGCTGCACTGCTGCAGCAGGCACAGGCATTGGACGATGACCGCAGTGGCGACTGGCGCGCGTGGCGCCGTCGTGGTGACGGGGCGGCACGACTGCGGGTGGAGGCTGCCCGCTATGAGCAGATGGCCACGAAGTGGACCGGGCTGACAGTGGCGCTGCCGTTCTGACCAGCGCCAGCCCCTGATCGCTCAACTGCGCTGTTGCTGATGCTGAAACGCCGCGATCCCGCGTGTGATCGCGGCGCCGTTCTGCACGGGGAGGGGAGGGGAGCGGCCTATGGGTGCGTTGTGGAGTTTTTATCCACCCGTGGCACTGCAGCCGATCAGGCTCTGGTGGGCGGGCAGTTCCGCGCGCATTCGTGCCTCGGCGGCGGCTTTGCTGGGAGCGTCGATGTAGCGCACGTATTCCCAGTTCGGCGGTGCGTTGTCCCGGTAGGTACACGCCCAGAAGGCCTTCGGCGCCATGCCCGCTGCCGGGCTGCGCGGCGCGGCGTGCGTGGTGGCGGTCAGCGCCAGGGTGTCGGCGCAGGCGAGCCCGGCCAGTAGAAGAGAATGGCGCACGTGCGCAGGTATCGGGCGCGTGTTGCCGCGCAGGCGAGGAGAGTTGAGGCGTGCCATGTCATCGCTCCATTTCAGGATATCGGTGTGGCGCGTGCCAAGATGCGTCGGGCCCCTCGGTACGCCGTGTCGAGACTACCCGGCGTGCACCGGATCGAAAGTGGCGTTGGCGACGCCGCGCGACGGATCGGGCCGGTGTGACGTGAACTGGAAGGTGATGCGCAGGCACGCTGTGACGTGCGCTGAGGTTGACGGCAGCTCCGTCCATGCCGACGGCACTGGCGCCGCGGCCGCCTACGAACTGGTTGCACTCGACCTGCTTTACAGGATTGATGCCGAAGCCTCGGCGAGCGGCAAGCACATCCGCAGCACGACCGAAGCCCTCTGCAGCGACCTGGCAGCTGAGCCCTTGAGCCGGGAAGAGGTGTACAACGCGATTACCTACGCGGCCGAGCACGGACACGTCCCGGCGCAGCTGAACTACGCGGTCTATGCGGTGCGGATGTTCGAGGACGAGCGCAACGAAATGGACCCGGAGCCGATCCGCCACTACAAGGAAAGCACGCTGGCCGTGCGGAGAATGGCGCTGTTTATCGCCGCACTATATGCGGCGAATAACTTGCGCATGCGGAGATTGCGGCCCATAAGCTCCGCATGACTAGCGGTGATTGCTTGAAGCGTACGGTAAGGCTGCTGACCTGGCGCCAGAGGCGTTAACCCACTCCCGCAGCCACGACTGCAATCCGGGCGCTTGATTCGTCGGCCGCGATCAGCCAAGAAAAAACCCCAACCGAGAACGGTTGGGGTTTTTGGTATTGGTGGAGGTGGGCTCTACCATGGAGTGCTTGTAAATATCTGGCATATAAGGGGTATTGGGTCGTTCGCACTTCCGCATGCCCCCAATGATGCCCCCGCTCACGCGGCCTTGGGCAGGCTCAATTCCTCGCGCTCAGCGATGATGTTTGCCTGCCACGCTTCGACCTCGGCTTCAATCCAAGCGACCATTCCTTCACCAAGTTGCACGGGCGCAGGGAATGCGCCATCCCGGACTCGTTTGTACACCGTTGTCTTCCCCATGCCGGTGCGCCGGATGACCTCCGGCAGCCTGATGAACACCACCGGTGGCGTTGTAGCAGCCATTCGTTCGCTCATCTCTCATCCTTCGGCGTCTGCCCGGCGCCCGTCTTCTTGCCGCGCTTGCGGCGGCTGTTGATGTTGGCCATCACGCGCTCGGCTTCGGCCTTGTCGCCTCGTGCCATTGCCAGCAGCGCCAATCCCCTTGCTTCCCAGATCTTCACCGTCGCGGGTGCCGCCTTGGCCAGGTCCACCCCGGACAGTCCAGCCAGGTGGTGCCCGACGTGCCGGTGGTCCGGCAGACCAGGTTCCTCGAAGAGCTCAGACACCGCTCACCTCCACGCGCTTGAAATGGATGACCCACACCCACGGGTTGCTGTCCCACGCCGATTCGCCGTAGACCTGATTCCACAGCTGGTGGAACGCCCACTCGGGGTGATCGCACGGCCCGGGCAGCCAACCTCCTATCTCCATCTGCGTGAGGCCCTCGGTGATAGCGTCGGCCTCGCTGATCGCCTGCAGCCGCTCCACGCGCACGTCCGTGATCTCCAGCACCAGGCGGCAGGCCCAGCGCGGCATGTGGATGCTGGGGCGCCAGCGGCCGGGATTTGATCGCTCCCAGCCGGCCGCGTACACAGCGGCCATGCCGGGATGTTCCGGGTCCTCGGCCTGCTCTACGCCTGTGCTGCAGCGGTATGCGGTGCTGGGCACGCGCGCCCAATTCTCCCGCACCCACAGGCGCTCGCCGGGCTGGCCGAAGGGGCATCGCAGTTTCTCGATTGGGGTCTGCGCGCCAAGCAGGAAATGATGGGGAACGCCGTCAACGTCCCTCACCTCTCGGCAACCTTGGTCTACCCACGCGTTCATGTCCTTGCACAGACGCCGCGTCTGCGTCTTCGCGCCCGACAGGATGGCGCGCACCATCGCGCCGTTGAACAGAATGGGGCGTTCCTTGCTCATGCGGCCTCCCTCAGGTCTTCGTCCAAGCCATCGAACAAGTCAGGCATGGCCATCTCCCGCTCGGCCGCCTGCAAGTACTTCACGCCGTCGAGGAAGTAGGTAGGCGACAGCTCGGCGGCGCGGCCGCGGCGGTGCTTCTTCAGAGCCCGGTACGGCACGGTGAACAAGCCGCCAAACGGATCGAACACCAGGTCGCCCTTGTTGCTGTAGCGCTCGATCAGGCGGTCCACGATGTCGAACTGCAGCGGGCAGATGTGGTTCTCCAGGCCGCGCTTGGTCTGCTCGCCGTTGAGGGTGAGCATGCGGTTCACGTCGTGCCACACATCCGGATCATGGCTGCCGGGTGCCAGGGACATGAAGGTCGAGGGCAGGGCGCCACGGGCCTCCAGCTGCTCGCCGATGCGCACGTGGGCCTCGTAGTCGTAGACCTGTTCCAGGCTGTGCTGGGTGAACAGCTTGGCCAGCTTGTCGGGGCCCAGCTGCCCGAGTTCATTGGCGGTCAGCAGGCGGTTGCCGCTCGATCGCCAGAACGCATGCGCATCGACCTGCCAGTGCGCGCGGGTGTAGTCCGTCTTCTCCTTTCGCACGGGCTCATCGGCATAGCCCTTCGACCTGTCGGTCTGCGGCTTGCGCAGCAGCACGATGTACTCCGGCGAGCCCACGCCCATCTTGGTGCCATCCTTGCACTGCTCAGACCAACCCAGGCGGTAGGTCTGGTTGTTCTCGCGGACCACGTCGGTCACCACCGTGATGAGGCCCATGTAGTCGAAGCCGTGGGAGCGGTAGTGGAAGATGGCCTCGGCGTGGAAGGGGCTCACCGTGGGCACGCCGGCGCCGGTGACGTTGCCGAACTGGATCCGGTCCTTCACGTGGATGGCTGCGATGCGGCCGGGCTTCAGGACGCGCAGCAGCTCCTTCGACAGGTGGTCCATCTGCGCCCAGAAATGGGCGTTGTCGTCGGTGTGGCCGAAGTCGTTGTAGCTGGGGCTGTACTCGTAGTGATTGGCGAACGGGATCGAGGTGATGACCAGATCCACGCTGTTCTCTTCCATGCCGCGCGCTTCGAGCACGCAATCGTTGTTGGCCACCGTCCAGCCGTCGCCGGCGGCTTCGATGCGCTCGACGCCGATGCTGCGGGTGAGGACCTGCGCCATGGCGGCCTTGCTCAGGCCGAACTGCCGGATGATGTCGCTCATCTTTTCCACCATTTCTTCGTGTCGTTTCCACTTGGCCTGCAGGCTGGCCAGCACCTCGCGCTCGCTTTCGGCATGGACGATCCACACCTCGACGGGATGCTGCTGCTGATACCGCTGGATGCGGTGCAGGGACTGGATGAAGTCGTTGAACTTGAACCCAATGCCGGCATACACCGCCAGGTGGCAGTGCCGCTGGAAGTTGCAGCCGCTGCCGGCGATGACAGGCTTGGCCGACAGGATCCGAGTCTGCCCCTCGCTGAAGGCGACAACGGCAGCCTCACGCTCATCAAGGTCCTGATCGCCATAGATGCTCACGGCCTCCGGCACGGCGGCCTGCAGCGCGTGCCGCTCGGCCTCGAGGTCATGCCAGATCAGCCAGTGGGCATCCGGGCGAGCCCCTACGATCTGCTGCACGGCGGCCACCCGCGCGGGCAGGGTGTCCCGCTTCTCGCGCGCAGCATCCTGCAGGCCAAGGGCTGCATCGCGGAACATCTTTGCCTGGCCGTCCCGCTCGACGCCGGCAGTGCGGTGATCCACTTTCACCTCGTGGAAGTGCACCTTCAGCTCAGGAAGGTCGTAGCCCTCATCGCTGTAGCCCAGATCGGACGGCTTCTGCAGGAACAAGGCCCAGCTGGCCACCCACAGCCAGAACTCCTTTTCCTTGTGGGGGTAGAGGGTCAGGTTGTTGGCCTTGGTGCTGTCGCGCTTGAACCAGCGCGTCAGGGCCTGACCGGTATCCATCACCCCGAGGAAACCGGCGTAATGGATCAGCTCCTTGTAGCGGTTCGGGCTGGGGGTGGCCGTCGCCACGAACCGGTACTGGACCTGGTCGAACAGGGTCAGGAATTGCTGGTAGGTCTTCGAGCCGAAGCTGCGCAGCACCGACGCCTCATCCAGGCACGCCACCGTGAACAGGTTCGGATCCAGCTTTCCGTCGCGCACCGACTCGTAGTTGGTCAGGTGCACGCCGGCGAACGCTGGGTCGATCTCGGCACTGGTGCGGATGAAGCGGGTTTCAATGCCAAGCATCGCCGCGTCGCGGCGGAACTCCTGGCGCACGCCCAGCGGCATGACGATGAGCGCCGCGCCGCCCGCGTGTCCCATGGCCAGCCGGCAGATCTCCAGCTGCTGCACGCTCTTGCCCAGACCAAAGCGCTGGAACAGGGCGCGGCGGCCGCCGGCGCACGCCCACACGACGCTGTCCCGCTGGTGGGGCTTGAGGATCGGGTTCACCAGTGCCGGGTTGACCTCGAAGCCGAGGGTCGGTGCAACCCGAACTTTGTGCTCAAGGAACTCGCGGTAGGGATCAGCCATGGTCGGGAGCCTCGTCTGGCTGCTTGTCGCTTCTGCAACCTTGGAAATCGGGATGCCAGGGACACTGTGCCGGCGGCGCGAACCATGCGGCGAGCGCACACAGCGCCAGCAGCATGAAGATGGCGGGGCGGGTGAGTCGCTTCACGGCTGCACCGCCTTGCCGTCGATCAGGGCCAGCAGGCGCTCCGCCTCTGCGAACACGCCGTTCTTCATAGGGGACTGGTCGCCGTGATGGATTACTGCATGGGCGAGTGCTGCTAGAGCCTTGAATTGCCCAAGGTCCACGGCCTGCGCGGGCGGGGAGGCGTAGACCTCGCCAGATCCAGAGTCGTCGGTGATGCTCCGGTCGGACACCATCAGCACGTCGCCCGCTTCCAGGTCGGCAATAGCGCCTTCCGTCAGCCAGTCGATGTAGTAGTCGCCTTCACCGTCGCGCCGAACGGTCGCCACAGCCTCGACAGTGATCGGCTCCTGCCCCACCGGCTGGCGGGCGGCGAGTGCTTCTCGCAGCTCGGCAATGGCCGCAAGGATCGGCTCAGCGCCACCCTGTTCCGGATCGCAGCCCAGTTCTCGCGAAACCTCAGCCAGTGCGGCGCAGGCGTCTACGAACATGCGCTCGTAGTTCAATCCACCCTGACCACCCGGGGAGGGCGATACCGGATTTCCGACATCGGCCTGCACGCGGTTGGCCAAGGTGACCAGGTCGTTGATCCCAGCGCCGGCATCGCCGAACAGCTTCGTTGCGATCTGTTGGATCAGGTCTGCGGCCACCGTGACCGCCATGCTGGTGTGCTGGTTCATGCGGCCATCCTCAGTTCGGATTCGATTGGGTCCAGGTTCGCCTCAGCTAGAGCACGCAGCGGCGGTGGGCTCACACTGTTGCCGACCATGCGCACCTGGTGGGTTGTCTTGAGTGGCGTGCCGTTGGATGTGCGATCGATGACGTACTCAGGCGGGAAGCCTTGGGCGCGGAACAGCTCGTGCGGTTTGAGCATGCGCAGCTTGATATCCACGATGACGTACGGCGTGCCCCTGATGTGGACGGCGACCAGTGCGAGGCGGTCGCGGGTGGTGATGGTGTCCATTGGCTCGGCCAGGCCCACGGCTATGCCACTGCCGTAGTACTTCACCAGAAACGCTGCGACGCGCAGCGCGCCGGCTTCTTGCTCTGGCGTCAGCTCGGACAGCTCTGCGCTGACCAGCCGCTGTTGGCTGCCGCTGCCGGTGATGGTACTGACCGGATCACGGGCATCGTTGCCGGCGCCCTGGTAGAACCCGCCGTTGGCCTGTTCCAAGAAGGCGGTCGCAAGCGCGTGGTGCTCGGCCTGCGCCGCAACGGTGGTGAGCGGCGTGCGCACGTCTGCGCCGACCATGTGCCGTCGCAAGGTGACGAGCGATGCGGAAGCCAAGCCAAGCGCATGCGCCGCGCCAGCTGGGCGTGCGGCGCCGGCGCCCGAGGTGATCGTAGGCACTGGCTCACTGGCCGCCGTGCCGACGCTGTCACCCCGGAACTTGACTAGGTGCGGGGTCACCAACGCGGTGTCTGCCTTGGTGGTCATGGTGTAGAGCGGCTCAGCGCCCGAGCGCGGCTCGGACTGGCCAGCGCGGCCGCCGACACCGGCAAGGATCGGCGTCACCACGGAGAAGTGCCCGCCCTTCACTCCGGCGCAGACCGTGCGCAGCGGTTCGTCTTCAGCCATTGTGCGCTGGTTGCTGGCGTTGGCGTGCTCCGCGATGAAGGGCGCCAGCTCCGGAGTAGCGAGCATCAGCTCGCCGCGGTTGGCGGCCGTGATCGTCTTGAGGGGCTCACGGATGCTGTGCACGCGATCCGCGCCCTGGTGGGTGACCGGAACGATGAAAGGTTCGGCAGCGTCGATGACGTGGCGCTGGACGCCCTTTGCGATGCGGCGCATGGTGGCGTCGGCCAGATCCTTCTTGCGTCCGAAGATCGAGCGGCCGAGGTCGGAGAAGTCGAGGCAGTCGGCTGCGGTAAAGCGCGGCGCTTGGCCTGGGGCAGGGCCGTGGCTGGCCTTCGGCCACACGATGGCCTCGCCGTCGCGGCGCGCGAGCAGGAACAGGCGTTCGCGGCTGGTGCCCGCGCCGTAATCGCTGGCGACGAGCTTGCGCCACTCGACGGCGTAGCCCAACGCACGCAGGGCGGCCACGAACTGTCGCCACGTGCGACCGCTGTGCCGCTTATCCGGGACCAGCTGCTGTTGCTCGACTGACACGCGCTCGCCGCGCGCTGCAACAGTCCCGTCCATGCGCAGTACCCGGCCGGTCACCTTGCAGCGCTTCGCGACAAGCGGTCCCCAAGTGAGGATTTGCCACACATTTTCCATTGAGATGATGCGCGGCGCGGTGTTGGTGCCGTTGAGCCTGTCGTCGCGCAGCAGCTGCCCGACCCACTTCAGCACCACCCACGAAAGGGCGCGCGTTTTGCGGCTGCGCGGCTGGCCGCCCTTGGCCTGGCTGAAATGCGTGCAATCCGGGGAGGCATGGAACCAGCCGATGGAGCGGCCAGCGACGTCCACGCGGGGATCCGCGTGCCAGATGTCCTCGCGGTGGTGCTGGGTGAGAGGGTGGTTCGCCGCGTGCATGCCGATGGCCAGCTCGTCGTGGTTGTAGGCCAGTGCCGGGTCGATGCCCAGGGCCTGCTTGAGGCCCTCGCTGGCGCCGCCGCCGCCGGCGAACAGATCAACCACAATCTCACCGGGCCGGAGGCGCGAGCGCTGAGGCAGCGGGAAGTTAAAGGAGCGGGATCCGTCAGCCATTGGCTTCTTCCTTCTTCAGCTTTGCGATCAGTTGATTGGTGCGGCCGTGGCCGTAGACCATGCGCGGCGCGCCCTTGCCCTTCTGGAAGACCTGGCACTTGCCGCCGCTGGGCCACCAGTCAATACGCACGGGGCCGAAGTGGCGGCGGTAGTGGTACTCGGTGATCTCCTCCCAGCCGGTGGTGTCGGCCTGTTCCAGCATCTGAGCGCGGTGCTGCTTTGTTGCTTCCCGCAAAGCGCCGAAGATCTCGCCCATGTCGCCCATGTCAGTACGCCTCGCTGATGCGGAAGGTGCTGGCCAGTACGTTGAACAGCCGGCCTATCTCGCCGGTCTGCACTACGAAGCGGGCGTCCAGTTCGGCGCGGCGGCCGTCTTCCTCGAGGTAGTCCAGCTTGTCGAGGGCGCCGTCCAAGAACTTCAGCTTGCGCACGACCAGGTCGTCGCCCAGCACGAAGGAAAGGCTGTCTTCGAACACCAACGCCAGCTTGCTGACCTGCTTGCCGGCTTCCAGATGGCGATAGATCTCATCGCAGTGCAGCTGCTGGTGCTGGCAGCGCACGACGGCGCCGCCATCACATGGATCCTTCATCTCGCACTCTTCGCCGAGGGTCAGGCCATCGGGCAGCGGCTCGCCGGCGATCCACGAGGTCAGGACGGCGCGCGGTGCCACCTCGGCGTTCAGCGGCATGGCCGGGAAGCTGCCCAGTAGGCCACGGATACCCGATGCCACGTACTCGGCGGTATTGCGGCTGCCGGTGTCTACCACGGCCAGACCGAGCTGCAGGTTCAGGAACACGTCGGCCCGGCTCGACTTCACCAGCGCCTTCGGCAGCAGCTCGTGCAGCAGGTCGTCCTTCATGCGCTTCCGCTCGCGGCCACTGGGCCGGCGCCCTTCGGTCTTCTCGATCTGCTCGAGCTTCTGCTCAAGGGCTTCATTGACGGCCGAGGCCGGCAGGATCTTGTCCTGGCCGCCGATGGCCAGCCACAGCCAGTCGCCGATCTGGTGGTGGAGCACTTCGGTTTCGTCACGACCGAAGGGCGAGATGAAGCCTCGGCTGCTCAGTTCGAGCTGCCCGACCGGCTTCAAGGTGGCGTGCGGCAGCAGGGTGGCGACTTCGGAGAAGTCAGTGCTCGGCGGGAAGCGGAGCATGGTGAGGTTGCGGAAGAACATGGGTGCTCCAAGGTCAGACGGCGGGCGTCAGCGCGGTGCGCGTGACAGGGCCATGCCAGAGGTGAACGGCGTTGTTGATGTGCACCTGGACCGGGTCTTTTCGGATCGGTGCCAGTGGGCTTCGCAGACGGCGCTGGTCATTGATGCAGGTGAGGCAGGTGGGCTTGTGTTTGCCGTTGCCGGCGCTCTGGAAGCGGGCGAGCGGCAAGCGGCGGCAGCAGGAGGTGCAGGTCTTCACGGCATCGCGCGGTCGTGGACCTTCCAGAACAGGTCCTTCAGCTCCTGCGGCATGTCCGGCCGATCCCGGCAGGACAGAGAGGCGCGCTCTACGACCTGCGTCAGGTCTTCGGTGCTTCCTTTCGAACCCGGAATGATGGTCAGTCCGCGCTTCTTGCAGGCTTGGACCAGGTCGTCATCATCGATTTCGCCCATGTCGAGGTCGACGGTCACGTAGGGCATGGTGCTCTCCTCAGGCCGCCTGCGCGGGCAGTTCGATCTTCACGTAGAGATACTTCTCAGGGTGCGCCTTGATGTGGGCGCTGAAGTGCTTGCCCTTCGACTCGGCAGCCTGAAAGGCCGCGAAGTCCTCGGCGGTGAAGTTGCTGTAGTGGTAGAGGCTGCCCGGGCCCAGCTGGCCGCCCTTGCGGCTCGGGAAGCAGATGGCCAAGGTGTTGGTCTTCGGGTCGTGGCCGATGGAGTGGATCTGGTTCGACTCGACGTCCTGCAGTTCAATGCGCGGTGCCATGGTGGTGCTCCAGCTAGTAGGTGGTGCCGCTGTCGGGAGTCGAACCGAAGGACCGTCGTCCTCGAACCTCCGGGTTAAGTGCCCGGTGCTCTCCGTGAGCTGCAGCGGCGGGTTGCCCTGCGGAATGCAGGGCGGTTAACTCAGGCGGCGAGCGGGTGGCGCTCGCCGATGGCTGCAGCTCGCAGTACGCGGATCATCTGCTCGCACATGGCCGGCACCTGGTCCGCGGCATAGAGCTTGGCGCCACGCTCGGTGCTTACAGGATCAAAGCCGAGCTGGCGCAGGCCTTCGGCACTAATCGACAGTGGGCCGATCAGGTCGTTGATCTCACCCAGCTTGATGCGCTTGCCGTCGGCGGCAGCCGTTGCCGGTGCGACAGGACGGTCGCCCACCAAGTCGGCGACGGCCTGGACGTGGGATTTCTGGGTCGCTGCCGGTGCGGCAGCGGCGGGCTGTGCAACCGGCTCCGGAGCGGGTGCAGGCTTTGCTGCCTCAGCTGCGGCTGCGGCATCGCGCGCGGCCTGTGCCTCCTTTTCCTGCTGCAGGCGGGCGGCGCGGTCTTCTTCTTCCTTCCGGATCCGTGCACGCTCAGCTTCCAGCCGTTCCTGCTCAGCCTTCTGGTGTTCGGCGATCCGGGCAGCAACCAGGTTGCGCAGGTCTTCCGGTGCCTTGCCGGCGCACAGCTGCACGCGGTCCTGGAAGAGGAAGGCATGCAGCGCATGCTCGTTGAGGATGGCCACATTGCCGCGAATGCGCTCTGCCTGCTGGCTCGCCGCGATCTTGATGTTTGCGGCCGTGGCGCTGACCTCATCCTCCATGGCGCTGAACGAGCGCTTCCCCTTGATGACCGCGCCCAGCTCGTTGGTCACGGCCTGGACCGGGAAGGCGATGGCGTGTTGGCCGAGAGTGGCGTTGATCTGTTCGTAGTGCGCCTGCACGTCCGAACGCCCGGCCTGCACGATTTCGATGCGGCGTTCGTCCTTCCGCTTGGTGACCAGCTTCTCCAGCTCCAGTCGCACGCGGCGCGCTTCAGCCTTCACGTCGTCCAAGGTGCGGAACAGGGCGTCAATGTCGGCGGTCTGGCTCAGCGCATGGTCTTTGGCGGCTTCCAGCTTGCCCTCAACCTCCTTGGCCCACTTCACCGTCTGCTCGGCATCCGCAAAGTCTGTGTCTGTCCGCAAGTCGCGGTTGATGGCACCCAGCACAGCCATGGCGTTCTGGCGGAAGTCCGCGAGGTTGCTGGACTTGACCATGCCGGTCAGCTCAATGCGCAGCGCCGGCAGCTGGTCGGGCGCCTTACCCACGACAGGCTCGGCGACCTGCACGACCTGGTAGGAGCACACGTCCGCTTCGAACTGCGCCCAGCCGGCCACGATCCGCGCGCGCAGGTCCGGGTTCGGGTAGTACCAGCAGTGCAGCTCTTCGATCAGTTCGCCTTCGTCGGTCCACTTCGATGCCATGAAAAGCGCGCGCTCGGCGCCGCTGACGGCCAGCTGCTGCTCCATCTGGATCTGATACTGCAGCGGCAGGTGATCGCGAACTGCTTCATCTTCGGGGCGGGAGCTGGCGACTTCGTCGGCGATTGCGGTCAGAGCCGAGCGCAGAGTCGCGTTGAGCGTCTTGTGCTCGAAAACGATGTCTTGCAGCAGTGTGAGGCCGTCGAAGCTCGCTGACAGGCTTCCGCTCTTGCCCACGCAGGGGTACAGATCCTGGCCGATGATTTCCTCAGCCAAGGGGCGGGCCAAGGCTTCGAAGCGGTAACCGTCGTCGAAGATCTTCTGCAGGAACCAGCTGATCTCCTGTGCAACGCCGGTGGCGCGGACCTTCAGTAGTTGGGCGCGGGTGATGGTCGGGAACTCCCCCAGCATCACGGGGGCTTCGCTGGCATTGAGATGCACGGCACGGTGGACGTGCCACTCGGGGGTGCCTTGGACAAGGGAGACGATGATCACTGGGACACCTCGGTAGCGGCGGCCGACTCAGCGGCACGGATTCTCTTCTTCTGCTCGTCCGTGAGCGCCCCCTTGGTCTCGACCATGGCGATGATCCGGTCCGAGGTGGACTTGCCTGCGTGGATAGCGGCGGTCCATCCGGCCAAGTTCTTTTCGAACAGATCTACCGGGTAGCTGCCGGGGCCGCTTTCACCTTCGGGGACGTGGGCGACAACTCGCACATCGGCGGTGTGATCTTCCA
The DNA here is from genome assembly GCF_032911385.1 of Stenotrophomonas sp. C3(2023). NCBI lineage: Bacteria > Pseudomonadati > Pseudomonadota > Gammaproteobacteria > Lysobacterales > Lysobacteraceae > Stenotrophomonas > Stenotrophomonas sp. C3(2023). The sequence continues at coordinate 2,237,735 of NZ_JAWJLO010000001.1, read as the reverse complement.
TTTCGTCGGGGGTGTAAACGCCCAGCAACGCTTCGGGTGCGTAGCGGCGTGCCCACTGGCGGGTGCCGCGGTAGACCAACATGTCCTCAGGGATCTTGTCCCAAGCGTTGTCGATGCGGGCGCCGGTTTTGTCCTTGCCGTAGGTGCGCCAATCCTTCACGGTGCCGCGCACCAACTGCGGGCCCCTTCCACCACGCGGGGTGGCGGTGACCGTGATGCTCGCGTTTTGGCCGGTCCCCTGAATGTCATACTCCAACCGGCCTTCGATGGCGCCCATGGAATACAGAGCAGCGGCCACGAGCTTGCCTTCGTAGCAGAGCTTGCCGTGGACTACTGACGTGCACTGCGCCACGCTGACCGCGTCCATCCCCCACCGCTGGGCCTGCATCACGATCAACAGGCAGTCGCCGGGCTTGCCGCGCAGGTGCTCGGGCACCAGGTTGGCCTTAGCCATCACCTCGGACAGTTGAATAGCCTGGTCGATCGAGGTGGGCATCAGCGCAAGCGCGCGGGTTTCACCGGTCATCGCCGGTTGCTGAGGAGCGAGGGAAGAACTCATCGGATGTCGTCCTTGGGGAGGTTGATGCGAGTGAAGGGAACGGAGCGGCGCAGCGCCGTGAGGTGGGCCGAATCGGTGCGGAACTTCGGCCAAGCGCGACGCGCTTCGATCAAGGCGCGGAGGCCGAAGAAGACGGCCCCGATGCAGCCCACCAGGAAGAAAGTGTCGGCGCCCCGAGGGAAGGCACGGACAGTCAGCGCGATGCAGAACCCGCTCACCGCCGCGCACAGCGCGACAGGAGCGAGCAGGGTCACAGGATGCCGGGCCATCAGTAGGCACCTCGCAGGTAGTCCTGCAGCGCCATGCTTGCCAGCCCGATAAGGGCGAGCAGGCACACGACGATCCCCGCGAGCGCTGCCAGAAGCTTCAGTTCTTCTACCAACAGCTTCACTCGACACCTCCGTAGATCAGCGCCATACGCCGGCGGCGCGCGCGCTCCCAAATGCGGTTCTGGGCTTCCTTGGTGCATCCGGCCGCCACGAACTCGCGCACCGTCTCGTTCACATCCAAGCCGGAGCGAGTGGCCGCAGCGCGCACGCTCTGCAACAGGTAGACCTGGCTTGGGGTCTGGATCGGGAAGGGGAGGACGTGCGCGCTCATGCGGCACCCGCCGCGGCGTGGGCTCGCGTTGCAGGCTGGACCTCGACCCACTCGCCTCGAGAGATGCACCCGTGGAAGTCATGAGCGAATTGGTTCCGGCGGCCCGTCTTGGTATGGATGATCGAGGTGCCGTCGGACAGCACCTCAACGAAGTCGGTGTCGTCCTTGAAGCCAGTCCGGTTGCGGTAGCACTTGGAGGTCAGCGCGCTCATGCCGCACGCTCCAGGTCGGCGTTGCCGCGCAGGATCGCAACAGAGTTTTCGGAGAACGGATTCGGCAGGGCGCGGCAAGTGTCGATCAGCTCCTGCCGGCGCTTTTGCGAGGCGGCGACGTCGGAGAGGCCGCGCGGGTAGCTGAGCCCACCGCTGGCTTCGATTTCGTCCGGGAAGCCGATGCTCATCAGCTCATGACGCCTGGCAGCCTCCCAGGCGTCAGCCGGCGTGGCACCGGCGAAGGACGCAGCGCTGAAGGCGATGTCCGCGCCAGGCATGCGCAGGCCAGAGCTGATCAGGTTGGCTGTGAGCGCTGACCGTTCGATGCGCAGTCGGCGCAGGTCGGACTCGCTGTGCAGTTCCGTCAAGGCGGCCATTGTCAGGCTCCCATCCCAGCCGGACGTACGCCGACTGCCATGGCAGCAGCGCTGGCGAAGACTGCCAGCACGTACACCGCACCGATCCACATCCAAAGGGGGCGACGCTTGAATCGCATCTCGAAGTCTCCGTTACCAGCGGGGTGCTGGGCGACGGAGCAAGTAAAGCACCGCTTTAGCTGCGAGTCAAGCAGTGCTTTAATTTATTTGGGCGGAGAAATGAAAAAGGCCCGTCGGATGACGGGCCTGGGAGTAAAAAACAACGACTTAAGTCAACTCAAGCGCAAGTAAAGCAGTACGAGACCGAATGCGAAGATGGCGACATAGAGCCATGCGCCGTACCCTTCCTGTCCTTGGTCAGACGGCGCCTTAGCGCGGCTGGATTGCTCGGATGATGGATCGACGTGCGTCCTGGAAGGAATCCGATCATCGCTGCCCTCTCGATCCACCTCGACCTCGATGGCTTGATCGCCACGTCGAAGAGTAAGAGACGCGACTGTCCCGGGATCTCCAGACAACAGGATCACGTTCTGTCGCAGGTCGGCGCCGGTAAAACTGCCGTCAATCTGGATAAGCCGATCACCAGCCCTGACGCCCACACTATCTGCGACGGAACCGGCAGTGACAGAGTGCACAACTCTGGGATCATCAGCGCGCAAGGCAATTCCAGTCCAGCCCTTGTCAGCGAGAAGAACGTCTAGGTCTTTGAGCTCATCCGAAGTGGGGGCGGACGGCGTTGCGTAGTCTTTGGGGTCCACCACCTTGCGGCGCGCAGCGATCCATAGAACGACACCGATGAGCATGAGCCCCAAGCTGACGTTCACGAGCATACTTTGCTGCTGCATCAGACCGAGATTGTTAACCCTCGACCCGTAGGGCGTTGAGACGCTTACATCCATGGTGCAGGAAAACATCATCATAACGATGCCGAGTGCGCCAGCCATAATTCCTAGTGCTTTCATGCGTCCCCCGCCGAATCAGTTGAGCCGGTCAATTCTGTTCCGCAGATACACCTTGCCGCCGATCAACGCATTAGCCGGCAACGGGAACGCCGGATAGAGTGCGGTGTTCGCGCTGACAACGTAGATCGCATCACCTCGGTCTTGCAGCCCCTTGATCTGCTGACCATTGCCGGTGTTGATGAGGTAGATGCCATCGCCATCGAAGTGGGTGATTCCGCTGTCCACCATCAGGCTTTCGCCCGGCTGGATTACGGGGATCATAGAGTCTCCTCGACCGGTCACCAGCACCAAACGGCCAGGTGCTGGCACAAAGCCGATAATTGACCTGATGTAGGCCGGCTCGAAATCCATGGCCCGTATGATCTCCGGGTAATCGTCGTTGGTCGTTTCCCCACCCATCCCTGCCTCGGCATCCAGTTGCTGGACCCGAACATAGCTTTGCGACGTCGCAGGGGGCGCGACAGGTTCATCAAAGCCGCCCATGCCGAAGTGAGAGAGGGGCTTGCCAGTGAGCTGGGCAAGCTTCGGGATTTTGCGCTTGTCCACCTTACCGGTTCGAAGCCAGCCGGAGACCGCCTGCTCGGTTACCTTGAAAGCATCTGCGACGCCCTTCTGTGTCAGCGGGGACTCATCAATGGCCGTTCGTATGGCGGCCGCCATGGCGATATTGTCAAGCATTGCTTGATTGTCCGGCCTAGTGCAGCGCATTGTAAGAAAGCATCGCTTGACTGCAGACTAAAGCGCTGCTTAAGATGGCGTCATGAACGCTATCGCCATCGCCATCGAGAAGTACGGAACCGGGCAGGCCGGTATAGCTCGGCTTCTGAGCGTAACGCCGCAGGCAGTCAATCAGTGGACGAGCGGCAGCAGGCCGGTGCCGGCTCGGCATGTCCTGGCGATCGAGGCCGCGACGGGCGTCAGCCGTCACTACCTGCGGCCTGACGTCTTCGGCCCAGCCCCGGCCAACGACGACGACCACGCGGAGGCTGCTTGATATGCCGCCAAGCAATGAGGCTGTCGCATGCGCCATAGGCGGCGAGGCAATTTTCGAAATGACTGCCTTGCTACAAGTTGAAGAGTCGATACGCCCGGGAGGCCAGCACAAGAGCCCAGCAACCCTTAGTGCGTAACGAAAGTTCCCGAAATGCAGGGCGCGCGAAGCATGCACGGAAGTTGCAATGAGACGGGTTTGAACTCGCAGGAAATTACTCGCCATGTTTAGTCTTTCGGCTTACCCCAAAGCCAGACCACCTGCCCGCCGCCCTCTGGCACTGGACCCAGCTCAGGGAGGGTGAGCGGAAAGGCCTTTGCCTTTCCATTCACCCGCCGCACCACGAAGGCATTCCCGCACATGCGGGTCAACGTCACGACCTTGTTCACTGACGTCCCTGCGCTGTTTTTGTCCATGGCGCAGATGGTGCGCCCCAGCCAGATACCTATCTACGTTCACGAAGCGAGCCCATGAACATTCTCGATGCAGCCCACAAGACAGTGAAGGACTCGCCCGGCGGCGCCGAGGCGTTGGCCACCCGCCTGATTACCGTGAACGACAAGGGGGAAGAGCGCTCCATGTCCGGTGCGGTGCTCCGGAACAAGGTCAACCCGAACAACACCACGCATGCTTTGTCGTTGGTCGAGGCGAACGACATCATGGGGCTGACCGGGGACCACCGGATCCTGATCGCGTTGGCAGCTGAGCACGGCTATGGCCTGCACCTGTTGGAGGCCCCGGACGATGCGCGCTGTCTGACCAGCACAATCCTGGCCACGTCCGCCAGCAAGGGGCAGTTCGCTGAGGCGCTCCACAGCGCCCTGACCGACGGTCTGATCACCGATAACGAGTTCAGCGAACTGCAGAGCGCCGCCGCCGGGATCCATGCGGCCTTGATTCTGTTGATGGCAAAGCTGCGCGAGGCCAAGGGCCAGCGAGGCGTGCTGTGAACCAGTTCGACCACGACATCCGCGCCAAGGACGTTGAGCGCGCGAGGTTGCAAGCAGACATGGATGCATTCCTAAAGAAGGGCGGGCAGATCCAGCGCCCGTCGCCCGAGCCCCCGAAGTTCATGTCCATGCGCGAAGTCAGTGACGCCGCGTTCGCCAAGAGGATTTCTGAATGACACGGATCCCTGCACGCAACACAGACCCCGACACCAGCCATGAGGCTGGACACGAACTCGTGGAGTCGGGCACGCAGGCCCATCAGCAGGCCCAGGTCGCTGCTGCAGTGCGCAAGCATGCTGGCCTGACCAGCCGCGAGCTGGCCTTCACTGCCGGCCTTGACCGGCACATGGTCGCCCGCCGGTTGCCCGAGCTGGAAGCGGATGGACTGGTGGTCCATGGCGTTGCGCGTATCTGCAGCATGAGCCGCAAGCGCTGCCAGACCTGGCTGCCGGTGTGGGCCAGCAACGAGACGCCCCTGGCTGCCTGACATGAATCCACTGGTGTCCCCTGACGTCGACCTGCGTGGTATGCCGTTCATGCCGCTCGACGTCTCGCGCTTGCGCGACAGTGAGCTGGCCATCCTGGCCACCGGCGATGAGTTCCGTGCCGCGGTGCTGCTCTGGTGCGCCGCATGGAACCAGCTGCCGGCGGCGAGCCTGCCGAACAACGACCAGGCACTAGCCGCCTATGCGGGCTTCGGTCGGGACGTGCGCGGCTGGCTGGCGGTGAAGGCCGGAGCCATGCGCGGATTCCTTCTGTGCACCGATGGACGCTGGTATCACCCCGTCGTTGCCGAGAAGGCCTCAGAAGCGTGGGCAGAGCGGCAAGAGTACCGCGCGGGGAAGAACAACGAGGCTGAGCGCAAGCGGCGCGAGCGCGAATGGCGGTCGCTGGCCTTCACCGCGCTGCGCGGCACTGGCAATACGCCGCCTTGGAACATCAAGACCGCCGACCTTCGCAAGCTGTTGGAACGACAGGGCCTGCAGGTGAGTTTGGTCAATGGCCAGGACAGGGGTGGTGGCGACGGTGATGACGACGCGGGTGGCTGTGACCCGGGCGAACCTGTCACGCCACCAGTCACACAACCTGTCACGGTGACAGGTCACGGACGCGTCACGGCTAAGACAGGGACAGGGACAGGGATACATACTCCAGATAGATCTCAGCAAGCACCAGAGATCTCTGAGCGCGCGACGCTCGCTGGGCGTGCTTGCGTGCTGATGCGACAGGCTGGGTGTCACACGACGAACCCGAGCCATCCGGACCTCATCGCCGCGCTGGAAGAGGGGGTGACGCCCGAGGCTCTGGCCGACACCGTCGGGGAGGGCTTAGCCCGCGCACCACCGGTGGCGAAACCGTTCGCCTGGGCGATCACCGCCGCCCGGGCTCGCCATGCCGAAGGCCCCAAGCCCGTCAACACCAGCACCGGATCGAACCATGGAACACGTCGCCTCGCACCTTCCGACGAAGTCGAGCATTACATCCAAGCCCGAGAGCAGGCCGGCGGAGCCGCAGATGCCGCGCGTGCAGTCTCAGAACTCCATGGACCAGCTTTGGCGGCACATGTCGCAGATCTACGGCCACAAGTGGACCAGCGCCTACACAGCGAATCCGGCGGGCCCTGCGGCGACAACGTGGTCGAAGGGACTTTCCGGGTTGTCCGGTAGGCAGCTCGCGGACGGTTTGGCCGCATGCATCGCCAGCGCAGAGCCGTGGCCGCCGACGCTGCCGCAGTTCCGGATGATGTGCCTGGGCATTCCGCCGTTCGACGCGGTGCGCGCCGACACAGCCATGCAGGACGGCTTTACCCGGCTGGTGTGGCAGTACCTGGACGGCCACCGCTACCGGCTGGCCAGCGCCGACAAAGCCGACAAGCTGCTGCAGGCCGCCTACAACCGGGCCAAGGAAGCGGTGATGCGCGGCGCGGAACTGCCGCCGGCGCCGGTGGCCGAGATCACGCACGAGGTCCGCCAGTCGGTGCCGGCCACGCGCGAGCAGGTTGCGGCCCACATGGGCGACATCGCCCGCGAGCTGGGAATCGGCATGGGTGCAGAGTCGGAGGCTGCACCGGCCGAAACGGCCGCTCCGGAGCAGGTTGAGGTGCGTCATGCCGCGTGACCTGCCGAAGCTGGAACTGCAGCTGCGCGACGCGGCCGAGCCCGTTGCTGAGCCAGGCTGGTACGCCTGCTTCGGCTACGGCGAGAAGCCGCTGGTCATCTACGGGGTGCGCGGCCAGACCGACTGGCGAGTAGGCATGCGGCAGGTGCCCATTACGTACTACGCCGGCCCCCTGACGAAGAAGGAAGCGACATGACTTGTCTGACCCACGCCGACCTGGTCAAGGTGGCAGGACGTTGGCTGCGAAACACTGCAGGTTGCTCGGTAGTGCTGGAAGAGCTGTGCGCGGCGACCGGCAACGGTGAAAACCCGGATGCGATCGGTTGGTATACCGGGCGCACGCTGCTAGTGGAATGCAAGGTGAGCCGCTCCGACTTCCTGGCTGACAGGAAGAAGCCGTTCCGAGCTGACCCGGCGCGCGGCCTCGGACAGTACCGCTACTTCATGGCGCCCAAAGGCCTGCTCCGCGCAGATGAACTGCCGCCGCGGTGGGGACTCCTGGAAGTATCAGGGCGGCGCGTCTTCCTCACGTCCGGGCATGAGCCGAAGCGCTGGTATCGCGACGAAAACCCGTGGGAGTTCAAGCAGCGTTTCCACGAGGGGGAAACTCAGATCTTGCTGTCGGCTATGGCGCGCATCAAGGTTCGCGTCGGCGCTACCGCGTTCCACTCGATGCTGCATCAGCGACTGATGCAGCCGGTTCAGCCGCCAAGCACGCACGCAGCAGATACGGCTGCCGCGTGGGAAGCCGCCCTCACCAAGGACGCCGCATGAGCGATCTCAAGCCCGAAGACTGGAGGCAGCGCGGCGAGGGCATGATGACCCCGAAGCAGCAGCGCATGCTAAACGCGATCTGCGGCGACCTGGCCGCCCAACTTGCTTGGCACGGCCAGCGCCTCACGAAGGACGACTGGCGGCACATGGTGGCCGGCACGATGCTGGGCTGGCGCCTGATGCCGGCCATCGACCGGGGGCAGGGAGCGCCCGGTCACATCATGCTTGGCGGATCCAGCCTCAAGCTCACCCGGTCGCTGGCCTGCGACGCCATCACCGTGCTGGTGCAGATCGGTGACCACCCAGAGGAGCAGGGCATTCGTGCTCGGCCTGTGCAGTGGTCGGACACGGTTCTGCTGGGGCTTGGGTTCAACCCCGGAGACTTTACTTCGGGGGAGTGCCAGCGTGCTGCGTGAGAACCATGAGGAATCTATCGGAAAGTCTTTCACCGATCGACGCGCAAATGTCGAGGTGTTTGAAAAGCGCCTCTACGGAGCCCGGTTGCAGACTCCCGCGATGGAAATCTCGGTGATAGGACCGTGCGAGCTTGTTGACAGCGCCCAAGCTGCTGAAGAATCGCACGATGTACTGCGATTCATCGGGAAACTCATGTGCTGTACCCATGAGTTCCATCAGAGACGCAGGCATCGTTGTTGCCCGAATCACAGACTCGATGGGTTCGAAGTCGTTAGTTCGGTTGCCGAGAAGGCCAAGCACTTGGATGTTGCAGATGAAATCGCCCAACTCCGAATTGGCCCGAGCTATCGCAAGAAGGGCTCGTGCATTCTCTTTTCGTTGCTCTCGATCATTAGATCTCTGGTGTTGCCATGCGGGGACCGCTATGGCAACAAGTATGGCGAGCACGCTGCCTATCGCCTGAGTCCAGGCGGGAAGATCGAATTCTCTGACTGTGGGGAAGCTCCCCCATACGTAGAAGAGCGCCCAGGCCACGAGCACGCCGAATCCAAAAGCCATGATCATGAGTACGGCAGAGTCTCGGCTCACGCTTTTCCTTTCCATGGATCACCTGTCAGGTTTCAGGGCTCAATCGTAATGGTTGCTAATGACCACGTGGGGAGATATTGATGCACGGCAACTACCGCGACCGCGCGTTGCTAGACCTCACCTATCAAGTGGAATGCACCCTGCAGATTGAAGGCTGCTGCGAGGGCGGCTTCGGCGAGCCCGCGCACAGCAACCAGTCCCGGCATGGCAAAGGGGGCGCGCTGAAAGCGCACGACTGTTTTGTCGCTAGCGCCTGCCGGGCATGCCACCGCGAGCTGGACCAAGGGCGGCGCTACACCCGCGAAGAGAAGGCCGAGATCTGGCAGCGCGGCCACGAACGCACGATGCTGGCCCTGTGGCAGATGGGCGCCATCCAGGTGGCCGCATGAGCATCCGGATCGTGGTCTACGGGTCGCCGGCACCGCAGGGCAGCAAGTCGTTCAAGGGGCTGGCCAAGAGCGGCCGGGCCATCCTCGCCGAGTCCTCGAAGAAGGTTCGGCCTTGGCGCCAAGACGTCAAGCTGGCCGCCGAGCAGGTGCGTGCGCACTTAGCCCTGCCGGTGCTGGACGAACCGCTGCAGGTCCGGATGACGTTCACCCTCCCGAAACCGCTGAGCGCACCGAAGCGCCGTCGTGTGTTCCCTAGCAAGCTGCCAGACCTTTCGAAGCTGGTCCGTTCCACCGAAGACGCGCTGACCGATGCTGGCATCTGGCGCGACGACGCCCGGGTCATCGAGTGCACCGCAGCGAAGCGCTACCCCGGCGAGGGAGCGGATGCCCTGGACGCCCCCGGCTGCGTGATCGAGATACTGACCGTGGCCGAACACTTTTCCACCACCAGCAACAGCGCAGGAGACAACACCCATGGCTGACCGCCGCGAAATGCTGGCCAGGCTCAACCCGCAGACCGTGCGTTTCGACGTCGGGCAGGGCGGCGGCACCCCGGCCCTGACCACCTCAGACATCGCAGCGGCGCTTGGCATGGTTCCGGCCGGCCTCGGTCGGGAGGTCATGGAGGCCGTCTACCTCCCGGACGGGGCCACGCGCCACCGCGCAAAGCTTGCCGAGGCAGTGCTGGCCATCGTGCGCCCCGAGTTCACCCGGCGCGCGCGCGCAGTTGCCGATGCCGAAGCGGATCTTGAGTTCGCCCAAGCTGTGGTTTCGCTCACTCGGCGCGGGCTCACTGACGGTCAGCGCCGGCAGCTGCGTGAAAGGGAGGGGGCGGTGGTGCTGGCGAAGGCCAATGCCTGGCCGAGGAACACCTACCAGCACCTGTCCCGAATGGTGGATGCGGTGGTGCTGGAACTGGCCAGCGGCAATCGCTGCACGAACTGCCGTGGCACGGGTCAGGTCAGCGAAAAGGCCTGCCCGGATTGCAGGAGCACCGGTATCGAGCCGCTGCCGGACCGGCGCCGAGCGCTGGCGATGGGATGTCATCCCTCCGACTACCCGAAGCGTTGGAAGCCTGTATTTGAGTGGCTGCTGTCAGAGTTAAATCGGGAAGTGGACATCGCAGCCCGCCAGCTCTCCCGCGCACTGAGTAACTCCGACAGGACCCCGCAGGCCCGCGCTGCCTAGCGCCTGAGAATGTAGAGTTGATGACTCTACATTCTGAGGTGCAGAATCCCCATCATCGCGAGACTTGGCCGCCGGCCAAACTCAATAGCCCCGCCATCGACGGGGGATCAACGCTCTTGAATGCTCGACGCTCGCAGCTCAGGGAATAGATCTGAGGCCTGCCTTCAAAATCTCGAGCCGATCTTTGCCGATTCCAGTTGCCTCTGCCAGAGCGACATGGAGGGCCACGGCATCCTCGTGCACGGTCCGAATGATGTACAGCACTTCATCTATCGACTCTGCGTCCGTCTTCGGATAGCCGCGCAGAGCCTTGATCATGTTTCCGAGGCCTAGTGCTGACGAAGTGAAGAGCGTCACGGCGTCGGTGGTTACAGCCGGAAGTATCCCTAGCTTTTCACTGAGTCGTTCGAATCGTGGGCTGATAAGCCTTTCGCCAATTGCAATGCGTTGGACTAGCCCTGCAGGGTCCTCAGTGAACCTTGCAACCACTTTGTCCCGATTGGCAGGCTGTGCGAGTTCGCTCGTGACTAGCGTGTGCGTTAGCGAACATATTGTTTGAACTTCTCCCATTAGATGCCGGGCGAGAGCCCTTGCATCGGCACGCCTATCCCTTTGCCGGGCGGCAGTGTCAGATCTCCAAATAAAGAGTGCGGTGGCGGCCGCTGCAAACGTCCCGATTGCTGATAAGAGCGAGGCGAGGGCCGACCACAAGGCCGCCCAAGCCGAGAGCGCCGCCCAGAAGGTGGAAGGTGACGGGAGAAGGGACATCAATGGGTTTCCTCTTTGCGATCAAATGAATCTCCCCCAGGAGCTTAGCGTGGCTCAGATCACTCCCCAACAGGCCGGCGGCGTGAACGTCGTGGCCTTCCTGGACATGCTGGCGTGGGCCGAGGGCACCGACAACGGCAGGCAGCGGACGAACGACCGCGGCTACGACGTGATCGTTGGAGGCGGCCTGTTCACCAGCTACGCTGATCACCCCCGCGTGCTGGTGGACCTTCCCAAGCTTAAGATCCAGTCCACGGCGGCCGGACGCTATCAGCTGTTGCGGCGCTATTACGACGCGTACCGCAAGGGCCTTCGCCTGTCGGACTTCACTCCGCTGAGCCAAGACAAGATCGCCCTGCAGCAGATCCGAGAGCGCCGTGCGCTCCCCCTTATCCAAGCGGGAAAGATCGCTGAGGCGATCGCCGCGGTGAGCAACATATGGGCCAGCATGCCGGGAGCCGGCTACGGCCAGCACGAGCAGAAGCTGAGCACGCTGCTTGACGTGTACGCAGCCGCCAAGCGCGCGATCGAGCTGGGGCGGCGCCCTGACTTCAGCGGCGTCACCTCAAGCGTCGATTCCACCGCAGAGATCGTGGGGCTCAGCCCACCACAGGTAGGCGCAAAGTGACCGAGCCCGTCAGCATCGTCAAGACCGTGGTGGGAACGTTCACAGCGGCAGTGATTGCGCCGGCCACGGCCGACGCGCTGCGACAGGCCGAGCGCATCATCCTCGGCGTTCCCCAGTCGGTGCTGTTGGTCGCGATGGCCGGTGCTCTGATCGGGGTGCTGCTCCTGCCCGAGCAAGACGCTGGACGGGTAGCTGCGGACTCCAGCCGCCGACGTGGGCACCGATTGCTCCAGACGTCCGCCCGGTGGGCTGCCCTGGGAGTGGCGGTGGTTGCCTACGCCATCGTGGCCGCATGGGTGATTGCGGTAGCGGCCTCTGTCTGGCCGACATTAGCCGGTGCGCCGCAGCTGCCGCTGGCTGGCCTGTCCGGGGTTCTCATCCGCCGGCTGCTGCCCGGCTACGTGCGCATGGTGGAGAAAGCCACTGGCGCCTTCGGAGGCGACAAGCCATGAGCGTGTTGATTCGATTCCTGCGGGCCGCATGGGAGCTGGTCGTCGGCGCCGCCGCAGACGCGCTCCAATGGCTCCGCAAGCCCGGCAGCAAGATTAAGCTGGTGTGCGCCGTGCTGGCGTTCGGTTGCATGGTCTCTGGGCTTTCGGCCTATGAGAAAGAGCAGCGCATCCGTGACCTGAGCGCCCAGGTGGTTAAGGTCAAGGCTGATTGGGACGCGGACGCCAAGCGACTGCAGGGCGACGTTGCCGAGCGCGACCGCCGCTTGGCAGACATCGCCGCCACGCTCCGCGCCGAAGCGGCCAAGCTGGAAGCCCTGAAGGCGGAGAGCGCCGAGGCGCTCAAGGTCCTGGCCAGCAAGATCGAGGCATCCGAATCGGACGCTGCCACCTGGCGCGCCCGATACGAGCAGCGCCCCGACACATGCAAGGCGGCCCTCGAGCTGCTCGACTCCGCCTGTCCGGCGCTGAAGGGGTACTGACATGCGCGTCATCGTGATTGCCACCGCCGCAGCCTTGCTCGCGGCATGCGCCGGCCAGCAGCCCAGGGCCAACCCGCCGGCACCCGATGTTGTGGAGGTGCCGGTGGCCACCTATGTGCCAATCGACGCGGCACTGACCAAGCGCTGCAGCTGGATCCGGGAGGGGCGGCCTTCCCAGGTGTTCGCCGTGAGCAACGGTCGCAAGCGCTGCCTGCTCCAGTACGAGGCTCAGCTGGAAGGGGTCGAGCAGGTGCAGGGCAAGCCGGTGCCTACCCCGGACTAGGGCCCCAGTGCTTCAGGCTTCCGGCATCCGTTAGGACAAGCTTGCCGTTCTGTTCAGAGGCGTATCCCATTCGGATAGCCCAGCGTTTCTTCCCTTCGCCTGGGTCTTCTCCATTTGCAATATCCATCAAGATCGCTGCTTCAACTGCGGGGCCATACTCCATGCTCAAGCTCCGTTTGGTGTTGGGAAATAGTAGCCCATGAGCCGTCCGCTACCCCCGGAAAATATGGCTGCAGTCCACGAAGAGGATTTCGCCGACCTGTGCGCCCGGTTCCAGCCAGCCCCTGAAGTGTGGGGCTGGATCGAGGCTCATGTACTGGACGAAGGCGGTGAGCTGTTCAACCCGGACCACCAGCACCTGCAGAGTGCAGACGTTTCGGTCCTCTGGGCGTCCAGCGGATTCACCAAGCAGGGCCGGACGGTAGTGGGCCAGGCCGAGCTGGTGGCCTTCCGCGCTGGTGGTTGGCAGAAGGGCCGCATGGAACGCCAGATGGTGGACTGGTTCGGCCGGGTGCCTACTGCGGTCATCACCCTGGCAGCCGACTACTGCGCCACCTGCAGCGATGCGGAGTTCTGCGCGCTGGTGGAGCACGAGCTGTACCACCTGAGCCAGGAGACTGATCAGTACGGTGCCCCGAAGTTCCACAGGGACGGGACAGCCTGCTTGGCGATGCGCGCGCACGACGTGGATGAGTTCGTGGGGGTTGTCCGTCGGTATGGGCCCAGTGCCGAGGTTCAGCGGCTCGTGGAAGCCGCCAAAGCGCCGCCTGAGGTGGCCAAGATCAACATCGCCCGGTCGTGTGGCACCTGCCTGCTCAGGGCTGCCTGAACCTGACTGGGCCTGACAGGGTTCCAGCCGATGGCCGCGCTCAGTAGCGAGATCAAGACTTTCATCGTCCAGCAGCTGGCGTGCTTCGACACGCCGTCGCAGGTGGTGGAGGCCGTCAAGACCGAGTTCAAGGTGGAAGTCTCCCGCCAGGTTGTGGAAGGTCACGACCCCAACAAGCGCGCTGGCCAGAAGCTGGCGCAGCGCTGGGTGGACCTGTTCAACGACACCCGCGAGCGCTTCAAGGCTGAGACGGCGGACATTCCCATCGCCAACAGGGCGGTCCGCCTGCGTGCCCTGAACCGCATGGCCAACAAGGCCGAAGGCATGAAGAACATGGCCTTGGCTGCCCAGCTGATCGAGCAGGCGGCCAAGGAGACTGGCGGGGCTTACACGAACCGCCAGCAGCATGAGCACAGTGGTCCGAACGGAGGGCCCATCCAGAACGCGGACATGACCCCCGGCCGATTCCGTGACGTGGCAAGGGAGCTGATGGAGGACGTGTGACGTGGCAGAGCTGACCGCCGAACAGAAGGTGGTCGCTGCCGAGCTGGCCCGAGAGGACTTCTACTTCTTCAGCCGCTACACCTTCTTGAGGAAGAAGGGCTTCCCGTGGATGCGGGCCAAGCACCATGCTCAGCTGTGTGAGGCGCTCAACCGGGTCTACCGAGGCGAGTGCAAGCGCCTGGTGATCAACCTGCCACCGCGGTACTCGAAGACCGAGCTGGCGGTGGTGAACTGGATAGCGTGGTGCCTAGGCAAGGTGCCTGACTCCGAGTTCATCCATATCAGCTATGCCGCGCCGCTGGCACTGAACAACAGCGCCAACGCCCGCGAGCTGGTGCAGCACGAGGTCTATGGGGAGATTTTCCCAGAGGTCGAGCTGCGCAAGGACAGCAGCGCCAAGGGCGACTGGCGGACCAGCAAGGGCGGGGTGGTGTACGCCACCGGCGCAGGCGGCACGGTGACCGGCTTCGGCGCCGGCAAGTCCCGGCCCGGCTTTGGCGGCGCCATCATCATCGATGACCCGCACAAGCCGGATGAGGCGGGCAGCGACAAGGTCCGTGGCGGCGTCCTGGACTGGTTCAACAACACGCTGCAGTCGCGCGTGAATAGCGCCGACACCCCGATCATTGTGATCATGCAGCGCCTGCATGAGGGCGACCTGGCCGGCTGGCTGCTGGGACGGAAGCCGGGCGAGCCGACCTGCGCCGGCGGCAACGGCGAGGTCTGGGAGCATGTGTGCTTTGAAGCTCTGTCGGAAGAAGGCGAGGCGCTCTGGCCAGAGAAGCACAGCGTGGCGGACCTTCTGCGAATGCAGGAGGCCATGCCCTACGTCTTCGCCGGGCAGTACCAGCAACGGCCCTCACCTCTGGCCGGCGGCATCATCAAGGCTGGCAGGATCGAGATCATTGATGCGCTGCCGACTGGGCTGCGCATGCTGCGCGGCTGGGACTTGGCGGCCACCAAGGACGCCGGCGACTGGACGGCCGGGGCGAAGCTCGCGCGTGACAGGGACGGGCTGATCTACATCGTGAACGTTGTCCGTGAGCGTGGCGGGCCGGATGAGGTGGAGAAGCTGATCGTCAACACAGCCAAGGCCGACCGGTGCAAGCAGTCGCTTCCACAGGACCCGGGCCAGGCCGGCAAGGCCCAAGCCGCCTACCTCGGAAAGAAACTGGCCGGAGTGCCCTTCGAGTTCACTACCGAGACCGGCGACAAGGTCACCCGTGCATCCCCCTTGGCGGCCCAGATCAACGTGGGGAACGTCCGCATGCTCCGTGCCGAGTGGAACGAGAAGCTGCTGGACGAGTTCCGGATGTTCCCCAACGGCAACAACGACGACCAGGTGGACGCATGCGCGCGCGCATTCAATGCCATGGGCGGTAGCAACTACAACCTCGGGAACGCGCTCTGATGGGCAAGCTCGCACAAATCAAGGACGGGCTGGTCAACCTGGTCGCCAACCTCGGCACCCCCCGTGACAAGGCCGCATGGTCGTTCTACGGCGTGCCGCACCTACCAGAGGCTGACGCATCCAATGCGTATCGCGGCACTTGGCTGGCCCGGAAGGTCATCGACATCCCGGCGATGGACAGCTGCCGCAAGTGGCGCGGTTGGAGCGCCGATCAGGCTCAGATCACCGCCATCGAGGCAGAAGAGAAGCGCCTGGGCCTTCAGCAGAAGTTGCTCGAGGCACTGATCCGCGCGCGGCTCACCGGCGGCGCGGCGCTGTACATCGGCACGGGCCAGAGCGATCCGCTGCAGCCTCTGCAGGCCGACTCGCTGGGCAGGGGTGGAATCCGGCAAATCAACGTGTTGTCCAAGCGCGTGCTGCAGGCGGGCGAGCTGGACCTTGACCCCGAGTCGCCGGGCTACGGCAAGCCGGCCTACTACAACCTGAGCAGCGGCACCGCTGGTCAGTTGAGGATCCACCCCTCCCGCCTGGTCATCCTGCAGGGCGCGCCCAAGGCGGATCCTGAGCTGGATGCTGGTGATGGGTGGGGTGATTCCGTGCTGCTGGCCATCAGCAGGGCTATCAAAGATGCCGATGCCACCGCCGGCAACATCGCCTCGCTGGTGTTCGAGGCCAAGGTCGACATCGTCAAGATCCCTGACTTGATGGACCGGCTGGCCGACCCAGAGTTCGAAGCGCAGATGTTGCAGAGGCTGCAGCTGGCGATGATGGCCAAGGGGATCAATGGCACGCTGCTCATGGACGCCGCCGAAGAGTACGAGCAGAAGACAGCGCAGTTCGGTGGGCTCACTGACGTGCTGATGGCCTTCCTGCAGCTGGTGTCGGGTGCCTCGGACATTCCAATGACGCGCCTTCTGGGCCAGTCACCCGGCGGCCTCAACGCGAGCGGCGAAAGCGACCTGCGCAACTACTACGACCGGATCAGCAGCAACCAGGAGCTGGTGCTGCAGCCTGCGCTGCAGGTGTTGGATGAGTGCCTGATACGCTCGGCGCTCGGCAGCCGCCCGGCGGAGGTGTTCTACAACTGGCGCAGCCTGTGGCAGACCACGGACACCGAGCGGGCCGCGATCGGGAAGGCCACGGCCGAGACGATCAAGACCATCGCTGAAACCCGGCTGCTGCCTGACAACGTGATGTCCACCGTCGCGGTGAACATGCTCACGGAGGCAGGGGTGGCCCCAGGCCTTGAGGCTGAGATGCTGGAATGGTCGGCATCGAATCCGGATGGCATCGACGCTGACAAGGTCGGCCAGGACGACGAAGAGCGTGCCGCGGTGACGGCAGTCGTGGACGCCCAGCCCCGCTCGCTGTACGTGTGCCGCAAGGTGGTGAACACCGGCGACATCGAGGCGTGGGCAAGGGCGCAGGGCATCACTGATCTGCGGGATGACCTGCACGTGACGGTTGCCTACTCGCGGCAGGCCTTCGACTGGATCAAGGCCGGCAACGCCAATGACTGGGGCTCTTCGGGCACGGATGAGCTGGTGATCCCCGAGGGTGGACCACGCGCGGTCGAGCCGCTCGGAGGCATGTCGGCTGTCCTGATGTTCGCTTCCTCGCCGCTGGTGTGGCGCCACGAAAGCATCATCCGCGCCGGAGGCTCGCACGACTTCCCGGACTACACGCCGCACATCAGCTTGAGCAAGGCGCCAATCGACCTGGAAAAGGTCGAGCCGTACCGCGGCCGCATCGTGCTGGGCCCTGAACTGTTCGAAGAGATCCGCGAGGACTGAACAATGTTTCTTACCGATCGCGTCTCGGTGTCTGCTCCGCGCCGCACCGCAGACGGCTATCTCGTGGCTGACGTAAAGGTGGCGCGCACCGGCGTGCAGGACTACCTCGGCAGTGAGCTGGGCCGGCCCGACATGCACATCGTTCGGCTTTATCGCCCGCCTGAAGAGGTGTTTGCGCAGGACGCCATGCGCAGCTATGCGTATCGACCGGCGACCGTGGATCACCCCACCAAGATGGTAGACGCGACGACCTGGAAGGCCGTATCGGCGGGTCAAACCGGCGGCGAGGTCGTGCGCGACGGTGAGTTCGTTCAAGTCCCACTGGTCCTGATGGATGCCGCCGCGATCCGCTCCTACGAGTCGGGCAAGCGCGAGCTTTCCATGGGCTACACCGCCGAGATCGTCTTCCGTGACGGCGTGACCCCTGACGGCCAGCCCTACGACGCCGTGCAGACCAACCTGCGCATGAACCACCTCGCCCTGGTCGATAAGGCCCGGGGCGGCGCACAGCTTCGCATCGGGGACGGGGGCGCCCCTGGTGCTCCGGATCCCGGCCCCCATCACCAGAAGAAGGAACCAACCATGAGCGACAAGACCATCTTGGTCGATGGGCTGTCCGTCGTGACCAACGACGCCGGCATGCAGGCCATCACCAAGCTGCAGGGGCAGCTGAAGGACGCCCACACGGCGGCGGCCACGGCCGATTCCAATCACCAGGCGGCCATCGTGGCCAAAGACGCGGCCATCGCCAAGCTCGAGGCCGAGCGCGACGACCTGAAGGGCAAGGTGCTCACCGACAGCGCCATCGACGCGCGTGTGCAACAGCGTGCCGACCTGGTCGGCAAGGCCAAGGCCATCCACGACGCCGACTACAGCGGCAAGACCGACGCCGAAGTCCGCCGGACCGCCGTGGTGGCCAAGCTCGGGGACGCCGCGGTCGCCGGCAAGGCCGATGCCTACATCGAAGCCCGCTTCGACATCCTGGCGGACAGCGCCAAGCCGCGCGACCCGGTCAGCCAGGCGCTGCGTGACGGCGCCGCACACCGCACGACTGTCCAGGACAACGGCTGGCAGGCCTCGGTGGCCGGCCTCGACTACCGCACCCGCAACCAGAAGGACGCCTAAGCCATGGCATTGCAGACCAATTACCCCGACACCCAGGCAGCTGCGATCGCCGGTGCCCCGGCCACCATGCTGCCGGCGACCGAGATCTCCCGCACCGTCGAAGGTGCGGCCATCGCTTTCGGCAAGGCCGTCGAGCAGGGCGCGACTGACAAGGCGGTGAAGGCCTTCGCCGGCGGCAAGATCGTCGGGATCGCGATGCTGGATCGCTCCGCATCCGGCCTGAGCGTCACCGATGGCCAGGTCACTGGCCGCGCCACGGATGCCTTCGGCGTCGGCGAGTCCGCTCGAGTCCGCACAAAGGGCGATGCCTGGATTGTCGCCGCCGTCGCAGTCGCCGCAGGCGATGCGGTGTTCCTGACTGACGCAGGGGCGTTCACCAACGTCGAAGCCGACAACACCGCCTTCCCCGGCGCCCGCTGGGACACCAGCACCACCGCGGCAGGCCAGCTGGCCGTCGTCCGTCTCGGCTAAGGAGCCACCTCAATGAATGGAGCAATCCCCCTGATCGACGCCCAGGCTGCACTGGGCTTCGTCGTCGCCCAAGCCTCGATCATCGAGCCGGGCGTTTACCGCACTGTCTACCCGGACATCCAGTACCGGACCCTGGTGCCGGTGGATACCTCGGGCAGCGAGTTTGCCACCTCGGTGACGTACTACTCGCAGGACCAGCACGGCAAGGCCGACTGGATCAACGGCAATGCCGATGACATCCCCAAGGCCGGCACCGCTCGCTCGAAGTTCGAGACGCCGGTCCACACCGCCGGTATCGGCTACGGCTACGGCTGGGAAGAGGTCGGCCGCGCACAGATGCTGGGCATCAACCTGTCCACCGAAGATGCGGCGGCCGCGCGCCGAGCATCGGAAGAGATGGTGGACAGCGTTGCGCTGCTCGGTGATGAAAGCAAGGGCTTCACCGGCCTGTTCAACGCCGCTGGCGTTGTGCCGGTGGCGGCCTCGACCGGCAGCTGGACGGTGGATACCGACACCAACCTGATCGTCGGCGTGCTCAACCAGGCGCTGCTGAACGTCTTCAACGGCACCAACACGACCTCGATCGCGG
The DNA here is from genome assembly GCF_032911385.1 of Stenotrophomonas sp. C3(2023). NCBI lineage: Bacteria > Pseudomonadati > Pseudomonadota > Gammaproteobacteria > Lysobacterales > Lysobacteraceae > Stenotrophomonas > Stenotrophomonas sp. C3(2023). Next base: position 2,218,278 of record NZ_JAWJLO010000001.1, on the reverse strand, counting down.
ACACGCTGCTGCTGCCGTGGTCCAAGTTCAATCTGCTGGCCACTCGCAAGATGAGCGAGCACAGCGACATGACCGTGATCCAGTGGTTCATGGCCAACAACCTGTACACCGTACAGACCGGCCAGCAGCTGACCCTGCGCGGCGTGCGTGGCCTGGACACCGCTGGTGTCGGCGGCACCACCCGCCTGGTGGCGTACCGCAACGACCCGCAGGTGCTGAAGCTGCACATGCCGATGCCGCACCGCTTCCTGCCGGCTTGGCAGAGCGGCCCGCTGCGCTGGGACATCCCGGGCGTGATGCGCCTTGGCGGCCTGGACGTTCGCCTGCCGAAGGAAGTCGTCTATCTGGACGGCATCTGATCCGCACGGCCCCGGCCGCATGCCGGGGCCTCACTGGAGCGAAGCATGAAGATCACGAACAACCACAAGGGCCCGCTGGGCCTGCCCGATGGCACTGTTCTGCTGCCCGGCGTGCAAAGCCTGGTCCAGAACTGGGAGCAGCTGAAGAAGAACTCTGTGGTGCAGGGCTGGGTCAGGGCCAACATCCTGATTCAGGGCGAGGCTGCGACCGCCCAGACGTCCAGTTCCGCAACCCTGCTGGGGTCGAGCATCCTGCCGACGCAGGTCGAGCTGGTCGACGGTCTCACCGTGCAGCTCAGCGAGGTCGTGCGCGCGGCGCATGATGCCTCCGGTCTGTCCGTCGAGGACTGGAACCGCTTGGACGAGGTGCTGCGGGAGGTGAAGCTGGCCGACGCCATCGAGCGCCTGCGCTCGGAAGCCATCGCCGACGTCGATGCGATGAAGGGGGGCGCGGCCGGCACCAGCGATTCAGGCGAGGGCTCGGACGGCGGCGGTGATGCGGACGCGGGCGCCGGCGCGGACGGTGTCCCCGAAGACAAGGGCGTGCTGGTGGCAAAGGCCAAGGCGCTCAACATCCCGGGTGTCGGCAGCCACTGGGGCGTCGGCAAGCTGAAGGAAGCCATCGCCGACGCCGAGGCGAAGAAGGGCGAGGGCTGACCATGTACGGCACGCTGGACGCAGCGAACAGCTATCACCAGGCGCGCGGCAACGCGGCATGGGCGCTCGGTACGGACGAAGCCCGCACCGGCGCGCTGGTTCGTGCCACGGACTACATCGATGGACGCTATCGGGTGCTGCTGGCCAGCGGCCGGTGGGCGTCGATGTTCCCCGGCGTGCGCACCGAAGGGCGGGGCCAGGCCAACGAATGGCCCCGCACCGGTGCGCGGGACTATGGCGGCAACCTGCTCCGCGCGAACGTGGTGCCGGATGAGGTCGAGCGTGCAACCTACGAGGCGGCGCTTCGCGAGCTGGCCAGCCCCGGCAGCCTGTCGCCGGACTACGTCGCCAGCGAGGCCGTGACCAAGGAGAAGGTCGGCCCCATCGAGGTTACCTATGCCGATGCGGCTGCGGCCGGGCAGGTGCCGAATCGGCCGGTGGTTCCGGCCATCGATGAGATCTTGGCGCCGCTGCTGCGGAAGCCGGCGCTGCTGCCCGCGGTGCGTGTCGTATGAGCGCGTTCTACAACCGCATGCAGGCTACGGCCACGCGGCTGATCGACCGGTTCGGCTACGCAACGCTGTTGCAGCGTGATGGCGCGCCCAGTGGCCCGCCGCACAACCCGCAGCCCGGCCCAGCTACCCAGCACGCATGCACCGTGGTGGATCTGGACTACAGCCTCACCAACCGCGATGCCGCGCTGGTGTTGAAGGGCGACAAGCTGGGCCTGATGTCCATCGCGATCGACATTGAGCCAAGCAAGGACGACCGGATCCTGCTGGGCGGGGTGCCGTACAACTTCGTGGACCTGCAGCCGCTCTCCCCGGGTGGCCAGGTGCTGCTCTATGAGTTCCATGCCCGACGCTGATGGCCAACCTGACCCCTCGCGAACTCGAGCTGCTCGCGCGCCGGCTTGAGCCGGCCATCCGGAAGTCTTTCGAGCAAGCCATCGCGGCCGTCCGATCCCAAGCGCAGCTGGACCTGGTGGCCGAGCTATTGCGCGCCGGTCAGATCGATGCGGTGCTCGAGGCGCTGGGCTTCGATGATCAGCAGCTGTCGCCCGTGGCCGAGTCGGTGCGCCAAGCCTTTGTGGGTGGTGCCGACGCGGGCATGAAGGAGCTGCCGACCCTGTCGCTGCGGCAACAGGTGCGCGGGCGGTACAACCCGCAGACCGAGATGCCGCTACATCGGTTCGGCTTCGATATGCGGAACAAAGGCGTGGAGGAATGGTTGCGGACGAACTCGTCCAGGCTGATCAGCGGTATTGTCGAGGACCAGCGCGTGCTGGTGCGGCATCACCTGCAGCGGGCAATGTCCCAAGGCACCAACCCTCGGCAGAGCGCGCTGGAGCTGGTTGGGCGGATTGGTAAAACGGGGCGGCGCACAGGTGGTGTGGTCGGTCTCACCGCCCAGCAGGCGCAGTTCGCCGCCAACGTGCGGCAGCAGCTGGCCACCGGCGACCCATCGCAGATGGCCGAGTACTTCGGCCGGCAACGGCGCGATCGCCGCTTGGATGGGATCGTGAAGCGGGCCATCGCGGCAGGAAAGCCAGTGTCGGCGGCGGACATCGACAAGATAGCCGGCCGCTACGCTGATCGGCTGCTGGCGCTGCGCGGCGAGATGATCGCCCGCACCGAGTCGCTGACTGCCATGAACGCCGGTCGGGAAGAGGCATATCGGCAGCAGATCGAGGCGGGGCGGTTGGCGCCGGAGAACGTGATCGGCAGCTGGTCCGCCACCGGCGACGACCGCACGCGGCACAGCCATCAGGCGATGGACGGGCAGCAACGGCCCTTCGGTCAGCCCTTCCAGACACCGAGCGGCGCGTACATGCGTTTCCCTGGTGACAGCGCACTCGGCGCGGGTCCCGAGGAAACCATCGCCTGCAGGTGCACCAAGACGTATCGGATCGACATGGCAGCGGAGATGCAGCGTGGCTAACAAGTTCGGCAGCCAGGTCCGCGCCTTCGCGGAGAAGGCGAAGGAAATGCAGCTGGCGATTTTCCGCGAGTCGGCGCAGAGGCTGATGGAAGAGGCCAACACGCCAGAGGGGCAGGGCGGCAAGCTCCCGGTGGACACCGGCTTCCTGCGCAACTCGCAGGCAGCGTCGACCGAGGGCATGCCGGCCGACGGAGCGCAGGCGCCCGGGCTGGTCTTCGTCACCCTGCAGATTGGCCAGACGGTGTGGGCAGGCTGGACGGCGAAGTACGCCATGCGCATGGAACACGGTTTCCAGGGCACAGACAGCCTCGGGCGGGTCTATGCGCAGGCCGGCAAGGGCTTCGCGCGCGCGGCGGCGCAGCGCTGGGACTTCATCGTCGCCGAGGTGGCGGCGGACGTGAGAGGACGGATGGGATGACCGACAGCGAGATCTACGACGCCTTTGCAACGTTGGTCGCCCGCTTCGCGGCAGCCGCATCCCTGCCGTGCTCATATCCGGGCCTCGGCTTCACCCCGCCGACCGGTGCGGATGCGCGCTGGCTCGAGCTGCAGTGGTTCCCGAACCAGACCCAGAACTACGGCATGGCCGATGACGGCCCGTCGCTGCTGCAAGGCTTCGCCCAGCTTTCGGCCTGCTACCGACCGGGGCAGGGGATCATGGTGGGCACGGCCATTACCGACCAGATCATCGCTGCCTTCGCCAAGGGCACGACCTTCGCCGGCATGCGGGTGGAGCGAAAGCCTTGGACGTCCAGCATCATTCAGGATCCGGAGCGGCACATGCACCCGGTCACCATTCGCTGGCGGGGTTTCGTTTCGGGGTAGACTCCGGCCATGAGCCCGAAGACACCCAACCTGCATCTGGTCAGGAGCAGCGAAACGCCAAACGAGGGCGAGCTGAAGGCCATGCGCGATGCCATCGACCGCATGAAGCGCAATCGAAACCTGCTCAACGAGTTCGCGGCCGAGCAGGCGCGCCTGTGCCGCGGCGAGTATCTGGCTTATGTGGAGGCTGGATTTACCCGGCCGCAGGCGATGCAGCTGGTTGCGGCCAAGCTGAGTCCGGGTAAGAAGTAACTACAGAACCGACCGCAAGATACTGCCGGATTTATTCCCGAGGCCCGCCGCGTGCGGGCCTTTTGCTTTACCAACGACCCCGCCCCGTGGCGGGTTTTCTTATGCCCATCGCGAGGAGATATGGCTATGGCCGAGACCGAAGCACAAACCAACAGCGGATCGAAGCTGTTCATCTGCGTGTCGCCGCAGAACAAGGACCTCACCGAAGCAGAGTTCAAGGCGCTGGCCTTCGTCCAGGTCAGCAATGTCGGCTCAGTGGGTGAGCGCGGCATCAACACCAACATCGTCCAGTACGACACCTGGGACACGTTGGTGGCAAAGAAAGGCAAGGGCATCACCAACGCCGGCGACCCGCAGGTCGAGGTGGCTGAGAGCCTGTCGGACCCGGGCCAGGTGGCCATGCGGGCCGCTGGCGCGCCGGACGTGCCCGACGCCTACGCCTTCAAGGTCGAGCGGCCGGATGGCGCCGTGGAGTACCTGCGGGGCTTGGTCGCCGGTCCAAACAAGCCCGGCGGCCGCAATGAAGACTTCCGGCTGAACACCTACACGCTCGGCCTCAACCAGGCGCCGATCGACGTGCCGCCGCCTCCGGCCACCCCGTAACTCGGACACCTCGGGGATAGGGCGGCCGCCTGACAAGCCGGACCTGATCCGGCCGGCTTCCCCGGGGCTTTCTTCCGGATCGCACCAGAGGATCAACCTATGACTGAACTGACCAAGATCGTTGCCGAGCCGCGCCCGCTGCAGATTAAGCACCCGGCTACCGATGAACCCATCGGCTTGGAGCTGATGCTGCTCCCCGACAGCCACGAGCAGGTGAGGGCAGCATCTCGCAAGGCGACGAATGAGCGCATGTTCAACCGCGGAAAGGTGACTGCCGAGAAGCTGGAAGCCGGCCGGACGGACATGCTCGCTGCCTCGGTCAGCGACTGGCGCTGGGACGGTGACCTGACGTTCCGCGGCGAGAAGCCGGCGTTCACGGAGCAGGCGCTGCGCCAGGTGTTCAAGGAGCTGCCGTGGGTGGCCGAGCAGGTGGACTTCGCCTTAGGCGACCGGGCGGCGTTCTTTCGCTGAGCTGAGCGCGCAGGCGGCGCAAGCCGTCTACGTGGCCGTCCGCTACGACATGGCGGATGAGAAGGGCGAGACGCGGCGCCAGCGTAATGCTCGATTCGGTGCCAAGTCGCCCAACGCAGAGCCTCCGGAGCCAGCCCTTCACGTATGGGGCTGGTTCTGGGAGCTGTCAGGCCGGCGCCGCTCGGGCCCTGAGGCCCTTTCGTTTGCCGACGTGGGCGAATGGCAGCGCCTGACGGGCGTCCAAGTGCTCTCTGAAGAGGTGGCCTTGCTGATGGCCATGGACGACCAGTACCTGAAAGCGGTTCGCGAGGACCAGGCGGCGGCGCGCGAGCGCGCCGAACAAAGCAGCACCGGGAGATCATGAGTGGATATCGCCGAGCTTGGCTACAAAGTCGATAGTAGCGGTCTGGCAGAGGGAACCAAGGCCCTGGACGAAAATGCCGCGGCGGCCGATAAGGTCAGCGGTGCCACCGATCGCTTGGAGCGAGATTTCCAGTCGTTGTCGCGCACGGTTGAGCGGTCGTCCAGTGCCTTGGGTGATCGGCTGGGCGGGGCGCTCGACCGCATCGGCACCGGCACCGGCGCGGTCATCACCGAGCTGCAGACGCTGAATCAGACCAACGCGAGCATCCTGACCGCGCTGGGAGCGATGGAAGGAAAGCTGGCAAGCACTGCCAGCAACCTGCAGGCGGTGGGCTCGGCAGCCAGCACGACCGCTGTGGCGCAACAGCAGCTAGCGACCGCAAGCCAGCAACTCGACCGCGAGCTGGCGAGCCAGGATGCCCGTTTCAGGTCCGTCGCGCAGCAAGCGGTCCAGTACGCCGAATCGATGCGCGGGGCAAACGTGTCGGAGCGTGCATTGGCCGAGGCCGCACGCGACGCTGCCGCCGGCATCGATGTGAAAGCAAGGGCCATGGCAGCGGGAGGCACTGAGCAGCAGCGCATGGTCGCGCGCGTCAAAGCGCTGGAAGAGGCGGAGCTGCGGACCGCACAGCAGCAAAAGGAAGCCGCTCGAGCATCGCAGGCCCAGGAGCTGAACCTGCAGAAGCTGTTGGGGCAGATCAATCCAACGGTTGCCGCACTCAACAGGTTGGCCGACCAAGAGGAGCGGCTCGCCCGCGCGCGTGACCTCGGACTTCTCCGGCCGCAGGTGTGGCAGCAGTATCAGAATCAGATAGACCTGACCCGCGCCCGGTTGCTCGAGGCGTCCAACGGCGCAGGCAAGCTGACCGGAGGTTTTGGCAAGCTGAACCTCCAGGCGATCGAGACCCAGCAGTCGCTGGGCACCCTGATGCGAGCCCTGATGACGGGCAACTTTGCCCAGGCACAGGCGTCAATCACGAGCCTCACTGCGCGGTCAGGTGCCCTGTCAGCAATGTTCAGCGCGACGGGTGTCACCGTTGCAGGCTTCGCGCTCGGTCTGGGCGCACTTGTTGCGACAACCTACAGCGCTCAGAAGCAGATGGATGCTTACAACGGGGCGCTTTTGAAAACAGGCAACTCGGCAGGCCTGACCGCATCTGGGCTCAGTGCCGCGGCGGAGACGATTGGCCGGACCACGGGCCGTTATGAGCAGGCCCGAAAGGCCGTAGTTGCCCTCGTTGAAGAAGGCCGGGTAAGTGGTGACATGCTGGTTCGGGTGGCCACCACCGCAGCGGGCATCGCCGAAATGACTGGCCGCGAGGCCTCCGTCATCGCCAGGCAACTGGAGGCCGTTGCGAGAGAGCCGTCGAAGGCGCTGATTGAACTCGATGGGAACTACCACTTCCTGACAGCCGCGGTGCTGGAGCATACGAAGGCGCTTGAAGATCAGGGGCGAGAGTCAGAGGCGGCCACTTTCGCCATGACCGCTGCGATGGACGAGCTTGATCGCCGGACCGAGCAGGCTAAAGCGCAGACGCAGGCGCTGACCGGAGTGATCAGGTCGCTGAGGACGGAGTGGCAAGCTTTCACCGCAGACCTGCGGCAGCTCGCAAACCCTACGTTGGACATCAACATTGCGCAGATTCAACAGAAGCTGCAGTCCCTCCAGAACGGTTCCTTCGTCGGCCCCCGATATCTGATCCCGGGTGCCCGGGATCGAGACATTGCTGTACTGCAGGAGCAGCTGCGATTGCTGAACCAGCAGCGTAGCGAGCAACAGGAGCTCGCCTCCGGGGAAGCGCTTTGGAACCAGCTTCGAGAAGATGGTGTTGCGGCTTACTCACACATCAGCACCGTACTGGAAGGTGCGCGGACGCGCGCTGAAAAGCTTGAGGCGAGTACGCGCAGGTTGAAGGAGAGCTATGAAGCGCTGCGCGTGTCAAACCCGCAGTCGGACCTGCTCAAAGGCGTGATGTTCGGGGCCAACGGCAGCATCAGTGGCGGCAGCTTTGACGTCGCACTAGCGAAGCTGGCCAAGGACGCCGCAAAGGGTGAGCGGAAGACTGCACGCAACAGTGACGACTCTGCGGCTCAGACCATGCTGGCTACGGCACTGCGTCAGATCGAGGCCAACAAGCAGCTGGTGGAGACGGGCGTCAAAGTGACGGAGAGCGAGCGGCAGGCCATGGCGATCGAGCAGGCGTTGGCCAAGGGTAAGAACACCATGACGGCGTCCACGCGCGCACTGCTCACGGCGGCCAGGGAGGAACTGCTGGCATCGGGCCAGAAGGCGGCGGCCTACACCAAGGAAAAGGAAGCTGCCGAAGCGCTGGCGCGGCAGCAGGCGATTCTCGCGCAGGCGGGGGCAAACCGGGATCGAGCCAACGAGCTTGACGTCATGGGGATGGGGCGGGGCTCGGATGCAGTAGCGATGCTCCGCCGGCAGTTGGACATCCAGCGCGAATACCAGGATGAGCTTAAGCGACTGGGTAGCCGTGATGTCGCCAAGGAAAAAGAAACGTGGGACCTGCTTGCGGCTAATGCCGCTTCGTTCCGTGATTCCGAGCTGGCCAAGGAGCGCGCCTTCCAAGAAACGCGGCTCGCCATGCTGGGTGACTGGCGCGCTGGCGTGAATCGCGTGTGGGAGGACTATGTCTTCGCCGCCCGCAATGCGATGGACCAAGCCGGCGGGGTGATGAGCACTGCCCTGAGTGGCTGGGAAGATGCCTGGGTTCGGCTGGCTCAGACCGGGAAGCTTTCCTTCAGCGACATGGCGAACTCGATCATTGCCGATCTCGCGCGGATTGGCGCCCGCCAAGCATCCATGGGGCTGGTCAACGCGATTGCTGGCGCATGGGGTGGGTTCGGTGCTGCCGCTGGTGGCGCTGTCTCCAGCACCTATTCGGCACAGAGCTTCGGCAACAACACCGGCTGGCTCAACGGCGGGTTGAACTTCGGCGGGGGCCGCGCGAGCGGTGGGGCCGCCCGCCTTGGTTCCTTCTACCAGGTGGGCGAGGGTGGCCGTCCTGAGCTGTTCGAACAGAACGGCCGGCAGTACCTGATCCCGGGCGACAGTGGGCGCGTCATTCCCGCTGCGCCTGGCCGCCAAGCAAGCGGCAAAGCTGAAGCGGCGCGCGTCAACGTGACCATCAACAACGCCCCGGCCGGCACATCGGCCGAGGCCAGCGTTACGCAGGGAGCGAACGGGGAAATGAACATCGAGGTCATGCTGAAACAGGTCGACCAGTACATCGGCAGCAACATCGCATCCGGCACTGGTGCCACATACGCCGGGGCGAAAGCCCGTTTCGGTCTGCAGGAGGCGGTCTGATGCCTGCCTTCCCGTCTTACCCGGAAATCCTGTCCGAAACGGTTCGGGAGACATTCCCTCCTTCGATCGTACGCACCGATATGGAGCGAGGCCTGCCCAAGCAGCGCATCGAGAACACCAAGGTCCTCGCCAAGCTCTCGATGACGGTGCTGCTGGAGTCAGCGGCCGACGTTGAGGCTTTTGTGAGCTGGTACTTGGATGACCTCAAGCGCGTGGCGGAGTTCGACCTCACTCATCCCCGCACCGGCCAAGTAGTGAAAGCCCGGTTCGCTCCAGATGGTTTCGGCGAGGTCAAGTCGGAGATGAAGAGGTTTGGCCGCGCCACCTGCGCCCTAGAGCTGGAGTACCTGCGATGAGCACGTTCACCGCGCGGAAGCAACGCGTCACCGACACCAGCGGCACCCTGCTGTTTCTCTCCATCAGCGCAACGTCGCTGCCGGCGCCGCTGCGCATCGTCAACGACACGCAGGATTGGGTGAGCCAAGGTGTGGAGTACCTGGGGGTGCCCTTCAGCTTCAAGCTGCCCGAAGACACGCGGGGGCAGTCGCCGCGCGCGCAGCTGGTGCTGGACAACGTCGGGCGGGGCATCTCCGAGGATCTGGAAGCACTTGCGCCCAATGACCTGTTGATGGCCAGGCTCATGTTGTCGGACAGAGCGGATCCGAATGTCTACGAGCGCGACTACTACCTGCCTGTCACCAGCGTTTCAATCTCCGGCGCTACCGCATCTGCCCAGTGCGGCGTGGACTTCCTCATGCGGCAGCAGGCCGTGCGGTTGCGGGCCAACCCTTTCACCCTGCCGGGGATCTTCTGATGCGCGCGGCGGATGTTGAGGCGCTGGTTGGCGTGCCGTATTGCGAGAAAACTTGCGACTGCGCTGATTTCGTGGTGCTGGTGCAGCAGCAGCTATTTGGGCGCGCAGTACGCCTTCCCGGCGCACGGCCGCGGGGCGCGGCTGGCCAGGCTGCCATCGGCGACCTGTCGCGGCCGTATGCCACGGCCGCGGCCTCTCCGATGGACGGTGACCTGGTGCTGATGATCGAGCACGGCCAGAAGCGCGCAGGCCATGCCGGCGTCTTTTTCCGCCTGGCCCACGAGGGCTGGGTGCTGCATTCCAACGAAAAGAACGGCTGCAGCGTGCTGCACCGCGTCCGTGATCTGCCGGATTTCGGCTTGAGGATTGAGGGTTACTACAGATGGGTCTGATGAATGCCACCGCTCCGCTGATCATTACCCCGCACCCGGTGACGTTGGAGGGGCAGCGGACGCTGGCGGCCGAGCTGCAGGAAGGCGAGCGTCTGGGCGCGTTCCTGTCGCGCACGGTTCCGGATTACGACGGGGATCTGTGGGAAGTGCGCATCAACGGCGTGCTTGTGCCGCTGGAGGTGATGGACCGGGTGCGGCCGAAGGGCGGGACGGTGATCGAGGTCCGTGGTGTGGTGAAGAAGACCGCGCTGATGATCGTGGCCCTCGTGGCCCTCACCGTCTTCACCATGGGCGTCGGTACGGCCATGGTGGCTGCAGGCTACGGTGCCGTTGCCGCTGGCATGGCGCAGGCCGCCATCTACGCGGCAGGCGCACTGATCATCAACAAGGTGCTGGGCCCCAAGCGACCCAAGCCGAGCGCCAGCGATGCAGGTGCGGTCTACAGCCTGGGGGCTGCCCGCAACCAGCCTCGGCCCTATGAGCCGGTCGGTCTGCTGCTGGGCGGCCCGCTGCGAATCACGCCGGATGTCGCCAGCAATCCGTACAGCTGGTATGAGAGCGACGACCAATACATGGCCATGGTGCTGACCCCGGGCATCAACGTCGGGCGCGTAGAGGCGCTGTACAACGGCGATGCGCTGCTGTCGAGCTTCGAGGGTGTCACCGTATGGCACAACGGGTTCTCGCAGATGCCGGCCGAGGAAATCCCGCTGTACAGCAACGCCGACACGATTGCGGGCGGCGCGCTGGAGGCGGAGAAAGGCGAGCCCAGCCCTTGGGTACAGCGGACCAGCAGCGCGAGCACCATCCGCCTGAAGGTGGATGTGGACTTCATGCTGTTCGACACCACAAGCAAGGGCAAGCCGAAGGACAACCGGGAAACCATCGAGGTGCAGTACCGGGTTGCTGGGGCCAGCAACTGGATGTTCTTCGGTTCCTACCAGGTGGTGAGCCGCTCGCAGAAGCAGCAGCGCCGCAGCTACTCGTTGGACGTCCACGAAGGCCAGTACGAGGTGCGCGTTCGGATCGCTGGCCGCAACACCAACGGCAGCGGCGCCACAAGCGACTTCACCTGGTCCACCCTGACAAGCATCCAGAAGGACACCGCCGATTACGCGGGTCTGGCGCGGATCGGTATTCGCATCAAAGCGACTGGCCAGCTCAACGGGCAGCCAGATGAAATCCGCTGTGTCGCTCATTCGAACCCGGTGCAGGTATGGACGGAAGCGGGCTGGGTCACGCAGGAGACCAACAATCCCGGCGCGCTTATCCTGGCCTATGCCCGTGGCTTCCGTGATGAGAACGGGAAGCTGATCGCCGGCGTTGGGCTGGAGGACCCGCAGATCGACATTGAAGCGCTGAAAGGCTTCATGCTGTCCTGCGCGGCCGAGGGCTACACCTACGCACACCACATCAAGGATGTGCGCAACCACGACGATGTGCTCAACGCCGTGGCGCTGGCGGGCTTCGGGCAGATCACCTGGGCCGGCGGCCGCCTGTCGGTAGCATGGGCCGGCGCGGAGCAGCCTCTGTCGGGCGTGGTCAATATGGCCACGATCAAAAAGGGGCAGTTCCAAGTCGACTACACCTTGGCCAACGCGGCCGATGGCATTGAGTACAGCTATTTTGATGCTACCGACTGGACGACCAAGACCCTGCGCGTCGCGGCGCCGGGCGTGAGCACCATGCTCAACCCGGCCACGGTGCAGGGTGAGGGCATCACCAGCGAGGCACACGCAGCACGGATGGCGCGCTATCACCTGGCGCAGTCCCTGTACCAGTACAAGGACATCAGCTACAGCACCGATATCGAGCACCTGAGCTACCGACGCCTGTCGGTGCTGGCGCTGCAGCACGACCTGACCCAGTGGGGCTTCGGTGGGCGTCTGGTCGGGGTACTGGTCGACGGAGAGGCACCTTATCGGGACGTCCCTGTGCAGAAGGTGCGCATGGTGGACGGCAGGCCGGAGCAATTCATCGGTGTTGAGCGTGTAGCCGCCGACCCGACGGGAAAGACGATCACCCTGCAGCTGGATGAGCCGGTCCCGGCACCGGCGGCCGGCAACGCCTACATCGGCCTGCGCATCCCCGGCGAGCGGGTCTATCGCGTGTTCCGCGTGCAGCCTTTCACCGGCACCAGCGACACCCTGCGCCTGATCGAAGCGTGGCCTGCCGCCGCGCCGCTGCCCGGCGCCGCCGCAGCTAACCCGGCGCACGACACCATCTGGATCTACGACTTCAAGCAGACGCCCGGCTACCGCGTGCGCGTGACCGGCATCGAGCCGGAGAGCGACCTGAAGGGCGCCAAGGTGTCCGTAGTGCCCGAGCCCCCGGAGTTCTGGGACTACGTGCTGACCGGCCAGTATGTGCCGCCGGTGGACAGCAACCCGGGCCTGACCCGCCCGGTGGCCAGCGGCCTGAACGTGACGGAGCAGCAGGTTGTGCAGGGCGATACCGTCTTCACAGAGCTGACTGTCACCTTCGAGATCAGCGGCCCGGTCGGCAACGTGATCGTCCTGGCAGCAGGTAACGACGGCATCCTGACCGAGGTGGCTCAGACCAGCACCCGCACGGCCACTTGGCGGATCCGCCAGGCCGACCAGTACACCGTGGTGGTGCGCCCCTTCAGCCCGGCAGGGCGGATGGGCGTGTCGGCCTCGGCGACCTACGCCACTGCGGGCGCCGACGTTCCGCCGCGGCTGGTGGACTACTTCGAAGTGGACGAATTGCCGGGTGGTGTACGTATGTACACTTGGGGGTTCCTGAGCGAGACGATCCAATCGCCGGACTTCGCCGGGGTGGAGGTGCGGTACATGCTTGGCCAGGTGTCTGTGCCGGACTGGGAGGCCATGACGCCAATTGGCGAGGCCGGCTACCACACCGTTCCGTTCGAGGCTGTGGTGCCGAAGGCGGGGGACTGGACCTTCGCCTGCCGCTCCCGCAATACTTCCGGGGATCTTTCGACCGGCATGCGGGTGGTGGCCAAGGCGCTCGGCCAGAACCTGGGCGAGCAACTGCGGGAAACTTGGGAAGAGGCCGAGCGGGCGAATCAGCGCGTTGGCCAGGCGATTACCGACATGCTGGCCGGTGACCTGAAGGCGGCGAACGATGCGATCGCCGCTGCGCGTCAGTACACCGATGAAGAAGTTGGCCGGCTCAACAGCCTGCTTTCCGAGATCATGGATGCTCCTGACTGGGAATGGGAAACCGATTATCCGATCGGTTTCTATGTGAAGAGCGGCGGGAAGCTGTACGCGGCCCGTCAGACCCCGAATGTAAACCTGACGCCTCACGATCACCCGGAGCACTGGACCCTGATCGGCGAGTTTGCCTCGGTTGCCGACGCGTTCGCCGCCGTTATCAGTGCAGCTTTGCAGAACGCTTCGGACATCTCCGCGCAGTCCCAGCGCATCGACGCCGTGCTTGCAAGGATGCCCGCCGGCGACGAACGTGCAGCAGGCGTCGCGCAGGTGGCCTCGCAGGTGGATGCGCTGGTGGAGCAGGACAGGATCTTGGGGCAGCGGTTGGAGACAACCAGCGCCAGCCTTGCCGACAAGGCCAGCAATGCCCGGGTCGATTCCGTTGAGAAGGCGAGCATTGATAGTGCCCGCGTCAATGCTGAAGCTATCCAGACGGTAGAGGCGGCCTCGCGCCCCAATCCAAACCTGCTCGCGAATCCAGGCTTTGACCTCGGCACGGATGGCTGGTCGCTGCCTGCAGGTGCCTACGTAAATCGGGATAACACCTTCGGCAGCTACATGGTCCTGCCGCCGACAGCAGGCGGAACAGCAGCGTCGCAAGCGCTGCAACTGCCGTTCAACACGGGCGTCTACACCTTGTCTGCCGACATTTACGTCAACTCGCCGACTGGCACCAAGCGTATTGATATCGCAGCCCGTGACGCGTCGGGGAACATACTGGCCAGCGACACAGCGCTGGCTGACAACGCCAAGGGCGGTCAGTTCCAGCGTGTAGAGGTCCGCGTGGCCGTGCCGCCTGGCAGTGCAACTATTGCGGTACGCGCGATTGTAGAGGGGACAGACGCCAACAACTCCTTCCGGCGCTTCAAGCTCGAGTACGGCGGTACGGCCACCGCCTACACGGATGAGCAGACCCTCCGGGGCACAGCTGCGGCAACGTCATTGCTCCGAGCGGAGCTGGATGCGCAGGGCAACGCGCTGTCTCAGGCTATCACCCAGGTGCGCGCCGAGCAGGTGGGCTCGCCCAACCTGGTTCCGAACTCGATATTCGCTGGAGTAGGAGGGTGGACGCGCTTTGCAAACACCACAGGGCTGAACGTTACGACGGATTCCAGCAACGGGAACATTGGCGACGGCAACGTTTACACCCCAGGCAACACGACGAGCCTGCTGTTGCGGGTTCTTGGCAGGCCAGCGGTCAACACCTTCCTGCAGGTGGCGAACTCTGAGTTCATTGCTGTGCGTCAAGGTGAGCGACTTTTGCTGTCGGCATGGATCAACTGCTTCCGCTGCATCGCCAGAGTCATCATCTACGCTTACAACGGCAATGGCGCGCTGGTAGCCACGGCCAGCGCTGACCAAGCGTCGACGTTCGTAGGCAGCGCGACCTTCAACAACCTGCCGCGCCCAGTCGCCAGCTACGTGGTGAACGATGCAGCCATTGCGTACGTGCGGGCTGGCATTGAACTCGTGTCCACTGGGGAGGACAACCCTTACGTCTGGTACATCCGGCCGCTGCTGGAAAAGGTCCCGGCTGGCAAGACACTCCCGTCTGCTTGGTCCGAAGGGGCGGCTGGCCTGGATGCGAAATACGGCGCGGTAACGCAGTCGCTGTCTGTTCGCGCCACGCAACTGGAGAACGGTCAAACCCAGCTCATGGCCAAGGCCGGCGTGATGCTGGATGTCAATAAACGGGTGATTGGCTGGAGTGCCAACAACGACGGGGAGCGCGGCACCTTCGACGTCGTTGCCGACCGCTTCGCAATCACCGACCCCAACAACACCGGTAGCACGACGTTCGAGCAGGGACGCTGGATTACGCGCTCTGGTGGCTACATGCTTGCGCACGGAAAGCCGTTCGGCACGACGGGCGATCTGATGATGTGGCTGGGGATCGGATCTGATCCTGCTGCGGCAAGCAAAGCCAATGCGATGTTCTGGATCGACAACAGGGGCAACGGTTATTTCGGTGGATCCCTGCGTGCCGGCGCCATCAACAGCGGCGGGCAGTACAACCTCAACGAGAGCAACTGGAACAGCGCAACGTTCATGAGCGCGACCCATAAGGGCTCGCTGGGCCGCCCGAAGACGGTGATGCGCTGGGCGCGCCTGAGCTCGGGGATCATCTCCGGAGGCAATTCACCGCAGCCGGCGCGTACCGGGATACTGAGGCTTCGCCTTTGGCGCGGACCAACGCTGCTCTCTGAGCAAAACATCACTGCAACGTCCCAGAACGTCTACACGGCAGACGACAACACGACCCGGACCTACACCACGTGGGAATGGCCGCAGTTGTCTCTGACGGATACCAGCTCGGAAGCAGGCGACATCCCCTATCGGATGCAGATCGATGTCGTGGGTGGCAACTACTACGGCACGCCGGGCCAGGCTATTGGCGTCGAAGCCAACCTTGCCGTTCTGAGCATTGTCGAAAGCTGACCGGTGCCTGGCCTTGCCGGGCGCCTTAATCCCTTGGAGTAACAATGCCGCCGATCATCAGTGAATCACCCAGCAACACCATAGAGGCGCTGGCCACACGCATTGAGGTGCAGTGGGATTTCCGCACCAACGACGGCCCCGTGCTTTTCTTCTTCGATCGCGTGGACTGGGATCCGGCGACAAACCACGTATTCAGCCGCGAATACGACCGCACGCTGCGTCTGCAGATCGCGGACCTGCTGGACGGCGAGTACGCAATCACCGACCCGGTGACGGGCGAAGAGCTGCTGGAGCCGGGCTGGAAGCTCATGGCCCTGATCAAGGCCGCCACGGACCGCACATGGCTAAACGCATCAGTGCCGGCCATGTCCGTCGCTGTGCAGGAGCAGCCCAGTGTCGGGGCGGATCACGTGCGCGAACCTGTGACCCTACCGTAGGCCGCCGAGGGGGCTACGCTACTGGCTGAGTGGTGCAGGCCGACCTTTCCTCGGGATTGAATCAATGAACGAGGTGACTTCCCTCCTGAGTGCCAGGCTCGCAGGTCAGCCGTTTGTTCAGGCTGTCCTGCGAAAGTCCTCGAGGCGACTGCGGCTGATCGCTTGATGGTTCCCGCATTCAGGACAGGTCAGGGAGGCTGCGCCGTCGTGGTCTATTAGGCCAGAGGTCGGTATTGCACGAAATTGTATGCCGCACTGTAGGCAGCGTGCGTCGATCTTGGTGACCTGCAACAGGTGTCCGCGGTCCTGAATTCCTTCCACGCTAAGAAGATAAAAACTTCCAGTGTTTGGCATAACTGTCTCCCCCTGAAGTGACATCTTCCGATGTGATGCGGCATCATGACTCTGTCTGGCGATCCGCTCGCCAAAAGAAGGTGGCTCGATGACCATATTGAACGTCCTTCTATCCCCAGAGCGGTTGGTGGTTGTCGTTGACACCCTAGTCGAAGATGCGGAGTCAGGCGCTCCTTCCACAGGTGCCAAGGCCCTATTGCTTCCGCAGCACAACGTCGTGTTAGCCGCGCGTGGGTCTGCTAGGTTTTTACTACAGGTCTACCAGATAATCCTGCATGCTGGCTACAGGCCAGCCTTTAAGTTGGAGAGGGTCTTGGCGGAGTTGGGCCCGCTGATCGACAAGATCTGGCCAGCGTTCGAGGTTGCATCCTTGAAAGCCGGCGTGGATCCATCCCGCGTGGGAACTGAGCTCGTGCTGGGTGGGTGGTCTTCGGTCCAGGGCCGCATGCTTGCTACCGCATACGCCAAGAGCACGTCCATGCAGCCTTCGATAGTCCACCCCCTGGATGGTGGAATGGCCTCGCCGGGTGAGCCACTGAGGGGCCGGGCGGACAGTTTAGAGGCCGAGGACTTGCTGGAGGCCGGTCGCTTACAGGCTCTTTATCTGAACGCGCAAGAGGGACGACGGGTAGCCGGGGGCAGTTTGTTGATGGTAGATCTGACCGTTGGTCGCTCCGTAGTCAGCGACCTCGGTAAGCTATGACGCAAATCATTAGTCCCGGCTGGCAGCGCCATTGATCTGTTCCGTGATCACGCCAAGAGCCTGCTGTAGGGCGGCGTGGTACAGCGGGGGCCTGTCCTGCATCTCGGCATGATGATCGGCAACCTCGGGGAGTACGTGGGCCCAGAGCTCGGACAGCTCGGCGGGGTTGGGATGCCGGGCGATAAGGGTATGCATTCCGTACTCCAATGCCTTGATGTAGCCGCGAGACGCGTGGAGCTCCATCTCGCACTGCTCCAAGCGTTCCAGCATGCTGTCTAGGTTGGCCATGCACCCTCCTTCGAAGTGAGGACGAAGGATAGCTGGTGTGCGCCGAACATAGCGTATCGGTCCCTGAGACAGGCGGGGCCTATGCTCCGCTCATGACCGAGTACCGCCGCCACCCTGACCTCGCCGACAACTTCATCTGGCAGCCGCGGGGGCCTTACGACAAGCCCGACACCGCGCTGACCCTGCGTCAGTGCACCGACTTCAACAGCGGTCGGCACGGGGCGGAGCGGTGGGTGCTGCGACACGAGGCCGAGCTGCGCGCCAATGTGGCGAAGAAGCTCCAGTGGATCCGCGAGAAAGTATCGATGGCCACGCCCAGGAGCATCCACATGGCCATCATTGACCGGCGTATTGCGCCAAGGCGCGCCCTAGTGATCGGTAACGGCTTAACTTCGATTGGGGTGGAATGTTGCCGAAATTCCGCGGCAACTCTTTCTAACCTCTTCAATGATATCTTTGCGCGGCGTCCATCGATCGGATTGGAACGGATCGTCGGTCACCAAGTCGAATAGCCGGTCGACTTTGAACTGCGCTGCAGAGATACTCTGCTCGGAAACGCCAAAGCCTGAAAGGTTCGAGACTTTGATCCCAAGGTCCTCAAAGTAACCAATAATTCTACTTTCAGAAGACTGATCGCGACTGGAGTTTTTCCAATACGCGACGGAGTCTCTGCAAAGGCTCTCGACAGTATTATCAATAGCGTCGAGGCGGGATTCTAGGCGCACTGCTTTTCTATTAGCGGAGTTCGCAACACGTGTCGCGATATAGCCGCCAATACCTCCAGCGATTGCACCAGTTATTCCTGCCAAGGTTCCGTCCCAGACAGATCCCATAGATTACCTCTTCATTCTTTGAATCTTTGGGTTCGAAGGAATCGTTAAGTTCGAAGCCTTCAGGATATAATTCTGAATTCTCGCAGGATAGCGCATGGCGCCAGGGGACTTGGCGATCAAGGTGAGATGCGAGGCCAGATAATCCTTAGTAAAGCCACAGTAGCGGATCAGTCCTCCGAATGCCTCCTCTAAGAAAGAAGAGCCGAAGCCTTCCGTATCGTCAAGAACTACCTTCACGTGCTCGTACTGGCGCAAAGCTGGCGCGAGCAGATTGTCTCGAAAGACCTCGCCGCTATGGTCGCTATCTATTTTATGTCGGCCTGCCGGCACTCTGGAAAAGTCGCGGCTGATATCGATTACTTTCATTTCATTCTTGACCATAGTCTTCAATGACCCACTCGATAAACGTCCCTTCGAAGGGGATTGGGACCGAGGTCGACGTTTCGTCCTCGGTATCGTTCAACCGACTGTATTGGTAGTTAGCTCGATTCGTTATAACTCGGAGTTTTCCGTGCGAGTTATGCGATTCGACATAACCTTTGATATTTTCGCGTAAGCCCTTCCCTCTGTGTTCCTCGCCCGTCTGAGACCGATTTACATCATCCTTTGCGAAGGCAGCGCGAACGATGTGGGCATCGTCCTTCACCATACCAAGGGGTATGGCCTGCCTAACTGCCTCCCACCGGCCGCTTCTAGGTAGAGTCTTTGCAATGCCAACGCCATGGTCCACTACCATGACAGTCATCGTACGGCGCTCGGGATTGACAGATGCTGAAATCCACCATCGTTCCGGGCCTGAATCGCCTCGACGGGTCCGGTAGGCATGCTGTGTCACATTGGTCATAGCTTCTACGAGGCCTTCGTACAAAGCTTCTCTGTCTGCCACTGTTGGGCCAAGTGCCTCGATGCCTTTCCGGAGCTCAGCGGCAGGAGCTCCAGGGTTGCGACGACCCGTCAGGAATGAGACATAACGGTCCTCGCCGGCCAAGACGGGATCTTCGGGGATGTTGCGGCTGTTAAGTACCTCGAAAAATCCCATCTCCTTAAGACGGCGCCTAACGCTTGGCGTCCAGTAGGACACGTCGAATGCACGCAGCCACTGCGCTTTGGTTCGCTCGCGCCAGCGGTCACACTCCGCGACCAAGAGCAAAGCGGCAGCAGGAGAGATGTCCTTAACAACTTTGAGATCCACCATGATGTCACCACGCAGCTGCTGCGTGGCGAACCTAATGTCTTTAAGCAGAGAGATCGTGGCGTGGTAGTTCTCGTCGAGGTCCAAGCGGGGAGGGGGCGTAATGGTACGGACGCGTTTCCGAGTCGCCTGTTCCGGGTTCGGGTGGGGCCGCGCAGGCGCAACCGCTGCCAAGCGCGCATGAGCTGCAAGCCGCATCTCTGCTTGCCGATCCCGCCATGTCTTTCTAGCTCGCCGCTTACGGTCCCGCTTGGCGTCCAGCCGACGCCGCTTCCATGTGGCTGTCTTGTTCATCTTCCCCCCAGCATCCGAGGAATCATAAGACCCAGCGGTGCCGCAGTACAGTGGGACGCCCAAGTCGCGACTTTGGTGCCGAACTCAGGACATGGAATCTTGCAAATCTGCGGCGATAGCCTCCGGCGATGGATGTACCGGGCCTCCGCTGCGCTGATTTCGCAAGTCGTCCAAGTAATCGGCCCATTTCTGCATCATCCGCGTCCGCTCTCCCAAGTGGCTGGTCCTGTTGTAGGCCCGGCCATTGGGATCTTTGACCGCATGGGCCAACTGGTGCTCGATGATGTCCGGCCTGAAGCCGAGAGCCTCATCAAGCAGGGTCCGGGCCGTCGCACGGAAGCCGTGTCCGGTAGCTGTGTCCTTGTCGAACCCCATTGTTCTAAGCGCGGCCAGAACGGCCACCTCTGACATTGGGCGCCCCTTTTTACCGCGGCATGGGAAGACATATGTGTCTCTGCCGGTCAGCTGGTGCAGGTCTCGCAGGATGGCCACGGCTTGTTTGGCAAGGGGAACCACATGGGCCTGGCGCATCTTCATGCGCGATGCTGGAATGCTCCAGAGGCCGGCGTCTAGATCCACCTCCGACCACTCAGCCTGCCTCAATTCGCCCGGGCGGACGAACACCAGCGGGGCCAGCTTGAGGGCCGAGGCTACGACCATGGTGCCTGTGTACGAATGCAGGGCGCGCAGGAGGCCGCCGAAGGCGTATGGCTCAACGATTGCAGCGTGGTTCCTCTCCGGGGCCGGAGCAAGGGCCCCGCGAAGGTCAGCAACGGGGTTCCGATCCGCGCGGCCGGTGGCGATGGCATAGCGCATGATCTGGCCGCAGTTCTGCATGATGCGGTGGGCGGACTCAATCGCCCCACGTTCCTCGATCCTGCGTGCCACCCTCAGAAAGTCGGGCGCCAGCAGCTCGCTCACCGGTCGGCTCCCAATCCAGGGGAACACGTCGTTGACCATCCATGCGTTGACCTTGAGGGAGTAGGACGGCACCCAATCGCGCTTGGCCAACCACTCCCGAGCCACAGTTTCGAACGTGTTGGAGCCCAATTCAGCCTTGGCGAGCGCCGCGGCTTTTTTGTGCTGCGATGGGTCGACACCCCGGGCGAGAAGCTGACGCGCCTCTTCACGCCGCTGCCGAGCAAGGGCCAGTGAGACCTCTGGATAGACGCCAAGGGCCAGCCGCTTCTCTTTCCCGTCGAAACGGTACTTGAACCGCCACCATCGACTGTCCTTGGGCGATATCTCCAAGTAGAGGCCGCCGCCGTCAAAGATCTTCTGGGTGCGGCAGGACGCTTTGGTCCTGCGGATGGCCAGATCAGAGAGTGGGGGCATGTGATTCTTCGAAGAGGGCAGATGCCCCAGAATATGCCCCCACCGTCTCACGGCCTGCAACGCACTGCCACGAACCGATCCGGAAAGTAAAAAAGCCCGGAAACCCTTATGTATCGGGGGTTTCCGGGCTTCTCCGGTCTATGACGAACCGCGTATTGGTGGAGGTGGGCGGAATTGAACCGCCGTCCGAAGGCACTCCATCCCCAGCACTACATGCTTAGCTCACCGTTGAATCTCGTCCCGGAACAGCACGGTGTGCAAAGCGCATCCCGGAACCAGCCTGTTTTAGTCTAGTGCCGGACTGACAGGCAGCCGCCCAGCGCGATTCCATGATAATGACTCTACGCT
The DNA here is from genome assembly GCF_032911385.1 of Stenotrophomonas sp. C3(2023). Classification (NCBI taxonomy): domain Bacteria; kingdom Pseudomonadati; phylum Pseudomonadota; class Gammaproteobacteria; order Lysobacterales; family Lysobacteraceae; genus Stenotrophomonas; species Stenotrophomonas sp. C3(2023). The sequence goes on along the minus strand of NZ_JAWJLO010000001.1, from coordinate 2,196,847 downwards.
GCGAGCATGGACACAAGCAGTTTCGAGGCTCCGCCTAAGTCGGCAGATGGTCACACACCGCAGTTTTTAGGCTGCGAGAGCGACCGGAGCGTAGTTGTCGTCGTTGGCAACTAGAGTTTTGCAGCTGGATTTACGAGGAAAGCTACCCCCTCGGCATGCGCCAAGCGACTTCACAACCCCCGTCGAAACCAATGCACCCCCGGTTTCTACAGCGTTGCAAGGTACAAGGCCGGGTCCCGGATAGCTGGACCTGACCTGCCTAACGAGGGTGATGCTACGGCAATTCACCTGAATAGTCACCCACGGAGAAGACGCGGTAGCGGGTGCAGGGAATGAACTGTTAACGTCATTCCGACCCTGCTGCGACGCCCCGGTGGCCAGCATGGTCACAGGTCTTCATGGAGAGTCGGGTGGAAGTATGTAACGGGCGCACCCTGCGTCAGCTGATCGGTCCGGTCGGATCGAATTACCTGCGCCGCGCGCTGCCGCCCACCTGGGTATGGGCAGTGCTTGCCCTGCTGCTGGCCTTGGCGCTGCACGGCACGCTGCCGGCGTTGGCGGCCACGGCGGTCATCGGCAGTGCGGTGGTGGTGCACTGGCCGCGGCGGGGGCTGCTGTGGCCGGGCCATTGGCGCATGCTTGGCCTGCTGGTGCTGGGGGTGGCCGCCTGGGTGCCTGAGCCCGATGCGCTCTCCGACTGGTTCGAGCATGGATTGTCGGTGGCGCTGCTGTCGCTATCGGCGGCCAGTGTGCTGGCCTACGTGCTGCAGGCGCGCCGGCTGGCGATGCGCCTGCTGGCCGCTGCCGACACGATGGATGAGCAGCGGCTGCTGCAGCTGTTGCCCGAGGAGGCGGCAGCGCACGCGCTGCGCTGGCGCGACGGTGACGACAGCCGGGCGCAGGAACTGGCCGTGGTGATGCACCTGGCGGTGATGCACGCGGCGTTGGCGCCGCACGTGCGCGGGGCAGGGCGGCGACATCGGGTGTGAGGCGTTGGGGCAGGGTATGGCCGAGCGGGGCAGGGCCCCGCTCTACGTCGCGAAGCGGCGTTGCAGGTAGATGCGCTGGTGCCCGGGCGGGCAGTCGTGCAGCCGGCCGAACTCCACATAGCCTTGGGCACGGTAAAACGCCTCGGCCTGCCAGTCGAACGTATCCAATGCGGCTCCGATGGCCCCCAGTTGCCGGGCCTGCGTCTCGGCGGCGACCAGCAGCTTGGCGCCGATGCCTTGACCGCGCAGATCGGGGTCGACCCACAGCACATGGATGTTCAGCCAGCTGGCGCAGACCTCGCCGAGCAGGCCGGCGCGCAGCTGGCCGTGCGCATCGCGCCAGACCAGGTGCACAGCGGTGTCATCGAAGGATAGCCCGGTAGCCTGCTGGTTGAACTGCAGCAGCCGCGCGCAGAGGGCCTGCACCTCATCAGCCGAGGCGGTGTGCAGGCCGGCAGGCATCAGGCGTCGCGGTTGCCGCGGCGCATCACGCGCTGCTTCTCGATCGCCCAGTCGCGGTCCTTGGCGGCATCGCGCTTGTCGTGGTTCTGCTTGCCCTTGGCCAGCGCGATCTCGAGCTTGATCTTGTTCTTGCTCCAGTACAGCGCGGTGGGCACCAGGGTGTAGCCGTCACGCTCGACGCGGCCGATCAGCTTGTCGATTTCGTGACGGTGCAGCAGCAGCTTGCGCTCGCGGCGGTCGTTGGCCACCACGTGGGTAGAGGCCTGGATCAACGGGGTGATCTGCGCGCCGATCAGATAGATCTCGCCATCCTTCACGTACGCATAGGCGTCGATGATGTTGCCGCGGCCCGCGCGGATCGATTTGACCTCCCAGCCCTGCAGGGCCAGGCCGGCTTCGTGGCGTTCCTCGAGGTGGTACTCGTGGCGTGCACGCTTGTTGAGCGCGATGGTTTTGTTGGCCGTCGCGTTCTTTGCTTTATCCTTGCCGGTGTTCTTGCTCATTTCCGTATTGTCTCCGATTCGGGCCCGCCCGGTCGATCACCTTCAGCAGTCCTTGTCATGCCTACCATCCGTCGTAGCGCGCTGGTGGAACATTCCGCCGCGCGCATGTTTGATCTGGTCAACGATGTAGCCGCCTATCCGCACCGGTTCCGCTGGTGTTCGGCCGCGCACGTCCTTGAACAAGGGGACACCCGTGTGGTGGCCCGTCTGGACCTGGGGTTGGGCTCGTTCTCGACCTGGTTCATGACCGAAAACACGCTCGAGCGTCCGCACAGCATTGATATGCGCCTGAAAGATGGGCCCTTCAAGCAGCTGCACGGACGCTGGGAGTTCCATACGCTGGCCGAAAACGCCTGCAAGGTGAGCCTGGCGCTGCAGTTCGAGCCGACCTCGCGGCTGCTGGGGCCGGCGCTGGCCATCGGCTTCCAGGGCCTGGCCGACCGCATGGTCAACGATTTCGTCCGCGTTGCCGACCAGCAGGCCTGAGCAGTGATCCGGGTGGAGGTGGTGCTGGCCTGGGCTGATCGCGTCAACGCGCGTGTGCTGGAACTGCCCGAGCCATCCACCGTGGCCGAGGCGGTGGCCGCTGCGGCGCTGCCCGGCAGCGAGCAGTGCGTGGCCTACGCCGTGCACGGCGTGGTCGCCCCGCCGCAGCAGGCGCTGCAGGAGGGTGACCGGGTGGAACTGCTGCGGCCATTGCTGGCCGACCCCAAGGACAACCGCCGGCGACGCGCGCGCGGCGGTTGACGGGCACGGGCCCTGCGCGCGGGAGCGGGCAGGGCAGGCGGGCTCAGCGACCGCCGTTCTTGTTCTTCGGCTTGGGCAGGTTGCGGCCGAACTGGCGGATGGTCTGGCGGGCCAGCTCCGCGTCATTGCCGGGGAAGTAATCACCTTCCCAGCGCGCCACGGCGTCGTTCTCGAAATACACCACGAAGTTCTTCACTTCGGTCTTGCCGAGGCGGTTCACGCGCTGGCTGGCGGTGTAGTCCCAGCGCTGGGCGTGGAAGGGGTCGGCGATGGAAGGCGTGCCGAGCAGGGCGTCGACCTGCTGGCGGCTCTGGCCGACCTGCAGTTTGGACACGCCCTCTTCCCGGATCAGGTTGCCCTGATAGATGGGTTGCTTATAGATGATGCCGCACCCGGTGGTGGACAGGGCGACGGCGGCGACCAGCAGAAGATTGCGCATCGGGAATGGCGGTTTGGGAAATCGAACCGATGATACACTCCCGGCGTGCCACCGCGACCCAATCCGAGGCAGCCGGCGCTAAATCGCCAATGAACGGAGCTTTATGGAAACCCACGACCTGCGCAAAGTCGGCCTGAAGGTGACCCATCCTCGGATGCGGATCCTGGCCCTGCTGGAGCGCACCCCGCAGCACCACATGACCGCCGAAGACATCTATCGCCAGCTGCTTGAGCACGGCGATGAGATCGGTCTGGCCACGGTTTACCGGGTGCTGACCCAGTTCGAGGCGGCCGGTCTGGTGCTCAAGCACAACTTCGAGGGCGGCCAGGCGGTGTACGAGCTGGACCGTGGCGGCCACCATGACCACATGGTGTGCGTGGATACCGGCAAGATCATCGAGTTTGAAAGCACCGAGATCGAGGAGCTGCAGCGCCGGATCGCCGCCGAGCACGGCTACGAGCTGGAAGAGCATTCGCTGGTGCTGTACGTGCGCAAGAAGCGCCGCTGAGCGCGGACGCACGTGCTGAAAGCTGAAAACCCGGGGATACCCGGGTTTTTTTGTGATGGGGCCTGGGTTCTGCCAGCGAAAGCGTGACGACCCGCGGTCGTCACCTACCGGTTGCGAGGGGCGCCAGCGCCCCGGCGCTCAGGCCTGCAGCAGCTTGCGGGCGGCAGCGCGCGCTTCCTTGCTGACTTCAACGCCGCCCAGCATGCGCGCCAGTTCTTCTTCGCGGGCGCGGGTGTCGAGCTTTTCCACGGCGCTCTGGGTCATGCCGTCCACCGGGGCCTTGCTCACGCGGTAATGGGCGTGGCCCTTGGAGGCGACCTGCGGCAGATGGGTCACGCACAGCACCTGGCGTTTCTCACCGAGGGCGCGCAGCTTCTGGCCGACAATGTCGGCCACAGCGCCGCCGATGCCCGAGTCCACTTCGTCGAACACCATCGTCGGTACGGCGTCCAGGTCCAGTGCGGCCACTTCGATGGCCAGCGAGATGCGTGACAGCTCACCGCCGGAAGCCACCTTGCGCAGCGGGCGCGGCGGCTGGCCGGCATTGGCCGCCACCAGGAATTCGACCCGCTCGGCACCCTGTGCGTCGGGCTGGCCGTCGCCATGCGGCTCCAGCTGGATCAGGAACTGGCCACCGCCCATGCCCAGCTCGGCAATCAGCCCGGTGGTGGTGGTGGACAGTTCGCTGGCCGCGCGCTGGCGGCTTTCGCTGAGCACCGCAGCCTGCGTGCGCCATGCCGCAGCGGCCTTTTCGATTTCGCCGGCCAGGCGCTGCAGGCGTTCGTCGGCGCCGCGCAGCTGCTCCACTTCGGCCTGCATGCGCTCGCGGTGCGGACCCAGCTCGGCCATCGCCACCCGGTGCTTGCGCGCCAGGTCGTGCAGGCGGCCTAGCCGACGCTCGTTCTCGGCGAACTGCTCGGGGTCGGCGTCCAGGTCGTCGCGCACCCGGTCCAGCAGGGCCAGCGCTTCATGCAGCTGGATGGCGGCACTGTCGATCAGCGCGTCCACCTCGCCCAGCCGCGGGTCATGCTCGGCCACCCGGCCCAGCTCGCCGCGGACCTGCTGCAGCAGGTCCAGTGCACCGCCGTCGTCGTCGCCGTTGAGGCGGCCACTGGCCACCTCGCAGGCGGTGAGCAGCGCGCTGGCATGGGCCTGGCGGCGGTGGCTGGCCTCCAGCGTGGCAATGGCCGCCGGTTCCAGGTCCTCGCGCTCCAGTTCGCGCAACTGGTGTTCCAGGAACCCGATGCGGTCGCTCACATCGCCCTGCTGGGAAAGCGCGTCAGCCTCGTCCACCAGCGCCTGCCAGGCGGCGGTGGCCTGGCGCACGCTGCGCCGCGCCTCGGCGTTGCCAGCGTAGGCATCGAGCAACGCCAACTGCGAGGGCCGTGCCAGCAGCGCCTGCTGTTCGTGCTGGCCGTGGATCTCCACCAGCAAACCGGCCAGCTCGGTCAGCTGGGTGAGGGTCACCGGACGGCCGTTGATGAAAGCGCGCGAGCCGCCGTCAGCACGGATCACCCGGCGCAGCTGGCATTGCTCCTCATCGTCGAGTTCGTTGTCGGCCAGCCAGCGGCGCGCGGCCTGCAGCTGCTCCAGCGCGAACTCGGCGGAAAGCTCGGCGCGGGGGGCGCCGTGGCGGACCACGCCGCTGTCGGCGCGCAGGCCGGACAGGAAGCCCAGCGCGTCGACCATCAGCGACTTGCCGGCGCCGGTCTCGCCTGAAACCACGGTCATGCCCGGCCCGAACTCCAGTTCGGTGGCGCGGACAACAGCGAAATCCTTGATGGATAGGTGTCTGAGCATCGGTAGGTCAGTCTCTCAAGCCGCGCAAAGCTAGCACGCAGGGCAGGTCGGTCCAATGACTTGCCAAGCATGGGGGCTGGCATTATCTAATGGAACAGTCTCACAGGCTGATTCCATGCAGGCGTTCTCCGACCAGCTTCCCGCCCGTTCCCGCCATCTGCTGCGCACGCTGATCACGCGCTACATCCAGGACGGTGAACCGGTGGGCTCACAGACCCTGGCCCGGGTGGCCGGGCTGGATGTGAGTGCGGCCACCATCCGCAATATTCTGGCCGAGATGGAAGAAGTGGGTCTGCTGAGTTCAGCGCACGCCTCGGCCGGGCGTATTCCCACCGCCCACGGCTACCGCGTCTTCGTCGACAGCCTGGTGCAGATGCAGCCGCCGGGCGAGGAGGACCTGAGCCGGCTGCGCCAGGAGCTGGCCAGCGGCGCAGGTACCCAGGCGTTGCTGGGCAGTGCGTCACAGCTGCTGTCTGCGATGAGCCAGTTCGTCGGGGTGGTCAGCGCGCCGCGCCGGACCCGGTTCGCCTTCCGGCAGATCGATTTTGTGGCGCTGGACGCCAACCGCGTGCTGGCCATTGTGGTGTTTGCCGACAACGAGGTGCAGAACCGCATCATCGAGGCGCGCCGCAGCTGGGAGCCGGGTGAGCTGGAGCAGGTGGCCAACTACCTCAACGCGCAGTTTGCCGGCATGCCGCTGTCGGGCATCCGTCAGCACCTGCTGCTGGAGCTGCGCAGCGCCCGCAGCGAGCTGGAACGGCTGCTGTCACAGAGCGTCGAGCTGGCCGAACAGGCCCTGCAGCCGCCTGAGGACGACATCCTGCTGGCCGGCCAGACCCGGCTGCTGGGCGTGCAGGATCTGACCAACCTGGAACGCCTGCGCGAGCTGTTCGAGCTGTTTGCCAGCAAGCGCGAGATCCTGCAGCTGCTCGAGCGCACGATCCAGGCGCCGGGGGTGCGCATCTTCATCGGTGAGGAAACCGGCATGGTGCCGCTGGAGGGCGTGTCGCTGGTCACCGCCCCCTATGTGGCCGAGGGCCAGGTGCTGGGCGTGCTGGGGGTCATCGGCCCCAGCCGGATGGCCTATGACCGCATGATTCCGCTGGTCACGGCCACTGCCGAGGCCCTTGGCGCCGCCTTTTCGACCCCGCCGCACGGTTCGAAGTGATCTGACGCTTGAAACGCAGCATCCCGCCCACACTAGGGTGGGTGGAGGCGGGGTGTGTCCGCCAGGGAACCGCACATGAACCACGAACAGCCAGAGATTCAAGCCCAGCCGGCCGACGCGGCCGAGGGTGCACTCCACGACCAGATCGAGCAGCTGCGCGGCGAGCTGGAGCAGGTCAAGGCCGATGCGCTGCGTGAGCGCGCCGACCTGGACAACCAGCGCAAGCGCGTGGCCCGCGATGTCGAGCAGGCCCGTCGCTTTGCCAACGAAAAACTGCTGGGCGAGCTGCTGCCGGTCTTCGACAGCCTCGATGCCGGGCTGAAGGCCGCAGGCGATGAGGCCCATCCGCTGCGCGAAGGTCTGGAACTGACCTACAAGCAGCTGCTCAAGGTCGCCGGTGACAACGGCCTGACCCTGCTGGACCCGACCGGCCAGGCGTTTAACCCCGAGCATCACCAGGCCATCAGCCAGGTACCGGCCGACGACGCCGCGCCGGGCAGCGTGGTGCAGGTGTTCCAGAAGGGCTACCTGCTCAACGACCGCCTGCTGCGCCCCGCGCTGGTGGTGGTGGCCGCCGACTGACCCGGCATGGGTGGCCGTCGGCCCTTGGGCAGACGGCGACCCGACCCCATTGAACACAGCGTTCGGAGGGTGGCTTGAATGTTCCACGGCCATCCCCCACATCGTTTTCATCCACCGGCCAGCGTGCCGGTCTGACCAAAACACAGCACTCAGGAGTCTCCCCACATGGGCAAGATCATTGGTATCGACCTCGGCACCACCAACTCGTGCGTGGCGATCATGGACGGCGGCAAGGCCCGCGTCATTGAAAACTCGGAAGGCGACCGGACCACGCCCTCCATCGTCGCCTACACCAAGGACGGCGAAATCCTGGTCGGCGCCTCGGCCAAGCGCCAGGCGGTGACCAACCCGAAGAACACCTTCTACGCCGTCAAGCGCCTGATTGGCCGCAAGTTCACCGACGGTGAAGTGCAGAAGGACATCTCGCACGTGCCGTACGGCATCCAGGCCCATGAAAACGGCGATGCCTGGGTGTCCACCAGCGATGCCAAGAAGATGGCGCCGCAGGAAATCTCGGCCAAGGTGCTGGAAAAGATGAAGAAGACCGCCGAGGACTTCCTCGGTGAGAAGGTCACCGAAGCGGTCATCACCGTGCCGGCCTACTTCAACGACAGCCAGCGCCAGGCGACCAAGGACGCCGGCCGCATCGCCGGCCTGGACGTCAAGCGCATCATCAACGAGCCGACCGCGGCCGCGCTGGCCTATGGCCTGGACAAGGGTGACAACAAGGATCGCAAGATCGTGGTGTACGACCTGGGCGGCGGCACCTTCGACGTTTCGGTGATCGAGATCGCCAATGTCGACGGCGAGAAGCAGTTCGAGGTGCTGGCCACCAACGGTGACACCTTCCTGGGCGGCGAAGACTTCGACAACCGCGTCATCGAATACCTGGTGGAGGAGTTCAACAAGGACCAGGGCATCGACCTGCGCAAGGACCCGCTGGCCCTGCAGCGTCTGAAGGACGCCGCCGAGCGCGCCAAGATCGAGCTCTCCAGCGCCCAGCAGACCGAAGTGAACCTGCCTTACGTGACCGCTGATGCCAGCGGCCCGAAGCACCTGAACATCAAGCTGACCCGCGCCAAGCTGGAAGCACTGGTCGAAGACCTGGTGAAGAAGTCGATCGAGCCGTGCCGCCTCGCGCTGAACGATGCCGGTCTGCGCTCGAGCGACATCGACGAAGTGATCCTGGTCGGCGGCCAGACCCGCATGCCGAAGGTGCAGCAGGCGGTGACCGAGTTCTTCGGCAAGGAACCGCGCAAGGACGTCAACCCGGACGAAGCCGTTGCACTGGGCGCAGCGATCCAGGGTGGCGTGCTGGGTGGCGACGTCAAGGACGTGCTGCTGCTGGACGTGACCCCGCTGTCGCTGGGTATCGAAACCATGGGCGGTGTGTTCACCAAGATCATCGAGAAGAACACCACCATCCCGACCAAGGCCTCGCAGGTGTTCTCCACTGCCGAAGACAACCAGTCGGCTGTGACCGTGCACGTGCTGCAGGGTGAGCGCGAGCAGGCCCGTTTCAACAAGTCGCTGGCCAAGTTCGACCTCTCCGGCATCGAACCGGCGCCGCGCGGCCTGCCGCAGGTGGAAGTGTCCTTCGATATCGACGCCAACGGCATCCTGCATGTGTCGGCCAAGGACAAGAAGACCAACAAGGAACAGAAGGTCGAGATCAAGGCCGGTTCGGGTCTGTCCGAGGAGGAGATCGCACGCATGGTCGCCGACGCGGAAGCCAACCGCGAGGAAGACAAGAAGTTCCAGGAGCTGGTGCAGGCCCGCAACCAGGCCGACGCTCTGATCCACGGCACCCGCAGCGCCATCACCGAGCATGGCAGCAAGGTCGGCGGCGATGTCATCGGCAAGGTCGAATCGGCCCTGTCGGAGCTGGAAACCGCGATGAAGGGTGACGACAAGGCGCAGATCGAAGCCAAATCGAAGGCACTGGAAGAAGCTGGCCAGTCGCTGTTCGCCGCCGCCGCCGCGGGCGAACAGGGCGGTGCCGCCCCGGGCGCTGACGCCGGTACCGGTGGCAAGCAGGATGACGTGGTGGACGCCGAGTTCACCGAAGTCAAGGACGATACGAAGTCCTGATCCAGACGGTACGGGGCATGGCCAACACCATGCTCCGTTGCCGCCTCAGGGTCCTGGCCGCCAGCTGGCGTGTCGGGGCGCCCGACGCAAGAGCGGACCTGGTTCCGCTCTTCCGCTTTGACGAATCCCGACGTACCGGAATGCGATCCATCCCATGAGCAAACGCGATTATTACGAAGTTCTGGGCGTTGCCCGAACCGCCACCGACGACGAGCTGAAGAAGGCCTATCGTCGCTGCGCGATGAAGTTCCACCCCGACCGCAATCCGGGTGATGCAGCGGCCGAAGCCTCCTTCAAGGAGTGCAAGGAAGCCTACGAAGTTCTGTCCGACGGCGGCAAGCGCCGCATGTATGACAGCCATGGCCACGCCGCGTTCGAGCACGGCATGGGCGGTGGTGGCGGCCCGGGCGGCCCGGGCGGCCCGGATATGAACGATATCTTTGGCGATATCTTCGGCAATATTTTTGGTGGCGGCGCCGGCGGTGGCGCACGCCAGGCTCGTCGCGGCGCCGATATCGGCTACGTGCTGGAACTGGACCTGGAAGAAGCGGTGGCCGGCGTCGAGCGCCGCATCGAGATTCCCACCCTGTCCGAGTGCGATGACTGCCATGGCAGCGGCTCGGAAGACGGTAAGGTGGAAACCTGCAGCGTCTGTCATGGCCGTGGCCAGGTGCGCATCCAGCGTGGCATCTTCGCCATGCAGCAGGCCTGCCATAACTGCAACGGCCGCGGCCAGATCATCCAGAGCCCCTGCACGACCTGCCACGGCAATGGCCGTGTGGAAGAAGACAAGGTGCTGTCGGTGAAGGTGCCTGCCGGTGTCGACACCGGCGACCGCATCCGTCTGGCCGGTGAAGGCGAGGCCGGCCCGGCCGGCACCCCGCCGGGCGACCTGTATGTGGAAGTGCGCGTGCGTGAGCACCCGATCTTCCAGCGCGATGGCGATGACCTGCACTGCGAGGTGCCGATCCGCATCTCGCAGGCGGCGCTGGGCGACAGCATCCGCGTGGCCACGCTGGGCGGTGAAGCGGAAATCCGCATTCCGGCTGAAACCCAGACCGGCAAGCTGTTCCGTCTGCGCGGCAAGGGCGTACGTTCGGTGCGCAGCCGCAGCGAAGGTGACCTGTACTGCCGCGTGGTGGTGGAGACCCCGGTCAACCTCACCGCTGACCAGCGCCGGCTGCTGGAGCAGTTCGAGGCGACCTTCATCGGCGAGGAAGCGCGCAAGCATTCGCCGAAGTCGGCGACCTTCATCGACGGGGTGAAGGGGTTCTGGGACCGGATGACGTCCTGATCAAAAACCCCTGCATCGCAGGGGTTTTTTCTGTCTGGCGCCGCGTCGCCGCGCTGGCTGACCACCAGACCATGATAGAGCCGACCCCACGGTCGGCTGCTCTTCGTACAGATTGCGGCAACCTTGCGCGCTCCGCGCGTGAGCCGACCATGGGTCGGCTCTACCGTGAGCGGTGCGGGCGTAAACTTGTCCCATGAACGAATCCCTTGAAAACCATCTGGTCCACGGCCGCCGCCAGCGCCCGCAGGGGCCGTCTCCGGTCGATGTCATCTCGGTGCAGTCGCAGCTGGTCTATGGGCACGCAGGTAACAGCGCGGCAGTACCGCCGATGCGTGCGCTGGGTCTGCGCGTGGCGGAAGTGCCGACCACCCTGCTGAGCAATGCGCCGTTCTACGAGACCACGCGCGGCCGCGTGCTGCCCAGCGACTGGTTCGCCGACCTGCTGCGTGGCGCCAGCGAGCGCGGCGTGCCGCAGCGCGCGCAGATGCTGGTGTCCGGCTACTTCGGCAGTGTCGGCAATGGCCAGGCATTCGCGGACTGGCTGGACCAGACGCTGCCTGCCTGCCCGCAGCTGCGCTACTGCCTGGACCCGGTGATCGGTGATACGCACACCGGCCCCTATGTCGAGCCGGGTCTGGAACGCGTCTTCGCCGAACGCCTGTTGCCCCGCGCCTGGCTGGTCACCCCGAACGCCTTCGAGCTCGGTCGCTTGACCGGGCGGGCGGCACTGGCGCAGGACGATGCCATCGCGGCGGCCAGCGAGCTGCTGGCCCGCGGCCCGCACTGGGTGCTGGCACACAGTGTCAGCGGCGATGCCGGCGAGCTGGTGACGCTGGCCGTCGGCCGCGAAGGCATCTGGCGCTGGACCTCGCCGCTGCTGCCGGTGGACGTGGCCGGTACCGGCGATGTGCTGATGGCGCTGATCGTCAGCTTCGTGCTGCGCGGGTTGGACATGGAAGCGGCGATCACCCGTGCGCTGGCCGGCGTGCATGCCGCGCTCGAGGCCACGTTGGGCAATCAGCACGAGGAGTTCGACGTGCTGGCTGCGGCGCCTGCCGCCCTGGCCGACGGCGGCCGCTTCCGCGCCGAGCGGCTGGCATGAGCCCTGCGCCGCAGGTGATCGGCATCGTGGGCAACGCCGGTGCCTACGGTCGCTGGCTGCAGCGCTTCTTCGAGCAGCAGATGGGCATGCAGGTGATCGGCCACGACCCGGCCGATGCCGCGTCGCACACCCCGGAGCAGCTGCTGGAGCGTGCCGAGGTACTGGTGTTCTCCGCGCCGATCCGGCAGACCCCGGCGTTGATCGCCCAGTACGTGCAGCAATCGGCCGGGCGCGAAGCGGGACGGTTGTGGCTTGACGTGACCTCGGTCAAGCAGGCACCCGTGCAGGCCATGCTGGCCTCGCAGGCTGAGGTGGTGGGCCTGCATCCGATGACTGCACCGCCCAAGTCGCCCACGCTCAAGGGCCGGGTGATGGTGGTGTGCCAGGCGCGGCTGCAGCACTGGCAGCCGTGGCTCGCACATCTGTGCAATACGTTGCAGGCCGAGTGTGTGCAGGCCAGCCCCGAGCACCACGACAAGGTCATGGCGCTGGTGCAGGCCATGGTGCATGCCACCCACCTCGCACAGGCCGGCGTGCTGCGTGACTATGCGCCGGAGCTGGGCAGCCTGGCAGCGCTGCTGCCGTACCGCTCGGCGTCGTTCGAGCTGGATACGGCGATCATCGCGCGCATCCTGTCGTTGAACCCGGCGATCTATGAAGACATCCAGTTCGGCAACCCGCATGTCGCGCCGATGCTGGAACGGTTGATCACGCAGCTCCAGACGCTCCAGGCGCAGGTGGCGCGCGGTGACGATGACGCGCGGGCCGCATTCCGCCAGCAGTTGCTGCTGGACAATCGTGACGCGCTGGGCGAGACCAGCGTGGCCGAAGGCAACTACACCTTCGAGCGGGTCGGCTATCTGCTGGCCGACCTGACTGAACGTCAGGCGCTTTCGGTGCATCTGCCCGAAGACCGTCCGGGTTCGCTGCGCGCGCTGCTGCACGTGTTCGAGCAGCACGGCGTCAGCCTGGCTTCCATTCATTCCTCGCGAACGCCGACAGGCGAGGTGCATTTCCGCATCGGCTTCGTGCCCGGCAGCGATGCGGCGGCGATCACGTTGGCGGCGGCAGCAGTTGACGCCAGCGGCATCGGTCGGGTCCTGTTGCGCTGACGTTTTCATCCACAGGTGGTGTGGATGAGCGTTGCGCAAACATGTGGATAACCTCTCGCAGGCGTTCTGCGAAAAGGCTGTCAAGAGGGCTGGCGATTATTTGACCAGCCTGCGCACCGGACGCGCAGGCTGCGCATATCGCCTAGATCGTCAGCCGCAGCTCGCCGCCGGCGGTGACGAATTCGCGCCCGCTGCGCAGCAGCCGGCGGCCATCATCCAGTTCATACCGCGGCTCCTTGTCGCCGCGCTCGCCACTGTCCTGCTCGGCCTTGAACTCGAGAATGACGTGGCTTTCGCCCAGGCTGTCGGTGGCCGGAAACTGACGGAAGGACATGGCAGGCTCCTCATCTGTGGCGTTGCGGCGAGCCTGCGCCTGGCAGTGTTAGCCGGGCGTGGTCAATCGATGAACTGCAGCCGAGCCAGTTCCGCGTACAGGCCTTGCTCGGCCAGCAGCTGGGCATGCGTGCCCTGCGCTACGATACGACCGTGGTCCATCACCACGATGCGGTCGGCCTTGAGCACGGTGGCCAGCCGGTGGGCAATGACCAGCGTGGTGCGGCCGGCCATCAGGCGCTCCAGCGCCTGCTGCACGGCGCGCTCGCTCTGCGCGTCCAAGGCGCTGGTGGCTTCGTCCAGCAGCAGGATCGGTGCGTCCTTGAGCAGCGCACGGGCAATGGCCACGCGCTGCTGCTGGCCACCGGACAGGCGCGCACCACGCTCGCCCAGTTCGCTGTCATAGCCCTCGGGCAGGGCCCGCAGGAACTCATCGGCCTCGGCCGCGCGCGCGGCGGCGTCCACCTCGTCATCGGTCGCTTCAAGCCGACCGTAGCGGATGTTGTCCCGCGCGCTGGCGGCAAACAGCGTGGGCTGCTGCGGCACCAGCGCAAGCTCGTTTCGCAGCGTGCCGGGGTCGAGCAGGCGGACATCCACGCCGTCGACGCTGACCGAGCCACTGCGCGGGTCGTGGAAGCGCAGCAGCATCTGCAGCACGGTGCTCTTGCCCGCACCCGAAGGGCCGACCAGCGCTACGGTCTCGCCGGGCGCCACCTCCAGGCTGAAGTGGTCAAGCGCCGCCTGGTCGGGGCGCTGCGGGTAACGGAACACCACATCGTCGAAGCGGATGGCGCCGCGCAGCGGCTGAGGCAGCGCCTGCGGGTGTGCCGGTGCCTGCACCAGGCTGCGTTCGTGCAGCAGCTCGCTGATCCGCCCCATGCCGCCGCTGGCCCGCTGCAGCTCGTTCCACACTTCGGCCAGCGCGCCCACCGAGCCGCCACCGATCATTGCGTACAGCACGAACTGGCCGAGCGTGCCGGCGCTCATGCGCCCTTCGTTGACATCATGGGCGCCGAGCCACAGCACACCGACGATGGCGCCGAAGATCAGCACGATGGCGCTGGCGGTCACCACCGACTGGGAGCCGATGCGCCGCTTGGCGGCGGCGATGGCATCGGCCAGCGCATGATCGAAGCGGCCGCGCTCGTACGGTTCGCGGGCGTGCGCCTGCACCGTGCGCACCGCACCGAGTGTTTCCGCGGCCAGACTGTTGGCATCGGCGATACGGTCTTGGCTGGCGCGGGCAACCTTGCGCAGGCGCTGCGCGCCGACCACGATGGGCAGCACTGCCAGCGGAATGCCAAGCAGCGCCCACGCCGCCAGGCGGGGGCTGGTGACAAACAGCATCACCAGGCTGCCGACCACGGTGACCCCACTGCGCAGCGCCACGGACATGGTCGAACCGATCACGCTGCGCAGCAGTTCGCTGTCGGCGGTCAGCCGCGAAACGAGTTCACCGCTGCGGTTGCGGTCGTGGAAGCTGGCATCCAGTCCGATCAGGTGGCCGTACAGCTCGCCGCGCAGGTCGGCCACCACGCGCTCGCCCAGCAGCGAAACAAAGAAGAAGCGTGCCGCGGTGGCCAGGCCGAGCACCACCGCCACCAGCATCAGCACCGAGAAGGCGAGGTTGATGCGCCCGCCGTCACCGTTGAAGCCGTGGTCGATCATCAGCTTGACCGCTGGTGGCAGGCTCAGCGTAGCGGCCGAGGAGACCGCCAGCGCGACCAACCACGCGCCGAACAACCCCTTGTGGCGGCGTACGAACGGCCACAGGGTGCCCAGGCTGCCGAGGCGGCGCAGGGTGGGGGCAGGTGTGGCGGGCTGTTCGCTCATGCGTCGACTTCACTCAAACGGATACGGTCACGGGTGGCGTCGCGCAGGCGTGTTTTCAATGCTTCAACCTGGTCGGCGAGCAACTGCACGTCCATGGCCACGCCATCAGCATCGAAGTGTTCCTCGCCCTTGAGCGCTGCGTGCGCGGCCAATGCGGCGTGCAGTGTGCCCAGGTCCTCGAAGGCGGCGCGGATGCGCAGCTGCGTCCATTGCAGCAAGGGGCTGCGCGGTGCGTTGCGCAGGCATTCGGCCGCGGTGCCACCGTAGGCGCGTACCAGCCCGCCTGCGCCGAGCTTGATGCCGCCATACCAGCGGATCACCACCACCACGACGCGGTCGAAGCCCTGGCCGTCGATGGCCGCCAGAATCGGTCGCCCGGCGGTACCGGCCGGTTCGCCATCATCGCTGGAGCGGTACTCGTTGCCCAGCCGGTAGGCCCAGCAGTTGTGGGTGGCATCAGGCACCGCTACCTGCTGCAGAAACGCCAACGCCTGGCCGGCTTCTTCGATCGGCGCAGCGTGCGCGATGAAGCGGCTGTGCTTGATGTCCTGGCTGTAGCTGACGGCGGTGGTGAGGGTGTCGAGCATCACCGTGATTCTAACCGTCCCTGCCACGCGCCGGCGCGCGCGCTACTGCTCCAGCAGTGCGCGCAGGTCGTCTGGCAGACGCGCCCCGGGATGCTGGGACAGATAACGCTCAAGGCTGGCCCGGGCCAGGTCTTCGTTGCCGGCCTGCTGGTGGGCACGGATGGCGTTCAGCCACTGCCGTCGGGGCAGTTGGGCATCGGCGTCGAGCTGCTGCTGCAGGGAGGCCGCATCGTTGGCGCGCGCCGCAAGCGGGGCAGGCCGCGCGTTGGCGCCTGCCTCCACGGCGCTGCGCTCGGCCATCACGCTGGCCCGCCGTTGCGGACTGGCTGCGGAAGTGGACAACGGCGCGGCGGCGGGGTCGGTCGCTTCAGTGGGGATCGCATCGGCAGCGGGCGACACTGGCGCTGGCGCTGGCGATGAGGGCGGAGAAGGCGGAGCGACGCGGTAGGCCTGCGCAGCTGCCTGCGGCTGCGCCGCCGCGCGTGGCGCAGCCGGGCCCTGTTTCGGTGCAGTCGACGGCATCGGTGCTGGTGCTGGTGCCTGGACGGCCGCCTCCGGCGCGACGGGCGGTGCATCAGTCGCTTCAGCGGGGGCCGCCTTCACCGACGCCGCCGGCGCGGCGGGTGGCGGCGCTGCGTCCATCGACGGCAACGTCGGCGGCTCGGGTCGCAGCTGCCAGGCCAGGCCAAAGGCCACCACCAGCGAGGCGGCCACGCCAAAGGCGGCCGGCCAGCGGGGACGGCGGCGCGGCGCGCGAGGGACGGACGATGGTGTCGCGTGGTCGGCCGTGGCGGGTGCAGGTCCTGCGGCAGCCCGCGCGGCGGCAAGGATGGCGTCGTCCACCGCGGCTGAGGGTGCGCGCCCGCCGCGCCCGAGCAGACGGGCCAGGTCGCGTTCTTCCGGGGTCAGGGGGTCGTTGCGGTTCATGGCAGCAGTCCCGTGCGCAGCTTGTCCATCGCGTACCGCAGGCGCGATTTGACCGTCTCCCGGCCCACACCGGTGATCTGCCCGATCTCCTCCAGGCTCAGCTCCAGCTCAAGCCGCAGCTGCAGTACTTCGCGCTGGTCAGCTGGCAGCGCGTCCATGGCCAGCTGCAGCCGTCGGCGCTGCTCGAACTGGCTCACTTCGCTCTCCGGTGTGTGGTTGTCGCTCAAGGCCTGCAGTCGTTCGTCGGCGTCCAGCGGTGCGGGCGGGCGATGCCGGGCCGCGCGCCAGTGGTCGTTCAGGCGATTGTGGGCAATGCGGAACAACCATGTGGTGAAGGCCGCATCGGGCTTCCAGTCCATCCGCGCAGCGATCACCCGTTGCCACACGTCCTGGAACAGCTCCTCGGCCAGACTGGTGTCGCGCACCTGCCGCAGCAGGAAGCCGAACAGGCGTTTGCGGTGACGCTCGTACAGCGCCTGGAAAGACGGCAGGTCGCCAGCGGCCCAGGCCAGCATCAAGGCATCGTCGGTGGGCAGGGCAGCGGTATCCACGCCGCACAGGGTAAGCGCTGTGTCGGCTGGCGCATAGCGTGGCTGCGGCGGGCCGCAGTGGGACAGGGCGAGGGCGGACGGCGTGGTCATCATCAGGCAACAACGCGCCGGAAGGCAGTCTGGGGTTGCGCTGCGTCCCGTTGCCGCACGCGGCGCGTTATGCTCGCTTCAGGGGATGCGCCCGTACGGCCGGCGCCACGTGACATACACACAATCAGGATTGACCTCAGCGGTGCAGACGGCAAGCGAAACGGTGGTTTCCCAGACGTTGGCCCAGGCGCTGCATGCGTTGCTGCCTGACGGCGCGCGGCTGCACCTGGGCTGGGACGACCCGCAGCTGGGCGCCGGGCGCTGTACCAGCCCGCCCAGCGACGAGCAGGACGGTCAGTGGCTGTGGGGCGGCGGCAGCACGGACGCCGAGGCCAATGCGTGGCAGGTCTGGATCCACGACGGTGCGCGGCTGGCGGTGAAGGTCGAGCACGCCCAGCCGTCCGAAGCGTGGTGGACACTGGCCCGTCAGGCCCTGGAGCTGGGGCTGCAGCGCAGTCGGCAGGAAGGGCAGATCGTGGCGCTGCAGGACGCCAAACGGCTGCAGCAGGCCCTCTACGAGATCGCCGATCTGGCCGGCGCCGATCTGGAAATGGGCGAGATGCTGCGCCACGTTCACGGCGTGCTGGAAACGCTGATGTATGCGCGCAACTGCTTCATCGTCGAGTACGACGACGTGCAGCGGACGCTGCGCTTTCTCTACTTCGCCGACGAGGTCGATACCTTTGTCGCCGATCCCGAACGGATCTATCCCGAAGCCGAGCTGCAGGCCAGCCTCACGGTGGGTCTGCTGCACTACGGTCAGCCGCTGAGCGGCCCTTCCACCGAACTGCGTGCGATCCTCGGCCAGCCCGATGGCGACCCGGGCCCGGAAAGCCTGGACTGGCTCGGCGTGCCGCTGCTGCGCGAAGGCCGGGTCAGCGGGGCGATCGTGGTGCAGAGTTACGACCTGCCGCAGCGTTATGGACCAGCCGACCGCGCGCTGCTGGGCTTTGTGGCCCAGCACGTGTTGACCGCGATGGACCGGCGCCAGGCCCAGGTGCAGCTGGAACGGCAGGTGGAGCGGCGTACCCATGAGCTGCAGCTGGCCAACGAGAGCCTGCAGGAAGAAGTATTCGAGCGACGCCGCGCCGAGAAACTGCAGGCTGCGCTATACGGCATTGCCGAGCTGGCGATGAAAGCCGAGAGCCTGACCGAGTTCTACGCGCAGGTCCATGGCATGGTCGGCACCCTGCTGGATGCACGCAATTTCTACATCGCGCTGGTCAACGAGGCCGGCGACGGGCTGGACTTTGTCTACTCGGTGGACGAGTTCAACAACGCGCGGCCCTCGCGGCCGTTCAGTCGTGGCCTCACCGAATATGTGGTCCGTGAGCAACGTCCGCTGCTGGCCACCCGCGAGCGGATGGACGCGATGCGTGACAGCGGCGAGGTGGCCGAGTTCGGCGCGCGCTCGCACTGCTGGCTGGGCGTGCCGCTGGGGGTGGACGGCGATGTGGTCGGCGCGATCGTGGTGCAGAGCTACAGCCCTGACGTGTCATTCACCCGCAACGATCAGCGGCTGCTGACCTTTGTTGCCCAGAACATCGCCAGCGGGTTGGCGCGCCAGCGCGGGCAGGAACGTCTGCGGCTGGCCCATGCCAATCTGGAGCGACGGGTGGAGGAGCGCACGCGAGAGCTGGCCGAAGTCAACGAGAAGCTGCTCGGCCAGATCGCCGAGCGCCTGCGGGCCGAGCAGCGGTTGACCCACCAGGCCATGCATGACGGTTTGACCGGCCTGCCCAACCGCCTGCACCTGCTGGACCGGCTGGAAGATGCGCTCACGCGCGCCCGGCATGATGCCGAGGCATTGTTTGCCGTGCTGTTCCTGGACCTGGACCGCTTCAAGCTGGTCAACGACAGCATCGGTCATGCCGCCGGCGACAGCCTGCTGGTCGAGGTGGCCCATCGCATCGTGGCGATGATGGGGCCCGAGGACGTGGTGGCGCGGTTGGGCGGCGACGAGTTCGCCATCCTGCTGCAGTGCCCACAGGGCCAGGCGCAGGGTCTGGCATTCGCGCAGGGCATGCTGCGCGCGCTGCAGGAACCGATGTGGGTGGAGGGGCGCGAGCTGTTTCCTTCCGGCAGCCTGGGCATTGCGTTCTGGCACCCGCGCTACCGCAGTGGTGAGGAGCTGGTGCGTGATGCTGACGCGGCGATGTACCGCGCCAAGGCGCAGGGCCAGGAGCGCTGTGCGATTTTCGACGAGGAGATGCGCGAGCAGGCCATGCGCAGCCTCGATCTGGAGTCGGACCTGCGCCGGGCGATTATGAGCCGCGATTTCGTGGCGTGGTACCAGCCCATCATCCGCCTGGTCGACGGCGAGGTGATCGGTCACGAAGCGCTGCTGCGCTGGCAGCATGAAAAGCGCGGCATGCTGCTGCCCGGTGTGTTCCTCGACCTGGGCGAGGACAGCGGTCTGATCGAACAGGTGGACTGGCTGATCTACGAGCAGGTCATCGCCGGTCTGTGCCGGGGCGGGCGCGGCTATGTGTCGGTCAACGTCTCACCGCGGCACTTCCGCTCGGCCGATTTCACTAGCCGGCTGTTCGGGCTGATCGAAGCATTCGATGCCGACCCGCGCCGGCTGCGGCTGGAGATCACCGAGGTGGCCCTGCTCGACGACGGCCCGCGCACGCTGCGCATCCTGCAGACGCTGCGCGAGCGCGGCATCCTGGTGCAGCTGGATGATTTCGGTACCGGCTTCTCGGCGCTGTCCTACCTGCATCGCTTCCCGATCACGTCGCTGAAGATCGACCAGAGCTTCATTGCCGGCCTGCATGGGCCGGAAAACCAGAGCACCCGCGCGCTGGTGGAAGGCGTGGTCTCGCTGGCACGTACGCTGGGCATCGAGACCATCGCCGAAGGCATCGAGACCGAGGCGCAGCGCCAGACGCTGCTGGAGCTGGGCTGCGACCATGGCCAGGGATATCTGCTCGGTCGGCCGGCGCCGACCGAGGTGACCCAGGGGTAGCGATCAGCGCAGGGCGCTGCGGCGCTTCTCGTCGATCCACTTCGAGGCCTGGGCCGGCTGGTAGTTGCGCATCCATTCCAGCATCTGCTCGATATCCGAGCCGTACCACAGGTCGGCGCGCTGGTCCGGGTGCAGGAAGCGCTCTTCGACCATGCGGTCGATCATGCTGATCAGCGGGGCGTAGAAGCCTTCGATATCAAGAAACGCGCAGGGCTTGTTGCCGATGCCCAGCTGGCGCCAGGTCAGCATCTCGAAGATCTCTTCCATGGTGCCAAAGCCGCCGGGCAGGGCGACGAAGCCATCAGCGAGGTCGAACATGCGCGACTTGCGCTCATGCATGGACCCGACGATTTCCAGCGAGGTGAGGCCGCGATGGGCCACTTCCCAGTCGGCCAGCTGCTGCGGGATGACCCCGACCACGTCGCCGCCGGCGGCCAGTGCGGCATTGGCAACCGTGCCCATCAGGCCGACGTTGCCGCCGCCGTAGACCACGCGCAGCCCATCACGGGCCAGGCGGTCACCCAGCGCGATGGCGCGCTCGGTGTAGGCCGGCTTGCTGCCGGGGTTTGAGCCACAGTAGACACAGATCGACTTCATGGGGGTTCCGGAGGGCGACAAGCAGGCCATTTTACCCCGCTTGAGCGCCGCCCCGTAGTGCCGGGCTCTGCCCGGCAACCCGATAAAAGCAAAGGCGTGACGACCAACGGTCGTCACCTACCAGAGGCGAGCCTGATGCGGCGCCGGTAGTGCCGGGCTCTGCCCGGCAATCCGTTTAAAGCAAAAGCGTGACGACCAACGGTCGTCACCTACCAGAGGCGAGTTTGATGCGGCGCCGGTAGTGCCGGGCTCTGCCCGGCAACCCGATGAAGCAAAAGCGTGACGACCAACGGTCGTCACCTGCCAGAAGGCGGTGCGTCAGGCCGCCGCGGCTTCCTGACGGCGCGGGCCTTCGCGCAGGGCGCGACCGACCATCGCCACCAGCAGCTCCAGCTCCTCGCTGTCCATGTTGAAGTGCGGGGTGAAGCGCAGGGAGTTTTCCCCGCCATGGATGACATTGATGCCATGGCTGCGCAGCCACTCTTCGGTGGAACCGGCGCCATAGCACTTGAACTGCGGGGCCAGTTCGCAGGAGAACAGCAGGCCGGTGCCCTGCACCTTGGTGATCAGCCCGCCGAGCTCGCTCTTGAGCTGTTCCAGCAGTGCCACGGCCTGGCGGCCGCGTTCGGCGATGTTGGCGCGCACCTGCGGGGTCAGCTGGGCCAGCGTGGCGCAGGCCACATCCAATGCCCGCGGATTGCTGGTCATCGTGTTGCCGTAGATGCCCTTGCGGTACAGCCCGGCGGCGCGTGCGTTGACCGCCAGCACCGAGAGCGGATACTGCGCGGCATTGAGCGCCTTGGAATAGGTTTCCATGTCCGGCGGCTCCAGCCCTTCAAAGCCGGGATAGTCGACCAGCGACAGCACGCCATGGGCGCGCAGGCCGGCCTGGATGGAATCCACCAGCAGCAGGCTGCCATGGGCGGCGGTCAGTTCGCGGGCCGCGGCGTAGAACGCCGGCGGCACCGAGCGGCCGGGATCGCCTTCGCCCATCACCGGCTCCAGGAACACCGCTTCGATGAACCACTGGTTCTGCGCGGCATCGTCGAACACCTTGCGCAGCGCGGCCTCGTCGTACGGGGCGATGGCGATCACCGAATCTTCGTTGCGGTAGCTCGCCAGATGCTGCTGGTAGCTGCGACGGCTGGAGTCCGAATACAGCGCCGGGCGGTCGGTGCGGCCGTGGAAACTGCCCTTGACCACCACGCGCTTGATGCTGGCCCCGGCATGGGCCGCGCCCGGGTCGGTGTTGAGCTTGCTGTTGACGTCGGCGATGCGGGCAGCCAGGCCGACCGCTTCGGAGCCGGAGTTGAGGCACATGAACTCGGTGAACGGGCAGCCGCCACGACGGTGACCGATTTCCTTGCGCAGGGCGGTCACAAAGCGCTTCTGCGACAGGCTGGGGGTCATGATGTTGGCCATCACCTGCGGACGCGCCATCGCCTCGAGCACCTCGGCGGGGGTGTGGCCAAAGCCGAGCATGCCGTAACCGCCAGCGTCATAGAGGACCGCGCCCTTGAGCGTGACCACCCACGGGCCACGCGCCACCAGCGCCACGTACGGGGTCACCGCGTCGTCGGCGTAGAAATTGACGAAGCCCTGCTGGGTCGCTGCGATCTGCTCGGCTTCATCCAGCTCCAGCAGGTCGCCGAACTCACCTTTGACCTGTTCAAACGCAACGGCGGCGGCTTCAACGGCCGCCACCAGCTGCGGGTGGCCGCTGGCCAGGCGCTGCAGCGCGGTGTCGTCCAGGCCGACGGTGAGGCGGGCGCCGCCGTGCTGGCGAAGGGGGGCGAGGTGGTCGATGAAGCTCATTGCAGATCTCCTGAAACGATAGGGCGCACGCCTTAAATGCAGAGCGCGCGTCAAAAGCGCGCGCTGGGGCAAGGCTTGTGCATCGGACTTCCCATTCGATGCTAGCACGCAGTTTTTTATCCGATAACCCCGCAAATGCCTGCTGCATAGCAGCATGATTCCCGACGTTCGGCCTTGTGTGCGACGCCACCGGTGCCCCGGTCGTACAATGCGCGACATTGCCGACCTGTTGCCGTCCACTGCCTTGAAGAAGTCCGATTTCCACTACGACCTTCCCGAAGAACTGATCGCCCAGGCGCCGCTGGCCGAGCGCTCGGCCAGCCGCCTGCTGCTGGTGCCGCCCTCGCCGGACGCGTTGGTTGACCGCCACGTGCGTGACCTGCCAGAGCTGCTGCAGCCCGGCGACCTGCTGGTGTTCAACGACACCCGTGTGATTCCGGCGCGGCTGTTCGGGCAGAAGGCCAGCGGCGGCCGGGTGGAAATCCTGATCGAGCGCCTGCTGGGCGCGCAGCAGGCGCGGGCGCAGGTGGGCGCGAGCAAGTCGCCCAAGGCCGGCAGCCGGATCGCCCTGGATGCCGGCGGCGAGGCCGAGGTGCTGGGCCGCGATGGCGAGTTCTATGTGCTGCAGTTCCACGTGCCGGAGTCGCTGGAGCAGTGGCTGCTGCACGCCGGTCGGTTGCCGCTTCCACCGTACATCCAGCGCGAGCCGGGCATGGATGACCGCGAACGCTACCAGACCGTGTTCGCCCGCGAGGTCGGCGCGGTGGCCGCCCCGACCGCCGGCCTGCACTTCGACCAGGCCTTGCTTGAGGCGCTGCAGGCCAAGGGCGTGAGTTTCGGCCACGTTACCCTGCACGTGGGCGCGGGCACCTTCCAGCCGGTGCGCGTGGACGAGCTGAAGGACCACGTGATGCACCGCGAGTGGCTCAACGTGGGTGCCGAACTGGTGCAGCAGGTGCGGCGCACGCGTCAGGCCGGTGGCCGGGTCATCGGCGTGGGCACCACCGTGGTGCGCGCGCTGGAGAGCGCCATGCGTGACGGCGAGCTGCTGCCCTTCGCTGGCGAGACCCAGATCTTCATCACGCCCGGCTACCAGATCCGCAGCGTCGACGCGATGGTGACCAATTTCCACCTGCCTGAAAGCACGCTGCTGATGATGATTTCAGCGTTCGCGGGCAAGGCGCGGGTATTTGAGGCCTACCAGCACGCCATCGCCCAGCGCTACCGCTTCTTCAGCTACGGCGACGCCATGCTGCTGTTTCCCCAGCCGCAGGGCTGAGCGCGGGCCTGCGCAGGGATGGGCGGTTTTCGGCGACAATGGCAGTCTATCTGCCTGAACACCGCACCATGTCCCGACTGCAGTTTGAGCTCCACACCACCGATGGCCGCGCCCGCCGCGGCCGTCTGACCTTCCCGCGCGGCACGGTGGAAACGCCGGCGTTCATGCCCGTGGGCACCTATGGATCGGTCAAGGGCATCTTCCCCGACCAGATCCGCGCGCTCGGTGCGGAGATCATCCTGGGCAACACCTTCCACCTGTATCTGCGTCCGGGTCTGGATGTGATTGCCGACCACGGCGGCCTGCACGGCTTTGCCCGCTGGGATGGGCCGATTCTCACAGATTCGGGTGGCTTCCAGGTGTTTTCCTTGGCGCATCGCCGCAAGATCACCGAAGAAGGCGTCACGTTCTCCTCGCCGACCGACGGCGCCCGGGTGTTCCTGGGCCCCGAAGAGAGCATGAAGATCCAGAAGGTGCTCGACTCGGATATCGTAATGATCTTCGACGAGTGCACGCCGTACCCGGCCACCGAAGAAGTCGCGCGCCGTTCGATGGAGCTGAGCCTGCGCTGGGCCAGGCGCAGCCGCCAGGCTCATGACGCATTTGACAATGATGCGGCGCTGTTCGGCATCGTCCAGGGCGGCGTGCACACCGACCTGCGCAGCCGCTCGGCCGACGCGCTGCAGGAGATCGGCTTTGATGGCTATGCCATTGGCGGGCTGGCGGTCGGCGAACCCGAGCACGAGCGCAACGCCATGCTTGACCACCTCCATCCGCAGCTGCCGGCCGACCGCCCGCGCTACCTGATGGGCGTGGGGCGTCCGGAAGACCTGGTGGAGGGCGTGGCCCGCGGGGTGGACATGTTCGACTGCGTGATGCCGACCCGCAACGCGCGCAACGGCCACTATTTCACCTCGTTCGGCACCGTGCGCATCCGCAACGCGCAGTATCAGCGCGACATGGACCCGATCGAGCCGGGCTGCGGCTGCGTGGCCTGTGCTGGCGGCTACACCCGCGCCTATCTGCGCCACCTGGACCGCTGCAACGAGATGCTGGCGCCGATGCTGGGCACCCTGCACAACCTGTATTACTACGAGAAGCTGATGGCCGACATGCGCGCGGCGATTGCTTCGGGAACCTTTGACGCCTTCCGGCAGTCCTTCTACGCAGCCCGGGGTGCGGCAACGCCCGCGCTGTAAGCTGCACCCCCCTGCCAAAGGGCCCAAGGACGAACGTCCGGGCCCGTGGCATACTTCACGGCTGACCCCGTTCCGCGGTCGCGCCCCGTCCAGCCAGGCCGGGAGCGCCGCCCAACACAAGGACCTTCGATGAACCTGCTCGCTTTCCTGATTCCCGCCGCTCACGCCCAGGCCGCCGGTGGCCAACCGCAGGGCATGGGCCTGAGCACGCTGCTGTTCCCGGTCATCCTGATCGCCATCATGTACTTCCTGATGATCCGCCCGCAGATGAAGCGCCAGAAGGAACACAAGGCGCTGATCGAAAAGATCAAGCGTGGCGATGAAGTGCTGACCAATGGCGGCCTGGTGGGCAAGGTCACCGACGTGGGCGACAACTTCGTCACCATCGAGGTGGCTGACAACGTGCGCATCCGCGTGCAGAAGGGCGCCATCGGCAGCGTGCTGCTGCCCGGCACGCTGGACTCGGCCAAGTAAGCCCTTTCTTTCCGAAGCTCAACCGCGGCGCCGCTGGCGGCGCCGCGCGGGACACTCGCAATGCTCGAATTTCCACGCTGGAAGTACTTCCTCATCCTGATCGTCCTGGCGGTCAGCACGCTGTACGCGCTGCCCAACATCTACCAGAAGGACCCGGCCATCCAGATCACCGCCAACCGTGGCGGGCAGATCGATGACGCCCTGCGCGAGCGGGTGCTGGCCGACCTGAAGGGTGCCAACGTCAGCAGCACGGCGGTGGAGAAGGAAGGCGACAGCCTGATCGTCCGCCTGCCGGACCTGCAGACCCAGACCGCCGCCAACGACGTGCTCAAGCAGAGCGTGGGCGAAGACTATACGGTGGCCCTGAACCTGGCGTCGACCGTGCCGGAATGGCTGAGCAACCTCGGCGCCTCGCCGCTGGTGCTGGGCCTGGACCTGCAGGGCGGTGTGCACTTCGTGCTGCAGGTGGACCAGAAGGCCGCGCTGGACAAGCGCCTGGATGCCTACACCGAAGACGTGCGCACCAGCCTGCGTGACGCACGCATCGCCTACCAGTCGGTGGAGCGCCGCGCGGACAATTCGATCGTGGCCAACCTGAGCCCGTCGGCCGGTGCCGATGCCGGCCAGCGTGCGCGCGAGGTGCTGGTCAAGGCGCAGCCGACGCTGAACTACGAGGTCAGCGGCAACCGCGTGACCGTCAGCCTGCCGGACACCGAGCTGGCCGAGATCGCTACCGGCGCCATCGAGCAGAACGTCAACACCCTGCGCAACCGCGTCAACCAGCTCGGCGTGGCCGAGCCGATCATCCAGCGCCAGGGCGCCGACCGCGTGGTGGTGCAGCTGCCGGGCGTGCAGGACACCGCCGAAGCCAAGCGCATGATCGGCGCAACCGCGACGCTGGAGTATCGCGCCGTGGTCGAGGGCAACGCGCAGGACGCCATCGCCGCGGGACGGATTCCGCCGGAAGCCAAGGTATACCAGCGGCGTGATGGCCTCGGCCCGATCCTGCTGAACAAGCGCGTGATCGTCACCGGTGACCAGATGGTGGCCGCGCAGGCGATGACCGACCAGAACGGCGTGCCGGCGGTGAGCGTGACGCTGAACAATGTCGGCGGCCAGCGCATGTTTGATTTCACCAGTGCCAACGTCAACAAGCCGATGGCGGTGGTGTACACCGAGCGCATCCCCACCGTGGAGACCGTCAACGGCCAGGAAGTACGCAGCTTCCGGGTCAAGGAAGAGGTCATTTCGGTGGCCAACATCAACGGCGTGTTCGGCAAGAACTTCCAGACCACCGGTCTGGAGAAGACCGAGGCGGACAACCTGGCCAAGCTGCTGAAGTCCGGCTCGCTGGCCGCGCCGATGGACTTCGTTGAAGAGAAGATCGTCGGCCCGAGCCTGGGTGCGGAAAACGTGGAGCGCGGTGTCACCGCCGTGGCCTTCGCCTTCCTGTTCACCCTGGTCTTCTTCACCGTGTACTACCGCATGTTCGGCGTCATCACCTCTGTGGCGATGCTGTTCAACCTGCTGATCGTGGTGGCGGTGATGTCGCTGTTCGGTGCCACGATGACCCTGCCGGGCTTTGCCGGTCTGGCGTTGTCGATCGGCCTGTCGGTGGACGCCAACGTGCTGATCAACGAACGTATCCGCGAAGAGCTGCGCGCCAGCATGCCGCCCAAGGCGGCCATCGTGGCCGGCTACGAGAAGGCCTCGGGCACCATCCTCGACGCCAACCTCACCGGCATCCTCGCCGGCGTGGCGCTGTACGCCTTTGGCACCGGCCCGCTGAAGGGGTTTGCGGTGACCATGATCGTCGGCATCATCGCCTCGATGTTCACTGCCATCACCGTTTCCCGTGCCCTTGCCGTGCTGGTGTACTCGCGCCGCAAGAAGCTCAAGTCCCTGGCTATCTGACGGGAAGGATCGACAATCATGAAACTGTTTCCGCTTCATCTGATCCCGAACGACACCAAGTTCGACTTCATGCGCACCCGCTGGGTGGCGGTCACGATCGCCGCGCTGGTGTTCCTGGCCTCGATGGGCACGATCATCGGCAAGGGCTTCAACTACGCGCTGGATTTCACCGGCGGCACCGTGGTGGAAGTGCGCTTCGAGAAGCCGGCCGACGTTGACGGCGTGCGCGAGCATCTGGAAGGAGCCGGTTATGCTGGCGCCCAGGTACAGAGCTTTGGCAGCGGCAGCGACCTGCTGATCCGTCTGCAGCCGCAGGAAGCGGCCGAAGGCGAAAGCGCCGGCGATGCCAACAACCGCACGGCGCAGGCTGTGCAGCGGGCGATCTCGGTCGAAGGCAATACCGCCTCGATCGTCGGTGCCGAGTTCGTCGGCCCGCAGGTCGGCAAGGAGCTGGCACTCAACGGCCTGTATGCCGCGCTGTTCGTGCTGATCGGCTTCCTGATCTACATCGGGTTCCGCTTCGAGTGGAAGTTCGCGGTGGTGGCGATCATCACCACGCTGTTCGACGTGCTGGTCGTGGCGGCGTACTTCTCCATCAGCGGCCGCGAGTTCGATCTGACCGTGCTGGCCGGTCTGCTGTCGGTGATGGGCTTCTCGATCAACGACACCATCGTGGTGTTCGACCGTGTCCGCGAGAACTTCCGCAGCCTGCGTGTCGAACCGCTGGAAGTGATGAACCGTTCGATCAACCAGACGCTGTCGCGCACCATCATCACCTCGCTGGTGTTCTTCCTGTCGGTGCTGGCGCTGTACATGTACGGCGGTGGCTCGCTGGAAGGGCTGGCGCTGAGCCAGATGATCGGCGCGGTGATCGGTACCCTGTCCTCGATCTTCATTGCCTGCCCGCTGCTGACCATGGGGGTGCTGGCGGTGACCAAGCAGGACCTGCTGCCCAAGGCCAAGGAAGACGAAGCGCTCGCGCGTCGTCCCTGACCGGTGACATGAAAAACCCCGCTTCGGCGGGGTTTTTTTATGTGCAGGATCGACAGCAGCGCGCAGCAGCGTGACGGCCAACCGGCGCCACCTGCCACGAGAAAGCGGTGCATACGCTGGCGTCGGTTGTGCAAAGCCCGCCTGCGCACTACGCTTCTGCGGTTCGCGCAGCGTCATCGGCGCGGTGTTTCCTGCAGTGCAGGCCCGGCCTGCACCCGCCACCTTCGAGGTTCTCATGGTCATTAAACCGCGCGTACGCGGCTTCATCTGTGTCACCACCCATCCCACTGGCTGCCAGGCCGCGGTCAAGCAGCAGATCGACTACATCCGCAGTCGTCCGGCCATCACCAACGGGCCCAAGCGCGTGCTGGTCATCGGTGCCTCCACCGGCTACGGCCTGGCCGCGCGCATCACCGCTGCCTTCGGCAGTGGTGCAGCGACGCTGGGTGTGTTCTTCGAGCGTCCGGGCACCGAAACCAAGCCGGGCACGGCCGGCTGGTACAACTCAGCCGCCTTCCACAAGTACGCCGGTGAAGCGGGCCTGTACGCCAAGAGCATCAACGGCGACGCGTTCTCCGACGAGGTCAAGGCACGTACCATCGAGATGATCAAGGCCGATCTGGGCCAGGTCGACCAAGTGGTCTACAGCCTGGCCGCGCCGCGCCGCAAGCACCCGAAGACCGGCGAAATCATCAGCTCGACCCTCAAGCCGATCGGCGAGACCATCACCCTGCGTGGGCTGGATACCGACAAGGAAGTGCTGACCGAGACCACGCTGCAGCCGGCCACCGCCGAGGAGATCGCCGGTACCGTCGCGGTGATGGGGGGAGAGGACTGGCAGATGTGGATCGACGCGCTGGCCGAGGCCGGTGTGCTGGCCGAGGGCTGCACCACCACCGCGTTTACCTACGTCGGCGAAGAGATTACCCAGGCCATCTACTGGAACGGCTCGATCGGTGCGGCCAAGAAGGATCTTGACCAGAAGGTGCTGGGTCTGCGCGAGAAGCTGGCCGCGATCGGCGGCGATGCACGCGTGTCGGTGCTCAAGGCGGTGGTGACCCAGGCCAGCTCGGCGATTCCGACCATGCCGTTGTACCTGTCGCTGCTGTTCAAGGTGATGAAAGAGCAGGGTACGCATGAGGGCTGCATCGAGCAGCTCGACGTGCTCTACGACATTCTCTATGGCGGCAAGGCCGAGGGCGCAGCCCAGGAGCGCCTGCGTCACGAGCTGGTCGATGCGCAGGGCCATGCGGTGAAGCTGGTCGACGAGGAAGGCCGTCTGCGTGCCGATTACAAGGAAATGGCCGCCGACGTACAGGGCAGGGTGGTTGCGCTGTGGCCGCAGGTGACCAACGAGAACCTGTATGAGATCAGCGACCTGGCCGGCTACAAGGCTGACTTCCTGCGCCTGTTTGGGTTCGGCGTCGAAGGGGTGGATTACGAGGCCGACGTCAACCCGGATGTGAAGATCAACGATCTGGTTGATCTGAGCTGATCGGGCGAGTCGATAGTTTTAGGTAATGACGTGAAAGGGTCGGCCAGGTGCCGGCCCTTTTACGTTGCAGGCGCCCGGACTGCGCCGGCAGGCCCTGTGCCGTAATGGTGCGGGGCTTCTTATTAGGGCGTGTCCGATAGTCTGCCTCGTGCTTATGGGCGACCTTACGGTACCGGTCAGCACAGGGGGCGGGCGCTGTTGGGCGTCACGTCACCCACGGACTGCTGTCCCCCCTTCACAGGAGCAGGAGCGCCGTGGTCCAGGTCCACGCCAGCGATGAGCAGAACGCAGCGCCATGCGCGCCGGGCTTTGCCGCCTGGCGTTCGCTGCGCTGCTGGCGGGCTGCCACCCTGTGCGTCCTGCTGGCTGCATGCGCATGGCCCGGTACCCCGACGATGGGGGAGCCGGCACCGGCGTCGGCGGTGAACGAACCCCATGCGGTGGCTGACGTGGACGCGCCGCCCGTCGCTGGGGTGGCGCCCGTGCAGGCGGTGCCGTTGCCGGTCATGACGGACGTGCCTGGGGCGGTAGTCAGCAGCGGGACGCGCGCCGCGCGCGCCGCCGGCGCACCGGTCGCTGCGCTCGCGCCTTCCCCGGTTGCCGCCCAGTCATCGACCATGGGGGGTATCGATGTCGCTGACGTCGCCGGTGATGGTGTGCCGGCGGATGCGGCGGCGCTCCCGGTGCATGCATCGGCGGTGCAGCCAGCAATCCCGGCCTCGAGCGCCCGCACGCTGGATGACGCGCGCCCGATGCCGGCGCCGGGCGCGGCAAGCGTCCTGGCACAGGTGCAGCAAGCGTTCGCCGGGCCGTGGCTCTGGTCGTTGTGGGCACTGCTCGCACTGTTGGTGCTGGCGGTGCTGCTCGTCGTGCGGCAGCGATATCGCGCGCGGCCTCGACTGCGGCGCAGCCAACCGTTGCGCGACACCGTATCACCGTCGATCCGCTGGGCACGGTTGGCCCCGGCCGCGCCGGCGGCCTTCATCAAGGTGCCGGCCCGCCGGGCAGGTCACAGCATTCCGCTCCGTGCAGGCGCTGTTCCACTGCGCCGACCGCACGCCACCCCGCAGCCGGGCGTTGCCGCACCACTCCCCGCCACCCCCCAGTCTGCCACCCCGATGGAGCCCACCCCCGTGTCGCGCGAACCCGCATCCCCGCAATCAGAAGCCGCCGTTGCCGCGCGTCCGATGTGGACACTCGGCGGCACGCAGATGTCGCTGCGCATGCGCTGGCTCGCCACCCGGGGCGAGCAGATGATCTGGGACGACTGGATGTCCAGTGCCTCGGTGGACATGGGGGAAGGCTGCCAACTCCAGTATCAGGATGCACCGGCAGAACCGGCAGAGCCGGCAGTGGCGGCGACCGTGTCCGCGCCTGATGCCACGCAGTCGCCGACGGCGGCCACGTGCGCGTCGCTCTCGCCGCCGTTGCCTCAGGTTGTGGTCCCGACGACCTCCAAGGCGGAGGCGTCGACGCCTGCAGCAGCAGAACGCGGCGCGGCCGTGGTGCCCGCCGAACCCTTGCCGTTCGCGCATCGGGTACAGGCGCTGCTGGACGACACCGCCGGTGCCGGGTTGCTGCGCGTACACGTGGTGGAGGGGTCGGAGGTGCCGCAGCTGGAACTGCTGGTGCCGAGCCTGCCGGCGGCAGCGGCCAGCGCGCTGTTCTCCGGGATCAACCGGATGAGCGTGCCCGAACTGGCCCGCTGGCTGCAGGTGCAGGTGATTCTGGCGAGCCGTTTCAATGTGCAGGGGCACAAGCCCGAGCGGATCTACGAGCATGCCGTGGAGCTGACCCTGCCGCCGGCCCGCAGCGGCTCACCCAGCGACGCCGACTGGCAGGCCGTGCGCATCCAGCTCCATCTGGCCTGGCTGCAGCAGCAGGGTCGTGCCAGCCGAATGCACGGGTTGTCGCGCATGCGCCACGCCGTTGCCGAGCTCGACCAGCGTGATTCGCTGCCGGTGCAGCTTGCGTGGCTGCAGGTACTGCAGTGGTGGGGCAGCCAGCAGCAGGGTGATGCCGGGCTGCAGCGTTTTGACGAGGCCGAGGCGGTCTGCATGCGCTTGGCGGACCATCCGCTGATGGCGCAGGAAAGCCAGCGCCTGCTGGCCGAAACCCTGTTGCTGCGCGCGCGCCAGGAAGTGGGCGGCATCCGTGAGGCCAGCCTGCGCCGCGCCGAGGCGCTGGCCGCGCAGGTCCATGCGCACAGCGCTACACCGGCCGCCGCGCTGACCGTGGCCGGAGTGGCGCTGGCCCGTGCCGAGCTGGCCGAACCTGCGCAGGCGCTGACGCTGCTGGAGCAGGCGCTGGCACACGCATTTCTGGCCGGTCGCGAGCCGGCGCTCGAAGCCGCCTCGTTGCAGACGCGGCTGGCGGTGCAGCTGGCCTACGAGGCGCTGGGCAATGCGCCGGCGCCGCAGCAGGTGGCGCAGGATCTGGCCGACAAGCTGCAGGGCACCGCATTGCTTGCTGCCGAGACCTGGCGGCGCATTGTCGAGGTGCACCTGCGTCGCGAGCAGTTCCAGCTCGCCTGCCAGGTAGCGGCAAAAGCGGCCAGCCAGCACCGGCTGCGACCGGACCTGATCGCGCTGTGGGAGCGTGCCAGCGCGTGCTGGAAGGCGCAGGGGCTGCGCGATGACGCGCGGACGGCATGGCAGGAAAACGTACGGGCGCGCCAGGCCGCGTCCGCCCAGCTTTAACGAAAACGACCAACGAGAACTTCAATGAATATTTCGACCCTTACCATCGGTGCTCCGCTGGAGCTGTGGACCACCCGCTATGGCGCCATGATCGGCGTGGATGCCACCGACAACGACAACGCGGTCCGTTCGCTGCAGCATTACGGCGAATGGGCCGAAAAAGAGCTCGACGTGCTGAGCAGCTTTGTGATCGAAGGGCAGCATGTGCTGCAGGTCGGCGCCGAACATGGCGCGCATCCGTTGTGGTTTGCCCGTACCGTCGAGCGCGGTGGCCGCGTGCACGTGGTGGACCCGTCCCGGCTGGCGCTGCAGGAAGTGGTCGGCAATGCGATCCTCAACCGCCTGCACAACGTCTACACCCACCAGTTCCGCGCTGCCGCGGCCGAGGGCCGCAGGCGCGGTGACAACGGCCAGGACGAAGAGCTGATCAACAGCATCGACAGCCTCAAGCTGGAGCGCCTGGACGTGCTCAAGAGCAACGTCAAGGATGATCTGCTCGGGGTGCTCAATGGCGCGGCTGACACCGTGCGTCGCTGCCATCCGCTGATCTACGCGCGTACCTCGGGCATCGACAACGTCGAAGCGGAGGTACGGAAGATCAAGGAGTTCGGCTACCGCTGCTGGGCGCACACCCCATACCTGCACAACCTGCAGAACTTCAGGGGCGAGACCGGCAACATCTTCCCCGCCCGGGTATGGCAGAACGTGGTTGCCGCGCCGATCGGCAGCAGCTTCGAGCTGGACGCCCAGCACGAGCTGTAAGCGGCCCGCTCAACCGAAGTCGAAGTCCATCGTCGGTGCAGCCGCGCCGACGAACTCGCCCTGCACGTAATCCACCCCCGCACTGAACAGCTGGGTCATCGAGTTGGCGTCGCTGACGAACTCGGCAAGGGTCAGGATCTGGGCTGCCTGCGCGCGCCGGGTGATTTCGGTGATCTTGGCCAGATTGTCGCGCGTTGCCGCCGCGTCGCGGGTGAAGTCGCGGTCCATCTTGAGGAACTGCGGCTTGAAGTGGGCCAGCAGCTGGAAAGAGTCCAGCCCCGAGCCGAACTGCTCCAGGCCGATGCGGCACCCCAGCGGTGCCACATCAGCCAGAAACTGCTGCGCGTTGCGCAGGTGGGTGAACACCTTCGCTTCGGGTGCATGCAGCCACAACCGGTGCCCGGGCACGTCGTGCGCCTTCAGTTCCTGGTGCAGGGTGGCGATCAGCTGCGGGTCGGCGAAGGACT
Source organism: Stenotrophomonas sp. C3(2023) (assembly GCF_032911385.1). NCBI lineage: Bacteria > Pseudomonadati > Pseudomonadota > Gammaproteobacteria > Lysobacterales > Lysobacteraceae > Stenotrophomonas > Stenotrophomonas sp. C3(2023). The sequence goes on along the minus strand of NZ_JAWJLO010000001.1, from coordinate 2,163,064 downwards.
CCGGCGTGATCTTGACCAGCATCTGCGTGGCATGGCCCGCGCGCTGACGCTCGCCGAGCACGGCGATGGCCCGCTGCACCACCCAGCAGTTGATCTGCGCCAGCAGCCCGTGTTCTTCGGCGATGGTCAGGAAGCTGCCCGGACCGACCAGTTCGCCGTTGTTGTCCAGGCGCAGGTAGGCCTCATACAGCTCCAGCGGTTCGCCCTGCAGGTTGAGCACCGGCTGGTAGTGCAGCTGGAAACCGTCGCCGGCCAGCGCTTCGCGCAGGCGTGCCACCCAGCGCTCGATGCGCTCTTCCTCGACCCGGTCGGCCGCGGCGGGGTCAAACACCCTCACCGTGTTGCCGACCTCCGAGGCGGCCTGGGTACAGGCGCTGGCGCGCGCCAGCACCTGGCCGATGCTGGCGATCTTCTCGCCCACCTGTACACCGCCGATGCTGACGGTGACCGTGGCCGAGCGCTCGCCGACGCTGAACACATGGGCAGCGTAGGTTTCGCGGATGCGCTCTGCCAGCGCCATGGTGGTGGCGTAGGGGCCATCGACCAGCACGGCGAAGCTGTGCTCGCCAAACCGCGCGACCGGCATGGCCTCGCCAGCCACACCCGCCAGCAGCTGCGCCAGCGCAGCCACGAGGGTGTCGGCCGAGTCCAGGCCGATGTCCGGCAGCAGCCGGGCGTAGTGGTCCGGCTCCACCAGCAGCAGGCCGAACTGGCCTTCACTGCGGCCGGCCTGGGCCACGGCGTTTTCCACGCGGACCATGAAGGTCGGGCGGTTGAGCAGGCCGGTGACCTGGTCACGCTGGCGCAGGTCCTCGACCTCGCGCGCCAGCTCGGCATCCATTTCCAGCCGGCGGCGCAGCACGACCTGCAGGCAGGCCTCGCCCTCGTAGGTGGCCGCAGTGAACTCCAGCGTGGCGGCAAACGCGCTGCCGTCCTGGCGGCGCGCGTCGAGCTGGTACTGCGGCGGTGGCGCCTCACCGCGGCCGAGCGCCTTGAGCAGCTGTTTGAAGTCGTCCACGTGCTGGCTGGCCACCATGTCCAGCAGCGAGATGCCTTCGACCTCGTCGAAGCTCTCAAAACCGAACATCTCCAGATAGGCCTCGTTGGCGCGGATGTGCATGCCTTCGTGGATGTAGGCAATGGGGTCGCGCGAGGAGGCGATGAGCGCATCACAGCGGCGCTCGGTCTCGCGCATCTGCGCCTCGATGCGGCGCAGCCCGCGCCGCGCCTGCAGGTCCACCCACTGGTCGCGGACCACGGCCAGCAGGTGCTCGGGCCGGTGACCAAGGGCAAGCGCGCGCACGCCGTGCGCGCTGGCTTCCACCAGCGTGTCCTCCTCGATGTGATCGACCAGCAGGATCAGCGGCACGTCCTTGCCGCTGCCGGCGATGCGCTGGGCTACCTGGGCCAGGCCAATGCTCTGACCATGCCGGGTCAGCACCAGGTCGATGGCGGTGTCGGCCAGCACCTGGGCCAGCTCGGCGTCGTCCTGCGGGCGCGAGGGCCGCACGGCGATGCCGCTGTTACGCAGCTGGCTGACGATCGCCTCGGCGTTTTCACCGCTGTCGTCCACGATCACCAGGCGCAGGGTGATGTCCTTCGAGTTCTGCATTCAACGCTCCCCAGGTACAGCAGTTAGATACACCAAGGCACGCTCCGGGTCCATGCGCAGCTGCAATGAACCGCGATCCGGATCACACGGCCTGACCGGCCGCATGCCCGCTGGCCCAGGCCCACTGGAAGTTGTAACCGCCGAGCCAGCCCGTGACATCGAGCACTTCGCCGATGAAATGCAGGCCCGGCACCCGCTTGGATTCCATCGTGGAGGAGGAGACTTCGGCGGTGTCCACGCCGCCCAGCGTCACCTCGGCGGTGCGGTAACCCTCGGTGCCGCTGGCCACCAACGGAAATGCTGCCAGCAGCTGCGCGGCCTGGCGCAGCTGTGGCTCGTCGAGCTGGCGCACCGGCGTGTCGGGCAGCCAGTGTTCGCACAGGCGCTGGGACAGACGCTTGGGCAGCACCTCGGCCAGCACCGTGCGCAGCTCGGCCGCCGGGCGTTCGCGCTTCATCTGGCGCAGCCAGTCCTGTGCGTCCAGCTGCGGCAGCAGGTCCAGCTCAAGGCGGTCACCGGGTTGCCAGAACGAGGAAATCTGCAGGATCGCCGGGCCGCTGACGCCGCGGTGGGTCAGCAACATGAAGTTGCTGAAACGGTGGCCGTTGCAGCGCGCTTCCACCGGCAGGGCCACGCCGCTGAGCTCGGCCAGGCGCTGCTGGTGGGTACCGCTCAGGGTCAGCGGCACCAGCCCGGCGCGGGTAGGCAGTACCTGGTGGCCGAAGCGGCGGGCCAGCTCGTAGCCAAAGCCGCTGGCGCCCAGGCTGGGAATCGAGAGGCCGCCGGTGGCCACCACCAGCGAGGCGGCATGGAACAGCCCGTGCGCGGTCTGCACACGGAACCCGTCGGCACCGCGCTCGATCGATTCCACCGCGCAGTGGGTGCGGATCTGCACGCCGGCCTGCTGGCATTCGTCCACCAGCATCTTGACGATCTGCTTGGAGGAAACATCGCAGAACAGCTGGCCCAGTTCCTTTTCGTGATAGGCGATGCGATGACGCTCGACCATCTCGATGAAGTCGGCCGGGCTGTAGCGGGCCAGGGCGGACTTGCAGAAATGAGGGTTGGCCGAGATGAAATTGGCCGCCGTCGTGCCGGTGTTGGTGAAATTGCAGCGGCCGCCACCGGACATCAGGATCTTCTTGCCGACCTTGTTGGCATGGTCGATGACGTGCACGATGCGCCCGCGCTGGCCGGCGGTCAGCGCACACATCAGCCCGGCTGCACCGGCACCGATGACCAGCACGTCGCAGCGGATCGTGGCCATGATGCTCAGTCCTTGGCGCGCTTGCGCCAGACGGGAACCACATCCAGCTGCAGCTGGTCGTTGATCAGCTGCACCTCGGCGTCCTGGATCAGCACGCTGAAGCGCATGGCGCGCTGGATCTGCAGACCCCACTGTTCAACGAACGGGCCGGGCAGGTCGAGTACCGACAGGTTGGCAAAGCGCTCCAGCGCCTTGCCCTGCTTCTGCCACCAGACATCGGAGGCATTGCCACCGTGGTTGACGATCTGCACCTGCGCCGAGCGGTTGCATGCCTTGCGAATGCGCGACTCGTCCGGATGCCCCAGGTCGATCCAGCGCAGGATGTCACCGGTGTAGTCGTGCTCCCACAGGTCCGGCTCATCGTCGGTGCTGAGCCCCTTGCCGAACTCCAGCCGGTCGCTGGCATTTAGGGCGAAGGCCAGCATGCGCACCATCAGTCGCTCGTCGGTCTCGGAGGGGTGCTGGGCAAGGGTCAGATTGTGGGTCGCGTAATAGCCGCGATCCATGTCGCTGATCTGCAGTTCGGCCTTGCGGATGGTGGCGGTGAGAGCCATGGAAATTCCGGGCAACAAAGACCGCCATGATAGTGCTTCGGCGCCCTCACTGCCGGGCTCAGGATCGGGGCAGGTGGGCCAGCCAGCGGTCCAGCGCGGCAGCGAAGGTCTGGCGGTCACGCGCGTGCAGTGGCGGCGGCCCGCCGGTCTGCACCCCGGAACCACGCAGCTCTTCCATGAAATTGCGCACCGACAGCCGCTGGGCGATCGTGTCAGGTGTATACAGCTCCCCACGCGGGTGCAGGGCCAGCGCACCGCGCTCAAGCACCAGGGCGGCCAGCGGGATGTCCTGGGTGACCACCAGATCGCCGGCGGCGACCCGTTCAACGATGGCGCTGTCAGCCACGTCCAGGCCCTGTGGCACCTGGATGGCGCGGATCCAGCGCGAGGGCGGCGTGCGGATCCACTGGTTGGCGACCAGGGTCAACTCCAGGCCGCTGCGCTCGGCGGCGCGGAACAGGATGTCGCGGATCACCACCGGGCAGGCGTCGGCGTCAACCCAGATGCGGGGACGGGGGGTGGGAACGGTACTCATGGACCCAGTGTGCAGGAAAAAACTGAATGCGGGGTAGGGGTTACCCGATACGCAGCGTCAGTCCTTGCCGTGCTTGAGCTGACACCTGCCAACGATGAACGCAGGGGCTATCGCTTTTTCGCTGAAACCCGCGTATCGTTCGGCGTACTGTGTTTGCTAGGGTCACCGTGAATCGTGGCCTGGTGCAGTTGATCTCACGATCCGCTCATCGATCCGCTTTATTAACGCCTGCAACTCAGTCTCGGCTCCGATATCCGGTGGCTGCGATACTTTTCAACATGTGTTTCAGGAGTTAACAAAATGTCTGATCGTCAGACCGGCACCGTCAAGTGGTTCAACGACGCCAAGGGCTTCGGCTTCATCACCCCGGAAAGCGGCCCGGACCTGTTCGTGCACTTCCGTGCCATCCAGGGCACCGGCTTCAAGACCCTGCAGGAAGGCCAGAAGGTTACCTTCGTCGCCGTCCAGGGTCAGAAGGGCATGCAGGCTGACCAGGTGCAGGCGGTCTGATCCGTCTGCTGCCTTTGGGTAGCCAGAACGCCGGAAGCGAAAGCTTCCGGCGTTTTTTTTTGTCCGCGCCCCGGCACCCGTCTACGACCTGACCATCGCGCGGCGCACACCTGCCCGCTGCGCGCTTGCCGCTACCATGAGGGCCTTGTCCTTACGGAACATCGTTCATGCGCATCGTCCACCACCTTGAAAACTCCCGTTCGCTGCGCGTGCTGTGGATGCTTGAGGAACTGGGGCTGGACTACGAGGTCAAGCAGTACGCCCGCGACCCGCGCACCTTGCTGGCGCCGGAGGCGCTGCGCCGGGTGCATGGTCTGGGCAAGGCGCCGGTGCTGCAGGACCGGGATCACGTGGTGGCCGAGTCCGGTGCGATCCTGGAGTATCTGGCCGACTGCTACGACCCCGGCCATGAGCTTTCGCCCCCCGCATCACCTGCCGATGGCGAGGAACGGCTGGCCTACCGCTACTGGATGCACTACGCCGAGGGTTCGGCGATGCCGCCCCTGTTGCTGACGCTGGTGTTCTCGCGCCTGCGCAAGGCGCCCATGCCCTTCTTCGCGCGGCCGTTCGCCACGCGCATCGCCGACCGTGCTGAAGCCGCCTTCGTCGGCCCGCAGCGCCGCCTGCACCTGGACTGGATGGAACAGCGGTTGGCCTCAAGTACCTGGTTTGCCGGCCCGCGTTTCACTGCCGCTGACATCCAGATGAGTTTCCCCCTGCAGGCCGCGGCCCAGCGTGGCGGCGGTCTCGGCGATCGACCGGCGCTGCGCGGCTTCGTCGAGCGTATCGAGCAGCGCCCTGCCTACCTGCGTGCGGTTGCCCGCGGTGGACGGCTCGAGGCGGCGACATGAGCGTTCTGCCCGCAGCACGGTTGCCCGCTGCCCGCCGCGCCCCCATCACGTCCCCATGAACACGCCTGCCTACCCGTTCGACAACCGCCTGCTGCACGCATTGCCGGGTGACCCCGAGCGCGGCCCGCGCCGCCGCGAGGTGCTCGGCGCGGCCTGGTCGTCGGTGCTGCCGACGCCGGTGGCCGACCCGCGGCTGCTGGCGTGGTGGCCGGAAGTGGCCGACACGCTTGGCCTGCAGCCGGGCTGGCAGGAAGATCCGGGCATGGCCCAGGTGCTGGGCGGCAACGCGCTGCTGCCGGGCATGCAGCCCTGGGCTGCCAACTACGGCGGCCATCAGTTCGGTCACTGGGCCGGTCAGCTGGGCGACGGCCGCGCCATCTCCCTGGGCGAGCTGGTGGCGCCCGATGGTGAGCACTGGGAACTGCAGCTCAAAGGGGCTGGGCCAACGCCGTACTCGAGGGGCGCTGATGGCCGTGCGGTACTGCGCTCGTCGATTCGCGAGTTCCTGTGCAGTGAGGCCATGCACCATCTCGGCGTGCCGACGACACGGGCGCTGTCGCTGGTGAGTACCGGCCAGGCGGTGGTGCGGGACATGTTCTACGACGGCAACGCGCAGGCCGAGCCCGGCGCGGTGGTATGTCGCGTAGCCCCCTCGTTCCTGCGCTTTGGCAGCTTCGAGCTGCCTGCCGCGCGTGGTGACATCACCCTGCTGCGGCAATTGGTGGACGCCTGCATCGCGCGTGATTTTCCCTGGTTGGACGGGCAGGGCGAGGCGTTGCACGCGTCCTGGTTCCGCTGCATCTGCGAGCGCACAGCGGTGATGATCGCCCATTGGATGCGGGTGGGGTTCGTCCACGGTGTCATGAATACCGACAACATGTCCGTGTTGGGCCTGACCATCGATTACGGGCCTTACGGCTGGATGGAGCCGTTTGAACCAGGCTGGACCCCCAACACCACCGATGCGCAGGGGCGACGCTACCGCTTCGGCCACCAGCCGCAGGTGGCGTACTGGAATCTGGGCCGGCTGGCTCAGGCACTATCGGTGCTGTTTACCGACACTGGGCCGCTGCAGGCGGGGCTGGCCGCCTATCAGGAGACCTTCACTGCCTGCACGCGCCGGGACGTGGCAGCCAGGTTCGGCCTGGACACCGCCAGCGATGCGGACCTGGCGCTGTACCAGCGCTGGCTGCAGTTGATGGAGCAGGGCGCGATGGATATGACGCTGGCCTGGCGTGGGTTGATGCAGCTGGACCTGCACGCACCGCAGGCCGATGTGCTCGCGGGTGCTTTCTATGATCCGGCGCGGCGTGAGTCCGTACAGCCGGCCCTGTACGACTGGCTGCACCAGTATGCCCAGCGGCGCCGTGACGACGTACTGGCCCCGGCCGCGCAGCAGGCGAAGATGGCCGCTGCCAACCCGCTGTACGTGCTGCGCAACTGGCTCGCGCAGGAGGCCATCGACCGTGCAATGGACGGCGACATGGGCGGCGTGCTGGCCCTGCAGAACGTGCTGCGCGATCCGTATACGCAGCGGCCCGGGCTGGAGCATTACGCCAGCCCGCGCCCGGCGTGGGCCGAGGAGCGGGCAGGCTGCTCGATGCTGTCCTGCAGTTCCTGAGCCGGGCCGACGCGCTGTCATCACCATCGACGGTCCGTTCAGGGCCGCCGACATTGGCGCAGGGCAGCAACGGGCATCGACGCGGCGAAGCGGTTACCCTATGCCGCCCTTACAAGCTGGTAGCTGCAATGACCGACGCCGCCGTGGTCGTCCCCGCCTGGGCCTCGCGCCTGCGTGACATCGCCGACTTCCCCAAGCCCGGTATCCTGTTCAAGGACATCATGCCGCTGCTCGCGCACGGCGAGGATTTCCGTGGCGCCGTGGTCGCCATGGCCGAGCGTTGGCGCGCCGCGCAGCTCGACGCGGTGGTCGGCATCGAGTCACGCGGCTTCATCCTCGGCGCGGCGATGGCGCTGGAGCTCGGCGTGGGCTTCGTGCCGGTGCGCAAGCCGGGCAAGCTGCCGGGCAAGGTGCTGCGCGAGGAATACACCCTGGAGTACCGCAGCGACTGTATCGAAGTGCATGCCGATGCGCTGCCGGCGGGCGCCCGCGTGGCGATCATCGACGACGTACTGGCCACCGGCGGGACGCTGGTGGCCGCGCTGTCGCTGATCCGCCGCCTGGGTGTGGACGTGGCCGGCGCCGGCGTGCTGGTCGAACTGGACGGCCTGGGTGGCCGAGGCCGTTGGGAAGCGGACCTGCCGCTGCACACCGAACTGGTGTTCTGAGGCATGGACCGGTAGAGCCGACCCATGGTCGGCTCACCGCGCGCAGCGCGGCAGGGCCACCGCGACCTGTACGAAGAGCAGCCGACCGTGGGGTCGGCGCTACCAGGCGTGACGACCCTCGGTCGTCGCGCGTGCTCAGATCATCCGCACGCGGAACCGGCGTCCCTTGATCCTGCCCGCCTCCAGCTTGGCCACCGCCTTGCCGGCCTGGTCGCGGGCGATCGCCACGTAGGAGCGCGTGGCATAGATGGCGATCTTGCCGATGAACCTTCCAGCCAGGCCGGCATCACCGGTCAGTGCGCCGAGAATATCGCCCGGGCGCAGCTTGTCGGTCTTGCCGCCGTCGATGCGCAGCGTGCGCATGGCAGCCTGCGGCAGCTCGGCCGGCCGCGAGGTGGCCAGCGGTGTTTTCTGCCAGTCCAACGCGCGGCCGAGCGCCGCCTCCACCGCTTCGGCGCGGGTTTTCTCGCGTCCGGCGACCAGGCTGATGGCCAGCCCGCTGGCACCGGCACGGCCGGTACGCCCGACACGGTGCTGGTAGCTCTCCACGTCGGTGGGCAACTCGTAGTTGATGACTGCCGCAAGGTCTTCCACGTCCAACCCGCGCGCGGCCACATCGCTGGCCACCAGCACGTTGCAGCTGCGATTTGCCAGCATCAACAGCGTCTCCTCGCGGTCGCGCTGTTCCATTTCCCCATGCAGCGGCAGCGCCGAGAAGCCGAACTGCTGCAGCGAGTTGGCGACCTCGTCAACATCCTTGCGGGTGTTGCAGAACACCACCGCCGACTCGGGCGTGTACTTGAGCAGCAGGCCGGCCAGTGCCTTCTGCCGGCGTGCCGGCTCCACCTCGCAGAACACGTGGCGGATGGCCGGGGCCTGGTCGGCGCCGGCCACGGTGATCTCCACCGGATCGCGCAGCAGGTCGCGGGCCATGGCACGGATGGCGTCAGGGAAGGTGGCCGAGAACAGCAGCCCCTGGCGGTCGCGATGGGTACGCCCGGCGATCTCGCGGATGGGCTCCTCAAAGCCCATGTCGAGCATGCGGTCGGCTTCGTCCAGCACCAGCGTGCGCACCACGCCCAGGTTCAGGGCGCGCTTGCGCGCCAGCTCCTGCACGCGACCGGGTGTGCCGACCACCACATGCGGGTCGTGGCCCTCCAGCGAGGCCAGTTGCGGGCCCAAAGGCACGCCACCGGTGAGCACCAGCAGTTTGAGGTTGGGAATGCCGGTGGCCAACCTGCGGATCTGCTTGCCCACCTGGTCGGCCAGCTCGCGGGTAGGGCACAGGACCAGCGCCTGCACGCGGATCACCGACGGGTCCAGCGCCTGCAGCAGGCCAAGCCCGAAGGCGGCGGTCTTGCCGCTGCCGGTGGGGGCCTGGGCGATGACATCGCGGCCCTGGAGAATGGCCGGCAGGCTCTGCGCCTGCACGGGGGTGAGGGTGGTGTAGCCAAGGGCATCCAGGCCGGGCTGCAGGGCCGGGCTGAGCGGCAGGGTCGAAAAATCGGTCATGGCGCATTGTACCTGCGTTGCGGTGGTCTGCCGGGCTGGTGCAGCGCGACCGCTACCGCCTGCGGATATCCCGCTACACTATGCCGATGCCTCTGATCACTCTGCAGAACGTCGACTACAGCGTCGGCGGCCCGTTGTTGCTGGAAAAAGCCGAACTGTCGATCGAATCTGGCGAGCGTATCGCCCTGATCGGTCGCAACGGCGCCGGCAAATCCACCCTGCTCAAGCTGCTGGCCGGCGAACTGGTGCCCGATGACGGCGAGGTGCGCGTGCAGCAGGGCGTGCGCGTAACCCGGCTGGAACAGGAGGTGCCGCATGGCGCCGCCGGCAGCGTGTTCGATGTGGTGGCCGATGGTCTGGGTGAACTGGGCCAGTGGCTGGCCGAGTTCCATCACCTGAGCACCGCCGAGGAGTTCGATGGCGATGCGCTGGGCCGGGTGCAGAGCAGGATCGACGCGGCCAACGGCTGGGGACTGGACCAGCGGGTCAGCGAGACGCTGACCAAGCTCGACCTGGACGGCGACGCCGAGTTCGCGCGGCTTTCCGGCGGCATGAAGCGCCGCGTGCTGCTGGGGCGTGCCCTGGTGGCCAGCCCCGACGTGCTGCTGCTGGACGAACCGACCAACCATCTGGATATCGAAGCCATCGACTGGCTGGAGGCGTTCCTGAAAGGGTGGAACGGCTGCGTCATCTTCGTTACCCATGACCGCCGTTTCCTGCGCGCGCTGGCCAACCGCATCGTCGAGATCGACCGCGGCCAGGTGACCAGCTGGCCGGGCGACTGGGCCAACTACGAGCGGCGCCGCGAAGAGCGGTTGAACGCGCAGGCGCAGGAAAACGCGCGCTTCGACAAGCTGCTGGCGCAGGAGGAAGTGTGGATCCGTCAGGGCATCAAGGCCCGGCGTACCCGCGATGAAGGCAGGGTGCGCCGGCTCAAGGCGATGCGCAACGAGCGCGCTGACCGGCGCGAGCTCAGTGGCAACGTCAAGATGGAGGCCGCGCAGGCTGCCAACTCGGGCAAGAAGGTCATCGACGTCAAGGATCTGTCCTTCGCCTTTGGCGAACGCGCGATGGTGCGCGACTTCTCCACCACCATCCTGCGCGGCGACCGCATCGGCCTGATCGGGCCGAACGGCAGCGGCAAGACCACGCTGCTGAAACTGCTGCTGGGCGAGCTGCAGCCTCAGGCCGGTGAAGTGCGCGCTGGTACCAACCTGCAGATCGCCTATTTCGACCAGTACCGTGCCGTGCTGCGCGAAGACTGGAGCGCGATCGAGAATGTGGCCGAGGGTCGCGATTTCCTGGAGTTCAATGGCAAGCGCAAGCACGTGCATGCGTATCTGCAGGACTTCATGTTCACTCCCGAGCGCGCGCGCGCGCCGATCACCCGTCTGTCGGGTGGCGAGCGCAACCGCCTGCTGCTGGCCAAGCTGTTCGCCCAGCCGTCCAACCTGCTGGTGATGGACGAACCGACCAACGACCTGGACGTGGAAACCCTGGAGCTGCTGGAAGAGCTGCTGGCCGACTACGCCGGCACGCTGCTGCTGGTGAGCCACGACCGTGACTTCATCGACAACGTGGTGACCTCCACGCTGGTGATGGAGGGCGACGGCGTGGTGGGCGAGTACGTCGGTGGCTACACCGACTGGCAGCGTTACAGTGCCAGCACCACTGCCAGCGAGACCGCTCCGGCGGTATCAGCGGGCCGTCCGGTTGCCGCGCCTGTCGCGGCCGCGCCCGCGCCGGCTGCGGCCAAGCGCAAGCTGAGCTACAAGGACGCGCGTGAGCTCGAGCAGCTGCCCAGGACGATCGAAAAGCTTGAAGGCGACGTGGAAGGCCTGACTGCAGCAATGAACGATCCGTCGTTCTATACCCGCAGCAGCGCCGAAGTCACCGCCCACACCCAGCAGCTGGCCAAGGTCCAGGCCGAGCTGGACGCAGCCTACGCGCGCTGGGAAGAGCTGGAAAGCTGAGTCCGATCACCAGCGGTCCGGGTTCGTCGCGCTCTGGCGGCGCAGCCATGTTCTGGTAACGCCGGGCTCTGCCCGGCGAGCGCGCAGCGCGGCTTGAACAGCAACAGCGTGACGACCAACGGTCGTCACCTACCGGGTTCATCGCGATCCGCTCGACGCCGGGTTGTTGGATGACGACCGTCGCTCGTCACGCTCCGGCGGCGGAGCCGTCCAGATTTATCGCGATCCGGCCGACGCCGCGTTGGTAGGTGACGACCGTTGGTCGTCACGCTCTGGCGGCGCAGCCGTGCGTTGGCAGCGCGGGCGTCTGCCCGGTGGGGTGGGTGCAACCCCCACAGCGTGACGACCAACGGTCGTCACCTACCGGGTTCATCGCGATCTGCGCGGTGGGCGGACGTGCGGAGGCGTCACCGTACGCCCTGCAGGTCACGCAACTGGCTGGGGCGGCTGCCAAAGTACGCGGCAAGGTCGGCGATCTCCTGGTCACTCAGGTCGGCGGCCTGCGGCGTCATCAGGGCATGCTGGCGATCGCCGCTGCGGTAGGCCTGCAACGCATGCGCCATGTAGTCGGCGTACTGACCACCGAGCTTGGGGTAGGTCGGGTCCAGCGGGACGTTGCCGTCCTGGCCGTGGCAGTCGATGCAGCTCTGCCCTGTAGCCTTGCCCTTGACCTGTGCGCGCGCCTCACCGGCAGCAACGCGGCCGGCCGGCAGTCCGGCGGAGGAGGAGGCCGGGGTATCGCCTCCGGCGTGTGGGCCTTCAGTGCCGCCTGAGCACGCCGCCAGCAACGCAGCGACGGACAGGGCGATGGCGTGACGCAGGTGGTGCGCGGCATTCGACATGGGCGTGGCCTTACTTGACGGTGGACAGATAGACAGCAAGGTCAGCGATTTCCTGCTCGCTGAAGCTCATCGACTGCGCCTGCATGGTCGGATGGCGACGCTTGCCCTGACGGTATTCGGTCAACGCCTGGGTCAGGTACTCCACGCTCTGTCCGCCGATTTTCGGCACTTTGTAGCTGGGATAGGCGTTCTTGTAGCCGGTAATGCCATGACAGCCCTGACACGTGTAGGCCAGGACCCGGCCATTGTCGAAGTTGCCGCTGGGGGCAGTGGCGGCAGGCGCTGTTGCGGGGGCGGGCGGTGACGTAGCTGGGGCGGCGTGTGCAACCGCCCCGAGAGGCGCAAGGACGGCGAGAAGACAAGCGGCGAGCGGCTGCGGGCGCATGATGTCCTTTCCGGTGCGGGTCTGGTGGTCCCGGCAGCGTTCCCGGAACGGGCCGAGTATAGCCGCTGGATTCATCTGGCTGAAATCTGCGGCTGCGGCGCGCGTGCGGCGACCACCATGACCTTTGATCTATGGTGTTCCCGTGAGGTGGTGCATTACTTTGCTACCACACCTGCCCACGCATCCCAGGGAACACACGATGTCGCACTTTTTCTCACTGCACGGCCGCCGCAGCGGACGCTTGGCCGCCGCATTGCTTCTGACCACGGCCATCGGCCTGCTGTTGGCGGGCTGCTCGAAGGGCGGGACCGATTCCGCACAGGCGGGCGAGCGCAAGCAGGAGGGCAAGGAGGAGAAGAAGACCGAGGCTGTCGCGGTGGAAACAGCGGCGGCCGGCCATCGGCCGGTGGCTGCAAGCTACACCGGTACGTCCACGCTGGAGCCGCGTGCTGAAGCGCAGGTTGTGGCCAAGACCTCGGGCGTTGCCTTGGCCGTACTGGTCGAGGAAGGCCAGCATGTGCGGGCGGGGCAGCCGCTGGTGCGGCTGGACCCGGACCGCGCGCGGCTGAGTGTGGCGCAGAGTGAGGCCCAGCTGCGCAAGCTCGAAAACACCTACCAGCGCGCGCAGAAGCTGGTGGGACAGCAGATGGTCAGCGCTGCTGATGTTGACCAGTTGCGCTATGACGTGGAGAACGCGCGCGCACTGCATCGTCTGGCCACGCTCGAACTGTCCTATACGACGGTGGTGGCGCCCATCTCTGGTGTGATCGCCTCGCGCTCGATCAAGACGGGCAATTTCGTGCAGATCAACACGCCGATCTTCCGCATCGTCGACATTTCGCGACTGGAAGCCACGCTCAACGTGCCCGAGCGTGAGCTGGCCACGCTGCGTGCGGGCCAGCCGGTCACGCTGGCTGCCGACGCGCTGCCGGGCCAGACGTTCACCGGACTGGTGGATCGCATTTCGCCGGTGGTCGACTCGGGCAGCGGTACGTTCCGGGTGGTCAGCAGCTTCGATGGCGGCACGCAGTCGCTGCAGCCGGGCATGTTCAGCCGCATCCGCATCGATTATGACCAGCGTGCGAACGCGCTGGTGGTGCCGCGGCTGGCGATTCTCGACGACGGTGAGCCGGCGGTATTCCGCGTCACCGACGGCAAGGCGGTACGTGTGCCGGTCAAGGTCGGTTATGCCGAAGGCGCGTGGGTGGAGATCCGCGAGGGTCTGGCCGAAGGTGACCAGGTCGTCACCGCCGGCAAGGTCGCACTGCGCGATGGCACCGCCGTACAGGTGATCGTGCCGGCCGATCCCAAGGCCGTGGCGGCCACGGACGCGACGGGCAAGGCCGGGAGCACGCCATGACCGCTGCCGGCAACGATCACGGTGGCGACCCACACAGCGGCCACGCCCCCGGCGCGATGGGCGGCGGACTGGTCGAATTCGCCACGCGCCGCCGCGTCACGGTGGCGATGTGCACGGTCACCCTGCTGCTGTTTGGTCTGATCGCACTGGGCAACCTCAAGGTGAACCTGCTGCCCGACCTGAGCTATCCGACGCTTACCGTACGCACCGAGTACACCGGTGCGGCGCCGGCAGAGATTGAAACGCTGGTCACCGAGCCGGTGGAAGAAGCCGTTGGCGTGGTCAAGAACCTGCGCAAGCTCAAGTCGATCTCACGCACCGGGCAAAGCGATGTAGTGCTGGAGTTCGCGTGGGGCACCAACATGGACCAGGCCAGTCTGGAGGTGCGCGACAAGATGGAAGCGCTTAACCTGCCGCTGGAGGCCAAGGCACCGGTGCTGCTGCGCTTCAACCCGTCCACCGAACCGATCATGCGCCTGGTCCTCTCCAGCCGGCAGGCAGCGGCCAGCGAGGCTGACGCCGTGCGCGAGCTCACCGGCCTGCGCCGCTATGCCGACGAAGATCTGAAAAAGAAACTCGAGCCCGTCACCGGCGTGGCCGCGGTCAAGGTGGGGGGTGGCCTGGAGGATGAAATCCAGGTGGACATCGACCAGCAGAAGCTGGCCCAGCTGAAGATGCCGATCGATATGGTGATCCAGCGGCTCAAGGAAGAGAACATCAACATCTCCGGCGGCCGTCTGGAAGAAGGCGCGCAGCGCTTCCTGGTGCGCACCGTGAATCAGTTCGCCGGGCTGGAGGAAATCGGCAACCTGCTGCTGACAACGCAGTCGGCCAACGGCAGTGCGGCTGACTCGGCCATGGCACAGATGTTCGCCATCGCGGCGGCCACCGGCTCGGACGCGGCCATCGCCGCGGCGTCGGCGGCGCAGAGTGCTTCGTCCGGCAGCGGTTCGGGTGTGGTGGCCAATGGCGTGCCTGTACGCCTGAAGGACGTGGCTACCATCACCCAGGGTTACAAGGAACGCGAGGCGATCATCCGCCTGGGTGGCAAGGAGGCGGTCGAGCTGGCGATCTACAAGGAGGGCGATGCCAACACCGTCTCAACGGCCGAGGCACTGCGCACGCGGCTGGAACAGATCAAGGCGACCTTCCCCGGCGATGCCGAGCTGACCACCATTGAAGACCAGTCGCGCTTCATCGAACACGCCATCGCCGACGTCAAGAAGGACGCGGTGATCGGCGGCCTGCTGGCGATCCTGATCATCTTCCTGTTCCTGCGCGATGGCTGGAGCACGTTTGTGATCAGCCTGTCGCTGCCGGTCTCGATCATCACCACGTTCTTTTTCATGGGCCAGTTCGGCCTGAGCTTGAACGTGATGTCGCTGGGCGGGCTGGCGTTGGCCACCGGCCTGGTGGTGGACGATTCGATCGTGGTGCTGGAGAGCATCGCCAAGGCCCGCGAACGTGGGCTGGGCATTCTGCGTGCGGCCATCGAAGGTACGCGCGAGGTGAGCATGGCGGTGGTGGCCTCGACGCTGACCACCATTGCCGTGTTCCTGCCGCTGGTGTTCGTCGACGGCATCGCCGGGCAGCTGTTCCGCGACCAGGCGCTGACGGTGGCAATCGCCATCGCGATCTCCCTGCTGGTGTCGATGACGCTGATCCCGATGCTCAGCTCGCTCAAGGGGCGCCCGCCGATGGCCTTCCCCGAAGAGGCACCGGCCCAGCCCTGGCAGCCGGCACAGCGCTGGCTCAAGCCGGTGGCCGGCAGCCGGCGCGGCCTGATGGCGGTGTTGCGCGGCAGCGTATTCGCTCTGGCCTGGCTGGTGGTGCGCACCTGGCGCCTGCTGGTGGCCGTGGTCGGCCCGGTGATGCGCAAGGCCAGCGACGTGGCGATGAAGCCCTACGCCGGTGCCGAGCGTGGCTACCTGCGCCTGCTGCCCAGCGCCCTGGCCCATCCGGGCAAGGTGCTGGCGTTGGCGGCGGTGATCTTCGTCGGCAGCATGGCGCTGGTGCCGCTGCTGGGTGCAGACCTGATTCCGCAGCTGGCGCAGGACCGCTTTGAAATGACCGCCAAGCTGCCGGCAGGCACCCCGCTGAAGCAGACCGACGCGCTGGTGCGCGAGCTGCAGCTGGCTCACGACGACGACGCGCAGATCGCTTCGCTGTACGGGGTGAGCGGCAGCGGCACGCGGCTGGATGCCAGCCCGACGGAGAGTGGCGAGAACATCGGCAAGCTCACTGTGGTGATGGAAGGCGGCGGCAACGCGCGCACGGAGGCGGCAATCACCGAGCGGCTGCGCGCTTCCATGCAACGGCACCCGGGCGTGCAGGTCGACTTCGCCCGGCCCGCGTTGTTCAGTTTCTCCACGCCGCTGGAAATCGAGCTGCGCGGGCAGGACATGGCCGGATTGGAGCAGGCCGGCCAGCGCATGGCGGCATTGCTGCGCGCCAATCCGCACTATGCTGACGTCAAGTCGACCGTGGAGGAAGGTTTTCCGGAAATCCAGATCCGCTTCGACCAGGAGCGGGCCGGTGCACTGGGCCTGACCACGCGGCAGATCGCCGATGTGGTGGTCAAGAAAGTGCGCGGCGATGTGGCCACGCGCTACAGCTTCCGTGACCGCAAGATCGATGTGCTGGTGCGCGCGCAGGCCAGTGACCGCGCCAGCGTGGACAGCATCCGCCGTCTGATCGTCAATCCCGGCAGTGCGCGCCCGGTCACCCTGGACGCGGTGGCCGAGGTGGTGGCCACCACCGGGCCCAGCGAGATCCATCGCGCCGACCAGACCCGGGTGGCCGTCGTGTCGGCCAACCTGCGCGACATCGACCTGGGCGCGGCGATGCGCGAAGTGCAGGACATGGTGGCCAAACACCCGATCGGCGCCGGCGTGGGCCTGCATATCGGCGGTCAGGGCGAAGAACTGGAGCAGTCGGCCCGTTCACTGATTTTCGCCTTTGGTCTGGCGATCTTCCTGGTCTACCTGGTCATGGCATCGCAGTTCGAGTCACTGCTGCATCCGTTCGTGATTCTGTTCACCATCCCGCTGGCGCTGGTCGGCGCGATCCTGGCGCTGCTGCTGACCGGCAAGCCGATCTCGGTGGTGGTGTTCATCGGTCTGATCCTGCTGGTGGGGCTGGTCACCAAGAACGCAATCATCCTGATCGACAAGGTCAACCAGCTGCGCGAGGCCGGCGTGGCCAAGCACGAGGCACTGGTGGAGGGTGCGCGCTCGCGCCTACGCCCGATCATCATGACCACGCTGTGCACGCTGTTCGGCTTCCTGCCGCTGGCGGTGGCGATGGGCGAGGGCGCCGAGGTGCGTGCGCCGATGGCGATCACCGTGATCGGCGGCCTGCTGGTGTCGACCCTGCTGACCCTGCTGGTGATTCCGGTGGTGTATGACCTGATGGACCGTCGCGGCGACGCCTATTACCGGCAGCGCGGACGCGGGCTGCTCGACCAGGCACCCGGCCAGGTGGGCGTGGAGGACCCGGCATGAGTGTGGCCGAGTTCTCCATCCGTCGCCCGGTCACCACCATCATGTGTTTCGTGTCACTGGTGGTGGTCGGCCTGATCGCCTCGTTCCGGCTGCCGCTGGAAGCACTGCCGGACATCACCGCGCCGTATCTGTTCGTGCAGATTCCGTACAGCGGCTCCACACCGGAAGAAATCGAGCGCACGCTGATCCGGCCGGTCGAAGAAACCCTGGCGACGATGACCGGGATCAAGCGCATGCAGTCCTCGGCTACGTCCGAGAGCGCGAGCATCTTCATCGAGTTCACCGACTGGGACCGCGATATTGCCATTGCCGCCTCGGATGCACGCGAGCGCATCGACGCCATCCGCAGCGACCTGCCCGACGATCTGCAGCGCTACAACGTGTTCAAGTGGTCCAGCAGTGACGAGCCGGTGCTCAAGGTGCGCCTGGCCAGCACCACCGACCTGACCGGTGCGTATGACATGCTCGACCGCGAGTTCAAGCGGCGCATCGAGCGTATTCCGGGGGTCGCCCGGGTCACCATCTCCGGCGCGCCACCCAACGAGGTGGAGATCGCCATCGACCCCAACCGGCTCAACGCGCATGGCCTGAGCATCAACGAGCTGCACACGCGGCTGCGCACGCTGAACTTCTCCCTCTCCGCCGGCCAGATCGACGACCACGGGCAGCGGGTACGCATCCAGCCGGTGGGGGAGATCACCGACCTGCAGGAGCTGCGTGAGCTGGTCATCAACGCCAAGGGCCTGCGCCTGGGCGACATCGCCGAGGTGCGCTTCAAGCCGACCCGCATGACCTACGGACGTCGCCTGGATGGCAACCCGGCCATCGGCCTGGACATTTACAAGGAGCGCAGCGCGAACCTGGTGGAGGTCTCGCGGGCAGCCCTGGCCGAAGTCGAGGCGATCCGTGCCGAGCCGAACATGCGCGACGTGCAGATCAAGGTGATCGACAACCAGGGCAAGTCGGTCACCTCGTCACTGCTGGAGCTGGCCGAGGCCGGCGCGGTGGGGCTGCTGCTGTCGGTGACGGTGCTGTTCTTCTTCCTGCGCCACTGGCCTTCGACGCTGATGGTGACGCTGGCCATCCCGATCTGCTTCATCATCACGCTGGGCTTCATGTATTTCGCCGGGGTGACGCTCAACATCCTGACCATGATGGGGCTGCTGCTGGCGGTGGGCATGCTGGTGGACAACGCGGTGGTGGTGGTGGAGAGCATCTACCAGGAGCGCGAGCGGATGCCGGACCAGCCGATACGCGCCTCGATCATCGGCACGCGCAATGTGGCCATCGCGCTCAGCGCCGGCACGCTGTGCCACTGCATCGTGTTCGTGCCCAATCTGTTTGGCGAGACCAACAACATCAGCATCTTCATGGCGCAGATTGCGATCACCATCTCGGTCTCGCTGCTGGCCTCGTGGCTGGTGGCGGTGAGCCTGATACCGATGCTGTCCGCGCGCATGGCCACGCCCTCGCTGGTGCATGCGCAGACCGGGGTGATCCCGCGACTGCAGCGGCGTTACGCGCAACTGCTGGACTGGACGCTGCGGCATCGCGGCTGGAGCATCGCCGGCATCATCGTGGTGGTGCTGATCAGCCTGGTGCCGATGAAGCTGACCAAGGTCGACATGTTCGGTGGTGAGGGCGGCAAGGACATCTACATCGGCTACATGTGGAAAAGCGCCTACACGCACCGGCAGATGGCCGACGAAGTGCAGCGCGTGGAGGCCTGGCTGGACCAGAACCGCGAGCGCCTGCACATCAGCCAGGTGTACTCCTGGTACAGCGAGGATGAAGGCAGCTCGACCATCGTCACCCTCGATCCGGCTTACGCCAAGCAGCTGCCCGCGCTGCGCGAACAGCTGCGGGAGGGGCTGCCACGCTCGGCACGTGCCGACTACTTCGTCGGCGGACAGAGCGGCGGGCAGGGCGGCGGCAGCCAATCGGTGCAGGTGCAGCTGGTGGGTGACTCCAGTCAGATGCTGCAGGAAATCGGCAAGGAGGTGCTGCCGATGCTGGCCCAGCGCAAGGAACTGCGGGATGTGCGCATCGACAACGGCGAGAAGGGCAGCGAGCTGGCGATCCGGGTCGACCGCGAGCGGGCGGCGGCGTTCGGCTTCAATGCCGAGCAGGTGGCGAGCTTTGTTGGACTGGCACTGCGCGGTGCACCGCTGCGCGAGTTCCGGCGCGGCGACAGCGAGGTGCCGGTGTGGGTGCGCTTCGCCGGTGCCGAGCAGACCACCCCGGAGGACCTGGATGGCTTCAGCGTGCGCACCGGCGATGGCCGCAATGTGCCACTGCGCAGCCTGGTCAACGTGGACGTGCGCTCGGCAGCCACGCAGATCGGCAGGACCAACCGGCAGACCACGCTGACCATCAAAGCCAACCTGGCCGAGAAGGTCACCGCGCCGGAGGGCCGTGCCGCCATCGAGGCGATGCTCAAGCCGATGCGTTTCCCGGCCGGCTACGGTTACACGTTCGACGGTGGCAACTACGGCAACGACAACGAAGCCATGCAGCAGATGATGTTCAATCTGATCATCGCGCTGGTGATGATCTATGTGGTGATGGCCGCGGTGTTCGAGTCGCTGCTGTTCCCGGCGGCGATCATGAGCGGCGTGCTGTTCTCGATCTTCGGGGTGTTCTGGCTTTTCTGGCTGACCGGTACGTCGTTCGGCATCATGTCCTTCATCGGCATCCTGGTGCTGATGGGCGTGGTGGTCAACAACGGCATCGTGATGATCGAGCACATCAACAACCTGCGCCGCAACGGCATGGAACGCACGCGCGCGCTGGTGGAAGGTTCGCGCGAGCGTCTGCGACCGATCATGATGACGATGGGCACGGCCATTCTGGCGATGGTGCCGATCTCGCTGACCGACACCCAGCTGTTCGGGGATGGCCCACCGTACTACCCGATGGCGCGCGCGATCGCCGGTGGGCTGGCGTTCTCCACCGTGGTAAGCCTGCTGTTCCTGCCAACCATCTATGCGGTGCTCGATGACATGCGCAACGGCGTGGCAGCGTTGATTCGCCGTGCCCGCGGCCGTGGCGTGCCGGCACCGGAGGTGACCTGACCACGGTGGGCCGCGGCGTGCGGCCTCGTTGAACCGGTGGGTGACGACCCATGGTCATCACCCACCGGTTCAACGGCTTATCCTGCGACCTTGCCCCAGACCTGGATGGTGGCCAGCCACAGGCCGGCAGCGCTGCCGGCGCTGGTCAGCATGAAGGTCAGCACCACGCGGGTGACCCGGTTGCGGTACCAGCCCTTCAGCGTCTGCGCGTCATCGCGCAGGTTGAGGAAGTCGGCATAGGCGGGTTTGCGCAGCCGCAGTTCCACCAGCGCGGAGAACGCGCCAGCCGGGATGCTCAGCCGGAACGGCTTGAAGGGGGCGGCCACGATCGCGGTGAGAATGCTCAGCGGGTGGCTGCCGGCCAGCAGCGCGCCCAGACCGGCCAGACCGCCGGTGTACATCACCCAGGTCAGCAGCAGCTCCAGGCCCATGCCCATGCCACCGCGCATGAAGCCGACCACGATACCGGCCAGCACCACCACCATGATGGCCAGGGTGAACCAGGGCACCTTGCTGCGGGTTGCCACCTGTTCCAGCTCAGCGCGCAGCGGTACGGGGGCGGCGGTGTCGGTTTCCAGATAGTTCGCCAGCCCGGCCAGGTGGCCGGCGCCGACCACGGCCAGTACCTCGCGCTGGGCCGGTTCGGCGCCCTGCAACTGACGCTCTTCGCGCAGGCGGGTGGCCATGTAGCGGTCACGCTCGCCGATCACCGCCTCGTACAGCGCGGGGCTCTCGTCGGCGAACTCGCCAAAGCTCGACTCGAGCATGTCGCCCTGTTTGAGCTTTTCGATATCCTCCTCGCCGACGTTGTCCGAAGAGAACAGCCCGGCACCGAGCCCCATCATCAGCTTCATGCGGCCGATGAAGCCGAGCTTCTGCGAGGCCCGCTTGAAGGTCAGCCCGACTTCGCGGTCGATCAGGTGCACCGGCAGGCCGCGCTCGCGGGCAAGCGCCACCGCGCGCTTGAGCTCGGCCCCCGGTTCGATGCCCAGCTGCTCGGCCAGACGCCGCTGGTAGGCGGCCAGGGCGAGGTTGGCGGCAAACAACGCAACCCGGCCCTTGCGGATCACCTCGACCAGATCGAGCTTGGACAAGGTGTCCGGATCGGTCAGGGCCTGCAGCCGCTGGGCATCAAGCTCCACCGCCACCGCATCGAAGCGGCCGCTGTCGATGGCCTGCTCGACCGCGGCCACGCTGGCATGGGAAACATGGGCCGTGCCCAGCAGGGTGTAGCGCACGCCGTCGCGCTCGACCACGCGCACAGGCTGGCCAGCGAACAGGGCGTCGCCGCCTTCGGTAACAGAGTCGGTCATCAGTTCATTCATGGGTTGGGGCGTCGTCGGCACCGGGGCCGAGAGCGCGCTGCATCTGTACGGTATCCAGCCAGCGGCCGTGCTTGCGGCCAAGGCCGCGGAACACGCCGACCAGATGGAAACCAAAGCGCTCGTGCAGTTTGATGGAGGCCGCGTTACTGGGCTCGCCGATCACGGCGACCATCTGCCGGTAGCCGCGCGCGACGCAGGCATCGATCAACGCCTGCATCAGCGCGGTGCCCACGCCGTGGCCCTGGAAGCGGGCATCGACGTACACCGAGTTTTCCACCGTCCACTGGTAGGCCACGCGTGTCCGGTAGGTGTTGGCGTAGGCATAGCCGGCCACCTCGCCGTCGATCTCGGCGACAAGGTAGGGGAAGCCGCGCGCGACGATGTCCTGCATGCGTCGCGCCATCTCGGCCTGGTCAGGCACGTCGTACTCGTAGGTGTTGACGAAGTCGGTCACCTCCACCGCGTAGATGGCGGTGATGGCCGCCATATCGCCGGCGGCCACGTCGCGGATGCGCACGCCCATGCCTGTGATCTCCCGGCTCAGTCGATGTAGCGCTTGAGCAGGTCGCCGTAGGCGTCGATGCGACGATCACGCAGGAACGGCCAGATGCGGCGCACGTGTTCGCTGCGCTGCAGGTCCACGTCGCAGACCAGGATCGTGGCCTCGGTGCCGGCCTCGGCGATGAACTCGCCCTGCGGACCCAGCACATGGCTGTTGCCCCAGAACTGGATGCCGGAGGCGCCCAGCGGCGAAGGTTCGTGACCGACGCGGTTGCAGCTGAGCACCGGCACACCGTTGGCGACAGCGTGACCACGGTGGCTCAGCACCCACGCGTCGCGCTGGCGGGTCTGCTCGTCCTTCTGGTCGTCCGGGTCCCAGCCGATCGCGGTCGGGTACAGCAGCAGCTCGGCACCGGCCAGCGCCATCAGACGCGCCGCTTCGGGATACCACTGGTCCCAGCACACCAGCACGCCGAGACGGCCCACCGAGGTGTCGACCGGCGTGAAGCCAAGGTCGCCGGGGGTGAAGTAGAACTTCTCGTAGAAACCCGGATCGTCGGGGATGTGCATCTTGCGGTACTTGCCCAGCAAGGTGCCGTCCTTCTCGAAGACCACGGCGGTGTTGTGGTACAGGCCGGCGGCGCGGCGCTCGAACAGCGAAGCGACCAGGACCACACCGTGCTGCCTGGCCAGCGCGCCGAGACGCTCGGTGCTGGGGCCCGGGATCGGCTCGGCCAGGTCGAACTCGTCCACCGATTCGTGCTGGCAGAAGTAGGCCCCGTTGTGGAGTTCCTGCAACAGCACCAGCTTCGCACCCTGCGCGGCCGCCTCGGCCACGCGGGCTTCGATGACCGCCAGGTTGGCAGCGGCATCACCGTGGTTGCGTTCCTGGATCAGGGCGACGGTAAGGGGCGGGCGGGGGCTCATCCGGATGCGGTCCTGCAGGGGAAAACATGCATGGTAACGCGGATGGTGAAAGCCGGTGTGGTGGCGGCTGAATGGCAGGTACGTACGGGTCGTTTGTGCCGCCGAACCGTGCCGTACACCTCGGCAACGGCGTGACGACCAACGGTCGTCACCTACCGGGGCGGGGCCGGTGTTCGTAGCACCGGGCTCTGCCCGGCGAGCGCGCAGCGCGGCCGTCCGCGCTGGCGCAGGCGTGGGTAGGTGACGACCGTTGGTCGTCACGCTTCAGCGCCGCAGTCGCGCGGGGACGGTGTGTGCACAGGCAACGGCGTGACGACCAACGGTCGTCACCTGCCGCGGTGGGGCCGGCGTTATGCCTTCAGCAGGCCCGCAGGCAGCTGCATGGTGATGCAGTGCAGGCTGCCGTTCTGCCAGATCAGCGGGCGGCAGGGCACCTGCACGATTTCGCGGTCCGGGAAGGCCTGCGCCAGCACGTCGCGGGCCAGGTCATCGGCGGGGTCATCATAGGCCGGCATCAGCACCGCACCGTTGACGATCAGGAAGTTGGCGTACGAGGCGGCCAGGCGGCGACCCTCGTCCAGCACCGGCTGCGCCCACGGCAGCGGGAACAGGCGATACGGCTGTCCATCGGCGGTGCGCAGCGCGGCCAGTTCAGCGCCCATCGCCTGCAGTTCGGCAAAGTGCGCATCGCCAGCATCATCGCAGGCCTGGTAGACGATGCTGTCGGCCGAGGCGAAGCGGGCCAGGGTGTCAATGTGGGCGTCGGTGTCGTCGCCTTCCAGATAGCCGTGGTCCAGCCACAGCACACGGTCCTGGCGCAGCCAGTCGGCCAGGTCGGCGCTCAGGCTGGCGCGGTCCCGCTCCGGGTGGCGCTCATGCAGGCAACGCCAGGTGGTCAGCAGCGTGCCGGCGCCGTCGGTTTCAATGCCGCCGCCCTCAAGTGCGAAGGGAATGCTGCGCACGGTGGCATCGTTGAACACACCTGCGCCGTCGAGCACGCCGACCAGCTGGTCATCCAGGGTCGCGTCGAACTTGCCGCCCCAGCCGGTGAAGCGGAAATCCAGCAGCTGGAAACCGCCTTCTTCGCGGCGCAGGGTGATCGGGCCGGAATCGCGCAGCCAGGTGTCATCGTAGGCCGCAGTGGTGAAGTGCACCTTGTCCATGTCGATGCGGTTGGAGCGCAGCCGCATCTCGGCGTAGGTCTCCACATCATCGTCGGCCACGCAGATCAGCACCGGCTGGAAGCGCGTGATGGCCGCGACCAGCGCGATATAGGTCTCTTCGACCTGGCCCAGGCGGTCGGCCCAGTCGGTGTCGGCGGTCGGCCAGGCAATCAGGACGCCACTCTGGGCTTCCCACTCGGCGGGAAAACGAAGATTCTGGTTCATGGGCTCGCACATCTGGGCCCGCCTCGGTGGCGGGCGTGGGGCATCAGCGGATCGGGGGACGGGGGCCGATCTCGTTCGGACCGGCCTGGTTGGCCACCACATCGATCACTTTCTGCTTCTCGAAGTAAACGGTGAACTGGGGGTAGACCCAACGGTGGATGGTGGGCCATTGCTGTTTCTGACCGCCGCGCGGCTCAAGCCGCTCGCTGGGTGCGCCGAACTGCCCCTGCACCTGCTGCATGGTCTGGCCGCGCACCGGCACGCTGGCAGCCGGCGGCCGCTGTGCGCGGTCCACCAGCAGCGTATCGGCCAGGGCAGGGCTGGCTGCGGCCAGCAGGCTGGTCAGCACCAGCGCATTGGTCAAACGCGTCATCTCGATCTACTCCCCAGTGGTCAAGAACAGCGATTACAGCACAAAGAAAACAGAAAGCCGCCCGGAGGCGGCTTTCTGTTCAAACCGGCCCGCGAAGGGCTGCGGCGGCCGCAAGGGCCTGCCGGCTCAGCGCTGGCGCGCCTTGAAACGCGGGTTCGACTTGCAGATCACGAAGATCTTGCCACGGCGACGGACAACCTTGCAGTCGCGGTGACGGGACTTCGCCGACTTCAGGGAGGACAGGACTTTCATGGCATACCTCGGCGTAAACGTAAGTGTTCAGAGTGGAGCGTGGCCGCGATATGCAGTAGACAATCGGCGTTGACGCTCGTTCAAGCCCGCCATTCTACCGGGCTTTTCTCCAGCGTTTCAAGTGGTTGCAGGAAAATATCGCAGAACCCGCCCGGGGGAGGTCTAGAATGGGGGCTTCACCGCTGCTGGAACCCCCATGACCACACTCGCTCCCGTCCTGACCATCGACGGCCCTTCCGGGGCTGGCAAGGGTACCATCAGCCGCATCGTGGCACGTCGCCTGGGCTGGCACTATCTGGATTCGGGCGCGCTGTACCGCGCGGTGGGCGTGGCCGCCAGCTGGGCCGATATCGATACCTCCGATGCCTCGGCGCTGGTGCGCTGTACCTTTGACACCAAGGTCCAGTTCGTCGAGCAGGGCGAGGCGATGCGGGTTCTGGTCAATGGCACCGACGCGACCGACGAGCTGCGCCTGGAGACCACCGGTGCGCTGGCCTCGGCCATCGCCGCCATTCCTGAGGTGCGCGGCGCACTGAAGGAACGTCAGCGCGCATTCAGGATTGCGCCTGGGCTGGTGGCCGACGGCCGCGACATGGGCACCGTCATCTTTCCCGACGCTCAATTCAAGGTCTTTCTGACCGCCAGTGCCGAGGAGCGTGCGCAGCGCCGGCATAAGCAGTTGAAAGACAAGGGGGTTTCTGTTAGCTTTGATGACCTCCTGCGCGAGATCATGGCCCGCGACGCCCGTGATGCCCAGCGTATCGTGGCGCCCCTGAAGCCGGCAGACGACGCCGTCATCATCGACACCACAGACATCGACATCGAAAAGGTCGTTGTCAGGGTGATGGATCTGCTCCCGGTTTCGGCTGCCTGATCCGTTCGCGAAGGAGCATCGCCGGTGGCATGGGCGGTGGTCGCACAATGCAGTGCTGTACAAGCTCCGCCGCGCAATGATGCGTGGCGGTTTTCCTACTACACACGACCTGCGTTTCCGGGGTCGACCAACAGGCGGGCGGTCATGGTCTTCGGAGGAGCTCTGCTCCTGGAAGGAAGCCAGCCGGCCCATGTGTCCAACAGAGTAAATCTAATGACCGAATCATTTGCCGAACTGTTTGAAGCCAGCCAGGCCAATCTGGCCAAGCTGAAGCCCGGCGCCATCGTCAGCGGTACCGTTGTTGAAGTCCGCGGCGACGTCGTGGTGATCAACGCGGGCCTGAAGTCCGAAGGCATCGTGCCGATCGAACAGTTCCGTAACGACGCTGGCGAAATCGACGTCGCCGAAGGCGACATCGTCAAGGTCGCCCTCGACTCGATCGAGAACGGCTTCGGCGAAACCGTCCTGTCGCGCGAGAAGGCCAAGCGCGCGATGGTGTGGGACGAGCTGGAAGAAGCGTTGGAAAAGAACGAAACCATCACCGGCCGCATCAGCGGCAAGGTCAAGGGTGGTTTCACCGTGGACATCAAGGATGTCCGCGCCTTCCTGCCGGGTTCGCTGGTCGATGTGCGCCCCGTGCGCGATCCGGCCTACCTGGAAGGCAAGGAGCTCGAGTTCAAGCTGATCAAGCTGGACCGCAAGCGTAACAACGTCGTGGTTTCGCGCCGCGCTGTCGTCGAAAGCGAGCACTCGGAAGAGCGCGAGCAGCTGATGGACAAGCTGCAGGAAGGCGCGATCCTGAAGGGTGTCGTCAAGAACCTGACCGACTACGGCGCGTTCGTGGACCTGGGTGGCATCGACGGCCTGCTGCACATCACCGACATGGCATGGAAGCGCGTGCGCCATCCGTCCGAAGTCGTGAACGTCGGCGACGAGCTGGACGTGCGCGTGCTGAAGTTCGACCGCGAGCGCAACCGCGTTTCGCTGGGTCTGAAGCAGCTGGGCGAAGATCCGTGGGACAACATCGCCCGTCGTTACCCGGCCAACAGCCGCGTCTTCGGCAAGGTCTCCAACGTGACCGATTACGGCGCGTTCGTGGAGATCGAGCCGGGCGTCGAAGGCCTGGTGCACGTTTCGGAAATGGACTGGACCAACAAGAACGTCAATCCGTCCAAGGTCGTGCAGGTCGGTGACGAAGTCGAAGTGATGGTGCTGGACGTCGATGAAGAGCGTCGCCGCATCTCGCTGGGCATGAAGCAGGTTGCCGCCAATCCGTGGGAAACCTTCGCTGCCACCCAGAAGAAGGGTGACAAGGTCTCCGGTCAGATCAAGTCGATCACCGATTTCGGTATCTTCATCGGTCTGGACGGCGGCATCGACGGTCTGGTCCACCTGTCCGACATCAGCTGGGCAACCACTGGCGAAGACATCGTCCGCAACTTCAAGAAGGGCGACACCCTGGAAGCGGTCGTGCTGGCCGTTGATCCGGAGCGTGAGCGCATCTCGCTGGGCGTCAAGCAGCTGGAGCAGGATCCGTTCGGCCAGTACATGGCGACCAATCCGAAGGGCTCCAAGGTTGAAGGCGTGGTGAAGGAAGTCGACGCCAAGGGCGCGATCATCGATCTGGCTGACGGCATCGAAGGTTACGTCTCGGCCCGCGACATCGCCAACGAGCGCGTTGACGACGCCACCCAGCACCTGAAGGTCGGCGACAAGGTGGAAGCCAAGTTCGTTGGCATGGACCGCAAGGGTCGTACCCTGCAGCTGTCCATCAAGGCCAAGGACGATGCTGAAATGCGCGAAGTGCTGGAGGAATACCAGTCTTCGTCCGCTTCCAGCGGCACCACCCAGCTCGGCGCCCTGCTGCGCGCACAGCTGAGCGGCAACAAGTCCGAGTAATCGGTACGCGTTGAGCCGTGTTTTCCTGGACGGCCCGGGCGAGTGCCCGGGCCGTTTCAGGGTCTGTACCCCCGTTACGAGTTGGCAATGACCAAATCCGAGCTGATCGAAATCCTTGCGCGCCGGCAGGCGCACCTGAAGGCCGATGATGTCGATCTGGCGGTGAAGTCGTTGCTGGAAATGATGGGCGGGGCGCTGTCGGCCGGTGACCGGATCGAGATCCGGGGCTTTGGCAGCTTCTCCCTGCATTACCGTCCGCCGCGACTGGGTCGCAACCCCAAGACCGGTGAATCGGTCGCCCTCCCGGGCAAGCATGTCCCGCACTTCAAGCCGGGCAAGGAACTGCGCGAGCGCGTCAGTGATGTCGTGCCGCAGGATGCCGATCCGGCCTGAGCCGGATGCATCGGCCATGTGCCGATGGCGTGTCCAGTCGGCTAAGCTACAGCCTTCGCTGTCGGGAGTTGGCTCATGAAGGTATTCCGTCTACTGGTCCTGCTGGCCCTGCTGGTCATCGGGCTGATCATCGGTGCGGTCAACATGACCGACATGACCTTCAACCTCGTTTTTGCCCAGATCCATACCTCGGTGGGGGTTGCGCTGATCAGCGCGCTGCTGCTGGGCGTGGTGGTGGGCGCCGGGCTGGTGCTGGTCAGCGTGGTCATCCCGCTGTACGGGCAGCTGCGCCGGGCCAACAAGGGCGCGCCGGGTGTGCGTCCGCATTCTTCTGCTCCCCCTTTTGATGGACGTTGATCGAACATGGATTTCGTCACCGAGTATTTCTGGTTCTTCCTGTGCGTGCCGCTGGCCGCGCTGGCTGGCTGGGTGATCGGTCGTCGCGGTGGCCAGCGCCACGGCGACAACCAGGTCAGCCGCCTGTCGAGCACCTATTTCCGTGGTCTGAACTACCTGCTCAACGAGCAGCCGGACAAGGCCATCGAACTGTTCCTGCATATCGCCGAGCTGGACAAGGAAACCTTTGAGACCCAGGTCGCGCTGGGCCATCTGTTCCGCCGCCGCGGTGAGGTGGATCGTGCGATCCGCCTGCATCAGGGGCTGGTCAACCGCAACGATCTCAACGACGCCCAGCGCGTGCAGGCGCTGCTGGCGCTCGGCGAGGACTACATGAAGTCCGGTCTGCTCGACCGCGCCGAGACCGTGTTCACCGAGCTGGCACAGATCGACCAGCGTGCGCCGCAGGCACTCAAGCATCTGATCGGCATCTACCAGGCCGAGCGTGACTGGGAGAAGGCGATCGACAACGCCAGCCGCTATGAGGACGTCACCGGCGACCCGATGGGCAAGCTGATCGGCCAGTTCGAGTGCGAACTGGCCGAGCGCTTCCGCGGTGCCGGCAAGCTGGACGAGGCGCGCGCGGCCATCGCCCGGGCCTACCAGGCCGACGCCATGTCGGTGCGGGCGGGCATCATTGAAGGCCGGCTGGAAAACGATGCCGGCAATGCCGAAGCCGCGGTCCGCGCCTTCGAGCGTGCAGCCCGTAACGATCCGGAGTACCTGCCTGAAGTGCTGCAGCTGCTGATGCAGAACTACCGCAAGGTGGGTGACCTGGGCGGTGCACGTGCCTTCCTGTCCGAGATGACCGAACATTACCGCGGCATCGCCCCGGTGCTGGCGCTGACCCAGTTGATGGAAGAGCAGGACGGCGTTGCGCCGGCCCGTGCGTACCTGGGCCGGCAGCTCAAGGATCGTCCTTCAGTGCGTGGCGAATCGGCATTGATCGACCTCACGCTGGCCGAAGGTGCGGATCCGACCGCCACACTGCACGACCTCAAGCACATCACCGATCAGCTGCTGGTGCGCAACCCGGCCTACCGTTGCACGCGCTGCGGCTTTGGCGCACGGACCCATCACTGGCAGTGCCCCAGTTGCAAGGAGTGGGGGACGGTGAAACCGCTGCTGAACTACGCGGTTCTCTGATCCATGCTCTCCACAGCATGGTCGTTCGTCGGCGCCGCGGTGGTGCTGGCCACGGCGGCGCTGACCTGGGCAGCGCGGCGTTATGCGCTGCATCGGCAGATGGTCGATCAGCCCGGCGAGCGCCGCAGTCACCAGGTGGCCACGCCCCGGGGCGGCGGGATCGCCATGGTCGTGGGGTTGCTGCTGGGCATGCTGGTGATCGGCCTGCGCTGGCCCGAAACGGGGAGCTGGCTGCTGCAGGCCGCTGCCGGGCTGGTGCTGGTGGCCGGGATTGGCTGGTGGGACGACCATCGGCCACTGCCGGCATCGCTGCGCCTGCTCGTCCATCTGCTGGCCGCCTGTCTGCTCGCAGCACTGGTGCTGCGCGCTGGCGGCAGCGGGATACAGGCGCTGCTGGCGCTGCTGTTGACCGTATCGCTGGTCAACATCTGGAACTTCATGGATGGCATCAACGGCATCGCCACCACCCAGGCGATCATTGCTGCCCTCGGCTTTGCCCTGCTGCTGCCGGCACCGTTCATTCTGGCCCCGCTGCTGCTGATTGCGGTGTGCCTTGGCTTTCTCCCGTTCAACTTCCCGCGTGCGCGCATCTTCATGGGCGATGTCGGCAGCGGCGCGCTTGGCTATGCGCTGGCCGTGCTGGCCTGCCTGGGCAGTGTGTCGAGTCCGGTCAACTGGCTGGTCCTGCTGCTGCCACTGACCGCGTTCCTTGTGGACGCAGGCTTCACACTGGTCACGCGCATGCTTGACGGGCAGCGCTGGACCCAGCCGCATACGCAGCACGTGTATCAGCGCGCCGTAAAGGCGGGCGCCAGTCATGCTTTTGTGACTGCGCTCTATATGCTGATCGGCCTGCTCAGCGTTACAGTGCTGATCTTTGTTGCCCCGTCCGGGGGCATGCCGCAGGCCGTGGCTGTCGCCGCATGGTGGGTCGTGGTGTCCTGCCTGTGGTGGTTCATGCGCGCCCGTCTGCGTGCTTATTGAGGATTGGTCTGCACATGTCAGCTCGGCATAATCGCTTCACCGGCCTGGTCCCGCGCGTTGCCATCGTCTGTCATGACCTTTTCATGGTCTGGGCGTGCTGGCAGCTGCTGCACATCGGCCGGTACTCGCTGCTGCCCGACGCACCGCGCCTGCCGCTGTGGACCATGGACTCGGCGGTGGTCATCGCCATCCAGTCGCTGGTGTTCTGGCGGGTGGGTCTGTACCGCGGGTTGTGGCGCTTTGCCAGCGTTGCCGACCTGATCAACATCTTCAAAGCGAGCTTCATCGGTCTGGTGGCCATTGTGCTGGTGCTGATGTGGAAACGCTTCGAAGGCGTGCCGATGTCGGTGCTGGTCATCTATCCGTTCGCCCTCTCGGCGCTGCTCGGGGCCCCGCGGCTGCTGTATCGCGCCTGGAAGGACTACCAGGCGCTGCAATGGGACTCCACCGCACGCCGCGTGCTGATCCTCGGGGCAGGGCAGGCGGCTGAAGCACTGGTACGCGACCTGCGCCGGTCCGGCGATTTCGAGCCTGTCGGCCTGCTTGACGACGCGCCGCACCTGCAGGGTGCCAAGCTGCAGGGGCTGCCGATTCTGGGCACGCTGGACGATACCGCGGCTGTGGCGCGTGAGACAGCCGCCAAGCTGATCGTGATCGCCATTCCATCACTGGATGCGGTCGGCATGCAGCGCGTGGTGGGCATCTGCGAGAGCACCGGCATTCCGTTCCGCACGGTGCCGCGCCTGAGCGACATCCTGCAGGGGTATTCGCTGCCGGGTCAGCTCAAGGAGGTCGCCATCGAAGACCTGCTCGGGCGCAAACCGATCGTGCCGGACTGGACCGTGGTGCGTGGTTGGCTGGGCGCGCGCACGGTGATGGTCACCGGCGCGGGTGGCTCGATCGGATCGGAGCTGTGCCGGCAGTGCGCCCGTCATGGCGCGCAGCGGATCGTGCTGGTGGAGATGAGCGAGCTGCTGCTGCTCAACATCGAAGCAGAGCTCTGCCGCAGCTTCCCCGACATCGAAGTCGAGGCGGTACTGGGCGACTGTGGCGATCCTGCGGTGATCCGCCACGCGCTGTCACTGCACCGCGTCGATGCGACCTTCCACGCCGCTGCCTACAAGCAGGTGCCCGTGCTTGAGCGTCAGCTGCGCGAAGCGGTGCGCAACAACATCCTGGCGACCGAAAACGTCGCCCGCGCCTGCATGGAAGCGCAGGTCGAGCATTTCGTCTTCATTTCCACCGACAAGGCGGTCGACCCGGTCAATTCGCTGGGCGCGAGCAAGCGCTACGCGGAGATGATCTGCCAGAGCCTGGACCAGAAGTCCTCGCGTACGCGCTTTGTCACCGTGCGCTTCGGCAATGTGCTGGCCTCGGCTGGCAGCGTGGTGCCGCTGTTCCGCGAGCAGATTCTCGCCGGTGGCCCGGTCACCGTCACCGACCCGGAAGTCACCCGCTACTTCATGACCATTCCCGAGGCCTGCCAGCTGATCCTGCAGGCAGCTGCATCGGGCTCGCATGGCGCGATCTACACGCTGGACATGGGCGAGCCGGTGCCGATCCGGGTGCTGGCTGAACAGATGATCCGCCTGGCCGGCAAGCAGCCCTACCGCGATATCCAGATCGTCTACACCGGTCTGCGCCCCGGAGAGAAGCTGCACGAAACCCTGTTCTACTCCGACGAAGACTACCGTCCCACCTCGCATCCCAAGGTGCTTGAGGCAGGCGTGCGCACGTTCTCGCGCGAGCTGGTGCTGGCCAATGTGCCGAAGCTGCGCGAAGCGATTGCCACCTACGACACCGACACCATCCGTTCCATCCTTTTCGCAACGATGCCCGAGTTCTCGCCGCTACAGGACGATTACATTCCCTCGGGTAAGGTTGTGCAATTCCCCGCACGAGAGGTCAGTGGTAATCGATGAGCAAGCGAATTCGCAAGGCGGTATTTCCAGTGGCGGGCTTGGGTACGCGCTTCCTTCCGGCCACCAAGACGGTGCCCAAGGAAATGCTTCCCATCATCGACCGCCCGCTGATCCAGTACGCGGTCGACGAGGCCATCGAGGCCGGCTGCGATACGCTGATCTTCATCACCAACCGCTACAAGCATGCGGTGGCTGACTACTTCGACAAGGCGTATGAGCTTGAGCAGAAGCTTGAGCGTGCTGGCAAGAACGAGCAGCTTGAGCTGATCCGCCATGTGCTGCCCAAAGGCGTGCGCGCAGTGTTCGTCACCCAGGCCGAGGCGCTGGGGTTGGGGCACGCCGTGCTGTGCGCCAAGGCCATCGTGGGTGATGAGCCGTTCGCGGTGCTGCTGCCTGACGACCTGATCTGGAACCGGGGTGACGGCGCGTTGAAGCAGATGGCCGACCTCAACGAGGCCAGCGGGTCCAGCGTCATTGCCGTGGAAGACGTGCCGCACGACAAGACCGCCAGTTACGGTATTGTGGCGACGGAAACCTTCGATGGTCGCAAGGGCCGCATTTCGCAGATCGTGGAAAAGCCGAAGCCCGACGACGCGCCGAGCGACCTGGCAGTGGTCGGCCGCTACGTGCTCAGCCCCAAGATTTTCGACCTGCTCGAGTCCACCGGCACCGGCGCGGGCGGAGAGATCCAGCTGACCGACGCGATTGCCGAGCTGCTCAAGCAGGACGCCGTGGATGCCTACCGTTTCGAGGGCACGCGTTTTGACTGCGGCACACATCTGGGACTGGTCGAAGCGACGATCCGCTTTGCGCTGGACAACCCGAAGCTGGCCGGCCCGGCACGCGAGAAGCTGCAGGCGATGCTGGCCTCGTAGGGCCGACGCCACGGTCGGCTGCCGCTCGACCAGATCGCGATGACCCGACCGCGCTTGCGCGCGGTGAGCCGACCATGGGTCGGCTCTACCGGGACCTGTAACGCCGGCCCTACGGTCGGTGGCTCTTCGTAAAGATCGCGATAACCCGGCCGCGCCTGCGCGCGGTGAGCCGACAGTACGGTCGGCTGCTTCTCGGACAGACCGCGATACGCGGCCGCGCCTGCGCGCGGTGAGCCGACCATGGGTCGGCTCTGCGGGGGCAGTGCCTCTTACAGCGACTCGAACACACCCGCTGCACCCATGCCGGTGCCGATGCACATGGTCACCATGCCGTACTTCTGCTGGCGGCGACGCAGGCCATGAACGAGCGTCGCGGTGCGGATCGCGCCGGTGGCGCCCAGCGGGTGGCCCAACGCAATCGCGCCGCCCAGCGGATTGACCTTGGACGGGTCCAGGCCACAGTCGCCGATGACCGCCAGCGCCTGCGCGGCGAATGCTTCGTTGAGCTCGATCCAGTCCAGCTGATCCTGGGTCAACCCCGCCTGCTTGAGCGCCTTGGGAATGGCGGCGATCGGGCCAATGCCCATCACCTCGGGACGCACGCCGGCAACGGAGAAGCTCACAAACCGTGCCAGCGGGGTCAGGCCGTAGTCCTTGATCGCCTGCTCGGAAGCCAGCAGCACGGCGCCGGCGCCGTCGCTCATCTGCGAGGAATTGCCTGCGGTCACGCTGCCGCCGAACTGACCGTTGCGGAACACCGGCCGCAGCTTGGCCAGGCCTTCGGCGGAGGAATCCGGACGAGGGCCTTCGTCGGTATCCACCACGCGGTTGCGGGTGATGATGCGCTTGCCGTCAGCCAGATCGGCCTGGCGCGAGACGATCTCGTAGGGGCTGATCTCGTCCTTGAACTCGCCGGCCTGGATCGCGGCCATCGCCTTCTGGTGCGAGGCGAGGGCGAAGGCATCCTGGTCCTCGCGCGAGACCTTCCATTCCTCGGCGACCTTCTCGGCGGTGATGCCCATACCGTAGGCAATGGCCACATGGTCGTTGTCGAACACGCTCGGTGCCATGGCGATCTTGTTGCCCATCATCGGCACCATCGACATCGACTCGGTGCCGCCGGCCAGCATCAGGTCCGCGTTGCCCAGACGGATCTGGTCGGCGGCCATCGCCACCGCCTGCAGGCCGGAGGAACAGAAGCGATTCACCGTCTGCGCGGCCACCGTGTCAGGCAGGCCGGCCAGCAGCACGCCGATGCGCGCCACGTTCATGCCCTGCTCGGCCTCGGGCATGGCGCAGCCGATGATCGCATCGTCAATGCGGTTGACGTCGATCCCCGGCGCCTGGGCGACCACGTTGCGCAGCACGTGGGCGAGCATGTCGTCGGGGCGGGTGTTGCGGAACACGCCCTTGGGCGCCTTGCCTACCGGTGTGCGGGTGGCGGCGACGATGTAGGCGTCCTGGATTTGCTTGGTCATGGCAGATGTCTCTCGAATAGGGGATGGAAGCCGGTGCCGGGCTGGCCGGCACAATCCTGGTCTTCCGTCAGTTCCGCAGCGGCTTGCCGGTCTTGAGCATGTGCGCGATGCGGGCCTGGGTTTTTTCCTGCTGGGCCAGTTCGACGAAGTGCCTGCGCTCCAGCGTCAGCAGCCATTCTTCGTCCACCAGCGTGCCGCGATCGACTTGGCCGCCGCACAGCACGGTGGCGATGCGCTCGGCGATCTCGTAGTCATACGGGCTGATGAAGCGGCCCTCGAGCATGTTCACCAGCATCATCTTGAAGGTGGCGATGCCCACGTCGCCGGCCACCTGGATCCGGCGCGCCGGCATCGGCGGACGGTAGCCCCCTTCGTGCAGGGCCAGCGCTTCGGCCTTGGCGATGTGCAGGGCCTCATGGCTGTTGAACACCACCTTGTCGGTGGCGCGCATCAGGCCCAGCTCCTTGGCGTTGACGGCCGAGTTGGACACCTTGGCCATGGCGACGGTTTCAAAGGTCTTCTTCAGTTCGGCGAAGACATCGCCGCCAGGGCCGGCGGCCAGGCTGGCGCGTACCGCCAGCTCCTTCAGGCCACCACCGGCCGGCAGCAGGCCGACGCCGGCCTCGACCAGGCCGATGTAGCTTTCCAGTGCGGCCACGCTCTTGGCACTGTGCATCTGGAACTCGCAGCCGCCACCCAGCGCAAGGCCGCGCACGGCGGTCACGACGGGAACCAGCGAGTATTTGATCGCCTGGCTGGTGCGCTGGAAGTTGTGCACCATCTCCTCGAACTGCTCGACCTTGCCGGCCTGCAGCAGGCCCAATGCACCGGCCAGGTCGGCACCGGCGGAGAAGGGCTCCTTCTGCTGCCAGATCACCAGCCCCTTGAAGTCGGCCTCGGCGCGCTTGATGGCTTCCTGCAGACCATTGAGCACGTGGTCGGACACCGTGTTCATCTTGGTCTTGAAGCTGACCACGGCGATGTCGTCGCCGTCGTGCCACATGCGCACGCCATCATTCTCGAACACCGTTTCGCCCGGGCTGAAACGCTCGCCCAGCAGCGGGTCCGGGAAGCGCTGGCGCTGGTACACCGGCAGCGCCGAGCGCGGCAGCTTGGCGTTGCGCGTCGGGCTGTAGCTGCCCTCGGCGCCGTGCACGCCGTCGCGGCCGTCGAACACCCAGTCCGGCAGCGGCGCGCTGCTCATGGTCCTGCCGGCGACGATGTCATCGGCGATCCACTGCGCCACCTGCTTCCAGCCGGCAGCCTGCCAGGTTTCGAACGGGCCCAGCGACCAGCCGTACCCCCAGCGGATGGCCAGGTCCACGTCGCGCGCGGTTTCGGCGATGTCGGCCAGATGGTAGGCGCTGTAGTGGAACAGGTCGCGGAAGGTGGCCCACAGGAACTGCGCCTGCGGATGCTCGCTGGCGCGCAGCCGTGCGAACTTTTCCGCCGGGTCCTTGATCTTGAGGATCTCCACCACTTCAGGCGCCGCCGTGCGGTCGGCAGGGCGGTAGTCCTGCTTTTCCAGGTCAACGACCAGGATGTCCTTGCCGACCTTGCGGAAGATGCCGGCGCCGGTCTTCTGGCCCAGTGCGCCCTTGCCGATCAGCGCATCCAGCCATTTGGGCGACGTGAAGAAGCCGTGCCACGGGTCATCGGGCAGGGTGTCACCCATGGTCTTGATCACGTGGGCCATGGTGTCCAGGCCCACCACGTCGGAGGTGCGGTAGGTTGCCGACTTCGGGCGGCCCACCAGCGGGCCGGTCAGCCCGTCGACCTCGTCAAAGCCCAGGCCGAACTGCTCGGTGTGATGGATGGTGGACAGAATCGAAAACACGCCGATGCGGTTGCCGATGAAGTTCGGGGTGTCCTTGGCGTAGACCACGCCCTTGCCCAGCGTCGTGACCAGGAAGCTCTCCAGGCCTTCCAGCACGGCGGCATCGGTGGTGCTGGCCGGAATCAGTTCGGCCAGGTGCATGTAGCGCGGCGGGTTGAAGAAATGCACGCCGCAGAAGCGGTGGCGCAGCTGCTCGGGCAGCACGTCGGCCAGCTTGTTGATGCCCAGGCCGGAGGTGTTGGAGGCGAGCACGGCGTGGTCGGCCACGAACGGGGCGATCTTCCTGTACAGGTCCTGCTTCCAGTCCATGCGCTCGGCAATGGCCTCGATGATCAGGTCGCAGTCCTTGAGCTGGTCAAGGCCGGTCTCGTAGTTGGCTGGGGTGATCGCCTCGGCGTAGCTGCGGCTGGCCAGCGGCGCCGGGCTGAGCTTGCCCAGATTGGCAATGGCTTTGAGCACCACGCCGTCGGCTGGACCTTCCTTGGCGGGCAGGTCGAACAGCACGGTGTCGACACCGGCGTTGGTCAGGTGGGCGGCGATCTGGGCGCCCATGACGCCGGCACCCAGCACGGCGGCGCGGCGGACTGGCAGGGAAGTGGTCATGCGGAAGGCCTCATGTTGGAAGCGGAACGTCGTACCGGAAAGCACGGATCAGGAAGGTGAGGAGGGGGCGTCGGCGCTGCGTGCGCTGGCGCGGAACCCGGCCTCGGCGAAATGGATGAGTTCGTGGGCGGCCTGCGCGCGGTGGGCAGCTTCGCTGACGCCGGCCGGACGCTTGATCAGGCCGAAGTCGGCCATCGCATAGGTGAGCGAGCCGGCCAGGAAATCCAGCCGCCAGTACAGCTCTTCCTTGCTGAGGCCGGGGACACAGGCGGCGATGGCCTTGCCGAACTCACGCAGGACATGGCCGTAGTGGTCGGACAAGAACTTGCGCAGGTTGTCGTTTTTCTCCGCATAGGCCCGCGCGATGACCCGAACGAACGCGCCGCCGTTCTGCCGGTCCTGCGCCATGGCCAGGGCCGGCTCGACGAAGGCGGCCAGCACCGGGCGCAGCTGGCCAGGCGTCTCGCTGCGCGCTCGCTCGAGCTGGGCCATGCGGATATGGGTCATCTCGTCCATGCGGCGGCGGAACACCTCGTTGACGAGGTTTTCCTTGGAGCCGAAGTGGTAATTGACCGCTGCGATGTTGACGTCGGCCTGGCTGGTGACCTGCCGCAGGGAGGTGCCGGCAAAACCATGCAGGGCAAACAGTTCCTCGGCGGCGCCAAGAATGCGGTCCTTGGTGGAGAACTGGGTTGGCTTGGCCATCAGGGCGCGGGCTTCAATCAAACGATTGTTTGATCCTAGTACCAAACGGGGGCGTATGGCATTTTGCGGTGCAGCATGGACGAGGCTGCGTTAATGAACCCGCAGACAAAGGTGAATGCCGGGCAGGGTCCGGCACTACCATGCGTTGAGGTGAGGCGTTACAATTCGCGCACGTTTATCAGGCTAAGCCCGCGTTTCGACGCGGGTTTTTTTAATGTTACTCTCGGACCCGTCGTGGTCCGATTCTTCGGAGATAGTCCCATGGCGCTGGAGCGCACCCTTTCGATCATCAAGCCCGACGCTGTTGCCAAGAACGTGATCGGTGAAATCTACGCCCGCTTCGAAAAGGCCGGCCTGAAGATCGTTGCCGCCAAGTACAAGCAGCTCTCGCGCGCCGAAGCCGAAGGCTTCTACGCCGTGCACCGTGAGCGTCCGTTCTTCAACGCGCTGGTCGAGTTCATGATCTCCGGCCCGGTGATGATCCAGGCGCTGGAAGGCGAGAACGCCGTGCTGGCCCACCGCGATCTGCTGGGCGCCACCAATCCGAAAGAAGCCGCGCCGGGCACGATCCGCGCCGACTTCGCCGACTCCATCGATGCCAATGCCGCCCACGGCTCGGACTCGGTCGAGAATGCTGCCAACGAAATTGCCTACTTCTTCGCTGCTACCGAAGTAGTCTCGCGCTGAGAGTGATGCCGTGAACGAGGTCGTACAGAAACCCGCCATCCAGCCGCTGCCGAAGAAGGCACCCGCGGCTGGCAAGCAGAACCTGCTCGACCTCGATCGCGCGGGCCTGGAGCAATTCTTCGTCGAGGTGCTTGGCGAGAAGAAATTCCGGGCCCATCAGGTGATGAAGTGGATCCACCATCGCTACGTCACCGATTTCGATGAGATGACCGACCTCGGCAAGGTCCTGCGCGCCAAGCTGCAGGAGCATGCCGAGGTTCTCGTCCCGAACATCGTGTTCGACAAGCCGTCGGCCGATGGTACGCACAAATGGCTGCTGGCCATGGGCGTGGACGGCAAGAACGCGATCGAGACGGTGTACATCCCGGACAAGACCCGCGGCACGCTGTGCGTGTCCTCGCAGGTCGGCTGCGGACTGAACTGCACCTTCTGCTCGACCGCCACCCAGGGCTTCAACCGCAACCTGACCACCGCCGAGATCATCGGCCAGGTGTGGGTGGCGGCACGCCACCTGGGCAACGTGCCGCACCAGATGCGCCGCCTCACCAACGTGGTGATGATGGGCATGGGCGAGCCGCTGATGAATTTCGACAACGTCGTGCGCGCCATGAGCGTGATGCGCGACGACCTGGGCTACGGCCTGGCCAACAAGCGGGTGACCCTGTCGACCTCCGGACTGGTGCCGCAGATCGATCGTCTTTCCGCTGAAAGTGACGTTTCGCTGGCCGTGTCGCTGCACGCGCCCAATGATGAACTGCGCGAGACGCTGGTTCCGTTGAACAAGAAGTACCCGATCGCCGAGCTGATGGCTTCGTGCGCGCGTTACCTGCGGGCCAACAAGCGCCGTGAGTCGGTGACCTTCGAGTACACCCTGATGAAGGGGATCAACGACCAGCCAGAGCATGCCCGCCAGCTGGCGCGGTTGATGCGCCAGTTCGACAACGCGGTGCAGGCCAAGGATTCGGGCAAGGTCAACCTGATTCCGTTCAACCCGTTCCCGGGAACCCGCTACGAGCGCTCGGAAGAGACCCATATCCGCGCGTTCCAGAAGATCCTGCTGGATGCGCAGGTGCTGACGATGGTACGGCGCACGCGCGGTGATGACATCGACGCGGCCTGTGGCCAGCTCAAGGGTCAGGTGATGGACCGCACCCGCCGCCAGGCGGAGTTCAACAAGACCCTGCAGGCAGGGACCGGCCGCGATGCGGTTGCCTGAGCGCCACTGGCCGGTCGTGCTTTGCAGCATGCTGGCCGTGGCCGGTTGTGCAGGTTCGAAGGGTGTCAAGCCGCCCAAGCCGGAGCTTGCGGTGGCCCCGACCTATGTGGCGCGCGACGATGAACAGGTGCGCCGGCTGCATGGGTACCAGACCCAGCTGGCGCTGGCCGGCAGTGAACTGCAGGCCGGCCAGCTGGACAGCAGCGAACGGCGCGCGCGCGCCGCGCTGAAACTGATGCCTGCACGCGCCGATGCCATGCTGGTGCTGGCGGCGGTCGCCGAGCGGCGCGGCCGCCAGGCCGAGGCTGGCCAGTGGCTGCAGCGCGCTGCGGAAGGTTCGCCCGAGCGCGGCGATGTGCTCAACAATTACGGTGCGTGGCTGTGCCAGAACGGCCAGGCGGTGCAGTCGCTGAGCTGGTTCGACCGTGCCCTGGCCGCCCCAGGCTATGCCACCGCGGCCGCTGCGCTCTCCAACGCCGGCACCTGTGCGCTGGCGGCCGGGCAGGGCGAGCGTGCCGAGCGCGACCTGCGCAAGGCGCTGGAACAGGACCCCGGCAACGTGCAGGCGCTGGAATCGATGGCTCGCCGGTCCTTCGACCAGGGCGGCTTTTTCGAGGCCCGGGCCTTTGTCCAGCGGCGGTTGTCGGCTGCACCGGCCACGGTTTCCATGTTACAACTGGCATCTCAGATCGAGGCGCGACTCGGGGACAAGAGGGCGTCGGATCAATACCTGCAGCGGTTGAAGCAGGAATTTCCGCAGGACGCGGGCACCACAACAAGGGTTGAAGGATAGTGACTGACGACCACACTGTGAGCGCTTTCGAAGCCGCTGCCGGCTGCGGAGAACGTCTTGCCCAGGCACGCCAGGCGGCGGGCCTGACCATCGATGAGGTGGCCAAGCGGCTGCACATGCCCGCCCAGGTCGTGCGCCATCTCGAACAGGAACAGTGGCAGCAGCTGGGCGCGCCGGTGTTCGTGCGCGGGCAGCTTCGCAGCTACGCGCGTCTGCTGGGCGTGGATGTGGGACAGGTGCTGGAGCAGGCTGCCCTGCAGCCGGTCGTGCCGCCCACCCTGGTCAGCCACACGCATACGCCGCGTGCACGGCGGCTGGCCGAGAGCCTGGGTCGTCGGCTGCTGTATGTCGGCATCACCGCAGTGCTGGCCGTGCCGGTGTGGTTTGCCACGCGCGGCCATTTTCTTGATACCCCGCCAAGCACCGCCTCGCTTGATGTGATTCCGGCAACGGTTGCCGTTGCGCCGTCGCGTGAACCGAGCGTGGCTGCCGATGGCAAAGCGCCTGCACCCGCCGCGCCGACGGCGACCCCTTATGTGGCGTCGCTGACCCCGGTGCCGCGGCCCGCTGCTGCGCCGGCGGTCACGCCAGCACCGAGCAATGCGCTCAACCTGCAGTTCAAGGGCGACAGCTGGGTGAACATCACCGCGCCCGACGGCAGCACCGTGGAAAAAGCGGTAGTCAAGGCCGGTCAGGTCCGCAGCTTCGCGCCAGGCCAGGTGAGCCGGGTGACACTGGGCAACGCCACGGC
This sequence comes from Stenotrophomonas sp. C3(2023), assembly GCF_032911385.1. Lineage (NCBI taxonomy): Bacteria > Pseudomonadati > Pseudomonadota > Gammaproteobacteria > Lysobacterales > Lysobacteraceae > Stenotrophomonas > Stenotrophomonas sp. C3(2023). The sequence goes on along the minus strand of NZ_JAWJLO010000001.1, from coordinate 2,121,472 downwards.
GGTGGAGGTTCAGCACAACGGCGGTATCGTCGATCTGCAGCCGTTCCAGCGAGCCAACGTTGCGCGCTTTACGGTATCCTCTGACGGCTCCGTGGTTCCAGTTTCCAACTGAAACGCGGGTCTGCACATCCATAAACCCATAGAACAGCCCCGCCCGGCGAGTCTGCAACCGGCGCTGGTGGGGTGAGAGTACGCATGGCGATCGACGACCTGCTCGATGAGCACGAACAAAGTGAACGCGTCCGCAGCTGGCTGCGGAAGAATGGCGCCAGCATCCTCGGTGGCGTGATCGTCGCCATCGGTGCGATCGCGGGCTGGCAGTGGTGGCAAGGCCAGCACGGCAACAAGCTGGCCCAGGCCAACGTGGAATACGAAAAGGCCCTGCAGGGCATCGAAGGCAACAAGCTCGACGAGGCCGCCAAGGCGGTCAAGACGCTCGAAGCGGGCCCGTCCAACATCTATGCCGATCTGGCCGCACTGCAGCTGGCCAAGGCCCAGGTCGACGCGGGCAAGGCCGATGAGGCGCTGGCCACTCTGCGTGCATTGAAGCTGGATGGCGAGTTCCAGGGCGTGGTCGACCAGCGCATCGCGCGGTTGCTCATCGCCACCGGCAAGCCCGACGAGGCGATCACCCTGCTGGGCAAGCACAACGACAGCGCCAGCCTGGAGATCCACGGTGACGCGCTGGCGGCGCAGGGCAAGCGGGACGAAGCCCGCGCCCAGTACGAAAAGGCGCTGAAGACGCTGGACGTGGCAGCGCCGCAGCGGCGCCTGCTGGAAACCAAGCTTATTGATGCCGGCGGCACGGTCGCGGCCACTGCGGAGACGATGTAATGGGTCAGATGGTCATCCTCAAGCGTGTCGCCACGGTTGCCCTTCTGGGCATGGCGCTCACCGGCTGCAGCACGGTCAAAGGCTGGTTCGCCGGCAAGGACGCTGAAGCGAAGAAGGCGCAGGAGCCGGCCGAGCTGGTCAAGTTCGATGCCACGGTAAAGGTCGACCGCATCTGGTCGGTCAACCTGGGCAAGGGCGAAGGTCGCATCGGCGCCCGTCAGGGCCCGGCCGTGGCCGATGGCCGCGTCTATGCGGCGGCCATCACTGGCGGTGTGCACGCCATCGACCTGGCGACCGGCCGCAAGATCTGGACCTGGGACGCCCCCAAGGAAAAGAAGAAGCCCAAGCTGCGCCTGTCCGGTGGCCCGGGCGTGGGTGACGGCCTGGTCGTGATCGGCACGCTGGATGGTCAGGTGTTTGCCCTCGACGCGCAGAGCGGCACTGAAAAGTGGCACGCACGCGTGCCGGGCGAAGTGATTTCCGCCCCGGCCGTCGGCCAGGGCATGGTGTATGTGCGCAGCAATGACGGCCGCATCACCGCGCTGGACCAGGAAAACGGCACCCAGCGCTGGTTCAACCCGCGCGAGCTGCCGGCCCTGACCGTGCGCGGCAACGCGCCGGTGGTGACGGGCCCGGGTGTGCTGTTCATCGGCAACGATGACGGCTCGCTGGCCGCGCTGGCCATGGCCGATGGCCGCACCCTGTGGGACCAGACCGTGGGCAACCCGGAAGGCCGCACCGAGCTGGAGCGCATGTCCGACGTCGACGGCGCGCCGGTGCTGGAAGGCAACACGCTGTTCGTCAGCAGCTTCAAGAACCAGACCATGGCCATCGAAGGCCCGACCGGTCGCCCGCTGTGGGCGCGCGATCATGGCGGTGCCGGCGGTGTGGCGTTGACCTCCTCCTATGCGGTGGTCACCGACAGCCAGGGCGGTGTGTACGGCCTGGACAAGCCCAGCGGCGCGGCGGCATGGTCGCAGACCGGCCTGGCACGTCGCCAGCTCAGCGGGCCGGCGATCCAGGGCGACTACGTCGTGGTGGGTGATTACAAGGGCTACGTGCACTGGTTGCAGCAGTCCGACGGTGCGATGGCGGCACGTGCCAAGGCCGGGGGGGACCCGATCAAGGCCCAGCCGGTCGTCGCTGACGGGATCGTGCTGATCCAGAATGTAGACGGCAAGCTGACCGCGTTCCGGTTGGCCCAATAATTACGGAGTAAAACGCGATGCTGCCCTTGGTCGCCCTGGTCGGACGGCCGAATGTCGGCAAGTCCACCATTTTCAATGCACTCACCCGTACACGTGACGCCCTGGTCCATGACCAGCCTGGCGTCACCCGGGACCGCAACTATGGTGTGTGTCGTCTGGACGAAGACAATCATTTCCTGATTGTCGACACCGGCGGCATCGCGGAAGAGGAAGAGGGGCTGGCCGGCGCAACCGCCGACCAGGCCCGCGCCGCCGCTGGCGAAGCCGACCTGATTCTGTTCGTGGTCGACGCCCGTGAAGGCACGTCGGCGCTGGATGATGAGATCCTGGCCTGGCTGCGCAAGCTTTCGCGGCCGACGCTGCTGCTGATCAACAAGATCGACGGCACCGACGAGGACAACGTTCGTTCCGAGTTTGCCCGCTACGGCTTCAGCGAGATGCTGACCGTCTCGGCCGCGCACCGCCAGGGTCTGGACGACCTGCTGGACGAGGTCATCGCCCGCCTGCCGGAAGAGGGCAGCGGCGAGGAGCTGGACAACGATCCCAACCGTGTGCGCATCGCCTTCGTCGGCCGCCCGAACGTGGGCAAATCGACCCTGGTCAACCGCATCCTCGGTGAGGAGCGGATGATCGCCTCGGACGTGCCCGGCACCACCCGCGACTCGATTGCCGTGGACATGGAGCGTGACGGTCGCGAGTACCGGCTGATCGATACCGCTGGCCTGCGCCGCCGCTCGCGCGTGGACGAGGTCGTCGAGAAGTTCTCGGTGGTCAAGACCATGCAGTCGATCGAGCAGTGCCAGGTCGCTGTGCTGATGCTCGACGCGACCGAAGGCGTGACCGACCAGGATGCCACCGTGCTCGGCGCGGTGCTTGACGCCGGTCGTGCGCTGGTGATCGCAATCAACAAGTGGGATGGGTTGAGCGACTACCAGCGCGAGCAGGCCGAAACCCTGCTCTCGCTCAAGCTGGGCTTCGTGCCGTGGGCGGAGAACGTACGCATTTCGGCCAAACACGGTTCGGGCCTGCGCGAGCTGTTCCGCGCGGTGCACCGCGCGCACGAGTCGGCCAACAAGGAGTTCAGCACCAGCGAGGTGAACAAGGCGCTGGAGGTGGCTTACGAGACCAACCCGCCGCCGAGCATCCGCGGCCATGTCTCCAAGCTGCGGTACGTGCATCCGGGCGGCGCCAATCCGCCGACCTTCATCGTGCACGGCACCCGCCTGAAGGAGCTGCCCGAGTCGTACAAGCGCTACCTGGAGAACTTCTTCCGCAAGCGCTTCAAGCTGATCGGCACGCCGGTGAGCTTCATCTTCCGTGAGGGCTCCAACCCTTACGAAGGCAAGAAGAACGTGCTTACCGAACGCCAGGTCAAGGCCAAGCGCCGCCTGATGAAGCACGTCAAGGGGCGTTGATTCCGTAGCAGAGGCGCCTGCCGCTGCCGTTGTTGCGATGATGCCGGCCATTGGCCGGCATTGTTGTTGCAGGCTCGGCAATAATGGGGATATGGCTATTCCAGAGCTTTCTCCTGCGCAGGCGTGCACCCGGCTGACCCATGGCGCGGTGCTGATCGATGTACGTCAGTCCCATGAGCGCGCCGGCGGCATGGCCGAAGGCGCGCGCGGTGTCGCCCTGGATGAACTGCTCGCCGACCCGGCGGCCCACCTGCCGAGCCAGCGTCAGGAACTCCTGCTGATCTGCCAGAGCGGCAAACGCTCGGCTGACGCCGCGCAGGCGCTGCTGGCAGCGGGTTACTGCAACGTGGCGTCGGTCAGCGGGGGCACCGTGGCCTGGCGCGAACAGTTGCTGCCGTTGGTGCAGCCGCTCACCGATGCTGCCGAGCAGGATTTCTTCGACCGCTACTCGCGCCACCTGCTGTTGCCGCAGGTCGGCGAGGCCGGTCAGCGCCGCCTGCAGCGCGCGCGCGTGCTGGTGCTGGGGGCCGGCGGGCTGGGCGCGCCGGCAGCGTTCTACCTGGCTGCGGCCGGCGTCGGTCAGTTGCGGCTCGTCGACCATGACCGGGTCGAGCGCAGCAACCTGCAGCGGCAGATCGTGCATACAGAGGCCAGTATCGGCCAGGCAAAGGTGGACTCGGCGCGTGAGCGCCTGCTGGCGCTCAACCCCACGATCAAGGTCGAGGCGGTGCCGATGCGGGTCAGCGCGGAGAACATCGACGGCCTGCTCGAGGGCGTCGATGTGGTGCTGGACGGCTCGGACAACTTCCCGCTGCGCTACCTGCTCAACGACGCCTGCATCCAGCACGGCGTACCGCTGGTGTATGCGGCGATCGAACGTTTCAGCGGTCAGGTCACGGTGTTCGACGCCGGGCGCCAACGTGGGGTTGCGCCGTGTTACCGCTGCCTGTTTCCCGAACCGCCTGACCCGGCCTTTGCACCCAGCTGTGCAGAGGCCGGTGTGCTGGGGGTGCTGCCCGGCCTGGCCGGTGTGCTGCAGGCCACCGAGGTGCTCAAGCTGCTTCTGGGTATCGGTGAGCCGCTGATCGGACGCCTGATGCGCTTTGATGCTTTGTCGATGCAGTTCCGCAGCAGCCGGTTCGGGCCGGATCCGCACTGTCCGGTGTGCGCGCCGGGTGCACCGTTTCCTGGCTACATCGACTACGCCGCGTTCTGTCGCGGCAGCTGAAGCGTGACGGAGTCAGCGTTTTCGGGACGATGGCACGTCTGTTGGTGTGGTTGTTCTGTTTATGGCACACGAAAACGCGTCTACCGTGCTATCTGCCGCAAGCGACTTGCCCTATCGTTGCGGCATCAACACTGAGGGAACGCCCCGCATGGCGGTAGAAGCAGGAGCCAGCAGCGAGCTGGTCAAGGTCGTTGCGCTGCTCGGCGCCGCCGTGGTCATGGTGCCGTTGTTCCGGCGCTTCGGGCTCGGCTCGGTGCTCGGTTACTTCACTGCCGGCCTGGCCATCGGTCCGTTCGGGCTGGGCTGGTTCTCCGACCCGCAGGCCATCCTGCATACCGCCGAGCTTGGCGTGGTGATGTTTCTTTTCGTGATCGGGCTGGAGATGCGGCCGTCGCACCTGTGGAGCCTGCGACGGGAGATTTTCGGCCTGGGTACGGCGCAGATCGCCACCTGCGCTGTTGTTCTCACGCTGATTGCCAAGCTCTTCGGCTTCCCCTGGCAGGTCGCCTTCATTGGTGCCACCGGCTTCGTGCTCACCTCCACGGCCGTGGTGATGCAGCTGCTGGCCGAGCGCGGTGACATCGCGCTGCCGCCCGGGCAGAAAATCGTCTCCATTCTGCTGTTCGAAGATCTGCTGATCGTTCCCCTGCTGGCGCTGGTCGCGTTCATGTCGCCGTCCGGCGGCAGTGCCGATGGCGAAAGCTCGCGCTGGGTGTCGGTGGCCATCGGCGCCGGCGCCGTGATCGGGCTCGTGCTGGTGGGCCGCTTCCTGCTCAACCCCCTGTTCCGCATTCTCGCCGCGGCCAAGGCACGCGAGGTGATGACTGCCGCTGCGTTGCTGGTCGTGCTCGGTGCTGCGCTGCTGATGCAGCTGTCGGGCCTGTCGATGGCGATGGGCGCATTTCTGGCCGGCGTGCTGCTGAGCGAGTCGACCTTCCGCCACCAGATCGAGGCGGATATCGAGCCGTTCCGCGGCATTCTGCTGGGGTTGTTCTTCCTCAGCGTGGGCATGGCGCTGGACCTGTCGGTGGTTGCAGGCAACTGGCCGCTGATCGTGGGTCTGGTGCTGGCGTTGATGGCGGCCAAGTCGGTATGCATCTATGCCGTGGCGCGCCTGCTGGGCAGCGACCACGCGCAGGCGCTGGATCGTGGCGTGGTGATGGCGCAGGGCGGCGAGTTTGCCTTCGTGCTGTTTGCCGCCGCCGCCAGTGCCGGGGTGATCGACATGGACATCAATGCGAACTTCACTGCCGTGGTCGTGCTGTCCATGGCGCTGACCCCGCTGGTAGTGCTGGTCTACCGCCGTTTCGCTCCAGCGCCGCACGTCAGCATGGAGGGTGTAGAGGAGGCCGAAGGGCTGTCGGGCAGCGTGCTGATGATCGGCTTTGGCCGCTTCGGCCAGGTCGCCAGTCAGTCGCTGCTGGCGCGCGATGTGGATGTGACCATCATCGACAACGATGTGGAGATGATCCGCAACGCCGAGCGTTTCGGTTTCAAGATCTACTACGGCGATGGCACCCGGCTGGACGTGCTGCATGCCTCCGGCGCCGCCGACGCCCGCGCCATTGCTGTATGCGTGGACAAGGTCGAGGAGGCCGACCGCATTGTCGAGCTGGTAGCGCATGAGTTCCCCCGTGCCAAGCTGCTGGTGCGCTCGTTTGACCGCGAACACTCGCTGCGCCTTATCCACGCCGGTGTGGACTATCAGATCCGCGAAACCTTCGAGTCGGCGCTGCAGTTTGGCCAGGCCACGCTGCTGGAGCTTGGTGTCGACCCGGATGATGTGCAGGACATCGCCGGACAGATCCGCGAGCGTGACGCCGAGCGCTTCGAACTGGAGATGGCCGGTGGCAGCCTGCGCGCCGGCGCGCACATGGTGTTCGGCACCGCGCTGCCGGGCGTGCCCACACCGACCCCGTTCACCGCGCCCCGGCGCCAGTCGCGCACGCTCAACGCCGACCAGGTACCCGAAGAACAATGACCGGCGTCGCCGTGGGATGCCCGCAGAGCCGGCAGCGCCGGGCTCTGCCCGGCGAGCGTGCGGGCAGGACCGTTGCGGCGGACCACGTGGCGGTGGGCGAGGGCGGTTTAATCAGGGACAATAGCGCTCCCCGCCCGCACACCGCCGCCACCGATGAACAAGTCCGCTGCCCCGCACACCGCCCGCATCCTCGACGGCCGCCGCATTGCCGAAGGTCTGCTGGACAGCCTGAAGGTGCGTGTGGACGCACGCCTGGCCGCTGGCGGCAGCCGCCCTGGGCTGGCGGTGGTGCTGGTCGGCGGCGATCCGGCCTCGACCGTGTACGTGCGCAACAAGCGTCGCGCAGCGGAAAAGGTCGGCATCGAAGCGCATGACTTCGACATGCCCGAAGGCACCACCGAAGCGCAGCTGCTCGAGCTGATCGACCAGCTCAACGCCGACCCGAAGATCCACGGCATTCTGATCCAGCTGCCGCTGCCGGGCATCCCCGATGCGCGGCGGCTGATCCAGCGCATCGACCCGCGCAAGGACGTCGATGGGTTCCATCCGGAGAACGTCGGTCACCTCGCCCTGCGCGAGTTCGGCCTGCGTCCATGCACGCCGCGCGGCATCACCACGCTGCTCGGCCACACCGACCAGCCGGTGCGCGGGCGTAACGCCACCATCGTCGGGGTCAGCAATCATGTCGGTCGCCCGATGGGGCTGGAACTGCTGATTGCCGGCTGCACGGTCACCAGCTGCCACAAGTTCACCCCGAAGGACGTGCTCGAACAGGCCGTGCGCAACGCCGACATCCTGGTGGTGGCGGTGGGCCGGCCGGACATCGTGCCGGGGGAGTGGGTCAAGCCGGGCGCGGTGGTCATCGATGTGGGCATCAACCGTCTGGACGATGGTCGGCTGGTGGGCGACGTGGGCTTCGAAGCGGCTGCCCAGCGTGCCAGCTGGATCACGCCGGTGCCCGGCGGTGTCGGGCCGATGACCGTGGCCACGCTGATGCAGAACACGCTGGAAGCGGCCGAGGCGGGCTGAGCGGCGACCGGCGCACCCGCGGGACGATCTGTCGCACTTCCCCCCTGCCACTCGGCGCGGAAAAGGGGTAAAATGACGCGCTTCCCCACATCTCGGGTATGCCGATGCTGCGCATCCAGGCTGAAGCACTGACTTACGACGACGTCTCGCTCGTCCCCGCCCACTCGACCATCCTGCCCAAGGACGTCAGCCTCGAAACGCGGCTGACCCGCGACCTGCGGCTGAAGCTTCCGATCCTGTCGGCAGCGATGGACACGGTCACCGAGGGCCGCCTGGCCATCGCCATGGCCCAGCTCGGTGGCATGGGCATCGTCCACAAGAACCTCAGCGTCGAACAGCAGGCCGCCGAAGTGGCCAAGGTCAAGAAGTTCGAAGCCGGTGTCATCCGCGACCCGATCACGGTCGGGCCGGAAACCACCATCCGTGACGTGCTGGCGCTGACCCAGGCGCACAACATCTCCGGTGTGCCGGTGGTGGGCAGCGACGGCCTGCTGGCCGGGATCGTGACCCACCGCGACATGCGCTTCGAGTCGGAGCTGGACGATCCGGTCCGCCACATCATGACCAAGAAGGATCGCCTGATCACGGTCAAGGAAGGCGCCGCCTCGCAGGAAGTGCTGCAGCTGCTGCACCGCAACCGCATCGAGAAGGTGCTGGTGGTCAACGATGATTTCGCCCTGCGCGGCCTGATCACCGTCAAGGACATCCAGAAGAACACCGACTTCCCCAACGCCGCCAAGGATGCCTCGACCCGTCTGCTGGTCGGCGCTGCGGTCGGCGTGGGCGGTGACACCGACCGCCGCGTCGAAGCGCTGGTTGCCGCTGGCGTGGACGTGATCGTGGTCGATACCGCGCACGGCCATTCGCAGGGCGTGCTGGACCGCGTCAGCTGGGTCAAGAAGAACTTCCCGGCCGTGCAGGTCATCGGTGGCAACATCTGCACCGGCGAAGCCGCGCTGGCCCTGCTGGACAGCGGCGCCGATGCGGTCAAGGTCGGCATCGGTCCGGGCTCGATCTGCACCACCCGCGTGGTGGCCGGTGTCGGTGTGCCGCAGGTCACCGCCATCGATCTGGTGGCCGAGGCGCTGCAGGATCGCATTCCGCTGATCGCCGACGGCGGCATCCGCTATTCCGGTGACATCGGCAAGGCGCTGGCCGCCGGTGCCTCGACCATCATGGTCGGCGGCCTGCTCGCCGGTACCGAGGAATCGCCGGGTGAGACCGAGCTGTACCAGGGCCGCTCGTACAAGAGCTACCGTGGCATGGGCTCGCTGGCCGCGATGGAAAAGGGGTCCAAGGACCGCTACTTCCAGGACGCAGCCACTGCCGACAAGCTCGTGCCCGAGGGCATCGAGGGTCGCGTGCCGTACCGCGGACCGGTCGGCGGCATCGTCCACCAGCTGATGGGCGGCCTGCGCGCCACCATGGGCTATGTGGGCTGCGCCACCATCGAAGACATGCGCAGCAAGCCGAAGTTCGTCAAGATCAGCGGCGCCGGCCAGCGTGAGAGCCACGTCCACGACGTGACGATCACCAAGGAACCGCCGAACTACCGCGCCTGACGCGGAACGAGCAGAGAGGAACGGGATCATCCCGTTCCTCTTTCTCCATCTGCCGCCGGTAAGTCCCGCATCGCGGGTGTCGTACCCCCTTTTCTCCTGCATCGCCCAGGCGCCATGACCAACATCCACAACGACAAGATCCTGATCCTCGATTTCGGCGCGCAGTACACGCAGCTGATCGCCCGCCGCATCCGCGAGATCGGTGTGTACTGCGAAATCTGGGCCTGGGATCATGACCCGGCCGAGATCGCGGCCTTCGGTGCCAAGGGCATCATTCTCTCTGGTGGCCCCGAGTCGACCACGCTGCCGGGCGCGCCGGCCGCGCCGCAGGAAGTGTTCGACAGCGGTCTGCCGATCTTCGGCATCTGCTACGGCATGCAGACCCTGGCCGCCCAGCTCGGTGGCGCCACTGAAGCGGCCGACCAGCGCGAGTTCGGCCATGCCGAAGTCAACGTGATCAACCCCGATGCGCTGTTCTCCGGCCTGAGCGATCACGGCGGCGAGCCGCGCCTGAATGTCTGGATGAGCCACGGCGATCATGTCTCCAAGGCGCCGCCGGGCTTCACCATCACCGCCACCACCGACCGCATTCCGGTGGCCGCGATGGCCAACGAGGAAAAGCGCTGGTACGGCGTGCAGTTCCACCCGGAAGTGACCCACACCCTGCAGGGCCAGACCCTGCTGCGTCGTTTCGTGATTGATGTGTGCGGGTGCCAGGCGCTGTGGACGGCCGCCAACATCATCGAGGACCAGATCGAGCGCGTGCGTGCGCAGGTCGGCGATGACGAAGTGATCCTCGGCCTCTCCGGTGGTGTCGATTCCTCGGTGGTGGCCGCGCTGCTGCACAAGGCCATCGGCGAGAAGCTGACCTGCGTGTTTGTCGACACCGGCCTGCTGCGCTGGCAGGAAGGCGACCAGGTGATGGCGATGTTCGCCGAGCACATGGGCGTCAAGGTGGTGCGGGTCAATGCGGCCGACCGCTACTTCAAGGCGCTCGAAGGCGTGGCCGACCCGGAAGCCAAGCGCAAGATCATCGGCAACCTGTTCGTGGAGATCTTCGACGAGGAGTCGAACAAGCTCAGCAATGCCAAGTGGCTGGCGCAGGGCACCATCTATCCCGACGTGATCGAGTCGGCCGGCAGCAAGACCGGCAAGGCGCACGTGATCAAGAGCCACCACAACGTGGGCGGCCTGCCCGAGCACATGAAGCTGGGCCTGGTTGAGCCGCTGCGCGAGCTGTTCAAGGACGAAGTGCGTCGCCTCGGCGTCGAGCTCGGCCTGCCGCGCACCATGGTCTACCGCCATCCGTTCCCCGGCCCAGGCCTGGGCGTGCGCATCCTCGGCGAAGTGAAGCGCGAGTATGCCGAGCTGCTGGCCAAGGCCGATGCCATCTTCATTGACGAGCTGCGCAAGGCCGACCTGTATGACAGGACCAGCCAGGCGTTCGCGGTGTTCCTGCCGGTGAAGTCGGTTGGCGTGGTCGGCGACGCACGCGCCTACGAATGGGTGATCGCGCTGCGTGCGGTTGAGACCATCGACTTCATGACCGCGCACTGGGCGCACCTGCCGTATGAATTCCTCGGCACGGTGAGCAACCGCATCATCAACGAGCTGCGTGGCGTTTCGCGCGTGGTGTATGACATCTCGGGGAAGCCGCCGGCGACGATCGAGTGGGAGTGATCTGATCGGGCCAGCTCGCCGTCAGGTGCAGCAGAACCCTGAAGGAGCGCCGCAGGGCCTGGCCGGTATCGGTAGTCCGCCCGTGCCGTGGGGCAGCCGCCCCACGCCTGCGCTCTCCAGAGCGTCGAGCGTGGCCAGGTCTGGTGGTGCCGCGCAGCGTGCTCAACAGCCGCTTCGATGCGTGCGTACAGCTCCAGGTCGCGTTGGCTTTGACCAATGAGCTGCTTGATGCGGCATTGAACCTGCCGCAGGCCGATCATCAGGTCGCTGCGATGGCTGCGCGCGACCAGTGAGGCCAGCCAGTTACGTATGCCGCCACCGTCGCCGCCGCCGGCGCCCGCCTGCACCGCCTGCCATGCCGGGGCTTGGCCATCAGCCCTTGGACGCACATCGGCCGGCTTGGGGCCAGCCAGTTCGGCAATGACCGTTACGACATGGTGCAGGGTTATCAGACCCTGCAGTGCGGCCAGTGGTTGAAAGGGCAGGGCAGCTGGACCGATGAAGCACTTTCGTCGATGGGACCGGACTGTGGCAGCACGGCGCCGCTGTACATCCAGGCAGACGACAGGGAGATTCTGGTGGACACGATCCGCTGCTTCGGCCGACGCGGTCTTTTTCCCGCCAATTGACGAGACCGAAGTCAACGCGTGGCCGGCGCATGTGCCGGTCACGTCCACGGGTACTGCACCGCCCTGACGCCGCTGCGCTGCACGCGGCTTCATGCGGACAGCCTGCGCAGCACCTTGCCCAGCACGTCCACCCCCGCCTCCAGCTCAGGAGGCGCGTGGGCCGCAAAGCCCATCAGAAAGCCGGGTGCGGGCGCATCGGCGGCATGCAGTGTGCTCAGGCCGAGCAGGTCGATGCCAGCGCGTTGCGCCGCGTCCACGGCCTCGGCCTCGGGCAGGGCGCGCACGAACGTGCAGGGCATCTGCATGCCGCCGGCCGGCACCTGTGGCGCAAGAAAGGCCGTCAGCTGCGAGTCCACCAGCGCGGCCAGCGTGTCGCGCCGCTGCGCGTAGACCGCGCGCATGGTGCGCACATGCGCACCGAAGTGACCGCCTTCGATGAAGCGCGCCAGCGTCAGCTGGGGGATGGGCGCGCTGTGGCCGTCGAGCAGGGTGCGCGCGGCCGTCATCGGCGCCACCAGCGCGGGAGGCAGCACCATGTAGCCGATGCGCAGACCCGGAAACAGCGATTTGGTGAACGTGCCGATGTAGATCGTGCGCTCGTGGCGATCAAGTCCCTGCACGCACGCGGTAGGCTTGCCGGCGTAGTGGAACTCGCTGTCGTAGTCGTCCTCGATGATCCAGCCCTGCTGTATCCGTGCCCACTCGATGAGCGCCAGCCGGCGCTCCAGCGACAACGTCACGCCGGTCGGAAACTGGTGCGAGGGGGTCAGAAACACCGCCCGCGCGCGGCTGCCGGGCGAGCGGCCGGCCTGCAGCAGGTGCGCCACCGCCAGCCCCTGTGCGTCCACCGGCACCGGCACGCAGTGCAGGCCGGCGGCCTGGAATGCCTTGCGTGCGCCGTGGTAGCCGGGATCTTCGATGTAGATGGACTCGCCGGCGTCGAGCAGTACGTTCGCGCACAGGCTCAGCGCCTGCTGTGAACTGGTCAGCACCAGGACCCGATCAGCGGTGGCGTGGGCACCGCGTTCAAGGTTGACGTAGTCGGCGATGGCCTGGCGAAGGGGGGCCATGCCCTGTGGCGGACTGTGCAGCAGCGCGCGCGTGCCGTGTTCCTTCACCACCTGGCGCTGCAACCGCTCCCAGGTCTGCAGGGGAAAACTGCGCGTCTCCGGCACGCCGGGTGCAAATGCGCGCGGGGCGACAAAGTCGCGCACGCCACCGCGTTCAAGCAGGGCGCTGCCGCGCTGGCTCAAGCGCGCGGTCGCGCACTCCGGGCCGGCAGGAGGTGGCGTGCTGCGTCCGCGTGCGCGTCCGGCGCGTGCGGAAACAAAGCTGCCGCTGCCGACGCGCCGATCAATGAAGCCCTCCGCATGCAGCTGGACGTAAGCGGCTTCCACGGTATCGCGCGACACCCCCAGCGATCGGGCGAGTGCGCGCGAGGCCGGCACCGCTTTGCCTGCGCTCAGGGCGCCGTCCAGGATCAGCTGGCGCAAGGCGCGCTGTACACGCAGGTGCAGCGGCGACGCTGCCTGCGTGGGGTCTGCCAGCGCGGCTTTCACCGACTCCAGTTGCGCGTGCTTGAACATTGGTCTGCTGGTCTGGCTGAAAGTGGAGGGGCTATTCCGGCCATTGTGAGGCTATAAATGCGTTCCGCAAAGCCCGCCGTTGTCTGGAGTTCTCCGTTGCGCATGGCCCGTGCCCCCATCACCGCTTCCACCGGCTGGAAGGATCTGCTGCATCCGGTCATTGCCGGGCTAATTTCCGTGATCGTCAATTACGGCGGTACCTTCATCCTGGTGTTCCAGGCGGCCCGAGGCGCAGGCCTGGGCCCTGAACTCACCGCTTCCTGGGTCTGGGCCGTCTCCATCGGGGTGGGCATCACCGGCATCGTGCTGAGCTGGCGGACACGGGCGCCGATCATCACCGCCTGGTCCACGCCGGCGGCCGCGTTTCTGGTCACCGCCCTGGCGACCACGCCGTATGCCGAGGCGGTAGGCGCCTACATGATCTCGGCCGCCGCGTTCGTGGTGCTCGGCCTGTCAGGTCTGTTCGAACGGGTGATCCGATTGATCCCAGCGTGCGTGACCGCCGGGCTGCTGGCCGGCATCCTGCTGCAGTTCGGCATCGGCGCGTTCGCCAGCGTGAGCGTGGACCCGGTGCTGGCCGCTGTTCTGATCGTCGCCTACCTGGCACTCAAGCGCGTTGCGCCGCGCTATGCGGTGGTGGGCATCCTGCTGCTTGGGCTGGCGCTGCTGCTGGTGCAGGGCCGGCTCGATACGAGCGGTGTGCGCCTGGCGCTGGCCGCACCGGTGTTCACGCTGCCGGGGTTCTCGTGCAACGCACTGCTCAGTGTCGCCCTGCCACTGTTTCTGATCACGCTGACCGGGCAGTACATGCCGGGCATGCTGGTGCTGCGCAATGATGGCTACACCACCAGTGCCAATCCCATCGTGACGCTCACCGGGCTGGGCTCGCTGGTGATGGCGCCGTTTGGCTCGCACGCGTTCAACATCGCGGCCATCACCGCAGCCATCTGCACCGGCCGGGAGGCCCATGAAGATCCCTCAAGGCGGTGGATTGCCGGCGTGGCCGCAGGCGTGTTCTACATTCTGGTCGGCGTGTTCGGGGTCACGCTGGCGTCCTTGTTCATGGCATTCCCCACAACGTTCATTGCCACCCTGGCCGGCTTGGCGTTGCTGGGCACCATTGGAGGCAGCCTCGCCAGTGCACTGGCCGAGGCGAGAACCCGCGAAGCGGCGATGATCACCTTCCTTGCCGCCTCGGCCAACATCACCCTGCTTGGCATCGGCGGTGCATTCTGGGGCTTGGTGATCGGGCTGGTCGCCTATGCGGTCCTGCATGGGCCGCTGCCGCGCACGACGTCCGCCGCATCCCCGGCGCCCTTGAACAGGAAACCACAGCCATGACCCACAGTTTCGATACTCCGACCGGCCACGACCAGCATGGCCGCTACCCGGAAGCGACCACTGTGGATGATTTCCGCCGCAACCTGGCTGCCGTGCAGGCGCGTATCGAGGCGGCCTGCCGCCGGGTCGACCGTGACCCGGCAACGGTGCGTCTGTTGCCGGTGAGCAAGACCAAGCCCGAGGCCAGCCTGCGGCTGGCCCACGCCGCCGGCTGCCGGATGCTCGGCGAGAACAAGGTGCAGGAAGCGCAGCGCAAGTGGGAGGCCATGCAGGATCTGGCCGACCTGCAGTGGTCGGTCATCGGCCATCTGCAGACCAACAAGGCCAAGCAGGTGGCGCGCTTTGCCAGCGAGTTCCAGGCACTGGACAGCCTGCGCGTGGCGCAGGCGCTGGAGCGCCGGCTGCAGATCGAGGGGCGTTCGCTGGATGTGTTCGTGCAGATCAACACCTCTGGTGAGGCCAGCAAGTACGGTCTTGCACCGGAGGATGCGCCCGCTTTCATCGATGCGTTACCCGCCTTTCCCGCGCTGCGGGTGCGCGGCCTGATGACCCTGGCGGTTTTTTCCAGCGAAGCAGAGCGGGTGCGGCGCTGCTTCATCGCACTGCGCCAGCTGCGCGACCGGCTGCGGCAACACGCGCCCGCCGGAATGAGTCTGGATGATCTGTCGATGGGCATGTCCGGTGACTTCGAGATCGCCATCGAGGAGGGCGCCACCGTGGTGCGGGTCGGGCAGGCCATCTTCGGTGCACGTCCGCTGCCGGACAGCCACTACTGGCCCGATGCAGCCGGCAGCGTCCTTTCATCCGGCTGACCGCGCTGCGCCGGTCGGACCCCTTTCACTTCATGCTCAAGGCACTGCCATGTATGACACCACGCTGACCCTGCAGGATTTCGACCCCGAACTGGCGCTGTCCATCACGCACGAAGGCAGACGCCAGGAGGATCACGTCGAGCTGATCGCCTCGGAGAACTACGCCAGTCCGCTGGTGATGGCGGTGCAGGATTCGCTGCTCACCAACAAGTACGCGGAGGGCTACCCTGGCAGGCGCTACTACAGCGGCTGCGAGCACGTGGACGTCGCCGAGCGCCTGGCCATCACGCGCGCCAAGGCCCTGTTCGACTGTGACTACGCCAACGTCCAGCCGCACGCCGGTGCGCAGGCCAACGCTGCCGTGTTTCTCGCCCTTACCCAACCGGGCGATACGGTGATGGGCATGAACCTGGCCCAGGGCGGCCACCTGACCCATGGCAATCCCTCCAACTTCTCCGGCAGGCACTACACGATCGTGCCCTATGGCCTCGATCCGGACACCGGCCTGATCGACTACGACGAGATGGCGCGCATCGCCCGTGTCACGCGGCCGAAGATGCTGATCGGCGGGTTCTCGGCCTATTCGCGCTTCAAGGACTGGGCGCGGATGCGGGCCATCGCCGATGAGGTCGGCGCGATCTTCTGGGTGGACATGGCCCATGTCGCCGGGCTGGTAGCAGCCGGTGAATATCCTGATCCGCTCCCGCATGCCCATGTGGTGACCAGCACGACCCACAAGACGCTGCGCGGGCCCCGCGGCGGCCTGATCCTGGCCAAGGGGCAGAGCGAGGCGTTCCATCGAAAACTGGATTCGGCCGTGTTTCCCGGCACGCAGGGCGGTCCCCTGATGCATGTCATCGCCGCCAAGGCGGTGGCCTTCAAGGAAGCATTGCAGCCAGGGTTCCGGACCTACCAGCGCCAGGTGGTCACCAATGCCCGTGCCATGGCCGAGGTGCTGCAGCAGCGCGGCTACACGATCGTTTCCGGCGGCACCGACAATCATCTGATGCTGATTGATCTGTCCACCCGGCCTTACACCGGCAAAGAGGCGGACGCCGCGTTGGCCGAGGCGTACATCACCACCAACAAGAACAGCGTCCCCAATGACCCGCGCTCGCCATTCGTCACCTCGGGTCTGCGCATCGGCACGCCCGCGGTAACCACGCGCGGTTTCGGTGTGGGCGAGTGCCAGCAGCTGGCAGGCTGGCTGTGCGATGTGCTCGATGCGCTCGAGCACGACGACGATGCGCGCATGGCGGTGCGCAATGCGGTGCGTGCGCAGGTGACGGCACTGTGCCGGCGCCATCCTGTCTATGGCTGAGCGGCGGGGCGCTGGCAAGGCGCCCCCACGTCATTGGCCTACAGCACGCCGATGGTCACCGCGCCAGGTATTACCTCGCCAGGCTGCGTGCCAGGGTCGGTGCCCTCGGCGTACACCGGCACCAGCCTGAGGGTGAGCGTGTCGTCACGCAGCAGCCCCAGACTCGCCAGTCTTCGCAGGGCAGGGCTCAGATTGACCGAGGCCGAATGGCGGTGTTCCCCCCCGCCATGATGCCCGCCGGGCAGGAAACCGAGCTCTGACACGAACTGCGGTGCTTCCGGCGAGGCATCGTCTGCAGTATCAGGAAGGTTGACGAACACGCGGACGCCAACGACGTGCGCGCTGAGGTGGATATCGTTCAGCACGGCATACACGTCATCGCCGGTACGCAGTGCGAGGTCGAGCGCACCGCCGCGTGCGGCACGCGGGAAGCGCAGTGCTGCCGCGGGCCCGACGCGTTGTGGGGATGCCACCTGCACGCGCGTGTCCGGCAATTGTCCGGTGGCAGACTGAAGCAGCCTCCGTGCGTCCCCCGTGGCCCCGGCGAGGTTCACATCAAGCAGTCTGTCGTACTGGTAGCCACGGCCCGTCGTGTCCAGCAGGTCGTCCACCTTCACGGTGTAGTGGCTGCCATCCATGCGCATGAAGTGGTTCCTGAACTGCATCTGTGACCAGAGTGGGTCGGTACTGTTCTGGCCTCGCCAGCTGGCCCAGATGCGGTCGACGTTG
This sequence comes from Stenotrophomonas sp. C3(2023), assembly GCF_032911385.1. Classification (NCBI taxonomy): domain Bacteria; kingdom Pseudomonadati; phylum Pseudomonadota; class Gammaproteobacteria; order Lysobacterales; family Lysobacteraceae; genus Stenotrophomonas; species Stenotrophomonas sp. C3(2023). Next base: position 2,104,117 of record NZ_JAWJLO010000001.1, on the reverse strand, counting down.
GTGTGATGGACCAGAAACAGCGGATCGCGGGCGGACTCGGGGCTGCTCATGAAGCCGGCGGCGCCGCCAGCAAGCAGGTGCAGCACATTGTGTAGGCTGCTCTCGAATTCGCCCGCGACCCCGCGCATGCCCAGCCATCGCGGGTCAAGCGTGTTCTGCCAGACCTCGTTGCCATCGACGGGGCGCGAAGAGGCAAACAGTTCGAACGATGGCTGTCTGAGCAATGAGGTGATGCGGGCGGTGCCGGCGATGCTGTCGGTGATCGTCAGCCGTGGCGACCGGATGCGCTCGGGGTCATCGCCCACGCCGGGAGAAACCAGCGGATTGGGCGCGCCATTGGCCAGCCTCGCGGTGAACGCGGTGGGATAGGTGCGCAATGCTGACCAGTCCCAGTAAGGCATCGCAAAGCGGGCGTTGCCGGTGTGGGCCATCACCATGTTCTCGATCATCTCGATGTAGGCACGGTGCCAGGGCAGGAAGTACCAGTTGAAGTGCTGGCACAGGTTGAAGCCCTCACGGGTGCCATGGATGGCGGCGATCGAGTTCCAGTTGGGCAGGCGGTCGTCTGGCCGGGCGCGCATGTCCTTGATGAACTGACGCAGTGAGAGCAACGTGTCATCGGTGTCGCGCAGCGTGGTGATGTCGCGCCGGGTGCGCGGCGGTGCGGCGGCTGCGCGCAGGCCCGGCAGGACGCCACTGAAGATGGCCACGGTCACCGCGCCGCGCTTGATCAGCTCTCTACGGTTGAGCATCGGAACTCCTGGGCGGGTATGCCTGGCGTGCGGTGCAGCGCTTCAGCGCTGCACCGCACGGTAGTGCGGGCACGTGTGCCCGCTCAGGGCACGCCGATGTCAACGGCTGCCGGCATGACCGTTCCCTCGCGCCTGCGCGGATCCAGGTCCTCGGGAAACACCGGGACGATCTGCAGGCTCAGAGCGTCGTCGATCAGAAGGTTCTGGCTGGCCAGGCGGCGCAGAGCCGGACCGAGATTGAGCGAGACCGAGAAACGGTCGTGTTCGGGGCTGTGGTGATGGCCGCTGATGAACGCGATCTCAGCGACGAACTGCGGTGCGCTGGTGGTGGCTTCTGCCGCCGAGCCTGGCAGGTTGACGAATACCCTGGCGCCGACGACGTGCGGACCCAAGGTGATGTCACGCAATACCGCATACACGTCATCGCCGGCCCGCAGCGCATAGGCCAATGCAGAGCCGGGCGCCAACTGCGGGAAGCGGAGCGGGGCCAGCGACCCGGCGCCGCGCGATGCAGGCAGCGCGCGCACGCGCTGGCCGGAGGGCAGCGGCGCGGGCAGCAGAAGGCGGCTGGCATCGCCAGCGCCGGGACGCACGGCCACGTCTTCGAGCTTGTCATAGGCGTAGCCGCGCTGGGTATTGTCGAGCAGATCGGCAACTTTGACCGAATACAGGCTTCCGTCGGCGCGGACGAAGTTGTTGGTGAACTCCATGTCCCGCCAGATCGACTCGAGCGGATTGACGCCGCGCCAGCTCGTCCAGAGCCGGTCCACGTTGGTATGGTGGACGATGAAGATCGGATCGTGCGCCGACTCGGCCCAGCCCATGTAGCCCTGGGTGTCATTCGGCTCGGCGCCACCCACCGCCAGATGCACGCGGTTGTGGGGCGCGGTTTCAAACTCACCCCAGGTGCCCTGCCGTGTCAGCCACGCCTGATCGGTATTGTTCTGGGGATTGTCCTGCTCATCCAGCGGCCGGCTGGAGCCGAACAGTTCAAAATTGGGTTCCTGCAGCAGCGTGACGATCCGCGCGCGGCCGACATCCGCGTCGGTCAGGGCGAGGGTCTTGCGCAGGCGCTTGGGGGCATCGCCTGAGGCGGGCGACTGCAGAGGATTGGGCAGGCCGTTGGCTATGGGCGCCGTAAAGGACGCCGGGTAGCTGCGCTGCTCTGTCCAGTTCCAGTAGGGCAACGCGAACTGCGTGTAGCCGGTCAGATCGATCACCAGGTTTTCGTACATCTCCATGTACGCGCGGTGCCACGGCAGGAAGAACCAGTTGCGGTGGGGGCACTTGTTGAATCCGTCGGTCAGGGTGCCGTGAATGGAGTACAGCGTGGCCCAGTTGGGCAGCTTGCCCGCAGGGCGTGCGCGCATTTCGGCGACGAACTGGCGGAGCGCCCGCAGGGTATCGTCATCATCGCTGAGCGTGGCGACATCGCGGCGGATCCGCAGCCCTTGCGCAGACACGCGCAGGCCGGGCAGAACGCCATTGAACACGGCCACGGTCAGTGCGCCCCCTTTGAGCAGCTCTCTACGATTCAACATCCAGGTGCCTCTTGGCGTGTGGTACGGCGACATTGATAGGCGCCTTCCATAGATGTGCAAAGAGGCATTGACGGCATGGCAGGAAGCGAGGGGCAGGCGCGCCACATGCTGGCGCTGTCCGAAGCGCCGCGCGACGCCTTTCCGCGCGCTCGGTCTTTCGGAATCGGCCATCCTCCAGCCGTCGCTGTGTCGACTGAGCAGCCCGCCGTTGTCGCAACAGGCTGCGCCGAACGGATGCTTTCGCGCGGAACAGGACGCCGCATGACGGGGATGGCCTCGATCGCGACGGACAGCCGACCGTTCTGGGATAGTGAAACTCAGACCAATCCGATGCCAGCACCGCTATGAAAGCTATACCAATCCTCCGCGTCACCGAGATGCTCGCCCAGCGCTATGCCCTGTGGGCGCGATCGGTGGTCCATTGCCCGCCAGTCCATGCTGACACCGGTTGCATGTATCAGGTGGAAAGCACCGATGGGCGGCAATGGTGCCTGCAGGTGAGCGACGAGGTGTTCGCGCGGAATGACGTTTTAGGCTCGCTTTTGATGCGTGAACCGCACCCGAGCCTTTGCGGCGAGCCGTCGGTATGTCATCGCGACCAGTACTGGACGCTGTTCGCGCTCGGCCAGGGGGAAAGCCGACGGGTTCCTGCGGCCGGGCCGTGGCCCAGTGCTGGTCTGGGACAGGCTGCCTCGCCGCCCCGGTTGCGCGCGGCCGATACGCGGGTGCTGGACCGGGTCGGCGGCTGGATCGCCCAGCCGGCAGGGCTGCCGACTGCCACCGACCCGTTCGGCGGGGCGTTTGTGCAGCAATGGCAGCAGGCATTGGCCCATGTGAAGCCATGGCATGCCTATGCCGAGGCACTGCACGACGCGCTGCAGGCCGAGATGCAGGCGCTTGGCTGCGGCGCCGATGATCCACGCTGGCTGCAGTGGGAGCAGTGCTGCCTGCTGCTGCACGCGCTGCAGGAACTGCAGCTGCTGTTGCTCGGTCCGCGCGCCCGCTTCCAACCACAGGCCATCCGCGATCAGGGCGTGCAGCGGCTGGCGGTGCTGCTGCCGCAGTTGCGGGTGACTCCCGCCAGGTCGGGTGAGGCGGAACAGACGGCTGCGCCGCTGGCGTCACTCGCCGGGTGCTGAGCCTGCTGTCGCGGCCCGGCTGGCGGCACGCCGGGCCAGTACCGCCTCGCGGTGGGCAATATAGGCATTGCTGGACAGGATGATGAGCGCGCCGATGACGGTCCAGCGGTCCAGCGTTTCGTCAAACAGCCACCATCCGAACAGGGTGACCAGTGGCAGCTGGGTGAAGCTGATCGGCGTCAAGGCCGAGACCTCGCCCAGCCGCAGCGCGCGCGTCCACAGCAGTTGCCCCACCGTCCCCATCACCCCGGTGGCGGCCAGCCACAGCCAGGCGATGCCACTGGGCCAGACCCAGACGAACAAGGCCGGCACCAGCGACAGCGGCACCCAGAACACATAGGTGTAGAACACCACCGTGTCTGCACTGTCCACGCGGGTGAGCTGCTTGATCTGGATGGCGACCAGTGAGCCGAGCACAGCGGCGGCCACGGCGACCAGGCTGCCGGCGCTGAAACCCGCGGTGCCGGGGCGCACGATGATCAGCACGCCGACAAAGCCGATCACCACGGCCGCCCAGCGCCGTACGCGCACCACCTCACCCAGCCACAGTACCGCGGCAATGGTCACAAACAGGGGCGTGGAGTAGGACAGCGACACCGCCTGCCCCAGTGACAGGTGGCCCAGTGCCCAGAATGCGCAGAGCATCGAACACAGGCCGATGGCGCTGCGCAGCAGGTATTGCGGCAACTGCCGAGTGCGCAGCGGCGCGCGGCCTGGCCGCAGCAGCATGGGCAGCAGCGCCAGCAGACCAAAGGCATTGCGGAAGAACGCCACTTCCTGCGTGGGCACATGCGCGGTGGCCAAGCGGATGGCCACCGCCATCAGGCCAAAGGCAAAGGTGCTGCCGAGCATCAGCCAGGCCGCGCGGACCGGCTGACTCAGGGGTGCTGCCGGGGCGCTCACCACTGGGCGCCGATCAGGCGCGGCTCCGGTTCGATCGGCACGCCGAAGGTCTCAAGGACCGAAGCGGAGATCTGCCGGGCCAGGGCCAGCAGCTCGGCGCCAGTGGCCTGGCCATGGTTCACCAGTACCAGCGCGTGGGCCGGTGACACGCCGGCGTCGCCCTCACGGTAGGCCTTCCAGCCGCAGTGCTCGATCATCCACGCCGCCGAGAGCTTGCGATGGTCTTCGCGGTCGGCCGGGAAAACCGGCAGCTGCGGGAAGTGCTGTTGCAGCAGTTCAACCTGCTCCAGCGGCAACTGCGGGTTTTTGAAGAAGCTGCCGGCATTGCCCAGTACATCCGGATCGGGCAGCTTGCGGCGGCGGATCGCGATGATGGCATTGGCCACATCCACTGCGGCGGGCAGCTCCACGCCCTGCGCAGTGAGCTCTTCGGCGATGCCGGCGTAGTCCATGCGCAGGTGATGCAGCAGCGGCAGGCGCAGTTCCACTGCCGTGATCAGGTAGCGGTCCGGTTCCTGCTTGAACACACTGTCACGGTAGCCAAACGCACACTGTTCAGCATCCAGGCGGACCCATTGGGCAGCCTGCTGATCCCACGCTTCCACGGTCTGGATGAACTCACCGACCTGCACGCCGTAGGCCCCGATGTTCTGGATCGGAGCGGCACCGACGGTGCCAGGAATCAGCGCCAGGTTCTCAAGCCCGGACAGGCCCTGCTGCAGCGATTCGACCACCAGCCCATGCCAACTCGCCCCGGCGCCGGCGCGCACCAGCGCGTGGTCCTGGCGATGTTCAATGATCTCCACGGTGGTGTTGGCAAACACCAGCACCGTGCCAGGCACCTGATCGGTGGACAGCAGCACGTTGCTGCCACTGCCGAGCACCAGCAGCGGGCCGTCGGCCACCTCGGGCAGTGCCAGCACCTGGGGCAGGCAGGCCGGGTCGTGCACGTGCACCAGCCGCTGGGCGCGGGCGGCCACGTGGAAGGTGTTCAGTGCCTGCAGCGAGGCATCGTACTGCAGGGTCCAGCCGTCCTGGGCGTTTACCGGCAGGCTCATCGCAACGGCTCCACCGCGCCACCACTGGGCGCCTCGCGGCGTCGACGGATCGCCTCCACGCACTCGGACACCAGTGCCGGCCCTCGGAACACCAGCCCGCTGTAGCACTGCACCAGCGAAGCACCGGCGGCCATCTTGGCCACCGCATCGGCACCGCAGGTGATGCCGCCCACACCGATCAGCGGCACGGCCTCGGGCAGGCGCGCGCGCAGGCGGCGCAGCACGACCGTGGACTGGTCCAGCAGCGGCGCACCGGACAGGCCGCCGGCTTCATTGGCACGCCGATCGCCGACCACGGCGCTGCGGTCGATGGTGGTGTTGGTGGCGATGACGCCGTCCACCTGCAGCTCGCCCAGCACCCGTGCAGCGGCATCGATGTCGCGCTCGCTCAGGTCGGGCGCCACCTTGACCAGCACCGGTACCCGGCGGCCATGGCGGGCGGCGAGCTGTTCCTGCCGCTCGCGGACGCCGGCCACCAGCTGGCGCAGCGCGTTTTCCTCCTGCAGCTCGCGCAGGCCGGCGGTGTTGGGCGAGGAAATATTGACGGTGATGTAGTCGGCCAGCGGATAGACCTTGTCCATGCAGGCCACGTAGTCATCCAGCGCCTGCTCGTTGGGCGTGTCCTTGTTCTTGCCGATGTTGATGCCAAGCACGCCGCGGCGGTCGCGCGCGCGCTCGACATTGCGCACCAGCACGTCGACGCCGTCGTTGTTGAAGCCCATGCGGTTGATCACCGCCTGATGGGCAGGCAGGCGGAACATGCGCGGGCGCGGATTGCCGGCCTGCGGACGCGGAGTGATGGTGCCGATCTCCACAAAGCCGAAGCCCAGTGCGAACAGGGCATCGATGTGGGCCCCGTTCTTGTCCAGCCCGGCAGCCAGACCCACCGGATTGGGAAACTCCAGACCCAGCGCCCGGGTCGGCAGCGGCGCGATGCGCGGGGCCAGCAGCGGCGTGGTACCCAGCCGATAGGCGGTATCCAGGCTGCGCAGGGTCAGTTCATGGGCGCGCTCGGCATCGAGCGAGAACAGCAGGGGGCGGGCGAACGAGTACATGGGGCAGATCAGTCCAGCGTGCCGAGAAACGCACGGGTTTGGTATTCAAAGGCAACCCGGCCGTCCACCGCCTGGGCATCGAACAGCGCACGCAGCGCCGCCAGCATCGGGGCATGGCCGGGCTGGCCGGCCACCGGTGCGTAGGAAGAGGAGAGCAGGCGACCACGCAGCGCGTCGAAGTCCAGCAGCTGCACATTGGCGAACTGCGCACTGGCCTGCAGGCCCGAGCCGAACCACGCGGCCATCTGCGCATCGCTCTGGTAGCGCTCGGCCACGGCCGAATAATCGGTGCCGTAGTCCAGCAGCAGCTGCTCGTAGCCACGCAGGAACCCACTGCCATCGAGCAGGCGCGAGTTCCAGTAGACCAGTACCCGGCCGCCAGGGGCGAGCACACGCTTCCACTCCGGCACGATGGCCGTGGTGTCAAACCAATGGAAAGCCTGGGCCGCGCTGATCAGCCCCACACTCGCATCTGCCAGCCCGGTGGCTTCGGCATTGCCGTCCACCGCAGCAAAGCGTGGCCAGTCCGGCGTCAGCCACTGCTCGGCCGCCTGGCGCATGGCGGCGTTGGGTTCCACCGCGATGACCGTATGGCCAGCCTGCAGCAAGGCCTGGCTGGAGATGCCGGTACCGGCACCGATATCGGCCACCACGCTGTCGACGGGCTCGCCGTGCTGCGCGTGCAGCCATTGCCAAAGCGCCGGCGGGTAACCGGGCCGGTAGCGCACATAGTCATCAACCCGGTTGCTGAAGCGGCTGGCCGAATCGGGGTGGGTCACATACACCTCGCAGGTCTGCAGGTGTGTACATGATAGGCGGTGTGCGCCGTTTAGCCCAAACGCCGAGCCTGCGGCTCAGCCCATCAGGACCTGGCCACCGTCGACGTTGAGCACGTGGCCGGTGATCCAGCCGGCCAGCGGCGAACACAGGAACAGCGCCGCATTGGCGATTTCCTCCGGATGCCCGAAGCGGCCAAACGGAATGCGCGCCAGCGTGGCCTCGTACAGCGCCGGCTCGTCCACACGGCGGCGCTCCCAGAGGCCGTCGGCGAAGCTGATCGAACCCGGCGCGATGGCGTTGACCCGGATCCGGTGCGGTGCCAGCGCCAGCGCCTGCGAGGTGGTGTAGTGGGAAAGCGCGGCCTTGGCTGCGGCATAGGGCGCACCGCCGGGGCGCGGTTGCTGGGCGGCGATCGAGGACAGATTGAGAATGCAGGCATCGGCCGAGGCCTGCAGCCAGGGCAGGGCCATCCGGCTGGCGCGTACCGCTGCCATCAGGTCGACCTGCAGGCTGGCAGCCCAGCCGTCCTCATCGTCGGCCATGCCATAGCCGGTCGCATTGTTGACCAGCACATCAATGCCGCCGAGTGCTTCGGCAGCCTGCTCAAGCCAGCGCTGGATCTGCCCGGCCTCGGCCAGGTCGGTGGACACCGCGTGCAGCGGCGTGCCCTGCGCAGCGGCATCGGCGAGCAGGGCATCGAGCCCTTGCTGGCCGCGCGCGCAGACCGAAACCTGCGCGCCTGCCGCGGCAAAGGCCAATGCCATGCAGCGGCCGATGCCCCTGCTGCCGCCGGCCACCAGCACCCGACGGCCTGAAAAATCCAGCACGGGCGGGGCAGGGGGCCGGGTCAGTTCCATCACAGGTCGAACTTGATGCCCTGGGCCAGCGGCAGCGAGTCGGAGTAGTTGATGGTGTTGGTCTGGCGGCGCATGTAGACCTTCCACGCGTCCGAGCCGGACTCGCGGCCACCGCCGGTGTCCTTCTCGCCACCGAAGGCGCCGCCGATCTCCGCACCGGAGGTGCCGATGTTGATGTTGGCGATGCCGCAGTCGCTGCCGGCCGCCGACAGGAACTTCTCGGCGGTCTTCAGGTTCTGGGTGAAGATCGAGGAGGACAGGCCCTGCGGCACACCGTTCTGCATCTCGATGGCCTCATCCAGCGTGTCATACGGCATCACATACAGGATCGGGGCGAAGGTTTCGTGCTGCACCACCGCGTCGCTGTTCTTCAGCCCGGTCACGATGGCCGGCAGCACGAAGTTGCCGGCACGGTCGATGCGGGTACCACCGGTCTCGATGGTGCCACCGGCGGCCTTGGCCTGGGCGATGGCATCGAGGAACTGCTGCACGGCCGCTTCGCTGTTGAGCGGGCCCATCAGGTTGGCCGCATCGGTGGGGTCACCGATCTTGCCTTCGACCTGCTTGTAGGCCTTGATCAGCGTGGCCAGCACGTCGGCGTAGATCGAGCGGTGCACGATCAGGCGGCGGGTGGTGGTGCAGCGCTGGCCGGCGGTGCCGACCGCACCGAAGACGATGCCCGGCACGGCCAGCTTCTGGTCGGCGGTCTCGTCCATGATGATGGCATTGTTGCCGCCCAGTTCCAGCAGGCAACGGCCCAGACGGCGGGCAACCTTTTCGTTGACCAGGCGGCCGACCTGGGTGGAGCCGGTGAAGCTGATCAGCGGCACGCGGCGGTCTTCGACCAGCGTTTCGGACAGTTCGGTGCCGGCATCGTTGATCAGGAAGAAGATGTCCGGGAAACCGGCTTCGCGCAGTGCGTCGTTGCAGATCTTCATCGAGGCGATGGCGGTCAGCGGCGTCTTGTTGGACGGCTTCCAGATGCAGATGTCACCACAGATGGCGGCCAGGAACGCGTTCCAGCTCCACACCGCCACCGGGAAGTTGAACGCCGAGATGATGCCCACCAGGCCCAGCGGATGGTACTGCTCGTACATGCGGTGGCCGGGGCGCTCGGAATGCATGGTGTAGCCGTACAGCATGCGGCTCTGGCCCACGGCGAAGTCGGCGATGTCGATCATCTCCTGCACTTCGCCGTCGCCCTCGGGCTTGCTCTTGCCCATTTCCAGCGCGACCAGCGAGCCCAGCGCATCCTTGTTGGCGCGCAGCGCTTCGCCGCACAGGCGCACGGCTTCGCCACGGCGCGGGGCCGGGGTGGTGCGCCAGGTCTTGAAGGCTTCCTGCGCGCGGGCGATGACGGTTTCGTACTCGGCCGCGGTGGTCGCGCGGACCTGGGCGATGGCCTGGCCGGTGGTCGGGTTGACCGGGGTGATCAGCTCGCCGTCGGTGGCGGTGGACCACTGGCCGTTGCCGAGATAGGTGCCGGCGTTGATCGCATCCAGGCCGAGGGCCTTGAGCAGCTCAGAGGACATGCTTACTCCTGTTTTCCTGCGTGTGTCTGGGAAGCCGGGCCGCGTGCAGCAGGGGGCGGTCAGCCAAACGCCGATGGTAACAGAGGGTCCGGTTTCGGCTTTGCGCGCTGCAGCGACGAGCGGCGGGCGGCCATGACTGCAGGGGAGGTGGCCGCGCGCGCTGCATCCCTGTATCCTTCACGGCTGCCGATGGCCCCGTAGCTCAGCTGGATAGAGCGTCCCCCTCCTAAGGGGAAGGTCGCCCGTTCGAATCGGGCCGGGGTCACCACGACCAATGACTTATCGGATGGCAGTGGCGGCGCTTTTCACACTGTTTCCCACATATCCACAGTACTTGGTCCCAGCGGTCCCAAGCCTCAGGTCAATACCTCGGTTTGGACACCGCCTCTTCGTCGCCGTCCGGCGTCAGAAGTGACCTGCCTCCGCTGGCCCAAAGGCGGCAGACGATGCGCGGTTAGCAGACCGGCTCAAGAGCCCGGCAGACCTTTCGGTCTCCGCGCACCGCCCGCCATGGAGCACAGGCAAGCACGCCACCGCCGATACCCGGCACCGAGGCACCGGATATCGGTCGATGGACGCTGGCGCGTCTTGAGAGAGCTGCTAAGCCCCGGTCGCCGATTGGGCGGCGACACGCAGAACGCTACGTGAGCTTGCTGGCAGCGGTAAAGCGACCAGGAGAGTCAGGATGCTGCTCCGTACCGGGGCCCGCTCCCCGTCTGCACGCTGCGGTGCTGCTGCCGGCCGCCACCGCCAGCCACGCCGCCCTTCCCCAGCTCAGCGCCCTTTGACCCGAGGGCATCGACGTGCATGCCGATGCCGGCGGCCCGGTCTTCGTGCAGGGCCGGGAAGCCAAGCTCAAGCGCTTCAGCGACGCGTATTACCAGGCCCGCGACGCGCGCACCGCGCTGGGGCTCTCGCTCAGTGTTGCCCCTGATGGCTCGCCACGCCTGAGCTACACCGGTCCGAAGGGCGCCAACGATGTCTGCATGATCAGCGGCGCAGGACCGGCAGGCACGCCGGATGTCAGCACGCCGCCAGCGGACGGTTGTCGTCCCGGACCTGAGGGCCATGAACCGCTGCCCTCGGTGGTGACCTGCGAATCCACTAGCCAGCAACAGCACTCCGGGGGAATGGATACACGCGGCACGGTGGTGGTGTGCCGCCTCAATGGCGGGCGCCCGGGCGCAGCAGCGCTGGGCGCCGGGTGCCCACCCATCGTCTCATTCCAGCCTGACATGCAGAGCGCGTATGGTCATGTCTGGACCTTCGGGGCAGGACGCAATGAGCAAACGGCTTCATACCTCCGGCGCCGATGTGCGCTGGTTGAGTTTCAGGCTGCGCAACGGGCAGTCGATCGGGCCGGACAAGCTGCAGGCAGGCTGGAACAATGCTGCCGCTGCAGACGGATGCAGCGTTCGCCGCGAGCGTCTGGACGAGGGCGGGGTGGTCTATGCGCTGTACGGCCCTTCCACGCTCAATGCGCCACATGCGGTGGAGCTGCGCATGCGCCGCTTTCTGATGGATCACGGTTACGTGTTCAGCATGGGCACGATGGGCGCGCGCTAGTCGGCGTGCATGCGACGCGGCCTGCACATTGTCTGCACCCGCCCGTCGCACTCGACACGGCAGGGTGGGGCCAAGCCTGCTGGTTGCAGGCGTTGCACAGGAGCCTGTACCCATGAATACCCCTGGTAAGCCCAAGCCGTCGCGCTGGCAGCGCAGCGGTCTGCTGATCGCGCTCGGGATCGCCGTGCTGGCCGTTTTGTTCATGTTGTTCGCGCGCTGGTAGCAGCGCCTCCGGTCGCTTGCGACCAGTCCTATATCGACCGCCGGGGGCGGGGCCTAGAGTGCCGGCTGGCATTAACAAGCCTCTCCCCCTTCCTCGGTGCCCTGCGTGGCGCCGATCTGACCAAGCGAGTCGATTACATGCGCACTGCTGCATTGCTGTCCCTTTCTGTCCTGGCCCTGGCCTGCGCGGCCTCCACTTCAGCCATGGCGGCCCCGGCTGACGAAGCTGGCTACTACATCGCTGGCCGTGTCATCGGTGCCGAGCACAAGGCGCGCGACATGGCCGCCAGCGCGCGTCCGGGGATCGGCAGCTTCGTGCCGGGTCAGGAAAAGCAGAAGTTCACCACCGGCTCGGTGGCCGCAGGCTACCAGTACGGCAACGGTTGGCGTGTGGAAGGCGAATACGTGCTGCCGAAGACCGATACCTTTACCAGCGGCTCGACCACGTTCCCGCTCAGCAACAATGTGAACTACATTGAAGCCCAGCGCTTCATGGCCAATGCGTACCGCGATTTCCCGATCTACGAGGGCGTGTCGGTGTACGGCTCGCTCGGTCTGGGCGTCACCCGCCTGAAGTCCGATGGCTGGCAGGGCATGCCGACCCGCATGTACAACGTCGGTCGCCAGAACAACCTGACCTGGTCGGTGGGCGCAGGTGTGTCGTATGCCCCGATCGAGCAGCTGACCCTGGACCTGGGCTACCGCTACACCGATATGGGTCAGGCCCAGAGCGGCTGGAATGCGTTCCCGAATGCCCGTGGTCTGCAGGACGAGATCATGCGCGCCAATCTGGTGTCCAGCGAAATCTACCTGGGCGCCCGCTACAGGTTCTGACCGTCGTGCGCTCGCCCTGCTGCTGTACCGCAGTGGGGCGGGTGCGCTTACGATGGCCAGACGCCACCCTTACGGACACGCACGATGCAGTCAGCCATGCAGGTGATCAGCGCCCTGGCCAGCGAGATTCTGCTGGTGCCGGTGACGCTGCTGCCGATCATCAACCCGTTGAGCTCGGCATCGGTGTTCGTCGGGCTGGTCGGTGCGCGGGAAGGGTTGGCCAGACAGCTGGCGCGACAGATCGCCATCAACAGTTTTGTGATGATCGTGGCCACCATGTTGGTGGGCACCTACGTGCTCACCCTGTTCGGCATTTCGCTGCCGGTGGTACGCATCGGCGGTGGCCTGCTGGTGGCGGCCACTGCATGGCGCATGCTGGGTGCCCGCGCTGATTCACCGCCGTCGCCGGCGGAAGAGCAGGCAGCCGCGCTCAGTGATGAGCAGCCGCTGCAGCAGGCGTTCTATCCCATGACCTTCCCGCTGACCACCGGGCCGGGCACGCTGGCGGCCTGCGTCACGCTGGGCGCGCACAGCGGCACGGTAACGCCGCTGCACATGGTGTCCGGCGTGCTGGTGGCCATCGGCGGGGCGCTGCTGGTGGTGCTGGTGGTCTATTACACGCTGCGCAACGCCATCAAGCTGGTGACCCGCATCGGGCCTAACGGCGCGGTGGTGATGCAGCAGCTGGTGGCCTTCGTGCTGCTGTGCATCGGCATCCAGCTGGTGTGGGCAGGCTGGCTCGATCTCACCGCCAGCGGTGCCGCAGCATGATGGCAGCCTGCCACTCAGCGGGCGGTGAGCAGGTCGAACAGCTGCCGCAGCCGGTAGGGCTTGGGCAGGAACTCGACGTTGTCCGGCAGCGGCGGCAACTGCGAGCGCGCGTAGCCGGAGGACAGGATCATCCGCGCCGAGGGCTGCCGCTGCGCCACGTACTCGCTCAGCTCGATGCCGGACATGCCGTTGGGCATGCTGACGTCACTGAAAACAACGTCGAACGGGGCACCTTCTTCCAGCAGCGCCAGAGCCCCGTGCCCGTCGCTGGTGGTCTCGACCTCGATGCCGAGATCGTTCAGGGCCACACCTATCATCTCGCGCAGGTCTGGCTGGTCCTCGACCATCAGTACGCGGATCGAATCGGTCATGGTGAAGCATCCTCCGTTGCGGGAAGCAGCAGGCTGACCGTGGTGCCGACACCGGGCTTGGTGGACACATCAACGAAGCCGCCGCTCTGGGTGGTAAAACCGAACACCTGGCTCAGGCCCAGACCGCTGCCCTGGCCGATGTCCTTGGTGGTGAAGAAAGGTTCGCTGGCCCGCTCGGCGATATCCGGGGGCATACCCCGTCCATCATCGCAGACATTCAAGGCCACGTAACGCCGACGCAGTGGCTGTTCAGCATCCGGGTCCAGGCGCTCTTCCAGCGTGGCGGCCACCAGGATGCGCCCGCCCTCGGGCATCGCTTCGCAGGCGTTGATGACCAGGTTGGTCAGTGCCGCCTGCAATTGGGTGGGGTCTACCAGCACCTCGGGCAAGGCTGCATCCAGCGCGAACTGCAGCTGCACGTTGCCGTGGCAGGAGCGTTTGAGCATGCCCTCCCACTGCGGAATCAGGCTGGACAGCTGGACCTGGTCGCCGACCAGGGTCTGCCCGGCAGCAAAAGCGAGCAACTGCCGGGTGAGGTGTGCGCCGCGATCGCTGGCGGCCTGCGCCCGGTCCAGCAGGCCACCGGCACGTGGGTCGTCGCCCACCCGCACCGACAGCAGGTCCAGGGCGTTGCCGATGGTGGTGAGCAGGTTGTTGAACTCGTGCGCCAGGCCGCGGCTCAGCTGGGCCACGCCCTCGAACTTCTGGCTCTGGCGAAGCGCCCGCTGGGCATCGCGCAGCAGGCGCTGGGCCTGCCAGTTTTCGGTGACATCGCGGGTGATCTTGACGAACCCCAGCAAAGTGCCATTGTCGATGACCGGCTCGATCACGATGCTGGCACGGAAGCGGCTGCCGTCCTTGCGCACCCGCCAGCCTTCCGTGCTGTGGCGGCCGGCCTGCCGAGCCTGTTCAAGCAGGCGCAATGGCGCGCCGGCATCGCGGTCGGCCGGCAGGTAGAAGCGCCCGAAATGCGTGCCGATGACTTCCTCGGCGGTGTAGCCCTTGATGCGCTGGGCACCCGGGTTCCAGCTGCAGACGATACCGTCGCAGTCCAGCAGGTAGAGCGCATGATCGTGCACGCTGTCGATCAATAGACGCAGCTGGCGGCTCGGATCGCTGAGCACGGAATCAGGCTGGAAGGCAATGGCCACGCATTTCATATCGAAGGTGTGCGGTAGGCAACGCTAGTGAGACCATTGTGAAGACACCGTAGACGCTTTTCGCCTGTCTTTGGTCCCATGCTGCCAATCGCGTCAGATGCGCTACCATCGGGGCCCCTTTTTTGGACGGTTGCCTGATGACTGCTGGCGCGATGGTGCGTGATCGGTGGGTGTGGGCCGCGGCTGCAGGCTTGTTGCTGGGTACGGCGGCAATGGAACTGGTGGTGCCGCTCGGCTATGCAACGTGGTTGACCTATTTCCTCGCGGTCGGCGTGACCCTGTTCCAGCGCAGTACGCGTGTGCCGGTCGTGGTTGCACTGCTGGCCTGCGTGCTGCTGGCGATCGGTTACAACGTCGCGCCGGCCAGCAGCAACTCGGCGTTCTCGTATGTCAACCGCACCATCGGTGGCGTCGCTTTCCTCATGATCGCGCTGATCGTCACCCGGGCGATCCAGGCGCGGCGCCAGGCGTTGCGCGCGCTGTGGCTGCAGGAGGCCGAGAACGCGGTGGCGATGAGCCTGCGCGGCGACCTCGGTCCGGAGCAGATTGCCGAAGCGGCGATGCAGGCGCTGGCCACCCAGACCCAGGCCCAGGTGGGTGTGTTGTACCGGCTTGAGGGCGGGCGGCTGCTGCTGACCGGCGGCGTTGCCGTACCGGCGGGACAGCCGACTGCGGTCGGCCTGCACGAAGGCCAGCTCGGCCAGGCGATGCGGGACGGCGCGGCGCGTGTGCTGCGTGGCGATGCGGCGGCCAGCCTGCAGGTGCAGTCCAGCCTGGGCCAGATCGCGGTGCGCGAGCGCTTCGTCGCGCCGGTCAGCAGCGATGGGGTTGCGGTGGGTGTGCTGGAACTGGGCCGTGATCAGACCAGCCTCGATGCTTCGCTGCTGCGCGAACTGCTTGAGCGCTGCAGCGATTCCATCGGCATGGCATTGCGCGCCTCGTTGCTGCGCGCGCAGCTGGTGACCCTGCTGGAAGAATCGCAGCGTCAGGGCGAGGAGCTGCAGGCCCAGCAGGAAGAGCTGCGCGTGGCCAACGAAGAGCTGGAAGAGCAGAGCCGCAGCCTGCAGCAGTCGCAGGTCAGCCTGGAGCAGCAGCAGGCAGAGCTTGAACAGACCAACGTCCAGCTGGAAGAGCGTACTCACGAGCTGGAATCGCAGAAGCAGGCCCTGCTGGTGGCGCAGGCGCAGCTGGTGCGCAACAGCAACGAGCTGGCCGAGACCTCGCGCTACAAGTCCGAGTTCCTGGCCAACATGTCCCATGAGCTGCGCACACCGCTGAACAGCTCGCTGATCCTGGCCAAGCTGCTGGCGGACAACAAGGACGGCAGTCTTTCCGCCGAACAGGTCAAGTATGCCCAGGCCATCCTGTCGTCCAACAACGACCTGCTGGCGCTGATCAACGACATCCTCGATCTTTCGCGGATCGAGGCCGGCCATGTCGAGCTGAGCGATGAAGTGGTGGCGGTGGACAGCATCATCACCCGCATGCGTGACACCTTCGAACCGATGGCGCGGCAGAAGGGTCTGGCGTTGAACATCGAGCTTGCCTCGGATGCCCCCCGCCAGCTGGTGGTGGACAACCAGCGCCTGCAGCAGATACTGAAGAACCTGCTGGCCAACGCGGTCAAGTTCACCGAGCAGGGCAGCGTCAGTCTGCAGGTGCGTCCGGGCGCGGCCGGCTTCCTCCGCTTCGCCGTGTGCGATACCGGTATCGGTATCGCGCAGGAGCAGCTGCCGGTGATCTTCGAAGCGTTCCGCCAGGCCGATGGCAGCACGCGTCGGCGCTACGGCGGTACCGGGCTGGGTCTGTCGATCTCGCGTGACCTGGCCGCCCGCATGGGCGGGCAGATACTGGTGGACAGCGAGCCCGGGCGCGGCAGCTGCTTTACCGTGGAAGTGCCGCTGGAAGGTGCGCCGGCCGACGTCGAGGCGACGGCCGCGGCACGCCCGGCCGCTGCGCCGGCCAGTGCACCCGCGGCACGTCCGGCCGCAGCACCTGCCGCACGCGCGCAGACTGCGCCGCTCGCCGCGCCGACAGTGGCCACCTACAGTGCGAGCCGGAACGCGGGCAGTGGTCGGGCCGAGGCGCTGGCGGGCAGCGGGCACAACCGTCTGATTCTGGCGGTCGAGGATGACCCGGCATTTGCCGAAGCGCTTGTCGGCCTGGCCGCCGAACTGCAGTTCGGCTGTGTGGTGGCTACCACGGCCGAGGAAGCCTTGCAGCTGGCTAGCGATCTGCAGCCGGACGGTATCCTGCTCGACATCGGGTTGCCGGATGTCTCGGGGCTGAGCGTGCTCGAGCGCCTCAAGCGCAACCCCGACACCCGCCATATTCCGGTACACATGGTCTCGGGCATGGAGCGCAGCCAGGTGGCGATGGAGCTCGGCGCGATCGGCTATGTGATCAAGCCGGCCAGCCGCGAGCGCCTGGCCATGGCGATCCGTCAGCTGGAAGAAACCAGCCGCCGCGACATGCGTCGCCTGCTCATCGTCGAGGACGACAGTGACCTGCGCGCGAACCTGGAGCTGCTGCTGGGCCGCGACCAGCTGCAGATCACCGCCGTGGGCACCGTGGCCGATGCGATGGCGCAGCTGGCCTCGTCGACGTTCGACTGCATGGTCATGGATCTTTCCCTGCCTGACGGCACCGGTTACGAACTGCTGGAGAAAATGGCCGGCAATGATGAGGTGGGCTTCCCGCCGGTCATCGTCTACACCGGGCGCGCACTCAACCGCGAGGAAGAACAGCAGCTGCGCCGTTATTCCAAGAGCATCATCATCAAGGGCGCGCGCTCTCCCGAGCGTCTGCTCGACGAGGTGACCCTGTTCCTGCACAGCGTTGAAGCCAACCTGCCCACCGACCAGCAGCGCCTGCTGCGCGAGGCCCGTCGACGTGACAGCGTGCTCGATGGCCGCACCGTGCTGCTGGCCGAGGACGATGTGCGCAATATCTTCGCCCTGTCCAGCGTGCTCGAACCACTGGGGGTGAACCTGCAGATTGCCCGCAACGGCCAAGAGGCCGTGGACAAGCTTGCCGAGCTCGAGGTCGACCTGGTGCTGATGGACATCATGATGCCGGAGAAGGACGGGCTCACCGCGATGCGCGAGATCCGTTCCAAGCCAAGCCTGCAGGAACTGCCGATCATCGCGCTGACCGCCAAGGCGATGCCCGATGACCGCGAGCGCTGCCTGCAGGCCGGCGCCAATGACTACATCGCCAAGCCCATCGACGTGGACAAGCTGGTCTCGCTGTGCCGGGTCTGGTGCTCGCGTCAATGAACGAGCAGGCGCTGTTTGACCTGGAGTTGAAGGTGCTGCTGGAAGCGATCTACCAGCGCTACCACTATGACTTCCGTGACTACGCGGTTTCTTCGCTGCGCCGGCGCATGCGCCAGGCCATGCAGCGTTATGAGTGCGAGCGCCTGAGCGACCTGCAGCATCGGCTGCTGCACGAGCCGGAACTGTTCACCCAGGCCATGCAGTTCTTCACCGTGCAGGTCTCGGAGATGTTCCGTGACCCGGCCTACTTCCGCGCGCTGCGTGAGCAGGCCATTCCGGTGCTGCGCACCTATCCGTCGGTAAAGCTGTGGGTAGCCGGCTGCAGCACCGGTGAAGAGGTCTGGTCGCTGGCGATCCTGCTGCAGGAAGAAGGCCTTCTGGAGCGCTCGATCATCTACGCCACCGACATCAACCCGGCCGCGTTGGCGGCGGCCGAGGCCGGCGCGTTCGGGATCGACCGCATCGCCCAGTTCAGCCGCAACTATCTGGCCGCGGGTGGCACCGCTTCGCTTTCGGACTACTACACCAGCGCCTACGACGGTGCGGTGTTCAATCGCCGCCTGCGCCGCAACGTGGTCTTTGCCGATCATAGTCTGGCCACCGACCAGGTGTTCTCCGAGGTGCACCTGGTGTCCTGCCGCAACGTGCTGATCTACTTCAACCGCGAACTACAGGACCGTGCCGTGGGCCTGTTCCGCGAGGCACTGGTGCACCGTGGTTTTCTGGGGCTGGGCAGCAAGGAGTCGCTGCAGTTCGGGCGGCACCAT
Organism: Stenotrophomonas sp. C3(2023); assembly: GCF_032911385.1. Taxonomy (NCBI): domain Bacteria; kingdom Pseudomonadati; phylum Pseudomonadota; class Gammaproteobacteria; order Lysobacterales; family Lysobacteraceae; genus Stenotrophomonas; species Stenotrophomonas sp. C3(2023). Next base: position 2,085,531 of record NZ_JAWJLO010000001.1, on the reverse strand, counting down.
GATGCCTTCGAGGCGTGCTCGCGCGAGCAGCGCCTGTACCGGAAAGCCGTCTGATGTCGACCTGGCAACCGGCGCTGGTCGTCGTCGGGGCTTCGGCGGGCGGCGTGGCCGCGCTGCGCCCGCTGCTGGCCGCACTACCGGCCACGCTTCCGGTGCCGGTGCTGGTGGTCATCCATCTTCCGCGCGATCGGCGCAGTCGCATCGCCGAGGTACTGGCCGGCGACTGTCTGCTGCCGGTCCGTGAGGCCTGCGACAAGCAACCGCTGGAGCCCGGTACGGTGACCTTTGCGCCGCCTGATTATCACCTGCTGGTCGAAGACGAACAGGCCGTCGCGCTTTCGGTGGATGCGCCGGTGGTGTTCTCGCGGCCGGCCATCGATCCCTTGTTTGAATCTGCTTCGGCGGTGTTTGGCAGCCGTGTGCTGGCCATTCTGTTGACCGGCGCGAGCCACGACGGCAGCGATGGCATTGCCTGCGTGCGCGCTGCCGGTGGCCAGGCCTGGCTGCAATGCCCTGAGGAGGCCGTTGCACCCACCATGCCGGCCGCAGCCCTGCAGCACGCCGGCGCCGATGCCGTGCTGCCCCTTGAACAGCTTTGTCGGCGCCTGAAGGACGTATTTTCATGAACCTGCTGCCCACCGCTCCCGTCGCCCGCGTTGCGCCGGTCAATCTGCTGATCGTCGATGACGTGCCGCAGAACCTGGTGGCGATGGAGGCGCTGTTGCGCCGCGACGGGGTCAACCTGCTGCTGGCGCAGTCCGGGGCCCAGGCATTGGAACTGCTGTTGGAGCACGAGGTCGCGCTGGCGCTGCTTGACGTGCACATGCCGGAAATCGACGGTTTCTCGCTGGCCGAGCTGATGCGCGGCTCACAGCGCAGCCGCGACGTGCCGATCATCTTCCTGACCGCCTCGCCCAACGATCCGGTACGCGCGTTCAAGGGCTATGAGAGCGGGGCGGTGGACTTCCTGCACAAGCCGGTTGAGCCGCAGGTGATCCTGAGCAAGGTCAATGTGTTCATCGAGCTCTACCAGCAGAAGCAGCTGCTCAAGGCACGCAATGAAGAGCTCGAGCGCGCCATCAAGCTCAACGAGACGATGACCGCCGTACTCACCCACGACCTGCGCACGCCGCTGTCGGCCATCCTGTTGTGCACCGACAAGCTCAGCTTCGACCTGCCTGAAGACAGTGGCGCCCAGCAGACCCTGGTACACCTTGAAACCAGCACCCTGCGCATGGCGCGCATGGTGGAACAGCTGCTGGATTTCTCACGCATCCGCACCGGCGGGCTGCGCCTGCAGCTGGAGCGCTGCGATGCGGGCAAGGTGGTGGCGTCGGTGGTGGAAGAGGCCGGTCGGGCCAATCCTGATGCCAACATCCACTACGAGCAGTACGGTGACGTGCGTCTGCACGGTGATGCCGATCGGCTTGGCCAGATTGTTTCCAACCTGGTGGGCAATGCGGTTGTCCATGGGGGCAAGCAGGGGGTACAGGTACAGCTCGATGGCACCACGGCCGAGCGCGTGGTGCTGCAGGTGCGCAACGCCGGGCAGATCGACCCGGCGCTGATGCCGCGGTTGTTCGAACCCTTCAAGGCCAGCTTCCACGCCAGCAAGGGGCTTGGACTGGGCCTGTATATCGCCGACCAGTTCGTGGCCGCGCACGGCGGCACGCTGCAGGCGCGCAATGAAGACGATGGGGTGGTGTTCGAGGCGTGCCTGCCGCGCCGCGTCGCCTGAGGCAGCAACGCGCCTGCGCCACACACCTGAGCGCTGACGGCCTACACTGCGCACCTGTCCGATTCTCCGCGAGACCCATGCGTAACCCATCCATGGCCATCGGCATCGGCAACGGTGTGGCCGCTGGCGCCCTCTGGGGACTGGTGTTCCTCGCCCCGGCCGTGCTGCACGCCTTCAGTGCGGTGCAGCTTTCGGCTGCGCGCTACCTCGTTTACGGGATGGTCGCGCTCGTGCTGCTGCTGCCCCGCTGGAAGCGGCTGGCGCCGCGCCTTGGTCGAGCCGAATGGCGTGCGCTGATCTGGTTGAGCCTGGCCGGCAACCTGGTCTACTTCGTGTTGTTGGCCACTGCCGTGCAATGGGCTGGCGGTGCGGCCGCGGCACTGATCGTCGGACTGATCCCGGTGGTGGTCACCCTGGTGGGGGCGCGCGAGGAGGGTGCGGTGCCGCTCAGGCGGCTGCTGCCGGCGCTGCTGCTGTGCGTGCTCGGGGTGCTCCTGGTCGGCTATGAGGCGGTGATGTCCGAGCATCTGGAAACGCCGTGGGGACGGCGTCTGCTGGGGCTGGTCTGCGCGTTCGGCGCGCTGTTCTCATGGGCGCTGTACTCAGTAGGCAACAGCCGCTGGCTGGCGCGGCGGCCTGACCTGTCCGGGCACGACTGGTCGCTGCTCACCGGTGTCGCCACCGGGGCGCTGGCGCTGCTTCTGGTGCCATTGGCCTTCGCCGGCCGGCAGCAGGCCCATGCTCCGGGAGAATGGGCCACGTTCTGGGCCGTGGCCGCAGCAGTGGCCGTGTTCGCCTCGGTCATCGGCAATGCCTGCTGGAACCGTGCCAGCCGGGAACTGCCGCTGACGATGTCCGGCCAGATGATCGTATTCGAGACGTTGTTCGCGCTGGCCTACGGTTTTGCGTGGCAGCAACGCTGGCCCACGGCGCTGGAAATGGTGGCGGTAGGCTGCCTGGTGGGCGGGGTGCTGCTCTGCGCACATGCGCACCGCGCGCCTGCGGCCATTGCCGAACACGCCGGCTGAGCAGCGAAAGCGGACCGGGGTAACATTCGGCGCATCGTGCGCACGGCGGGCGTGGCGCCTTGCCACGCAACGATGGTAACCAGTGCAACAGATGCCCGAGCGCAGGCCGACCTCGCTTGCCGGCTTTTTTTGCGGCGCAGCACTTGACAGCCCCACGCCGCGCATAGTTTTCTTGACCCATGGACCTGCACGCCTCCATCAACCCGAGCGCCTTCGTCGCCCTTGCGACGGGCGTGGGTGTGCAGGTGTCCAGCGGTTCGATCAGCACCGCCATTACCACCACCATTACCACCGGTACCACCACCGGGGTGCGGTCCGTCGTCTTCGCGTAACACACGAAAACCACGGCCCCGCACCGGAACAGGTGGCGGGGATACCCTTCCACCGGCGTGATGCGGGGCCTCCCAACGAGGTCACCATGTCTTCTCCTGCTGCCGCTTTCCCCTTGTCCCAGGCCGCTCCCGTTGCCACCGCAGATGCGGTTCCGCGCACGGTGGTGCACAAGTTCGGCGGCACCTCCGTGGCCGATGCCGAGCGTTACCGCCATGTGGCACAGCTGCTGCTCCAGCGCCGGGAAGCCGAGCAGGTCAGCGTGGTATCGGCGATGAAAGGGGTCACCGACAGCCTGATTGATCTGGCACGGCTGGCGGCTGAAGGCGCCAGCCATTGGCGCGATGCCTGGCATGCACTTCGCGCGCGCCATCGTGGCGCTGCCGTGGCCCTGCTGGCAGAAGACGCAGGGGAAGGGGTGGAGTGGTTGGACGCGCAGTTCGATGAACTGCTGCTGGTGCTGGAGGCATTGGCCGTCATCGGTGGTCTGCCACGCGAGGTGCTGGACCGCGTGCAGGGCCTGGGTGAGGTCTGCTCGGCCTTCCTGCTTGGCCAGCATCTGCTGGCATTGGGTGAGGCGTGTGCGGTGCTTGACGCGCGTGAGGTGCTGGTCGTGGATCACGGCGAACTGGGCGTCACCGTGGACTGGGCACTCAGCGCACAGCGGCTGCAGCAGTGGCGGCGCAACAACCCGCAGCCGCGCGTGGTGGTGACCGGCTTCATCGCCCGTGACCGCCAGGGCCGCATCACCACGCTGGGGCGCAACGGCAGTGACTATTCCGGTGCGATCTTCGCCGCGTTGTTCAACGCTGAAGAACTGCAGATATGGACCGATGTGGACGGGGTGCTCTCGGCCGACCCGCGGCTGGTGCCTGAAGCGGTCCAGCTGGAGGCGCTGAGCTACGACGAAGCATGCGAGCTGGCGTACTTCGGCGCCAAGGTCGTGCACCCGCAGACCATGTCGCCGGCGATCGAACGCGGCCTGCCTATTTTGATCCGCAACACCTTCCAACCTGCGCATCCAGGCACGCGGATCACCGCGCAGCGCTCGATCCGCGGACCGATCAAAGGGCTGACCCTCAGCCCGGAGCTGGCCGTGGTGAACCTGGAGGGCACCGGGCTGATCGGCGTGCCCGGCACGGCCGAGCGCGTGTTCTCGGCGCTGCGTCAGGCACACGTGTCGGTAGTGATGATCTCGCAGGGATCCTCCGAACATTCGATCTGCTGTGTGGTGCGCGGCAACGACGCAGCGCAGGCCCGCGATGCGCTGCTGCGTGCCTTCGCCGGCGAACTGGCCGCCGGCCAGGTGCAGCGCGTGCACGTGACCGACAACGTCAGCGTGCTGGCGGCCGTGGGTGATGGCATGGCCGGGCAGCCGGGCGTGGCCGCGCGGTTGTTCGAGGCGTTGGGCAGGGCGCGGGTCAACATCCTGGCAATCGCGCAGGGGTCTTCGGAGCGCAACATCTCGGTGGCCATCCGGAGCGAGGACGCAACGCGCGCGCTGCGCGCGGCGCATGCGGGCTTCTGGTTGTCACCGCAGACGTTCGCGGTGGGGGTGATCGGTCCGGGCAATGTGGGCGCGGCGCTGCTGGATCAGTTGCAGGCCGCGCAGCCGGCACTGCTGGCCAGGGCCAATATCGATCTGCGGTTGCGCGCGGTGGCCTCCCGCGGGGGCATGCATCTGGCTCCGCGCGCGGTGCAGGGGGACTGGCGTTCGGCGCTGGCTGCGCAGCATGAGACCAGCGACCTGGACCGTTTTACCGCCCACCTGCAGGCCGCGCATCTGCCGCACGCGGTGGTGATCGACTGCAGCGGCAGCGCCGAGGTCGCCGAGCGCTACGCCGGGTGGCTTGCCGCCGGCATCCATGTGGTCACGCCCAACAAACAGGCCGGCTCCGGGCCGTGGGAGCGCTACCAGCAGATCCGCAGCGCGGCGTTGGCCAGTGGTGCGCGCTTCCGTTACGAGGCCACGGTGGGAGCGGGGTTGCCGGTGATCACCACGTTGCGCGATCTTGTCGATACCGGCGACGAGGTGCTGGCCATCGAAGGCATTTTCTCCGGCACGCTGGCCTGGCTGTTCAACCGCTTCGATGGCAGCCAGCCATTTTCCGCGCTGGTCGCCCAGGCCCGGGCCCTGGGTTACACCGAGCCGGACCCGCGCGACGATCTTTCCGGGGTGGATGTGGCACGCAAGCTGGTGATCCTGGCGCGTGAAGCCGGGCGCGCGCTCAGTCTGCCGGAGGTCCAGGTGGAAAGTCTGGTGCCCGAAGCACTGCGCGATGGCGATGTGGAGACCTTCATGGGAGCGCTTGAGCAGGGTGATGCAGCACTGCTTCAGCGCCTGCAGCGGGCCCGGGAGCGGGGCGCGGTCCTGCGCTATGTTGCCGCGCTGACCGCCGATGGCGCGTCGGTTGGGCTGGCGGAAGTGCCGGCAACCCACGCCTTCGCCAACCTGCAGCTCACCGACAACGTGGTCCAGTTCCGCACCCGCCGCTACTGCGACAACCCGCTGGTGGTACAGGGGCCTGGCGCTGGACCGGAGGTGACCGCTGCCGGCGTGTTCGCCGACCTGCTTCGGGTGGCAGCGGGCGAGGGGGCACGGCTGTGATCGCGCGCGCCTTCTCACCGGCTTCGGTCGGCAACGTCGCGGTGGGCTTTGACATTCTCGGGCACGCCATCGAAGGCGCAGGCGATACCGTAACGGTGGAACGCATCGCCGCGCCCGAGGTGCGCATCGCCGCGATCCGGGGGACCACGGTGCAGCTGCCGTTGGAGCCAGAGCACAACACGGCCGGCGCGGCGTTGATTGCGTTGCGCCAGGCGCTGGCGCTGCCATTCGGGTTTTCGGTGAGCATCGACAAGGGCATTGCGCTGGGCTCGGGCATGGGCGGATCGGCAGCATCGTGTGTCGCCGCGCTGGTGGCAGCCAATGCATTGCTCGACACGCCGCTTGACCGGCGCGCGTTGTATCCGTTCGCGTTGGATGGCGAGCAGGTGGCCAGCGGCGGGCGGCACGGCGACAACCTGGGCCCGATGCTGCTCGGTGGCCTGGTGCTCAGTACCGCCGACCGGCTGGTGCCCATTCCCGTGCCGGCGCAGTGGCACAGCCTGTTGGTGCATCCGGACGCGGTGCTCGAAACCCGTCGTGCGCGGGAAGTGCTGCAGGGCAGCTACGCATTGGGCGAATTCGTTGCCCAGAGCAGTCAGCTGGCGCTGGTACTGGCCGGCTGTCACCAAGCAGATGCCGCGCTGGTCCGGGCGGGATTGCGTGACGTGCTGGTCGAGCCACGGCGTGCGCCGCTGATCACCGGATTCGGGCCTGCGCGCGATGCGGCGCTACAGGCCGGCGCGATGGGGGCGAGCATCTCCGGTGCGGGCCCGAGCGTTTTTGCATGGTTTGAACACCGTGCCCAAGCGGAGGCGGCGGCGGCGCCGGTGCAGGCTGCTTTTGCCGCCCACGGGCTCTCCAGCCAGGCGTGGGTTTCCAGCCTGGCCTCACCGGCAGCCGTGCTGCTGTGACCTTGCTCTTTCGACAGGATGATGTGATGCGCTTTGTGTCCACCCGCGGCGTCAGTGCGCCCGTATCCCTCAGTGCGGCCATTGCCGCCGGTCTGGCGCCGGATGGCGGCCTGTATGTGCCAGAGATGCTGCCAGCCGCGCGGCGCTGGCGCGTGGGCAGCTGCCTGGCCGACACGGCCGCGCAGGTGCTTGCCCCGTTTTTTGCCGATGACGTGCTGGCCGCGGAGCTGCCGGCAATCTGCGCCGAGGCGTTCGACTTCCCGGTACCGTTGCGGCCGTTCGGCGCCGATGGAGACTATCTGCTGGAACTGTTCCATGGACCCACGGCGGCGTTCAAGGACATCGGTGCGCGCTTCCTTGCCGCGACCCTGTCACGCCTGCGCCGCGCTGAGAACCGGCCGCTGACCATCGTGGTGGCCACCTCGGGCGACACCGGCGCGGCGGTGGCGGCAGCCTTCCACCGGCAGCCGGGGCTGCAGGTGGTGGTCCTGTACCCCGATGGCCGCGTCTCGCCCCGGCAGGCCCATCAACTGGGCTGCTTCGGCGACAACGTGCAGGCGCTGCGTGTGGCCGGTTCATTCGACGACTGCCAGGCGATGGTCAAGCAGGCGCTCTCCGATGCCGACCTGCAGGCACAGCGGCCGCTGAGTTCGGCCAACAGCATCAGCCTGGGGCGCCTGCTGCCGCAGATGAGCTACTACGCCCATGCAGCACTGCAGCACCAGGCGGCAGGGCGGTCCGCCCTCAACCTGGTCATTCCGACCGGCAACCTGGGCAATGCGATGGCGGCGATCCTGGCGCGGCACGTCGGGCTGCCGATCGGTCGCATCGCGCTGGCCACCAACGCCAATGACGTGCTGCCGCGGTTCTTTGATGGCCAGCCGTACCAGCCCTGCAGCAGTGTCGCTACGGTGGCCAACGCGATGGATGTCGGTGCACCAAGCAACGTTGAACGGCTGCGCTGGCTCTACGCAGACGACGATGAAAAGCTGCGCGCGGCGTTCACGTGTCACGCGGTGGACGACGCAATGATCCGCGCAACCATTGCCAGCGTACATGCACGCACCGGCGAGGCGATCTGCCCGCATACCGCGACCGCCGCCAAGGTGTTGCAGGATCTGCGCGTCCAGGGGGCAGGCGGTGACTGGGCGGTGGTGGCCACCGCGCACCCGGCCAAGTTCGAGGCCGTGGTCGAGCCGTTGGTCGGCCACGCGGTCGCCGTGCCGGCACCGTTGGCGGCGCTGCTGCAGCGCCCGGCACAGGCTGAACCTCTGGCGGCTGATTACGCGGCGCTGCGCGCGTATCTGCTGCGGTGAGCAGGTCGCAACGCCGCCGGCCAGCGCCCGGCAGCAGGGTTACGTTTCGTCGCCGGCGAGCTGGCGCAGCGCCGATTCGTCCAGGATCTCGACAATGTTCAGGTGGGGCAGGGCGATCAGGCCCTGCTGGCGCAGCCGGGTGAAGGTGCGGCTCACCGTTTCCATGGTCAGGCCGAGATGGTCGGCGATGTCGCCGCGCCCCATCGGCAGTGTCACCCGAAGTGCACTGCCGCCCAGACGCACTTCGCGGGCGGCAAGTCGCAGCAGGAAGTCGGCGACCTTCTCCGGCGGCTGCAGCCGTGCCAACGCCATCGCCGCGTCCTGCGCGTCGTCCAACGCCTGGCAGGCCCGTTGCAGCAGCTTGCGTTCCAGGTGCGGGAAGCGACTGCGCAGCTCGCGCATGTGCGCAACGGAGACGCGGCAGGCGCGGCTGTCGGCGATGGCTTCGACATCGTACCGGTGCACATCGCTGCCACTGAGGCCCAGATAGTCGCCCGGCAGCACGAAGCCGCTGATCTGGCGGCGGCCATCGGCCAGGGTCCGCACCAGACGCAGCGCACCCTGGGTCAATGTATAGACATGAAGGCGCGGTTCACCGGCGCGCGCCAGCGTTGCGCCCATCGCCACCTGCTGCGATAGCGTGACCGCTTCGAGTGCCTGCACTTCGTCAGGCGCAAGGGCCGAGCACACGGCCAGGTGCCGCACGCTGCACTGCATGCATTCCTGCGCGGTGCAGGCGGCAGCGCTGGCCGATTCGCTGTGGGGATGCTGCCGGGACATGGGGGCGGGGCGTCGTCGGGCGTCAGTAATAAACACTGCAATGATACGCCATGCAGCCGCTTGGTCCGGCAGGGCGCGCGCCGGGGGGCGCTGGCGCTAGAATATCGCCCCTGTCCTTCCCCCGTTTTCCGCAGGAGTCCTTTCGTGATCAAGCCCCGTACCCCGCCCGGCATCATGGAGTTGCTGCCGCGCGAGCAGATCGCGTTCCAGCGCATGCTGGACGTCATCCGCCGCAACTACGAGCGGTTCGGGTTCCTGCCAGTGGAAACGCCGGTGTTCGAGCTGTCCGACGTGCTGCTGACCAAGTCCGGTGGGGAAACCGAGCGCCAGGTCTACTTCGTGCAGTCCACCGGGGCGCTGGCCAATGCGGCTGAAGCGGGCGACCGCTCGCTGCCGGAGATGGCGCTGCGCTTTGATCTCACCGTGCCACTGGCGCGCTACGTCGCCGAGCACGAGCATGAGCTGACCTTCCCGTTCCGTCGTTACCAGATGCAGCGGGTGTACCGTGGCGAGCGCGCCCAGCGGGGCCGCTTCCGCGAGTTCTACCAGTGCGATATCGATGTGATCGGCAAGGACAGCCTGAGCGTGCGCTACGACGCTGAGGTGCTGGCGGTGATCCACGCGGTGTTCTCCGAACTGCGCATTGGTCACTTCAGCATCCAGCTGAACAACCGCAAGCTGATGCGCGGGTTCTTCGAAACCCTGGGCGTGGCCGAAGGTGAGCGCCAGCTGGCGGTGCTGCGCGAGGTCGACAAGCTGGACAAGCGCGGGCCCGATTACGTGCGCGAGACGCTGGTGGGCGAAGGGTTTGGCATCGCGGCCGAGCAGGTCGAGCGCATCCTGGCCTTCGTGGCCGTGCGCTCGCAGGGCCATGACGATGCGCTGGCGCAACTGGCAGCGCTGGAGGTTGACGTGGCAGCCACCGACACATTGCGGGCGGGCGTGTCCGAGCTGCGCGAAGTACTGGCGCTGGTAAAGGCGCTGGGCGTACCGGAACAGGCGTACTGCCTGAACTTCTCCATCGCGCGCGGCCTGGACTACTACACCGGCACCGTCTATGAGACCACCTTGACCGACCACCCGCAGATCGGCTCGATCTGCTCGGGTGGCCGCTACGAGGATCTGGCCAGCCACTACAGCAGGAGTCGCCTGCCGGGCGTGGGCATTTCCATTGGACTGACGCGCCTGTTCTGGCAGCTGCGCGAAGCCGGCCTGATCGATGGCATTGAGGGCAGCAGCGTGCAGGCGCTGGTGGCCCTGATGGACGAGCAGGGCATGGTGCAGTCGCTGGACATCGCCCGGCGTCTGCGTGCCGGTGGCATCAACGCCGAAGTGCAGATGGAGCCGAAGAAGATCGGCAAGCAGTTCCAGTACGCGGCCAAGGCGGGTATCCGTTTCGTGGTGCTGGCCGGCGAGGACGAGCTGGCCCGCGGCGTGGTTGCGGTGAAGGATCTGCTGCGCGAGCAGCAGTTCGAGGTGGCACGCGATGAGCTGGCCAGCACGCTGCAGGTCGAACTGGAGCAGACCCGCGCGATGGCGTGAGGCGGCCGCGGCGGCGCCCGGCAGGTGTGACAGAAACAGCGCAGGGCGTAAGCCCTGCGCTGTTTTGCGTTGTGGCAGCCGGCTGCGGTAGGTGACGACCGTTGGTCGTCACGCCTTGGCTCTGATTCCGGCTCTCCGTCAAGGCTGTCCGGGCCCTGCAAGCTGAACCGACCTCGGCTGCCTCTCCCCTGCGACTTGACCCGGCGCAGGCGAATGCATTAATGTACTAGCACGCTATTACATTGATTCAACGGACCGGTTTTCGTGAAAGCACGCCCCAACCCTGTGGTGAAAGACGTCCAGGCCGACCTTGCCGCCCTGGCCACGGCGTTTGCCGGCCTGACCGACGCACAGCAGATGACCGACTTCCTGCGCGATCTGTGCACGCCAGCGGAGCTGGAGGCCATGGCCGACCGCTGGAAGGTGGTGCCGTTGCTGTTGCAGGGCGTGCCCTACCGGGAGATCCATGAGCGCACCGGCGTCAGCGTGACCACCACCGGACGGGTGGCGCGCACGCTTGAGCATGGCCATCGTGGCTACGCCGCTGCCCTTGCCCGGCTGGATGCCGACACCGCGGACTGATCCGCTGCCCCCTGATTTCCAAGAGATATTTCCATGAGTGCATCGAAGGCAGCGCCGGTCCGTGACCGGCTGCGTATTGCCATCCAGAAAAATGGGCGGCTGGCCGAACCCGCACGCAATCTGCTGGCGGCGTGCGGTCTGAGCTGGCGCGAAAGCCGTGACAAGCTGTTCTGTTACGGCGAGTCGTTGCCGGTGGACCTGCTGCTGGTACGCGACGACGATATTCCGGGCCTGATCGCCGATGGCGTGTGTGACCTCGGTATCGTCGGCCGCAACGAGCTGGACGAGCAGGATGCGGCCCGTCGCCAGCGTGGTCTGCCATCGGCATTCCAGCCACTGCGCGCACTGGGCTTTGGCCAGTGCAGCCTGATGCTGGCGGTGCCGGAAGAATGGGAGTGGCAGGGTCCGGCACAGGCCGAAGGGACGCGTATCGCCACCAGCTACCCGGCACTGCTCACGCAATGGCTGCAGCAGCAGGGCGTGCAGGCCGAGGTGGTCGAACTGTCCGGGTCGGTGGAGATCGCGCCGCGTCTTGGCACGGCCGAGCTGATCTGCGATCTGGTGTCCAGCGGCGCCACGCTGCGGGCCAACCAGCTCAAGCCGGTGCAGACCGTGCTCGACAGCGAGGCCGTGCTGGCCGGGGCGGTGCTGGCGCCGGACGATGCGCGTGCCGGTCTGCTGAGCATGCTGCTGCGCCGCCTTGATGGCGTGGTGCAGCAACAGGACCGCAAGCTTCTGATGTTCCGTGCCGAGGAGAACCGGGTAGCCGCGCTGGCGCAGCTGCTGGCCGACGCCGAACCGCTGGTGCGGCTGCCAGGCGAGGGCGACGTGCTGCAGCTGCAGACCATGTGTCCGGGGCCGCTGTCGTGGCAGCGCATGGAAGAACTGGAGCGCGCAGGTGCGCAGGGGTTGATGGTCCTGAGCGTGGAGCGGTCGCTGGCATGAACCGTCTGCACTGGTCCCAACTGGATGAACCCGCCCGCCGTCAGGCCCTGACCCGCCCGGTGCAGGCCGTGGCGGTGCAGACGCGGCAGGCGGTGGCCGCGCTTGTGAACGAAGTGCGTGAGCAGGGCGACGACGCGCTGCGTGCGATCACCGAACGGTTTGATCGCGTGCAGCTGCAGGACATCGAAGTCACGCCGGAAGAGTTTGCCGCCGCAGAAGCCGCCGTTGCCACGCCGTTGCGCGCGGCGATGGAAGAGGCTGCGGATCGTATCCGGGCATTCCACGCCGCGGGCATGAGCCAGGGCTACACGGTGGAAACCGCGCCGGGGGTGAGCTGCGAGCGGGTTGTCCGGCCGATCGGGCGCGTCGGTCTGTACGTGCCGGCCGGTAGTGCGCCGTTGCCGTCCACGGCATTGATGCTGGGTGTGCCGGCACAGCTGGCCGGTTGCCCGCAGGTGGTGATGTGTACACCACCGCGCGCCGATGGCACGGCTGATCCTGCTGTGCTGGTTGCTGCCCGTCTTACCGGTGTGCAGCGGGTGTTCAAGCTGGGCGGGGCACAGGCGATAGCCGCCATGGCCTATGGCACGGCGAGCGTGCCGGCCTGCGACAAACTGTTCGGGCCGGGCAACAGCTTCGTCACCGAAGCCAAGCAGCAGGTCGCGCAGGACGGGGCTGCCGCCATCGACATGCCGGCGGGGCCCTCTGAAGTGCTGGTCATCGCCGACGCCGGTGCGCCCCCGGCCTTCGTCGCCGCCGATCTGCTCTCCCAGGCCGAGCATGGCCCTGACTCGCAGGTGCTGCTGCTGACCGACGATGCCGCGATGCTGGCTGCGGTGGAGGCCGAGGTAGAACGCCAGGTGGCCCTGCTGCCGCGTGAGCAGATCGCGCGCCAGGCGCTGGCCGCCTCGCAGTTGATCCTGGTCGAGCGCCTGCAGGACGCGTTCGAGATCAGCAACCGCTACGCACCAGAGCACCTGATTCTGGCGTTGCGCGACCCGCGCGCCTGGCTCGGACAGGTCCAGGCTGCCGGCTCGGTGTTCATGGGCGACTACACGCCCGAGGCGCTGGGCGACTACTGCAGCGGCACCAACCACGTGCTGCCGACCGCCGGTGCGGCCCGCGCCTACAGCGGGGTGAGCGTGGCCAGCTTCCAGAACTTCATCAGCGTGCAGAGTGCGAGCGCGCAGGGCATCGCCGCCATCGGTGGATGCGCGCGGGTGCTGGCCAGCGCCGAGGGGCTGGACGCCCACGAGCGTGCGGTGGCCGTGCGCATGGGGGTGCTGGCATGAGCGCTGCGCTTCCCCGGCCTGCCATCGACGCTGTTCTGGCGTTGCTGCGCCCCGACCTGCAGGCCTTCGCTGGCTACAGTTCAGCACGCAGCGCTGCCTTGAATGGCGAGGTCTGGCTCAATGCGAACGAGCTGGCTTGGGCCAACCCGGCTGATGCAGCCGGCACCAGCCGGCGCTATCCCGAGCCGCAGCCCTCCGGGTTGCGCGCTGCATTGGCCGACCTGTACGAGGTAGCTCCCGAGCAGGTGCTGGTGGGGCGGGGCAGTGACGAGGCGATCGACCTGCTGGTGCGTGCGTTCTGCCGTCCCGGCATCGACGCGGTGTTGGCCACCCCACCGGTGTTCGGCATGTACGCGGTGTCCGCCCGGCTGCAGGGCGCGCCGCTGCTGGAAGTGCCGCTGATTGAAACCGAGGCGGGGCTGATGGTCGACATCGACGCGGTGATCCGCTCCGCGCGCGACAATGCGGCGCGTCTGGTGTTCCTGTGTTCACCGTCCAACCCGGCCGGCAGCGAGATCGCGCTGGCCGATGTGGTGCGCACCGCGCAGGCGTTGCAGGGGCAGGCCGTGGTGGTGGTGGACGAGGCTTACATCGAGTTCAGCAGCCAGGCCTCGGCTGCCACCCTGCTGACCGGGCATGACAATGTCGCGGTGCTGCGCACGCTGTCCAAGGCGCACGCCTTGGCCGCCGCACGCGTGGGCACGCTGCTGGCCGCCGCCCCGCTCATTGCGGCACTGCGTCGCTGCCAGGCGCCTTACCCGGTCCCGACGCCGTGCGCGGAGCTGGCGCTGGCTGCGTTGCAGCCGGCTGCACTGGCACAGACGCGCGCGCGGGTGGCCGAGGTCTGCCAGCAGCGCTCCGCGCTTGCGCAGTCCCTGGCTGCGCTGCCCGGCGTACGCCGCGTCTACCCGTCGGCCGGCAATTACCTGCTGGTGCGGTTCGATGACGCCCAGGCCGCATTCGAGGCCCTGCTGGCCGCCGGTGTCGTGGTGCGCGATCAGCGTGCTGCGCCGCAGCTTTACGATGCGCTTCGCATCAGCATCGGCAGCGCCGACGACAACCAACGCGTGCTTGCCGCACTTTCGGCCCGGAGTGCCGCCGCATGACCCCGATCCTGTTCATTGACCGAGACGGCACCCTGATCGAGGAGCCCGCCGACCACCAGATCGACGCTTACGGGAAGCTGCGCTTTGTGCGCGATGTGATCCCGGCGCTGCTGAAACTGCGCGATGCCGGCTGGCAGTTCGTCATCGTTTCCAACCAGGATGGTCTGGGTACCGAGGGCTATCCGCAGGCCAGTTTCGATGGGCCGCACGCGCTGATGATGCACGTCTTCGAAAGCCAGGGCATCGTCTTCCGTGACGTGCTCATCGACCGCAGCTGGCCGCACGAGAACCTGCCTACGCGCAAGCCGGGCATCGGTCTGATGACCGGCTATCTGCAGGATCGCAGCATCGACTGGGCGCGCTCGGCGATGGTGGGCGACCGCCCTACCGATATCACCTTTGCCGACAACCTCAACATCCGTGGCTTCCAGCTGCGTACCGACGAGTTCGGCGGTCAGTGGGACTGGCCGGGCATCGCGCACGCGCTGGCCGATGCGCCACGCACGGCGGTCGTGCAGCGTGATACCCGGGAAACCCGCATCCGGGTCGAGATTGATCTGGACGCGGCCGCCGAGCCGCAGATCGCTACCGGTCTGCCGTTCTTCGATCACATGCTGGAGCAGATCGGCAAGCACGGCGGCTTCAGCCTGCGCATCCAGGCTGAGGGCGATCTGCATATCGATGAACATCACACCATCGAAGACACCGGGCTGGCGCTTGGTCAGGCGCTCCGACAGGCGCTGGGCGACAAGCGCGGCATCGGCCGTTACGGCTTCACCCTGCCCATGGACGAAGCACTGGCCACGGCGGCGCTCGACTTCAGCGGGCGTCCCTGGTTGGTGTTCGATGGTGAGTTCCGGCGCGAACGGGTCGGCGACCTGCCCACCGAGATGGTGCCTCACTTCTTCCGCTCGCTCTGCGATGCGGCTGGGCTGAATCTCAACCTGCAGGTGCGGGGTGATAACGATCATCACAAGGTTGAAGCCTGTTTCAAGGCGCTGGCGCGCGCGCTGCGCACGGCGGTAGCCCGCAGCGGCACCAGCCTTCCCAGCACCAAGGGGGCGTTGTGACCGAGGTCGCGCTGATCGATGCCGGTGGCGCCAACTTCGGTTCGGTGCGCTTTGCGCTGGAGCGGCTTGGCGTTGACGTCCGCCTGGTGCGCGACGAGGCTGGCCTGGCAGGTGCGGGCCGGGTGATCCTGCCCGGCGTGGGCGCCGCCGGACCGGCAATGCAGCGCCTGCACGCGCAGGGGCTGTACACGCCGCTGCGGCAGCTGCAGGTGCCCCTGCTGGGTATCTGCCTGGGCATGCAGCTGCTGTTCGAGCGCTCGGAAGAAGCGGATGTGCAGACGCTGGGGCTGATTCCCGGCATCGTTCGCAAGCTGGTGCCCGCTACCGGCATCCGCGTGCCACACATGGGCTGGAACCGGCTGTTGCCCCTGCGTGCCTCGCCGTTGCTGGACGGGATTGCCGAACGGTCCAGCGCGTATTTCGTGCACAGCTACGCGGCGCCGATCAACCAGCACACGGTGGCTGCCTGTGACCATGGCGGGCTGTTCAGTGCGGTGGTCGAGCACGGTCGTTACTTCGGCGCGCAGTATCACCCGGAACGTTCCGGCGACACCGGCGCGCTGCTGCTGCACAACTTTCTCAAGAGCACCTCGGCATGAGCTTCACCGTCTATCCCGCTTTGGACATCCGCCAGGGGCGTGTGGTGCGCCTGCGCCAGGGCGACTACGCGCAGGAAACGCATTACGGTGACGACCCGTTGCCGCGTGCACGGGCCTTCGCCGCGCAGGGCGCGCGCTGGATGCACCTGGTCGACCTCGATGCCGCCCGTGCAGGCGGCTACACGCTGGCCCCGCTGTTGGAGCAGATCAGCGCGCAGACCGGTCTGCAGGTGCAGACCGGCGGCGGCGTACGCAGCCGTGACGACGTGGCGCGCATTCTCGATGCCGGCGCCAGCCGTGTGGTCATCGGCTCGCTGGCGGTGCGCGAGCCGGAGAAGGTGCTGCAGTGGCTGCTGGCCTTCGGCCCGCAGCGGCTGACCATCGCGCTGGACGCACGCCAGGACGCGCAGGGTCTGTGGCAGCTGCCCATCCACGGCTGGACCGAGAATGCCGGTGTCACGCTGGACACTCTGGCCCGGCGCTACGCCGATGCCGGCATGACCGAGCTGCTGTGCACCGATATCGCCCGTGATGGCATGCTGGCCGGACCGAACCTGGCACTGTATCGGCACCTGGCGGCCCTGTTGCCCGGGGTGGCGGTGCAGGCGTCGGGCGGTGTGCGCGATGTGGCCGACGTGGCCGCTGCGCGCGCCGCAGGCTGCGGCGGTGTGGTACTGGGCAAGGCGTTGCTGGAGCAGCGCATGGACCTGGGCGAGGCACTGGCATGCTGAGTCGTCGCATCATTCCGTGCCTGGACGTTCGCGATGGTCGCGTGGTCAAGGGCGTTCGTTTCCGTGACCATGTCGACATGGGCGACATCGCCGAGCTGGCGCTGCGTTACCGCGAGCAGGGGGCCGACGAGCTGGTGTTCTATGACATCGGTGCAAGCCCTGACGGGCGCAGTGTTGATGTCGGCTGGATCGAGCGCATTGCCCGCCTGATCGATATTCCGTTCTGCGTGGCCGGTGGTATCGGTGACGTGGAGACCGCGCGGCGGGTGCTGCATGCCGGTGCGGACAAGATATCGATCAATTCGCCGGCGCTGGGTCGTCCGGAACTGATCACCGAGCTGGCCGAGGCCTTCGGCGTCCAATGCGTGGTGGTGGGCATCGACTCGGTGCGCGAGCCTGATGGCCAATGGCGGGTGCGCCGCTTCAGCGGCGATCCGCACAAGACCCAGGCCGTGGCGCTGCGCACGCTGGATTGGCTGGTGGAGGCGCAGCGGCGTGGCGCCGGCGAGATCGTGCTCAACTGCATGGACAGTGACGGCGTGCGTCGTGGTTATGACGTCGCGCAGCTGCAGCAGGCCCGGCAGCTGTGCCATGTTCCGCTGATCGCGTCGGGTGGTGCCGGGGCGCCAGAGCATTTCGCCGAGGTCTTCACCCACGCCGACGTGGACGGTGCATTGGCTGCGAGCGTCTTCCACCGCGGTGCCATCGTCATTCCCGAATTGAAGCATTACCTGCGCCAGCAGCAGATCGAGGTCCGTGATGTCTATTGATGTGTTCCCTTCGACCGAGGCGCTGGTCGCACTGGACTGGAGCAAGGGCGATGGTCTGCTGCCGGCCGTCATCCAGCACGCCGATACGCTGCAGGTGTTGATGCTGGGCTATGTGTCGGCCGAGTCGCTGCAGGTCACCCTTGCCACTGGTCGGATGACCTTCTTCAGTCGCAGCAGGCAGCGGCTGTGGACCAAGGGCGAGCAGTCGGGCAACGTGTTGGCGGTGCGGTCGATCTGTGTCGATTGTGATGCCGATACCGTGCTGGTGGTGGCGCGTCCGGCGGGGCCGACGTGCCACACGGGCACGGAGAGCTGCTTTGGTCCGGCGCCGCAGGATTTTCTCGGTGGGCTGGATCGGCTGGTGGCGGTGCGCGAGCAGCAGCGTCCGCAGGGCAGTTACACCACGTCGTTGTTCGAGGGCGGGGTGCGGCGCATCGCGCAGAAGGTCGGTGAGGAAGGGGTGGAAACGGCGTTGGCTGCGGTGGCGCAGGATGATGCGGCGCTGTTGGGGGAGGCGGCGGATCTGCTGTTCCATCTGCTGGTGGTGCTGCGTGCGCGGGGGTTGTCGTTGGATGATGCGCGGGCGGTGCTGGAGCAGCGTCACAGGGGGTGAGGTGTTGCGGGGGCTTGGCCCCCGCGCCCCCTTGAGGCTTACGGCAAGTGCAAGTGCAAGTGCAACGGCAGTAGCTGGGTGTTGCTGATGGTTGGGCGGGCCGGTGTGGGTCTGCGGGGGACGGCAAGAACTGCGTCCGTGCGTGCCTTGTTTCGCGCCGTCCCTGGCGCTCGACACCCCCGCCGACCCACCCCGTCCCGCCTCTGACAGATTGCTGAGGCCGGGGCGCACGGCAAGTGCAAGTGCAAGTGCAACGGCGACGGCAAGTGCAACGGCGTTGGCGGGGTGTTGCTGATGGTCTGGCGGGCCGGTGTGGGTCTGCGGGGGACGGCAAAAGCTGCATCCGTGCGTGCCTTGTTTCGCGCCGTCCCTGGCGCTCGACACCCCCGCAGCCCGACACCGGTCCGCCTCTGACAGTCCGCTGCTACCGGCGGGTAGAGCAACTGCAAGTGCGAGTGGCAAGTGCAACTGCAACGGCAATGGCAACGGCAACGGCAACGGCAACGGCAACGGCTGGGTGTTGCTGATGGTTGGGCGGGCCGGTGGGGGTCTGCGGGGGACGGCAAAAACTGCATCCGTGCGTGCCTTGTTTCGCGCCGTCCCTGGCGCTCGACACCCCCGCAGACCCACACCGTCCCGCCTCTGACAGTCTGCTGCTACCGGTGGGTAGAGCAACTGCTAGTGCGAGTGGCAAGTGCAACGGCAATGGCAATGGCAACGGCGCTGGATACGTGCCGCTGATGGTCTGGCGGGCCGGTGTGGGTCTGCGGGGGACGGCTGTCACCTTCGGCCTTTAGAATAGGCGGGTCTTTTTGAGGGGTGTGCCGTCGTGATCAAGTTGCCTGCCGTGTTCTGCCTGGGGCTGTTGCTGGCTGTGCCGGGTCTGTCGCTGGCGGCCGATGCGGTGGTCAGCGGCAAGGTCTATCAGGAGCGTGATGGCAAGCCGGGGCGGGGGGCGACTGATCCGGGCCTGGCGGGTGTGCGGGTGTCCAATGGTCGCGATATCGTGCGCACCGCGGGTGATGGCAGCTACCGGCTGCCGGTGCGATCGGGGGATACGGTGTTTGTGATCAAGCCCGAGGACTATCGTTTCGTCAAAGCTGCCGGTGGGCTGCCGGGCTTCTGGCGTCACTACCATCCCGAAGGATCGCCGCCCCTGAAGTACAAGGGCATCGCGGCCACCCATACGCCCTTGAACAGCTACGACTTTGCGCTGCAGCCGGATCGGCGCGCCAGCGGCGATGGGTTCCAGATGCTGGTGTTCACCGATCCGCAGACTGCCAGCGCGCGCGATGTGGGGTATTACGAGCAGTCCATCGTCCGGCCGCTGCGTGGTACCAGGGCGCGCCTGGGTACCACGCTGGGCGACATCACCAACGACGATCTGTCGCTGTATCCGCTGCTGAACCGGGTAACCACGCAGTTGGGTGTGCCGTGGTTCCATGTGCCGGGCAACCATGATCTGGACTTCGATGCGCCCGATGACGCGCGCTCGCTCGACAGCTGGCGGGCAATCTACGGGCCCGACACCTACGCGGTGGAGGAGGGCGGAGCCAGCTTCGTGTTCCTTGATGACGTGGTTTACGACCCTGCGGGAACGCCGAAGTACGTCGGTGGTCTGCGCGCGGATCAGTTTGCGTTCCTGGAGGGCTACCTCAAGGGCCTGCGCCGTGATCGGCTGCTGGTGCTGGGCATGCACATCCCGCTGTTCGATGCCGCGCCAGGACGGGAAACCTTCCGTCACGCCGACCGCCAGCGCCTGTTCGCGCTGCTCCGGCCCTTCAGCAATGTGCTGGTGCTCAGCGGTCACAGCCATACCCAGCAGCACTATTACCATGGCGCCGCCGAGGGGTGGCACGGCGACAAGCCGCTGCACGAGTACAACGTCGGCGCCAACTGCGGCGCGTTCTGGTCGGGGGTCAAGGACGCCGATGGTGTGCCCGACAGTCGCATGAGCGATGGCACGCCGAAGGGGTATGCGCTGCTGGACGTGGCCGGCAACGGCAGTTACCGCCTGCAGTACCGGGTCGCCGGCGCACCGGCCAGTGAACAGATCGGCCTGCATGCCCCGAAGGTGCTGCGTCAGGGCGCGTACCCGGCGTGGGGCGTCTACGCGAACGTCTACATGGGCGAGGACCGCAGTGTGGTCGAGTACCGCGTCGATGGCGGCCCGTGGCAGCCGATGAAGCAGGTCCGTCAGCCTGATCCGCAGCTGCTGCTTGAGAATGTGGCCGATGATCTGGCCGACACGCTGCGTGGCTATGACCGCTCGCCCGAGGCGACGGCATCGCCGCATCTGTGGCGCGGTGCGTTGCCGACCTCGCTGGAGGTGGGCGAGCACAAGGTGGACGTGCGCGCGACCCAGCCTGATGGCGCCGTCTTCACGGCGAGCACCCGCTATCGGCTGGAGGTGGGCGAGCCCTGAGCCGGTGAGGTGGCGAGGCCCGGTGTCGCCGCCGCCACCGCACTCGGGCGTGGTCGGCGCAGGCTGTCGCGACGGCGCCGCTGTCTGACGGCACGCGGCGGCGTTTGGCGCCGCACGCGCTGCGCCGCCTGCGTGCGGCGGTCAGGATGTGCGTAACGGTGCAACCTGTGAGGTCCGGCCGCCATGAATGCTCGCCCGCTGTCCCGCGTAACGCAGACGATGGGCCGGAAGGGCGCGCTGGCCTGCGTTCTGCCGCTGTTTTTCATCTGGGGCTTTCTGACCAGCCTCAACGACGTGCTGGTGCCGCACCTGAAGGCGGTATTCGCGCTGGACTATGCGCGCGCGATGCTGGTCAAAACCGCCTTCTTTGCCGCCTACGTCGTGCTGCCCGTGCTCGCTGCACGGTGGGTGGCGCACCATCGGCCCAACATCGGCATGGGTACTGGTCTGGCGGTGGCTGCGCTGGGCGCGCTGTGCTTCGTGCCCGCAGCAGGCATGCACCGTTTCCCGCTGTTCCTGGCGTCGCTGTTCGTGCTTGCCAGCGGCGTCATCGTGCTGCAGGTCACGGCCACCTCCTACACCACACAGCTCGGTGCCAGCCGCACCAGCGCTGCCCGGCTGACCCTGGCCCAGGGCCTGTATTCGCTGGGTACCGTACTGGCGCCGTTGGCCGGTGGATGGTTGCTGCTGGGCGCGTCGCGACAAACGGACGCAGGCCATGCGGGCCCGGCAGGTCTGGTGCAGGTCGCGTATGCGGTGATGGCGCTGGTGCTGGTGCTGACGGCTATTGTTGTCCTGCGCCTGCCCTTGCCGGCGACGAAGGTGTCGCCGGCCCCGGCAGCGGCCCCGGTGCGCAAGCTCCTGCACCACCGGCCGTTGCGCGGCGCGTGGCTGGCGTTGTTCTGCTTTGTCGGCGCCGAAATCGCCTTGGGCAGCCTGCTGATCCTGTACGCGGCGCTGCCGCAGGTCGCTGCCATGGACATGAGGCAGGCAGCGCCGCTGGTCTCGCTGTACTGGAGTGGCACCATGCTGGGACGCTTCGCCGGCGCCGCCCTCATGCTCAAGCTGCCGGCTCATCGTCTGCGTTTCTGGGCTGCCGCAATCAACATGGCCCTGCTGACGGTGGTGATCGGCGCCACCGGCGCGCTGCCGCTTTATTGTCTGGTGGTGGCGGGTCTGTTCAACTCGATCATTTTTCCCAGCCTCTTCGCTCAAGGCATTGCAGGCCTTGGGTCGCAGGCCACGGCCGGTTCCGGCCTGCTGCTCATTGCGGTGGCGGGTGGGGCGGTGGTTCCCATGCTGCAGGGGCTGCTGGCCGACCAGGCAGGGTTGCAGGTCAGCTTCATCGTGCCATTGTGCTGCTATGTGGCGGTGATGGTGTTTGGCGCACCGGTGCGTAATGACTGTAATGGAGAGCACTGACTCATGAAGGCTGTACTGGGATTTGGAGAGGCACTCATCGATCTGCTGGCGCTTCCGCCTGCGGCTGACGGGGGTGCACCGCTGTTCGTGCAGCAGGCAGGGGGCGCTCCTGCCAATGTCACCGTGGCAGCAGCGCGGCTGGGCGTACCCAGCCGTTTTGTCGGCATGCTGGGCCGGGATGCGTTCTCCGACTTCCTGCTGCGCAGCCTGATTGAAAACGGGGTGGATGTGCGCCACGTGCGGCGTACTGCCGATGCGCCCACTGCGCTGGCGGTGGTCGCGCTTGATGCGCAGGGCGAACGCAGTTTCAGCTTCTACCGGCCGCCTGCCGCCGACCTTCTTTACCGCACATCGCATCTGGACGCCGCGATGTTCGCCGACGTCGGCTGTTTCCATGTGTGCTCCAACAGCCTTACCGACGAGGAAATCGCCGAGGCGACGCTGACCGCCATGCACCGGGCCGCTGCGGGCGGCGCGCTGGTGAGTTTCGATGTCAATCTGCGGCCGGCATTGTGGGCCGACGAAACGGCGGCTGCGCCCGTCATCTGGCAGGCGTTGCAGCGTGCCACGCTGGTGAAGTTCTCGCGCAGTGAACTGAGTTTCGTGGCCCAGGCCCAGCTCACCTCCAGCGAGGCCGTGATCGGTGATCTGCTCACCGCCCAGGCACAACTGGTGTTGGTGACCGATGGCGCCGAGGGGGCGCGCTGGTTTACCCGGACCGGACAGGGCGAGCAGCGTGCGTTTACCGTGCAGGCATGCGATACGACCGCGGCGGGCGATGCCTTCGTCGGAGCACTGTTGGCCGGGCTGTGCCGACACGGCCTGGACGGTGACCGCTTTGCCGCTGCCTGCGCCCAGCCGGAGCTGCTGCGCCCGGTGCTGCGCTTTGCCGCTGCGGCAGGTGCGCTGGCCGTCACCCGGCAGGGCGCTTTTGCGGCGATGCCTGGCCGCGACGAGGTCGAGTCGCTGCTTTCGCAGCATTTGGAGCAGGCTTGATGAACACCATCATGCTTCCCGATTTCCGCAGCGTCGCGTTCCTGCGCGACCACGTGGCCGACACAATGGCCTTCTATCACCCGCGCTGCATCGACCCGGCAGGTGGCTTTTTCCACTATTTCCTCGACGATGGCACGGTGTATGAGCGCGACCATCGGCACCTGGTCAGCAGCACCCGTTTCATTTTCAACTACGCCAGTGCGTGGCTCGAGTTCGGCGAGCCGGCCTATCAGCAGGCCGTCAGGCATGGCGTGGCTTACCTGCGCGAGGTACATCGCGACCCGGTGCGTGGCGGGTACGCATGGACCCTGCGCGGCGGGGCGGTGGAAGACGCCGACAACCACACCTATGGTCTGGCCTTTGTCATGCTGGCCTACGCGTGGGCGCTGAAGGCCGGCATGCCGGAGGCGCGGGAGTGGGTGGCCGAGACCTGGCAGCTGCTGGAGCAGCACTGCTGGGAGCCGGCACACGGCCTGTACCGGGACCAGGCCGATGCGGACTGGCAGTTCAGCCACTACCGCGGGCAGAACGCCAACATGCACCTGTGCGAGGCGCTGTTGACGGCCTTCGAGGCTACCGGAGAGGCGCGCTACCTGCAGCGGGCCGTGCAGCTGGCTGACGCCGTCACCCGGCGCCAGGCGGCGCGTTCGGGCGGGCTGGTCTGGGAGCACTACGACACGCACTGGCTGCCGGACTGGGACTACAACAAGGACGACCCGCGCAACCTGTTCCGGCCGTGGGGGTTCCAGCCCGGGCACCAGACCGAATGGGCCAAACTGCTGCTGATGCTTGAACGGCACGTGCAGGCCGACTGGCTGCTTCCGGTGGCGCGTCATCTGTTCGATACGGCAGTGGCACGCAGCTGGGATGCCACGCACGGTGGCCTGCACTACGGGTTCGCCCCGGACGGGACGATCTGTGACGGCGACAAGTACTTCTGGGTGCAGGCAGAGAGCCTGGCCGCAGCCGCGTTGCTGGCCACCCGAACCGGCGATGCAGCGTACTGGCAGTGGTATCAGCGGCTATGGGACTACAGCTGGCGGCATCTGGTCGATCACCGGCATGGCGCCTGGTTCCGCATCCTGGATGCGAACAACCGGCCGTACGACGCTCAGAAGAGTCCAGCGGGCAAGACCGATTACCACACCATGGGTGCGTGTCACGAGGTACTGCGCGTGCTGCGCGGATAAGCGGTCGGGCGTTGCTGTTGCGGCAACGCCCGGCAGGATTCAGAGAGTGATCTGCTCGAAGCTTTCCACCCGCGTGTGGGCGTGGGTGGCCTCACCGGTGCGCGGCTGCGGGTAATCGTCGCGACGGTCAAGCAGACAGGTCTGCAGGCCCGCTTCACGCGCCGCGTCCAGCTCCTCCACTACATCGGAGAGGAACAGGATCTCCGGCGCAGGCACGCCGATGGTCTGGACGATGCGGCGGTAGCTGTCCGCCTCGCGCTTGCCGCCAACTTCGGTGTCGAACCAGCCCGACACAAGGGCGGTCAGGTCGCCTGCGGTGCTGTAGCCGAAGAACTGTTTCTGCGCGGGTACCGACCCGGAGGAGTACACGTGCAGGGACAGGCCCTGCGCATGCCAGCGCTGCAGCACGGCAGCCACCTCGGGGTAGAAGTGGGCGGTGTAATCGCCGCGCTTGTAGCCAGCGTCCCAGATCATGCCCTGCAATGCCTTCAGCGCGGTGTGCTTGCGGTCCTGGTCGATCCAGCCCTGCAGGGTCTCGGCCACCAGACTGTCCTGGCAGGCGCCGCCGATCTCGGCAGCCACCGCGTCGAGCCAGCGGCGGACCCCGGGCTCCCGGCCATGTTCGGCGATGAACGCGGGCAGCGCCTTGCGAGCGTAAGGAAACAGCACGTTCTTGACGAACGAGATGCTGCTGGTGGTGCCTTCGATGTCGGTGAGAATCACGCGCGGCTGCATGGATCAGGAGCCCTGGGTGGGAACGTAGCGGGGGAATTTCTGCGCGATATCGGTGCCGGTGAAATGGCCTACCCAGCCATCGGGCTCGGTGAAAAAGCGGATGGCCACGAAGCTCGGCTCATCGCCCATGTCGAACCAGTGCGTGGTGCCGTCGGGTACGGCGATCAGGTCATCCTTGACGCACTCGATCTCATAGACCTTGTCACCCACATGCAGGGTGAAAAGACCCGAGCCGGCGACGAAGAAACGCACCTCGTCCTCCTTGTGGAAGTGCTCATCGAGGAACTTCTTCCGCAGCTCGGCGCGGTTGGGGTTGTCGGGCGCGATCGACGCCACGTCCACGCTCTTGAAACCGCGCTCGGCGACCAGGCGGTCGATATCAGCGCGGTAAGCGGCAAACACCTCTTCCTGGCTCGCCCCTGGAGCAACCGGCTGGGTGGCCTGCCAGCGCTCGAAGGTAACCCCGATCTTCTGCAGCTCGGTCGCGATGAGCCCGCCGTCCTGGGTGTCCAGCAGCGGTGTATCGGGGGCGGTGTCGTCGTAGATGCGCAGTCGGCTCATGGCGAGGGCTTGAACAGGGGGCCCCCAGAATAGTAGTGCCGGGCTCTGCCCGGCAACCTCCGTGCCGCAGAGGCGTACGCGGGAGCAACGGCGTGACGACCAACGGTCGTCACCTACCGGCGCGGGCTGCGGCGGGGCAACGGCGTGACGACCAACGGTCGTCACCTACCGGGGCGGCTGCGGGCGGAGCAACGGTGTGACGACCAACGGTCGTCACCTGCCGGGGCGGCTGCGGGCGGGAGCAATGGCGTGACGACCAACGGTCGTCACCTACCGGGGCGGCGGGTGGAGGGGTAGATGACGACCGTTGGTCGTCACGCTTCACCGGCGCAGGCGCTGCAGCTCCAGCTCGCAATGCAGCAGGAACTCGAACGCCTCCAGATGGCGCCGGGCCTCGGCCATGTCGCGGCCCCATGCGTAGAGCCCGTGGCCATCAATGAGATAGCCCCACAGCGGCTGGCTGTCCAGCAGCGCGTCGACCTGGGCCGAGAGCACGTTCATGTCCTGGGTGTTGGCGAACACGGGCACATCAATTGCCATCTCGTGGGTGCTGTTGCCGGCAAACGCCTTCAGCAGCTCATAGCCTTCCAGCCGCACGTGGCCCTGCGGCGCATACAGGCGGGAGGCGATGGTCTGCACCGGCGAATGCGTATGCAGCACGCAGCCGATCTCCGGAAAGCGGCGATAGAGCTGGGTGTGCAGCAGCGTCTCGGCCGACGGACGCAGCGGACGACCGACCGCCTTGCCATCGAAGTCGACCACCATGATGTCATCCTCGACCAGCCGGCCCTTGTCCTTGCCGGACACCGTGATGGCCGCATGGCGGTCATCCAGCCGATGCGAGAAATTGCTGCTGGTCGCCGGTGTCCAGCCCGCGCGGGCCAGTTCACCGACGTTGGTGATCAGCAGCCGGGCCAGGTCGCCCAGCCGGGCAGTGTCGTAAGGGTAGGTGGGAGCGCTCATGCGGCTATTTTAAGGCCAAACGCCGCGCAGCGCTGCAGATCCGCCCTGTCGCTGCGACGCGGAATTGCGGGGCCGCTGCCCCGCAATCCCTCACTTCCCGCGCAGACGGCTGTGCCGGTGCCCGTAGGCGAAGTAGAGCACGAGGCCGGCAATCGTCCAGCCGCCCATCAGCATCCAGTTGTGGAACGTCATCGCCGACAGCAATGCCAGGCAGCTCAGTACGCCGAGGCTGCACACCAGCCACGCTGCTGGAATGCGGAATGGTCGCGGCAGGTCCGGCTGCGTGCGGCGCAGCACCAGCACCCCGGCGCAGACGGCGGCGAACGCGATCAGCGTCCCCATGGAGGTCAGTTCGCCGAGCACGTCCAGCGGGAACACTGCCGCCAGGATCGCAATGCCGATACCGGTGATCACCGTATTGATGTGCGGCGTGCGGTAGGTCGGATGGATGCGGGTGAACACCGGCGGCAACAGCCCGTCCCGGCCCATGATCATGAAGATGCGCGGCTGGGCGATGATCATCACCAGCACCACCGAGGACAGCCCCACCAGCGCGCCGATTTCCACCACCACACGCAGCCAGCCCAGCTGGGGATGGGCGGCCACCGCGGTCACCACCGGCTCATCGGTCCCGAGCAGCGTGTAAGGCACCAGCCCGGTCATCACCGCCGCCATGGCGATGTACAGCACGGTGCAGACCACCAGCGAGAGCATCATGCCCACCGGCATGTCCCGCTGCGGCCGGTGCGATTCCTGCGCGGCCACCGAGACCGCCTCGAAGCCGATGTAGGCGAAGAAGACCATCGCCGCACCGCGCAGCACGCCTTCCATGCCGTAGCGTCCCGGCCCCTCGTTGTCGGGAATGAAGGGCGTCCAGTTGGCTGGGTCTACGTACTTCCAGCCGACCAGGATCACCAGGATGATCAGGCCGGTCTTGAGCACCACCATGGCCATGTTCATGGCCGAGGATTTGCGGATGCCGACGTAGCACAGCCAGGTCAGCAGCAGCACGAGCATCGCCGCCGGTACGTTGGCGATGGCTCCGGTGGGACGCAGCTGGCCGTCCAGCGGAGCGTTGACCAGCGCCGCGGGCAGATGGATGTCGAAATGGCTGAGCAGGCTGAGGAAGTAGCCGGTCCAGCTCACCGCCACCGCCGAGGCGGAGACGCCGTATTCCAGCACCAGCATCCAGCCGATGAACCACGCCGCCAGTTCGCCGAAGGTGGCGTAGGTGTAGGTGTAGGCACTGCCGGAGACCGGCACCATCGAGGCGAACTCGGCATAGGCCATCGCGCAGAACGCGCAGCAGATGGCGGCCAGCACGAACGAGAGCATGATGGCCGGGCCGGCGTGGTTGGCGGCGGCTTGACCGGTGATGACGAAGATGCCGCCACCGATCACCGCGCCGATACCCAACGCGGTCAGGCCCCAGGGTCCCAGCGTCCGGGTCAGGCTGAGACCGTTGGCGTCTTCGTGGGCGGCGTGGGGGTGCTTGGTGGCCCACAGTTGCTTGAGCATGGAAGGATTTCTTCGTCCGGTGAACGTGAAGCGGGCCGACCCTGCCGGGTCGGCCCGTGGGAGGAACTCAGCTGGACCTGGCCAGCTTGCTGTTGCGGATGCCGTAGCCGAGGTAGATCAGCAGACCGAGCACGGTCCAGCCGATGAACAGGTGCCAATGCACCGCAAACGCCTGCCAGAACAGGAACAGACAGGTGGCCGCGCCGAGCGGGCAGATGATCCACACCGCCGGCACCCGGAACGGACGCTGCAGCTCCGGGCGGGTGTAGCGAAGCACCAGCACCCCGATGCACACCGTGGCAAACGCCAGCAGGGTGCCCATCGACACCAGCTCGCCCAGCACGTTGAGCGGTACCAGGCCGGCCAGGGCCGCTGCCAGTACGCCCACCACGATGGTGGCCACGTAGGGCGTGCGGAAGCGCGCGTGCACCTTGCCGAACATCCTGGGCAGCAGGCCGTCGCGCGAGATGGTGTAGGCGATGCGGGTCTGGCCCATCATCATCACCAGCACCACCGAGGACAGGCCGGCGATGGCGCCGATCTCAACGGCGGTCTTCAACCAGGACAGGCTGGCATACGGTTCCAGCGCGGTGGCCACCGGCTTGTCGGTGCCCAGCAGGTTGAACGGCATCATGCCGGTCAGCACCGCGCAGACCACGATGTAGACCACGGTGCACACTGCCAGCGAGCCCAGCAGACCGATCGGCATGTTGCGCTGCGGGTCCTTGGTTTCACCTGCGGCGGTGGAGACCGCGTCGAAGCCGATGTAGGCGAAGAACACGATGGTGGCCGCACGGAACACGCCGCTCCAGCCAAACTCACCTGCAACACCGGTGTTTTCGGGGATGAACGGCGTCCAGTTGGCCGGATCGATATGCGCTGCGCCGAAGCCGATGAACAGGCAGATCACCGTGACCTTGACCGCCACGATGATCGCGTTGACGAAGGCGGACTGGGTGACACCCACGTACAGCAGGCCCGATACAGCCGCGACGATGAGCACGGCCGGCAGGTTGAACAGCTGGCCCGAGCGCACGAACTCGCCGTTGGTCCAGGCAATGGGTGCTGCACTGAGCGCATCGGGGAACGGCATGTGCAGCGTGGTGGTGATGAAGCTGATCAGATAGGCCGACCAGCCCACGGCCACCGATGCCGAGGCGAACAGATATTCGAGCACCAGGCACCAGCCGATGAACCAGGCCATGCCTTCGCCCAGGGTGGCGTACGAGTAGGAATACGCACTGCCGGAGACCGGCATCATCGCTGCGAACTCGGCATAGCACAGGCCCGCCAGCGCACAGGCAAAGCCGGCGATGACGAAGGACAGCATCACCGCAGGGCCCGCGTGGTTGGCCGCCGCCTGCCCGGTGAGCACGAAGATACCCGCACCGATCACCGCACCGATGCCCAGAAGGATCAGATGCTTCGCCGTGAGAGTCCGTTTCAACGTGGCTTCGCCATCCAGGCTGCCTTCGATGGGTTCGCCAGCGTCTACGTGACCGGCTGGCGCAACCGGTTTGACCCTCAACAGAGCTTTAAGCATGCAATCAATCCTGAGTGGTTGGGTTGGGTGGTGAAACGCCGCCACCGTCACCTGTGTCGTGAAGGCCATGCGAAGCCCGGCCCTACCTTAGCCAAAGCTGAAGGCCAAGCACAAGACGCACGTGCAACATTTCATGGCGATAATGGCAGGACCTTTTCCTGAACATGCATAGGTCATGACTGAAAGCGCGACAGCCCTTGACTCACCGTGCGAAGCGCTGCGCACGCAGCTGCGTCGGCACGCTGCCGAAGTGCCCTCGCAGAACGGGCTTTGCGCCGAATTCAGCACAATGCTGGAGGCGCTTGAGGATCCGTTCGAGCGCTCACGCGTGGCAGGCCATTTCACTGGCAGTGCATGGCTGGTCAGCGCCGATGGCCGGCGGGCCCTGCTGACCCATCACCGCAAGCTGGAGCGCTGGCTGCAGCTGGGCGGGCATGCCGACGGGGACCGCGACCTGGCCCAGGTGGCCCTGCGCGAGGCACAGGAGGAGTCGGGGCTTGAGGACCTGGTGCTGGAAAGCCCGGCAATCTTTGATCTGGACAAGCACTGGATTCCTGCCCGTGGCCAGGTCGAGGGGCACTGGCACTACGACGTACGCTACGTGGTGCGTGCGCGGGGCAGTGAACAGTACGCCATCAGTGAAGAGTCGCTGGCCCTGGCTTGGCGAGATATCGAGGCCCTCGCCGACGATCCTGACGGCGATCCCTCATTGCAGCGCATGGCACGGCGGTGGCTCGCGCGCCGGTGACCGGCAGCGCCCCGCTGCTGCGTCAGTACAGCACGCGCGTACGCAGCGTGCCTTCGATGGCGGCCAGTTCTTCGCGCACCGCCGATGCCTGTGCCTCACTGGCGGTGATGTCGATCACCACGTAACCCACTTTGGGGTCGGTCCGCAGGAACTGGCCGTCGATGTTGACGTTGTGCCGCGAGAAGATCTCATTGACCTTGGACAGCACGCCGGGCACGTTGCGGTGGATATGCAGCAGCCGCAGGCTGCCATCGTGCTCGGGCAGGGTGACCTCCGGGAAATTCACCGCCGAGAGCGTGCTGCCGTTGTCGCTGTAGCGCACCAGCTTGGCCGCCACTTCGACGCCGATGTTGTCCTGGGCTTCCAGCGTGCTGCCACCCACATGCGGGGTGAGAATCACGTTGTCGTGCTGGATCAGCGGTGAGCTGAACACATCGCCATTGCCCTTGGGCTCGATCGGGAACACATCCAGTGCCGCGCCACCGATGTGGCCCGACGTCAGAGCCGCGTCCAGTGCATCGATGTCGACCACGGTGCCCCGGGCGGCGTTGATCAGGTGCGCGCCACGGCGCATCTTCGCCAGCTCGGTCGCCCCGATCATCCATTGGGTGGACGCGGTTTCCGGCACGTGCAGGGTCACGATGTCGGCCCGTGCGAGCAGGTCGTCCAGGCTTGCCGCGGCACGCGCATTGCCCAGTGCCAGCTTGGTCTCCACATCATGGAAGATCACCTGCAGGCCCAGCGCCTCGGCCAGTACGCCGACCTGCGTGCCGATATGACCGTAGCCGATGATGCCCAACGTCTTGCCACGCACTTCATGGCTGCCGGCGGCAGACTTGGACCAGCCGCCGCGATGGCATTGCGCATTCTTCTGCGGGATGCCACGGGTGAGCATGATCGCTTCGGCGATGACCAGCTCGGCCACGCTGCGAGTGTTGGAGTAGGGCGCATTGAAGACCGGAATGCCGGCCAGCTCAGCCGCGTCCAGGTCGACCTGGTTGGTGCCGATGCAGAAGCAGCCCACTGCGATCAGCCGCTTGGCCTCGGCCAGCACATCGGCTGAGAGCTGGCTGCGCGAGCGGATGCCGACGATGTGGGCCTCGGCGATGCGCTCCTTGAGCTGGTCCTCGGGCAGCGCCGTGGTGTGCAGTTCTATCTGGCTGTAACCGGCGGCGGTGAACACGTCCACGGCGGTCTGGCTGACCCCCTCCAGCAACAGCACGCGGATATCCTGCTTGGGGTAGGAGGTCTTCTTCGGCGACATGGGACGGCACGGCCAGTAGGACAGAAGCTGCCCACTATGCCAGAAGGTGCGGCCGATGGTGCACTGCGCAAATGGTTGCATCTGCAGCCATCGGCGTCAGGGCTGGACGCCTCGCAGCGGCGCTGTCACCCTTGCCAGTTCTTCACGCATCGTGCTGGATTGCCATGACCGATTCCCGCCTCGCTTCGCTGCACCAGGCCTGCCCGGACCTGCGGCTGAAGACCGACCCGGCCGACCTGGAGCATTACGGGCGCGACTGGACGCGGCGTTGGACGCCGGCGCCGCTGGCCGTCGCCCTGCCGTCCACGGTGGAACAGGTGCAGGCCGTAATGCGATGGAGTGCCGAGCACGCAGTGGCGGTGGTGCCCTCAGGCGGGCGCACGGGTCTGTCTGGCGGCGCAGTTGCGGCCAATGGCGAATTGGTGCTCAGTCTGGAACGCATGAACAAGGCGGTCGCCTATGATGCGGTTGACCGGACGATGGTGGTGCAGGCGGGCATGCCGCTGGAGGCGCTGCACAATGCCGCGCGCGAACATGGGTTGATCTACCCGGTGGACTTTGCCGCGCGGGGCTCGTGCACGATTGGCGGCAACATCGCCACCAATGCCGGCGGTATCCGGGTGATCCGGTATGGCAATACCCGCGAGTGGGTCGCCGGCCTGAAGGTGGTCACCGCCAGCGGCGAACTGCTTGAACTGAACAAGGGCCTGATCAAGAACTCCAGCGGGTATGACTTCCGTCAGCTGATGATCGGCTCGGAGGGCACGCTGGGTGTGGTGGTGGAAGCCACGGTGCGGCTTACCGACCCGCCCCCTGCGAGCAACGTGATGCTGCTGGCGTTGCCGAGCTTCGAGGTGCTGATGCAGGTGTTTGCCGCCTTCCGCGCGCGGCTGCAGCTGCAGGCCTTCGAGTTCTTCACCGAGCGGGCGCTGGCGCATGTGCTGGCCCACGGCGCGCAGCCGCCGTTTGAGCAGGTGCACCCCTACTATGTGGTGACCGAATTCGCCGCCGGCGATGAGGCGCAGGAAGCGGCGGCCATGGCAGCCTTCGAGGACTGCATGACCCATGGCTGGGTGGTCGATGGGGTGATCAGCGCCAGTGATGCACAGGCCGCCCAGCTCTGGCGGCTGCGCGAAGGCATCACCGAGGCGCTGGCACCGCATACCCCGTACAAAAATGATGTTTCGGTGCGCATCTCGGCCATGCCCGCGTTCCTTGAGCGCACCCAGTCGCTGCTGCGGCAGGCGTACCCGCACTTCGAGGTGGTCTGGTTCGGGCATATCGGCGACGGCAACCTGCACATCAACATCCTCAAGCCCGCCGACACTACCTCGGCCGAGTTCGTCAGCCAATGCGAACAGGTCACCCGCCTGCTGGCGCAGGTGCTGGCCGAGTTCGATGGCAGCATCTCCGCCGAGCACGGCATCGGCCTGGTCAAGAAGGGCTACCTGGACAGCACCCGCGGCGCTGCCGAGATCGCCTTGATGAAGGCGGTCAAGCAGGCGTTCGATCCCGACGGGCGGCTGAATCCGGACAAGCTGTTCGATCCATAGCGCGACATCGGACCCGGCATCCGGCTACTCTTGACGCCACCTACACATGCTGGATGCCGCCGATGACCCGTTCGCTGTTGCTGCTCGCCCTGGTGGCGCTGCCGATGACCAGTTTTGCCTCCAGCTTTGCCGGGACCTCGGCCGGCTCGGCCTCCGGGGCGTCCTCGGCGTCGTCGGGCAGCAGCTCCGGCGATGACAAGGTGCTGCTGCAGGCGCGCGACGATGCGGCGGCGTTCGTGGCCAGCGATGGCCAGATCCGCGGCGCGCGACTGCAGGCCGCACTGGTGCAGTTGCGGCAGAGCGACGTCGAGGCCCGCAACGCGAGCGACCTGCAGCTGGCCAAGGCGCTGCTGGCACGTTGATGTCTGTGCTGCGCCGGGCGCGGCGTGCGGCGGTGCTGCTGGCCGCGCTCCCGGTACTGGCGATCGCCGCGCCCGTGCCAGCATTCGAGCTTCAGATCCAGCCACACCCCACGGATGCGGCGGCGTCGCGGCGCGTGCAGCAGGCGGGGCAGTGGCTTTCCGATCACCTGCCGGGCGGTCTGGGGCAGGCAATACCGGCGCGGGTGCGCATACGATGGAGCGATACGCTGCCGGAGCACGTGGCGGGCCGCGCGCACGGCGAGGGGATCACCCTGGGGCCGGCGCTGGCTGATCCGGCGCTGCCGCCAGAGCAGTTGCAGGCGGCCCTGCTGCACGAGCTTGTGCATCTTGCCGACCGCGGTCCGCACGGCGGCTGGTCGCGGCAGGCGCGGCTGCGTGAGCTGGCAGGGTGGCAGCAGCGCCCATGGCGTCTTGGGCGAACCAGCAATGGGATGCGCCAGCGCAGCCCGGACCTGTACGAGCTGCACAGCCCGGCCGAGTTCCTGGCGGTCAACGCCGAGCATTGGCTGCTTGATCCCGATTACGCCTGCCGTCGTCCAGCCTTGGCGGCGTGGTTCGACGCGCACTGGGGCACGCTGCCGCAGGCGTCCGCGGCCTGCAGCGATCATGTGCCACTGCTTGCAGCAGGTACGGTCGAAGGCCAGGTCGAGCTGCTCGACCTTGACCCGTCACGGGTCTACGCCGTGGATTACCTGCATGCCGAACAGGGACGCCAGGCGATGAGCCGCTGGGGCCACAGCATGCTGCGGCTGGTGATCTGTCGGCGGGGGCGGCCGCTTGGGCCGGACTGCCGGCTGGATCTGGACCAGCACCGCGTGTTGTCCTTCCGCGCGTTCGTTGGTGATGTTCAGCTTTCCAGCTGGCGTGGTCTGACCGGAGGTTACCCGTCGCGCCTGTTCGTGCTGCCGCTGCAGCAGGTCATTGACGAGTACACCCAGGTGGAGCTGCGCGGGCTCGCCTCTTTGCCGCTGCGGCTGGAGCGCGCGCAGATCCGCGCGCTGCTGGAACAAGCGGCGCAGCGCAACTGGGCCTACGATGGCCGCTATTATTTTGTGAGCAACAACTGTGCGGTGGAGACCGCCAAGCTGCTGCGTGCCGGTGTGCCGGCGCTGCAGCAGGCCGGAGTCGGGCGGCTGACGCCTGCCGGAGTCCGCAAACGGCTGCGCAAGGCGGGCATGCTGGATGAAACCGTGCTCGAAGACCTTCGCAGCGCCGAGCGCGATGGATACTACTTCCCCGCGGCGGATGCGCATTTCGACGCGCTGTTCGCTGCGGCACGTGCGCAGTTGCCGTTGCCTGCCGCCCGCGCGCGGGACTGGCTCGCGCTGGACGCGTCGGTGCGCGCACGCTGGTTGACCCGAGGTGACCTGCGCAGCACCGCCGGGCTGCTGCTGTTGGAACAGGCGGCGCTGCGTCGAGCGGAAATGCAGGCGCGCGAGCAGCTCAAGCGGCTGCTCGTGCGCGGGCAGCAGCCGCAGGAAGCAGCGGCTCTGCAGGCGTTGCTCCAGCAGGCTGGTCAGTGGCTGCAGCCCGCCGGGCTGCTGCCGGCCGGCGGCTATGGCCTGCCACAGGCCGACGAACTGGCCGCGCTGCAGCCCGTTCTTGAGGCAGCAGACGCGCAGGCGCCACAGGCCTGGCGGGAACTGCGCACGCAGCTGCAGCGGTCGTTGCCACATCGCGAGCAGGCCGAGCTGGAGCAGATCGAGCAGAACCTGGCGACCCTCGCTGAGCACCTGCGCGCCCTGGCCCGCGGTAGCGCCGACCCCACGGTCGGCGGCTCTTCGGACAGAGCGCGGTAGGTAGCGCCGCCTCCACGGTCGGCAGGTCTTCGGTCAGGGCGCGGTGGCAAGCCGCGCTTCGCGCTCGCCGGGCAGAGCCCGGCGCTACGAAAGCGGGAGGCGCGCCGGCCGTGCGTCCACGCAGCCTGTTCAGGTCGCTCTGTTAGGCTGGGCAGAGCACTCAGGATGGAGGATGAGACTGATGCGAACGTATAGTGTTGCAACTGCGCTGCTGGCCTGCATTGCGCTGGCGGCATGCCAGCAGGACCGTCCGCCGGTGGCCATGCCGGCTGACACGGCGGAGGTTTCTGCTGCGAGCGCCCCGCCGGCCGGGTCCGGTGCCGTGCCGGCACCGATGGGCACGATCGTGTTCCGTGCCATGGGCAACGAGCCGGGGTGGATGGCCGAGGTCGGCGAAGCCAGCTCCGGCATGCGGGTGGAAGTGGACTACGGCCAGACGCATTACGAGGTCGCCGCGCCCAGCGAGGGTGCCGATGGCTGGGCGGGCAGTGCCGCCGATGGCACGCCGATCCGGCTGGTCGTTCAGCGGGTGCCGTGCCAGGACGACATGAGTGGGCAGTCGTTCGATGCCAAGGTGATGCTGACGGTTGGCACACGCCAGCTGCATGGGTGCGGCAACGATCTGAAGCCCCGACACCGCACAAGCACAGCATAGCGTGCCGGCCGCAGCCGGCACGCCGGCGTTCCGGTCAGTCCGCGCGGCCGGCGAACTCGCCGGTGCTGGTGTTCACCAGCACGCGCTCACCGTTGACGATGTACTCCGGCACCATGATCTCGATGCCGGTGTTGAGCTTGGCCGGCTTCGGCCGCTTGGTGGCCGTGCCGCCTTTGAGTTCCGGCGGGGTCTCCACCACTTCCAGCACCACCGAGGCGGGCAGCTGGATCGCCACGGGCATCTCGTCGATGACCTGCACGTAGATGCCGGTCAGGCCGTCGGTGATGTAGCCGGCATCGTCGCCGATGACGTCGGCGTCCAGCGTATAGGGGGTGTAGTCCTCGTCGTCGAGGAACACGAACGCGTCACCGTCCTTGTACGAATAGGTGGACTGGCGGCGCAGCAGCTCGACCTCCACCAGGTTGTCGTCGGCATCGAAGCTGGCGTCGAGCTTGTTGCCGCCCGGCACGCTGTACATGATGAAGCGGAAGCGCACGTTGCCGCCGCGACCCTGCGGCGAGCTGCGCTCGATGTCGCGGATCTGGTAGACGCCGTTGTTGTACTCGACGACGTTGCCCTTCTTGATGTCGTTGGCTTTCATGTGATGTGTGTGTCAGTAGGGGGAGGGCACCGTCCCGGTGCCCGGGGGATTCACTTCGGAGCCAGCCGGGTTGCGCCGTCCAGGCGGATGGTCTCGCCATTGAGGTAGGTGTTGCCGAGGATGAAGCCGACAAGACCGGCAAAATCTTCCGGCCTGCCCAACCGCGAGGGGAACGGAATCGACGCGGCCAGTGACTGCTGCACCTCTTCGGGCATGCCATCGACCATCGGGGTCCAGAATACGCCCGGGGCAATGGTATTGACCCGGATGCCGAACCGCGAGAGTTCGCGGGCCATCGGCAGCGTCATCGAGACCACGCCCCCCTTGCTGGCTGCATAGGCGGCCTGGCCGATCTGCCCTTCGTAGGCGGCAATGCTGGCCGTGTTGATGATGACGCCGCGTTCGCCGTCATCGCCGGGGGCGTTGTGCTGCATCAGGTTCGCTGCGGCCTTGGCGACATTGAAGCTGCCGACCAGGTTGACCATTACCGTGCTCTGGAACGCAGCCAGCGGCATCGGCCCGGTCTTGCCCAGCACGCGACCGGCGCCGAGGATGCCGGCACAGTTCATCGCCAGGTTGAGCCCGCCCAGGAATTGGTGCGCCTGCGCCATGGCCGCGTCCACGGCCGCTTCGTCGCTGACGTTGACGGTGTAGTAACGCGCGTTCCCAGCGCCGAGGCCGGCAACGGCTGCCGCCCCCTTCTCGTCGTTGAGGTCGAACAGGGCGACTTTGCCGCCATGGGCGACCAGGTGCTGGGCCACGGCCAGCCCGAGGCCGGAAACGCCACCGGTGATGACGGCGCGGACAGAAGACAGCTGCATCGTACGATCCTGCGGGTTCGAGAACCGGCGATTCTAGCGGAAGCCGACGCTGGAACCGTTGTGCAGTGCTTCCATCGTGCGAGGAACTGCGCCGCGTCTCATGGCGAGCTTCGGCCGGTGGCGCAGCACCTTGTTGCTCAGGAGGCTACCAGCGCCTGTCCGGTGCGGCTGCCGGTGTTCCGGCCCAGCAGGCCTGCGAGCCAGCGGCCGGTTTCTGCCAGCGGCTGCAGGGCCACGCCGCAGTCCAGGCCCAGGCCCTGCAGCAGGTAGACCACGTCTTCGCTGGCCACGTTGCCGCTGGCGCCCTTGGCATACGGACATCCCCCGGCGCCTGACACGGCGCTGTCCACCACGCGGACGCCGGCATCCAGGCACGCAGCGATGTTGGCCACGGCCTGGCCGTAGGTGTCATGGAAATGCACGGCCAAGGCGTGCATCGGCACCTCGGCGGCAACCGCCTCGAGCATCTGACGTGCCTTGCGCGGCGTGCCAACGCCAATGGTGTCGCCGAGCGAGATTTCGTAGCAGCCCATCTGGCGCAGGGCGCTGGCCACGCGCACCACGTCGGCCAGCGGGACCTGCCCCTGGTAGGGGCACCCCAGCACCGTGGACACGTAACCACGCACGCGCACGCCGTCGGCAGCGGCAAGGGCCAGGATCGGTTCGAAGCGCGCCAGTGATTCGTCGATGCCCGCATTGGTGTTGGTACGGTTGAAGGTTTCCGAGGCGGCGGTGAACACCGCCACTTCGTCGGCACCGGCTGCGCGGGCGCGCTGGTACCCCTGCAGGTTGGGTACCAGCACCGGATAGGCGATGTCGGGCTGGCGGGTGATGCCGGCCAGGACATCGGCGGCATCGGCGAGTTGGGGCACCCAGCGCGGGCTGACAAAGCTGGTCGCTTCGATGCTGCGCAGGCCCGTGGCTGACAGGCGGTCGATCAGGGCGATCTTGTCGGCGGTGGACACCGGCTGCTTTTCGTTCTGCAGGCCGTCGCGCGGGCCGACCTCGACGATACGGACGAAATCAGACATCGGCGTGGCCCGGTGGGGTGTGGCAGGCAACGGTGATGGAGATGGGCGGGCAGTACGTGATCACGGCGGGTCTCGGTGCGGTAAGGAAGGAGGGGAAGGCGGGATGTGCGTCCAGCACCCGCAGCATGTGCCAGTGGTGGCCCTTGAACCGGTGGGCTCGAGCGCCGACCGGTCAGGTCTGCCAGCGTGGCGCGCGCTTGTCGAGAAACGCACCCAGGCCTTCCTGACCCTCGGCCGACACCCTGAGACGGGCGATCAGCCGCGCATTGGCTTCATCCAGCGCGTCACGGTCGGCAATGGCGGCCACTTCGCGCACCAGTTGTTTGGCGCTGGCGGCGGCAAGCGGACCGGCTTTGCCCAGCAGCTCGAGCTGCCGGGCAACGGCTGCATCGAGCTGGTCGGCAGGTACCACCTGGTGCACCAGACCGATCTGCCCGGCAGTGGCGGCGTCGAACTGCTCGGCGGTGGCAAACCAGCGGCGTGCTTGGCGCGGCCCGATGGCAGCCACCACGTAAGGCGAAATGACCGCTGGCAGCAGCCCCAGCCGGCTCTCGGTCAGACCGAACCGCGCCTGCTCGCTGGCGATGGCGATGTCACAGCACGCCACCAGGCCGACGCCGCCGCCAAAGGCTGCCCCGTGGACCCGCGCGATCGTGGGCTTGGGCAGCTCGTCCAGCGTGCGCATCAGCCGGGCCAGCGCCAGCGCGTCCTGGCGGTTTTCGCTTTCACTGAGCGCGGCCATGCCCCGCATCCAGTTCAGGTCGGCACCGGCGGAAAACGAGGCGCCATGGCCGGCGAGCACCACCACGCGCACCTCGGGATCGGCAGCGGCGTCGGCCAGCGCCGCGGTCAGTTCGCCAATCAGGCTGTCGTCAAAGGCGTTGTGCAGTTCGGGGCGGTTCAGCCACAGGGTGAGGGTGCTGCCGTGGCGGTGCTGTTCCAGTGCGTTGCTCATGGGTCCATCGTGGTGCGGTTGGCTGTATGGATCATAGCGGCCCATCGGTCATGGGACATGACGCGTTGCGGCGGTGATACAATCGAGAACCATTCTTAAGTACACGAGAAGGCGCTGGTGACGTTGTCCGATCTGCCGATGCAAGCTTCCGCCGTGGTTGATGCCGTGCTCGAGCTGCACGCCAACGACGCCATTGCCCGCCGCCTCAGGGAACTGGGCTTCGTCAACGGCGAGCCGGTGCGCATGGTCGCCCGTGGCCCGGTCGGTGGTGAGCCGCTGCTCGTGCAGATCGGCTTCACCCGTTTTGCGCTGCGTCGCAGCGAAGCCGCGCGCGTGCAGGTGCAGCCGGACAAGCACGCGGGAGGTCACGCGTGAGCGCGGTGGCAGCGCCGCTGCGGGTTGCGCTGGTCGGCAACCCGAACAGTGGCAAGACCGCACTGTTCAACCAGCTCACCGGCAGCCGCCAGAAGGTGGCCAACTACACCGGCGTGACGGTGGAGCGCAAGGAAGGCCGCCTGCGTGCGCCGTCCGGCCGCGAATTCGCCGTGCTCGACCTGCCGGGCGCATACAGCCTGCAGCCGGCCAGCCTGGATGAGGCGATCACCCGCGATCTGTGCCGGGGCTTCTACCCCGGCGAAGCGGCGCCGGACGTGCTGCTGTGTGTGATCGATGCCACCAACCTGCGCCTGCATCTGCGCTTCGCGTTGGAGTTGCGGGAGCTGGGCAAGCCGATGATCGTGGCACTGAACATGGTCGACGCCGCCCAGCGTCGCGGCATCACCGTCGATGTGCCCGCACTGGAAAAGGCGTTGGGCGTGCCGGTGGTGGAGACCGTGGCGGTACGGCGCCATGGCGCACAGGCGCTGGTGCAGCGCCTCGATGCGATGGTGCCGCATCTGGATGCACCCGTGCAGGCAACCGCTGGCGGTGACGACTATCACGCCCAGGTCCGCGACATCCTGGCCAGCGCCGTCAGCATGCCGACCCGCACCTCCAGGGTCGACGATGTGCTCGACCGCTGGCTGCTGCACCCGGTATTCGGGTTGATGGCGCTGGTGGTGGTGATGTTCCTGATCTTCCAGGCGGTGTTCGCCTGGGCGACGCCGCTGATGGACGGTATCGAGGGCGGCTTTGGCTGGCTCGGCGAGGTGGTCGGCACCACCCTGCCGGAAGGTCCGCTGAGCAGCCTGCTGACCGACGGCATCATTGCCGGTGTCGGTGGCGTGGTGGTGTTCCTGCCCCAGATCCTGATCCTGTTCGCCTTCATCCTGGCACTGGAAGAGTCCGGTTACCTGCCGCGCGCGGCGTTTCTGCTCGACCGGATGATGGCCTCGGCCGGCCTGTCCGGCCGCTCGTTCATCCCGCTGCTGTCCAGCTTTGCCTGCGCGGTGCCCGGCATCATGGCCACGCGCAGCATCCAGGACCCGCGTGACCGCCTGGCCACCATTCTGGTGGCACCGCTGATGACCTGTTCGGCGCGGCTGCCGGTGTACGCACTGCTGATCGGCGCCTTCATTCCCGAGGGCAAGGTCGGCATCTTCAACCAGCAGGGGCTGGTGCTGTTCGGCCTGTACGTGGCTGGCATCCTCAGCGCGCTGCTGATGTCGTGGGTGATGAAGAAGTGGCGCCGCGACAAGAGCGAACACCCGCTGATGCTGGAGCTGCCTTCCTACCGCATCCCGCACCCGCGCGATCTGGCGGTGGGTCTGTACGAGCGTGGCATGATCTTCCTCAAGCGCGTGGGTGGCATCATCCTGGCGCTGACCGTGCTGCTGTGGGTGCTGCTGAGTTTCCCGGCTGCCCCGGCCGATGCCACGATGCCGGCCATCGACTACAGCTACGCCGGTCAGCTGGGTCACGCGATGGCCGTGTTCTTCGCCCCGCTGGGCTTCAACTGGCAGATCTGCATCGCGCTGATTCCCGGCATGGGCGCACGCGAGGTGGCCGTGTCCTCGCTGGCCACCATCTATGCGCTGTCGGCCGCCGACGATGATGCCGCGATCCAGGCGTTGACCCCGGTGGTCAGTGACGGCTGGTCGCTGGCCACCGGTCTGTCGCTGCTGGTCTGGTTCATCTATGCGCCGATGTGCATCTCCACGCTGGCCACCATCAAGCGCGAGACCAACTCGTGGAGCAAGATGGGCTTTGCCACCGTCTACCTGTTCGCTGCGGCCTACATCGCCGCGCTGATCACCTACCAGGTCACCGTGGCACTGGGAGGCGGCTGATGGAAACCGGCCTGGTGCTGCAGTATCTGGTCATCGCGCTGGCGGCGCTGCTCAGCTTGTGGGTCGTGCTGAAGAAGCAGTTCCCTGGGACCGTGCGCCGCCTGCGCGGGGGGCTGGCACTGGCGCTGGTGCGGCCAGGCCGGCCGGTCTGGATGCAGGCGCTGGGCCGGCGCATCGCACCGCCGGCCGGCAGCAGTGCCGGCGCCTGCGGGGGCTGCGACAGTTGCGGCCCCAGCGCGCCCAAGCAGCATTAGGCAGCGTCGGCTAGGGCGGCGAGGCCTGCATGCGCCAGCTGCCGCCCGCGCCGGGCGCTGCTGGCACGGCGGAGGGACGCAACAGCGCCAATGGCTCCAATGGCGCATCGTGAAGACGGATCTCCAGATGCAGGTGCGGGCCGGTGGCCGCCCCCGAACTGCCTACCTGACCGAGCGGGGTGCCCTGTTGTACATGCTGGCCGACGGCCAGCCCGGGGGCAAAGCGGTCCAGGTGCGCATACCAGCTGGTGTAGCCGGCATCATGCGCGACCACGACCAGCCGTCCGTAGCCGCCGCGGGTCTGCACGATCCGTTTCACGGTGCCTGCGGCAACGGCCTGCACTTCGGTGCCACGCGGTACTGCCAGATCCGCGCCGGTATGCTGATGGCGCTTGCCTGCGATGGGATGGACGCGTCCACCAAAAGGGCTGCTGACGCGGAAGGTCAGGCTCAGCGGCAGCGTGAATGCCGGGCTCTGCGGGGGCGCCGGGATGACCATCAGCGGGCGCACGTGCACGGCGTCCAGCAGGCGGGTCGCAGGCTGCTGCAGCACTGACGGGGGCAGGGCCAGGGGCAGGGCAGCACCAGGCGAGGCAAGGGCTGCGGCACTGCCGATGGCCGTCAGAAGCAGTGAGGGGATGGCGCGGGCGAGGCACCGCCAGGCGGCGGCGTGACGAGGGCGTACGATCAGGGGCATCGGCGCGGTACCAGGCGGCGGAAGAGGCCGCGCAGGATGGCGCCGGTGGAGGGTGGAAGGTGGCCCGGAGGGCGGTTTTTCGTACCCGTACGAGAACGTTTCGTATCGGTACGAGCCGCCGGCCTACTCCCCGGACTGCGCGCAACGGCCTGCCCACGCGCCGATCAGGGCGGCGTCGTGGTCCACGCCGAGTTTGCGCATGGCACTGCGCTTCTGCGTGCTGATGGTCTGCTTGCTGCGATGCAGCCGCTGGGCGATCTGATCGGTCCGCAGTCCGGACACATAAAGGCGGATCACCTCGGTTTCGCGGGGGCTGAGCGCGTTGCGCGCCGTGTGGCCGGTCGCCAGCAGGCGCTGGATGGCCGGTGAAAGGTAGTGCCCGTCGACGCGCGCTGCCTCCAGTGCCGCAGCCAGGTGACCGGCAGCGTCGGCCTTGCTGACGACGCAGGGCACCCCGCAGCGGACGATCTGCGCCAGCACGGCAGGTGATTCCTGCATGGTGTGGACCACGATGCGCAGCGCCGGGTGGCGCTGGCGCAGGAAACGCAGCATCGACAGCCCATCGCCGTGGGTGCCGCCCGGCATGGCGTAATCGGTCACCAGCGTGTCGCAGTGCCGGGTCGCCAGCATGGCGTGCAGCTGGTCGGTGGTATGGGCACTGCCGACGATCTGCAGGCGCGGTACACCCCGCAGCAGGGCCTCCATTCCGGCAAGCACGGTGGCATGATCGTCGGCCAGCAGGACGCGCATCGGGCAGTCGGTTCGGTCGGCAGGTGCCACAGTGTGGCCCTCGGTCGGGTGAAGAGGGTGTTGGCACCCGCCGGCGGCTACCGCAGCCGTAGAGCCGGGCTCTGCCCGGCTGCTCTTCGGACAGATTGCGATGAAGCCGCGCTGCGCGCTCGCCGGGCAGAGCCCGGCGCTACGCGGCTGCCGTTTGGCCAGTTCACACCGGGTGCTGTTCAATCGCGGCGGTGGCCGCTAGCCTGTAGCAATGAATCCGACTCCTCTGCGACTGCTTGTTCACGGC
Organism: Stenotrophomonas sp. C3(2023); assembly: GCF_032911385.1. Lineage (NCBI taxonomy): Bacteria > Pseudomonadati > Pseudomonadota > Gammaproteobacteria > Lysobacterales > Lysobacteraceae > Stenotrophomonas > Stenotrophomonas sp. C3(2023). The sequence continues at coordinate 2,042,201 of NZ_JAWJLO010000001.1, read as the reverse complement.
GCTTCCGGGCGCATGGGCCAGGCCCTGCTGCGACTGGCCGCCGACCATCCCGACCATCTCAAGGTGGTCGCTGCCGTGACCGGTCGTGCGCCGGCGCAGCGCGTGGTCGATGGCATTGCGTTTTTCGCCGCCAGCGAACTGGCCGGCGCCCCCGCGTTCGATGTGGCCATCGACTTCAGCCTGCCGGAGGGCTTCGATGCCATCGTTCAGCTGTGTGTGGAGCGCCGCGCCGCGCTGGTCTCGGGCACCACTGGCATCAGCCAGTTCCAGCGTGAGCGCCTGGATGCGGCTGCGGTGACCGTTCCGCTGGTGTGGGCGTCCAATTTCAGCCTGGGCGTGGCCGTGCTGGATGAGCTGGTCGAGCGGGCCGCCAAGGCTGTGGCCGGTTGGGACTGCGACATCGTCGAATCGCACCATACCCGCAAGCAGGACGCGCCCTCGGGTACGGCGCTGACGCTGGGCGCGGCCGCTGCGCGTGGCGGTGCACAGCCGCATTACGCCAGCCTGCGGGCCGGCGACATCATCGGCGAACATCTGGTGCAGTTCACCGGCCAGGGCGAGCGCATCGAACTGGTGCACCGGGCCACCAACCGCGACATCTTTGCCCGCGGCGCGCTGTTCGCAGCCCGCCAGCTGCAGGGCCGGGCACCAGGCAGCTACCGCGTGCGCGATCTGCTGGATGCCCCGGCAGGCTGAACGGCCGCCTTGACCGGTGGCGTTGTGCGCCGGTCTGCCGCGCAATGTTCGCTGAATTCGCCGCCGGGCGCTGGCGTCAGCCCCGGCATGCGTTTACAATTCGCACTCGCCGAAACACGACAGCCGGACCGGTCCAGTACCGTACGTCCGCGCTTTTTTGCAACCGGTTTTTGACCCGTTGCTCAGGCGTGACCTTCGGTGCCCCCTCGGTAGCCAAAGTGAGATTTCCGTGACCCAAGCCGCAATCCTCGTCCTCGAAGACGGCACCGTATTCGAGGGCGAATCCGTAGGAGCGCCCGGCCTGTCCGTCGGTGAAGTGGTGTTCAACACCGCCATGACCGGCTACCAGGAAGTGCTGACCGACCCGTCCTACGCCCGGCAGATGGTCACGCTGACCTATCCGCATATCGGCAATACCGGCATGACCGACCAGGACAACGAAGCGTCCAAGGTGTGGTCGGCGGGCCTGATCGTGCGCGACGTCCCGCGCCGTCCGAGCAGCTGGCGCAGCCAGTTGAGCCTGCAGGACTGGCTGCTGCAGCGGGGCGTGGTCGCCATCGCCGGCATCGACACCCGCAAGCTGACCCGCATCCTGCGGGAGAAGGGCGCGCAGAACGGCGCGCTGATGGCCGGCGACATCGACGTGGACAAGGCACTGGAAGCGGCGCGGGCGTTCCCTGGGCTCAAGGGCATGGACCTGGCCAAGGTGGTCAGCACCGACACCGCCTACAGCTGGAGTGAAGGGCAGCTGGACCTGAACGCCAACGCGTTTGTCAGCGTGCCGGCCCAGTACAAGGTTGTGGCCTACGATTTCGGCGTCAAGACCAACATCCTGCGCATGCTGGCCGAGCGCGGCTGCGCAGTTACCGTGGTGCCCGCCCAGACCCCGGCAGCGGAAGTTCTGGCGCTCAAGCCGGACGGTGTGTTCCTGTCCAACGGCCCCGGTGATCCGGAGCCCTGCGACTACGCCATCGAGGCGATCAGGCAGGTGCTTGAGGCGCGTGTGCCGACGTTCGGCATCTGCCTGGGGCACCAGCTGCTGGCGCTGGCCTCGGGCGCGAAGACCTTGAAGATGGGCCATGGCCACCACGGCGCGAACCATCCGGTGCAGGACCTGGACAGCGGCCGGGTGATGATCACCTCGCAGAACCATGGCTTCGCGGTGGATGAGGCGACGCTGCCGGCCAGCCTGCGGGTGACCCACCGTTCGCTGTTTGACAACACCAACCAAGGCATCGCCCGCACCGACGTGCCGGCGTTCTCGTTCCAGGGCCATCCGGAAGCATCGCCGGGTCCAACCGACGTCGGCCCGCTGTTTGACCGATTCGTGACCCTGATGGCCGAGGCCAGGGCCTGATGCGCAAGCCGGCGCCGTGCGCGGCGCGGCGCCGCTGCCGCATCACCAAGCATCCAGACGCCATTTCCTGATCGACAGCGTGCGATCACGTCCCCCAGACACGCTGTACTGACCTAGAGAAGACAATGCCCAAGCGCACTGACCTGAAAACCATCCTCATCATCGGTGCTGGCCCGATCGTCATCGGCCAGGCCTGTGAGTTCGATTACTCTGGCGCGCAGGCCTGCAAGGCGCTGCGCGACGAGGGGTACCGCGTGGTGCTGGTCAACAGCAATCCGGCCACCATCATGACCGACCCGGAGATGGCCGACGCCGTCTACATCGAGCCGATCAACTGGCAGACGGTCGAGAAGATCATCGCCAAGGAAAAGCCCGATGCGCTGCTGCCGACCATGGGCGGCCAGACCGCGCTGAACTGCGCGCTGGACCTGGCCGACAACGGGGTGCTGGAGAAGTACAACGTCGAACTGATCGGCGCCAAGCGCGAAGCCATCCGCATGGCCGAAGACCGCGAACTGTTCCGCGTGGCGATGAGCGAGATCGGCCTGGAATGTCCGTCGGCTGCGGTTGCCCACACGCTGGATGAGGCGCTGGAGATCCAGACCCGTGTGGGTTACCCGACCATCATCCGCCCAAGCTTCACCCTGGGCGGCAGCGGTGGTGGCATCGCCTACAACCGCGAAGAGCTGGTCGAGATCGTCAACCGTGGCCTTGAGCTGTCGCCGACCACCGAGGTGCTGGTGGAAGAATCGGTGCTGGGCTGGAAGGAATTCGAGATGGAAGTGGTCCGCGACACCGCGGACAACTGCATCATCGTGTGCTCCATCGAGAACCTGGACCCGATGGGCGTGCACACCGGTGACTCGATTACCGTGGCCCCGGCCCAGACCCTGACCGACAAGGAATACCAGCGCCTGCGCGATGCCTCCATCGCCGTGCTGCGCAAGATCGGCGTGGATACCGGCGGCTCGAACGTGCAGTTCGGCATCAACCCGGATACCGGTCGCGTGGTGGTGATCGAGATGAATCCGCGTGTGTCGCGCTCGTCGGCGCTGGCCTCCAAGGCGACCGGTTTCCCGATCGCCAAGGTGGCTGCGAAGCTCGCCGTCGGCTACACCCTGGACGAACTGAAGAACGAGATCACCGGCGGGCTGACCCCGGCCTCGTTCGAGCCGTCCATCGACTACGTGGTCACCAAGATCCCGCGCTTTGCGTTCGAGAAGTTCCCCGCCGCCGACGCGCGCCTGACCACCCAGATGAAGTCGGTGGGCGAAGTGATGGCCATGGGCCGCAGCTTCCAGGAGTCGATGCAGAAGGCGCTGCGCGGCCTGGAAACCGGCAAGGTCGGCTTTGACCCGACCGGCCTGGACCTTGCCAGCGAAGACGACCTGCAGACCCTGCGCCGCGAGCTCAAGGCGCCGGGTCCGGAGCGCCTGTTCTATGTGGCCGACGCATTCCGCGCCGGCATGAGCGTGGCCGACATCTTCGCACTGTCGTTCATCGACCCCTGGTTCCTGGATCAGATCGAAGAGATCATCGCTGCTGAAACCCGCGTTGCGGCCGAAGGCATCGATGCGCTGGATGCCGCGCGTCTGCGCCGGCTCAAGCGTGCAGGCTTCTCCGATGCACGTCTGGCGCAGCTTACCGGCACCAACGAAGCAGCCATCCGTGCGTTGCGCCGCGCGCACAAGGTGCGCCCGGTGTACAAGCGCGTCGACTCGTGCGCCGGCGAGTTCGCCACCGGCACCGCGTACCTGTACTCGACCTACGAGGACGAGTGCGAGGCGGCGCCGAGCAACCGTGACAAGATCATGATTCTCGGCGGCGGACCGAACCGGATCGGCCAGGGCATCGAGTTCGACTACTGCTGCGTGCACGCCGCTCTTGCCCTGCGCGAGGACGGTTACGAAACCATCATGGTCAACTGCAACCCGGAGACGGTCTCCACCGACTACGACACCTCCGACCGCCTGTACTTCGAGCCGCTGACGCTGGAAGACGTGCTGGAGATCGTCGAGCTGGAACAGCCCAAGGGCGTGATCGTGCAGTACGGCGGCCAGACCCCGCTGAAGCTGGCGCGTGCGCTGGAGGCCAACGGCGTGCCGGTGATCGGCACCAGTCCGGACTCCATCGACCTGGCCGAAGACCGCGAGCGCTTCCAGCAGCTGGTCGAAAAGCTGGGCCTGAAGCAGCCGCCGAACCGCATCGCCCGCAATGACCAGGAAGCCCTGCTGCTGGCCCGTGAGATCGGCTATCCGCTGGTGGTGCGCCCGAGCTACGTGCTGGGCGGCCGGGCAATGGAAATCGTCTACGGCGAGTCCGACCTGGCCCGCTACGTGCGCGACGCGGTCAAGGTGTCCAACGATTCACCGGTGTTGCTGGACCGCTTCCTCGACAACGCAGTCGAGTGCGATGTGGACATCATCGCCGATGCCCACGGCAACGTGCTGATCGGTGGCGTGATGGAGCACATCGAGGAGGCGGGTGTGCATTCCGGCGACTCCTCCTGCTCGCTGCCACCGTACTCGCTCTCTGCCGGAACCCAGGCCGAACTGCGGCGCCAGGTGGTCGAACTGGCCAAGGCGCTGAACGTGGTGGGCCTGATGAACACCCAGTTCGCGATCCAGGTGGGCGAAGACGGCAACGACATCGTCTACCTGCTGGAAGTGAACCCGCGTGCCTCGCGCACGGTGCCGTTCGTCTCCAAGGCCACCGGCATGCCGCTGGCCAAGATCGCTGCACGCTGCATGGCCGGCAAGAGTCTGGCCGAGCAGGGCGCGACCAGGGAGATCGTGCCTGACTACTACTCGGTGAAGGAAGCGATCTTCCCGTTCGCCAAGTTCCAGGGCGTGGACCCGATCCTCGGGCCGGAGATGCGCTCCACCGGCGAGGTGATGGGCGTGGGCCGCAGCTTCAGCGCTGCCTTCGCGCGTGCGCAGGAAGCCGGCGGCATCAAGGCGCCGCCGCTGGGCAAGGCCTTCGTATCGGTGCGTGACCCGGACAAGCAGCGTGTGCTGCCCGTAGCCAAGGCGCTGCTGGAGCGCGGCTACAGCCTGGTCGCCACCCGCGGCACCGCTGCGTGGCTGCAGCAGCACGGCATGGACTGCGAGATCGTCAACAAGGTCGTTGAAGGTCGTCCGCACATTGTCGACTCGATCAAGAACGGGGAGATCGTCTACATCGTCAACACGACCGAAGGCCGTGCAGCGATCAATGACTCGTTCTCGATCCGTCGCGAGGCGTTGCAGCACCGCGTCACTTATTCGACCACCATTGCCGGCGCCAAGGCGCTGGTGCAGTCGCTGGAATTCCGTGGCACCGGCCCGGTCTGGTCGCTGCAGGAACTGCACAAGGAATTGGACGCATGAGAGCTCCCATCACGATGAAGGGCGCACAGCGCCTGCGCGACGAGCTGGACCACCTGAAGTCGGTCAAGCGCCCCAAGGTCATTGCCGCCATCGCCGAAGCGCGCGAGCACGGCGACCTGAAGGAGAACGCCGAGTACCACGCCGCGCGCGAGGAACAGGGGTTCATCGAGGGCCGCATCAAGCAGCTGGAAGGCGAGCTGTCGCATGCCGAGATCATCGATGTGAGCAAGCTCAATGCCGGCTCCAAGGTGGTGTTCGGTGCCAGCGTGACGCTGGCCGACGTGGAAACCGACGAGGAAAAGAAGTACCAGATCGTTGGCGACCTGGAGGCGGACATCAAGCTCGGCCTGATCGCCATCTCCTCACCAGTCGCGCGGGCGATGATCGGCAAGCTGGAAGGTGATTCGATCGTGATCGACGCACCCGCCGGCCAGCGCGAGTACGAGATCGTCAGCGTCCAGTACGACGTCTGACGATGGCCACGGCAACCCTGCTGTTGCCTGCCCGCAGCCGCCTCGGCGCGGCTGCGTTGTCCGAGCCGGTGGCGCGCGCGCTCGGTCGTGCGCGCTTCAGCATGCACGCCGAGGGCGAGCATGCGCAGCTGAAGCGGCATTTCCAGCTGGCAGGCGATGTCTGGCCGGTAGCGGCGTTGACCCGGCAGATGGATGTCGGCGATGCCGGCCGTGACCTCTGGCTGCGTGCCGACCCGGCACGGGTGGTGCCGGACATGCACGGCGCGCGGCTGATGGGTTTTGGCGAGACGCTGGGGCTGGACGAGACGGACGCGCAGGCCCTGCTGCCTGCGCTGCAACCGGTGTTCGCCGAACACGGCCTGCAGTTCGACGCACCCACGCCCACGCGCTGGTACCTGCGCGTCCCTGAGGCCCTGCCGCTGCCGGTGTTCGTTGCACCGGAGGCGGTGCTCGGCGATGACCTGTTCGACCACCTCCCGGCGGGCGAGCCCGGACGTCGCTGGCGCGCCTTGCTGAGCGAGACCCAGGTGGTGCTGCATACCCATCCGTGGAACGCCGAGCGCGCCGCGCAGGGGCGGACGGCAATCAATACGCTGTGGTTCTGGGGCGGCGGCGTCCTGCCCGACGCGGTGCGCACATCGCACGCGCAGATCCGCAGCCGCGACGCGCTGCTGCGCGCTCTGGCCCTGGCCGCCGGTGTGCAGGTCGACGGCGAGCAGACGGTCGATGCGCTGGTTGACCTGCGCCAGTTGCGCTCGATGCAGCAGCTGGGGGACGAGGCCATTGCGCCGCTGCTGCAGGCGGTGCGCCGCGCTGAACTTGACCAGCTGGTGCTGGATTTCGAGGACGGCGCGCATTTTGTGATTGCCGCTGCGCAGCGCTGGCAGTTCTGGAAGAAGCCGCGGCAATTGCACGACACTTGATCCACGGCGCCGTCGTGTGGGGCGTTATCATGGCTGCTTGTTCTTGAACCGGCGTTGCCGATGTCTCCTGCCGCCGCTGCTGTCCTGCCCGGGACTGGCACCGACACCTTGCTGATCCGTCGCCGTGACCCGGTCGCCTGGCGCGACTGGCCTGCTGACACCCTGCCATTGCTGGCGCGGCTGTACGCCGCGCGCGGCGCCGACACGCCATCGCTCGCGCTGCCGCGGTTGGGCAACCTGCATGCGCCCGACCTGATGGGCGGCATGCAGACCGCGGTGGAGTTGCTGGCTGCTGCCATTGCCGGCAACAAGCGCATCCTGGTCGTGGGCGACTTCGACTGCGATGGCGCGACTGCCTGTGCGGTGGGCGTGCGCGGTCTGCGCATGCTGGGCGCGACCGACGTGGTGCACGCGGTGCCCAACCGCATGGTCCACGGCTACGGCCTGTCGCCCTCGCTGGTGGCCGAACTCGCTCCGCTGCAGCCCCATCTGCTGGTGACCGTCGATCACGGCATTGCGTGCCATGCCGGTGTGGCGGCAGCCAAGGCGGCCGGCTGGCAGGTGCTGGTGACCGATCACCATCTTCCCGGGCCGCAGTTGCCGCCGGCCGATGCCATCGTCGACCCCAACCTGGAAGGCGACGCGTTTCCCAGCAAGTCTCTGGCCGGCGTTGGCGTGATCTTTTACGTGCTGATGGCGCTGCGCCGCCACCTGCGCGAGGCCGGCGCGTTTGCTGACGGCAAGGGGCCGGATCTTACCGTGCTGCTGGACCTGGTTGCTGTCGGGACCGTGGCCGATCTTGTTGGGCTGGACGCCAACAACCGCGCTCTGGTCACCGCCGGCTTGCGCAGGCTGCGCGCGGGGCAGGGCTGTGTGGGGCTCAACGCACTGATCGAGGCCAGCGGGCGTGATGCCCGGCGACTGACCTCCACCGACATCGGCTTTGCCCTCGGGCCGCGCCTCAACGCTGCCGGGCGGCTGGAAGACATGGCGCTGGGCATCGCGTTGCTGCTGACCGACGAGCCGCGTCAGGCCAGAGAGATCGCGCAGACGCTGGAGCAGATCAACGCCGAGCGCCGCGCGGTGCAGCAATCGATGACCGATGACGCCGAACAGGCGGTGGCCAGGGTCGTGCTCGGCGGCGAGGGGGCGCGACCGGTGGCGGCCTGCCTGTTTGACGCGCAGTGGCATCCGGGGGTGGTCGGGTTGGTCGCCTCGAAAATGAAGGATCGGCTGCATCGACCGGTTGTCGCGTTTGCGCCATCCGAACCCGGCGGCGTGTCGCTGCGCGGCTCGGCGCGCTCGATTGCCGGGCTGCATATCCGTGACGCCCTGGCATTGGTTGATGCGCGGCATCCGGGGTTGATCGAGCGGTTTGGCGGCCATGCGATGGCGGCTGGCCTCAGTCTGCCATTGGACTCACTGGCCGCATTCGAAGCGGCGTTCGTCGAAGCGGTACAGATGCTGCTCGATCCGGCCGCGCTGCAGCAGCAGGTGATCAGTGATGGCGAGCTGGGCGTTGATGAGTTCGACCATCGCCACGCCGACGCGTTGCGACTGGCTGGTCCCTGGGGGCAGGGCTTCCCCGAGCCCCTGTTTGACGGTCATTTCGAGGTGAGCAACTGGCGCGTGTTGAAGGAACGGCATCTCAAGCTGGAGCTGCGCCATCCCGGGCTGGCGGGCACACTCAGCGCCATCCACTTCGGCGGCTGGCACGGCAACGCCCCGCCGCGTCATGTGCATCTGGCCTATCGCCTGGCCTGCGACGACTACCGTGGCGGGCAGGCCATCCAGCTCATCGTCGAGCATTGCCTGCCGGCCTGATCGTCGCGCTTCGGCCCGTAGCGCCGTGCGCTGTCGTAGCGCCGGGCTCTGCCCGGCGAGCGCGCAGCGCAAGGGTCACCGCGATCTGTATGAAGAGCAGCCGACCGTGGGGTCGGCGCTACACGAGCGCTTCGCGCGGGCACGCGATGCCGGGTTCGTCGGTGGAGCCGACCCGATGGTCGGCTCGCGCGCGCAGCGCGGTGGTTCGCCATGACTGTCCGAATATCGGCCGAAGATGGGGCCGGCTCTACGGCCGGCGCATGCGCAGCCCGAACAGGGGGCGCAGCCAGCGCACGCGGCGGATCAGCAGTTCGTGGATCACCAGGCAGCCGGCCACCGTCCCCAGCAGCACCAGCGCCGGCTCCACCCACGGACCGAGTTGCAGCGGCTTGAGCCAGAACAGCAGGGCGATGAGCAGGCTCTGGTGCAGGATGTACCACGGGTAGACCGCCTCGGTGCAGTAGGGCAGCCAGCGGAACGGCCGGTTCAACGCCACCTGTGCCCAGCCCAGCAGGGTCAGCAGAGCGGCCCACAGGTAGAGGCTCTGGCTCAGTCGCGACTGGAAATCCCAGAAACCCTCGGGCAGCGTACGCAGGTAGGCATCGGGCGGCAGCACCCGGCCCAGGATACGCAGCGTCATGTACCAGCCGATCGCCCCGAGTGCCCAGTACAGCGTCATCCGGCGCAGGGCCAGCACCTGCTGCCAGAAATGCGTGTCACGCCCAAGCAGATAGCCCAGCACGAACACCGTTCCGTACTTGGCATGCTGGTACCAGTCGCCCACCAGCGTGTTGGTGGAAGGAAAGCGAGGATCGAGCCAGCAGATCCAGACCAGGAGGAGCAGCGTCGGCATGCCCAGCAGCAGCCACGGCCGCGCACTGAATCCGGCCACGGCCCGACGCAGACCTGGTCGCGCGAGCAGGGGCATCAGCAGCGTCAGTATCAGCGTGTAGACCCAGATGTAGGCCAGGTACCACAGGTGGTTCCAGGTGATGCCGTAGGGGGCGCCGGCAAAGCTGCCCTCCGGCCAGGGGCGCACCTGCCAGTAGCGCAGCAGGAAGTGGCCAAAGCCGGGTGTTACGTAACCGTTGGTCACGCCTTCGCAGTAGGGCTGGATCGGCACCACCACGAACATGGCAAATACCAGCGGCAGCAACAGACGCCAGGTGCGCAGGGCAGCAAAGCGCAGCAGCAGGGCTTCCGGTCGCATCAGCGCGATGGCGATGCCGGAAATGAGAAACAACAGCGACATGCGCCATTTGTTCAGGAAGAGCATCGGCCACTGCAGCCATTCGGCGGTGTGTACGCTCTTGAGGTGGAAACCCCAATCGTCCACGTAGGCCATCGCCAGGTGGTAGAGGATCAGCAGAGCGAAGGCCAGTACGCGCAGGGCGTCCAGGTCGTGGCGGCGTTGCATGGGCGCATCCAGCGGGGAGGAACCACCACGGTGCGGTCTGCCTTCGATCGAACGCCAGCGGAAAGGGCCGGCCGGCGTGGTCGCAGTGACCAATGGCGGGCGTGCAGGGGCCAGTGGTAGCGCTATTCTGCGGTGGGTCGGCCAGTCTGGACGGCCCCCATACCCTGGAAGCTGCAATGCCCGATTCCCGTCCGCCGCGCTGGCGCGATGGCACCCACCTGCTGGTCTGGACCGCCATCCTGTCGCTGACCGCCACGATCAACGCACTGGTCGCGCTGATGGATGCGCATCGGCGCGGCTCCGGCATCGCGTTCTGGGAGCCGTTGATCTGGGAGTTCAGCAGCGTCGGCGCGCTGCTGCTGATCCTGCCCCTGCTGTGGTGGGGATGCCGGCGCTGGCCGCTGCATGCTGATACCTGGAAGCGCGTGCTGCCGTTTTACGTGCTGGCCAGTGTGGTCTGGTCGATGCTGCATGTGGTGGGCATGCTGCTGCTGCGGCACCTGGCCTATGCCGGGCTGGGACATGATTTCCACGACGATGCCGGCCTGGTCCAGCGCTTTGCTTATGAGTACCTGAAAGACGTGCAGACCTTTGCGCTGTTTGTGGTGCTGGAGCACCTGGCAAGCTGGTATGGGCGGCGGCAGCAGGGTGAGGCGCGCCTGCTGGCAGAACCGGACGAGGGGCCGGCGGTGGAACCGGTGGAACAGCCGGCGCATTTTCTGGTGCGCAAGCTGGGCAAGGAGTTCCTGGTGGCCACGGCTGATATCGAGTATGCGCAGGCCAGTGGCAACTACGTGAATCTTCGCGTGCGCGGGCACGATTACCCGTTGCGCATCACCATGGCTGTGCTGGAACAGCGGCTGGACCGGGAGCAGTTCCTGCGGCCACACCGCAGCTGGCTGGTGAGCCGGGCGCAGCTGCGCTCCATCGAACCGCTGGACGGCGGCGAGGCGGTCCTGCATATGGCCGACGGTGCGAAGGTCCCATGCAGCCGCCGGCAGTTGCCGCTGCTGCGGCAGGCGTTGTCGGCAACCTGAGCGGTAGAGCCGACCCGATGGTCGGCTCGCCGCGCGCAGCGCGGTGGGGTTGTTGCGATCTGTGCGAAGAGCAGCCGGGCAGAGCCCGGCTACAGGGATCAGCGGGCGTCGCGCTGGATCATGCTGTCGATGCGCGCGGCACGGGCTTCCGAGCCCGGGTGCGAGGACATCAGCCCACCTTCGCTGGACAGCTTGCGGAACATGCTGGCCAGCGCCTTCGGGTCGTAGTTGTGGCGCTTCATGAAGCCGTAGCCGTATTCGTCGGCCGCGCTCTCTTCCTTCTGCGAGAACTGCGCGTTGATGAAACCTTCGGCCAGTTCGCCGAGCTGGCTCTGGCTCAGCTGGGCCAGGTTGTCGTTGCCTGCGGCCGCCAGGCCGTCACGGCCGGCCGAGGCCAGCAGGGCGGTGCGCATCTTGGTCTTGCTGTGGCCCAGCTTGACGTGGCCGATCTCATGCCCGATCACGCCGCGGATCTCGTCATCGGTGGCCATGTCCATCAGGCCGGTGTAGACGCGGACGCAGCCATTGGCCATGGCCCAGGCGTTGACCTCGTCGGTGCGGTAGGCCTTGAAGTCCAGCGCCATGCCGTCTTCGTTGGCCAGGCCCTGGGTGATGCGGGCCAGACGCTGGGCGTAGGGGTCGTTGGCGGGAACAACCTGTTCCTTGCTGTCCATGTAGGCGCAACCCTGGCTGGCGGCTGCGGCGATCTCGGCGTCGGACAGGGTCAGCGCCTTGCCGGCCTTGAGGCCGGTGCTGGTCAGACCCTTGAGGTCGATGGCCGAGGCATTGGCGGCCAGCAGGCACGCCGACAGGCACAGGGCGGTACGCAGAATCGTCATTGAAGTGGTGCTCCTTGGGTGAGGGATGACCGCCGGCGTCCCCCTGTGTCCGCAGCGGCGGGGCGGAAGTCTAGCCGGAACCGACGTGAAGGGGGAGCGTGCGGCGCGCCTCGCCCCGTGGCGGCCGCTGCGCTATCATCTGCGGTCAATCTCGCACTGCATCAATGCCGACATGATGGAACTGAATCCTGTCCGCCAGCGCATCACCGATCTGACCGATCGTGTGGTGTCGCTCAGGGGGTATCTTTGACTACGACGCCAAGAAAGAGCGTCTTGAAGAAGTAACGCGGGAGCTGGAGAGCCCCGACGTCTGGAACAACCCCGAATACGCGCAGAACCTGGGTCGTGAGCGCGCCAGCCTGGACAAGACCGTGGGCGGCATCGCCTCGGTGCTGGAGGGGCTGGGCGATGCAACCGAACTGCTGGAACTGGCTGAGTCCGAGCAGGACGAAGAGACCGCGCAGGCGGTGGTGGCCGACCTGGACAGCTACCAGTCGCAGGTGGAGAAGCTGGAGTTCCAGCGGATGTTCTCCGGCGAACTGGATACGGCCAACGCCTTCGTCGATATCCAGGCCGGCGCCGGTGGCACCGAGGCCCAGGACTGGGCGGAAATCCTGCTGCGCATGTACCTGCGCTGGTGCGAGTCGCGTGGTTGGAAAACCGAGCTCATGGAAGTTTCCGGCGGCGACGTGGCCGGCATCAAGTCCGCTACGGTACGGGTGGAAGGTGACTATGCCTATGGCTGGCTGAAGACCGAGATCGGCGTGCACCGTCTGGTGCGCAAGTCGCCGTTCGACTCGGACAACCGCCGGCATACCAGTTTCACCTCGGTGTTCGTGTCGCCGGAAGTGGACGACAACATCGAGATCGACATCAACCCGGCCGATCTGCGTACCGACGTGTACCGTTCTTCCGGTGCCGGTGGTCAGCACGTCAACAAGACCGAGTCGGCGGTGCGCATCACGCATATTCCGACGAACACGGTTGTGGCCTGCCAGACCGGCCGCAGCCAGCACCAGAACCGCGACAACGCGATGAAGATGCTGGCCGCCAAGCTGTACGAGCTGGAGATCCAGAAGCGCAACGCCGAGAAGGACGCGCTGGAAGCCACCAAGTCCGACATCGGCTGGGGCAGCCAGATCCGCAACTACGTGCTCGACCAGAGCCGGATCAAGGACCTGCGCACCGGTATCGAGCGCTCGGACACCCAGAAGGTGCTCGACGGCGACCTGGACGAGTTCGTCGAGGCCAGCCTCAAGGCCGGCCTGGCTGCTGGTTCCAAACGCAGCGACGCCTGAGCCTGCGGGTCATCGGCCGATGACCCGCCCGGTGGCCGTTCGCGGCCACTCCCGGCCCGTCGTATGCTCGGCGGGCCGTTTCCTGCACCACGCCCCCTTTCAAAGAACAGACCGACCACGCCATGAACGAGCAGACCGCCGCGCCGCAGCCCCCCGTCGACGAGAACAGCCTCATCGCCGAGCGTCGCGCGAAACTGACCGCGCTGCGCCAGCAGGGAATCGCCTACCCGAATGATTTCCGCCGCGCCGACTATGCCGGTGCGCTGCAGGCGGAGTATGCCGATACCGAGGCGTGGACCGCCGAAGCGCTGGAAGCCGGAGATCGTCAGGTCAAGCTGGCCGGGCGGCTCATGGCCAAGCGGGTGATGGGCAAGGCCAGCTTCGCGCAGATCCAGGACGAGTCCGGCCGCGTGCAGCTGTTCCTGCAGGGCAACACGCTGGGTGATGCCTATACCGCCTTCAAGGGCTGGGATGTGGGCGACATCATCGGTGTTGAAGGCGGGCTGACCCGCACCCGGACCGGCGAGCTGTCGATCAAGGCCACTTCGATCCGGCTGCTGACCAAGTCGCTGCGCCCGCTGCCGGACAAATGGCACGGCCTGGCCGATGTGGAGCAGCGCTACCGCCAGCGCTATGTCGACCTGATCGTGACCCCGGAATCGCGCGATGTCTTCATCAAGCGCTCGCGCATCATCCGCGCCATGCGCGCCTGGCTGGACAATCGTGACTTCCTGGAAGTGGAGACGCCGATGATGCATTACATCCCCGGCGGTGCCACGGCCAAGCCGTTCACTACCCACCACAACGCGCTGGATCTGGACCTGTACCTGCGCGTGGCGCCGGAGCTGTACCTCAAGCGTCTGGTAGTGGGCGGGCTGGAGCGCGTCTACGAGATCAACCGCAATTTCCGCAACGAAGGCGTCAGCACACGGCACAACCCGGAGTTCACCATGATGGAGTTGTACGAGGCCTATGCCACGTACACCGAAGTGATGGATCTGACCGAAGAGGTGATCCGCCACGTGGCCAGCACCGTGCTGGGTACCACGACGGTGGAGTGGGATGGCGCCACCATCGACCTGGGCGCACCGTTCCGCCGCTGGCGCATGGACGAGGCGGTGCGACACCACAATCCGGACATCTCGGTGGCCGACTGCACTGACCGCGAGGCACTGCTGCGCCATTGCGAGCGCCTGAAGATCCGCGTCAAGCCGTCCTACGGCTGGGGCAAGCTGCTGCTGGAGATCTTCGAAGCCACGGTCGAGCACACACTGGTGCAGCCGACGTTCATCACCGACCATCCGGTCGAGGTCTCGCCGCTGGCCCGGGCCAGCGACAACGAGCCGGGCTACACCGATCGTTTCGAGCTGTTCATCAACGGCAAGGAACTGGCCAACGGATTCTCTGAGTTGAACGACCCGGAAGACCAGGCCCAGCGGTTCCAGGCCCAGGTGACGGCCAAGGAAGGCGGCGATGATGAGGCGATGCACTTTGACGCCGATTACATCCGTGCGCTGGAGTACGGAATGGCGCCGACCGGAGGCCTTGGCATCGGCATTGACCGCCTGGTCATGCTGCTCACCGGCAGCAGTTCGATCCGCGACGTGTTGCTGTTCCCGTACATGCGTCCCCAGCAGTAACAGGGTAACGGGGCGCTCCCGTCATGGTCGTACCGTTGACTCCCGATGGCGCTGGAGTATGGTTATCCATGCTGCTTTGACAGCGTTTATGGCCCGTTCCCGAAGGGGCGGGCAGGAAGCAGCACAGCGATCGACAGGCCAAATTGTGATGCCGATCATGATCCGTGACGCTGATAGCGGGAGGCGGGCTGATGCAGGGTGCGAGCATGCAGGGGGGCGGGTTATCCTCGCCTGCCCTGATTCCGGGGTGGACGAACAAGCAAGCGGAAGCAGCGTTGAATATTGTCATCGTCGATGACCAGACCTCTGCGAGGACCATGCTGCGCCATGTCATCGAGGACATCGCGCCGGAACTGAGTGTGCATGACTACGGCGACCCGCTGGCCGCGCTGGCCTGGTGCGAGGCCAACGCCGTGGACCTGCTGCTCCTGGACTACCGCATGCCGGAAATGGATGGGCTGGAGTTTGCCCGCCGCTTCCGCCGGCTGCCCAAGCACCGCGACATCCCGGTCATCCTGGTGACGGTGGTGGGCGATGAGCCGATCCGCCAGGCAGCACTGGAAGCGGGCGTCATCGATTTTCTGGTCAAGCCGATCCGCCCACGCGAGCTGCGCGCCCGCTGCTACAACCTGCTGCAGCTGCGGCAGCAGTCGGAAACGGTGAAACAACGCGCACTTTCGCTGGAGCAGCGGCTGCTGGCCAGCATGCATGAGGTGGAGGAGCGCGAACGCGAGACGCTGTCACGGCTGGCGCGGGCCATCGAGTTCCGTGACGCCGGCACCAGTGCCTACCTCGAGCGCATGGCCCGCGTGGCCGGCCTCATCGCCGAGCAGCTGGGCCTGCCGGAAGAGGAAGCGCGCCTGATCGAAGCCGCCGCGCCGCTGCACGACATGGGCAAGATCGCCATTCCCGATGCGGTGCTGCTCAAGCAGGGCAAGCTCAGTGAAGAGGAGCAGGCGATCATGCGCCGTCATCCACGGATCGGCCACGAGCTGCTCAGCGGAAGCCAGAACCGCTTCATCCAGATTGGTGCGCTGATCGCGTTGCGCCACCATGAGCGCTACGACGGTAGCGGCTACCCGGATGGGCTGGTCGGCGATGCGATCCCGCTCGAAGCGCGGATAGTCGCGGTGGCCGATGTGTTCGATGCGCTCATTTCGCCGCGGCCCTACAAGGAAGCGTGGACCGTGGATGCCTCGCTTGCTTATCTCTACGCCCAGCGCAACCGCTTGTTCGACCCGCGGGTGGTCGATGCGCTGCTGCGTGGCCGTTCGCAGCTCGAGCAGATCTGCGCGGAGCACTCGACAGCGTCGGCGCGCCCCGGGCAATGAACACCGCCGCGCTGACCGGTGCGCTGCGCCGCCGTCTGGGTCATCGCCCGGACAGCGAGCATGGCCAGCAGATCGTGCGCATCGTGCTGATCAGCCTGATCCTGGCCTATGTGCTGCTGCCGGGGGTGCGCGACGAGCTGCCCTACCACCAGTACAACGGCGTGCTGGCGATCGTGCTCACCGGGCTGGGGCTCTCGCTGCTGGCCTTCGTGTGGCTGCTGCTGCTGCCGCAGCGTTCGGACCCGCGCCGGATTTTGGGCATGCTGGCCGACTACGGCCTGATCGCCGCAGGCATGATCCAGATGGGAGAGCCGCTGGCCTGGGTCTACATCGTGGTGATGTGGGTGACCGTGGGCAACGGCCTGCGGTTTGGCAACAACTATCTGTACCTGGCCGTGGCGATGGCCATGGTCAGCTTCGGCTGCACGGTGATGTACACCCCGTACTGGCAGATCAACGGCAACCTCGCCCTGGGGCTCTGGCTGGGTCTGGCCGCCGTGCCGCTGTATTTCTCGACCCTGCTGCGGCAGCTGACCGCCGCGATGGACGAGGCGCGGCGTGCCAGCGAAGCCAAGAGCCGTTTCCTGGCCAACATGAGCCATGAGTTCCGCACCCCTCTCAATGGTCTGGCCGGGATGACCGAGGTGCTGGCCACCACGCGCCTGGACGACGAGCAGCGCGAATGCCTCAACACGATCCAGGCGTCTTCGCGCAGCCTGCTGGCGCTGGTGGAGGAGGTGCTGGACATCTCGGCCATCGAAGCGGGCAAGCTGCGGGTGGCGGCCGAGGACTTCGCCCTGGTCGACGTGATGCAGGCCATCGGCCTGATCCTACTGCCGCAGGCCAAGGCCAAGCGGCTGGACTACCGCGTCCATGTGGCGCCGGAAGTGCCGCCGCGCCTGCGCGGTGATGTCGGGCACCTGCGGCAGATTCTGCTCAATCTGGCCGGCAACGCGGTGAAATTCACCGACAACGGCAGCGTCGAGGTGCGCGTGGGCGTGGTCCAGGCCGATGTCTCCGGCGCGGTGCGGTTGCGGTTTGACATCATCGACACCGGTATCGGCGTGCCGCAGACCATGCGCGGACGGTTGTTCGAAGCCTTTGAACAGGCCGATGTCAGCATGGCCCGGCGCCATGAGGGAACTGGTCTGGGCACCACGATTGCCAAGGGCCTGGTCGAGGCGATGGGTGGGGTCATCGGGCACGAGGACAACCCGCCGCAGGGCAGCCGGTTCTGGGTCGAGCTGCCGTTCCTGCCGCCGCGTCCGGTACTGGTCACGCCGGTTCCGGCGCTGGCAGGAGAGACCGCCAGCGCGGAGACAGGCAATGTGATTGCCTTTGCCGACCCGTTCCTGCGTCATCGCGCCCGCGTGCGCAGCCTCAATATCCTGGTGGCCGACGATCACGAAGCCAACCGCATGGTGCTGCAGCGGCTGCTGCAGAAGGCCGGTCATCGCGCGATGTGCGTGGACGGCGGCGAAGCGGTGCTTGATGCCTTGGCCGAGACCGACTTTGACGCAGCCATCGTGGATCTGCACATGCCGGGCATGAGCGGGCTCGACATGCTCAAGCAGCTGCGGGTGATGCAGGCCGGTGGCGGCCCGCGTACGCCGGTGCTGGTCCTCAGTGCCGACGTCACACCCGAGGCCATCCAACGCTGCACACAGGCCGGCGCTTACGCGTTCATGGCCAAGCCCGTGGTGGCTGTCCGTCTGCTCGATACGCTGGCCGAGGTCGCCGGCAACCGCGACCTGAAGGCGGTGGCACCCACGCCCAGAACCGCCACACGTCTGGATGGCGTGCTCGATTCAAGGGTGCTGGACGAACTGGCGTCGCTGGGCATGGGGGAGGGCTTTGAGCGTGAGTTCATCCGGCAGTGCCTGGACGATGCCGCGACCTGTCTGCGCGAGGCTGGCAGCGCCGGAGAGAGCGCGCAGTGGGACAAGGTCCGCGACCATGCCCACGCCATCAAGGGCGTGGCCAGCAACCTTGGCCTGGAACGCGTTGCCAACCGCGCCGGTGAGCTGATGCGCATGGCCGACTGGCAGCTCAAGGCCGAGTGGCGACAGCGGATGTCGGTGCTGGCCGACACGCTGAAGGAAGGTCGCCAGGCGCTCGATGCGCGCGCCCAGCGCAAGGCGCGCAGCCAGATGGACGATGTGTAGGGCGAGGGCAGAAGCGTGACGACCTACGGTCGTCAGCTGCCCCGCGGAAGAGCCCGGAGATACTCCGGGCTTGGTCTCCGTGGGGGGAGGTCCGCTCAGGCAGCATCCAGGCCCGCGCGGCGGGTCTGCGCCTTGATCAGGCGATCCATGGTCCGCAGCGACCGGTCACCCAGCGCAAGCGCCGAGTCGACCCACAGCTTGGTGATTTCCAGAAGTTCGTCGTAGCTCACCGCCTGCGCCAGATTGCGCGCAGCGTTCATCGCCAGGTAGGAATGCGGAATGCGCTGGTGCTGGCGGATCAGGTCCTCGACCGCCTTGCGGCCTTCGCCCTTCTTCACCAGCACATCGACCACGCCCAGCGCGTGCATTTCCTGTGCGGAGTACACCTGACCGTCCAGGATGATCTTCTCGGCCACCTGCGGGGCCACGCGGCGGCACAGGAACGAGTACGCGCCCATGCCGGGGAACAGGCCGAACAGCACCTCGGGCAGCCCCATCCCGGCATCCTCCTCGGCCACGATGGTGTGGCAGGCCAAGGCCATCTCCAGCCCACCGCCCAGCGCGTCGCCCTGGATCAGCGCGATCGAGCGTACGTCGCCGCCGAAGCCGGTGTGGAGATGATGCACGCCTTCAACACAGCGCTGCGCGTAGGCCAGCAGACGATCCCGGTTGCCTTCGCGGATCAGCCGGGTGAACAGATCCAGATCGCCGCCGAGGTTGTAGGCAGCGGCGTCGGAGGCCAGCACGAAGTGGCGCAGGCGACCGTCATGATGGGTGGATGGGCCACGGGTGATGGCGCTCATGTAGCTCCACATCTCATCGAGCATGTCCTTGCGGCAGCACGGGCGGATACCCGTGGCCGCATCGGCGTGCATGTACAGCCAGTGTGCTGCGCCGTCCGTGCTGTCCTCAGTACGGATGGTGGTGAACGGACGGGTGACGGGCAGCTTTTCAATAGTGCTCATGGCAGGTTCCTCAGCTGGGCTGGCCCGCGAGAGAGTCGGTGGTCGGCGGGCCGGACGGGTCCACACGCCGCGATGCTACACCGCCGTTCACCTGCACCGATGAAATCGACCTGCACAACAGAGCCTTACGCTCTATCGGAAAGTCAGAACGGAAAGAGCCGGCCTTTCGGCCGGCTCCTGATGCAGCGTGCGGCAGGGCACTGCTCAGCCCTGCGGCGGCGCGTCGCGCAGCTCGCGACGCAGGATCTTGCCCACGTTGGTCTTGGGCAGTTCCTTGCGGAACTCGACGATGCGCGGGTGCTTGTAACCGGTAAGGTTGGCGCGCGCATGCTCCTTGACCTGTTCTGCGGTCAGGTTCGGATCCTTCTTGACGATGACCACCTTGACCACTTCGCCTGAGCGCTCGTCGGGCACGCCGACCGCAGCCACCTCGAGCACGCCGGGCATCATCGCGATCACGTCTTCGACTTCGTTTGGATAAACGTTGAAGCCGGACACCAGGATCATGTCCTTCTTGCGGTCGACGATGTAGAAGTAGCCCTTCTCATCCATGCGCGCCATGTCGCCGGTATGCAGCCAGCCATCACTGTCGATCGCCTTGGCGGTCTCGTCCTGGCGCTGCCAGTAGCCCTTCATCACCTGCGGCCCGCGGATGCACAGCTCGCCGACTTCGCCCTGTGGCATCTCCTTGCCGTTGTCATCCTTGATGCAGGCGTCGGTGGAGGGGATGGGCAGGCCGATGGAACCGTTGTACTCCTCCAGCGTGAGCGGGTTGATGCAGGCCGCCGGCGAGGTCTCGGTCAGGCCGTAGGCCTCCACCAGGGTCACGCCGGTCACCTTCTTCCAGCGCTCGGCCACCGAACGCTGCACGGCCATGCCGCCGCCCAGGGTGACTTTCAGCGCGGAGAAATCGAGCTGGTCGAAGCCAGGGGTATTGAGCAGGCCGTTGAACAGCGTATTGACGCCGGTGATGGCAGTGAAGCGGGTCGCGCCGAGCTCCTTGACGAAACCCTTCATGTCGCGCGGATTGGTGATCAGATAATTACAGCCGCCGAATTTCATGAAGACCAGCCCGTTGGCCGTCAACGCGAAGATGTGGTACAGCGGCAGGGCGGTGATGATCACCTCCTTGCCCGGTTGGATGCCCGAGGCGCTGATCCACGCCGAGGCCTGCTGCATGTTGGCGATCAGGTTGCGGTGGGTGAGCATCGCGCCCTTGGCCACGCCGGTGGTGCCACCGGTGTACTGCAGGAAAGCGATGTCGTCGTGGTCGACTTCCACCTTGGGCAGGGTATGCGCGCTGCCAAGCTTCAGCGCCTGGCGGAAACGGATGGCACCCTTGAGATGGTAGTTGGGCACCATCTTCTTGATGTACTTGAGCACGAAGTTGATCACCACGCCCTTGGCGCCGAGCATGTCGCCCAGGCCGGTGGTGACCACGTGCTTGACCGACGTATCGGCGATGACCTGCTGCACGGTGTCGCCGAAGTTGTCCACCACTACCAGCACCGATACGCCAGCGTCGACCAGCTGGTGCTTGAGTTCGCGCGCGGTGTACAGCGGGTTGACGTTGACCACGGTCAGGCCGGCGCGCAGCACGCCGAAGGTAGCTACCGGGTACTGCAGGCAGTTGGGCATCATCAGGGCGACGCGGTCGCCTTTCTTCAGCTGCAGCTCGCCCAGAAGGTACGCAGCGAACTGCTCGACCAGCGCATCGGTCTGCCCGTAGGTGAGCTCCTTGCCGAAGCTGGAGTAGGCTGGCCGGTCACGGAAATTGGCCACGGAAGCATCGAAGACTGCAGATACCGAATGGAACTCGTCGACATCGATCTGCGCGGGTACGCCGTTCGGATAGCTCTGCAGCCAGGGTTGTTCCAGGCTCATATTTCCCCCTCCAGGAAACGGTGATGTTGGGTGCGGGGGCGCGATTGTCGCGCGGTTCCCGCCATCGAAGCATACCGGTACGGATGGAAAACGCGAAGGGCCCGCCCTTGGCCGGCCGGGCCCATCAACGCCGGAGCTGCAGAAAGGTGCCGGGCACGCCCGGCACCTGTGGCCGTCAGGCGCGGCGCGGCGGTGCGCCGTTGGCCTTGAAGTACGGCGCGGTGCTGCGCGGCAGCGGAGCACGGCCGCGAATCACATCGGCCAGCTTCTCGGCGATCATGATGGTCGGCGCGTTGAGGTTGCCGGTGACCACCTGCGGCATGATCGAGGCATCGATGACCCGCAGGCCTTCGAGCCCGTGTACGCGGCCGTGGTGATCGACCACCGCCATCGGATCAGCGGCGCTGCCCATCTTGTTGGTGCAGGACGGATGGTAGGCGGTCTCGGCATGCTCGCGCACGAAGGCGTCGATCTGCGCGTCGGTCTGCAGGTCCTTGCCCGGGGAGATCTCGCGCCCGCTGTAGGGGGCCAGCGCCGGCTGGGCGAAGATCTCACGGGTGATCCGGATCGCGGCGCGGAACTCACGCCAGTCCTGGTCGTGGGACATGTAATTGAACAGGATGCTCGGGTGCACGCGTGGGTCCTTCGAGCGCAGATGGACGCGGCCACGGCTGGGCGAGCGCATCGAACCGACGTGCATCTGGAAGCTGTGTTCCTTGATCGGGTTCGAGCCGTTGTAGTTGATCGCCACCGGCAGGAAGTGATACTGCAGATTCGGCCAGTCGAACTCGTCCTCGCTGCGGATGAAGCCGCCGGCCTCGAACTGGTTGCTGGCGCCGATGCCGGTGCCGGCAAACAGCCACTCCGCGCCGATGGCAGGCTGGTTGTAGAGCTTCAGCGCCGGAGCCAGTGACACCGGCTTCTTGCACTCGTACTGCAGGTACATCTCCAGGTGATCCTGCAGGTTGGCCCCCACGCCCGGCAGATCGTGCACTACCTCGATGTCCAGCCCACGCAGCAGGTCGGCAGGGCCAACGCCGGAGCGCTGCAGCACCTGCGGCGAGGCGATCGCGCCGCTGCACAGCAGCACTTCGCGGCGCGCGCGCGCCTGCTGCGACTGGTTGTGGTGCAGCCAGGCCACGCCGACGGCGCGGCGGCCGTCGAACAGGATGCGGTCGGTCAGCGCATGGGTGACGATGGTCAGGTTGGGACGCGGCCTGGCCAGGTCCAGATAGCCGCGCGCCGTGCTGGAACGGCGGCCACGCGGGGTCACGGTACGGTCCATCGGACCGAAGCCCTCCTGCTGGTAGCCGTTGAGGTCATCGGTGCGCGGATAGCCGGCCTGCACCCCGGCCTCGACCATCGCGGCAAACAGTTCATTGTTGCCTGCCTTCGGCGTGGTCACCCGCAGCGGGCCGTCACCGCCGTGGTAATCGTTGGGCCCGATGTCGCGCGTCTCGGCCTTGCGGAAATAGGGCAGGCAGTCGGCGTAGGTCCAGTCTTCCAGGCCGGGCATGCTGGCCCAGTTGTCGTAGTCCATCGCGTTGCCGCGGATATAGCACATGCCGTTGATCAGCGATGAGCCGCCCAGTCCTTTGCCACGGCCGCAGTCCATGCGACGGTTGTTCATATGCGGCTCGGGATCGGTCTTGTAGGCCCAGTTGTAACGCTTGCCCTGCAGCGGGTAGGCCAGAGCGGCCGGCATCTGGGTACGGAAATCCAGGCGGTAATCGGGGCCACCGGCTTCCAGCAGCAGCACGCGCACGTCGCTGTCTTCGGTCAGCCGGGTGGCCAGTACGTTGCCGGCCGAGCCGGCACCGATGATGATGTAGTCGTATTCGTCGATGGTGCTCATCGTGGTGTTCTCCGCGCCGGCGCGCCTTGGGCGGCGCCGGCTGTCATGGAAGGGGGGGGCAGGAAGGCGCTCAGAACACGCTGGCGTAGTCGCCCAGTTCGACCTGGACCGACTTGATGCGGGTGTAATGGGCGAGGGTGGAGATGCCGTTTTCACGGCCCACGCCGGACTGCTTGTAGCCGCCCACCGGCATCTCAGCGGGCGATTCACCCCAGGTGTTGATCCAGCAGATGCCCGCCTGCAGGCGGTGGATGATGCGGTGTGCCCGGTTGATGTCCGAGCTGACCACACCGGCGGCCAGACCGAAGTGGGTGTCGTTGGCGCGGCGAACCGCTTCGTCCTCATCGTCGTAGGCCAGGATGCTCATCACCGGCCCGAAGATCTCCTCGCGCACGATGGTCATATCGTCACGGCAGTCGCTGAAGACCGTCGGCAGCACGTAGGCGCCCTTGGCCAGCGCGCCGTCGCTGGCGCGCTCACCGCCCACCAGCAGACGTGCACCCTCGGCCTTGCCGCTTTCGATGTAGCGCAGCACGTTGTCCATGTGGCCAAAGCTGGTCAGCGGACCAAAATTGGTCTGCGCGTCCTGCGGGTCGCCGATACGGATGCGCTTGACGCGCTCGACCACCGCCGCTTCGAATGCGGACAGCAGCCTGCGCGGCACGAACACGCGCGTGCCGTTGGTGCAGACCTGCCCGGAACTGAAGAAGTTGGCCATCACCGCGATATCGGCGGCGCGCTGCAGATCGGCGTCGTCGCACACGATCAGCGGCGACTTGCCGCCCAGTTCCATCGTCACTTCCTTCAGCGACGAGGAAGCGGCCGAGGCCATGACCTTCTTGCCGGTTTCCACGCCGCCGGTGAAGGAGATCTTCTCGATCACCGGGTGTTCGGTCAGCCACTGGCCAACCTCACGGCCCGGGCCCTGCACGACGTTGAACACACCATCGGGCACGCCGGCTTCGGTATAGATCTCGGCCAGCTTGATCGCGGTCAGCGGCGTCACTTCCGAGGGCTTGAACACCATGGCGTTGCCTGCGGCGAGCGCGGGGGCGGACTTCCACAGCGCGATCTGGATCGGGTAGTTCCAGGCGCCGATACCGGCGACCACGCCCAGCGGCTCGCGGCGGGTGTAGAAGAAGCTGGACTCGCGCAAGGGCACCTGGTTGCCTTCGATCGCGGTGGCCAGGCCGGCGTAGTACTCCAGCACGTCGGCGCCGGTGACGATGTCCACCGTGGTGGTTTCGCTCAGGGCCTTGCCGGTGTCCAGGGTTTCCAGCTGGGCCAGAGCATCGTTGCGCTCACGCAGGATGTCCACGGCGCGGCGGAGGATGCGCGAGCGCTCCATGGCGGTCATCGCCGCCCAGACCTGCTGGCCCTTGCTGGCACTGTCCACCGCACTTTCAACGTCGGCCTGGCTGGCCACCTGGACCTGGGCGATTACTTCGCCCGTCGCCGGGTTAACGGTGTCGAAGGTCCGGCCGCTGGTGGCATCGACCCGGCGGCCGTGGATGTAGAGCTGCTGCACAGGCAGTGAGGTCATGACGTGCTCCTGTTGGAAGGGGGAAGGGGCGAAGGGGAGGGGAGAGGGATCGGTTGCACAGCGCTTATAGCGCGTTGTCGTGCAAGAGCGAGTCGACATACGCATAGGCGATCTGGCGCGCCTTGTCGGCGTTGAACTGCCCGCCGACCAGACTGCCGCGCAGCCACAGGCCGTCAATCAACGCGGCCAGACCACGGGCGGCGTGACGGGCCGGACCGTCGGCCAGCACGCGGCGGAACTGGTGGCATAGATTCGAATACAGGCGCTGGTCGTTGGCGCGCTGCAGTCGAGCCAGTTCGGGCTGATGCATGCTGGCGGCCCAGAAGGTCAGCCAGACCCGCATGGCGGTGCCGTTGGTCTGGCTTTCATCGAAATTGCCGTCGATGATCGCGCGCAGCTGCTGCTGCGGGGTGTCGCCGGCATGCTGGCGGTACTGGGCCACAGCGGCCTTCAGCTCACGCAGGATCTGGCGCATGGCTGCATTGAGCAGCCCATCCTTGTCGCCGAAGTAATGCGCGACGATGCCGGTGGACAGGCCTGCCTTGCGCGCGATGGTGGCGACCGTGGCGTCGGCCAGGCCGATCTCGTCGATGGTCTGGAAGGTCGCCCGGATCAACTGCTCGCGCCGGACCGGCTCTACGCCTTTTTTTGGCATTGTGCATCCTCATCGGGGGCCCGGCTGAACCGAGTCAGGGTCGCATTATGCTTTTTATTGATTGAACGTTCAATCAATAAAGATCAGGATACCCGTGCGCGCCCCAGCGTTGGGTGGCCGGCTCCCGGATCCGGCCGGCCTCCCATGCCCCTGGATCTCCTCGAGACGCCCCTGATGTCCTCGACCTCTCCTCCCTCGCCCTCTTCGCCGTTGCGCCTGAACGGCTTTGTTTTCCTCAGTTCCGCTGTGTCCATCGGCGTGCTGGGCCTGCTGACCGTCCTCAATCCCCAGGCCAGCGAACACTGGCTGCAGGTCGCACAGGCGCAGGTCTCCGCTGCGTTTGGCTGGTGGTACATGGTGTTGATGGTGGCCTGCCTGTGCTTCGTGGCGTGGCTGGCCTTCTCGCGCCACGGGCGTATCCGCCTGGGCCACAACGAGGAATCACCGGCCTTTGGCTATGTGCCGTGGGTTTCGATGCTGTTCTCGGCCGGTATCGGCATCGCGCTGCTCTATTACGGTGCCTACGAGCCGCTCGATCACTTCCTGCTGCCGCCCGACCAGCCCGGCGGCACGGTGTCGGCCGCGCGCGAGGCGATGATGCTGACCTTCCTGCACTGGGGCCTGCATGGCTGGGCGCTGTATGCGCTGGTTGGGGTGGCGCTGGGTTACTTCGCCTACCGGCGAAACCTGCCCCTGGCCTTGCGCTCGGCGTTGTACCCCGTGTTCGGCGAACGCATTCACGGGACCATCGGCGACATGGTTGACGGTTTTGGCATCCTCGCCACGATGATCTCGATGGTGACCAACCTCGGCATCGGCGCGCTGGTGGTGCAGTCAGGGCTGGTTTATCTGTTCCACGTGCCCAACACCCCGCAGGTGCTGGTGGTGATCGTGTTGGTGATGATGGTGGTGGCTACCATCGGCGTGGTCGCCGGTGTGGAAAAGGGCATTGCCTGGTTGTCCAACCTCAACGTGCGCCTGCTGTGCCTGCTGCTGCTGTTCGTACTGGTCTGCGGTCCGACGCTGCATTTGCTGGACGGGCTGGTGCAGAACACCGGTGATTATCTGGCTTCCTTTGTCGGCAAGAGTTTCGACATCTACCTCAACCAGCCGGACGGGCGTGCATGGCTGGGCAGCTGGACGCTGTTCTACTGGGCATGGTGGATCGCCTGGGCCCCGTTCGTCGGTCTCTTCGTGGCGCGCATCTCGCGCGGGCGGACCATCCGTGAGGTCATTCTGGGCGTGCTGCTGATTCCCTTGGGCTTCACGCTTGCGTGGCTGTCGATCTTTGGCAACACCGCGATCGATCTGGTTCTCAACCACGGTCAGGCGGTGCTCGGCGAGGTGGCGCGCACGGACGCGGCGATGACGCTGTTCAAGCTGCTGGAGTATCTGCCGGGCGCGCCCTATGTAGCCGGTGCCGCCGTGGTGATCGGCTTTGTACTGTTCCTGACCCCGGTGGATTCGGGCACCTTGATGATCGCCAACCTGTGCACGCGCCGGGTCGATGGCGGTGTCGAGGACGGTCATGATGCGCCGGTCTGGCTGCGGGTGTTCTGGGCGGTGGTGATCACCGTGGTGAGCATCGGGCTGCTGCTGGCCGGCAATTTCAGCGCGATGCAGACGGCGGTGGTGCTGTGCGGGTTGCCGTTCTCCTTCACGCTGGCGTTCTACATGGTCGGCTTGGTGCGCGCGTTGCGGACCGATCCGGAGGCGCCGCCGCGGTAAGCGGTGTGGTGCAGGGCGGCAGCGGGGCAGCGGCCCGCTCTACGACAGGCGCAGGGCAGCTTCCAGCAGCGGGGCAGCCCAGCGCGGTGTCCGCTGCAGCTGGGCAAGGTCGTCGGCTACAGGCCAGCAGAGGCGGCCGGCCTCCATCTGCAGCACGAGTACAGGGTCCGGAACCGCATCTCCCGGGGCTGCGTCGGCACTGTTGTCATACACCTGCAGCTGGGCGAGCACTGGCATCAGGGCAACCAGATTCGCCTGGGCCGCAGGGTAGCGCCGGCGTATGTCGGCCTCGCTGATGGCATGGCCACCTGCTTCGACTCTGGCCTGCACGCGGGCCAGGTGCTGCTCCGGGCTGGCAAGCCCACAGAACCACACCAGCACGTCATGCGTGGCCGACGCCTCGTGCAGGGCCGCGCTGATCGAGCGCCCTCCGAGGGTGGTCTCGAATGCGTGGTTCCGGCCGTGGTGCAGGGCGTGGTGCAGCCGGCGCATCCCCTCCTGCCATGCCTGGCTGTTGGCCTCGCTCTGGGCCAGGCCTGGTTGCCTGACCAGCTGCCGCGCATAGGTGTCCGGGTTGAACCAGTCCAGCCCGGCCTGGCGCAGAAGTTGTCCGCCAATCGAACTCTTGCCGGCACCATTTACCCCGGCAAGCACGTACAGGAACGGGCGCGGCATCAGTAGCCGCTGCCGGCCTTAACCGCGCCATGGAGGCGGGCCGGCTGGCGCAGCAGGTCGCGTGCACGCAGGCCAGCATCTGCCTGCTGCAGTACCGCCAGACGCTGATCAAAGCTGTCGCGCAGTTCAGCCAGTTGCGGCGCCTGGGCGCGCAGGGCGTCCAGCGACTGCTCCAGGGCCTCCACCCTGGACTGCAATGCGCGGTACTGCTCGGCCGACACGATGACCGCCTGCGGCTCATTGTGGTTGGTGACCACCACCATCCGCTGCTCGCGGACCTCCTGCATGACCTTGCGCCAATGCTCCTTCACCGACGACGCCGTGGTGCGGGTGAGCTCGTTGATCGGGTCGAAGCGTACAGGTGCGTGCAACATGGCCGACTCCAGCCGGAAGATGGTCCCAGCCTACACCCGTTTCAGGATAAATATCTGAATTGGGAATTATTGATAATTCACCGACCAGGCACCCGTGTGTGCGCTTTCACCCGCGCCGCACCGGCTGACGGGCCCGCCCCCGCCGCTTGCGGGGGAGCGGGAGCAGGCCCAGAAGCGTCAGCGTGATGCCAGTTGGCGCAGCACGTACTGCAGCAGTCCGCCGTGGCGGAAGTATTCCACCTCTTTCGGCGTCAGCAGCATTACCGACACCTCGAATGTCGTCTGGCTGCCGTCTGCGCGGGTGGCCCTCACCGTGGCGCGCTTGCTGGCGCCGTCCTGCAATCCAGTGATGTCGAAGGTCTCCGAGCCATCCAGCCCCAGCGACCGGGCACTCTCCCCGTTGCGGAACTGCAGCGGCAGCACGCCCATGCCGACCAGGTTGGAGCGGTGGATGCGCTCGAAACTCTCGGCGATGACCGCCTTGACGCCGAGCAGCAAGGTACCCTTGGCGGCCCAGTCACGTGAGGAACCGGTGCCGTACTCCTTGCCGGCCAGTACCACCAGCGGTACGCCGTCGGCCTTGTATTTCATCGCCGCGTCGTAGATCGCCAGCTTCTCCGGCTCGCCGCCCGCAGGCGGGTAATACAGCGTGTTGCCGCCTTCCTCGCCGCCGAACATCAGGTTCTTGATGCGGATGTTGGCGAAGGTGCCGCGGACCATGACATCGTCGTTGCCGCGGCGGCTGCCGTAGCTGTTGAAGTCCGGCGGCTGCACGCCGCGTTCCTGCAGGAAACGACCGGCCGGCGAGTCCTTCTTGATGTTGCCCGCTGGTGAGATGTGGTCGGTGGTGATGGAGTCGCCGAACAGCCCCATCACGCGCGCACCTTGTACGTCCTCGATGCGGCCGGTCTGCATCGTCATGCCGTCGAAATAGGGCGGGTTCTTGATGTAGGTGGACGCATCGCTCCACGCGTAAAGTTCGCCGTCGGGTGAGGCAATGGTGTTCCAGCGCGAGTCGCCCTTGAAGACGTCGGCATAGTTCTGCTTGAACATTTCCGGCCCGATCGTCGCGGCGATGACGTCACCGATCTCCTTGTTGCTCGGCCAGATGTCGCGCAGGTAGACCGGCTGCCCGTCGCTGCCGGTACCCAGCGGCTCGGTGGTCAGGTCGATGTCGGTGGTGCCGGCAATGGCGTAGGCCACCACCAGCGGCGGGCTGGCCAGGTAGTTCATCTTCACTTCCGGGTGCACACGCCCTTCAAAGTTGCGGTTGCCCGACAGCACCGAGGTCACCGCCAGGTCGCCAGCGGTGATCCCGGCGCTGACCTCGGCCGGCAGCGGGCCGGAATTGCCGATGCAGGTGGTGCAGCCGTAGCCGACCACGTAGAAACCGATCTTCTCCAGTTCCTTGAGCACACCGGCCTTTTCCAGATAGTCGGTGACCACCCGCGAGCCTGGCCCGAGCGATGTTTTAACCCAGGGTTGGCGGTTCAGCCCCCTGGCTGCTGCGTTGCGTGCCAACAGTCCCGCGCCGATCATCACCGCAGGGTTGGAGGTGTTGGTGCAGGACGTAATGGCCGCGATGACCACGGCGCCGTCCTTCAGCCGCACCGTGTGCCCGTCGATCTCGATGTCGGCCTGGCCCTTGGCCAGCTGCTCGTTGCCCACCGCAGCGCCGCCGCCTTCGCCGACGAAGGTTGCCACATCTGTATCCTTGCGGTCCCGGCTGGCGGTCAGGCCGACCAGCGCCTCGCGGTAGTTGGCCTTGACGTCCTCCAGCAGCACACGGTCCTGCGGACGCTTGGGGCCGGCCAGCGAAGGCTTGACCGTGGCCATGTCCAGTTCGAGGGTGGCGCTGTACTGGGCCGGCGCGCTGCCCGGTTCGTGCCACAGACCCTGCGCCTTGGCATAGGCTTCCACCAGCGCGATCTGATCCTCGCTGCGGCCAGACAGGCGCAGGTAGTTCAGTGACTCGGCATCGATGGGGAAGATGCCACAGGTGGCGCCGTACTCGGGTGCCATGTTGCCGATGGTGGCGCGGTCGGCCAGCGGCAGGTGCTGCAGGCCGTCGCCGAAGAACTCGACAAACTTGCCGACCACACCGAGCTTGCGCAGCATCTGGGTGACGGTGAGCACCAGGTCGGTCGCTGTGGCGCCCTCGGGCAGACGACCGCTGAGCTTGAAGCCGACGACCTGCGGAATCAGCATCGACGACGGCTGGCCCAGCATCGCAGCCTCCGCCTCGATGCCGCCTACGCCCCAGCCCAGCACGCCGATACCGTTGATCATGGTCGTATGGCTGTCGGTGCCGAACACGGTATCCGGGTAGGCAAGCAGGCGGCCGTCGCGCTCGCCGGTCATCACCACCCGGGCCAGATTCTCCAGATTCACCTGGTGCACGATGCCGGTGTTCGGTGGCACTACCTTGAAGTTGTTGAAGGCTTTCTGCCCCCAGCGCAGGAAGCCGTACCGCTCCTGGTTCCGCTCGAACTCGATCCGCCCGTTGATATCCAGCGCATCGGGTTTGCCGAACACGTCGACCTGCACCGAGTGGTCGATGACCAGTTCGGAGGGGATCTGCGGATTGATCTGCTCAGGCCGACCGCCGAGTTTGACCACCGCGTCGCGCATGGCGGCCAGGTCCACCACGCAGGGCACGCCGGTGAAGTCCTGCAGCACCACGCGCGCCGGCATGAACGCGATCTCGGTCTCCGGCTCGGCGGCAGGCTGCCAGCGCGCCACTGCCTCGATGTGATCGGCGCCCACGGTCGCCCCGCCATCTTCGTGACGCAGCAGATTCTCCAGCAGAATCTTCATGGAGTACGGCAGGTGGGAAATGTCGAAGCGCTGGCCCAGCTTGGGCAGGCTGTAGTACTCGTAGCGCGTGCCGGCGACGTCCAGCTGGCTGCGGGTGGAGAACGAATCACTCATTGCCGATGACTCCTCTTGCGAATGGCTTGCTGCCGTTGACGGACGGCATGCGCGCTTGTGTCCATCCCCATCGCGGCCAGGCTGACACGTCCTGTCGGCAAGGGGCATCATCGACAAAGCTTACACGTTCATATGTAGCGCCGATGTCATGACCGCAACCCGTCAAGTGTTCGTCAGCGCACCGGTTCCGCGCGGGGACGCGCGCGCCTGGACGGCGAAGCTGCAGGTATCCGGGGCCCGTTCGCCGGCACTTGTGTCGGTGCCCGCAGCGGGCGGCGGGTCCGGGCCAGTGCGGTGAAGGTGAGCGCCGTGCGGCGGAAGGCGGAGCGGTCATCATCCCGTCGGTAGATCTCCAGGGTCACCTGCAGAGGGGGCGCGCGCTGCGCTTCATGGCGCCTGTGGCGAGGCTGCGCGGCGGCCTCGGCGGCGCGGGCGGCCTCGGCGGTGATGTAGTAGTCCTGCACTGACCCCGGCGCAGCGGTCTCGAGATTGCGGCAATGGGCAAAGTAGACCGTCGTGTACTTCTGCCCGGCCGGATTGGTCAGCCTGCCCTGGTCGATCAGGTCCAGCACCCGCTGCACCCCCGTGTCATGCGCCACCGCACGCGCGGAAGAATCGACACCGTGTTCCGGCCCGATTGCCAGCACATCGGTGGCGGCCACGCCCTCTGCCTGGGCCTGCTGGCGGTTCCAGTGCACGCTGTCGGCGATCTCCTGCTCGGGGTCGCCACCGAGGTGGTGCCGGTAGTTCTGCAGACCATCGGTCCGTCCCAGCGTGGCCTGCCGGCCCATCGGATTGAAGTGCGTGGCCATGTTGTCGTAGTACAGCTCCGGCTGGTCCTGCATGAAATTGATGTCGACCACGCTAACCGCGCCCCGCTGGACCTTCAGCGTGACGTAGGGGCGGGTGCCGGCGGGCGGGTTGAGCAGGGAATCGAGATTTGCGTTGAGGAACTCGCCATGCGGTGCTGCCATCTGGACAGTGACATCGGCGGGAATGCTCACCGGCACGGTGCCCGCCGCCAACTCGTTTTCTGCACTGAGATAGTAGCCATGGGCCACCACAGTAAGCCGGGTGCTCGTTGCCGGCTGCCCGTTGTGATGGGCGGCTGCGAACAGCACGTAGGGCGAGTCGGGCACCGGCGTGCGGGTGATGCCCTCGGGGAGCACCAGTGGCGGGCTGAGGACGCTCTGGTGACCGGCAGCGGCAGCCGACGCCGGCGCCGTATTGGCCGCCTGCCCACCGCCACGTCGGACGGCGTCCGCCTCCGCGCCGCCCGGCGCCGGCGCTGCATCTGTTTCCCGTATCGGCCCCTTGCGGCGTCCCCGCGCGTGCTTGAACCCGTGTCGGCGGCGTTTGAACAGAGGACAGTCGTGCAGCGGCTTGCCCGCCGCTTCTTCCGCCTGCGTCATGCCCCGGTAACCACGCGCCGCAGGGTCCCAACGCACTCGATGCAGCGTGTTCCCCTCCAGCGCGATGAACTGCTCCTCGCCCAGCATGTGTACCTGGGCATGCGGGCCGCGCGTGGCAGGCCTGGCCAGCACGCTGCGGGCCCGTGTCTGCGCGAGCTGCTGGTCCGCGTGCCGCAGCTTCGCTCCCCTGCCGGCGCCATGCGGCAGGCCAGGGGTCAGCAGCAACAGGTTCAGGACCGCGCTCTCCAACAGGTTCTCCACGTCCTTGCGGGCCTGGTCCGGGTTGTCAGCGTCGGCGCGGGTCTGCTCCCAGCCTGCCGCGAAGCTGCCTGCGAGCCCGCCGTAGTTGGCGACGCCGATGGCGCCGTCGAGCACGGTCAGGACCGTGCCATCCAGCGCAAGCATTTCCGGCAGCAGGGCCTGTCCAAACGGCAGCACGAAAGACGCCACCGTCGCAACGGTGGCGATCTCGCTCAGAAGCCTGGCGCGCTGCCCGGCATCGAGCTCATCCTGCGAGCGCAGCAGCGCGCGCCCGGCCTGCTGTTGGCGTGCCAGCCGCGCTTCGGACAAGGTGGCGATCGGGTCTGTGCTGTCCAGCAGCGTGAAGGTGCTCAGGTAGTGGCGGGTGCCGGAGCGCTCCAGTTCCTGTCGCGTGCAGCGGGGATCGCTGGGCAGCGGGATCGCGGCCGACGGATCGATGGACTTCTGCAGCAGGTCGGGGGCGAAGAAGCTGCCCAGCCAGTCGATGTCGTTGTCGTCGAGCACCAGCGCCCGGCTGCGCGCATCGTGGACAAACCGCAGCGTGCGGGCCGGCAGTGCCTTGCATACCGGTATGGCCAGGTACTCTCCGCTGTGTCTGCCCGGCAGCAGAATCAGCCCGTCGGCAACAACACCATGATCCTGCAGTTTGAGCAGGGTCATCATCTGCCGCCCTATACGGGCGCGCTGTGCCTGCCCTGCGTGGAAGCGGCGCTCCGGGGCCGGCACACCGGCCAGGGTGGTCGAGCGCCGCCGCAGGCGCAGGTCATCCAGCCGCGCTGACATAAACAGATCGAACTGCTGGGCCAGCGCCGCCATGTAGCCGGCATCGTGGCGAAGCGTGCTGAAGAGTGTGTCCCATTGCCTGCGCAGCGTCACGAACAGCGGCGGCGTCATGTTGTCCAGCGCGGCATGCAGCTGCTGGTGCCGAGGACCATGCACGGGCCAGTGGGTCTGGCAATCCTGGACCGCTGCCAGCTGCAGGTTGCGGCCGTCCGCCCGGTCGCGGCGCAGCAGGTCACCGATCGAGGCGCTGCTGCAGCGCTCGTCGGGTGTGTGGATGATGGCCTGCAGCATGGGCAGGGTGCAGCTGAAGGGCAGGGACCGCTGTTGCGTCTGCGGCCAGGGCTCGGCAGGTGTGCCGGGAAACCGGCGTCTCGCATCGAGGATGTCGATGACGATGGCGGTGCCGGTCAGGCTTGCGCTGCCCTGGATCAGGTCCTCCGGCACGGCGGGGAAATGCGTTTCGAGGTAGGCCTGCACGAAAGCCGCCGGATGTGCAGCATGCTGGAACATGCCACGGTTCAGCAGCTGGTTCGTTGCATGGATGCGCGCGCGGGCCTGCGCGAGCGTGCCAGTGGTGGCATTGAAGGGCGGGCCGGAGGACGCCTGCAGAGCGGCACGCACCTCCGGACTGGCATTGCGGATGTAGACCCCCATCCACGGGTTGCGATGACGTTGCACAGCCTTTTGCGAAGGTCGATCTTCCTGCGTGTCCAGCAGCGCCTGCAGTTCGGGGGCGGTCTGTACCGTCGGGTAAACCGGGCGTGGACCACGCCCAGGCAGGTCAGGACCCACATCCAGGTCAACAGGCGAAAGACATACCGTGGTTCCGTCACGCCGGGGTGCGCTGCGGTAGCGGCCCGGCGCGCACGGCGTCTCCCGGTGCGGCGGAGCAGCGCCGGATGCAGCTGCGCCACGCGGCCAGCTCACGGTCAGCGCGCGTGAGCCTTGCGCTGCACCGGAAGCTGCGGTGACCACCGGGTTTCGGGCGGTGGACTGCCACTGGTTGTGCCGCGCCCTGAGCTGATCGCGCGACATCCCGCGGCGCGCCTGCAGCTCGGACAGACGCTGCTGCTGCTGCTCGAACAGGGCGCGTGCTGCAGGATCCTGCGGGTACTGGAGCACCTCGATCCAGCTTTCGACCATGCCGGCCTGCATGCGTGCCTCCCGCATGCGGTAGAGGCCTGCGCCGGCCGACGTCTGGTTGCGCAGCGCAGACGCGTCCTCTTTCAGCTCCTGGAGGTGGGCGCGCAGGGCGCCTGCGCTGCGGACCTCGTGATGCGCTGCATGCAGCAGCGGGCTGGCCAGCTGTGCCAGCGCTTCGGCAGACATGACCCAACCCGCAGCACCCGGGCGGGCGGTCAGCAGGATCGCCGCTTCGACATCCACCTCGGCAGGCGGCAGCTCGCCTGCAGCACGCAGCGCTTCCTCCACCGGAACGGTGCCGAGGTCGTTGTCGGGTGCGCGGCCGAGATGGCTGATGACCCTGCTGATCGCAGAGGCGTCAAACAGCATCGACTGGCTGGTCTCGGCGGTGGTCACGCGCTGGCTGAAGCGCATCAGCTCGACGTGCGCCGGTGGCGTGATGTCACGGCGAAACCTGAGCGCGTGCTGCAGCGTCTGGATGATCCGCAGCTGCCGCAACCCGAGCAGGTGCTGCTGCAGGTGGTGCTGGCGAGCGGCGGCCGACGCTGGTCGACCGATCAGCGTCGTCAGCAGGTCGCTGCCGGCCTGCCACATGCTGAAATGCTGCGCCAGCAGCCTTCGGGTCTCGCGCTTGGCGCGCGCTACGACGATGCCCATGCGCTGGTTGGAGAGGGCGCTCGCAAGCGCGTCTTCGGTAATGAACTGCGTGAACTCGTATGGCGTCATCAAGGCCTGCTTGAGGGTGGGTGGGCAGGTCCGGCAGACCTGCATGGGAGGCAGCCAGCAGCCTGTCATGCGCCAGCACCCGGCCCACGGACCGCCGTCACGCTTCGCGCATCCGCTGCTGAAGGGGCTGGAGCGGCGACGGCACGCGTCGCGATATGCCGCGGTCCCCCGGAGATGACGCGCAGCGAAATGCCGAAAGCGTCAGTATCCGAGGTCCCGCTGCACGCCACCGCAGTGGCCTGTCCGTCCCGGTCAGCCGCCGAGCAGGGGGTTGCCCGTACTGGCCGGCGCGCCACCCTTCGATTTCTCCTTCAGCCTGCCGTCCTTGCCGAACTCGAAGACCGTCGATTCCTGCACGTTCCTGCCGAAGGCTTTGATTCGGGCGTAGTCGTAGTACCAGACCTGGGTGTCGCCGAGCTGTTCGCGACGGGTCGGGGCGCCGTACTTGCCACGGATCTGGTCCTGGGTGGTCTTGCCGATTTCAAGTTCGTCGAGCTGTGCCTGGGTAAACTCGATACCGGTGACGTGGTCGCCGAACGGATTGGCGTGGGCCGGCGCCGCCGCGAAAACCAGCGGGGCGGCCAGCAGCAGGGCAAGGGCATAGGTACGCATCGAAGCTCCTTTTTGTTGATTGGGGGAGCGGGGGTGTATCCGGATGTGTATTCCTCGGTACGGTCCGCCGCGCGCGGAGTCTATTGGGGCGCCCGCCTCGCGATCGGGCCAGGATCACAGTTACGCGAAGCAGCGCATTGCCACGGAAAAGTGCTGACCTCAGGTAACGACTAGACCGATAGCTGGCGGCGATCAGCGAAGTGCAGCAGCAGGGCGGTAGCCGGTTACCTTGTTCCGGCATGCCGTTCTGTCAGCGAGGAGAGCCCTGCTGGCGGTATGGCGTCGCAGGTATGTATAATTCGTACATACTCAGGAGGCCCCTCATGGAAGCCACGGTTGCTGAACGCGGACAGATCACCTTGCCCAAGGCGGTCCGGGATGCCCTCGGGCTGACCAAAGGCACCCAGCTCAAGGTTGAGCTCGAGGGCAGCCGCATCATCCTGCGCAAGAGTGTCGACGACGCGATTTCCCGTGCGCGGGGCAAGTTCGCCCTGGACGGCTTCGCTTCGGCCGACGACGCGGTGCGCGCCGTACGTGAGGAAGGCCAGGCGTGATGATCGCGGTGGATTCACCGGTGCTGATCGAGCTGCTCAGCAACGGCCCGCAGGCCGACGCGGTGGAGGCCTGCCTGCGGCAGAGCCTGGTCGGCGGGAAAGTGGTGGTCTGTAGCGCGACGCTCGCCGAGATCTGCGCCAGCCTGCGCGGTGGTGCCGAGGTGCTCGAGGCGCTGGAAGAGATGGGCGTGCATTTCAATCCGATGGAGGCCAAGTCGGCACTTCGTGCGGGTGAAATGCAGCGCCGTCACCGCCAACGCGGCACCGACCGCCGCAGCCTGGCCGAATTCATGGTGGGAGCCCATGCACTGCTGCAGTGCGACGGCCTGATCACCTGGAATGACACGTTTCATCGCGACTACTTCAAGGGCCTGAAGCTGATCGTGCCGCACGCCTGAGCCCATTCTCGTTTTTTTCCATCAAGCATTACCCGGGAGTTGTCATGTTGGAAGCCTACCGCCACCACGTCGCCGAGCGCGCTGCGCTTGGCATCCCGCCGCTGCCGCTGAGCGCGCAGCAGACGGCCGATGTCATCGAACTGCTGAAGAACCCGCCGTCCGGCGAAGCCGAGTTCCTGCTCGACCTGCTGACCCATCGCGTTCCGGCCGGCGTGGATGACGCTGCCAAGGTCAAGGCCTCCTACCTGGCCGCCATCGCCTTTGGCAGCGAGAAGAGCGCGCTGATCAGCCGCGAGCGCGCGACCGAACTGCTGGGCACGATGCTCGGCGGCTACAACGTTGCCCCGCTGGTCGAACTGCTCGACGATGCCGCCGTCGGCACCATCGCCGCCGCTGCGCTGAAGAACACCCTGCTGGTGTTCGATGCCTTCCATGACGTGCAGGAGAAGGCCAAGGCCGGCAACGCCAACGCGCAGGCCGTGCTGCAGAGCTGGGCCGATGCCGAGTGGTTCACCAGCAAGCCGGAAGTCCCGCAGAGCCTGACCATCACCGTGTTCAAGGTGCCGGGCGAGACCAACACCGATGACCTCTCCCCGGCGCCGGATGCCACCACCCGTCCGGACATTCCGATGCACGCGTTGGCGATGCTGAAGAACAAGCGTGACGATGCCGCCTTCACTCCGGAAGAGGATGGCAAGCGCGGTCCGATCCAGCAGATCCTCTCGCTGAAGGACAAGGGCCATCTGGTGGCCTACGTCGGCGATGTGGTCGGTACCGGCTCCTCGCGCAAGTCGGCCACCAACAGCGTGCTGTGGTGGACCGGTGATGACATTCCGTACATCCCGAACAAGCGCGCCGGTGGCGTTTGCCTGGGCGGCAAGATCGCCCCGATCTTCTACAACACCATGGAAGATGCCGGCGCGCTGCCGATCGAGCTGGACGTTTCGCAGATGGAGCACGGCGATGTTGTCGAGCTGCGCCCGTACGACGGCAAGGCACTGAAGAACGGCGAAGTGATTGCCGAGTTCGAGGTGAAGAGCGAGGTGCTGTTTGACGAGGTGCGTGCCGGTGGCCGCATCCCGCTGATCGTCGGCCGTGGCCTGACCGGCAAGGCACGCGAAGCGCTGGGCCTGGCGCCGACCGATCTGTTCCGCCTGCCGGTGCAGCCGGCCGACACCGGCAAGGGCTTCTCGCTGGCGCAGAAGATGGTCGGCCGCGCCTGCGGCCTGGCCGAAGGACAGGGCATGCGCCCGGGCACCTACTGCGAACCGAAGATGACCTCGGTGGGCTCGCAGGACACCACCGGTCCGATGACCCGTGACGAGCTGAAGGATCTGGCCTGCCTGGGCTTCTCGGCCGACCTGGTGATGCAGTCGTTCTGCCATACCGCCGCCTACCCGAAGCCGGTGGACGTCAAGACCCATCACACCCTGCCGGAGTTCATCTCCACCCGTGGCGGCATCTCGCTGCGTCCGGGCGATGGCGTCATCCACAGCTGGCTCAACCGCATGCTGCTGCCGGACACCGTCGGCACCGGCGGTGACTCGCATACCCGCTTCCCGGTGGGCATTTCGTTCCCGGCCGGTTCGGGCCTGGTCGCCTTCGCCGCCGCTACCGGCGTGATGCCGCTGGACATGCCCGAGTCGGTGCTGGTGCGCTTCAAGGGCCAGATGCAGCCGGGTGTGACCTTGCGTGACCTGGTCAACGCCATTCCGCTGTATGCGATCAAGTCGGGCCTGCTGACCGTGGCCAAGGCCGGCAAGAAGAACATCTTCTCCGGTCGCATCCTGGAAATCGAAGGTCTGCCGGAGCTGAAGGTCGAGCAGGCGTTCGAACTGTCCGATGCCTCGGCCGAGCGTTCGGCGGCCGGTTGCACGGTGCGCCTGGACAAGGAACCGATCATTGAATACCTCACCAGCAACATCACGCTGCTGCAGTGGATGATCGCCGAGGGCTATCAGGACCCGCGCTCGCTGCAGCGTCGCATCGACAAGATGAAGGAGTGGCTGGCCGATCCGCAGCTGCTCGAACCGGATGCAGATGCCGAGTACGCGGCCGTCATCGAGATCGACCTGGCCGACATCCACGAGCCGATCGTGGCCTGCCCGAACGATCCGGACGATGTGAAGACCTTGTCCGAGGTCGCCGGCGCCAAAATCGACGAGGTGTTCATTGGTTCGTGCATGACCAACATCGGTCACTTCCGCGCCGCCGCCAAGCTGCTGGAAGGCAAGCGTGACCTGCCGACCCGCCTGTGGGTGGCCCCGCCGACCAAGATGGATGCCTCCGAGCTGACCAAGGAAGGCGTGTACGGCACCTTCGGCGCCACCGGCGCGCGCATGGAAATGCCGGGCTGCTCGCTGTGCATGGGCAACCAGGCGCAGATCCGTGAAGGCTCCACGGCGATGTCGACCTCGACCCGCAACTTCCCCAACCGTCTGGGCCGCAACACCAACGTGTACCTGGGTTCGGCCGAGCTGGCCGCGATCTGCTCGCGTCTGGGCCGCATCCCGACCCGGGAAGAGTACATGGCCGACGTCGGCGTCATCGCCGCCAGCGGTGCCGAGATC
Organism: Stenotrophomonas sp. C3(2023); assembly: GCF_032911385.1. Classification (NCBI taxonomy): domain Bacteria; kingdom Pseudomonadati; phylum Pseudomonadota; class Gammaproteobacteria; order Lysobacterales; family Lysobacteraceae; genus Stenotrophomonas; species Stenotrophomonas sp. C3(2023). Next base: position 2,002,764 of record NZ_JAWJLO010000001.1, on the reverse strand, counting down.
TACCGTTACATGAACTTCGACCAGATCGAGGAGTATCAGGACGTGGCTAAAACAGTCGCCGCCTGACGGTAGCGCCGGTCGCTGGCCGGCCGTGCCGCTGCCACACAGACCCCTGGCGTGAGCCAGGGGTTTTTTGTGATGCGTTCGATTACGGAGCAGCGCAGGGCGAGTGCTGCCCCATCGGGTTTCGCAACCGCACGCGCTGCCACTAGACTGTGCGACCACGTTGAAGGAGAACACGGATGTCCCAGCGGCAGCACACTGCAGTGGGCAGCAGAACGCGACACGGACTCGGCGTAGCGGTCATGCTGGTCTTGGCGGTCGCGGGCGGCAACGCGACGGCGAAGGCCGCCGCAAGCGCCGACGCGCCAGCGACGTCGGCCGCCCAGGCCGGCGACGTCCATGCCTCAGTGCGGATCGCGTCGAAGAACGCCAATCCGCCGCGCTATCCGCCTGCGGCGTTCCGGGAGAACAGGGAAGGTGACGCCATCGTGTTGATCAAGGTCGATGCCAAGGGTCAGTGGACCGATGCCAGTGTGCTGCAAAGTACCGGTTGGCCTGATCTGGATCAGGCCGCGATGGAGGCGACGCGCCGATGGCAGTACACGGCGGCCAGCCAGGATGGCGTTGCGGTGCCGGGCGAGGTGCAGGTGCCCATGTCATTCAGGTTGAACTGACGTTCTGCCTGATGGCGTCGTCGCACCCGCAGGCGGCTGACACGTAGTGCCGGGCTCTGCCCGGCAGCGGGCGAACCTGGCATTTCAGCCGGGCAGAGCCAGGCTCTAAGCGACCGCATGTAGCGTGACGCGTCGCAATCGCGCCAGCGCTTCAACGACCGGATGCCGCGCAGCTGCAAACGTATCGCTCAGCCCCGGCTCAACGCCAGCAGGCGCTCGGCGATGCGCTCCAATGGCAGCTGCTCGTCGGCCGCGCCGAGCTTGACCGCTGCGCCGGGCATGCCCCAGACCACGCTGGTCGCCTCATCCTGCACCAGGGTTGGCGCACCGGCCTGGCGCATCTGCAGCAGGCCACGCGCACCGTCATCGCCCATGCCGGTGAGGATCGCGCCGATGGCATTGGCACCGGCACTCTGGGCGACGGACTGGAACAGCACATCCACCGCAGGCTTGTGCCGGTTCACCGCCGGGCCGTCATCGATGCGGCAGCGCCAGCGCGCGCCATCGCGGATGATGCGCAGGTGCTTGCCACCTGGAGGCAGGTAGGCATGACCGGCCAGCACCGCTTCGCCATCAGTGGCTTCGCGCACGGCCATCGCCGAGTGGCGATCCAGGCGCTCGGCGAAGGCGGTGCTGAAGCTGGCCGGCAGGTGCTGGGTCATTACCACCGCAGGCGAGTCGGCCGGCATGCCTTCCAGCACCACGCGCAGCGCTTCGGTGCCGCCCGCTGACGAGCCGATCGCGATCAGCCGGTCGGTCGTACGGAACTGCAGCGATGCCGCGCGGCCGATCGCGGGGGCATCCAGAATCACCTTGCCGGCCGGCATGCGCGGCAGACTGCGCACGCGCGAGCGGGCGGCCATCTTGACCTTGGCGATGATCTCGTCGGCATAGCCCTGAAGCCCACGCGACACGTCCGCCTTGGGTTTGGAGACAAAATCGACCGCTCCCAGCGCCAACGCCTGCAGCGTGGTGTCGGCGCCGCGCTCGGTCAGCGAGGAAATCATCACTACCGGCAGCGGGTGCAGCCGCATCAGGTTTTCCAGGAAGGCCAGCCCGTCCATCCGTGGCATTTCCACGTCGAGCGTGATGACATCCGGCGCAAGCCGCTTGATCTTCTCGCGGGCCAGAAGGGGGTCGGCCGCGGTGCCGACCACTTCGATGCCCGGGTCGCTGGCAAGGATCTCGCTCAGCATCTGGCGGACGACCGCCGAGTCGTCCACGATCAGAACGCGGCAGGGTGCGGTGGGGCTCATTCGAACAACTCCACGGCCCCGGCAACCGGCGCCTTGGACAGACGCGCACGCACGGCCGACTCGGCCGCGGCGACTTCGGCCTCGTGTGCGTGCGGCAGCCGTTGCACTACCACGCGGCCGGTATCGGCAAAGAACCACACCTTGCGCGGATGGATGCCACAGAGATCTTCGGCGATGATGGGGATGTGCTCGGCGTGCAGGTAATGGCGCACGAACTCGGCGTTGCGTGTGCCCACCGGGTTGGAGGTGAAGCCCTTGAGCACGTTGGCGCCGCCGAACACCTTGGCCTCCAGGCGCTTGCGGTGCGCACCGCGCTTGAGCATGTCATTGATCAGCAGTTCCATGGCGTAGCTGCCGTAGCGCGCCGGCGCACCGTCGCCGACATTGCCTTCCGGCAGCAGGAAGTGGTTCATGCCGCCGATCTTCAACACCGGGTCACGGATGCACGCTGCCACGCATGAGCCCAGTGTAGTGGTCAGCGCGGTAGCGTCATCAACCACCAGGTACTGGGTCGGCAGCAGCTTGGCCGCCGTCACCCCGAAGCGCGAGTCGTTGTAGCGCATCACTTGATCATTGGCCAAGGGCAGGCTCATCGTGCGGCCCCGGTGGCACGACGGTACAGCGTCCGCCCGCACGGTTGGATCAGGTCAGCCGCGTGCAGGTAGTTCTCCGAGTGCCCGGTGTAGAGCAGACCGTCATCGGCCAGGTGCTGCACCAGACGGCCAAGGATGTCACGCTGGGTGGGCTTGTCGAAGTAGATCATCACATTGCGGCAGAACAGCGCGGTGAACGGCCCGCCGACGTCGTAACGCGGCGCCAGCAGATTGAGCGGCCGGTAGTCGATGAGCTCGCGCAGGGCAGGCAGCACCCGGCATTGTCCCTCGTTGGGGCCGCTGCCGCGCTGGAAGTAGCGCCGCTTCAGGTCGATGTCCAGGCCGGACACGCGGTCGATGGTGTAGACGCCGCGCGCGGCGGTAGCCAGTACCTGGGTGTCCACGTCGGTAGCGACGATGCGCACCGGCGGTTTGAGCGTGCCGAACGCCTCGCAGGCGGTGATCGCCATCGAGTAGGGCTCCTCACCGGTGGAGGCCGCGCATGACCACAGCAGCAGCGGCTGCGCGCTGGTGGCGGTATGGGCGCGCCGCTGAAGCTCTTCGCGCAGACGGTCGAAGTGGTGGGGCTCGCGGAAAAACGCGGTGAGGTTTGTGGTCAGGGCATTGGTGAAGGCCTGCCATTCTTCGCCGCCATCGCGTTCGAGCTGGTCCAGGTACTGCTGGAAACTGCGCATGCCCAGCACGCGCAGGCGGCGGGAAAGCCGGCCGTAGACCATGTCCCGCTTGGCCGGTGCCAGCGCGATGCCGACCCGCTGATGGATCAGCTCGCAGACGCGGCGGAAGTCGCGGTCATCGAACTCGAACTCGCGGCCTTCGCTGCGGGCGATGTTGGAAGAGGGAGTGCTCACTAGCGTGGGTCCGGTGGGGGCGCGGCGTTGCCGCCGCGCCGGTCAGCTCAGGGAAGCTCAGAACTCCTGCCACTGGCCATCGTCGTTGGTCGGCAACGGACGGGCAGGGCGCGGGGTGGCGGCAGCAACGGCACGCGCGGGCTTGGCTGCCGGGCGCGGCGGGGCCACCGGCGGGGTCGCCGGACGCAGCGGTGCGGTGACTGCACTGACGGCGGCCCGCACCTGGTTGTCCAGGCGGAAGATCGCCACCGCATCGGCGAGCTGGGCAGCCTGGTCCTCCATGGCGCGTGCCGCAGCGGTGGCTTCTTCCACCAGCGCGGCGTTCTGCTGGGTGGTCTCGTCCATCTGCACCACGGTCTGGTTGACCTGCTCGATGCCGGCGCTCTGCTCCTGCGAGGCTGCCGAGATCTCGGCCATGATGTCGGTCACGCGCTGGACCGAGGCGACGATTTCGCCCATGGTCGTGCCCGCCTTGTGCACCAGTGCGGAGCCGTCGGCAACCTTGCCGACCGAGTCATCGATCAGACCCTTGATCTCCTTGGCGGCTGCTGCCGAGCGCTGTGCCAGCGTGCGCACTTCACTGGCCACCACGGCAAAGCCACGGCCCTGTTCGCCGGCGCGTGCTGCCTCCACGGCGGCGTTGAGTGCCAGGATGTTGGTCTGGAAGGCGATGCCATCGATCACCGAGATGATCTCGGCAATCTTCTTCGAAGACGCTTCGATGGCCGTCATGGTGCCGACCACCTGGCCCACGACGTCGCCGCCCTGGCTTGCCACGCCATGGGCGCCGATGGCCAGCTGGTTGGCCTGGCGGGCGTGCTCGGCGTTCTGGCGCACGGTGGAGGTCAGCTCCTCCATCGAGGCTGCGGTTTCCTCCAGGTTGGCGGCCTGCTGCTCGGTGCGGCGTGACAGATCGCTGTTGCCACTGGCGATTTCGCCCGAGGCCAGCGTGATGCTGCTGGTCGAAGCCTGGATCTGACCGACGATCTGGGTCAGCTGGGCGACCGTGGCGTTGGCATCGTCACGCATGCGGGCGAACACGCCCTGGTAATCGCCGTGCATGCGTACGGTGAGGTCACCCTCGGCGATGGCCGACAGCAGCTGGGAGAGCTTGCCGAGATTCTCGTCGCTGACCGCCATCATTGCGTTGAGGTTCTCCACCATCACGCGGAAGTCGTGCTGGAAGCTGGCCGCATCGCCACGCTGGCTGAAATCACCGGCAGCCGCCGAGGTGGCCAGCCGCTTGATCTCGGCATTGATGCGGCCCAGGTTCGCCTTGACCGCATCGACCGTCGTGGTCATGGCTGCCTTCTCGCCCGGGTAGCGGGCGATGTCGGCGCGCAGGTCGCCCACCGCATAGGCCTGCACCACGTCCAGCACGTCGTGCAGCGTCTGTACGTGGTTGCCGACCAGCGTGTTGGTTTCCTCGACCATCTGTCCGTATTCGCCGGGCACCGTGCTGGCATCGATGCGGTAGCTGAGTTCGCCGGCTTCATGGCGGCGGGCCATCTCGCGCTGGCCACTGATCACCGCGTGCAGCTGCTGCTGCATCTGGCCCATGCTGTCCAGCAGGCGGCCCGGCTCGTCGCGCGGCTGCGAGCCGATGGCGTTGTCCAGCTTGCCGGCCGCGATGCCCTGGGCAACTGCGGTCGCCTTGCGCAGCGGCTCGCTGATGCGGGTGCCGATGACCCAGCTCAGGCCGATCACCAGCAGCACCAGTACGCCGCCGGCCAGGGCCATTACACCGGTGAAGGTCATGGCCTGGGCCTGCACATCGTCCATGTACACGCCGCTGAAGACGACCCAGTTCCACGGCTTGAACAGCGTTGCATAGCTGACCTTTTCGATCGGTTCGCCTTCAGCACCGCTGCTGCCGTACTTGGGCGCCTTGTAGTTGGTATAGCCACCGCCGAGGCGGGCCATGCCCACCTGGTAGTAATACAGGCGCACGCCGTCGACCGACTCGTAGTCCTTCATGCTCTTGCCCACGCGGTCAGCGCGGAACGGGTGCAGGAGCAGCACGTAGTTGGTGTCCAGCACGTTGTAGTAGTAGTTCTGGCCCTGCGCGCGCATTGCCGACAGCGTCTGCAGCGCCGCCGCCTTGGCCGCGTCCTCGCTCAGCTCGCCTTTCTCTGCCAGCCCGTGGTAATGGGCCAGTACACCCTCGGCAAGCTCGACCTGGATTTTCAGGGAGTCCTTGCGGGTTTCGGTGAGGTCCAGGTACTGCATGCGCGCAGCCACCATCGAAAGGACGATCACGCCCAGGGCGATCAGCACCGTGAGCAGACCGAGTTTGCGCCGCACCGGCAGGTTGTCGAAGGCGCGTTGCCAGGAGTACGTGAGCGTCATGTATTCAACACCGGAACTGAGGGCCCTTGATCAATGGGCGGGAATTGTGGATATGGCAGACCTGTTATCGGCCGGTGATGGGCACAGTTGAGGCCTGCGCAGGGCCGGCATGCAGCGGCAGCAGCGACCGGAAGCATCGCTCAGCCAGGGCGCCTGCGCTGCGGGCATGTCCGATGGAAAATCGGAGACGCAGAAACGACCACCCCGGCGCGGGGCCGGGGTGGTGTCGACAGCAATGACGCGCGGCTCAGAACTCCTGCCAGTCGCCCTCAGCCAGCTCGGCCGCCACGCTGCGCGGTGCCGGGCGTCGTGCAGGAGCAGTGGCAGGTGCAGCGGCGGCCGCAACTGCCGGGCGCGGGCGCGAGGCGGCCGCTGCCAGCGAATCGGGCTGGCGTTCCCCTTCTGCTTCGTCCAGCGTGAACACCGACACCGCTTCGCTCAGCTGGCCGGCCTGTTCCTCCATCGCGCGCGCGGCGGCAGTGGCTTCCTCCACCAGCGCAGCGTTCTGCTGGGTGGTCTCATCCATCTGCACCACGGTCTGGTTGACCTGCTCGATGCCGGTGCTCTGTTCCTGCGAGGCGGCCGAGATCTCGGCCATGATGTCGGTCACACGCTGCACCGAGGCGACAATCTCGCCCATGGTGGCGCCAGCCTTGTGTACCAACGCCGAGCCGTCGGCGACCTTGCCCACCGAGTCGTCGATAAGGCCCTTGATCTCCTTTGCTGCAGCTGCCGAACGCTGCGCCAGCGTCCGCACTTCGCTGGCCACCACCGCAAAGCCACGACCCTGTTCTCCGGCACGTGCCGCCTCGACCGCTGCGTTGAGCGCCAGGATGTTGGTCTGGAATGCGATGCCGTCGATGACCGAGATGATCTCGGCGATCTTCTTCGAGGACGCTTCGATGGCGGACATGGTGGTGACTACCTGGCCGACCACTTCGCCGCCCTGGCTGGCAACGCCGTGCGCACCGATGGCGAGCTGGTTGGCCTGACGGGCATGCTCGGCGTTCTGGCGCACGGTGGAGGTCAGCTCCTCCATCGATGCGGCCGTTTCCTCCAGATTGGCAGCCTGCTGCTCGGTGCGCCGCGACAGGTCGCTGTTGCCGCTGGCGATCTCGCCCGCGGCGGTGCTGATGGCGCGGCTGGAGTGCTTGATCCGGGTGACGATGCCGCTCAGCTGGTCAGCAGTGGCGTTGGCGTCGTCACGCATACGGGCGAACACGCCCTCGTAGTCGCCGTGCATGCGAACGGTGAGGTCGCCGCGCGACAACGCAGTGAGCAGGTTGGAGATCTGCGAGATGCTGCTGGCGTTGGCGTCGAGCAGTCCATTGATCTGCTGAGCGAGCTGCAGGAAGAAGCCATCCTTGCCGTCATCGTCGATGCGGCCGGACAGATCGCCCGACGCCGCCTGGGCGATCACACGTGCGACTTCCGCTTCCACCGCTGCTTCCTGGGTGCGGTCGCGCCATTCCACCACGTAACCGACCGGCTCCCCGTCTTCGCCGCGGATGGTCGACACGACCTGGGCAAACTGGGCATCGCCGTACTGCATGGGGCGGCGGGCCACATCGTGCTGCTTGAGCGTGGCCATCAACTCGCTGTCCATCCGGCCGCCATGTTCGAGCACGGTAACCGGATGACCCACCAGCGAAGCCTGTGCGTCGAACTCCGGCAGGTCACGGCGCAGTTCGTCCTGGTACTGCTGCAGCGACTGCTGCAGGGCACGGTTGCTGTAGACGATGGTGCTGCTGGCGTCGGTGAGGTAGACGCCGGTGGAGCTGTAGTCCAGCGCGGTGCGGATGCGCAGGTTCTCACCGGCGATGCGCTGGTCACGCTCGATACGCTCGCGCAGGTCGCGCTGCATGCGCTGCATGGCCTGCAGCAGCTCACCCACTTCGTCCTGGCGCGACACGTCGATATGGCCGTCGAGCTTGCCGCTGGCCACATCGCTGGCCACCGCGACCGCGCCACGGACACTGCCGACCAGGGCGCGGGCAAACAGCCAGACCAGCACCAGGCCCAGCGCCGCACCGCCGAGCAGTGCCAGCACCATCAGGGTTGCCGAAGCGCTGTACGTGCTGGAGGCCTGTTCGGCTGCCGCGCGCGCCAGCCGGTTGTCTTCGGCAATCAGCGCTTCCAGCGCCGTGGAGGCCGCCAGGTGTTTGGTGCGCGTTTCACCGACGAAGGTGTCGACGGCGTCGTCGGGCAGTTCCAGTTCGATCAATTCGTGCACGCTGGCATAGGAGGCCAGCGCGGACTTCCAGTTGGCGGCATAGGTGTCAAACAGCTGCTTCTGCTGCGGGTTGTCAATCAGCTTCGGGTAGGCGGCGAGCGCCTCGTCGAGCTTCACCTGCAGGTTCTCGACACGTTGCCGGGCTTCGGCTTTGACCTCGGCGCTGGCACGCACCAGCTGCTGGTATTCGGAATTGCGGAACTCGCCCATCATGCCGCGGATTTCACCCGCCAGGCGGATGCTCTGCATGCGCCGCTCGGCCAGCTCGCTGGTTACGCTGTTCAGCGAATGCAGGCCGCGATAGGCAACGATGCCCTGCAGCAGCATTACCACGAGGATGACGCCGAAGGTCAGCAGCAGCTTCGGCATCAGTTTCAGGTTGTTGATCCAGGGCATGGGCGTAACATTCTCCAGTGACAGACGCGTCCGGACCGAAGCGTGGCCCGGGTGCAGCATCCGCCACGCCGGCAGGCCGGCGCGGCGGGGCGGTCAAGGCTTACTTGATGTCAGCCAGTTTCAGGTTGGCCGGCGAGCTCACTTCAATCTCGGCGCGCGAGGCGTCGCGCTCGATCTTGCCGATCACGCAGACAGTCTTGCCTTCCAGCGATTCCAGCGGGAAGGAAAACTTGCTGCGGTTGGCGCCGGTGATGCGGGCCGAGAAGGTGTGGCGGGGGAACGCGCCACCCATGTGCAGGAAGGTCGGCTGGCCTTCGGAGCCTTCTGCGTAGCGAGCCTTCTCAACCTTGCCGCAGACCATGCCGTCCTTGCCAACCTGGCGGGCCGCCATTTCCGGCGGAATCATGGCCGACTGGGCAGCGGCGGTCAGGGCGGTGGTGGCCAGCAGCGCGGCCGAAGCAAAGGCAAGCAGGGACTTCATCAACACATCTCCGGTAAAAAGAAGGGGCAGGCCGCAGGCCGGGGCATAGGCCCTTGCGCGGCGCTTCAACCACGTATCGGCAGTCGGGCGACAAACTGAAGGGTCGATTGCGCGCTGTTTTCAGGCGGCAACGTCTTCGGGCAGCACGGCCTGGCCCATGTCGGCGCTGTCCAGCAGCGTTTCGATGTCCAGCAGGATCAGCATCCGGTCATCCTGCGTACCGATGCCCGAGATGAAGCGGGTATCGACAGCGGCACCGAATTCCGGGGTCGGCCGGATCTGCTCGGCCGTCAGCGGAATCACATCGGAGACGCTGTCGACCACGATGCCGACGACGCGGTCTTCGACGTTAAGCACGATCATCACGGTGAAGGCGTCGTAGCGCGCATTGTCCAGCCGCAGCTTCAGACGCAGGTCGATGACCGGCACGATGGTGCCACGCAGGTTGATCACGCCCTTGATGTAGTCCGGCGCGTCCGGTACGCGGGTGACCGCGTCGTAGCCGCGGATTTCCTGCACCTTGAGGATGTCCACGCCATAATGCTCGGCGCCGAGGGTGAAGCTGAGGTATTCGCCGCCGGAGGAGGCTGCGTCCTGGGTCTTGTCGTTCATCGGGGGGTCCTGGTTCGGCGGTTTTGCCAGCGTCAGGCTTTATATCGGCGTCGCCCCGTGGGACTTTAGGTCTGCCGTGCGCGGAGCGGGGCGGATCTGCCGCTGGCCGATGACGCCGCGCGTCGGCGCAGCCGGGCAGTACCCGGCGTCACGACTCGCCGTTCTTGCGCGCGCTTCGTTGGCGGTCAATACGGAAGATGTAGCGCTGGATTGCGCTGTCGGCACCGCGCGGCATGCGTTCAAAGCGCATGCCGATGCGCTTGATCTCACTGCCGTTGGCCAGGCGCTGCTCACGCATGTTGCAGACCACCAGGCCGACCTGCATCTGTGGACCTTCAGGAATGTTGAGCTCGACTTCGTAGAAGCGCTGCAGAGCAAACAGGCTGCTCTCCTGCGGCACGGTAACGGCCAGGCCGCCGCCGCTGATGTCCACCACCCGCAGCGACAGTGGCTCGGCGCTGCCGTCGGTGCCGATCGGCAGCAGCAGGTGGGGAGCATCGGTGATCGGGGTTTCCAGCCGGTACATCTCCCGTCGCTGCAGATGCACCAGCTCCTCGGGCAGGTCGGCGCGGAACGCAACGTGCGGACCGTTGTCCACGCGCTGGAGCCCATGTACGTGGAAGCGTACGAGCACTTTCTCGAGCTGGGCAAAGCACAGCAGATCGCCTGCTGCTTCAGCGGCGCGGTTGGCTGACTCCAATGGGCTCCCATCCAGCACCAGGCTGTCCTGGTCTTCATCAAGTTCCAGGATGGCGGTGGGGAAGTGCTGGTCGCGGCCGCCGATATGGGCGTTGATCAAGGAGCGCTGGTCGATCAGCTGGCGGATCAGCTGCCGGATCTGCAGCGCATTGCGCACCAGAAAGCGCTCGTCCTCGGCACCGTCGTGCGCGTCTTCGGGATGTTCGCTGTTCTGCATGCTTGCTTCGGACATCGGCTCTGCGCTGGGTCGTTGTGCATCGGGTGGCACGACAAGCGCGCCTTGATAACCCTATCGGCAGCGCCAATCAAAGCTGTAGGGAAAGCTGCAAGTTCATGTCGGATTGCCTGCAGGGTCGACCCATGGTCGGCTCACCGCGCGCAAGCGCGGCCAGGTCGTCGCGATCTGGCCGAAGAGCAGCCGACTGCGGGGCGGATCTACGCCATGCCGCACGGCCGCAAGGCTACGGGTCCAGGCCCGCCAGGCTGCGCAGCCGCTGCACGCTTACCGTGCCGCCCTCGTGACCTGCGAGCCTGAAGCGTGCAACGGCGTCCGAGAGGTGGCCGGCCTGCTCGTCCATGGCGCGGGTCGCCTGGGCCGCCTGTTCGACCAGCGAGGCGTTCTGGCGCGTGTTTACATCCATCTGCGCGATGCTCTGGTTTACCTGTTCAATGCCGGTACTCTGCTCCTGGGAGGCGGCGGCAATTTCACCCATGATCTGGTTTACCTGGCGTACCGATTGCACGATGTCGTTCATCGTAGTGCCGGCGCGTTGGACGAGATCCGCGCCGTGGCTGACCTTGCCGACCGAGTCATCGATCAGTCCCTTGATCTGCCGGGCCGCCTCGGCCGAGCGCTGCGCCAGCGTGCGCACCTCGGCGGCGACCACGGCGAAGCCGCGCCCCTGCTCGCCGGCACGGGCCGCCTCGACCGCCGCGTTGAGCGCCAGGATGTTGGTCTGGAACGCGATCCCGTCGATGACGGTGATGATCTCGGCGATGCGTCGCGACGACTGCTCGATGCCGCTCATGGTGACGACCACGCTGCCGACCACATCACCACCGCTGGCCGCCACCTCCGCCGCGCTGCTGGCCAGCTGGTTGGCCTGGCGGGCGTGCTCGGCGTTCTGCCGCACCGTTGCTGTCAGTTCCTCCATGGTGGCAGCGGTCTCTTCGAGGCTGGCAGCCTGCTGCTCGGTGCGGCTGGCCAGGTGGCCATTGCCCTGCGAGAGGGTGGCGGCGGCATCGTTGATGCTCCGCGACGCACCCTGGATGCTGGAGACAATGGCGGTAAGCTGGGCGATGGTGGCGTTGCCATCGTCGCGTATCCGCGCGTAGACGCCTTGGAAGTTGCCTTCCATCCGCGCGGTCAGGTCGCCGCGCGAGAGCGAGGACAGCAGCACGGAGATCTGCTCGATGCTGGTGGCATTGGCATCCAGCAGGGCATTGAGCTGCTGGGCGAGCTGCAGGAAGAAACCGTCCTTGCCCTCGACGCTGACCCGTGCGCTGAAATCACCTTGCGCTGCTGCCTGTACGATGCGGGCAAGCTCATCCTCGACCTGTGCCTCTAGCGTGCGGTCTGCCCATTCAACAACAAAGCCCTGGCGCTGGCCGTCCTCGCCGATGATCGGATTGACGATCAGCCGTAACAGGCGCCCACCGACGCGGATCTGCGCGCGGTAGGTGGAAGTCAGCGTATCGAGCAGTCTTGCCTGGTGGGCGGGGTTGCGGTGGAAGATGTCGATGTTGCGGCCGAGCAGGTCGCTGGCATCGAACTGCGGCAGGTCGCGGCGCAGATCGGCCTCGGCGTCGGACAGCATGCGCTGCAGTGGCCGGTTGACGAACACGATGTTGCGGTCGCGGTCGGCGATCATCACGTTGGTGGTGACGTCGTCCAGTGCGGCACGCACGCGCAGTGTCTCATGCAGCGTCGCCCGCTCGGAATCGCGTCGCTGCAGCAGCTGCGCGCTGGTCTGTACCAGGGTCCGGGCCAGCGAGTTGGCGGGGAACTGTTCGGCGCCCATGCCGGCGGGCAGCGGCTGGTCGGCGGCAACGTCGCGCGCCAGCTGTGCCAGCTGCACCGGATCATGCCCAAGCAGGAGCAGCTGGCGACGCATCTGTATCGCCATCACCGAGAGCAGGGCTGTCTCCACGGCAACATAGCCGGCATGCAGGGCGAGCACGCCCAGCCCGCTGCCGGCCTCGAACACCGGGAATGGCAACCCACGCTGCTGCAGAAGGAAGAACAACACGTGGTGCAGCGCGATGGCACCTGCGGCGACCACCAAGGGCAGCCAGTCGCGGTAGTAGAGCAGCAGTGCGATCAGTACGATGACCGTGAAGTGGGTCTCCAGCAGTCCGCTGGTCTGGTGGATGAGCGTGGCGGCCTGGACCATCCACGCCAGGGCGATGCTGCAGCGTGACAGGCGTGTTCCTGGCAACAGGCAGGCCTGGAGGATCACCACCAGCAGCGCAGGCAGGCTGACGGCCAGGAAGGCGGTATACAGGCCGCTGCGCATCGCCAGCACCAGACTGACCAGGCTGAGCAGAGCGGTGACCCCGACGAACAGGCGATCGGCCTGCGCGCCGAGCGCCTGCAGGAACGGTGCAGGCTCGTGACCTGCAAACGCGGTGGCATTACGTGACGGTGCGGACATGCTTGTTACTCCTGGCGGCATGAACAGCGGTCGGAAAGGATCAGCGCGGGCTGGGGGTGGCTGAGCAGGCCGGTAACAAGTGCTGCGGCCGATACCTGTCTGGCGCCGCAGTGCCGCTCCAGCATCGCTGGGCCGGCATAGACCAGCCGGTGGCCTGCATCGAGCACGACCCACTCGAACGGCAGATGATCGACACCCACTCCAGCGCCCGTTTCAGCCGGCGGGACAGCGCTGCAGCTGCACTCGCCACGGCCGAGCAGCAGACGCGGCTGGCCGATGCCGTGCATCAGCACGCTGGCAGGTATCTGTGCCAGCACGGCTGCATCGTCCCAGCTGCCATCATGTGTGGGGAGTCGTTGCATCCATAATGCTGGCACCGTCCAGCCGAGCCACAACGCCAACAGCGCGAGGCCGGCCATCGCCCGGTTCCGGCAGAACGGGGCAGGTGAAGCAACGACAGGGGCGGTATCCATTGCCGTGCCTGTAGGTGTGGTCCTTCCGGTAACGGCAGCGCGGACGATGACTTTAGTTGCCGAAGCCGCCCGCGCCCGCCAGCCGGCGTGTACGCCGGGCTCAGGCCGCCTGCGGCACCTTCAACGACCGTACCAGTCCGCCGATGTCCACGATCAGCGCCACGCGCCCGTCGCCGAGGATGGTGGCACCGGACACCCCGCTGATGCGCCGGTAGTTGTTCTCGATGTTCTTCACCACGACCTGCTGCTGGCCGACCAGTTCGTCCACCTCCAGGGCGATCTTCTGGCCATCGCCTTCAACCACCACCACCAACGGCTCATCGCTGCGGCGACGCTCGTAACCGTAATACTCGCTGAGCGAGAGAATCGGCAGGTATTCGCCGCGCACGCGCAGCACCCGGCCGTCGCCGGCCATGCTGCGCACATCCTCGGCCTGCGGCTGCAGGGCTTCGAGCACGTAGGCCAGGGGCAGGATCAGGGTTTCGCCGGCGACCGAGACGGTCATGCCGTCGAGGATCGCCAGGGTCAGCGGCAGACGGATCAATGTGCGCGTGCCGCTGCCGAGGCTGCTTTCGATCTGCACCTCGCCGCCCAGCGCCTGGATGTTGCGGCGGACCACGTCCATGCCTACGCCACGTCCGGACAGATCGGTCACCGCATCAGCGGTGGAGAAGCCGGGCTGGAAGATCAGGTCCCAGACCTGGCTGTCAGTGGGGTTGTCAGGCACAGCCAGACCGCGCTCCTGCGCCTTGGCCAGGATCTTGTCGCGGTTCAGGCCACGGCCGTCGTCGCTGACCTCGATGACGATATGCCCGCCCTGATGCGAGGCGGCCAAGGTGATGGTGCCGGTATCGTCCTTGCCAGCCTGGCGACGGACGTCAGGCATTTCCAGGCCATGGTCGATGGAGTTGCGCACCAGATGCACCAGCGGGTCGGCGATCTTCTCGATGAGGCCTTTGTCCAGCTCGGTACCTTCGCCGATGGTGCGCAGGCGGACCTGCTTGCCCAGCCGGCTGGACAGATCGCGCACCAGGCGCGGGAAGCGGCGGAAGACCGCGTCCACCGGCAGCATGCGCACGCCGATGACCGCTTCCTGCAGGTCGCGGGTATTGCGCTCCAACAGATCCAGGCCGGCGAACAGCCGTTCGGCGTGGACCGGGTCGATCGCATTGGAGACCTGCTTGAGCATGGCCTGGGTGATGACCAGCTCGCCCACCAGATTGATCAGCGCGTCGACCTTGTCGACGCTGACGCGGATCGAGCTTTCCGCTTCGGCGGCGCCAGCGGTGGCGGTCGCGCCGGCGGCAGGCGCGACGGCGCCGGTGCTGGCAGGTGCCGCAGCCTCAGCGGCAGGTGGCTGGGTGGCCAGGCTGGGCGGTGCAACCGGACGGATGTCCAGCTCGCAATCGTCGACCACCCAGGCAAAGGTATCTTCGATCTGGCTGCGCGGGATCCTGCCGACCAGACCCAGGTCCCACGCCAGATGTGCTTCCAGCGGGTCAAGCTGGCTGAAGCCAGGCAGCCGATCCAGTCGTGCGGCGACCTGCAGCGGTCCCATGTGCTCCAGTTCGCGGATGATGCGCAGCGGGTCGTTGCCACTCATGAACAGCGAGGGCGATGGGACGAACGCGATTTCCCAGGCTTCCGGCTCGGCCTGCGGCGCTGCGGCCGACGGGGCGGCAGCAGCAGACGGGGCGGCCTGACCGCTGAGGATGGCCTCAAGCCTTGCCTTGATCGCGGCCACCGCGTCCGGATCGGCAGCCTGGCCATGTTCGGCCTCGCGCAGCAGGGCGCGCAGCACATCCACCGAGGCCAGCATGGCATCAACCGCATTGGCTTCCAGCGCACGCTTGCCGGCACGCAGCTCGTCCAGCAGGGTTTCCAGCACGTGGGTGACCCCGGCGATGGTGTCGAACCCGAACGTGCCTGCGCCGCCCTTGATCGAATGGGCGGCGCGGAACACCGAGTTGATGATCTCAGGGTCCTGCTGGCCCGATTCCAGCGTCAGCAGGCCAGCCTCCATGGCATCAAGCCCTTCGCGGCTTTCCTCGAAGAAGGTGGCGTGGAAGCGTTGCAGGTCCATGCTCATGACAGAAGCGATCCGGATGCGAAGAAGAGGGGGCGGCGCGGGCGATCAGCCCAGCACTTTCTGCACGGTGGCGACCAGCTGCTCGGGGTTGAACGGCTTGACCAGCCAGCCGGTGGCACCGGCGGCCTTGCCTTCGGACTTCTTGTCAGCGGCCGATTCGGTGGTCAGCATCAGCATCGGGGTGAACTTGTAGTCCGCCAGCTGGCGCAGTTCACGGATCAGCGAAATGCCGTCCATGTTCGGCATGTTGACGTCGGTCACCACCGCATTGAAGCGCTGGCCTTTGGCGCGGGTGAGCGCGACCGCGCCATCTTCGGCTTCTTCGACGGCAAAGCCGGCCGAGGTGAGGGCGAAGGACACCATCTGGCGCATCGACGCCGAATCGTCCACCACCAAGATACGTGCGCTCATGCAGCGTTCTCCACAGATTTCAGGTTGTCATGGGGTACATCCAGGCCCAGGGCCTGGCTGACGCCGAGCAGTCGCGCGGCGTCGGTGAAGGTTGCGGTGCAACCGGCGAAACCGGTGCCCAGGCCCGCATTGCGGCGGTCCTGCACGAACGCGCACAGCACCTGCACGGCGGCCGTGTGGATGCGGCCAACGCGGCTGGCATCCAGCGTCAACGGGTCGGCCGACGCCAGCAGGGGCGTCAGTTGGTTCTTGAGCTCGGTGCAGCTCTCGATGCCGAGATCTTCACCCAGGTCCACAGTGCTCATCGTTGCTCCGGACAATCGGTTCCAGTTCCTTAGCGGCGTACCGGAAGGGTTCTTTAGGCCCGATCTTCGCCGACCCGGTCAGGGCAGGCGCAGAGCGGCTCAGCTGAGCAGACGGGTCGCATCGAGCAGGATCATGGGACGCTGCTGGAGACGCGCCACCCCGCGGAACACGTCGTTGCTGATCCGGCAGATACGCGCGGTGTCCGGCGGCTCGATCTGCGAGTCGGCCAGGTTGGTCACATCTTCCACCGCCGAGACACGAAGGCCCATGATTTCGCCGTGCTCCTCAAGCACGACGATGCGGGTCTGGGCATCCTCCTGGGCGGCGGCACCGCCCAGATGGAGACCCAGGTCCATCACCGGCACGACCTGGCCCCGCAGATTCATGATGCCCAGCATCGACCGTGCGGTACCGCGCAGCGGAAGCAGGGGCACCGGCAGAACCACCTCCTGCACCTTGAGCAGCTCCAGCGCGTAGGCCTGGCTGCCACAGCGCAGGCGCAACCAACGGGAACTGCGCTCGGTGGAGCGTCGGCTCAGGTGCTGTGAACCGGTGGGGCGATGCGCTTGCGCCTGCAGTTCCTGCCAGGTGGTGGGTTGCGCTGCCGGTACGGCGGCGTGGGGGGAAGCGGCGATCGGTTCGGCCACGATGGGAGCTCGGGCTGCCGGCGCCGGGGGCGGCACGGCCGGAGAAGAGGGGGCGGGCACGGGTGCGGTGGCCGGCGATGCAGGCGCCGCCGCAGCGCTGAACGCTGCTTCGAGCGCCGGGCTGTCGGCGTTGGTCAGCGCAGTGCTTTCGCCGCCGTGGGTTTCGTAGATGACTTCGTCGGGCAGATCGTCCCAGGTGGGTTCGCGATCGGGTTCGGCGCCAGGGGCCACCGAGCCTGGCTCGGCGCTACAGGCGCTGCCGGTTTCATGTATCACTTCGTCGGGCAGATCGTCCCAGGTGGGTTCGCGGTCGGGTTCGGCGCCAGGGGCCGCCGAGCGTGGCTCGGCGCTACAGGTGCTGTCGGTTTCGTAGATGACGTCGTCGGGCAGATCGTCCCAGGTGGGTTCGCGGTCGGGCTCGGCGCCAACGGCAACGGCCGCCGAGCATGGCTCGGCGCTACGGGCGGTGGCAGAAGGCGGCTGCGCGTCGCCCAGCAGCTGCTCGAGATAGTCGTCGAGGACGCCGGTGGCGTTCATGCGGCCTGCTCCAGCGCGCGTGCGTCGTCGCTCAGGATCCAGTTCAGTGCGCGGCGGTAGGCGGCCAGTCCGCGGCCCGGGTAGTCATCGCCGACGACGGGCTGGGTCAGCGCGGCCGCCTGGCTGATGCGGGTGTCGACCGGGATGGCGTCTTCCCATACGCGGGCACCGTGCTTGTCCTGCATCTGCCGCAGACTCTCGTTGCCGGCGCGGGTGCGGCGGTCGAACAGGGTCGGCAGGATCGACATCGGCAGCGGGCGTCGGCGCGAGCGTTCCACCATCTCGCCGGTGCGTACCATGCCATCCAGACCATGCAGTGCCAGCGGCTCGGCCTGGGTGGGGATGATCAGGCGGTCAGCCGCAGCCAGCGCGTTGATCATCAGCAGTCCCAGCGTCGGCGCGCAGTCGAGCAGGATGTAGTCGTGTCCTCCCGCGTGCTGGGCCAGCGCATTCTGCAATGCCAGGCCCAGGCCGGGCTGGTTCGCGCTGCGCCGTTCGAGGGTGGCCAGAGCGGCCTGTGCACAGACATAGGCCAGCCCCGGCACATCACTGCCGTGGCACAGCGAAGCGAGCTCGGCCGGGGGCGCGGCGAACAGCTCGAGCACGCCGGCCGGAGCTGGATCAACCGCCACGCCGAAGGCGCGCGTGAGCGAGGCATGTGGATCGAGATCGATCAGCAGGACGCGGTGGCCAAGCGCCGCCAGACCGCGGCCAAGCGCGAGCGTGGTGGTGGTCTTGCCGACTCCGCCTTTCTGGTTGGCGACAGCCCAGATGCGCATCGGGGTTACTCCTTCATTGCTGGGGTGACGGCGGCGCCGATCTGGCTGCCGGCCGGCGGGGGGTGTCAGGCGCCGCCGCTGTGGGGGAAACGGGGGTGGCGGGCCGCGTGCCTGCAGCAGCGAGCTGTGCGCCGAGCGGGCCGACGGCGTGGCTGGTATCGGCCAGGATGACGACCATCACGCGCCGGTTGCGGTTACGGCCCTCGGCCTGCGCATTGTCTTCGCGCGGTCGGAACTGCCCGTAGCCGACCATGGCCAGCCGGGCCGGCTGGACGCCCTGGTCGGCGAACAGGTGGACGACGCTGGCGGCACGTGCGGCCGACAGTTCCCAGTTGGAGGGAAACTGCGCGGTGGCGATGGGTCGGTTGTCGGTGTGGCCTTCCACGCGCACGCTGTTGGGCACATCGCGCAGGACTTCGGCCAGCCGCGAAAGGGTGTCGCGGGCGTGCACGTCCAGACTCGACGAACCGGTAGGAAACAGGATGTCACTGTTGATCTCCACCTCGATCCACAGCTCGGTGCGCTTGACCGAAATCATGCCGTTGTCGATCAGCGGCGCCAGCGCGGAGGTGAGCCGGTCGGCGATGCGCTCCAGCTGCTGCTCGGCCTGACGCAGGCGCTGCTGGTCGTGGACCGACACCGGCATGCGCATCTGCGAGGCCATCGATGGCAGCAGGGTCGGGTCGGTGCTCGGCGCCGGCGCCGACGGCCCGACCCGGTTGCCCGTCCTGATGACCGACGGGCTGTCCCAGCCACCGCCCTGCACCTGCTGGTTGCCCACCTGGACCGGGTTGATGGTGCGCGGCGCTCCACCGAACGCGTCGGTGAGCGCGTCGGCCATCACCCGGTACTTGCCCTCGTTGACCGAGGAAATGGCATACATCACCACGAAGAAGGCAAGCAGCAGCGTCATCAGGTCGGCGTACGGAATCGCCCAGGCCTCATGGTTGGCATGTTCTTCGTGGTGGCGACGACGTGCCATGTCAGTGCAGGAAGCCGGACAGGTTGGTTTCGATGTTGCGCGGGTTCTCACCCTGGGCGATGGAGATCAGGCCTTCGATGGCCATTTCGCGGTCGCGGCTGCTGTGGGCGATGATGCCCTTGAGTTTGTTGGCGATCGGCAGGAACAGCAGGTTGGCCGAGGCGATACCGTAGATGGTGGCGGTGAAGGCGGCGGCGATGCCATGGCCGAGCTTGCTGGGGTCGGCCAGGTTCTTCATCACCGCGATCAGGCCCAGAACGGCACCGATGATGCCGAGGGTGGGGGCATAGATGCCCATGCCTTCATAGAACCGGGTCGCAGCCAGGTCCTGGTGCTCCTGGCTGCTCAGCTCGATCTCGAGCATGTGCCGGATGCTCTCCGGCTCCACCCCGTCAACCAGCAGCTGCAGGCCTTTGCGCAGGAACGGATCGCGCTGGGCTTCGACCTGTGGCTCCAGCCCCAGCAGACCCTGACGCCGGGCGATGTTGCTCCATTCCACGATCAGCGCGATCAGCTCGCGACGGTCGCTGTGCGGCGGTCGCACCACCCAGCGGACGATATGCAGTGCACGCTTGAACACCGCCGGTGCGGTCTGCAGCAGGATGGCGGCCAGCGTACCGACGATGACGATGACGAAGGCCGCCGGCGACCACAGCGAGGCGAGGCCGGCGCCTTTGAGGATGCTGCCTCCAACCAGTGAAGCCAGGGCGAGGAAGAGTCCAATGAGGCTGAGTCGGTCCATGAAGCGTTTATCGGCCTGGAATAGGGGGACTTGAGTTGGCGGCGGCGTACAGCGGGCAGGTCGTCACAGTTCAGCGATCAGTCCTGCGGATTGCGCAGGCCGTCCACGTCGAGGATCAGGGCCATGCGGCCATCCCCGATCAGGGTGGCGCCGGCATAGCCGCGCAGGCCACGCAGCGCCTTGGGCAGCGGTTTGATCACCACCTCCTCGCGCCCGCGCACCTGGTCCACCACCAGGCCGAAGCGGGCCTCGCCTGCCTGCAGTACCACGATGGTCAGCAACGGCGCATGCACCGGTTCGACATCAAGCCAGCGTCGCAGGTCGACCAGCGCCAGCGTGTGCGAGCGGCGATCCAGGACGGCGCGCCCGTCGAACCAGCCCAGCGAGGTGGACGGTGCATGCAGAACCTCCATCACACGGGCCAGCGGCAACGCGTAGACATCTTCGCCGGCCTGCACCAGCAGGGTGGGCAGGATGGCCAGGGTCAGCGGCACCCGGATCAGGAACCGGCTGCCGCGGCCAAGTTCGGACTGGATCTGGATCTGCCCGCTGAGTTCGCGGATGCGCGACTGCACCACGTCCATGCCAACGCCGCGACCGGAAATGTCGGTCACCTCCTGCTTGGTCGAGAAACCGGGCAGGAACACCAGATGCAGGCACTCCTCGCTGCTCAGGCGGGCGGCGGCTTCAGGGTCGATCAGGCCCTTCTCGCGCGCCTTGGCGCGCAGTTTCTCCGGATCGATGCCGGCGCCGTCGTCCTGCACCTCGATGCTGACATAGTCGCCTTCCTGCTGCGCTGACAGCCGCACATGACCGTTGCGTGGCTTGCCCTGGGCCTCGCGCAGCTCGGGCGTCTCGATGCCATGGTCAATGGCGTTGCGC
The DNA here is from genome assembly GCF_032911385.1 of Stenotrophomonas sp. C3(2023). Taxonomy (NCBI): domain Bacteria; kingdom Pseudomonadati; phylum Pseudomonadota; class Gammaproteobacteria; order Lysobacterales; family Lysobacteraceae; genus Stenotrophomonas; species Stenotrophomonas sp. C3(2023). The sequence continues at coordinate 1,982,097 of NZ_JAWJLO010000001.1, read as the reverse complement.
ACCAGGTGGACCAGCGGATCAGCCAGCGCTTCCACCAGGTTGCGGTCCAGCTCGGTCTCCGCGCCGATCAGTTCCAGCTCCACTTCCTTGGCCAGGTTGCGTGCCACATCGCGCGCCACCTTGGGGAACCGGGAAAACACTTTGCCGACCGGCTGCATGCGGGTGCGCATGACTGCCGACTGCAGGCGGGCAGTGGCAATGTCCAACGTGGATACTGCACGGTCGAGTTCCTCATCGCGCAGCCGTACCCGCAGTGTCTTCAGGCGGTTGCGCGAGAGAACCAGTTCGCCGATCAGGTTGACGATGGCGTCCAGGCGTTTGGTATCCACGCGCACCGTGTGCTCGGCTTCGGCCAGCGGCTTGGCAGCGGGCTTGGCCGCAGGCCGGGCGGGAGCCCCTGCCGGGGGCGGCGGTGGCGGTGCCGTTGCGGCCGTCGTGACCACCGCCACCGCGCCGGGCGCGGCCCCACCGTGGAGCTGGTCCAGCAGGGCTTCGAATTCGTCTTCGCTGATCAGTCCGTCGTCGGCGGGTGCCGCCACCGCCGTCGGTGCCTTGCCACCATGCAGCTGGTCGAGCAGGGCTTCGAACTCGTCTTCACTGATCAGGTCCGAGACCGGGCCACTGGCGGCCGCCACGCTGGCGGGTGCCGGAGCGCCACCCACGTCGAACTGGGCGATAAGCTCCGGTGGCGCGTGGCCGGGCTCTTCGCCTGCCGAGACCGCGTCGAGCATGGCCTGCAGATAGTCCAGCGACTGCTGGCCGGCGTCGAAGTGATGGGCGGCCAGCACCGCCTTGCCCGAGCGGGCCAGGCCGAGCGTTTCCTCGGCGGCATGGCACAGCTCGACCATGGCGGTGATGCCGAGGAAGCCGGCGCCACCTTTGAGGGTGTGATACCCGCGGAACACCGCATTGAGCTGGTCGTTGTCCTCTGGCGACTGCTCCAGGGTGACCAGCTGCTCGCCCAGCCGATCGAGGATTTCCTGCGCCTCGATGATGAAGTCTGCTGCGATGTCGTCCGCGATTCCGCTCATGATTACAGTCCCAGATCCGAGAGAAGGTCGTCGGCGTCGTGCTGCGACACTGCGTGGCGATCGAGCCCGCGCACCACCGGTCCGGCCAGTTCCGGCCCGTTGCCATTGGCCTTCTCCGGCGGCAGGCCGAGCGCGCCAAAGCCCTCATGGACCCGGCGCACGATGCCCACGACACGTCGGATGATCTGCCCGGTCAGGTCCTGGTAGCTCTGGGTCAGGGCGATCTCGGTGAGGTTGTGGCGGATGCGCTCCAGCTGCGCGCCCTGGTCGACGTTGAGCCCACCGTCACGCAGCTGCTCGGTCAGACCACGGCATTCTTCGGCCAGGTCCAGGGTCCGATGGGTGGCCTGTTCGGTCATCGCCACCACATGGTCCAGACGTGCGCAGGCATCATCCAGCTCGCCGGCCTCGCTGGGCAGCGACGGCAGTTCGCCCAGCGCCTGGCCCAGTTCGCGGGCCAGTCGTGACAGCCCGGCCATCATCGGCTGGGTACGCAGGGCGGCCAACGCGTCGATCTGCTGACGCCAGGCGGCTTCGTCGCCGCTTTCCAGCGCCGCCAGCGCGTCCTGCAGGCGCTGCACCAACGCGGTCTTGTCCTGGATGCTGTCCATCAGGCGCTTGCCGCCAGCCGTTCGAAGATCTTGCCCAGCTTCTCTTCCAGGGTCTGCGCAGTGAACGGCTTGATGATGTAGCCGTTGACGCCGTTCTGGGCGGCTTCGATGATCTGCTCGCGCTTGGCTTCGGCGGTGACCATCAGCACCGGCAGCGTCTTGAGCTTGTCGTCGGCACGGATCGCCTTGAGCAGCTCGATGCCGGTCATCACCGGCATGTTCCAGTCGGTGACCACGAAGTCGAAGGACTGGCTCTGCAGCAGGGACAGCGCGGCATGCCCATCCTCGGCCTCGGCCGTGTTGGTGAAGCCCAGGTCGCCCAGCAGGTTCTTGACGATGCGGCGCATCGTCGAGAAGTCGTCGACGATCAGGATACGCATGTTCTTGTTCAAAGCTTGATTCCTCGGTTGTGCTTACTCTTCCAGACCGGCATCGACGGCCTCGAAGATTTTCAGGCGGCCACGCAGGCGCAGTACTGCCTGGCCATGGATCTGGCAGACCCGCGATTCGCTCACGCCGAGCACCGCGCCGATCTCCTTCAGGTTGAGCTCCTGCTCGTAATAGAGCGAGAGCACCAGTTGTTCGCGCTCGGGCAGCAGGCCGATGGCCTTGCCCAGCTCGCGGCCGAACTCGCCACGCTCGAGCACCTGCTGCGGGGTGGGGCCCCCTTGCGCCGCGGTGTCCAGCTCGCCCTGGTCTTCGATCCGTGACTCCAGGCTCAGCACCTGCCCGCGCGAGGCGTCTTCCATCAGCCGCATGTAGTCGGGCAGGGGCATGTCCATCGCGGCGGCGACCTCGGTGGCACTGGCGGCACGGCCGGTACTCTGTTCCAGCCGCCGGATGGTGGCAGCCGCATCGCGTGCGCGACGGTGCACCGAGCGCGGGACCCAGTCGCCGCGACGGATTTCATCGATCATCGAACCACGGATTCGGATCGAGGCGTAGGTCTCGAACGAGGCCCCCTGTTCGGCGTCGTAGCTGCGCGAGGCTTCTATCAGGCCCATCATGCCGGCCTGGATCAGGTCATCTACCTCCACGCTGGCGGGCAGGCGTGCCGCGAGGTGATGTGCGATACGCCGCACCAGGTCCGAATGCTGGGCAATGACCTCGTTGGCCGCCGTACGCTGGACTTCGCGGTACTGTGCGGCGCCTTTCATGCCACCACCCCGCGCTGCTTGAGAATGCGCTCGAGGAAGAACTCGACGCCCCCGCGCGGTTCGGTCGGGGCCTGCCAGCGTGCGGTGCGACGGGCGATCTCGTTGATCGCCAACGCCGACGGGCTCGACGGATAGGCCTTGACCACTGGCTGCTGCCGCTGCACCGACAGGCGCAACCAGTCGTCCTGCGGCACGCAGCCCAGATAGTTCAGCGAGACATCGGCCAGAAACTTGTCGCAGACCCGGGTCAGCTTTTCATACAGGACGCGGCCTTCATTGGGGTCGCGCACCATGTTGGCCACCACCTGGATGCGGTCCACCCCGCGCTCGCGCGAAAGCACCTTGATCAGCGCGTAGGCGTCGGTGATCGAGGCCGGCTCATCGCAGACCACCACCACGGTGTCCTGCGCAGCCTGGCAGAAGGTCAGCACGCCGTCGGTGATGCCGGCAGCGGTATCGACCACCATCACGTCCAGGTCGCGCTCCAGCTCGGAGAACACGTTGACCAGGCCGACATGCTCGGCCGGTGCAAGCTCGGCCATGTGCCGGCGCCCGGATGCGGCCGGTACCACCAGCAGGCCGTTGGGGCCTTCGATGATCACCTCTTCCAGTGTGCAGCGGCCGGCCACCAGATCGGCCAGAGTGAACTTCGGGTTGAGACCCAGAATGACGTCGATGTTGGCCAGGCCCAGATCAGCGTCCAGCAGCAGGGTGCGTTTGCCCATGCCGGCCAGCGCCACGGCCATGTTGGCCGAAACGTTCGTCTTACCCACACCGCCCTTGCCGCCGGTGACGGCGATGGTACGTACCGGCCCCAGCGGCTGGCTGCGGGTGGCCGACAAGGGGAAGGTGGTGGTCAGCTTGGCGTACTCACGCGACGGCATGGTTCAACTCCGGGTTGCAGGGCATATCGGCCGCGCGGCGCAAATCTTCAAGGCGAAGTACAAGATTGGCGGCGCTGGCCCGGTGCAGGTCTTCCGGCACGTCCTGGCCGTCGGTGACCCAGGTGATCGGCAGGCGGTGGTCCACGGCCACCGACAGCGCGGTGCCGAAGCGGCCGGTTTCGTCCAGCTTGCTCAGCACCACACCCTGCAGGTTGGCGGCGCTGAACCGGCGTACCACCTCGTCCATGTCGTTGAAGCTGGTGTTGGCCGGCAGCACCAGCAGCGTGCTGACCTTCGGCGCGGCCCGCAGCCACTGCAGCTGGGCGGCGAGGGTGCGGTCACGCGGGCCCAGTCCGGCGGTATCGATAAGCACCAGCTTGTAGTCCTTCAGACGCTCCAGCAGCTGGTCCAGGTCGGTGCCGCTGCTGGCCTCGTGCACGGCGATGCCGAGCTGGCGGCCGAAGCCGTAAAGCTGCTCGCGGGCGCCGATGCGTGCGGTATCGGTGGTGACCAGGGCAACATCGCGGGCAGCGTTGGCTTCGGCAAAGCGCGAGGCCAGCTTGGCAATGGTGGTGGTCTTGCCGGCACCGGTCGGCCCCACCAGCGCGATGACCCCGCCGGACTCCAGCGGATCGGCCGGTGTGATAGGCAGGCGCCGGGAGATCAGCCCCAGCATCAGGCCACGGCCACGGTGGGCCTCGGTTTCCAGCGGAATCTGCAGGGCGACGTCGCGGCTGATGCCAGCATCAAACCCGTACTCATCCATCAGATCCAGCGCCGCGGCACGCACCGCGCTGCCGCGCAGCCGTTCGTCGGTGAAGCGCTGCATCTCGCGCTCGATCACGGTACGCATGCCGGCCACTTCGTTGCGCAGACGACGCATCTCCTCGTCGTCGCGCTCGATCACGGTCAACACCGGTGCGGCGGCAGCCACGGGCAGCGATGCTGGCAGGACCTGTACCGGCGCCAGGGCAGCATCATTGGCCGCTCCTGCGCCGGCACTGGCCGCTCCTTCAACGGCGGTTGACGGTGCTGCGGCGCTGGGCAGCGGTGGCGGCAGGGGGCGCGCGTCGTTGCGGGGCAGCGCGGGCTGGTCATCGTTGACCACGAATACCGCCCGGTCCAGTGCGGGCGGCGGGACCGCAGGCGCTGCGTCGACAGCGGGTACCACGGCAGCAAACGCCTGCAGCGATGGCGACGGCGACGTTTCGTTGACGGCGGCGTGGGAGATCCCGGTCGCCGTTCCTGCACGGGCCAGAGTGGCGGCGAAGCCATCGCTGCCAGGACGCATCACGATCTCATCGGCGCTGTCCAAGGTGCGACCGGTGGCACCGACCGCCGCGCGGGCCAATGCAGCCACCGCCGAGGTGGTGGCGGCAACCGGTTCAGCCTCCACCGCGGTGGTGCGTCGTCGGGTCATCGCTGCGATCATCGCATCGGCCGCGCTGCGCGGACGGGCGGGCTTCGGCGGCGGGGCAAGGTCCTGGCGGCTCGCGTCCAGGGCCCGCTGCACCGCGCTCTCGTCGTAATGGGCCGCCGCTACGATCTCGACGCCTTCTTCGATCCGTCGGTTTGACAGGATCACCGCGTCAGGGCCGTGCTCCTTGCGCACCAGGTTCATGGCGGAGCGCATGTCGGAGGCGACGAAACGTTTGATTTTCATGCTTTGGTACCGGGACGAAGACGGCGGGGAAAGCGGGGAACGCGACGGTTCGGTGGTCTGCACGGTGCGGGTTCCCCTTCTGTTTGTGTTCGTGTTGGATCAGTGGTGTCTGTTTTCTGGCGCGGCGCTCAGCTGATCGTGCCGATCAGCTTCAAGCGCTTGTCTTCCGGTACTTCGCTGTAGGCCAGCACCGAAAGTGACGGGACGCTGTGCCGGACCAGCCGTGCCAGTGCGGCGCGGACCGGGCCCGGTACCAGCACCACGGCCGGTTCGTTGCGGGCTTCCTGCTTGCTGACACAGTCGGCAAGACTCTGATGCAGCCGTTCGGCGAGACCGGGCTCAAGCGCAGCGCCATTACCCTGCGTGGACTCCTGCAAGACCCGTTCCAGTTGGGGATTGAGGGTGAACACCGGCAGTTCTGTGGCCATGCCGGAGATCTCCTGCACGATGAAGCGACCCAGCGCGACGCGCACGGCGGCAGTGAGGGTGGCCGGGTCCTGGCTGATCGCGGCATTCTCGACCAGTGCCTCGGCGATGCGACGCAGCTGGCGCACCGGAATGCGTTCGATCAGCAGGTTCTGCAGCACGCGCACCACCACCGACAGCGGCAGCGCCTTGGGCGTCAGATCCTCGACGAGCTTGGGCGCGCTTTTGGCCAGGTTGGCCAACAGGTGCTGCACCTCCTCGTGACCCAGCAGTTCCGGTGCATGCTCGCGGATCAGATGGCTCAGGTGGGTGGCGACCACGGTGGCCGGATCGACCACGGTGTAGCCCATCGACTCGGCCTGCGCACGCTGGTGCGGCTGGATCCAGGTGGCGTCCAGCCCGAACGCGGGGTCCTTGCCGGCGATGCCGTCCAGTGCGCCGAGCGCGCTGCCCGGGTCCAGGGCCAGCTCACGGTCGGGATGAATTTCGGCAGTGGCCACCGGCACGCCGTGCACCAGCAGGCGGTAGCCCGTCGCCGGCAGTTCCAGGTTGTCACGGATGTGGACCGAGGGAACCAGGAAGCCGATGTCCTGGGTCAGCTTGCGCCGTACGCCCTTGATGCGCGCCATCAGCTCGCCACCCTGGGCGGCATCGACCAGCGGGATCAGCCGGTAGCCCACCTCCAGGCCGAGCGGATCGACCGGCCGCAGCTCGTCCCAGCTCAGCTCGGCCGTCGGCGCCGGCGCGGGCCGGCCAAGTGCGGCGGCCACGGCCGGGTCGCTGCTGGCGTCGGCCGCACAGGCGCCGGCCGATCGGTTACGGCTGGGTCCGTCGCAGCATCTGCGGCGTGGCACAGCACAACTGCCAGCAGGGCAGCGGCA
>NZ_JAWJLO010000001.1:1879330-1975344 GCF_032911385.1 Stenotrophomonas sp. C3(2023) | reverse complement strand
GGCGCCCCGGGCGGGGGCGCTGGGGGCGGGGGCCGCGGGGGTGGAGCCCGCGCCCGGCTGGGTCCTGCGCCAGATCTTCCAGGCGACGAAACCCAGCAGGGCGGACAGCGAAAGGAAGGCCACATTGGGCATGCCCGGCACCAGGCCGACCACGCCCATGATGACTGCCGCGATGGTCAGTGCGCGGTACTGGCCGAACACCTGGCCCATCATCGCCTGGCTCATGTCCTGCGAGCGCGAGGCGCGGGTGACCAGCATCGCCACCGCACTGGACACCAGCAGGGCCGGCAGCTGTGCCACCAGGCCGTCACCGATGGAGAGCAGGGTGTAGGTCGCCGCTGCATCGCCAAAGGCCATGTTGTGCTGGAGCATGCCTACGGCCAGGCCGCCAAGCAGGTTGATGAACAGGATCAGGATGCCGGCAATGGCATCGCCGCGGATGAACTTGCTGGCACCGTCCATCGCACCGTAGAAATCCGCTTCCTCGCGCACTTCCTCGCGCCGGACCTTGGCTTCTTCGCGCGTCAACAGACCGGCGTTGAGATCGGCGTCGATGGCCATCTGCTTGCCGGGCATGGCGTCGAGGATGAAGCGCGCGGTCACTTCCGAGACGCGGCCGGCACCTTTGGTGATGACCACGAAATTGATGATCGTCAGGATCGCGAACACCACGATGCCCACGGCGTAGTTGCCGCCGATGACAAACTCACCGAAGGCGGCGATGACCTTGCCGGCGGCTTCATGGCCGTTCTGGCCGTTGAGCAGGATCACCCGCGTCGAGGCGACGTTCAGCGCCAGCCGCAGCATGGTGGTGATCAGCAGCACGATCGGGAAGATGGTGAAGTCCAGCGGCCGTTTCACGTACACCACCGCCAGCAGCACCATCAGCGAGATGGCGATGTTGAAGGTGAACAGCGCATCGAGCACCGGGGCTGCCAGCGGCACCACCACCATGGCCAGCAGGGCCAGAACGATCAGCGGGGCGCCAAGGCCCTGGCGGATCATGCCCAGGGCGCGCCGCACGCCAGGGCTTGCCAGCTGGGCGCTCATGGCGTGCCTCCGGCCGGGTATTCATCCACCGCCACATGCGGCGCGCCGGGCATCGGCCCGGTGCGCCAGGCGCGCAGCTGGTAGACGTAGGACAGCACCTGGGCGACAGCGGAATACAGTCTCACGGGGATTTCCTTTCCAAGTTCCCCTTCCCTATACAAGGCGCGTGCCAAAGGCGGGGCCGAGACGATGGCCACCCTGTTGCCGTCGGCCACCTGGCGGATGCGCAATGCGGTCTCGTCCACGCCGAGGGCCACCACGGTAGGGGCACCCATCTTCGAGCCCTCATACTTGAGTGCGACCGCGTAATGGGTCGGATTGACCACCACCACGTCGGCAGTAGGCACCGCTTCCATCATCCGGCGGTTGGCCATCTGGTGCTGCAGCTGGCGGATGCGGCCTTTCACCTCCGGGCTGCCGTCGCTCTCCTTGAGCTCGCGGCGCAGCTCCTCGCGGGTCATCTTCAGTTTGCGCATCCAGTTCCAACGCTGGTATGGCGCATCGATGGCGGCGAGCAGGGCCATTGCGGCCGCCGTGGCCAGCAGCAGCTTCAAGGTGAAGCCCAGACCATGGATCACCGCGTTTTCGAGCGACTGGTGCAGCAGCCCGCGCAGCATGTCGATGCCGCTGACGACCACCATGCCGGCGGCGGTGCCGACGAAGGCCACGCGCAGCAGCGACTTGGTGAACTCGGCGATGGCCTCCGGCCCGTACAGCCGCTTGAGCCCAGCTGCAGGGCTGAGCCGTTTCGGGTCGGGCATCATCGCTTTGGACGACCAGCGCAGGCCGCCCATCACCAGCGGCGCGATGAAGCTGGCCAGCAGGCAGATGACCACCAGCGGTGCGATGACCAGCAGCAGGCGCAGCAACAGTTCGCCAAACCAGCCCAGCAGCTCGGCCGGGTTCTGCCGCAGCGTCGGCTCGGGGCTGAAGGCCTGGTGCATCCAGCCGGTGGCGCCGCGGGCGAGCATGCCGCCGCAGGCCATCATGCCGAGCACGCCCGCGCCGAACACTGCCGCCGTTCCCAGCTCGCGCGAGCGGGGCAGGTTGCCCTGCTCGCGCGCATCGCGCAGGCGCTTTTCGGTAGGTTGTTCGGTTTTTTCGCCAGCCGATTCGTTCTCTGACATCGGGCCAGGATCCAGGGGAGAGGGTGCTCACCAGGCTGCAAGAACCGTTCCAGTGGGCCGGCTGCGAATGCCGGCACGCTGCCGGACGGGCATGCGGCCCGGTACCGGCAGGACGAGACCTGCCCGGGAGAGGGCCGCAGGCCCCGCAGCAACTAGCTCCGGGTCAGTACCACCCGCGGGCGGCGCTCGGCATACAGCTGCGCGAAGCGCTCTGCCCCTACGGGCCGTCCCAGTAGATAGCCCTGCAGGTAGTTGCAGCCCAGCCGCTCAAGATAGGCGCGCTGCGCGGCGGTCTCCACGCCTTCGGCAACAATGTCCATGTCCAGCGCATGGCCCAGCGCGACCACGGCCGAAACGATGACCACATCCTCCTGGCTGTGCTCCAGGTCACGCACGAAGGCGTGGTCGATCTTCAGCTCGGTTGCCGGCAGACGTTTGAGGTAGAGCAGGCTGGAATACCCCGTACCAAAATCATCGATGGAGATCCCTACGCCCAATGCGGCGAGGGCATGCAACAGACCCACACTGGTTTCGGTGTCGCGCATGACCGTGCCTTCGGTGATCTCCAGGACCAGGCTGCGCGGTGGCAGGTCGTGCTGTACCAGCGCCTGCTGGACGTCCTGCAGCAGCGTGGATGAGGTGAACTGCAGCGGCGACAGGTTGACCGCGATCGTCCAGTCGGTGTGCCCCTGCTCGTGCCACTGGCGCAGCTGTCGGCAGGCTTCGCGCAGCGCCCAGCGGCCGATGTCACAGATCACGCCGCTGCGCTCGGCCAGACGGATGAAGCTGTCCGGTGGGACCAGACCGCGCTCAGGGTGCTGCCAGCGGATCAGCGCTTCGGCGCCGCACACGTGCTGCGTGCTGGCCAGCACCTTGGGCTGGTAGTGCAGGAGCAGTTCGCCGTTGCTCACCGCGCGGCGGAGATCGGCCAGCAGCCGGAACTGCTGCTCGGCGCTGTCCTGCATCGCATCGGAATACATCATGTAGCGGTTGCGACCGGCATCCTTGGCCTGGTACATCGCCGCGTCGGCGAAGGCCATCAGCTGCCGTTCGCTGGCTGCATGGTCCGGGCACAGGGCAATGCCGACGCTTGCCGTGATCTGCATGTCGCGGGCTGGTACCAGATCGGCAGAATCCAGCGCCTGCAGCAGTCGCTGTGCATACAGGCCGATGTCCTGTCCCGGCGCCATGTCCACCACCAGCACGAACTCATCACCGCCCAGCCGGGCCAGCATGTCACTGGGGCGCAGCAGGCGGCCGATGCGCTCACTGACCGCCACCAGGAGCGCATCGCCGGCCTGGTGCCCGTACACGTCGTTGACCTGTTTGAAGCCATCCAGGTCGAGGAACATCACGGCAAAACGTCCGCTTTCCTGCTCGGCGGTAACGAGCGCGCGCTCGATGCGCTGCTGCAGCAGCCGCCGGTTCGGCAGTCGGGTGAGCGGGTCGTGCAGGGCCGCCTGGGTCAGTTCGTGCTGCGCGTCGCTGAGCGAGTCACTCAGCGTGGCGTTGCGCATGCGCAGCAGTTGGCTCTCGAGGCGCTGCTCCATCCACGACAGCCCCAGCGCCATGCCCAGGATCAGCACCGTGAACACCACCACCAGCAGGGCCAGCGATGTGGCCGGCAGTCCAGCGTCGCCGGCTGCGCCGCAGATGCTGTTGGACGGGAACCGCGCGGCAGCCATGCCGGTGTAGTGCATGCCGCAGATGCCCACCGCGAGCAGGGTGGCGGAAGTGATCCGTTTGCGGAGACCTGGACGGGTGCGCAGGTGGAAGGCGATGTACAGCGCGCTCCACGAGGCGGCCACGGCCACGAACAGCGAGAGGGCCACCCAGCCGGGATGCCACTCGATGCCCGGCTCCATCTGCATGGCCGCCATGCCCACGTAGTGCATGGTGGCGATGCCGGCGCCCAGCAGCGCAGCGCCCCCGAACAGGCGCAGCGCTGGCAGGTCTGGAAGCGACACCAGCCAGAGTGCGAACACCGACGATCCGACCACGCAGGCCAGCGAAACAAGTGTCAGGGTCAGGCCGTAGCCGACAGGGATGGGCAGCGAGAAGGCCAGCATGCCGATGAAATGCATCGACCAGATGCCCAGCCCCATGGCGGCGCCGCCACCGAATCGCCAGGCCCATACCGAGGCATGCGCGTGGGCGGTGGTTGCCCGCGATGCCATCGCCAGCGCGGTGAACGAGGCAAGCAGTGCCACCAGCAGCGATAACGTGACCAGCCATGGATCATAGCTTCCCGCAAGCATCGGGAGTCTCCCCTGACGTTACCCGTGCACCAACCGACGGTCGGGAGCCCCCATTGCCATGGCCTGCGCGTGGCTGCTGCATCGACGCACAGGGCCCGGCGGCCCCCACTGGACTGCGACTGCGTCTGGACACTGTAACGTGACAGGCAGGGTCTGAATCAAGCCCTTGAGCGGCTGAGCTGCTCCACGGAGGCAGCCGGCGCCGCGGCGTACCGTCGGGAACGCGGTGCAACGGCAAGCTTGGGCCTACGCGTAGACTGCGCGCGCGGCGGCAAACGCGGCATCGAACAGGCGCTGGACCGGCGCAGCCATCTCGCCCGCCAGCAGGGTCAGCAGTATCAGCCCCAGCAACAGCGAGACCGGCAGACCGAGCTGGATCGGATTCAGCGCCGGTGCCGCCCGCGCCAGGACGCCAAACGCCAGGTTGACCGCCAGCATGGCCACGATCAACGGCACGGCCAGCGTCAACGCGCCGCGCAGCACGGTGAGCAGAAAGGTCGGGGCGATACTGACCAGCGCGTGCGGGTCCGGCAGCGGTGCGCCGATGGGCAGGGCGCGGTAACTGTCCACCAGCAGCGAGATCAGGGCCAGATGACCGTTGGCGGTGAAGAACAACAGGCCGAACAGCAGATAGAACCACTGGCCGATGACGCCTGAGCTGCCGCCGCGCATCGGATCGCTCATCTGCGCAAATGCCAGGCCGGTGCCCTGGGCGATAAGCTCGCCGGCCAGCGCGCCGGCTTCGAAGACCACCCGCAGCAGGAAGCCGATGGTGACGCCGATGGCCAGCTCGCGCAGCACGTTCAGAACGGTGACCGCATCCAGTCGCACCCATTCCGGAACGGGAGGCAGGATCGGCGCCAACGCGATCGACAGCGTGGCTGCGAGCAGGACACGCACGCGGGCAGGGACCGCACGCGTGCCGACCAGCGGCATCGCCATGACCATTGCGCCGATGCGGATCATCGTCCACATCGTGTCGCCGACCATCCCGAAGGCGCGCAGGCCGTCAGCCGCCATCTGCGTGGTGGGGTCCATCGTCGTGCTAGCCGATCAGGTGCGGAATGCGCTGGAACAGCAGGGTGGTGAACTCCACCAGGTGACCTATCAACAGGCTGCCCAGTGCGAACAGCACGGCGGTCAGGGCGGCGGCCTTGGCCACGAAGGCGATCGTCGGCTCGTTGAGCTGCGTGGCCGCCTGCACCACACCGACCACGACGCCCACCACCAATACGGTCAGCAGCAGGGGGCCGGCAACCCACAACGTGGCAATCAGGCCGCCACGCAATTCGGTCAAGGCAAGTTCGGGTGACATCGTCGGGAGTCCGGAAAGAAAGAGGCGCGGCTCAGGCCGCGTTGAAACTGGCCGCCAGCGTGCCCACGGTCAGCACCCAGCCATCGACGAGCACGAACAGCAGGATCTTGAACGGGGCCGAGACCAGCATGGGCGACAGCATCATCATGCCCATCGACATCAGCACGCTGGCCACCACCAGATCGATGATCACGAACGGGATGAAGACCAGGAAGCCGATCTCGAAGGCCGTCTTCAGTTCGCTGGTGACGAACGAGGCCACCAGCACCGGGAAGGGAATGGCGTCGGGGCTGGCATAGGTGCCGTGGCCGGCGATGCCGGCGAAGGTCATCAGGTCGGTTTCCCGGATCTGCGCCAGCATGAACGCCCGCAGCGGCTGGGTGGTCAGCGTCCACGCGCTCTGGAAGTCGATATCGCCGTTGAGATAGGGGGCCAGGCCCGCGCTCCACGCCTTCTCCCAGGTCGGCAGCATCACCATCGCGGTCAGGAACAGCGCCAGCCCCAGCAGGACCTGGTTGGAGGGCGTCTGCCCGGTACCCAGCGCCTGGCGCAGCAGGCCGAGCACGATGATGATGCGCGTGAAGGCGGTCAGCACCAGCAGCATGGACGGGATCAGAGTGATCGCCGTCATCAGCAGCAGTGTCTGCATCGGCAGGCTGACCGCCTGGCCGCCGACCTTTCCCACCTCGACATCGGGCAACGGCGCTGCCGGTGCTGCCTGGGCCAGGGCTGGCAGCAGCAGCAGCGACAACAGCATCAGCCAAGGCAGCAGGGGCGCCAGGCGCGAGCGGAGCAGGTGCATTTCAGGGATCCTTGCGCAGCCGCTGCTGGAGCAGCTGGGCGAAATTGGGGAGATTCTTCAGGTCAGGCAGACGCGGCGCGGCCGGTGGCGGCAGCGGTTGATCCAGGGTGTGCAGCGCGCTGATGCCGCCGGCGGTGACCCCCAGCAGCAGCTGCTGGCCACCCACCTCAAGCACCACCACACGCTCTTTGGCGCCAACGGCTACGCTGGCCACCACCTTCAGTCCGTCGGCGGGACGGAAACTGCTGCCGGGCATGCGCTTGAGCAGCCAGCCCAGGCCGACCACCAGCGCCAGCACGGCCAGCAGGGCGACAACGCCCCCCAGCAGGCTGGGTGCAGCCGCCTGCTGGCCAACCGGGGCAGCAGCCTGAGCGGCGGCAAACAGCGTGGCGGACATCAACGCAGTCTCCGGATCCGTTCGCTCGGGCTCACCACGTCGGTCAAGCGCACACCGAAGCGGTCGTTGATCACCACGACTTCGCCGTGTGCGATGAGCGTGCCGTTGACGAACACATCCAGCGACTCGCCTGCGCCACGCTCCAGCTCGACCACTGAACCCTGGTTGAGCTGCAGCAGGTTGCGGATCGGCAGGCGGGCGCGGCCGACTTCCAGCGACAGCGTCACCGGGACATCCAGGATCACGTCCAGGTTCAGATCAGCGCCTTGGCCGAGGCCTTCCTCGGCCTGCAGGGCACCGAACTGGGCCGGCGTTGCATCATTGGCTTGGGTTTCATCAATCATTGCGGGTCTTCCTGGATGACAGGGGCGCGCGGGCGCGTGCCCGGCGGATGGGTGGCGGTGATCTTCACGGCGTTCATGCCATTGGCGATGCCGAACTCACCGGTGAACACCGGAATGTTCTCCACACAGATCGGAATCTGCGGATTCAGGTCGATGGGCAATACATCGCCGACCTTCAACCGGGTCAGTTCGCGCAGCGTGGTGCGCTTGCTTGCTAGCACGCTGGAGAGCGTGACTTCGGCGACGTTGAGCTGCTCGCGCAGCGTGCGTCCCCAGCTTTCGTCACGGTCGTTGCGGTCGCTCTGGATGCCGGCGTCGAGCAGCTCGCGGATCGGCTCGAGCATCGAGTAGGGCAGGGTGACATGCAGGTCACCGCCGCCGCCGTCCAGCTCGACATGCAGGCGGCAGACCACCACATACTCGCGCGGGGTGACGATGTTGGCGAAATGCGGGTTTATCTCCGAGTTTATGTACTCGAAATCCACCTCCATCACCGGCGCCCAGGCTTCGCGCAGGTCGGCGAAGGTCTGCTTGAGCAGCAGGTGGATGACGCGCATTTCCGTAGCGGTGAACTCGCGGCCCTCGATACGGGTGGGATAGCGCCCGTCCCCGCCGAAGAAGTTGTCCACGATCGCGAACACCAGGGTCGGCTCGAAGACGATCAGACCGGTGCCGCGCAGCGGCTTGAAGCGGATCAGGTTGAGGTTGGTGGGTACATACAGGGAGTGCATGTAGTCGTTGAACTTGATCAGTTCGATGCCGCGAACCGACAGCTCGGCAGAGCGGCGGATCAGATTGAACAGGCCGATGCGCCACAGGCGCGCAAAGCGCTCATGGACCATCTCCAGGGTCGGCATACGGCCGCGGATGATGCGGTCCTGGCTGGCAAAATCGTAGGAACGCGCTTCGCCGCTGGGTGGCTCCGGCTCGGTTTCCACCGAGCCGCTGTCAACACCGTGCAGCAGGGCATCGATTTCATCCTGTGACAGCAGGTCATTCATCGCCGGTCCTTACTGGGTGACGAAGCTGGTGAACAGCAGCTCGTCGGCGCCGGGTTTGCCGGTTTCCGCCTTGAGTACCTTCTGCACGGTGGCCAAGGCATCTGCCTGCAGCTTCTGCTTGCCGGCCACGTCGGCGATCTGGGCCGCGCTCACCTGGGAGAACAGCATCAACAGGTTGGCGCGGATGGCCGGTGCATGGGTTTTGATCGCCTCCAGAGCAGCGGCGTCGCGGGTCATCAGCTGGACCTCCACCTGCAGGTAGCGTGGCCCGTCGACAGGCCCGTTGAGGTTGACCACAAAGGCCGGGTCAAGCGGAAAGTACTGTGCCGGCGCCGGCATGGCCGGTTTCTTCTCGGCTGCCGCGGCCTTGCCATCATCGTGCCCGGGCTGGGCGAAGAACCAGACCCCGGCGCCCGCCGCGCCGGCGGCCAACACCGCGATCAGCGCGGTGACCAGCATCGGCTTGCGCGGCTTGGCGATCTTGTCCTTGTCGACGGTCTTCTTGGTTTTGTCTGCGGCTGCGGCCACTGGGAAGCTCCTGAGGGTTGCTTTCCCTGCATATGCAAGCTGCGTGCCGGAACGTCCAGGCGGGCCCGTGACGGAAAACCGGCGAGTGCGCCTTCCGGTCACGTTGCCTCAGCCCTGCTGCGCCCAATGCGTTGGGGAGGGGTCTGCCCGGCGCCATGCGGTCAGCGCCGGCGCCGGTCGCCGCGTCGCCGCCACGGGGACGCGGCGCGACGATCAATGCTCAGGCATAGGTGTCGAGCAGCCCGCGCTGGCGCGCCAGCTGCGCAGAGGAGACGTGCATCACACCGTGCGCCGGTTCTCCGTCACCAGCATCCAGACCGCTGACGCGGGGTTCGCCCGGTTTCCCGCCACCTGGGCTGTCGTGCTGGCCGACGTCGGCGTGGGCCAGCTGGAAACCCTGCTCGCCCAGCAGGTCACGCAGACGCGGCAGACTGTTTTCCAACGCCTGCCGTACGTCCACATGGGGGCTGCTGAAACTCGCCTGCACCTTGTCGCCGTCCAGCTGCAGGCGCACGTCGATGGCCCCCATATCGTCGGGATTCAACCGGATGTGGGCATGGCCGATCTTCTGGTCGGCCAGCCAGCCCACGCGGGCCCCGAGCGCCTCGTCAAAGCCGGCGTCGTTGAGCGTGGGCGTGGGTGTCGGCTCGCCGTTGAACACCGCCGCGGCCAGCAGCGGTGCGCGCACCTCGCCTGCACCTGGCAGCGCATGCAGCAACGCAGGCGCGGTCAACGGCGCGCTGTCTGCATCAGCGCCGGGTGGCCTGTTGGCGAGCAGCGCCTGCACGGCCTCGGGGAGCACGGCGTCCGCGTCCGGCGCACCAGCGTCGACCGCAATTGCCACGCCTGCGGCTGCGGGCGGGATGGCCGCCAGCGCGGGGGCCGGGGAGGGCGCCGGGCCGGTGGTACCGCCGCTCGCTGCCACCGGCGGCATGGCAGGTGCTTCATTGCTGTGCATGGCCAGCCCTGCAGACAGCGCCAGGCCAGCCAGACCAAGTGGCGGCCACGGACTGGTCTGATCGGTTTCGTCGGCAGACATTGGCGCCTGGTCAGGCGTGTCCGCGGCGGTGGTGACTGCGCCTCCGGCCGCGTCGTCCGCGCGGGAGGCGGTGGCGCTCGACGCGCTGCGCTGCCGAGCCGCCGGCGGCGGCTGGGAGCCAGGATTCTGTGCGTCCTTGTTCTTTGTCGTCTGCGCGGCGCCGGCAGGCGACTCGGCGGAACGCCGCGACTGACCGTGCAGTACCCGGTCGAAGCCCGTTCTTTCGGCGTGGCCCTCGCTGCGCGCAGGGGCGGAACCGGCACCGGTGCCGCTGGTGCCTGCGTTTGAGGACGTCAGCAGCGCGGCGGGGTTCATGCCTGCCCCCCGTTATCGCGGTCGGCGCCCTGCTGCTGCCGCACGCGGCGCGCGCCCAGATCGTCCATTTCACGCTGGTCGCGGCGCTCGGCCACTACGTTCTCCTGCGCACGGTAGCTGGCGGCGAGCTGTTCAAGCACCTTCTTGTCGCGGCTGGCGAGCAGCAGACGGGCACGCTCGGCCTCCACCCGCTCGCGGTTGCTGTCCACGGTCTGCCGCTGCTGGGCCACCGCGCTGTCCAGGCGATCAAGGAAAGCGCGCCGGTTCATCAGCTGAGCCGGGCTGGTGGCTGCCATCTGTGCGTTGGCGTACTCGTCGGCGTACCGGCGCAGTTCATCCAGTCGCGACAGATGCGTGTCCAGCGAGCGCTGGCGGTCGGCCAGGTCGCGTGCCACTTCGTCCTCGTGGTCCTGTGCGCGCTTGAGCAGGGGGTCGATACGCTTGGACTGTTTCATGGTTTATGCCTCTTTTTCCACCAGGCGCGTGAGGGCGGCCTGGCTGTGAGGGAGATCAGCGGCCTTGGCCACGTCCTGGCCCAGGAACTCCAGGATCTCCGGCCAACGTTCCAGCGCCTCGTCGGTGGCCGCGTCGTTGCCCCGCTGGTATGCGCCGATGGCGATGAGGTCGCGGTTGGCGGAATAGGCCGAGACAAGACGTTTGAGCTTGCGGATGCGCAGCCGCCACGGCTCGTCGGCGATATCGGTCACGACCCGACTGACCGACGATTCCACGTCGATGGCCGGATACAGGCCGCTGTCGGCCACCCGGCGCGACAGCAGGATGTGACCGTCCAGAATCGCGCGGGCCGCATCGGCGATCGGGTCCTGCGGATCATCGCCCTCGGTCAGTACCGTGTAGAAGGCGGTGATCGAGCCACGCCCCTTGGCGCCGTTGCCGGCACGCTCGACCAGGGCGGGCAGCTTGGCGAACACTGAAGGCGGGTAGCCGCGCGTGGTCGGCGGCTCACCTACCGACAGGCCGATCTCGCGCTGCGCCTGGGCAAAGCGGGTCAGCGAATCCATCAGCAGCAGGACGTTCAACCCCTGGTCGCGGAACCATTCGGCGATGGCGGTCGCGCGATAGGCGCCGTGCAGACGGGCCAGCGGCGGTCGGTCGGCGGGACTGGCAACGACGACCGCGCGACGCAGGCCCTCTTCACCCAGCGTGCTTTCAACGAAATCACGCACTTCGCGTCCGCGTTCGCCGATCAGGCCGACAACGATCACATCCGCAGCGGTGTACCGGGTCATCATGCCGAGCAGGGTGGACTTGCCCACGCCGGAGCCTGCGAACAGGCCGACACGCTGGCCGCGACCGATCGGGAGCAGGGCATTGATGGCGCGCACACCGACGTCCAGCGGCTGGGTGATCGGTTCACGAGCCAGCGGATTGATCGCCGCGCCAGCCATGCCGACCGTGCCCTCGGCGCGGATCGGTCCCTTGCCGTCCAGCGGCACACCGTCGCTGTCGATGACCCGGCCCAGCAGGCCTTCCCCGACGTCGACGCCTCCTCGCCGGGAGGAGGGTACCACCCGGGCATTGGGCAGCAGGCCATGCAGTTCGGCACTGGGCATCAGGTAGGTGCGGTCACCGGCAAAGCCTACGACCTCGGCGTCCACCCAGCCACCGCCAACCACTTCGACCTTGCAGCTGGCCCCGAGCGGTGCTTCGCAGCCCACTGCCTCCAGGGTCAGTCCGACGGCACGGCGCAGTACGCCCTCGCGGATCAGACCGCGACCGTGGTGCGTGTCGACCTTCAGCGCGTCCAGCCGCGCTGCCAGTCGCACGTTACGCACCGCCGTCCAGTCGTTCTCCGGCAGCGGCGCGGCGGCCGTCAACGGTTGTGCGCTTGTCATGCGCCGGCTCCGGTCTGGGCAACCACGGCATCGAGCGCGCCGCGCAGACGTGCCTCGAGCGTGCCATCGATGCGCACGGCCTCGGCATGCACGCGCAGATCGCCACGGCCCAGACTCAGGTCGGGGCTCAGACGCTGCAGGGGGGTCAGCATCAGCAGCGGTTCCAGCGCGGCGATGTCATCCGGGTGCAGGCGCAGCTCGACCTCGCGGCTGGTGCCGCCCACGGCATCTATGCCCTCTTTGACCAGCTGCGCCAGCAGCTCCGGTTCGGCCTGGTAGGCACGACCGACCAGCGCACCGGCGATACGCACGGCCAGCTCGCCCAGTGCCGCCACGGCCTCGTTCTCCAACCGCACAAGCGGGCGGTTGAAGCTGTCCAGGATGCCTTCAATCTGTGCAATCAGCCGACGCACCTCGGCCTGGCCTTGGGCATGGCCATCGGCATGACCCTGTTCGAAGCCCTCCTTCTCGGCATGATCCTGGATCGCCTGGATTTCCTCCAGGGTGGGCAGCTGCAAGGGCAACTCCGGTTCCAGGTCCAGTTCCGGTGCCTCCTGCTCGACCGGCTGCAGGTCCTCCGGTTCCGGCTCGGCAACGGCCAGCAGGTCAGGCGCCATCCAGCGCACCACGTTGCTGTTCACAGCATCGCCTCCGCATTGCCGCCGATGGTGACCGTACCTTCGTCGGCCATGCGTTTGACGATGGCCAGGATTTCACGCTGTGCGGTTTCCACATCGGACAGACGCACCGGACCGCGTGCCTCCATGTCCTCCAGCAGGATCTCGGCGGCCCGCTGGGACATGTTGCGGGTGATCTTGTCGCGCACCTTGACGTCGGCGCCGCGCAGCGCCAGACCCAGGCGTTCGCCGGAGACTTCACGCAGCACCAGCTGCAGTTCGCGGTCCTCCAGGTCGACCAGGTCGTCGAACACAAACATCAGGTCCTGGATGCGGCCGCTCAGCGGCGCATCCACGCGGGCGATCTCGCCCAGGATGGCCTGGTCCTGGCCGCCATCCATGAAGTTCAGGATGTTGGCCGCGCACTGCACGCCACCGATGTTGGAGCTTTTCAGATTCTGGTTGCCGGCAAACTGGCGTTCCATGATCTCGTTGAGCTCATTGAGCGCGTTGGGTGGAATACCGTCGAGCGTGGCGATACGCAGCAGCACGTCGACGCGGGTGCGTTCGGGCAGCAGCTTGAGTGCGTCGGCGGCCTGGTCGGTTTCCAGATGCGCCATGACGATGGCGATGATCTGCGGGTGCTCGTTGCGCACCAGGTCGGCCACCGCACGCGGGTCCATCCACTTCAGCGCGTCCAGGCCGGTGGTGTTGCGGCCGAGCAGGATACGGTCGATCAGGTTGCCGGCCTTCTCGCTGCCCAGCGCCTGCACCAGCATGTTGCGGATGTAGTCATCCGAGCCGACGCCCAGCGAGGTCTTGGACAGCAGTTCGGCGTTGAACTGTTCCATGACCCGCTCGACCTGGTCGCGCGAGATGTCGGTCATCGTTGCCATGGCGATGCCGATCTTCTGCACCTCCTTGGGCTCCATGTGACGCAGCACCTCGGCCGCGTCCAGCTCACCCAGCGAGAGCAGCAGGACTGCGGCGTTCTGCACGCCGCTGAGTTGCGCGTCAGTCATTGGCCACCCAGCCCTTGACCACCATGGCCACACGCTTGGAATCGGTCTTCACCGCTTCTCTTGCCATCCGCAGTCGTTCCTCATAGGTATCCACCGGCAGCGCAAGCGGCTCCCGGCCATGTGCTGCACCGCGCTCATTGGCCAGTGCCGGCAGCGGCTCGCCGTCTTCGTCCACCAGCTGCACGTCGGCCAGCTGCGGCTCTTCGCCGATTGCCTCGATCTTCCTGCTCTGGCCGGTGATGCCGCGCATCGCCGGGCGCAGCACGCCGAAGACCAGAGCCAGCAGCACCAATGCGCCGAGCACAAGGCGCAACCCATCACGCACCGCCGGAATCTCCCACCAGTTCGGCGCAGGGTCTGGCGTGGTATCGCGCACGAAGGGAGCATTCATCACCGACACCGTGTCGCCGCGCTCGGCATCAAAGCCGACCGCCTGCTTCACCAGTGCCTCGATTCGGGTCAGCTCGGCCGCTGGCAGCGGCTGCTCGGTGATCCTGCCATCGGCGCCGGGACGCGGCACGTTGTCCAGCAGCACCGCCACCGATACCCGCTTGATCCGGCCCGCCGGCTGGCGGGTGTGCTGCAGCGTGCGGTCCAGCTCGTAGTTGCGGGTCGAGTTGCGCGAGGTCTCGGTCGGCGCCTGCGCCGTCTGCGGGGCCGGCGCCGCGCCAGGCGGCGTATTGCTGGCCGCGCCCGGCACGCCCTGCGGACCAGGAGTGCTGGAGCTGTTCTCACTCAGCTGTTCGCTGCGCACCTTGGCCGGTTCGCCGTTGTACAGCTCGCGGGCCTCTTCGATGGTGGAGAAATCCATGTCCACGCTGACTTCCGGGTTGACCCGTCCCGGGCCGGTCATCGGTTCAAGCAGTTCCCGGATACGCTGGTTGAACGACGTTTCCTGCCGGCGCACCTGTTCGAACTGGGCGGCATTGAGCGCCGCTTCGCTGTTCGGGTCGGACACGCTGAGCATGCGGCCGTTCTGGTCAACCACCGTCACCCGCTCCGGGGCAAGGTCGGGGATGCTGGCCGCGACCATATGCACGATCGCCTCCACCTGACCGCGCTCAAGCTGCTGTCCGCCGCGCAGTTCCAGCGTCACCGAGGCACTGGCAACGTCACGCTGACGGGTGAACGCGCTGGGCTTGGGGATGGCCAGGTGCACGCGCGAGTCACGCACCGGCCGCAGGGTGTTGATCGTGCGCGACAGCTCGGTTTCCATCGCGTGCTGGTAGCGCGCGCTCTCCACGAACTGGCTGACGCCGAAGCCGGGATCACGCTCCATCAGCTCAAAGCCCAGACGGCCACTGTCGGTGAGTCCCGAGCCGGCCAGCTTGAGCCGCGCATCGTGCAGGTTTTTTTCCGGCACGGTGATCGCGCCGGTGGCCGGATCCATCTCAAAGGGGATCTGCGCCGCCCGCAGCAGGTCGGTGGCCTCGGCGGTGGCTTTCTGGTCAAGCCCGGTGTACAGCGGTACATAGCCGGGCTTCTGGGACCAGAAGAACACGGCCAGGCCGGCGGCCACAGCCACCGCGATCATCGCCATCAGGCCAAGCCTGCGGGCGATCTGCAGGCTTTGCAGACGATCGAACCACTGCCCGGCCTTCTCGGCGTTGAGCGATTCCTTGGAGAGGGTCAGGGCCATCGGCGCAATTCCTTACAGCGGCATGTTCATCACGTCCTGGTAGGCCTGGACGAGACGGTTGCGGACTTCCACGGTGGCGCGGAAGGCGATCTGGGATTCCTGGGCGGCCACCATCACCTTGGCCAGGTCGGCGCCAGGCTTGCCCAGCTCGAAGTCATTGCGCAACGTGCCTGCGACCTGCTGTGAGTCGTTCACCGCCGAAATCGCACCGCGCAGGGTCTCGGTGAAGCTGGGCAGATTGGCCGGCGCGGTGCGGTCGATCTGGGTCGGGATGGCATTGGTGCGTGGGGTTTCGGCCAGTGGGTTGGCAGCCGGCGGGGCCACCTGGGTCTGGTAGCTGCGGATCTGCGAAAGGATCGAAGTGACGGAATGAGTCATTGAAACGATTCCATGGAACGGGGTGTGAGGGCTTGCACGGGCAACATTGCAAGAGCCGTGCCGAAATGCCGGAACCGTTCAGCTGCGTGGGTATGAACAGGGGAATCCGCGTGCCGGACCCGTCCATGACGCGTGAGCCCGGCGTCGCGTCAGCGAACCGACGCCGGTTTTCCGTCCAGGAGCCTGAGCAAGTGGCGAGGGCACCGCAACACCACCGCACCGGCTCAGCGGGTCAGTGCCCAGGTGCCACCATTCTGTCGCTGGCGGGGCAGTACCGGGCCATCTTCCTGGGTGAAGACAAAACGGCCGCCATTGCCGGTCAGGCAGGTGAGCAGCAGTCGATAGCGTGCCACGCCACCCTCAAATGCTTCGGTGAACCTGATTTCGCCCACGTGCGGAGCGAGCAGCGAGTAGGTGTAGGTGCCGGCGAACTGCTGGCCGGTGCCAAGCGGAGCCAGGCTGTAGGTCGTGTGCTGGAACTCCAGCTGCACCAGGCGTCCGGCATGGGGGTTGCCGGGCTGGTACAGCGGATCGGTCTGATTGATCATCTGGCGCCCATGCAGACTGGCCGGGAGCAGGCAGTCCGCGGCCGCGAGGGCAGGAGCGAGCAGGCAGGCGAGCATGAATGCAGCGGGCATGATCATGATGGGTCTCCCAGCGTGGTCGGGCGTTTATTGACACGCACACGCGTTGCCGGGGTCCATACGGAAATCTTCAAGCCGCGGCCGGTGACGGCCGACACAGAAACGCCCGGGCGAGCCCGGGCGTCGGTGGCAGCGGCTTGCCCTCAGCTGCTCAGTTCGGTCTGGTCACGTTCGATGCCGTACTTGCGCAGCTTCTCCACCAGCGTGGTGCGGCGAAGGCCCAGCAGCTGGGCGGCATGGGCGACCACACCCTGTGTGCGGTCCAGTGCCTCATGGATCAGCTTCAGTTCGATGTTGGCCATGTGGTGGCGCAGATCCAGACCGTCGTCGGGCAGCGTGGTGTTCGATGCATCGGCGCCCGCGGGCGGTGCATGGAACGAGAAACTGCGCAGGTCCAGGCGCTCCTCTCCAGCCGCTTCGCTGGCAACGGCCGGCAGGGCGGTGGGGGCCGGACGTGCCGGGGCCAGTGGCACATCGGGCCGGTAGCGGGCCGGAAGGTCCTGTACCCTCACCAGGCCGGCCGGATGCAGCACAGCCAGGCGCTCGACGAGGTTGGTCAGTTCGCGGACATTTCCCGGCCACGGGTAGGCCGCTAATGCCTGCAGCGCTTCCGGCGCAAAGCGGACTTCGCCGCGACCGGTACGGCCGAGCTGGGCGGCAATGGTCTGCACCAGCGAGGGCAGATCCTCGGCGCGCTCGCGAAGCGCAGGCACCTCGATGGGGAAGACATTGAGGCGGTAGAAAAGGTCCTCACGGAACTTGCCATCGGCGATGCGGCTTTCCAGGTCACGGTGCGTGGCAGCGATGACGCGCACGTTGCAGCGGATGGTCTGGTTGCCGCCGACGCGTTCGAAACTGCGCTCCTGCAGCACGCGCAGCAGTTTGACCTGCATCGGCAGGCTCATGTCGCCGATCTCGTCGAGCAGCAGGGTACCGCCTTCGGCCATTTCGAAACGGCCCTTGCGCGCGGTCAGCGCGCCGGTGAATGCACCCTTTTCGTGACCGAACAGCTCGCTTTCCAGCAGATCGGCCGGGATCGCGCCGCAGTTGATGGCCACAAACGGGCCGTCGCGGCGCGGTGAGCGCTGGTGGATGCTGCGCGAGACCACTTCCTTGCCGGTGCCCGATTCGCCGAGAACCAGCACGGTGGTATCAAAGGCCGCCACCTGTTCGATCATGTTGCGCAGGGCGCTCACGGCCGGCCCATCGCCGGTCGGTCCCTGTTCCTGGTGGGAACCGGCCTGGTGTTCGGCATCGAGTCGTTTCAGGCTGGCGCGGCGCAGCAACGCTTCCATCTGCGCATGACGCAACGGCGCTTCCAGGGGCCATACGTTGGCTTCGTGCAGACCGTGCTGCTGGGCAAAGGCCGCCGTGTCGCCGTCGATGAGCATGACCGGTGGCGGCAGGCTGCTCTGGCCGATCCACTGATAGAGCGCCGCACGATGCTCGCTGTCCTCCAGCGTGCCGATGATCACCGCCATCCAGTCGTTCTGACGGTTGCGCGCTGCGGAGAAATCCGCCGCGTCGGCAATCCAGCGCGGATTGAAGTCCATGAACTCGAGCAGGGCAACGGTGCGCTCGGCGCGTACCGCGTCGTTGTCCAGCACCAGAATGCGCGACTCACTCATTGTGCCGGTTCCTTCAGGCCTTCCAGGATCGGCATGACCTCCTGGATATAGGACAGTTTGCTTACAAAGTTGTCGGCGCCGGCGCGCAGCGCATGTTCACGGTGCTCGCTGTCGTCGAAGTGGCTGGCAATGACGATGTAGGGGGCGTCGTCCTGCGACTTGATCAGGCGCGTGGCCTGCAGCCCGCCCATCTCGGGCATGGCCAGGTCCATCAGCACCACATCGGGTCGCAACGTCTCGGAACGCTCGATGGCTTCCAGTCCATTGCCGGCACTGCCAATCACATCAAGCCAGTCGACCTTGCGGAAATGGCGCATGGCGGCATTGATGAAACCCTCATGGTCATCGACCAGCAGGACGGTAAGCTTGTTCATGCGCGTTGTTCCTCAGCCCGCATGGGCCATCAGCGGTTGCCTGGCGACCTGGCGGCGACGCTCGCGCGCAGGGGCGATATCCAGTTGTTCGCGGTATTTTGCGACGGTTCGACGGGCGATGTTGACGCCCTGACGCGATAGCAGGCCCGCGATGGCTTCATCGGCCAGAGGGCGGTCGGCCGGTTCGGACTCGATCAGCCGGCGTACCATGGCCTTGACGGCCTGCCCGGAGACGCTGGCACCCTCCAGACGCACGGCGAAGAAGTGCTTCAACTCGAAGGTGCCGCGTGGCGTCTGCAGGTACTTGCCGGTGGTGATGCGCGAAATCGTCGACTCGTGCATGCCGATTTCGTCGGCCACCTCCTTCAGTGTCAGCGGCGCCATCGCCTCCTCGCCACGGGTCAGGAAGGCGCCCTGGCGTTCGACGATCACCCGCGCGGTGCGCAGCAGGGTGTCGTGACGCATCAACAGGCCGCGGCTGAGCCAGCGTGCCTGGGCGAGCATGTCCTGCATCGCAGGATTGCTGTTGCCGGCCTCGGTGACCGCCTGTTCGTACTGACGATTGATGCTGATGCGGCGGCAGCTGGAGGGGTTCAGCGCGACGCGCCATTGGCCATCGGCGTGCCAGGCCAGCACGTCCGGCACCACCGAGGCATCAACGGTGGGCTGCAGGCTGTCGCCGGGGCGCGGCTGCAGCGAGAGGATCAGGCGCACCGCTTCGATCACATCCGCTGTTTCAGCGTCGTGCTGGCGGGCCAGGGCCGGATAGTCATGCGCGGCCAGCGCCTGCAGGTCGGCGGCGAGAATCTGCGAAGCCAGATGGCGTGCAGGCACGGTGCCGGGAAGTTCATGCAGCTGCGCGCGCAGGCATTCGCCCAGGTCGATTGCCGCCAGCCCGGCCGGTTCGCCATGCAGCAGGCGCTGGCGTACCGCCTCGACCTCATGGGCCGGCACATCGCAGTGGGCGCTGGCCAGCAGGGTCAGCTGATCAAGCGGCGCATCCAGGTAGCCGGCCTCGTCGCAGTGTTCCAGCCAGAATGCGGCCACGGTCAGCTCGCGAGGTGCCAGTTCCAGCGCCAGACGCTGCAGCACACGCAGCTGAGGGTCGCTGGACTCGCCGCTGGCCACACGGGCCATACGATCATCGTCGCCATCCTGCCAGCTGGCACCGGGCACGTCCCAGATCGAGCTTTCGGGCAGTTCATCGAAGGCGGCTGCATCCAGTGCCGGATCCTGGGCAGGCGGGGCGTCCACCTCTGACAGGTCGGTATCTTCAGCCTCCAGCAGCGGGTTGGAGTCCAGCGCCTGCTGGATCTCCTGCTCCAGCTGCAGTCCGGTGAGCTGCAGCAGACGGATTGACTGCAGGAGCTGCGGAGTGAGGTGCAGCTGCTGCCCGAGCTGGGCGTTGAGTGTGGTTTTCATGTTCAGGTGTCCGGCGCACGCGTCCCCGGCGTGTTGTGGAACATATCTTGCTTCGGAGCCATCCATCAGACCATAGGGGCGCGCCTGAGACTGCTGGTTGAATCCCCGACGCGATGTAGGGGATTCCCTGACTGTAGTGCGGGAAATTGGCGTCCAACCGTCGAAAACGCCGCCCGAGGGCATGCCAGCCTCTCGTCGTCGGCGCCAGGTGCGCCGGAAAACCGGCGTCCGCAGGGGTCGCTCAGCCCAGCTCGTTCTGGTGGCGCGCGGCCAGCAGCACCAGGTCGTTGGCACGCCGGCAGCCGAGCGATTCCATCATGCGGGCGCGGTGGGTTTCGACCGTTTTAACGCTGATCCCCAGATCGGCAGCCATTTCCTTGTTGCTCTGGCCCGTGCCGATACGGCGCAGGATCTCGCGCTGGCGGGGGGAGAGCGCGGCGATGCCGACCGGTTTTTCCCTGCTCAGCAAGGGTGCCAGCATCTTGGCCGAGATCTGCGGGCTCAGGAACACCTGACCGGCGTGGGCTGCCCGCAGCGCCAGTTCCAGCTCGGCCGGCGCCGCATCCTTGACCACAAAGCCGGAGGCACCGCGGTCCAGGGCGTCGCGCACGTGAGCGGCGTCGTCGTACATGGTCATCATCACCACGCGGGTGCCCGGCGCGCGCGCGCGGATGTCGGTAAGCGCTTCCAGCCCGGTCCTCCCGGGCAGAGAAAGGTCCATCAGCACGACATCGGGTGCATGCTGCAGGGCCAACTGCAGAGCCTGTTCGGCGTTGCTGGCTTCAGCCACGAGCTGGACGTCGGCAAAACCCTGCAGCAGCCGACCAAGGCCGGCCCGGACCAGCGTATGGTCATCGACGATCAGAACGCGCACAGGCTCGGGGGATAGTCACAAGGGCCCCAACCTTAGCGGAGCCGGCCCGACTAGCCAAGAGCGACAGGTCACGGTTCGGTGCGCGGGGCCTGGCTCAGCGCTGCCGACGTGCGTCTGCGATCTGTCGGCGGTGCACGCGGAACAGGTGACGTTCCATGGCCATCTCCAGTCCCTCGCCAAGCTCTTCGAAGCGCAGCCAGAGATAATGCCCGCCAGCGCCGTTGGCGGCCTCAGCGAGCACGACCACTGGCAGATCGGCATGGTCGGGCAGCCAATCACTGGGCTGCAGGCGGGCTACCCCCGCAGTACCCGCACTGGCGCCGCTGCGGGGCCCCAGTTCCAGACGGATGCCACGCCGTGACCAGCGCAGCGGTCGCAGCGGCAGTGGGTCGCCCTGCTGACGCAGCAGGCGGCCCAGCAGCATCAGGGTCAAATCAAGCTTGGCATCCAGCCGCTGCAGTGCAAGGCTGGACTCGCCGCGTTCGTCATGCTCGTCGCTGCGGCCTTCTTCCACCAGCGCGATGGTACGCAGCAGCTGCTCGGCAGCGCTGCTGCGGGTCACGCTGCTGCCGCGGATGAATGCGGCAGGCAAAGCCAGATCACAACTCAGCGTTTCGTCGAACAGCTCGGCTTCGGCCGGGTGATGGATGAGCGGGGCGGCGGGATCGTTCATGCCAGCGATTCTGCGCTCAGGTAGGCGTGGGCGGCACGCAGGGACTGATGCCCAATCTGGATGTGGGCACGCGCGGCATCCCGCAGGCTTCCCATGCGTTGCAGCAGTGCCTGCTGGGCCTGCACCAGATCGCGCACACGCGCCAGCTGCTGGGCGTCCAGGCCATGCAGGTCCAGGGCAGACAGGCTTGCATCGTGCGCGTCCAGCACTGCACTGGCCTGTGGGTAATCGTCACGGTCGAGCGCGCCGGCGAACGCCTGCAGCTGGGCCTCGAGCAGGGGCAGGGCGCCTGCGGCCGGCGTCGGGACGCTCACGGGGCGACAGCCGGTTGACGCTGGTGGTGCGGTATCGCGTTCCACGCCCCCTCGATCTCGCCGAGCAGCTCCAGGCACTCCTGCAGGGGCGCTGGATCGTTGTGCAGGTTGGCTTCGGTCAACCGCTGCATCACGTAGTCGTACAGCGAGGAAAGGTTGGCCGCGATCTCGCCGCCCGCTTCGTGATCGAGCGAGCCGTTGAGATGGCCAATGATCGCGCAGACCTCGCCGATCGCCTTGCCCTTGCGGGCCTGGTCGCCGCGCTCGAGCAGCGCCAGCGACAGGCGGACGCGCTCGAGCGCCCCGGCCAGCAGCAGGGCGACCAGCTTGTGCGGGTCGGCATCGGTGACGGCGCTCTGCACGCCCACCTTGCGGTATTGATCGGCGTACTGACGGCTGGAACCGTACATGCAGGTGTCTCCTTGGTGCAGTGCCGTGGCGCCGATGACGCTGGTGCGTCCGGCAGGGCAGCTGCGGTGTCTACTGCTTTCCATATCGGCGCGCCAGGACCCTACTTGAGGGTACGTGGCGCCCGTCGTCACTTGGCCAGCTGCGCCAGCTGGTTGGACAGCGAACTGCTGACCTGGCTCATCTTGCCCATCAGCGAGTCCAGCGCGAGGAACTGCTTCTTGTAGCGCTCGGCAACGCCCTCCATGCGCGTGTTCAAGGCGTCGCGCCGCTTTTCGATGTCTTTGAGCGTGTTGTTGATGCTCTTGGTGCGGGAGACGAAGGCGCCCTCCTTGCCGCTGGTGGTGCTGACATAGCCGTCGACCACGCTCCACAGCTTGGTCGCCGCGCCGTTGTCGCCGGTGATCGCCTGGCGGATCGCGTCGGGCTGGCTGGCGATGGCAGCATCGAACTTGGCGGTATCCAGGGTCAGGCTGCCGTCGGCGTTGGGGTAGCCGCGGGTGGTCAGGCCAAGCGTCTTGGCATCCAGCCCCGCTGCGGCCAGGTCCTTCAGCACGCTGCCCATCAGCCCGCGAAGCTGGCTCGACGCTCCGCGCATCTGCGCATCGCCGGTGAGCGAGGACGGGCTCTCGCTCTCGGCGTCGTACTTGGTCGCGTTGCCGATCGCTGCCAGCGCGCCGTTGTAGGCGGTGACGAAATCGTTCATCACCTTACGCGCGGCCGCCACGTCCGTGGCGATGGTGACCTTCGACTCGCCGGTCTTGGTCAGGTTCAAGGTCAAACCCGGCACCACGTCGGTGACCTTGTTCTCCGGATGGCTGACCGCCACGCCGTCGATGGTCAGCTTTGCATCGGCGGCTGTGGTGTTGCGGGTCATCGAGGCGGCCAGGCTCTGCAGCGCTGGATCACCGTCCTTGAAGGTCAGTGCGATGGCATTTGCGGCGCCGGTCTTCTCCTGCGACACCGATAGATACTGCGTGTCACCAGAGGTGATCAGGGTGGCCTGCACGCCGTTGGCGCGGCCAGCCTTCTCGATCTTGGTGCGGATCGAAGACAGGGTGTCGCCCTTTTCGACCTCGATCGAAAGATCTTTGGCTTTGTCTGTACCGGCACCGACGGTCAGCGTCAGGGTTCCGGCGTCGAAGGTCTTGGTCTTGCTGATGGCAGTGCCGGCAATCCATTTGTCTGCGGCAGCCAGCGACTCCACCACGATGTTGTGCGTGCCGTTGGCCGCGACATTGCTTGCGCTGGCGGTGAGAATGTCCTCGGTACCGCCTTTGATCACGCTCACGGTACGGGTGTCAAAAGCCGTGGCTGCCTTGAGGGCGGTCAGCGAAGTCTTCAGCGTGTCGAACGCCGACTTCACCGTGCCTACCGCCGAGAGCTGCATCTTGGCCTTGGACTGCTGCAGGTTCAGTGCATTGTCCGCCGGTTTGCGGTCAGCGGCGACGAGCTGGCTGACCATCCCGGAAATATCCAGGCCCGAGCCGATGCCACCGTATCCAAAGTCAGCCACGTCATTCTCCTTGTTGCCCTGCCATGCCCTGGGGCTGCACGGGTCTGCGTCAACGAAAGTAGCGGCCGCAGCCGCCTGGTCTTTAATGCAGTGCTGTCATGCATGTGGCGTGCCAGCGCAGCGGCGAGGCGTCGCACCACCGGTTGTGGCATGGCACTTGCAGTGACTTCAGGGCGGGGAGACGAACACCAGCCGCGGAAAAAAGAACCCTCCCCCGAAGCAGGGGAGGGGTCAGGTACTGATAATCGGGGGGAGACGAAGCCGCCCGTTGGTTCAGCCAAGAGGTACAACGTTGACAAGCAGGTGCCGCAGGGGCGGGCGATGCCAGGCCTTGCCAGGGGTGAAGCACCCTGGGCGGAGCATGGCCCGGACCTGAAGTACGGGAGGTTCGGATCAACGAGGTGCCGGTGCGTTGCCGGCGACCTGGCCGCCCGCGGCTGCGGGCGGCCAAGGTGTTTCATTGTGATCAGCGCAGCAGGCTGAGCACGTTCTGCGGCACCTGGTTGGCCTGGGCCAGCATGGCCGTACCGGCCTGCTGCAGGATCTGGGTGCGGGTCAGCTCGGCCGTTTCCTTGGCGAAGTCGGTGTCCTTGATGCGGCTGCGCGAAGCCGACAGGTTTTCCGACGAGGTCTGCAGATTGGCCACCACCGAGGTAAAGCGGTTCTGCACGGCACCCAGGTCGGCACGGGTGCTGTTGATCGAGTCCAGTGCCTTGTCGACGATCTGCAGGGCCTGCTGCGCATTGCCGTAGCTGGTGACCTTCAGGTCAGCCGCGTGCTTTGCGTCGGTTGCCACCAAGGCATCAGCGTCGGCCAGAGTGACGCCGGTAGCGGTGATCTGGTCACCAACTTTGCCCTCTTTCCACGAGCTCAAGGTAACCTTGCCGTCCTTGTCCACGTCGGCCGCTACGCCCAGTTCAGCGGTTTTTTCGTTGATGGCAGCCGCAATAGCATTGCCCTGTGCCACCACACTGGCAGCTTCGGCATCGTCCTCGTCACCGGCGCTGCCACCTTCATAGGTGACACCGGTGAAGGACACCGTCTTGCCGTTGGCGGTGATGGAGAAGTCGGCCACTGTGCCAGCATTGAACGTGAACGTACCGCTGCCGGCCGGCGTTTCGGTAACGGTTGCTGCTGCAGCCGTGGTGGTTGCGCTGGCAAACAGGCTGCTGCCCAGCGAGTCGGCCTTGGCATTGGTGATCTTGTCGATCGCAATGGCCTGGCCGGCGTTGGCGCCGACCTGGAACAGCTGGCTTGAGAACGAGCCGTCCAGCAGCTTGGTGCCGTTGAACTCGCTCTGCTTGGCAACGCGGTCGATTTCACTGACCAGCTGGTCAACTTCCGACTGCAGGGCCAGACGGTCGCTGGAGGAGTTGGTGGCGTTGGAAGCCTGCACCGCCAGCTCACGGATGCGCTGCAGGTTGTTGCCGATCTCGGTCAGCGAACCTTCGGCAACCTGGGCCAGCGAGATGCCATCGTTGGCATTGCGGATGGCCACGTCGGTACCGCGGATCTGGGTGCCGAAGCGCTCGGAGATCGCCAGACCTGCCGCATCATCCTTGGCGCTGTTGATGCGCAGGCCCGAGGACAGGCGCTGGATGGTGGTAGCCAGCGAGGCGCCACTGGAGCTCAGGTTGCGCTGAGCGTTCAGGGACATCGTGTTGGTGTTGATGACTTGTGCCATTACGGTATTCCTTGGCAGATGAGAGGTTCAGTTGCCGCCGGTGCGCGAGGCGCCGGCGGCGATCACACCGGTGTGATCAGCGCAGCAGGCTGAGCACGTTCTGCGGCACCTGGTTGGCCTGGGCCAGCATGGCCGTACCGGCCTGCTGCAGGATCTGGGTGCGGGTCAGTTCGGCGGTTTCCTTGGCGAAGTCGGTGTCCTTGATGCGGCTGCGCGAAGCCGACAGGTTCTCCGTCGAGGTCTGCAGGTTGGCCACCACCGAGGTGAAGCGGTTCTGCACGGCACCCAGGTCGGCACGGGTGCTGTTGATCGACTGCAGCGCGTTGTCGACAATTTCCAGTGCTTTCTGCGCACCAGCGACGTCGGTGATCTTGACGTCCTTCAGGGTCGAAGCGGTGGTGCCTGCCGCGATCTGGGTGGCCGCGGTGACGCTGGTGCCACCACCGGTAACGGCCAGTGCCGCGATGTCGGCCGCGCTGAGGTCGGCCTTGACCGAGGTCAGGGTGATCGAGCCAGCCGTGAACACCGGCGGGCTGGCGCCGTTGTTGGTCTGCTGCGCATAGACGCCGGTTTCGCCCATCTTGGCGTTGATCGCCGCAATGGTGGCATTCATGGCGTTGGCCACGGTGCCTGCGTCATTGGCGCCCTGCTCATACTTGATCGTGTCCAGTTTGACGGTGCCGATCTGCATGCCGGTGATCTCACCGCTGGTCAGCGCGGTGGCCGCGCCCATGGTCAGAACGCCGTTCTGAGCGAAGGTCGAGGTGCCGATCGACTCGGCCTGGGCGTTGGTGATCTTGTCGATTGCAATGGCCTGGCCGGCGTTGGCACCGACCTGGAACAGCTGGCTGGAGAACGAGCCATCCAGCAGCTTGGTGCCGTTGAATTCGCTCTGCTTGGCGACGCGGTCGATCTCGCTGACAAGCTGGTCAACTTCCGACTGCAGCGCCAGGCGGTCACTGGAGGAGTTGGTGGCGTTGGCCGACTGGACAGACAGCTCACGGATACGCTGCAGGTTGTTGCCGATCTCGGTCAGCGAGCCTTCGGCGACCTGGGCCAGCGAGATGCCGTCGTTGGCATTGCGGATGGCCACATCGGTACCGCGGATCTGGGTACCGAAGCGCTCGGAGATCGCCAGGCCAGCCGCATCGTCCTTGGCGCTGTTGATGCGCAGGCCCGAGGACAGGCGCTGGATGGTGGTGGCCAGAGAGGCGCCACTGGAGCTCAGGTTACGCTGAGCATTCAGTGACATCGTGTTGGTGTTGATGACTTGTGCCATGAGGAGAGGTCCTTGAGCAGTTGCACGTGAGTGAAGTCAGTCACCCCCGACGTGCCCCGGGGGCGCCTCGATGTCAGCGCTGCAACAGGCTGAGCACGTTCTGGGGTACCTGGTTGGCCTGGGCCAGCATGGCGGTGCCGGCCTGCTGCAGGATCTGGGTGCGGGTCAGTTCGGCCGTTTCCTTGGCAAAGTCCGTATCGCGGATGCGGCTGCGCGAGGCCGACAGGTTTTCCGAGGACGTCTGCAGGTTGGCCACCACCGAGGTGAAACGGTTCTGGATGGCGCCGAGGTCGGCGCGCACGCTGTTGACCGATTCCAGCGCCTTGTCGACGATTTCCAGTGCCTGCTGCGCACCTTCGTAGGTGGTGATGTCCAGGCTGGAGACGTGCCTGGCGTCGGCATCGGCGGCGGCGGCGGTCGGTGCGGCAGCCGTGGAGTTGGCGTGGCCCAGGTTGGCGGCACCGTTGATGTACAGATCCTGGTCGGCCTTGACCGGCACCAGCTGCAGGGCCGGCTCGCCGCCGGCCAGGGTGATGGCCTTGGCGTACACGCCGGTCTCGCTCAGCTTGCTGTTGATGGCGGCGGCCGCACCGGAGAGAAAGGCTTCGGCATCGTCGGCAGCCGGGATGGTGCCGATGGCCACGCCATTGATCGAAACGCCCGCCAGTTCGGTGAAGACGGTCACCGCGGTGCCATCGGTGGCATCAGCAAAGCGCGTGGTGCCCAGCGCGTCGGCCCGGGCATCGACCACGCTGTTGATCGCGATCGACTGGCCGGCATTGGCGCCCACCTGGAACAGCTGGCTGGTGAAGCTGCCATCGAGCAGCTTGGTGCCGTTGAAGTCGCTCTGCTTGGCGACGCGGTCCACTTCGCTCATCAGCTGCGAGACTTCGGCCTGCAGCGCTTCGCGGTCGCTCTTGGAGTTGGTGGCATTGGACGCCTGCACGGCCAGTTCGCGGATGCGCTGCAGGTTGTTGCCGACTTCGCTGAGCGAACCTTCGGCGACCTGGGCCAGCGAGATGCCGTCGTTGGCGTTGCGGATGGCCACATCCAGGCCGCGGATCTGCGTGCTGAACCGCTCGCTGATGGCCAGGCCGGCGGCGTCGTCCTTCGCGCTGTTGATGCGCAGGCCGGAAGACAGGCGCTGGATGGTGGTGGCCAGCGATGCACCGGAGGTGCTCAGGTTGCGCTGAGCGTTCAGGGACATCGTGTTGGTGTTGATTACCTGTGCCATGGGGTCGTCTCCTCTTATTTGGAACCCGTTGGTGAAAGCGAAGTGCCGCCGTTTGATTTATGTGTTGGTCGTGCACTTCGCCGTGCCAAATGAATAACGGCGACCCCCAGACAACCTTTAGCCGGAATTCGGTTTTTGCGAAAATCCTTTGTTTTCATGGGCCTGGAAGCGGATTTGTGCCGGGGCGCGGTAGCGGCCGACAGTCAGGGTTCTTTAGCGGAATTGGTCGAAATCCGTATCTGCGTTCCTTGCCCCCGCTGGGCGAGGAGCGTTGGCACTGACACTTCTGATTCCTTTCGGCTGCACGAGGTGACCCGGCGTCGGCCGGTGAAAAACAGAAAGGCCGCGATGCGGAGCATCGCGGCCTTCGGCAAGACAGCAGGGTGGGGGGGGGGCGGTCAGCCCAGGCGCTGGAACAACGACATCTGCTGCATCTGGGTGAAGATGGTCTGCGCCGCCTGCAGCGCGGTCTGCTCCAGCTGGTACTGGCTCAATGCATCGGCGTAGTCCAGGTCGCGCATGCCCGACAGCGTTGTCTTGAGCGTCACCGCGTTGGACTCACGCATGTCCGCTGCGTTGTCGACCGCCTTGAGCTGCGCGCCACCTGCGGCGCGGCCGTCAATCATCCGCTCCGAGGCCCTGGCCACGTCACGCAGTGCGCTCTGCAGCTTGTTCTGCTGGGCAGCGAGCAGGGCAGGGGTGCCCACATCACTGTTTAGCGCTCCGATAAGCCCATCCATCGTGGCGAAGATGTCCCGGCTGCCGGCCGCGTTCACGTCGAAGCTGTCACCGACGGCAGGCTCGCCATCGAGCTGCAGGCGCACGCCGTTCACCACGATCTCGTCACCCGCCTTGAGCGTGCCGGTGGCGGTCACCGTGCCATTGGCATCGACCACCTCGTAGGCGTCGCTGGCAGTGAACCGCACGCTGAAGCCCTGACCACTCCAGTTGCCGGTGCCGTCGCGGGTGATGTTGGTGAGCACGGCCCTGCCGGTATTGGTGGCAGCAGGGCCGCCATCCACGCTGCCGTCGCCGGTGGGAATACGCAGGAAGATCTCGCTGCCCGGCAGTGCGTCCTTGGCGTAGGTATCAGGGCCGATCAGTACCTGGCGCTGGGTCTGGTCGCCGCTGTAGACAATGCTGCCACCGACCTGGCTGAACGGCGGATCGGCGTCCTGCGTGCCACCAAAGAGGTAGCGTCCGGTGCCGTCGGTGCTGTTGGCCAGCGAGAGCAGTCCATCGCGGATCTGCTCGATCTCGGTGACCAGCGACTTCTTGTCGGCCTCGCCCAGCGCAGGGTTGCTGGCCTGGATGGTCAGCTCGCTTACCCGGCCCATCAGGTCGTTGATCTGGGCCAGGGTGTTTTCCTGCAGGCCAAGGCGGTTCTGCAGGTTGCCGGCATTGAGCTTCATCTGGTCAAGCGCCGCCAGGCTGCGGTCCAGGCTGACTGCCGTACCGGAGGCCACCGGATCGTCCTTGGCACTGACCAGCCGGCTGCCGGTCGCGATCTGACGTTCAAGGTGGCTGAGCTTGGCCTGCTTGTTCATCATCAACCAGACCGACTGGTTGAACATCATATTGGTGGAGATGCGGTCATTCATCGGCCCACGGCTCCCAGAATGGTCTGAAACATGGTGTCTGCGGTGGAGATCAACTGTGATGCCGCCTGGTAGGCCTGTTGCAGCCGGAGCATGTCGGCCGCTTCTTCATCCAGGTTGACGCCGGAAATCGAATCCCGGCGAGCCTGTGCCTGGTCGGTGATGACCTGCTGGGCACTGAGCGAATACTCCGCCGCACGGGCGGCCGCGCCGACCTGTGTGGTCAATCCGCCGAGCGCGCCGTTGAGGGTGATGGTGCCAGCGTTGAAGACCTTGGCATTCTCGACCTGGTTCATCGCCAGCGCGTTGCTGTTGTCCGACGAGCCCACCGGAGTGGGAGTGATGCTGAAGCTGTCACCCGCCTTTGGCGCGCCGTCGAGCACTACGCTCCAGCCATTGGCGCTGATGGTCTGGCCGGGGGTGTAGGTGAACGGGCCGGCACCATCAATGGTGTAGGTGGACGCATCGGTAAACAGAATGTTGGCAGCATTGCGCAGCGCCGGATTGGCCGCGTCGGTGACGCTGACGTTGCCGAGCTTGCCCGTGCCGGTATTGCTCAGGGTCGCACCTGCCTTGACCGGTGCGGCTGCGGCGATGCGCGAGGTATCGGAGATGGCTACCTTGATTCCGCCGGCCACACCGGCGGTGGGCTGCAGCAGAAAGCGGTCGCCGGCATCGGGCGTACCGCCGGTCACCAGTGCCACACCGTTGAGTAGCAGCGGATCGTCTGCGGTGCCGGTGCCGGTCAGCGGCACGTTGGCGCCTGTGTCGGCCCGGTTTGCCACCCAGTTGCCGCCATCGAAGCTGAGCACGATATTGTGGCCATCCAGCTTGGCGAGATCGCCGAAGCTGGCACTCACGCTGCCGGTACCGGTGTTCTTCGCATGCGTGGTCACCCGCGGGCTGCCGATGTCGAAGAAGTCCGCGCCCATCTGCCCATACAGGTCGACACCCTGGCGGTGTACCTCGTTGAAACTGCTTGCCAGGCCGATGGCCAGCTTGCCCAGTTCCGCCTGCGCCGGGTCCAGCACGGTGCTGCGGAACTCCAGCAGCCCGCCAATCTGACCGCCCAGCGCCTTCGGGTCCAGGGTGATCTTCAGCCCCTGCGTCTCCAGCGCCATCTGCAGGCGCTCGGGCTGGAACGCGTCGACCACCGTGGTGACCTTGCTGGCGGTGGTGCCCACCACCAGTGGATGGCCGCCGGCAGTGTAGACATTGAGCAGGCCGCCATCCTGGATCACCGCTGTTCCGCCGGTGTAGCCGACCAGGTTGGCGATCAGCTGGTCACGGCGGTCCAGCAGATCGGGCGCGGCGGTGTCCACATTGCCGCCGATGACACCATTGAGCTGGGCGATCTCAGCCGCGAGCCGGTTGACCTCGGTGGCACCGGCCAGCAACCCGTTGTTGACTTCCTGGCTGAGATTGTTGAGGTTGCTGTTGAGCTGCGAGAACCGGCTGGCCAACGTGCCGCCGCTGTCGAGCATGCTCTGCCGGTTGGTACTGGCCGAGGCGTTGGAAGACAGCCCGCTGACCGCGTCGAAGAAGTTAGACCAGACACCGGCCACGTTGGTGGCCGTGTCGGAGAACAGCGCATCGACACGGTCGGCCATGCTCGACAACTGTTTCAGGCGCGCAAGCTCACCGCTGCCGTCGAGCAGGCGCGAGATCGCCAGCTGGTCGGCAACGCGGCGGATGTCGGTGATCCGGGTGCCGTTGCCCATCGTGCCGTAGCCGAGGCTCTGCGGGTCGGCGGTGGCGAAGTCGACCTTCTGCCGGCTGTAGCCGGGCGTGTTGATGTTGGCGACGTTATGGCTGGTGGTGGCCAGGGCGCGCTGGAAGGCGAGCAGGGCGCTGGTACCGGTAGAGAGTACGCTGGGCATGGGATTCCTTAACGACGGGTGGTGCCCAGCGCGGCCACTTGGGTCGCGCTGGCGAAGGTCTGGCCGGCGCTGCCGCCGGCATCGCTGATCGCCGCAAGGGCGCGACCGATGGTGCGGCCGCCCGCGATGGACGCGATCTTGGCGGCGTAGGTTGGGTCGGTGGCATAGCCGGCCTGCTGCAGACCACGGGCGAAGCCGACCACATTGGTGCCTGCCTGCAGAGCACGCTGGTAGCGCGGGTTGTTCTTCAGCAGCCGTACGTAATCGGCAAAGCTCTCGGCAGGCGAACCGTAGCTGCGGAACGCAGCAGTCTCATAGCGCCGCACACCGCCGATGACTTCATGGGTACCCACCGTGGCGCGGTCACCCTTCCAGCCGGTGGCCTTGATGCCGAACAGGTTGTGCGAAATGCGGCCATCACCATGCTTGATCTGACGCTTGCCCCAGCCGGTTTCCAACGCGGCCTGTGCGACCAGCGCGCGCGGATCCACCCCCAGCTCCTTCGCTGCACCTTGGGCATGTGGCCAGATGCTGGCGACAAACCCTTCGGGCGTGTGCGCGCCGAGCTGGGCCACGGCCTGGTGGCTGGCCATGGCATCGCGGGCGCTTGGGATGCTGCCGCGGTTGCTGGCTGTGGCCTGCCACTGGTCGCTGCTCACAGCCCAGTCAGCGTTGCCTGCGTCGGTCTGCTGCGGGGCGGCGTACGGGTCGTCCATGCCGATGGCCTGGTGCAGGCTGCTGCTGTCGCGCCCGGCAATCAGGTCCAGGGTCTGCTCCATGCCGACCTGCATCGGATCCTGCAGGCGCTGCACGGCGTGCTGGTTGCCCTGCGCCATCTGCTTCAGTACCTGCACGGCCTGGCCACGGTCTTCCAGCGGCAGCGCCGCAGGCAGCTCGGCCGGTGCGTTGAGCTGATAGGCACGACTGGCCCTGGCCGGGTCGATCTGCGTGTCCAGCGCCGGCGCCTGCCCTTGCTGCCCGCTGAGCTGGCGGGCGATCACGCTGGACAGCCCCAGTCCACGCCCACGGGTCATGGCTTCGGCGATCCTGTTGTCGTACATCTCACGGAACAAGGTGTTTTCGCCGGGGAACAGCGAGTCGCCGAAGCTGGCCTCGCGCATGCTCTTGATCAGCATCTGCGCGAACTGGCCTTCGAGCTGGCGCGAAACCTTGTCGATCTGTGCCGGGTCCTGGGCGCGGCCCGGATTGAGATCGAGGGCGGGAGTGATGCGCACGTCAGATCACCTCGAGCTCGGCGCTCAGCGCACCGGCCTGCTTGAGTGCCTCCAGAATCGCAATCAGGTCACCCGGCGCTGCGCCGACGGCGTTGACCGCGTGCACGATCTCATCCAGCGAGGTACCGCCGTTGAACTTGAACATGCGGCTGCCATCGTTGGTCGCGGTCACCGTCGAGGTGGGCGCGGCGACGGTCTGTCCACCCGCAAAGGCGTTGGGCTGGCTCACCGCCACGCCTTCCTGGATGGTCACGGTCAGTGAGCCATGGGCAATCGCCGCCGGCCCGACCTTGACCTGCTGTCCAATGACCACGGTGCCGGTACGCGAGTTCACCACCACCTTGGCCGGCGCACTGCCGGGGGTCAGCTCCAGATTCTCGATGCGCGCCAGCAGGCCGATGCGTGCACCGGGGTCGGTCGGTGCCTGCACGGCGACGGTCACACCGTCCACCGCGCGGGCGACACCGGGGCCGAACGCATTGTCCAGGGCGGCCACCATGCGCGAGACGGTAGTGAAGTCGTTGGTGTGCAGGTTCAGGGTGATCTCGCCGGTAGCGCCAAACACATCGGGCAGGGCACGCTCGACCGTAGCGCCGTTGGGAATGCGGCCCACGCTGGGAATATTGACCGATACGCGCGAGCCGTCGCGGCCCTGTGCGCCGAAGCCGCCCACCACCAGGTTGCCCTGGGCGATCGCATAGACCTGGCCGTCGGCGCCCTTCAGCGGGGCCATCAGCAGCGAGCCGCCGCGCAGCGACACTGCGTTGCCGATAGAGGACACGGTCACGTCGATAGGCTGGCCCGGCTTGGCAAACGGCGGCAGCTCGGCGTGGATGGCAACGGCGGCTACATTCTTGAGCTGCGGGTTGACCCCGGCCGGCACGTTGACGCCCAGTTCGCCAAGCAGGTTCTTCAGGCTCTGCACGGTGAACGGCGCCTGGCTGGTACGGTCGCCGCTGTTGTCCAGGCCGACCACCAGACCGTAGCCGACCAGCGCGTTGCCGCGCACGCCGCCGACCTGGGCCAGGTCCTTGATGCGTTCGGCGCTGGCGGGCGCGATGACGGCCAGCCAGATCAGCGCGCTCAGCAGCAGGATGCGGGTGAGGGAAATTCGGGTCATGGCGGCAGGCTCAGAACGGGGTCAGGGCAGAGTTGAAGAAGCGGCTCAGCCAGCCCATGGCGTTGGACTGCGCCACCGGACCGCGGCCGCCGTAGACAATGCGCGCATCGCCCACGCGGCTGGAGGGCACGCTGTTGTCCGGGCTGATGTCGGCCGGTCGCACGATGCCCTGCACCTGGACCAGTTCATCACCCTGGTTGAGCCGCAGGTTCTTCTGCCCCTGCACCACGAGGTTGCCGTTGGGCAGGCGCTGGATGACCTGTACGGTCACGCTGCCCTGCAGGCGGTTGCTCTGCGCGCTGTTGCCCTGGCCAGTGAAGTCGCGGCTGCCGCTGGCGCTGGCGCCGAGGATGTCCTTGCCGCCGAGCGTTACCGGCGCGCCGAACAGGGTCGGGCTGGCGATGGCCACGTTCGACTCCTTGCTGGTCTTGGTGTTGGCAGTGGTGGAGGCATTGGTCGACTCCAACAACGTGATCGTCAGCAGGTCACCGACATCGCGGGCGCGGCGGTCACCGTAC
Source organism: Stenotrophomonas sp. C3(2023) (assembly GCF_032911385.1). Taxonomy (NCBI): domain Bacteria; kingdom Pseudomonadati; phylum Pseudomonadota; class Gammaproteobacteria; order Lysobacterales; family Lysobacteraceae; genus Stenotrophomonas; species Stenotrophomonas sp. C3(2023). Next base: position 1,941,255 of record NZ_JAWJLO010000001.1, on the reverse strand, counting down.
AGCTGCAGCCCGGGGCCGGCAGCATAGATGGCTCCGGCGGTCGGTGCGGCCTGCTGCGGCATGATCGGCGCGATGGGCGCCATGGCGGGATAAGGGCGGACGTCGCCGGCGATCACGCAGCCGCCCAGCAGGGCGACCACGCAGGCGGCGAGGCTCAGGCGGAGGAGGGCGGAAGCGTGCGTCATGGGTGAAATCCCGGAAGGACGGATCAGACGTTCTGGTTGAGGTAGCCGAGCATCGAGTCGGTGGTCGAGATCGCTTTGGCGTTCATTTCGTAGGCGCGCTGGGTTTCAATCATCGACACCAGCTCTTCAACCACGTTGACGTTGCTGCCTTCCAGCGCGCCCTGCACCACGTTGCCCAGGCCATTGAGACCGGGGTTGCCGTTCTGTGCCGGCCCGGAGGCGGTGGTTTCCAGGAACAGGTTCTCGCCACGGGCCTGCAGGCCCGCAGGGTTGATGAAATCGGTCAGGGTCAGCGCGCCGATCTCGACGGTGGCGGCGTCGTCGGCCATCTTCACGCTGACCGTACCGTCGTTGCCGATGGTCAGGCTCTGCGCGCCCTCGGGAATCTGGATGCCCGGCTGCACCGGGTAGCCGCTGTTGGTGACCAGCTGGCCGTCCTGGTTGATCTTGAACGCGCCATCGCGCGTGTAGGCCGAACTGCCATCCGGCATCTGCACCTCAAAGAAGCCACGGCCATTGACCATCACGTCCAGCGCGCGGCCGGTCTGCTGCTGGCTGCCCTGTTCGAAGTTCTTGGCGGTGGCGACCACGCGCACGCCGGTACCGACCTGCAGGCCCGTGGGCAGCTGGGTCTGCGCGGAGGAGGCGCCGCCGGGCTGACGGACCTGCTGGTACAACAGGTCCTCGAAACTGGCACGGTCCTGCTTGAAGCCGGTGGTGTTGGTGTTGGCGAGGTTGTTGGACACCACAGACATGCGCGTCTGCTGCGCATCCAATCCGGTCTTTGCGATCCACAATGCCTGGTTCATATCGATTTCCTGTGCGGTAGGTGATGCGCAGCTGCCGTATGCGCTGCGGGGAGCCCTGCACGAAGACAGTGCAAGCCCCGTGCCACGGCGGTGACGGAATTCCGTCAGCCGTTCAGGCGCAGCAGGCTGTTGGCCGAGCGGGCGTTGTCGTCACCGTGCTTGAGCACCTTCACCTGCATCTCGTACTGACGCTGCAGCTGGATCATCTGCACCAGCGCGCCAGCTGCATCGACGTTGCTGCCCTCCAGCTGGCCGCTCTCCAGTGACTTGCCCTGCGCCTGCACGAAGGGCTGCTGCGGGTCGTTGTTGCGGAACAGTCCATCCAGCCCGCGCTGCAGCCGCTCGTCTGCGGCGGAGACGACCTTGATCCGGCCGATCATCGCCATCGTCTGCGGGCCTTCGCCGAGCGGCACGATCGAGATCGTGCCGTCGTTGCCGATTTCCATCGCCTGGTGCGGCGGGATCGCGATCGGGTTGCCGTTGTCGTCCAGAACGGCATGCCCGCCGGAGGTCACCAGCTGCCCGTTGGGCGTCAGCGACAGCGCCGCGCCGCGGGTGTAGGCCTCGCCGTCACCCTGCGGGGACTGGACCGCCAGCCAGTTACCGGCCTGCAGCGACAGGTCCAGAGGATTGCCGGTGATCTGCTGGGCCCCCTGGCGTCGGTTGAACCCGGCATCCACGTGCAGGGCATCAACCCGCGAGGCGAAGCCCTGGCCGCGGACCGGAAACGCTTCAGTGTTGGCCAGCGCTTCCTTGAAGCCAGGCGTGTCGGTATTGGCGAGGTTGTGCGAGAGCGTGCCCTGCGCCTGCAGGGAAGCGCGCGCGCCGGTCATCGCCACATAGAGGGCCTTGTCCATGGTCAGGTTCCGTGATGCGGGTCAGGGGTCATCAACGGATGTTGATGATGGTCTGGGTGATCTGGTCCTGGGTGCTGACCATCTGCGCGTTGGCCTGGAAGTTGCGCTGTGCGGTGATCATGTTGACCAGCTGTTCGGTGAGGTCGACCGTGGAGGACTCCAGCGAGCCGGCCTGGATCTTGCCCAGGTTGGACGTGTCCGGCTGACCGGTGCGGGCCGTGCCCGAGTCGAAGGTCTCGGCCCAGAGATTGTTGCCCTTGGCCTGCAGACCCTGCGGGTTGTTGAAGGTGGTCAGCGCCACCTGGCCCAGCGCACGGTCATCGCCGTTGGAGTAACGCGCGAAGACGACGCCTTCTTCGGAGATGGTGATCTCGTTGAGCTTGCCGGCCGCATAGCCGTCCTGGGCGGTATTGCGCAGCGCGAACTGCTCGCCGTACTGGGTCGAGCCGCTCAGGTCCAGCGTCATGGCCAGCTCGCCGGCACCGGTGCTGGGGGTGAACGGGTCCATGACGATGCGGCCGTTGGCCGGGGCGGTCAGCGTCCCGGTGTCGGAGAAGGTCAGCGGTACGGCGTCGCCGGCCGGTTGACCGTCGACGTAGTTGTGCACTTCCCACTGGTTCGGCGTGGCGGTCTTGACGAAGTAGGAGGTCTGCGTGTGGCTGACGCCCAGCGAGTCATAGACGGTGATGCCGCCGGTGGAGTGGCTGTAGCTGTTCGAATTGGTCGGATCGAACGGGGTCACCGTTGGCTGCTTGGCGTTTGCCGGCAGGGTGAAGCTGACGTTGACCATGCTGGTCTGGCGCGGCGGGCTGTCGGTGGTCAACAGCTGCAGGTCGGTCATGCGCCCAGCGTCGAAACTGGAGCCGTCGGCGGTGGGAGCGAACACCTGCAGACGCGCACCCTGCGGGTTGACCACGTAGCCCTGCTGGTCGGTCTGGAAGTTGCCCGCGCGCGAGTAGACCCGCGCACCGTTCATGGTCAGGGTGAAGAAACCTTCGCCGGACACGGCCATGTCCAGGCTGCGGCCGGTCTGCTCGTTGTTGCCCTGGATGAACTGCTGGGCCACGTTGGTGGTGCGCACGCCCGAGCCGATCGCATTCTTTGACAGCCCGTAACTGGTGGCCTGGAACAGGTCCGCGAACTCGGCGCGCGACTCCTTGAAGCCGGTGGTGTTGACGTTGGCGATGTTGTTGGCGGTGACGTTCAGGTCGCTGTTGGCGGCGTTGATGCCGGACAGGGAAATATTGAAGCCCATGGGATGATCCTCGTGGATGCGTTGGGTGCGGCTCAGCTGACGCGGAGCACGTAGTCGATCGGGGCCGTGCCCAGGCCCTTCAGGTTCAGGTACAGCCCGTCCGAGCCGACGGTCACGCTTTCCACCGGGGCCTGCACGTAGGTGGAGAGCTTGGTCTCGGTACCATTGGTGGCCGCGTGGGTGGCCGCGATGGTGTAGGTGCCCGGGGCCATCCGGTTGCCGTTGGCATCGGTGCCGTCCCACTCGAAGGCCACCTCGCCGGATGCCTTGGCCTCGACGCTTAGCTGTTTGACCTTGACCCCATTGGCGTCAGTGATGTCCACCGTCACAAAGCCGGCGCCCGGCGCGGCGACCGTGCCACTGGCGCTGCCTTCCTTTTCCAGCATCATCTTCTCGGAGGGTACAAGCACATCGTGGCCGACCAGTGCGGCCCCGCGCAGCACCTGGTCGCTGGCCATCGCGCTCTGGAAGCCCTTGACCGTGTTGTTCAGATCGGTGACGCCCTGCACTGTCGACAGTTGCGCCATCTGCGCGACCATCTGCGAGTTGTCCATGGGTTTGAGGGGGTCCTGGTGCTGCAGCTGCTCGGTCATCAGGCGCAGGAAGTCGGCCTGGTCGAGGGTGCTCTTGCGGCTGCTGGCATTGCCGTTGGGCGCGGTCAGGCCAAGCGCGCTGTAGACGTCCTGGCTGGTCTGGTTGACGGTGGTCATTGATAGGTCCTGTCAGCGTGCGGGGTCAGCGACCCATGGTCAGGGTCGCCAGCGCCAGTTCCTTGGCGGTGGTCAGCATTTCCACACCAGCCTGATAGTTGCGGGAGGTCGAGATCAGGTTGACCATCTGCGCGACCGGATCGACGTCGGGCTGGTAGATGTAGCCATCGGCATCGGCCAGCGGATGGCCCGGCTCGTAACGCTTGATCGGTGCCGCCTCGCTCTGGCTGATTTCCTTCACCTGCACCGTGGTGATGTTCGGGTCGGTGCGACTGTTGACCGCCTGGAAGACCGGTTCCAGCGGCTTGTAGACCGCATCGGGCGAGCCGGCCAGCGAATCGGCGTTGGCCAGATTGGAGGCGATGGTGCTCATGCGCACCGACTGCGCCTGCAGTGCCGAGCCGGCGATATCGAAGATCGGGAGATTGCTCATGGCTTACTGCCCCGTGATTGCGGTGAGCATCGAGCGCACCTTGGCTTCGACGAAGCTCAACGAAGCGCGGTATTCCAGCGCTGCACGACCGTAGGCGGCGCGTTCCTGGTCGGGGTCGACGGTGTTGCCGTCGATGCTGGGCTGCATCCCGGCGCGCTCGATCTGGAACGGGTTGAGCCCCGCGTTGAGGGCGTGATGCTGCTCATGGGTGGTGCGCATCAGGCCGTTGCCGGCCTGGCCCTGGGCGCTGCGCAGGGCAGCGTCGAAATCCAGGTCCTGGGCCTTGTAGCCGGGGGTGTCGGCGTTGGTCAGGTTGCTGGCGATGAGCTTCATGCGCTGCTCGCGCAACGGCATGGCCTGGGCATGCAGGCCCAGATAATCGGTAATCAGGTTGCGCATCACGCACTCCCGTGGGGACGATGCCCGGAGTGCTGCAAGTGGCGTGCCAAAGCGACGTGAGCGATCGCGCCCGGTAGCCGACCCCACGGTCGGCTGCCGTCCGGCCAGATCGCGACGGGCGTTTTACGCGGCCTGCTGCTGGGCGACGATACGCAGCCGTTCGAGCACGAAGTCGGCCAGCTCGTGCGGCGAGTACTTGGCGACGAACGCGTTGGCCCCGACGCGCTCGACCATGGCGTTGTTGAACACGCCGGACAAAGAGGTGTGGAGCAGTACATAGAGACCGGCCAGCCCGGGGTGGCGGCGGATCTCAGTGGTCAGCGTGTAGCCGTCCATGGCCGGCATCTCGATGTCCGAGATCACCATCGCGTAGCGCTCGGCCGGATTCTCACCCGAGGCGTGGATCTGCAGCAGATGGTCCAGCGCCTGGCGCCCGTCGGAAAGCAGGGTGGCACCGACGCCCAGTTGATCCAGAACGCTGCGGATCTGCTGGCGGGCCACACGCGAGTCGTCCACCACCAGCACCTGCAGCTGCGGGCCCTCGGCTGGCATCGCCATGGTCGGGTCCAGGACCGCTTCACCGCGCACCTGGGCGATGTCGGCCAGCACGCTTTCCACGTCGATGACCTGGATCAGCTCGCCCTGGAAACGGGTCACAGCAGTGAGGTAGCTTGATTCAGCACCCAGTTCCGGCGGCGGATGGATGTCCTCCACCGCGATGTTGACGATGCGCTCAACCCCGCTGACCAGGAAACCCTGGATGGAACGGTTGAACTCGGTCACCACCAGGTAACCGGGACCACCGCTGGCGGGATCACGCTCGGGATGGCCGATGGCCTCGCCCAGGTCGAGCACGGGGACCGAGCGGCCACGTACGTCAGCCACACCGGAGAACTGGCTGGGCAGGCCGGGCACCTGGAACAGAGCAGGTCGTCGCAGGACTTCCTGGACCTTGAACACGTTGACGCCAAAAAGCTGACGTCCCCCGAGGCGGAACAGCAGCAGGGCCAGGCGGTTGTGGCCGGCCAGCCGGGTGCGCTGATCGATGCGGTTGAGCAGGTCATGTGACATGGCTGATGTATCGGCCCGAGGGCGGTGCAACTTGAGGGTGCCATCCCGTGCTGACAGTGCGATCAGTGGCACACCGCTTGCATCCATCCTGGCCATGTTCCCAGCGAGGGCTTGCCCATGCATCTGCGCCTCTTCATTGGTCTTGTTGTTTCCTGCATGGCCGCTGCCGCCACCGGCCAGGTCCGCGCAAACGCGTGGCAGCCTGTGGAGAGCATCCGTCACGCGGCCCTGTCCACGTTGGGCGGAGGTGCCGAGGGCGAGGCCATCGTGGCCGACGCCATGCGTCTTCCTGCCTGCGGCCAGCCGCTGCAGGCGGCCCCGACGGCCAGCACGACGGTGGAGGTCATCTGCCCCGACGCAGGCGGCTGGCGCGTGTTCGTGCCGGTCAAGGTGCGCCACATGCAGACCGTCCTGATCCTCAACCGCGGAATCGGCGCTGGAGAAATGCTTGGCGCCGCCGATATCGGGACTGCCCGTCGCGACGGCGCCCGGATTGCCGGGGCGGTGTTGGCCGACCCGGCCTCGGCGGTGGGGCGCATTGCGCGCCGACCGCTGCCGGCCGGCACGCTGCTGGCCGCCAATGACCTTGTCAGTGAGCGTCTCATCCGTAGGGGAGACGCCGTGGCGATCGTCGCGCGCAGTGGGGGTCTGGAAGTCCGTGTCGCCGGCCGCGCACTTGGCGACGCCGGCGAAAACGAGCGTGTTTCCGTGGAGAATCCTTCTTCCCGGCGTATTCTGCAGGGGACGGTGGCGGCCAACGGCGACGTGCTGGTGACCCGCCAGGCCCTGTAGGAAAAAACCCTAAAGGTCGCGGCCCGATGGCCGTTAACCTCTTTGTACGGCAACCTCAGGAACCTTCATGAGCCAGAAAATCGACGGCAATTTCCCGGCAGCGCAGGCTGCGCTGCGCGCAGTGGGGCCCTCCGCGCGTCCCGGCGTCAGCAGCGATGCGCCGGCACGCCCGGTCGAAGCGGCCGACAGCCTGAAGCTCACCGGCGAGGCGACCAGCCTGCAGGCACTGGAGCGTGAGCTCAGCACTGCGCCGGCAATCGACGCCCAGCGCGTGGCGCAGGTGCGTGAGTCGCTGCAGAACGGCAGCTACCGGATCAACCCGGATGCCATTGCCTCGCGCATGCTTGAGCTGGACCAGCAGCTGCAGGGATGAGCGCGCTGATGAGCGAGCCCATGCAGCGGCTCAGCGATGCGCTGGATGCCGAGCGGCAGGCGTTGATCGCCCATGACGTGCATGCGCTGATCCGCGCCACCGGGGCGAAGCTGGAGGCGTTGCGTACGCTGGAGGGCGCGCTGCCCGTTGGGGAGGGCGAGCGCCTGCAGGCGCTGGCCGAGCAGAACCGTGCCAACGGCGCGCTGCTGGCCCGCCGACGCCGTGAAGTGAACTGGGCCCTGCGGCAGTTGGGCCGCAGCGAGGACGCGCCGGGCTACGATGCCAAGGGCCAGTCCCATCTGACGCGTGCGGGCCGACCGCTGGCGGTGGCCTGAGCTGCGTATCCGCAGCCGGTCGACAACGGATGGACCGGCTTGAATGCCGTGCGCAGTGTGGCCGGGTATAGTGGGTGCCCACACCCGCCAGGTCTGCCGATACGTGTCTGCTGCTCCTCTTTCCGTGACTGCCCTCCCGCAGCCTGTGCTGCAGGCGCTGCTGGCGCCGCTGAGCGACGGGCTGCTGCTGTTCACCGGCGACGACCGCGTGCTGCTGGCCAACCGTGCCGCTGAGGCGCTGCTGGACCGTGCCGAGCCAAGCAACGGGGGACGCGCACTGCAGCTGCGTGCTGTGCTGCCGCCTGACGCGCTGGCCCACGCGCGTCAGCAGGGCAGCTGGAACGGCAGCCTGGTAATGGGCGAGGCGGTGGTCATCGGCCAGGTGTATCACCACCGGGACGGTGACGAGGGTTACTACCTGGCCCTGTTCCGCCAGATTGAAGGCCAGGAAGACTATGAGCGCGAGCTGCAGCAGCGTCATGCCGAACTGCGCCAGGCGTATCTGCGTTTGAACGGCACGCAGGAAAAGCTGCTTCAGTCAGAGAAAATGGCCTCGATCGGGCAGCTGGCCGCCGGCGTCGCGCACGAGATCAACAACCCCATCGGCTACGTGCATTCCAATCTTGGCAGCCTGCAGGAGTATCTGCGGAGTCTGTTCACGGTGATCGAAGCCTACGAGCGTGCCCTGCGTGCGCCGGATCCGAAAGCGCTGATACCGGAGATCGACGATATCCGTGATCGCCTGGACATCGACTTCATCAGCCGCGATCTGCCGCAGCTGATGGCCGAGTCGCGCGAGGGTATCGAGCGGGTCACCCGCATCGTGCGCGACCTCAAGGACTTCTCGTATTCGGGTCGGGATGAGTCGTGGAAGCTGGTCGACCTGCATGCGGGGCTGGAGTCGACGATCAACATCATCTGGAACGAGCTCAAGTACAAGGTCACCCTGCACCGCGAGTACGGCCAGCTGCCGCTGGTGGAATGCCTGCCGTCCGAGCTCAACCAGGTCTATATGAATCTGCTGCTCAACGCGGGCCATGCCATTGCCGAACGTGGCACCATCACCGTCCGCACGGGCGTGGACGGCGATGCGGCGGTGTGGGTGGAGTTCGAGGATACCGGCGGCGGCATCTCGCCTGAGCTGCGCCAGCGGATCTTCGACCCGTTCTTCACCACCAAGCCGGTGGGCAGCGGAACGGGTCTGGGTCTGTCCATTTCCTACAGCATCATCAACAAGCACAACGGCCGTATCGATCTGGACAGCACACCCGGGGTCGGTTCACGCTTCCGCCTGGTGTTGCCGGTCAAGCAACCCCGGTAAGGCCTGCAGGGCAGGGGGCTGCGCCCCCTGCTACGCTATTCGCCGGCATCCAGCGGCTCAGCCTGGGCCAGCGGATTGGCATTGCTGCGCCGCTGTTCCTCGTAGGTGCGGAACGCCTGATGGATGTGCTTGCGCAGTTCGTCGTCGTTCCATGGTTTGGTCAGGAACCGGTAGATCGCTCCGCGGTTGATCGCGTCGGTCACTGTGTTGAGATCGGTGTACCCGCTCAACACCAGCCGGATCGTATCGGGGTAGAGCATCTTTACCCGGCCCAGGAACTCGGTGCCGCTCATGTCGCTCATGCGCTGGTCGGAGAGGATGACCTGCACGTCGTTGATCGCCAGCAGGTCGAAGGCATCGCGCACGTTGCCGGCGGCAAGGATGCGGTAGCCATCGCGGCGGAACAGCCGGACCAGCGAGCGCAGCACGTTTTCTTCATCGTCCAGCAGCAACAGGGTGCGGTCCGGCCGGGTCTCGGCGAATGCCTCCGGTCGCAGATAGCGACGACGCAGGGTCATGCCCGCTGCATCGGCGGACATCGGCTCGCCGAACAGGTAGCCTTGGAACACATCGCAGTCATTGCGGCGCAGGAAACCCAGCTGGGCCTGCGACTCCACGCCGTTGGCAATCACCGTCATGCCCAGCTGGTGGCCCATCGCCACGATCGCGCGGGCGATGGCCGCTTCGCGGTTGCCGGCCGGTGCGCTTTTGATGAAGCTCCGATCGATCTTGAGCTTGTCCACCGGATAGCGGACCAGCGCGCTCAGGCTCGAATCACCGGTGCCGAAGTTGTCCAGGCTGAGACTGATGCCCTCGTTGCGCAGCTGTGCCAGGGTTTCGTGAACGAAGTTGACATTGTTGGTGAGCGCGCTTTCGTTGATTTCCAGCGTGAGCATCTGCGCCGGCACGCCCGCGGCCTGCAGCAGGGCCATCACCTCGGCGAAGAAGTTCGGTCGCAGCAGCTGCAGGGTGGAGACGTTGACGGCAATACTGAAGTCATCAAACCCCTGGTCGCGCCACAGCCGGGCCTGCTTCAACGCGCCTTCCAGCACCCAGGTGCCGATCTGCACGATGATGCCCAACCGCTCGGCGGTACGCATGAAGCGCTCCGGCACCAGCATGCCCAGCGTGGGCGACTGCCAGCGCAGCAGCGCCTCCATGCCCACCACGTGGCCGTCGCGCGCGCTCACCAGCGGCTGGTAGCGCAGTTTCAGCTCACCATTGGGAATGGCGTCGATGATCTGACGGGCGATGATGCTCTCGCTGTGCGCACTCGGTGGTGTGTCCACGGCGTGGATGCGGAAGGCGTTGCCGCCCTCACGGGCGGCCTGGTGCAGGGCGTCCTCGGCATGGTCGAGCAGGCGCGAGGCGTTGCTCGCATGCTCCGGACACAGGCTCACGCCCAGCTTGCCGGTCATGAACAAGGTGTAGGGCAGCACCGAGAGCGGCAGTTCCAGCTGCTGCCGCAGTCCCTCGGCCAGATCTTCAGGCAGCGGCATGTCAGCCGCGCGTGGCACCGCGATCAGAAACTCGTCACTGCCGTGGCGCCAGAGCTTGCCGCGCCCACGCAGAAATGCCTGCAGCCGCTGAGCCACCAGCACCAGGGCCTGGTCGCCGACCTCGGCACTCATGTTCTCATTGACCGATGCGAAGTGGTCGATATCCACATGCATCAGCATCAACGGCGTGCCGCCCGAGGTGGCCTCGGCGACCATCGCCTGCAGTTCGGGATTGCCTGCCCCCAGCCGGTCGGGGGCATCCTCTATGCCTGCCGGGGGCAGATTGGGGTTCCACATTGCCATCAAGCGTCCGGTAGTTCGTTGGGTCCTTGCGGGACCTGGTAGGGAAGATGTACATCGACCAGCGTGCCCGCACCGTGGGCGGATTCGATCCGCAGCTGACCGCCGACGCTCTGGGCGCGCTCGCGCATCACGATCAGCCCGAGCCCGCGCGGGCCATCGGGGTCGAAGCCTTCACCATCGTCGCGGATCTGAAGGTGCAGACGCTGCGTGTCCAGGGCCAGCAGGCTGAGTTCGACCTGGCTGGCACGCGCATGCCGCAGGGCATTGGTCAGGCTCTCCTGGGCAATCCGGAAACAGGCCTGTTCGATGTCGCTGTCCGGTCGCTGCGGCAGCGACTGTATCCGGGTGAGCAGTTCGGTGCTGGTGGATCGGAACAGCACACCCGCCTGCCAGCGCAGCGCAGCTTCGAGCCCCAGCGCGTCCAGCTGCGGCGGGCGCAGCAGCGTGGAAATATCGCGCAGCTTGGCCACCGTGGTATCCGCCAGGCTCACGATCTGCTGCAGATCCTGGTTGCGCCGCTGCAGGTCGTCCTCATCAAGAGCAGCCCATGCGGACAGCTTCATCGCGGTGATGGCCTGGCCGATGTCGTCGTGCAGGTCACGCGATATGGCTCTGCGCTCATCTTCCTGCAGTGAGAACAGACGTCCGGCCATGGCCTGCAGTTCACGGTTGCTGATGGCCAGGGCGGCCTGGGTTCGTTCGGAGTCGCTCAGGTCGCGCACGATCAGCAGCCGGCAGTCGCGGCCGCCATAGCGGACCTCGCCCTGCGCCAGCCCAGCCTGGAAGCGGGTGCCGTCAGGCCGTTGCATGGCCACCTGCAGCTGCTCGGGCATCTCTCCCGCCGACGCCTGCAGCCACAGCTCGACGCGCGCCAGGTCCGGCGCGCTGACCAGCGACGCCAGCGATTCGCCCAGCAGCGTGTGCTGGGCATAGCCGAACAGCCGTGCGGCCCACGCGTTTGCATACAGCACGTGCCCGGCAGAAAGGATGACCACGCCATCAGGCAGGACCCGGACCAGTTCACGGAACTGCTCCTCACGTTCGCGCAGCAGGCGCCTTGACTGCTCCCGCTCGGTCACATCCTGCACCGTACCCACAACCCGCGAATGTCCAGTGGCATCGCCTGTACTGCGTGCGCGAAGGTGCACCGTGATCTGGCGACCGTCCATGGCCAGCAAGGGCAGCAGCACATCCACCTGGACAGGTTGACCCGAACACATGTCAGCCAGCAGTTGACCGGTGAGCGCGGCCGTCGCGGGGTCGGCGGCGACCAGCAGCTCTTCGAAACGGTGCCAGCGCCGGGTTTCCGGCGGTCGTCGCCCAAACAGCCGATAGACCTGGTCGGCATAGTGCCCGGTACCGCTCTGCGGATCGAGCTCCCATGCCCCGATGCAGGCAAGCGTGTGGGCCTCCTCCAACCGGGCCAGCGCCTGGTCACGGCGCAGCAGCGCTTCATCTTCGGCCGTGCGGTCGATGGCGATCAGCAGCCGGGCTGGACGGCGCTGGAACTGCACCGCATTGCTGCGCAGCTCCATCTGCCGCACGCTGCCGTCGCGCAGCAGCATTGGCGTCCGGAAGGTGCAGACCTGGTCCGGTTCCGCGCGCAGCTGCGCCAGTTTTGCCTCCAGCGCAGCGGTCGCCCCGGGTGGCCAGAGCGCCTCGATGGTCTGCTCCAGCAGCGCCGGCCGCTTCCAGCGGAACAAGGCGCAGGCGGCCGGATTGGCGTCAAGGATGCGCAGCGAGTGCAGGTCATAGACCAGAATCGGGCCGGGATTATCCAGAAAAACCTGGCGATGCTGCTGCTCTGAGTCCTCCAGCCGCTGATGCGCATGCAGCAGGTGGGTGCCCAGCGGTCGTAGCAGATGGTAGATGACCGCTGCACTGGCGAAGATGAAAAAAGCCCCTTTCAGCCCCTGCCAGTAAGTGGCCTGCTGCAGGTCACCTGCCAGGGCGATCACCGCCGCATCGCTGCAGGCGATCCAGGCCAGCGCCAGCAGGGTGTAGCCCAGCACCACCCGACGGCGGCCCCGCCGGAGCTGCCGGGCCAGGGCGGAGGTGGCAAAGCTGGCAGGTGCGGAGCCGGACATGTCAGGGCGGCGGCAGGGGGTAGGGGCGGCCAGGACATAGTAACCGCCCCGCCGTCGTGCGTGCCGACTGCTGCGCCCCGGGATCACCCATAACTCCATGATGTCGCCAACTGCGGGCAGGTGCTGCATGCCGCCGGTCCCTCAATATTCCGGCTGCGCCGCCGTTAACGGTTGCGTCCCCCGGCGTCGAGGGGGTTTTTGGAGCAAGCCGCGTGGACCAAGGGATTATCGCCAGCCTGTTGCAGCATCCGCTCGCCTCGGCACTGGTCATCCTCGACAGGGAGGGGCGACCGCTGGCGGCCAACCCGGCAGCACGCGAGCACCAGCTTCCGATCATCACCCAGTCCTACCATTCGATGCTGGAAGACATCCGCCTGCTGGCGGCCGACGGGGGCATCGTTCCGTGCAGTCTGCCCGGCGGACCGCGGGGACGCTACGATGGCTGGATGCGCGCGGTCCATGACCGCGATGGCAACCTGCTGGCCTTCACGCTGAGCATTCCCGAGCCGGTCGGTGCCTACACCGGCAGCATCTGGGAACTGGCGCTGGAAAGCGCCGGTCATGGTCTGTGGGACTGGGACGTGCCTGCCGATCGCATGCTGCGTACGCCCGCACAACGGCCTGACGACCGCGACCTGCAGGAACGCGCCGTCGCCCTGCTTGATCGTGTGCATCCCGACGACCGCAGCCGCGTCCGCGGTGCCATCGGCGAGCATCTGGAAGGGCGCAGTTCCCAGTACAGCGCGCAGTTCCGCTTCCGCAACCAGGATGGCAGCTGGCGTTGGGTACTTGATCGCGGGCGGGTGGTGGCGCGCACCGTCGAAGGTCTGCCGCTGCGCATGGTGGGCACGCATACCGACATCGACCAGCAGAAACAGCTCGAAACGCAGCTGCAGGACCAGCAGGTGCATCTGCGCGAAGCACAGCGCATCGCCGGCATGGGCAGCTGGGCATGGAACCCGGACAGCCGGCGTTTCTGGTGGTCGCCCGAACTCTGCGCCATGCTCGGCCAGGACGCGCGGGACCCGCGCACGCCACGCCGTTGGGTGCGGCGTCTGCATCCCCGGTCACGTGCTGCACTGCGGATGGCCTGGCGCCGGATGTGGCGCGACCCCCAGGCCTGCAGCCAGGACGTGGAACTGCAGGCCGCCGCAGGCGCGTCGCCGCGCCAGCTGCGCCTGTGGCTGCAGCCGCTGCTTGATGGCGCCGGTCGCGTGCAGCGCGTACTGGGCCAGGTGCAGGACATCACCGAGCAGTATCAGACCGACGCCTTGATCCGTTGGCGCACCGAACTGCTCAACCGCGTCTCCGCACTGGGCCGCATCGGTGGCTGCGAAATCGAGGTGGCCACCCGCCAGATGCAGTGGACCGAAGAGTGCTACCGCATTCACGGGTTGCGCAAGGAGCCCATCAGCCTCGAACAGGCGCTGGCGATGTACAGCGACGAGTCGCGTGAGGCGTTCGAGGCCGCGCTGACCCGCATCGCCGACGGCGGTCTGCCTGAACAGCTGGACCTGTGTTTCTACCGGCAGTCCGGCATCCGGGTCTGGGTGCAGGTGTTGATCGAGCTGGACCGCCGCGATGGGCTGCCGGCACGTTTTGTGGTGCTGTTCCGCGATATCACCCGCGAACGCGAGGCGAGCGAGCGCATCGAACTGCTCGCCCATTACGATCTGTTGACCGGGCTGCCCAACAGGATGCTGCTGCGTGAGCAGACCGCCGAGGCAATCGAGGAAGCGCGCGACCGCGGTGGCTCGCTGGCCATGCTGTTCGTCGACCTTGACGGATTCAAGACGATCAACGACAGCTTCGGGCACGCGACTGGCGACATGCTGCTGAAGGCAGCCGCCGCGCGGCTGCACCAGAATCTGCGCAACAGCGATCTGTTTGGTCGGTTCAATGGTGACGAGTTCATCGTCGTGCTGCGCGACCTGGCAGCGCCGGAGGACGCCGGCCACGTGGCGCGCAAGTTGATTGCCTCCCTTGGCGAGCCGCTGCATCGCGGCCAGGACAGCCTGAAAGTGGGTGCCAGCGTCGGCATCGCGATGTACGAGCCGGGGCGTGAGGATTTCGACGCCTTGCTGCGCGCCGCCGATGCAGCCATGCATGCCGCCAAGGAGGCCGGGCGCAATACCTACCAGTACTACAGCCAGGATGCGCTGAGCCGCATCCAGCGCCGGCTGGAACTGGAGCACGCGCTGCACGGTGCCATCGAGCGTGAGGAGTTCAGTCTGGTCTACCAGCCCCTGCTGCACACCGACCGGGACCAGCCGCCTGCGATCGAGGCACTGCTGCGTTGGCATCGCCCCGGACTGGGCTACTGCAGTCCGGCCGAGTTCATCCCGATTGCCGAGAAATGTGGCGAGATCGTGCGCATCGGCGATTGGGTGCTCAACGAGGCCTGCCGTCAGGCAGCTGCCTGGGACCGTGCAGGCCTGGTTTTCGACCGCGTTGCAGTCAATGTTTCGGCGGTGCAGCTGCGTGAGCGCGGCTTTGCCGAGCGGGTCATCGACATCTGTCATGCACAGGGGCTTGCCCCGACCCGTCTGGAGCTGGAACTGACCGAGTCGGCCTTGATCCGTGACACCGACGTGCTCCGACACTGCTTTGATGTGTTCGAGCGGCATCGGGTGCCGTTGGCGGTGGACGATTTCGGTACCGGCTTCTCCAACCTGCACTATCTCAACCGGTTCCCGGTGGGCCGTCTGAAGATCGATCGCAGCTTCGTGCAGGGCATGCTCCAGGACACGGGTACCGCCGAGGTCACCCAGGCCATCGTCCACCTGGGACACGCGCTGGGCATGAAGGTCGTGGCCGAGGGCGTTGAAACCGCGCAGATGGAAGAAATGCTCCGTCGTCAGGGCTGCGACGAAGTGCAGGGATACCTGTATTCCCGGCCGCTGGTGCCGCGCGAGCTGGCGCAGTGGTTGCGCAGTGGCGCCGGCATCGTCCGCGACGACTGCCCGGTCACGCTGTGACCTCCCAAGGCGCCAGTTGCTACGACAGCAGCGCGTGATGGTCCGGTAGAGCCGACCCATGGTCGGCTCACCGCGCGCAAGCGCGGTGGGGGCGCTGAGATCTGGCCGAAGAGCAGCCGACCGTGGGGTCGGCTCTGCCCCGCTGGGCTGCCCGCAACACCCTTGAACTACCCACGTTGCCGGGCAGAGCCCGGCACTACCCGCAAGGGTCGCCGACGGACGCGTTACGTGCCGCTCAGGGCGTGACCGGGACGGCCAGCCCCAGATCCCAGGCCAGGCTTGCCAGTTCGGGCGAGGGCGGGTCTGCACCGGCGGCGCCCTGTCCGCATCGAAGCTGCAGCGCAGCCAGCTCCTGCTGGGCCAGCGCCTCAAGCTGCTGCAGCTGCTCGCGCGCCGTTGAAGGCGGGGTGTGCTGGCTCAACTCGGGCAGGGCGCGGATCAGGGTCATCAGTGCTGGCGAGAATACGGTGACGTCAGGCGGATGTGCAAAGGCCCCGGCAACGCCGGGGCCTTCTGAAGGGCGGCTGTTGCCCGCCCGAACCGCGATCAGAACAGTTCAACGGTGCCGGCACCCATGCTCTGCTGGGCAACCGGCTTGTGCGGCGGACGCTCCCACTCGGTGCGCATTTCGCGCAGGCGGGTGCCGGTACGCTGCAGCGCGTTGACGATCTCCTCGTCGAACACCCCGCCGTTACGGTGCAGCAGCTCCTGCAGCGCCACGGCCTCGCGGTTTATGGCGGTCAGCCGGTCAAGGTGGGTATGCACGCCGCCCAGTGCCTGGGTGGCGATGTCTTCAAACTGCAGTGCGCGCACGGCTTCGGCCACGCTGCCGTCGATCGAGCGGGCGCAGTCGGAGACTTCACGCATGCCGTCGCCCAGTGACGCGTTGATCTGCGCAACGTTGTCCAGCATCGCCGCCGCCTCCTGACGGGCTTCGCGGGAGCGGTCCATGTCACGCGAGGCCATGTTGGAGACGGTCTCACGCACCTTGGCGATGGCGTCCTTGGAGCTGTGCGCCAGCTTTCGGATCTGCTCGTTGAAGGTGGTGGAACGCTCGGACAGGTTTCGCACCTCGTCAGCGACCACCGCAAAGCCACGGCCGGCTTCACCCGCACGTGCCGCTTCGATGGCGGCGTTCAGCGCCAGCAGGTTGGTCTGGTCGGCGATCGACTTGACGTCTTCCAGCAGCGCGAAGATGCCGTCCAGGTGCTGCGCCATCTGGTCGATGTGCTGCACGGTCGTGCTGCTCTGCCCGCTGACCTGTTCGAGTGCTTCGACCAGCTGTTCCATGCGATGGCTGGCGTGCTGGGCAAACCGGGCGACGTCGAGGCCGGCACTGCCTTCCTCACCGGTACGGTCGACGATGCGGGCCAGAGCCTGGCTCTGCTGGCGCGATTTGCGGTTCATCGCGTCGAAGCTGCCGCCAAGGCTGGATACCGCCTGGCGGATCAGATCGCGGGCACGTTCGACTTCGCCGCGCGAGCCTTCGATTTCGTTACCGACGAACGAGCGCAGCTCGGTCAGCAACTGGTCCTGCTCGCGCAGGACGCGCGCCGTCTCCGGCGAGCGTTGGACCTGCGCACGCGCAGTCCACCACGCAAAGCCGAGCCAGCTGAGCGTCATCGTGGTCAGGATCGCCCAGCGGAGGGCGGCCGGCCATTCGAGGCCAATGGCGAGGGGGAGCAACAGGGTCAGAGCCAGGGGGGCGGCCAGACGAATGAAAATGCGTGGGTACATGGACGTTCTCGGGAGAGTCACGAGTGCTGTATCGGCCGTACCCCGGGTCTCTTTAATGCCGAAACGCAGAACGCTGTCGTTTCCGTCAGCCCGGCCACACTCTTCGTCGCCCGGGCGGGGCGGGGCGGACGGCAGCGTGCCCGGCCTGGCCGCCGCGCGCGCTCAGGACAACGCGCGGTCCACAGCCTCCACCATGGCTTTGCGGGCGAACAGAAAGTCCCAGTAGCTGCCGCCCATCTGCCGCCACAGCACCGCAGAGCGCACCGCCGCCAGCAGCAGGGCACGGATTTCAGCCACTACCCCGGCCTGACCGAGGTAATGCGGATTGCCCTGGACCATCACCCGGGGCTTGAGATGGCTGATGGTGTCGGCATAGACCCCGCCCAGCGCGGCCAGCACGTCAGGGTGAGCGCTGTCGCCGACCTCGGCAGCCTGGCGCTGCGCGCGCGCGATGCCGTCGGTCACCTTGTCGATGACCGCCTGTTCGCTGATGAAGCGCCGCTCCAGCTGCAGCACGGCCATGGCCAGCTTGGGCAGCATGGGGTCCTGGCCCTGGTTGCGGAAGTAGTTGTGCAGCAGACGCAGGCCCGGTTTGAGCGCCTCGCGCTCGCCGTACACGCCGGCAGCGCTGTCGGCATCCAGACGGAACACGCTGTCGATCGCCGTACGCACTACGGCGGCATCCGAGTGCCCGGTATCGGCGATACGCCGCACCTGCTGCAGGGCCTGGGCAATGCCGGCAAGGGCAAGGACACGGTCGTCGACAGTAAAGCTCATGCAGCAGATACCTCGAAAGGAGAAGGGGAGGGGCGCAGCCGCTGCTCCAGCGGCGCGTCGGTGGCCGCGATCACCGCGCCACCCAGACAGACTTCGCCGTCATACAGCACCAGCGACTGGCCGGGGGTCACCGCCCGTTGCGGCCGGGCGAAGCGCACCTGCACGCTGCCGTCGTCGGCCACGGTGACACTGCAGCCTTCGTCAGGCTGGCGGTAACGGGTCTGCGCGGTGCATTCGAACCGGTGTGCCGGTGGCGAACCGGCGATCCAGTGTGCCGTCTCGGTATGCAGCAGGGTGGACTGCATCCAAGGACTTTCGCGGTCCTGGTCAACGTACAGGATGTTGCTGGCCACGTCTTTGCCAACCACATACCAGGGCGCCGCAGGGCGGCCGCGGACTCCGCCGATGTTCAGGCCCTCGCGTTGGCCGAGGGTGAAGTAGAACACCCCGGGGTGTTCGCCAATCACTGCGCCCTGCGGATCGTGGATCTGGCCAGGTCGGGCTGGCAGGTAGCGGCCGAGAAACTCGCGGAAATCGCGCTCACCGATGAAGCAGATGCCGGTCGAATCTTTTTTCGCGTGGGTGGGCAGACCCGCATCGCGGGCGATGCGGCGCAGGTCGGTCTTGTCCAGTTCGCCGATCGGAAACAGGGTGGCCGACAGCTGGTTCTGGCCCAGCTGATGCAGAAAGTAGCTCTGGTCCTTGCCGCGGTCGGCGCCCCGCAGCAGCTGCCACTGGCCACCACGCTGGGCGATGCGGGCGTAGTGACCGGTGGCGATGCGCTCGGCCCCCAGTTCGCGTGCCGCATCGAGGAAGTGTTTGAACTTGACCTCGCGATTACACAGCACGTCCGGGTTCGGGGTCCGGCCGGCCGCGTATTCGGCGAGGAAATGCGCGAACACGCCCTGCCAGTACTCGCTGGAAAAGTCACGGAAGTGGAAGGGGATGCCAAGTAGCCCACACACGGCTACCGCATCGCGCCGATCGTCTTCGGCGCGGCAGTCGCCGCTGCCGTCGTCAGCCCAGTTCTGCATGAACAATCCGGCCACAGCTTCGCCCTGCTGCACCAGCTTCCAGGCGGCGACCGAGGAATCCACGCCACCGGAGACCCCGACGATGACCCGCGGCGTACTCATGCGACCTCCTTGACCATGCCCAGCGGGTGGCGCTGACCGGCGAGATGGTCGACCACCGCCTGCCAGACCAGCGGGCTGCGCAACTGCTCATGGCGCGCCTGCAGTTCGGTGGTGGTCAGCCACAGTGCAGCCTCGATGCCCGTATCAAGAACCCGTTCGGGGTGATAGCGCAGCGGCCGGGCGGCGTAGCAGAAGCGCAGGAACCCGGTGCCGTCAGGCGCACGCCACTGGTAGCAGCCGATGAAGGCGTTCAGTTCCACGTCCCAGCCGGTTTCTTCCAGGGTCTCGCGCACCGCGGCCTCCGCCAGGCTCTCGCCGGGCTCCAGGTGGCCGGCCGGCTGGTTCAGCACGTGCCGGCCGTCAATCGTCTCCTGTACCAGCAACAGCCGGTCACCGTCGGCCACGACGGTGGCCACGGTGACATGCGGAGCCCAGCGCTGCGCCAGATCACTCACTTCAGTAGTCGTCCTTGCCGGTCAGTTCCAGCTCGATGGCATCGGCGCTGCGGCTGGCAGCGTCGATGGCGTCGCTCAACGCTTCGGCGGTGGCGTCGGCGTCGATCTTGACCACGAACATCGCGGTCTTGTTCTGCTTGACCCAGCCGCCGAGTTTGGCGGTATTGGAGGCCTCCAGCAGGCGGTTGGCCACTGCGGCAGTGAACGTATCGCCCTCCACCTGGAAGCCGGGCGACCAGATCTCGCGTACATGGTGCTGCCCGAAATCCTCCACGGCCGAGCGCACGTAGACCAGCTGGCTGCGGTCATCGGCCAGTTCGAACACCATACGGTAGTCGCCGTCCTCGTCCACTTCGTACTTGAAACCCAGTTTGTCCAGGTGGCGACCGACAGCCGGATCGGCCTTCGGGGCTTCCGCAGCGGGTGCGGACGTGGCGGCGCTTGCAGTGGCGGCGCCGGCCAGCGCCAGCAGCAGGCCGAGGGTGAGGGTCCTTTTCATGAAGTCTCCGTGAAAGCCGGGAAAGAACGCCAATTGTGACCGGACGGCCGGTTGACGTCCATTCGACGGCAGCGCCCGCTTATAATGCCCAGATGCCTCGCGAGACCTCCCACGAAACCCACACCGACCATGGCGTGCTGCTTGATGCGGCGCGGCCGGAAGTCGCACCGCCGCCGTTCTACCAGGTCATGCTGCTCAACGACGACTATTCCCCCATGGATTTTGTGGTCGACGTGCTGCAGCAGTTCTTCAACATGGACCTCGACCGTGCCACCCAGGTGATGCTTCACGTGCATACCCGCGGGCGCGGCGTGTGCGGCGTGTTCACCCGCGAGGTCGCCGAAACCAAGGTTGCACAGGTCAATGAATATTCACGGATGAACCAGCATCCGCTGCTGTGCACGATGGAAAAGGCCTGAGTCGAGTGCCGGCGTGAGGTCGCCGCCGGTGCACCGCTTCGTTCCATTCCCGCAACGTCGTGCCGGGCAGGCGGCCGTGCCGCTCTCCGCGCAGCTTCGTCGGATGTCTGCGCGGCAGGTGCGTCGCTCACTGGCTGCCCTGCAAGCCACGGCGCGCACTGGGTCCTGCCGGCAACCCGGCGAAGTGCGCGCGGTGTAAGGTAGTGCCAGGGTCGTCGCGTCCGACGGTCCGGCGTGCTAACGCCATCTGAACGCAGGGTTCCGTTAGGGTGATGGAAATTGCAGGGTCAGGCCACATATCGTCCTCAACTGCCGCCGGAGTAGAGCATGTTCAGTAAAGACCTCGAACACACGATCGGCCAGTGCTACAAGCGCGCACGTGAGGCCCGGCATGAGTTCATGACCGTAGAGCACCTGCTGCTGGCACTGCTCGACAACCCATCCGCCCAGGCGGTCCTCAAGGCCTGTGGCGCCGATGGCGAGCGCCTGCGCCGTGAGCTGGAGCAGGCCATCGAGGCTTCGGTCTCGCGGCTCGCCGAGGACGACGGGCGGGATACCCAGCCCACCCTTGGGTTCCAGCGCGTGTTGCAGCGTGCCGTCTACCACGTGCAGTCCTCGGGCAAGAAAGAGGTCACCGGCGCGAATGTGCTGGTCGCCATCTTCGGTGAGAAGGATTCGCATGCGGTGTATTACCTCAACCAGCAGGACGTGAGCCGGCTGGATGTGGTGAATTACCTTTCCCATGGCATCGCCAAGCTGGGTGAGGAAGGCGAACACGGGGCAGCCGGTGATCCCGAAGCCCGCAGCGAAAGCGGCGAAGGCGAGGCCAAGGGCGACGCGCTGACCGAGTTCGCCAGCAACCTCAACGAGCAGGCCCGCAGCGGCAGGATCGACCCGCTGGTCGGCCGTGCTGATGAGATCGAGCGCACCATCCAGGTGCTGTGCCGCCGGCGCAAGAACAACCCGCTGTATGTCGGCGAGGCCGGCGTGGGCAAGACCGCCATCGCCGAGGGCCTGGCCCGTCGTATCGTGGAGGGTTCGGTCCCCGAGGTGCTGGCCGATGCGGTGATCTACTCGCTGGACCTCGGCGCACTGGTGGCGGGGACCAAATACCGGGGTGATTTCGAAAAGCGGCTGAAAGGTGTGCTGTCAGCCCTGAAGAAAGTGCCCAACGCCGTGCTGTTCATTGATGAGATCCACACCATCATCGGGGCGGGCTCGGCATCGGGTGGCACCATGGACGCCTCCAACCTCATCAAACCCGCGCTGTCCTCGGGTGAGCTGCGCTGCATCGGCTCGACCACCTTCCAGGAATATCGCGGCATCTTCGAGAAGGACAGGGCACTGGCCCGTCGCTTCCAGAAGATCGACATCGTCGAGCCGACCGTGGGTGAAACCTACGAGATCCTGCAGGGCCTGAAGGGCAAGTACGAGGCTCATCATGGTGTGACCTACGCCGACGATGCGCTGCAGGCGGCCGTGGACCTGGCGGTCAAGCACATCGGCGACCGTCTGCTGCCCGACAAGGCGATCGATGTGATCGATGAAGCCGGTGCACGGCAGCGGCTGCTGCCGGAAGGGCAGCGCAAGGAGCTGATCGACGTCGAGGAGATCGAGGCGATCGTGGCTCGGATGGCACGCATTCCGGCCAAGCAGGTCAGTGCGACCGACAAGGATGTGCTCCAGCATCTGGAGCGCAATCTGAAAATGGTCATCTTCGGTCAGGATCCGGCGATTGAAAGCCTGGCCTCGGCCATCAAGCTGGCGCGTTCCGGCCTTGGCAACCCCGACAAGCCGATTGGCAACTTCCTGTTCGCCGGGCCCACCGGCGTTGGCAAGACCGAGGTCACCAAGCAGCTGGCGCTGCAACTGGGCATTGAACTGGTGCGTTTTGACATGTCCGAGTACATGGAGCCGCATTCGATCAGCCGCCTCATCGGCGCACCTCCCGGTTATGTCGGCTTCGACCAGGGTGGCCTGCTGACCGAGAAGATCGTCAAGACGCCGCACTGCGTGCTGCTGCTTGACGAGATCGAGAAAGCGCACCCGGATATCTTCAACATCCTGCTGCAGGTCATGGACCGTGGCGTGCTCACTGACACCAATGGCCGCGAGGCGAACTTCAAAAACGTGGTGCTGGTGATGACGACAAATGCCGGCGCGACGCAGGCCTCGCGCCGGTCCATCGGCTTCACCAAACAGGACCACGCCACCGATGCGATGGAGACCATCCGGCGCAGCTTCACACCGGAGTTCCGCAACCGTCTCGACGCGGTTCTGCAGTTCCAGCCGCTGGGGTTCGAACACATCCTGCGGGTGGTGGACAAGTTCCTGATCGAGCTGGAAATGCTGCTGCAGGAAAAGCACGTCAGCCTGTCGGCCACGCCGACCGCGCGCGATTGGCTTGCCCAGCATGGCTTCGATCCGTTGATGGGCGCGCGCCCGATGGCGCGGGTGATCCAGGATCGGATCAAGCGCCCGCTTGCCGACGAGCTGCTGTTTGGCAAGTTGATCGACGGCGGCAAGGTCAGTATCGATGTCCGCGACAACGAGCTGGTGATCGACACCCAGGCCGAGCCGGAGAAGCTGTTGCCGGCCACGGTCTGAAGCCACGGCGGGGCAGGTTCAAGCGAAAGGCGGCCGATGGCCGCCTTTTTCTTTGCTGTAGCGCCCGTGCGGCCGGTCCGTGGCCGGCTGTTCTCCGGCACCATCGTCCCTGTCGCGGCGCGACTGCATACACGATAAAGGTACAGGGAGCCGGACACACAAAAGGACCAGCGCGAGGCTGGCCCTTTTCACGGCGCAACGCCGTACCGCTTACTTCATGCGGTAGGTGATACGACCCTTGGTCAGGTCATACGGGGTCATTTCAACCTTGACCCGGTCACCGGTGAGGATGCGGATGTAGTTCTTGCGCATGCGGCCGGAAATATGGGCAATGATTTCATGACCATTTTCCAGGCGGACGCGGAAAGTCGTGTTCGGCAGCGTCTCGCTGACGGTGCCTTCGAACTCGATGGAATCGTCTTTCGACATGTAGTCCTGTGCAGTTCAGAGTGCGGCCACGGGGGCCTAAGCCGCAGTATTTTACGCCTGTCTTTCGCTTCTTGCAAAGATTGCGTTAACCGTCAGCAAGATGCCGTGCCGGCCACGGGCTGACGCGGGTTGCCCAGCTTCCCCCGGGGCCGTCACGACGTACGGCGTCTTGAACATGATCTAGAAACCGGGCGCGCGGCCAATGCTCGGCCCCCATGCGCCGCAGGTGCGGGTTTTCCACCTGCGCGTCGATGGCCGCCACGCCCCAGCCCTGCAGCAGGCGCGCGAGGGCAGCCAGTGCGGCCTTGGAGCCACCACTGGCGTCGCTGAACATGCTTTCGGCAAAGAACATGCTGCCGATGCAGACCCCGTAGACGCCCCCGACCAGCTGCCGGTCCTCCCAGACCTCCACCGAATGGGCAAAGCCGAGGCGATGAAGCGCAACGTATGCGCGGATCATCGACTCGCTGATCCAGGTCCCGTCCTGCCCGGGTCGCGGCGCCAGCGCGCAGCGGCGCATCACGGTCTCGAATGCGGTGTCGGCGCGGATGTCCCACGACGACCGGCGCAGGGTGCGGCGGAACCGGCTGGAAAGACGGACGCCCTCGGTCCGGAACACCATGCGTGGGTCCGGTGACCACCACAGGATCGGCTCACCTTCACTGAACCATGGAAAGATCCCGCCCGCATAAGCGTTGAGCAGCCGCACCGGCGACAGGTCGCCGCCCACCGCAAGCAGGCCGTCAGGGTGGCGCAGCGCGCTCGACGCCGGCGGAAACGGCGCGTCCGGCGCGTCGGCCAGGCGCCATGGCAGGGTGCGGCTCACGTGCATTCTCCAGCGCGGAACGGGCTGTGGGCCTGCAGAGCGGCGAGATACTGCTCGACCTCGGCACGCTCCTGTGCGCACCAGGGGGTCAGCGCGTGCGCGAAGGCTGGGTCGGCAACCCAATGACGGCTGCGTACGATCCGCGGCAGAAACCCGCGCGCCAGCTTGTGCTCACCCTGTGCGCCCGGCTCGAAACGGGACAACCCCTCGCGCAGGCAGTACTCGATGCCCTGGTAGTAGCAGACCTCGAAATGCAGGCCGGGCAGGGCAGCACCACCCCAGTAGCGGCCATACAGCGTGCCGCCGCCGCGCAGGAAGAGCGCGCCGGCCACAGGCTGGCCCGCGTGTTCGGCCAGCATCAGCACCAGCCCCCGGCCCAGACGGCTGGCAAGGTGGCGCAGGAACGCTTCGGTCAGCGCGGGCGCGTTGCTGTACTCGAGGAATGTCTGCAGGTAGAACCGGTACATGGCCTGCAGATCGGCACGGCTGGCCTCGTCGCCATGCACCACGCGCACGCTGACGCCTTCTCGCGCCACCTTGGCGCGTTCCTGCCGGATGTTTTTCCGGCGCTTGTGATCCATCGCAGCCAGGTAATCGTCGAAGCAGGACCACGCGCCGGGGTTATGCCACTGGAACTGGATGTCCTGCCGCAGGAGCCACCCAGCGTCGAAAGCACGGTCGTCGTCCACATCGTGAAAGTTGATGTGTGCCGAAGAGACCTGCTGCGCGGGCAGCGCATCAAGCAGAGCGGGCAACACCTCGGCGCGGACGGCCGCGTCGCGTGTCAGCAGGCGCGGGCCGGTCACGGGCGAGTAAGGCACCGCGCCGAGCCATTTGGGGTAATAGTCGCGTCCGTGACGGGCATAGGCGTTGGCCCAGGCGTGGTCGAACACGAACTCGCCGTGGGAATTGGACTTCAGGTACCCCGGGATGGCAGCGACCAGTAGTTCGTCCTCCCACAGGGTGAAGTGCTGCGGCTGCCAGCCCCATTCGCTGCGCAGACAGCCATGGGCTTCCAGTCCTGCCAAAAACGCGTGGCTTACGAACGGATTGGCGCCATCGTGCAGGGCATCCCAGCTCGACGATGGCAGCTGCTGCAGGTCGGTGATGAATCGGGAGGTGCGCATGCCGACAGCATAGGGGCGCGCACTGGTAAAGGCGATGCTGGGATGGGCGACCCGCGGCGCCGGGCCGCGCACCCGTCCGGGCCGTGGCCTGCCCGACATTGAAGCGTGGATTTGCTGGCGCGATCGGCCGGTGTGGAGGCCGATCTGGCACGCGTCCGCCGTAATGCGCGTGTTCGAAGCGCCGCGCTACGCGGCCAACGCGGCCGAGCGGGCGGGGCGGTTACGCCCCCCCCCCCTTTCCAACGTAACCTGAGGCCTCAGACAGCGCGCAGGGATCAGCTGGCCTGACCCTTGGCGTCCAGATAACGTTCCGCATCCAGTGCCGCCATGCAGCCGAAACCGGCAGAGGTGATCGCCTGACGGTAGTGCTGGTCAGCCACGTCACCTGCGGCGAACACGCCCTCCACCGAGGTCTGGGTGGCATTGCCACCGAGGCCTGAACGGATTTCAAGGTAGCCATTGTTCATCGCAAGCTGGCCGTCGAACAGCGTGGTGTTCGGATGATGGCCGATAGCGACAAAGAAACCATGGGCATCGATGTCGCGCGTGCTGCCATCGAGGGTGGATTTGACCCGCACGCCCGTCACGCCTGCGTCGTTGCCCAGCACTTCGTCCACCTGGGCGTGCCAGACAGTCTCGATCCTGCCGGCCTGGACCTTGGCGAACAGCTTGTCCTGCATGATTTTTTCCGCCTTCAGCGTGTCGCGGCGGTGGACCAGATAGACCTTGCGGGCGATGTTGGACAGGTAGAGCGCTTCTTCGACCGCCGTGTTGCCGCCGCCGACCACCACCACGTCCTGGTCGCGGTAGAAAAATCCGTCGCAGGTGGCGCAGGCGGAAACGCCGCGCCCCTTGAAGACTTCCTCACTCGGAATGCCCAGATACTTGGCCGTGGCACCGGTGGCGATGATCAGGGCGTCACAGGTGTACTCAGCGCTGTCGCCGGTCAGCTTGAAGGGCCGCTGGGACACGTCGGCGGTGTGGATATGATCGAAGATGACCTCGGTTTCGAAGCGTTCGGCATGGGCCTGCATGCGCGCCATCAGATCCGGCCCCATCAACCCGTGGGCGTCGCCTGGCCAGTTGTCCACCTCGGTGGTGGTCATCAGCTGTCCACCCTGCTGCAGTCCGGTGATGACCACCGGCTTGAGATTGGCGCGGGCGGCGTAGACGGCGGCCGTCCAGCCGGCGGGGCCGGAGCCGAGGATGACCAGCTTCTGGTGGCGGGTGGGCAGGGAAAGGCTCATGTAGACTCGCGAAATGTAGATGGGACTAGGCGCTGCGCGATTTGCACAGCGTCGGTGGCAGACCATAGAGTGATGGCTGCGGCGAGGTGATTCAAGGCGACAGGTGGAACGGCGTCATGCGCCAGCGCCAACGCCGCCCTCGACCGGTCACTCCGCGTGCCGGAACAGGCCTCGGTCAGCATCAGGTGACGGAATTCGTCGCAGTTCGTTTATTATCAACCACTAACAGCGTATTTCAAAGGCATGGTCTAAGGTGGCGAAGCAGGTCCCGGAGCGCTCCAAATCCGCCGAAAGCAAGGCTCGTCGACGTGAGCCGGCGGCGGCCGAAACCTCCCGAAAACATCGCCTGTGGCGCGACCTGGGTCTGATCGCCGTCGCCCCGGCGCTGCTCTACCTGGTGGCCAGCCTGTTCACCTATTCGGCAACCGACCCGGGCTGGTCGCATACCGGCTCGGTCGTGGCACCGGTGCATAACATGGGAGGCCGGGCTGGCGCCTGGATTGCCGACGTGCTGCTGCAGCTGTTCGGCTACATGGCGTTCCTGCTGCCGGTGCTGCTTGGCGCATTGGCGTGGTTTGCGATGTTCGGGCTCAAGCGCGAGAACCGGGGCGAAGGCCGTGGCGAAAACGATCTGGACCCGGCCCTGCGGCTGGTGGGGCTGGTCGGCTTTCTGATTGCCGGCACCGGTCTGCTGCACGTGCGTCTGTTCAGCGGCGATGTATCGTCCGCGGGCGGGATCCTCGGCAAACTGGTCGGTAATTCGCTTACCGTTGGCTTTGGTGCGCTGGGTGCGAACCTGTTCGTGCTTGTGCTGCTGCTGGCTTCGATCACCTTGGCCACCGGGCTGAGCTGGTTCATGGTGATGGAGAAGATCGGGCGCGGCGTGATGGCGCTGGCGCCACTGCTGGAGCGGAAGAAAGAACAGGCTACCGAGTGGAAGCAGACCCGCGAGCTGCGTGAGGAGCGCCAGGAAGTGCGCAAGGCCGACGCCGAGGTGCGTGCCAGGCGCGAGCCGGTGAAGATCGAGCCGCGCCCGGAGCCGGTGATCGAGAAGAGTGACCGTGCCAAACGCGACACCCAGATCCCGATGTTCCGGGGCGTCAATGGCGACGGGTCGGACCTGCCGCCGTTGGCCCTGCTCGACGACCCGAAGCCGCAGCCGAAGGGGTATGACGAGCAGACGCTGGAAACGCTGTCGCGGCAGATCGAGTTCAAACTCAAGGATTTCCGCATCGACGCGGTGGTGGTCGGGGCCTATCCGGGCCCGGTGATCACCCGCTTCGAAATCGAGCCGGCGCCGGGCATCAAGGTCAGCCAGATCAGTTCGCTGGACAAGGACATTGCACGTGGCCTGTCGGTGAAATCGGTCCGTGTGGTCGATGTGATTCCGGGCAAGTCGGTCATCGGGCTGGAGATTCCCAACGTCACCCGTGAGATGATCTTCCTGTCCGAGCTGCTGCGCTCGAAGGAATACGACAAGTCAGCCAGCGTGCTGACGCTGGCGTTGGGCAAGGATATCGCCGGCCGCCCGACGGTGGCCGACCTGGCCCGCATGCCGCATCTGCTGGTGGCCGGCACCACCGGCTCAGGCAAGTCGGTGGCGGTCAACGCCATGGTGCTGAGCCTGCTGTTTAAAGCCTCGCCGAA
Source organism: Stenotrophomonas sp. C3(2023) (assembly GCF_032911385.1). NCBI lineage: Bacteria > Pseudomonadati > Pseudomonadota > Gammaproteobacteria > Lysobacterales > Lysobacteraceae > Stenotrophomonas > Stenotrophomonas sp. C3(2023). Next base: position 1,912,942 of record NZ_JAWJLO010000001.1, on the reverse strand, counting down.
GGACCTGCGGATGCTGATGATCGACCCGAAGATGCTCGAACTGAGCGTCTACCAAGGCATCCCGCACCTGCTCGCCCCGGTCGTCACCGACATGAAAGAGGCGGCCAACGGCCTGCGCTGGTGCGTGGCCGAAATGGAGCGCCGTTACAAGTTGATGAGCGCGGTCGGCGTGCGCAACCTCGCCGGCTTCAACAAGAAGGTGAAGGACGCGCAGGACGCCGGCCAGCCGTTGATGGACCCGCTGTTCAAGCCGAACCCGGAGCTGGGCGAAGCACCGCGTCCGCTGGAGACGCTGCCGTTCATCGTCATCTTCATCGACGAATTCGCCGACATGATGATGATCGTCGGCAAGAAGGTCGAAGAACTGATCGCCCGCTTGGCGCAGAAGGCGCGCGCGGCAGGCATCCACCTCATCCTGGCGACGCAGCGTCCGTCGGTGGATGTGATCACCGGCCTGATCAAGGCCAACATTCCCACCCGCATCGCGTTCCAGGTCAGCTCCAAGATCGACTCGCGCACCATCCTGGACCAGTCCGGCGCCGAGACGCTGCTCGGTCACGGCGACATGCTCTACCTGCCGCCCGGCACGGCGATGCCCGACCGTGTGCATGGCGCGTTCGTGTCGGACGAGGAGGTGCACCGCGTGGTGGAGCATCTCAAGGCGATGGGCCCGGCCGACTACATCGAAGGCGTGCTGGACGAGACCCAGACCATGGGCGACGGCGTGGTGGTGGGGGCCACCGGGCTGCCCGAGTCTGCCGCAGCCGGCGATGAGTCCGACCCGCTGTACGACGAGGCCCTGCGGGTGGTCACTGAAACCCGGCGCGCCTCCATCTCCGGCGTGCAGCGCCGGTTGAAGATCGGCTACAACCGCGCCGCCCGCCTGATCGAGGCGATGGAGGCCGCCGGCGTGGTCAGCGCCCCCGAGCACAACGGGGACCGTACTGTGCTGGCGCCGCCGCCGCCCAGATAGCCCGCTGCCCAGCACCCGCCGCACGCGTACCGCGCCGCGCGGCGGGTGAATGGCGACACAATCGCGTTCACGCTCTTTGCCGCCTATTCATCTCAAAAAGGCGAGCATCCACCATCGACCATTGATTCTGCGGAAACCGCCATGTCCCATACCCTGCGTCGTGCCCTTGCTGTTGGCCTGTTCTCGCTGGTTGCTGCCGGCAGCGCCTGGGCCGGCGCCCGCGATGACCTCAACCGGTTCACCAGCGGGCTGCGCGGCCTGGACGGGCAGTTCAACCAACAGGTGTTCGACAACCGCGGCCGGGTCAAGGAGACCACCAGCGGCCGGGTCGCCCTGTCGGCGCCACGCCTGTTCCGCTGGGAATACATCCGGCCGCATGAGCAGCTGATCGTCGCTGATGGCAGCAAGGTCTGGATGTACGAGCCGGATCTGCAGCAGGCCACCGTGCGCGCGCAGGGCAAGGAAGAGCAGAACAGCCCGCTGACTGCCCTGATCAACCCGGCGCTGCTTGAGCAGCAGTACGACCTCAGTGAAGAGGCCGCTGCCCGCGACGGTCTGCAGTGGTTGTCGCTGTCGCCCAAGCGCGAAACCGAGGCCAGCTTCCAGTACGCCGCGCTTGGCTTCAACGGCCAGGGTCTGGCCAGGATGGAAGTGACCGATGCACTGGGGCAGCGAACCGTGATCACCTTCAGTGGCTGGAAGCGCAACCCCGGCTTCAGCACCGGGACCTTCAGCTTCACCCCGCCGGCCGGTACCGACGTCATCGGCGAGTGAGCGTTTTTCCGCCTGCCGCCTGCCGGCCTTGAGGTCGGCAGGCGGCTGCGCGCCCCAGGCGCTACACTAGAACCGTGCCAAGACAACGCTCCACTGCCTTCCCCACGCCCGATCTGCTCAGCGTAGACCGCGACCACATGCGTCCGCTGGCCGAGCGCATGCGCCCGGCCGCCCTGGACGAAATGGTGGGCCAGAAGCGCCTGCTGGCGCCGGACAGCGCGCTGCGGCGCGCGGTCGAGTCCGGTCGTGTGCATTCGATGATCCTGTGGGGCCCGCCCGGGTGCGGCAAAACCACGCTGGCGCTGCTGCTGGCCGAGTATGCCGACGCCGAATTCCGCGCCATTTCCGCCGTGTTGTCGGGGCTGCCCGAGGTCAGGCAGGTGCTGGCCGAGGCCGCCCAGCGTTTCGCACAGGGTCGGCGCACGGTGCTGTTCGTCGACGAAGTCCATCGCTTCAACAAGGCCCAGCAGGATGCGTTCCTGCCGCATATCGAGCGCGGCACCATTCTGTTCGTCGGCGCGACGACGGAGAATCCCTCGTTCGAGCTGAACTCGGCACTGCTGTCGCGCTGCCGCGTGCACGTGCTCGAAGGGGTAAGCCCGGAGGACATCATGGACGCGCTGCAGCGGGCGCTGCGCGATGTCGAGCGCGGCCTTGGCAGTGAGCCGATCCAGGTCGAGCCGGACCTGCTGCTGCAGATCGCCACCGCGGCAGACGGCGACGTGCGCCGCGCTCTCACGCTGCTGGAAATCGCCGCGGAACTGGCGCTGGGCGAGGGCGGGGTGATCACCGCCCAGACCCTCGCGCAGGTGCTGGCCGACCGCACCCGGCGCTTCGACAAGGGTGGCGAACAGTTCTATGACCAGATCTCGGCCCTGCACAAGTCGGTCCGCAGCTCCAATCCGGATGCAGCGCTGTACTGGCTGACGCGCATGCTCGATGGCGGCTGTGATCCGTCCTATCTGGCGCGTCGGCTGACCCGCATGGCCATCGAGGACATCGGCCTGGCGGATCCGCGCGCGCAGACCATGGCCCTGGAAGCCTGGGATATATACGAGCGGCTGGGCAGCCCGGAAGGCGAGCTGGCCTTTGCCCAGCTGGTGCTCTATCTGGCCAGCACCGCCAAATCCAATGCCGGCTACGCGGCGTTCAATCTGGCCAAGGCCGAAGTCCGCCAGACCGGCACGATGGAGGTGCCGCTGCACCTGCGCAATGCACCCACCAAGCTGATGAAGTCGCTCGGCTATGGCGCGCAGTACCAGTACGACCATGATGCCGAGGGCGGTATCGCACTGGACCAGACCGGCTTTCCCGATGCGATGGGCGAGCGGGTCTATTACCAGCCCGTACCGCGCGGCATGGAAATCAAGCTCAAGGATAAGCTCGACCGGCTGCGCGAACAGCGCGAGCAGGCGCGGCAGGCCAAGGCCCAACGCTGATGGACGCGCCGTGGTGGCAGCAGGCGGCGCTGGTCATGGCGGGGGGTGCACTGGGCTCGCTGCTGCGCTTCGCCATCGGCGCAGCGCTGCTGCGGCACCTGGGTCAAGGGTTTCCGTGGGGCACGCTGGCGGCCAACTTCATCGGCGCCTTCGCCGCCGGCTACCTGCTGGTCTGGCTGCAGCAGCGCGGCGGTGATGTGCGGCTGCTGCGCGCGTTTCTGCTGGTGGGACTGCTCGGCGGCCTGACCACGTTCTCCTCGCTGATGCTCGAAACGCTTGTGTTTGCGCGCAACGAGCGCATGGGAATGGTGCCGCTGTATCTGGCCGCCAGTATTGTCGGCGGCCTTCTGCTGGTCTGGCTCGGCGCGCGGCTGGCGGAGTCGGCGCGATGACACGGGCGCTGCGGATGGTGCGGCGATACAAAGCGACACATGCATTGCAAGCGAGAACCATTCGCGTTTGATATGCTGTAGCGCGAGGCGATGCCGCCTTGCCGGGCACCGGCCGGTGCCGGTTGTCCGATGTGAGTTCTACCGTATGAGCCCAGACCGTTTTTCACCGCACCGCACCGCAGCGTGCCTGCTGATGCTGGCGCTTGCCGTGGTGGCGCCGGCGAACGCACAGCAACGCAATCCCGATCAGATGATGGGTCACACGGTGCTCGATGAACCGGCGGCGACGTACCGTTTCGAGCGTTTCGTGATCGACAGTGCCGATGGCCAGCGCCGTTGGCGGGTGAATCTCGGCATCCCGGTCAAGGTCGCTCGTGCCGCAGCACCGGCCCTGTATGCACTGGACGGCAATGCCGCGGCGATGGTGCTTGACCAGCCGATGCTGGCCGAGCTGGCCGCCACGCCAGCGCCGCCGGTGCTGGTGCTGATCGGCTATGACAACGAACGCCGCATCGATCCGGCACAACGCACCCGCGACTACACTGCCTGGATCGATCGTGCCGACGATGAAAACGGCAGCACGCAGATCGTCGGCGGGGGGGCATTGGCCCTCGCCGATCTCATCGAGCGCCGGATCAGACCCGAAGTGCAGCGCCGTGCCCACGTCGACCCGCAGCAGCAGACCCTGTGGGGCCACTCGCTGGGCGGACTGTTCGTGCTCAGCACCCTGTACACCCGCGCCGCCGCCTTCCAGCATTACGTCGCCGCCAGCCCCTCGCTGTGGTGGAGCCAGGGCGCGCCGCTGGGCGACATGGAAACGCAGTTCGTCGAGAACAATCACGGCCATCCCGCGCGGGTCTGGGTGATGCTCGGCGGCAATGAACGCAGCGGCAACCGCGGTGTGCGCGATATGAGCAACCCGCGTGTGGTGGCCCACCTGCGCCGGGTAAGCGGCGCCGCACCTGATGCGGCCCACGCGTTGAGTGAGCGCCTGGCCAAGGTGCCCGGCCTGCAGGTGCAGTATCGGGAATTTGCCGGGCTGGGTCATGGCCCGATGCTGCCGGCCTCCTTCAAGGCCACGCTGTCGGCGCTCTATGGCATCAGCGACCGTAGTGCCACGCCCGACCCCCTTTGATGCCTGCGGCGTTGCAGCCGCTGCACCCTCTACCCAGGCGCCAACGGAAGCCGGCGCGCCAAGGCAACGACCCCGCCGACAGGCGCCCCTCGCATGGAGCAGTCATGACCTTCAACGCAACATCCCTTCGCATCGCCGGCCTCGCCGCCAGCATTCTGTTGAGCCTGGCGGCCAACGCCCAGCCGGTGTTCGACACGCCCGCCAATGGTTTCAAGGGCAAGGTGGTAGCGCGCAGCGCCAACCCGGTGCCGGGCTCCAGCGCCGAGATCATCGGTAGCCGGTTCGTACCGGGTCAGCGCGTGGACCTGCTGCGTGGCCAGACCGTGCTGACCAGTGCACCGATCACCGTCGACGCCGATGGGCAGTTCAAGACCGAACTGACCATTCCCGCCGACGCCGTGCCGGGCCAGCACCCGCTGGTGGTGCGCGCCAGCAATCCGGCTGCCGCAGCGGTGGCCACGCTGCGCGTTTCGCCGGCGCTGCCGCTGTCCGGGCAATCCAGGTTCGACGTCGTGAGCCAGCCGCTGGTGCGCGGCCTGTACCAGAGCGATTACAGTGCCGCCAGCAACGCGCTGTTCGTCACCGCTGCGGTCGGTCGCCCGCCGGTCACCGAGTCGCGGCTGGTCAAGGTGGACCCGCAGACCCTGCAGGTGATCAAGGCGGTCACCCCGGCGCAGGTGCCGGGCGGCCGAGGCGGCAGCGTGTACGCGGTTTACGGCATCGGTGTCGACGACGCCCACGGCACCGTATGGGTCACCAACACCCGGCAGAACAGCGTGGCGGTGTACCGGCAGGCCGATCTTTCGTTGGTGCGCCAGTTCGCCGTGGATGCGGTCCCGCACGCACGCGACGTGGTGGTCGACAGCCAGCGCGGCCGCGCCTACGTCTCGGCCACCGGCGAGGATTTCGTCGCGGTATTCGACACCGCCACACTGACCCAGCTCGAGCCGATCACGCTGGCGTCGGGCGTCGATGATGGGCAGTTCAGCCCGATGAGCCTGGCGCTGGATGCCGGCAGCGGCAAGGTCTACACCGTCAGCATGAGCACCGGCGAACTGGCGGTCATCGACGGCGCTGCGGGCAAGGTCGAGAAGATCATCGCGCTGCCCAGCGCGCAGGGCGCCTCGGGCGTTGCCTTTGATGCGGCACGCAACCGCGTGCTGGTGGCGTCGCAGAGCAGCGACAACCTTCTCATCGTCGATCTCGCCAGCGGCAGGGTGCTGCACGATGTGCCGGTCGGTGCCGGTGCGCTGAACGTGGCATTTGAACCGCTGACCGGGCTGGCTTATGTCAGCAACCGCGGCGCAGGTACGGTCGCCGTGGTCGACGGCGAGGGCAGGGTGGTGGCCAACCTTGCCGGGGGCACCTTCCCCAACCACGTCCGCGCCGACGGCAAGGGCGGCGTGTTCGCGGTCAACAAGTCGCAGGGCGCCGACGACCCTCACGGCGACCACCTTGCGCGGATCACCCCGCACAGCCCGTAACCCGGCCGGCGATGAGCCGGCCACATCCAACCGGGGCGCCGCGTGCGCCTCGGCGTCAGCAGGAGCCATGATGAACAACACACTTTCCCGTACCGCCCACGCTGCGCTGGCGCTGGTCATCGCCGTCGTGCTGGCGGCCTGTGGCCGCACGACAGAGTCGGACACGTCGTCGGCTGCGGCATCGGCGAGTGGCCCTGCCGCAGAGGGCGTCAGGCAGGCGCTGCCGCAGGGCTGGCGGCGTGTGGCTGGTCCCGGCGTGGGGGAGGCAGAGGCTGGCGAACCGGTGCTGCCGGCTTCCGTGCGCTCCGACGACGGGATCGATGTCAGCGTCAAGGATGTATCGCGCATCATCGCCGGTGGTGACGATGTCATCGCCGTGCTCGAAGCATTGGGCCAGGGCGACAAGGTGTTTGCCGCACCGACCAACGCGGTCAGCGCCGCGGGGCGCCAGGCGCCGCATCGCTTTCTGTTCAACCGCACCACCGGCGTGGAAGGTGTGCTGAGCCTGGGTGGCAGCCTGTTCCTGGGCAACAGTGTGCGGCGCCACACGGCACTGGCCGCCAAGCTGCGCGCCGTCGGCCAGGATGCGGTGATTGTCGATGACCTGCAGCCGGCACCTGAAAAGGTGCGCCGCGTGGCAGCTGCGGTAGGCCTGGCCGAGGCAGGCAAAGTGCTGGCCGCGCAGGTGCAGGCCCAGCTGCAGGAGGCTGCGGCGATTGCCGCCGACGCACCCGGCGAGCCGCGGGTAATCATGATCTCGGCCACCGGTGCCGGTGGCGCACCGACCGTGGCCGGCGCCGACAGTGCGGCCGGTCAGCTGATCGGCATGGCCGGTGGTCTGAACATCGGCACCGAAGCCGGCGTGGCCAATTACTCCGCACTCAGCAATGAAGGCGTGCTGGCCGCGGCACCCCAGGTGATTCTGGTCACCGAGCAGGACCTGCAGACCTTCGGTGGTGCCGATGGCATCTGGAGCGCGTACCCGACGCTGAAGCAGACCCCGGCCGGTGAGGCCAACCGTGTCTGGGTGATGCCCGACCTGCAGCTGAAGTACCTCAGCGTCGGCTCCGGCGCCGGCGCGCTGGCCCTGTCCAAGGCGCTGGCGGAGCTTTCGGCCGAATGAGTCCACGGGCTTCCCGTTCATTTCTGCGTCGGCGGCGACGCGGTCAGTGGATGCTCGCTCTCAGTGCCATGCTGCTGTTGCTGGCAATGCTGGCCTCGTTCGCGGTGGGTCCGTTGCGGCTGCCTCCGCTGGAGGTACTGCAGGCGGTCGGGGTCAAACTGGGGCTGGTCGATCCGGCTGCTGTGAGCAGCCGGGATCTTGCCGTGGTCTGGCAGCTGCGCATTCCCCGCGCCCTGCTGGGCGCGATGGTCGGCGCCGCGCTGGCGATGGCCGGGGCAAGCCTGCAGGGGCTGTTCGGCAACCCGCTGGCCGACCCCGGCATCGTCGGGGTCAGCCAGGGCGCAGCGCTCGGCGCGGTCGCGGCCATCGTACTCGGTGCGGCCAGCATCGGCGGCTGGATGATTCCGCTGGCTGCGTTCGCCGGAGGCGCGCTGGCGATCAGCCTCACCTACCTGCTGGCCCGGCCCGGTCGCGCAACCGGCAACGCCACGCTGCTGCTGGTCGGCATCGCCATGGCCGCGCTGTGTTCTGCGCTGATCGGCTTTCTTACCTATATCGCCACCGAGTCGCAGCTGCAGTCGCTGGTGTTCTGGCAGCTCGGTTCGCTGGCCAGCGCCGATTGGCGCGATGTCCTCGCGGTGGCGCCGTTGTTCCTGCTCGGTGCGGTGGCCTGCATGCACCTTGCGGTGCCGCTGGACATGCTCGCCCTCGGCGAACGGCAAGCCCAGCACCTCGGCCTGGATGTGCCACGCACGCGGCGCCAGCTGGTTGCCTTCAGCGCTCTGCTGGTGGGCGCGGCGGTGGCGTTCGCCGGCTCGATCGGTTTCGTCGGGCTGGTCGTGCCGCACGTCGCACGCATGCTGGTCGGCCCGGGACACCGCTGGATGCTGCCGCTCTCCGGCCTGCTCGGCGCCGTTCTGGTGGTGGTGGCCGACACCGCTGCGCGCACGCTCGATCCACCCTCGGAAATCCCGCTGGGGCTGTTCTCGGCGTCGCTGGGCGCCCCCTTCTTTCTCTGGCTGGTGCTGCAGCAGCGGCGCAAGGGGCACCCGTGACAGTCGCGCTGGAGTTGCAGGACGTCGCCGTGAGCCGGGGTGCGCGAAACATCCTGCAGGACGTCACGCTGGCCTTCCAAGCCGGTACGGTGACCGCGCTGGTGGGGCCCAATGGGGCAGGCAAGTCGACGCTGCTGGCCGTGGCCTGTGGCGATCTGCCGGCTGATGGAGGACAGGTGCTGCTGCACGGCCGGCCGCTTGCTGGATTTGCCGCGCGGGCACTGGCGCAGGAGCGTGCGGTGATGCCGCAGGAACACGGTATCCGGTTTGCCTTCAGCGTGGAGGAGGTGGTTGCGATGGGGCGCCTGCCGCATCGCGTGGACCCGCTGCGTGATCATGCGCTGGTGGAGTCGGCGCTGGAGGCCGCCGAACTGCAGGCGTTGCGCCTGCGCGATGTGCAGCAGCTCTCCGGCGGGGAGGCGGCGCGTACCACGTTCGCCCGCGTATTGGCCCAGCAGACCCCGCTGCTGATGCTCGATGAGCCCACTGCCGCGCTGGACCTTCGTCACCAGGAGCGCACGCTGCGCAGCGTACGGGCGCTGGCCGATGCAGGCGCGTGTGTGATCGTCGTGCTGCACGACCTGAATCTGGCAGCGGGCCATGCCGACCGCATCGTGCTGCTGGAGCAGGGCAGGGTGGCAGCCGATGGCACGCCGGCGGCGGTATTGACCGAACCCACCCTGCGCCGGGTCTACCAGCAGGACGTGGTGGTGCTGCAGCATCCGCGGCGGCCGGTACCGCTGGTGGTGGTCACCGATTAGGAGGCCTCCACTGTAAGCCGCGCTGCGCGCTCGCCGGGCACGGCCCGGCGCTGCTGCGCGCGCCCGGCCGCACCGAACCGTGCCATGGCCGGGCGGCAGCGAAGGCGTTACCAGCCGTAGCGTGCGGTGGCCTGCACCGTGCGGCCGCTGCCGTAGTAGCAGGAGGACACCGTGGTGCAGGTTGATACGTAACGGCGGTCGCCGATATTGCTCAGGTTCAACGCCAGCTGCAGATTGCCAGCGCCAACCGCACCGAGGTCGTAGCGCACCGCCGCATCGAACAGGGTGTAGGACGGAATGCGGAAGGCATTGGCACTGTCGCCGTAGCTGACCCCGTTATGGCGTGCGCCGGCAGCCAGGCTGAGTCCATGCAGCACACCGCTGGCGAACGTGTAATCGGCCCAGAACGTAGCCGTGTAATCGGGCACCATCGCCAGTTGCCTGCCCGCATACTGCACCGAGCGGGTCATCTGCGAGTCCATCCAGGCCGCAGCACCAATCAGACTGAAGCCGGGCAGCGGGGTGATCCGGCCCTCAAGCTCGATACCCCGCACGCGGCCTTCGTCGCCCTGGACCTGGCAGCGTGTGGTGCCAAGCGAACCGCAGACGTTGGCGACGTGCACCGCATCGTCGACGATCATGTTCTGCTGCTTGATCTCATAGGCAGCCAGCGTCACCAGCCCATCGACGCTGCGTGGCTGATACTTCACGCCGGCCTCCCACTGGTGGCTGGTCACCGGGTCGAAGCCGGAGCGGGTGTAACTGTCCAGCGGGGTCCTGGTCGACGGCTGGAACGACTCGGCGTAGCTCAGATACGGGCTGAAGCCGTTGTCGAAGGCGTACAGCACACCGGCGCGACCGGTGAAGGCCTCGCTCTTGATGACGCTGCGGCCGGTCAGCTGGGCCACGCCCGTGACCAGGTTGCGGGTAGAACTGCGGGTGTCATCCTTGGCCCAGTCGTAACGACCGCCGACGGTGAGGCGCCAGTTGCCGAAAGCAAGCTGATCCTGCAGGTAGATGCCACTCTGACGGTTGACGCCGCCGGTGGGCGCCTCCGAGGTGACGGTGGGGCGGTACGCGCCGTAGACCGGATTGAATATGTCGATCGGCGCGGGATTGCTCATCGCACTACGCACGCCCGCCCAGTCGGCACGCTGCCAGTCCCAGCCCAGCAGCACGACGTGGTCGACCTCGCCGGTACTGAAGCGCGCCTGCAGGCGCGTATCCACGGTATCGCCGTCGGAATCGCCGGTGCCCTGCACGCCGCGACGGTTCTGGGTGCGGCCGTCCGCCTGCAGTGCACCAAAGGTGACCACGCCACGGTATAGCGAGTCGACATGGGTGCGACGCGCGCTCTGGCTGAGCGTCAGGTGGTCGTTGAAGGCATGCTCGAACATCCAGCCAGCCGTCCACAACGTGCGATCGAACGTGTTCCAGTCCGGCTGGCCGATGAAGGTGTCGTTCTTCATATGGCCGTAAGCGGTGGCGCGCAGCGTGCCATCCATCGGCAGGAACTGATAGGTCGCCCCGCCGTCGTCCTTCTGGTACATGCCCAGCAGGGTCAGGCGCGTGCCCTCGGCGATCTGCCATGTATAGCTGGGCGCGAGGAAGCCGTGCTGCTGCTTCGTATGCTTGATCTGGGTCTGGCCGTCGCGGTGCAGGCCGACCAGGCGGAACAGGTGGCGGTCGCCGGTGCCGCCGCCACCGACGTCGAAGGCCGCGCTGTACATGCCGTTGGCATCCAGACCGAGACGCAGTTGCTGCTGCTGCCCGGGCTGCGGGGTCTTGCTGACCTGGTTGACCATGCCGCCGGGCGCTACCTGTCCGTACATGACCGCAGACGGCCCCTTGAGGACCTCGACGCGCTCCAGGTTCCAGCTGTCGAACATGCTGCGGTTCCACTGGCTGCCCTGCGGAGCGCGCAGACCATCCAGGGTGACATTGTTGGCCCAGGAACCGGCATCGAAACCGCGGATGCGGAAGTCATCAACACGGTTATCGATGCCCGAGCTTTCCAGACTGACGCCTGCCACGTAGCGCATGGCATCGTTGAGCGACTGCACGCCGCGGGCGTCGAGTTCTTCGCGCTCGATGACCGAAACCGACTGCGGCGTTTCTGCCACCGAAGTGCTGGTTTTGGTGGCGCCGCTGACGCTGTTTGCGGCGCGGTAGGCATTGACCGTCACCCGGTCCAGTTCGGTCGCGGAGGAAGGCGTTGCGCTGTTGGCCTGGACGGCCGGTGCCAGTGCCAGCAGGCAGGCCAGCGTGAGGGGGCGGCGCGATGGCGCACGGGGTGGCAGGGAGAGGATCATCAAGGCAGGGGTTGCCGCCAGGAGGGCGGCTCATGAAGGAGAGTGTCTCCAGCGTAGTGGCTCGCCTCAGCGTTGTAAATGCAAACCATTCGCACTGGGCGATACGGCCGACGCTTTTTGTGTCGCGGAATGACACGGAAAAGGTGATTTATCCCGCAAAAACACTGGATATAAGTGATGCCTCACGATAAAGTGCGCGACCGCATTCATCGACCCCTTCCCATGCGCGACGACAACGACCCCGGAACACTGGAGCTGGTCCTGCCGCGCAAGCGGGGCAGGCCGCCCAAGTTCGGCTATGCGATGAGCGACGCCCAGCGGGCGGCGCGGTATCGTGCCCGCCGTGCCGGCCAGGCCAATCACGCTGATGTCCGCGCCTGCAGCGACATGGTCCTGCTGGACAAGATCCGCTCGGCGATCCGCAGCAAGGATGCCGAGCTGACCGGCTTTCTGGTGCACGTGTTGTGGCAGCGCTATCCGCTGCAGCTGAAATAGGCGTGATGGGGTGGTGAATGCTGCCGACGTTGTTGATAATGCGGGGTTCATGTTCGACCCGCATACGCGCCCGGGATGGGAGGCGCGGACCTCAACCGGTTTTGTGCAATGACTACCACCAATGACACCGCGCCCGCACCGAGCGGCACCCCCATGTTCTACAGCCGTCCGGTGCCGCTGCAGTCCGACGTGCATGCCGACATGCGCATCCTGCCCGGCCGCCTGGATTTCGCAGCGGGCAGCAATGCCATTCCGCTGGTGGTGACCGAGTTCGCCCCGGCGCTGCACCACTTCCCGATCCTGTTCGGCGGCGAGAACGCCGTGCCGATGGCCGCGCTGGGTTTCGGCGAGTACAACCTGTTCATCCAGGACGGCTTCTGGGTTGAGGGCGCCTATGTGCCGGCCTACGTTCGCCGCCATCCCTTCATCTTCATCGACACCGACAACGCCGAGAATTTCATTCTGGGCGTCGACGAGGCCAGCGAGCGGGTGGTCAAGGGGGGCGAGGAAGGTCAGCCGCTGTTCGTCGATGGCAAGGCCACCGACCTGGTCCAGCAGGTGCTGGAGTTCTGTGGTCAGTACACCCGCGACCACGAGCACACCCGTGCCTTTGCCGAGGCCCTGCTGGCGCAGGACCTGCTGGTGACCCGCAATGCCAACGTGCGCCTGAATGATGGGCGCGAGCTCGCTTTGCAGGGCTTCCGTGTGGTTGACGTGGAGAAGTTCACCGCGCTGCCCGACGACGTCGTGCTGGACTGGCACCGCAAGGGCTGGCTGGCGCTGGTGCACCAGCACCTGATGTCGCTCGGCCGCTTTGGTGACCTGTCGCGTCGCGAAGCCGAGCGCGCTGCCTGATTCAACGCGGGCGTCGGCCGCCGGCCGGCGCCTTGCGGGGGGCTTTTGGCCGACCTGCGCCCGGCTGGGTGACAGCTGCGGGCATCGAAGCGTGGTCCAGCCAGGCCACCGTATCGGCATAGGCGATGAAGTGCGCCAGGTAGCCTGGCGAACAGGCCTGCATCTGCGCCAGCATCCGGTGTACCAGCACAGCCGAGTTCAAAGGTCCGCCTTCGGCGGGCGCCTGCTGCAGCGCGATCCGCAGGCGGCTGCTGGCGTGCAGGGTTTCCCACTGCCCGCGCAGCAGCTGCAGCTCGGGAAGGTGAGGGTAGTCGGCGCGCGTCCGCGACGCCGCATCGAGCGCTGCGGTCAGGGCTGCAAGACCCGTGACAGCCGGTCCGGCCGCATCACGGCACATGGGGTTCCTCGCCATCCTTTGACCCAGGGCGCGGGATCGGTGCGATCTCGACCCGGCGATTGCGTGCGCGTCCCTCCTCACTGGCGTTGGAGTCCACCGGCTGCCCTGCGCCGAAGGCGGCGGAGAACACCGCATCGGCAGGCAATCCGCTTGCGATCAAGGCGCGGGTGACGGTCAGCGAGCGCTGCGCGGAGAGCTCCCAGTTGTCGGCAAACTTCCAGTTGCCCTCGCGCACCGGCTGGTCATCGGTAAAGCCGCTGACCATCAGCAGCTCATTGCGGTTTTTCAGGTAGCTCTTCAGCGGGGCTGCCAGGCTGGCCAAAAGCTGCTGGCCCTCAGGCTGCAGCTGATCCGAGTTGAGCGCGAACAGCACATTGCCGCGGATGCCGATGCGTCCGTCGACAAGGGTGACCCGTCCAGCCGCCAGCGGGCCGGCCAAGGCCTGCTCCAGACTCTGCTGCCGTTGCTCGGCCGCCTGCCGTTGACGCACCTCTTCATCCAGCCGGCCGGTGAGCTCGAGCTGCATGGCGATCACGCCGACCAGGATCAGCACGAAGGCGCCGAGAAGCACCGACATCAGGTCGCCGAAGGCAGCCCAGATCGGCGTGGCGCTCTCACCGTCGGTGTCGACCTCGTGACTCATGCGCGGGTGTCCGGCGTGCCGCCACCGAGCTGCTGCAGTTCGGCAAGCAGCTGCTTCTGCGAAAGCAGGGTCAGGTCAACCACCTCGCGGGCCTGGGCCACGTAGTACGCCAGCTGCTCGTCGCTGCGGACCATGCTGGCATCCAGCGCGGCGCCCACCTGCTGCAGCTTCTCTCCCAGCGTCCCGCTGGTGCTTGCAAAGGCCTGCACAGCCTCCTGCATGCCGGCCGAAACGTTGCCCAGGGCCTGTGCGCCTTCGAGCAGCTGCGCGGCAAGCCCGTCCATGCGACCGGTTCCGTGCTCGACCTGTTCGGCGAAGCGGCTGCTGGCCCGGTCCAACGCGCTGCCGGCGCTGTCGATCAAGGCATCCACGGCGCCGCGCTGTTCGGTTGACGCGTGCGTCACCGCTTCGGTCAACGACTGCAGCGTGCCCAGCAGCTGGGCGCGCTCTTCCAGCAGGGCGGTGTCGCGCACCAGACTTTCGGAAAGACGCTCGCGCAGTTCACCGATGACCTCGGCAGCGGCGCGCGGCGCCTCGGCCGCCGCGTCGATCAGGCGACCGATCGACGCGATGGTGGCGTCGGCATGCGTACGTGCCTGAGCATGCAGCTGCTCGCCTGTTTTCGCCAGCGCGTCGCAGACCTGCTGATGCTGCTCGGCCTGCTGTTCACCGCTGCGCAGCCATTGCGCCGATGCCTGCTCTGCCAGCGCAGCGAACGCCGCTGACCACTGCTGCAGCCGCGCGGCGTCATCGCGGCCGCGCTCGCCCTGCTGTTGCTGGGCCTGCTGCTGCAGCTGAGCCAACAGCGCCTGGGCCTGTGCCTGCTGCGCCTGCAGTGCGCTGGCCCATGCCTGTGCGTTCGCCGTGGCGGCAGCTTCGGCACACTCGCGCTGGTGCTCGGCGGCCTGCTGCCACGCCATCTCGTTGTGCTCGGCCTGCGCCTGCAGCTGGGTGCCGACGGTCTGCAGCACCTGCTGCTGGGCTTCGCTCTGTTGCTTCGCGGTCTGGGCCAGTGCCTGCTGCAGGTGCTCGATCAGCACCGCGTTGGCATCGGCCTGCTGCTTCACCGCATCACGCCAGCTTTGTGAAACGGCTGCACTCGCGTCGGCAAATCCCTGCGTCAATGCCTCCAGCTGCTGCTGCACCGCCGACTGGATGCCAGCGTGCTGACGAGCGCCCTCGCTGGCCAGTCCTTCCAGCGTGCGCTGCACGAGCGGCTGAAGGGTTGCGGCAACTGCGGCTGCACTATCCTGCGCGCCGCGCTGCAATGAGACCTGCAGCGTCTCGATCAGCTGCTGCTGTGTACGCTCACTGTGGGTCTGGAACGCTTCCTGCCGGGCCAGCATCTGCTCGCCCTGACGCTGCTGTGCCGTCTGCATGCCGTCCAGGACAGCCTGCAGTCGATCCACCAGCGGCGGCAGGGTGTCTGACTGCACCTGCAGCAACCGCAGCGACTCGGCGCGCTGCCAGCGGCGGGTATGTCCGTGCAGGTCGCCTGCGATGCGTGCATCCAGCGTCTGCACCACCTGACTGCGTTCGCGACGCAGGACGGCCGAGAGCAGGCCGAGCATCGCCGAGGCGGCGACGCCAGCGATGGAGGTACCGAAGGCGACCGCCAGACCCTCGACCGGTGACGCCAACGAACCGCGGATCGCCTGCAGGTCGGTGGCGCTTTCCAGGGCCAGACCGGTGCCGCGCAGGGTGGCCATCATGCCCAGCAGAGTGCCGAGCATGCCCAGCAGGACCAGCAGGCCGACCAGATAGGGCGTCAGCGCCGGGCCGGGCAGGGCGGTCCGCTCGCCCTCCACGCGCAGGCGCACCGCCGCACGCAGCTCGCTCGGCAGCCCCTGCAGCCAGCTGCCCAGATCGCTGTCGGCATTGATGGGGGTGCGCAGGGCTTCGGCCAGCTGGCGCGTGGCGCGGGAGAAGCCCTGCAGTTCAACGCCCCCGATCAGGAAGCAGGCCGCAATGAGCGCGGTAACCGCTGCGCCGACGGCGTGGTGGCCCAGGTAGCCGGCGCCGATCCACAGGGGCGCGGCAAGGCCAGCAACGAAAAGAACGGACAGCAACAGAGTACGGGGCATGGGGGATCGTCAGTGGGAGTGCAGGGCGGCTCGCAGCCCCTGGATGGGATGGAAGCGCAGCTCGAGCTCGGCCAGCAGCAGCTCGCGCAGGTCTGCGCACAGGTGCGGTGGCAAGCCCTCGGGCCAGATGGGGTGTGCGGGGTCGATCGGTACATCACTGGCCGGCACGCAGTGCTGGGCCGCCCAGGTGGGCATCTGTTCGAGCAGACGGAACTCGCGCGGGCTCAGCACCTGCTCCATCACCGCATCCAGCTCGGCCAGTCGCCGCTGATCCTCCGATGCGCAGGCCAGCGCATCGCGCAAGCGGCCACGCAGCCGGCCACAGGCGATCTGCAGGCTGCGCTGGAAACCGGCGACACGTTTGAGAAGCAGTGCGGTGGTGGCCGGAGCGTGGAGCAGCTCGGCAAGCAGGACGTCGACACTGGCGCGCAGATCCGTCTGCGCCTGCACGCATTCGTCTTCCAGCCCTGCGGCGTCGCTGGCCGGCGACGCCGGTTCGCCGTTGGCTGCCGGGCCATCCAGGGCGCGGGCCAGGACAACCGCGCGGTTCCAGTCGACCCAGGTGCTCAGCACAGCGGGCAGGATCGGCGGTTCGGCCGGCGCTTTCGCCACGCCGATCCGCGACAGGATCCGGGTCAGAGGCGGCCCCGGCAGGGGCGGCCGTGAGGACGCTTTAGCCATGGGGTCCGGTGGGCACAAAGAAAGCGATTTTACACGTTGGCCGATTCGGCCGCCTATCGACGCCCCCGATGCCCGAAACGGGAGGCCCCATACGGCATCAACCGCGCGGCTTCGGTGATGTCGCGGCCAGGCGTAAGGCTAGTGCGGCAAGGGTTTGACCTGTGTCGTGGTTCGCAGTGCCACGTGCCTCACTGGCGGGATAAACGCTCCACGGCGTTGCAGACCACGCCGGCGGGTCGACTGCCCGCACGCAGGCCCGGCGTTTCGGGCAGGAGCAGGATCATGATGAAGGTTTTCCATGCAGGACTGCTGGTGGCGGCAGTGCTGTCCGGCCAGGCAGGCGCGGCCAGCCTGGCCCCGTTCAGCAGCGATGTGGAGATTCTCGGCAGGATCAAGATCGCCGCTGGACCGTTCAAAGGCGACTGCGACGCCACCATGTATGCGCATATCGATGCCATGGGCCGGGCCGTCATCGAGGGCGCCCTGACCACGCTCGAAGGGAAATCCAAGGTGTGCAGCGTCGCCAAGGCTCTGGGCAACTGGCCGGTGGCAATGCTCGGCGGTGATCGCATGGAACTGCAGAAGCTCGACTTCGGCGGCCCGGGCGGCATGCACTGCAGGGGCAGCCTGAGCGGGTCCCTGCGCAATGGCAAGGTCACCTTCGCCGGCGCGCTGAAAGGCCCGCTGGGCGTCAAGTGCAACGTTTCAGGCGTGCTGACCTCGACGCCAACGGTTGAGATCGTCGACTGAGCACCTTATCCCGCGGCCAGACGCCGGATCTGCCTGCATGTCACGCTTGCAGGTGGGTCCGGCATGGCGGCCAGGGCAATCATGGCCTTGCCCACCGAGAGGTTGTCGGTCACCAGTGACGGCGCGATCGCAGCGCCCAGACGCATCAACGGGCCGGCGACAGCATAAAGCGGCTTGAGCGCATCATGTCGGGTGTGCGTGCCCGCAACCGGACGGACGCCAGCCGGGCGCAGCGAAACCGTGCGAACGGGGAGGGCGGCCAGTGCCTGCTCGGCCTCACCCTTGACGCGCAGCGGCATGACCCCGCTGCGCGGATCGGCATGCGCGCCGGAGACATACAAAAAAGTGCCCTGCGGGTTGGCAGCCGCAAACGTGCGGGCCACGGCCATGGTGAGGTCTACGGTTACCCGCCGGTATTCGTGCTCCGGTGTGCCGACCGGAGTTGCGCCTGCGCAGTAGAAACAGGCGTCCAGGTCTTCCAAAGCAGGTTGAAGCGTATCTGCCTGGCTGAAATCCTCGAGCAGAAGAACCTCCACGCGCGGGTGGCCGGGGTCGTGGCGGTGGCGCTGCAGCGACACGATGCGCCCGACGGCAGGTGATTCCAGGCAGGCCCGCAGCACGCCCTGCCCGACGAGCCCGGCGGCGCCAACAAGCAGGATGTCCAGCGGGGTTTGGGATGTATCCATGGTCAGGCGTCCTGGTGAGCTGCTCATGCGAGCATGCGCCGTCTACGTCGGCAGGGTAAGCGGCGCTGAGGACAGCCGCTGACGTATGCTGTCAGCCCCCGCGCCAAGGTGGCGCGAAGCAGGAGGGCAGGGATGCTCGCGTTGCGACGCTGGCTGGTGCCGGCAGGAAAATGGCTGCTGCTGCTCGGCACGGTGCTCATCGCCTGTGCGAGCATCGCGTTGGCAGTGCTGGCCGACAACCCATGGCGCAGCGGCTGGCGCGCGCTTGGCCATGCCTGTACGGCGAGAGTGACGGGCTCGCCGCTGGACCCGAGCGGCGCTGCGCTCAGGCTGGGCACGGACATGCACGACTGTGGTCGTGCCTTTGCGCTGCAACGACGACCCGGTGAGCGCGCCGCGTATGCGCTCACGATCGATGGGGGTCGGGCAAGTGCAGGGCAGGTGATGCTGACCCTCTCTGCGTTCGCCGGACAACGCCGCCTTGAGCGTGTGCAGCGTCGTATCGTTGCGCCCGCAGGCCTTCGGCACACGCGGCTGGAATTTGCGGTTCCCGCCGAGGCGGGCCTGATCGAGCTGGCCGTCGTGGTGCTTGGCGGTGGCCAGGTCGATGCCCATGCGATCCGGCTGTCCCCGGTCGACGCGCTGCAGCAGCCTGATGTGGATGCGGTAGCGCTGTACGACCAGGCTGCTGCCCTGATGGCGCAGCATGCACTGCAGGCGCCGCGGCTGAGCGACAGGGAGGTGGCGCGCTGGCGGCCCATGCCCCAGGCGACGCCGGGCGAGGCCCGCCGTGCGGTCCGCCATCTGCTCAGGGCGCTTGGAGACAACCACAGCTTCCTGGTCGATCCGGTCCAGATGCAGGCGCTGCCGCAGCAGTCGCGCGCCCGCTTCCAGCCGCCGCGCTGGGAACTGCTTGAAGGCAGCTGGGGCTATCTGGAGGTGCCGGGTGTGCTCGGCGGCGATGCCGAGGTGACACGGCAGTACACGACGGCGCTGCTCAGCGCGCTGCAGGAAGGGCACCGTTACGGCGTGCGTGGCTGGATGGTGGACCTGCGCGGGAACACCGGGGGCGCGATGTGGCCGATGCTGGCGGGGCTGGAGCCGCTGCTGCGCGGGCACCCCGCCGGTGCGTTCGAAGACCGGGCGGGCCGGCGCACTGCCTGGCGCACCCGGGTGTCATCCGGCTCCGCCCAGGTGGCGGACCTGAGCCAGCTGCCGGTGGCGGTGCTCACCAGCCCGCGCACCGCCAGTTCAGGCGAAGCGGTGGCCGTTGCATTCCGCGCCCGCCCGCGTACGCGCAGTTTTGGCGAGCCCACGGCGGGCCTGTCCACCGGCAATCGCGGCTTCACCCTGCTCGACGGCAGCGTGCTGCAACTGACCACGGTGGCCTTCGTCGATGGCGCGGGCATACGCTACGGCCACGAGCTGATGCCAGCGCAACCGGCAGCACAGGGCGCGGCACTGGATGAAGCGCTGCGCTGGCTGCAGCGCCAGTAACGCTGGCGATCAACAGCTCGCGGCGGGCAGCTGCAGGCTGATGCGTGCGCCGCCCAGCGGCGACGTGGCGATGCCCACACGGCTGCCGTGCAGGCGCGCGATCTCCGAGACGATGGCAAGCCCCAGTCCACAGCCGTCGGTTTCCGGGTGGGCCCGGTAGAAGCGCTCGGTCACCAGGGCGCGCTGGGCGGGGGGGATGCCGCTCCCGTCGTCGTCGACATGCACTTCGCACACCTCAGCGCGCAGCGCTACGCGCAGCGTGATCACACCACGCCGGCGTCCATATCGAAGGGCGTTGTCGAGCAGGTTGGCAAGCGCTTCACGCAGCAGTTCGGGCTCGGCATCAACGATGGCGCCTTCATCGGGCCCTTCATAGCCAAGATCGACCCCGGCCGCCACCGCGCGGTCCATGAAACGCTCGAGCAGGTCACGGGCCAGCAGGGCCACATCGGTGGGTCGCAAGGTCACTACAGCAGCGTCACCTGGCTCGGAGCGGCTCAGAAGCAAGAGCTGATGGACCAGATGGCGCAGTCGGGTGAGGCTCGCCACGACGCCCGAAAGCGCCGCCTGCCGTGCGTTTGAATCGTCAAGCCGCAGCGCACTTTCCAGCTCGAGCTGCATCGTGGCCAGTGGCGTGCGCAGCTGGTGAGCGGCGTTGCTGACAAAGCGCTGCTGGGCCTGCTGCATCGCTGCCAGACGTCGCAGCAGCGCGTTGAACGCTTCAACGGCTGGCCATAGTTCGCGTGGCGCTTCGCGCTGTGGCACCAGCGGGGCCAGCGCATCCGGCCGCGGTGCTGACAGCTGGTGCGCAACCGCGTTGGTATAACGGGCCGCCGCACGCGTGCTGCGCCACGCCAGCCATGCCGCCAAGGCGAGGATCACGCCCTGCAGCGGGAGGCTCGACAGCAGCAGCTTCTGCTCCAGCCGGGCCCGCTTGCGCAGGGTCTCGGCCACGCGCAGACGCACCCAGCCGCCGCCTTCGACGCTGCGCATCACTTCGACCATGCGCACCGGCTGGCCGCGCAGCTGGGCATCGTAGTACTGCGGTCGCTCGCCTTCGGCAGCAGGGGGGCCGGGCAAGGGCTGGGCAAGATCGCCATAGATGCGCCGCCCGTCGCCCGCCAGTACTTCACCGTGAACTTCATCGACGGTATCCCAGGTGAACATGCGCGAGACCCGTGCACTGACCCGCATGTGTGGACGCCCCTGGTCGACCTCAACCAGCTCGGCCAGCGACATCGCCGAGTCGAGCAGCCAGCGGTCGTACACCTCGCCCGCGTAGTGCCGCGCCAGCGCGAATGATCCGATACCGCTGCATACGAGCAGGCCGAGCAGAGGCAGGCCGACCCGGCGCAGCAGCAGCCCCTGCAGGCTGTCGATGTGCTTACCCATCGACCGCCTCGAGCCGATAGCCCAGTCCGCGCATCATGCGGATGCCAACGCCTGCACCGGCCAGCTCCAGCTTCCGGCGCACGCGGCTGATGTGAACTTCAATGGCGGCCAGCCGGGTGTCAGCCTCCCAGTTGTAGACCGCATCGAACAGGCGCTGCTTGGTGACAATGCGACCGGGCTGTTGCATCAGTACCTCGAACAGCGCAAGTTCGCGCGCGGTGAGTTCAAGCGGCGCACCCTCGACGGTGATCTCGCGGCATCCTGTGTCGAAGGCCAGGCGGCCGAGCTGGCGCAGCGCGGGGCTTTCGGAGCGCCGCCGCGCGAGTGCGCGCAGCCGTGCCTCCAGCTCACCGAGTGCGAATGGCTTGGCCAGGTAGTCATCGCCGCCTGCATCCAGCCCGATGATACGGTCCTCTACGTTGTCGCGTGCGGTGAGAATCAGCACCGGCAGCGTTACCCCGTCCTGGCGCAGGCGCGCCAGCAGGTCCAGGCCATCGATATCCGGCAGCGAAAGGTCGAGTACCAGCACATCGTACGGCGCGGACAGCAACGCCGCTGGCGCATCAAGGCCGCGCTCAAGGTGATCACAGGCGTGGCCGGCGCCGCCCAGGGCGCGCATCAGGCCATCGGCCAGGGCAGCATCGTCTTCAATCAGCAGAATACGCATCGAAAGCTTGGCGAAAGGTTGGAGAAAGCGGGGCGCAAGTGCCGCACCTTACCGTGTGCGGATGAATCTTCCCACTCGCGGCGCGGTCCTGCTGGGCGCCTTGCTGTTCGCGCCGGCAGCAACTGCGATGAGTCTTTCCGACGCGCGCCAGCTCATGCGCGAACGCAATACCGAACTGCTTGGTGCTGCTGCCGAGGTGCGTGGAGCGCGCGCCGACGCCGCATTGGCAGGCCTGCGCCCCGAGCCCGAGCTCTCCATCGGCAGCAGCAAGATCAGCCCGCATCATGGCATCGGCAGTGGACGCTGGCAGCACAAGCGCATCGACAGCACGCTAGGGCTGGAATGGACCTGGGAGCGCGGCGGCAAGCGCCGCCTGCGCACCGCACAGGCCAATGCCAGCCTGCAGGCCAGTCATCTCGATCTGCTGGACACGCAGCGCCTGCAGGAGCTGGACCTGCACGAGCACTACTTCGAGTTGAAGGCAGCCGAAGAGGTCGCACAGCTCGCGCAGGACAATCTGGACGCCTCGGCCGAAGCGCTGCGCGCGGCACGGCACGAGGTCGCCACCGGCGCGATGGCGCCGCTGCAGTTGACCCGGCTGGCGGCAGACGACCTCGCCGTGGCCGACCAGGCGCGCCAGGCGCAGCACGCCCTGCGCGCGGCCCGCGCGGAACTTGCCTTGCTGCTTGGGCTTGAAACAGGTGACGCCCTGCGCGCCGATGACCCATGGCCCGACGTTGAACAGGACGTCGGCTCCGGAGCGCCGGGAACCGCGCTTGCCGAACGCAGCGATGTCGGTGCCGCAGCGCAGCGCCTGCGCTCGGCCGAAGCCGGGGTCGCACTGGCACGCAGCGGTCGCCATCGCGACGTGCAGGTGGGCCTGGAGATGGAGCGCGAGCCGGAGGACATCAGTGGCGTCACCTGGGGCGTCACGCTCAGCGTGCCACTGGGCGGACGTGCACGTTGGCAGGGCGAGCAGGCCCGCGCGCTCGCAGAGCGTGACCTGGCCGAACTTGAACTGCAGCAGCGCCAGCGCCAGATGCGCAGCGAGATCGAGCAGCTCCGGCTGGATGCAATGGCAGCCGTTGAACGGCGCCAGGCCTATGAGGCGATGGCCGCCGCTGGCGCCCGCAGCAGCCTGGAAGGCATGGAACTGGCGTACCGACGCGGTGCGGCGAGCCTGACCGACCTGCTTGATGCACGCCGCAGCTGGCGCGAGCTGGAAACCGAACTGATCGATGCGCGTGCAGGGCACGCCATCGCGCTGGCGCGCCTTCGCGCGGCTACACACGTACAACAAGGAGAGACCCTGTGAACCGTATCCTGTCTGGCCGCATCGCGGCCCCGGGCGGCCTGGCGTGCGCGCTGCTGCTGGCAGCGTGCGCCCGCGCGCCGGTGGACTTCGCTGCTGATGGGCCGCAGGTGCAGGGCACCACCATCGCCTTCGCCGCCGACAGCCCCCAGCGTGAGGTGCTCGGCAGCGAGCGCGTCGAACCTGCGGCGGCCGCCACGCTGACGCTGCCCGGGCGTGTGGAATGGGACCCCACCCACTCAAGCGCATTGCACGCCCCACTGCCGGGTCAGATTGCCTCGCTCGAGGTCGAACCCGGGCAGAAGGTCAAGGCAGGGCAGGTGATTGCATGGATCGACTCGGCCGAGTTCGGACAGGCGCAGGCCGAAGGCGCGCGCGGACGAGCGGAGCTGCGCCAGGCGCGCAGCGAGCTGACCCGCATGCGCGAGCTGCAGCAGGCCGGTGTCGCCTCTTCGCGCGAACTGGAAGAGGCCGAGTCGGCGTTCGCCGCCAGCCAGGCTGAACATGCGCGCAGTGTTGCGTTCGCGCGCAGCCACGGCAACGGGGATCGCGTTGACCAGCGGCTGCCGCTGCGCTCGCCGATCGACGGCGTTCTGGTCGAGCGGCGGATGAGCCCGGGGATGCATGTCAGTCCCGATGCCGAGCGGCCATTGGCCGTGGTCGGCGATCCAGACCGGCTGTGGCTGGTGCTTGATGCCGCCGAGGGCGTGGCTGGGCAGCTGCAGCCGGGCCAAGCGGTGACCGTCGAGGCGGGACTGGGCGAGGCGGCGCAGGCGACCTTGACCTATGTGGACGACTATGTGGACAGCGAGCGCCGCGTTGTCCAGGCGCGCGCTCGCCTGGACAACAGCGCACGCCGTTTCAAGGCCGGCCAGTACGTGCGCGCGGCGGTAGCGGTGCCTGCGCAGGGCGGCGTCATCGTGCCGGCCTCGGCGGTGCTGGTCATTGAAGGCCGGCAGGTGGTGTTCATCGACCAGGGGCAGGGGCGTTACCAGCAACTGCAGGTGCAGACGCGCGAACTGGGTGATGGCCGTCTGTGGATACAGAAGGACCTGGCCGAGGACAGCCGCGTGGTGACCCGGGGTGGCCTGCTGCTGCAGCAGCTGCTCGATACCGCACCTGCGACCACCGCAGCGGCGGCCACTGACACCGACACCGACACCGACACCGCCAAGGCTGCGTCATGATTGATCGCTTGATCCACTACTGCCTGCGTCAGCCGTTGATGGTGATGCTGGCGCTGCTGCTGTTCATCGGCGGCGGCGTGGCTGCGTTTCGTGTGCTGCCGGTTGAAGCCTTCCCCGATGTCTCCGATGTGCAGGTCACCGTGGTCACCCTGCATCCTGGCCGTGCGGCCGAGGAGGTGGAGCGCGAGGTCACGATGCCGCTGGAAGTGGCCCTGGCGGGCATTCCGCACTCCGTGCGCGTGTTTTCGCACACCCAGTTCGGCCTGTCGATGATCATTCTGACCTTCGATGACGGCGCCGACGACTACTTCGCCCGAACCCAGGTGCTCGAACGCCTGCAGGGCGTGGACCTTCCCGAGGGCGTGCAGCCGGAACTGGAGGCGATGAGCTCGGCGGTGGGTGAGATCTACCGTTACGTACTGAAAGGGCCGCACCTGAGCTCCACCGAGCTGCGCTCGATCCAGGAATGGACGATGGAGCGCGGGCTGCGCACCGTGCCGGGTGTCGCTGATGTCGTCAGTTTTGGCGGCTATGTGCGCACCTTCCAGGTCAAGCCCGACCTGGACAAGCTGCGTGACCGCGGCATCAGCCTGGCCGAGTTCAGCGAGGCGCTGGAAAAGGGCAGCGCCAATGCCGGCGGCGGCTACGTCGAACGGGGGCAGCAGCAGTTCCTTGTGCGCGGCGTCGGCCTGATGCGTTCACCGGCGGACATCGGCACCGTTGTGGTCGCCGAACATGGCGGCACCCCGATCCTGGTGCGTGACCTGGCCAGTGTCGCCGACGCCGGCCTGCCACGGCAGGGTCTGGTGGGGCAGGACGACAACGACGACGCTGTGTTCGGCATGGTGTTGATGCGCAAGGGCGAGAACCCTTCTGACGTACTCGATGCCCTGCATGCCAGAGTGGCCGAGCTGCAGAGCAGCCAGCTGCCGGCCGGGGTCAGCATCGAACCGTTCTACGACCGTTCCTGGCTGGTCTCCACCACGCTCAAGACCGTGTTCCGCAATTTGCTCGAAGGCGCGGTGCTGGTCTTCCTGGTGCTGTGGCTGTTCCTGTACAACGCCCGCGCGGCGCTCATCGTGGCGGCGATGATGCCACTGGCGCTGCTGTCGACATTCCTGGGGCTGCACCTGTGGGGCGTGCCGGCCAATCTGCTCTCGTTGGGCGCCATGGACTTTGGCATCATCATCGACGGAGCGGTGATCGTGACCGAGCACGTGGTGTCGCGACTGTCGGCGCTGCCTGCCGGAAGTGATCGCAGAACGCGCTTCAATACCGTGCTTTCGGCGGCCTCGGAAGTAGGGCGGCCCACGTTCTTCTCGATGTTGATCATCATCGCTGCCCATATCCCGATCTTTACCCTGCAGCGGCAGGAGGGACGGATGTTCGCGCCGATGGCCTATTCGGTGACCTCGGCATTGATCGGCGCGCTGATTCTGGCGCTGACCGTGGTGCCGCTGCTGTGTTACTGGTGGCTGCGACAGGAGCGGATGAAGGGCGAGAATCCGTTGATGAGGCGGCTGACCGGCTGGTACCGGCCGTGGCTTGAGCGCTCGCTGGCGCGCCCAAAGGCAGTGCTGCTGACCGCGGTGATGCTGCTGGCCGGCACGTTGTTGCTGGGCAGCCGGCTCGGCTCGGAGTTTCTGCCAGAGCTCGACGAAGGCTCGATCTGGCTGACCGCTACACTCGACCCGAGCACCAGCCTGGCCGAAGCCCAGCAGCAGTCCGGCCGCATCCGCGCACTGGTCGGCACGTTCCCGGAGGTCTCCACGGTGGTGGCCCAGCTCGGCCGGCCTGAGGATGGCTCCGACGCCAAGGGCGCCAACCAGATCGAGGCGCTGGTTGCGCTCAAGCCGGAAAAGGAATGGCCGCAGAAGCGCGACAAGCGCGAGCTGGTGGCGCAGATGCAGCAGCTGCTCGAGTCGCGCATTCCCGGCCCTGAGTTCTCCATTTCACAGCCGGTACGCGACAACATCCTGGAGAGCATTTCGCAGATCAAGGGCCAGGTGGTCATCAAGGTCAGCGGCGATGACCTGGACATACTTACCCAGCAGGCGCGCGCCGTGCTGGAGATGGTGCGGGGGGTTGACGGCGTGGAAAGCGCCTTCATCGACCGCGACGGCATGCTGCCCCAGGTGCAGGTCGAGGTGGACCGTGACCGTGCCGCGCGCCACGGCCTGAACGTCAGTGATATCAGCGAGGTGATCGAAACCGCTGTGGGCGGCCGCGAAGTCGGCCAGTTGTGGGAGGGCGAACGCAGCTACCCCATCACGCTGCGGCTGGATGACGCTGATCGCAGCGTGCAGCGGCTGCCGGACGTACCGGTTGCCACCGGCAGCGGACACACGGTGACGCTGGGCGATGTGGCCGGTTTCACCGTGGCCAGCGGGGCGATCAACATCTCGCGCGAGAACGCGCAGCGGGTCAAGGCAGTCAGCGTGTTCATCGCTGGCCGGGACATGGGCAGCGTCGTTGCCGACATGCGCCAGCGTGTTGAAAGTGGACTGGTGCTGCCCGAGGGCTATCGTGTGGAGTGGTCCGGCGAGTTCGAGAACCAGCAACGGGCCATGGCGCGACTGGGCTGGGTGGTGCCGCTGTCGGTGCTGATCATCTTCGTGCTGCTGTTTGACGCCTTCAAGGACTTCACCAACGCAGCGCTCATTCTCGCCAACGTACCGCTGGCGCTCATTGGCGGCATTTTGGCACTTTGGCTGACGGGCATTCCTTTGTCGGTGTCGGCCGCGATCGGCTTCATCGCCCTGTTCGGGCAGGCGGTACTCAACGGGGTGATCATGCTCAGTCGGTTCGGACAGCTGCGCGAGCAGGGATTACCCCTGCTGCAGGCGGTGATCGACGGCTCACTGCAGCGACTGCGCACGGTACTGATGACCGCGCTGCTGGCGATGTTTGGCCTGCTGCCGATGGCAACTTCCAGCGCGATCGGCGCCGAGACACAGAAACCTCTGGCGGTGGTGGTGATCGGCGGCCTGATGTCGGCAATGCTGCTCACCCTGTTGGTGTTGCCGACGCTCTATTACTGGGTGCACCGACGTCGAGAACAGCACCGTCCGCAGGCGGCCGAGCCAGCGTGACGCATGGCCGGTGACGGGTTCGACCCGTCGCCGGCCGCTACCCGGTCAGATGGCGGCAGGCTGTATTACCCTGCCCAGTGCCGCCATCGGGAATCCCCATCTGTGAGCAGTGTTGGTCCGTTTTCCATCCACGTGATCGTCCTGGCCGGCTGCGCATTGCTTGCCTGGCTTGTCGCGCGGTTCTGGCCCGTCAGGCAAGCGGGCTACCAGCCGCGCGCGGCCGCATCGATTGTTTTTGATGCTGTGCTTGCAGGATTGGTCGCCGCACGGCTGGCCTTCGTTGCGATGCACTGGCGGGACTACGCCGGGCAGCTGTGGTCGATGCTGGCGCTGGGCGATGGCGGGTTCATGTGGCAGGCGGGGCTGATCTGCGCGGCGTTGGTTGCGCTGCTGATGACGCGTCGGCGACGGCCGTGTCGCGGCCCGGTGCTGGTCGCGCTCGCCTTGGGCGCACTGGTATGGATCGGCGCTTCTGCGCTTCAGCAGCGGCATGTCCGCTCAGGGCCCGGACTGGAGAGCGTGGCGGCGCTGACCGTGGCGGGGGCGCATGCGGACCTGCGCTCGACCCACGGCCAACCGGTTGTGGTCAACCTCTGGGCGAGCTGGTGCGCACCGTGCCGACGGGAAATGCCCGCATTTGCGCAGGCGCAGCAGACGATCCCGGGCGTCACGTTCGCGATGCTCAACCAGGGTGAATCGGCCGAGGAGGTCAACGCCTTCCTTCACAACCAAGGGCTGAAGCTTGCCAACGTTTACCGGGACCCTGACAGCGCGACCATGCACGCGTTCAACGCGCAGGTCCTGCCTACGACCCTGTTCTTCGACCAGCAGGGCCGCCTGCTTGACATCCATGTCGGCGAGCTCACCTTGGCCAGTCTTCGTGCCCGGCTTCGCGCGTTGACGCCGCCATGATGGGCGGCCGCTGTTCTGCCTGGGGCGTCGTGCCGGTGCGCTTGGCTGCCAACTGCTCCAGCAGTCGCTGCGCCAGTTGGTGGTGCGTGCGGACGTGGTCGCGGGTGGTCTGCAGAAACGCCTTCACCTCTGCGTCGTGCGCGGCGGGTATCAGCGTGTTGTCCAGCGTCTGCAGCGCCGCCTGATGGTCCGTCACCATGGCCTGCAGATAGGCCCCATCGAAGGCGGCGCCCTTCGCGCGCTCGAGCATGGCCAGCGAGCGCGCAGCGTCGGCAGCCTTGGCCTGTGCCGGTGCGGTACGGCTGTCCGCGTTCCATTTGCCGAGCATGCGGTTGTTCTGCGTGTGCTCGTCGATCATCTGCTGGGCGTAGGCCCGGGTGCGCCCGTCGCGGGCTTGGGCCACGGCGAGCCGGCCGGCCGCTACCTCGCCGGAATTGATCGCCTGCAACACGCCGAGTGCGGCGGGCTGGTCCACATGCGCACCGTCCTGGACGCCCTGGCCTGACCGTTCGACCGCAGGCGAAGGCCTCGGTTGCGCCGCTGCAGCGGGGAGGGCGGCGATGAAGATCAACGGAAGCAGGAGGGCGCAGGAGTAGGCAGGGCGCATGACGGCATCTCGATGGTCGGGGATGACCAGCCTCGCGCAGCGCAGTTGAGGCTGATGCGAGGGCTGTGCAGGGAGCCACCCTGTTTGTCTGGACAGCGCGCTGACGTCGCTCTAACAATTACGCGCCGCACACCTGCCGTGCAGGGCGCCGCGACATGCTTTTGACGAGCGCTTGGCGCTCACCGTGGAAGATTCCGGGCAACGTGAAACCGGAGAACACCCATGACGACCTCCATCTTGAGCGCGGGCCCGCGCGTGATCCGCATGGAAACCATGCCGCTGGATTGCGGCGAGTGCGTTGCTGTGATTGAGCTGGCCGAGGCGGCTCCGCGTCCCTGGTGCAAAGCGCTTAAGCGCGTGCTGGCCGACACTGACGGCCTGGAGGCAGCTCAGCTGCGCGTGGACGGGCGCTTTGTCTATATCATCGGCGTCGACCCTGCTCAGCGCGGGCTCAATCAACGCATCAGCGGCTCCTTGGCCGCCGCCGCCGCACGCGCGGGTGCGCAGCCCGCAAGTCGCGGGCCCCGGGCGCGGGCAGCAGGCTGGGCCGCGACCCAGGTGCAGCCCGCTTGACACCGCCCGTCGGCGATCAGGAGGCTTCGGTCATCTTCTGTTGCAGCTTGTGTGTAGTACCTGCACAACCCGGCCACCGCCGTTTCACCGGCGCAGCGGTATCACGTGTGCATAGGGTCCACGCTGGTGTGGAGCCGCGAAGCAAGAAGGATTCCGCCCCATGAGCAACCCGACCCTGCGACACAGCCTGTGGCAGCGCCGCCCAGGCCAGTCCCCGCATGTGCTGCTGGGTGCCTCCGCAGAGACTGATGTACTGGTCATCGGCGCGGGCATGACGGGGCTGCTGACCGCAGCGCGGCTGGCCGATCGCGGACTACAGGTGATGGTGGTGGACGCTGGACCGATCGGCGGCCGTAACACCGGCCTGTCTACCGGCAATCTTTACGCGCCCATCTCGAACATGGCCGATCTGGTCGCACGCTGGGATACCGACACGGCGGCACGCATCACCCAGTGGCGTTCCGAAGCGGTGCGCACCATTGAAACGCTGGTGCAGCGCCACGACATCAGCTGCAGTTTCCAGCGCGTGCCGATGCAGTATGGCGTTCAGGAGCGCAGCCGCGAAGCCACGGCCCAGTTCGAGCGCGAGCTGCATGCCTACCAGCGTGTGGGCCTGGACTGCCAACACCAGCAGTCCGGGCTGCCATTCTCCCTGGCCCATGCATTCCAGGTGCCTGACCAGGCGCAATTTGACCCGGCCGCGTTCTGCGAACAGCTGGCTATCGGCTTGAGCGGCCGGGTGCGTATCCATGACTGGACCCAGATTCTCGACCTGGACCCCGCCGGCGGCGTGGCGCGCACGCGCAGCGGCACGATACGTGCACGCCATTTCGTACTGGCAACGCACTCGCCGTTGGGATTCAACGTGGTACAGGCCGAGATGGAGGTCTACAGAGAATACGCGTTGGCCGTTCCTGTCGAGCAGGCCCCCGAGGCGGGGATCCACTGGATTGCCGACCGTCACCGGTCAATGCGCGGGATCGAACAGGACGATGGGCAGTCCTGGCTGCTGCTGGTCGGTGAGATGCATCGTACCGGCGAAACGCCGCTCGTCGATCCTGCCCGGCACCTGCAGCAGGATGCCGAACGCAATTTCCAACTTCGCGGCGAACCGATCTGCTGGTCGGCACAGCAGTTTCGACCCGCAGACCGGCTGCCCTATATCGGCCGCAG
This sequence comes from Stenotrophomonas sp. C3(2023), assembly GCF_032911385.1. NCBI lineage: Bacteria > Pseudomonadati > Pseudomonadota > Gammaproteobacteria > Lysobacterales > Lysobacteraceae > Stenotrophomonas > Stenotrophomonas sp. C3(2023). Next base: position 1,882,491 of record NZ_JAWJLO010000001.1, on the reverse strand, counting down.
TGCACACGACAACGTTTGGATGGCCACCGGCTACGGGCCGGACGGACTGGCGTGGGCGGGTGTGGCTGCTGAGGCCATCAGTGAGGGCATCGAAGGTCACGAAACCGAAGCGGCGCATCTGCTGAGCCCGCTGCGCTTTACCCCCGTCCGCTCAGCGGCCGGCTGGGCGCGCACCAATGCGACGGTCGCGCGCCATATGATCGGCGACCGGCTCGGCAGTGCGCCGAGCGATGACCCCAACCAGCTTGAGGCCGGGCAGGGCGCCTTGATCGAGATAAATGGTGAGCGCACGGCCGCGTACCGTGACGAGCTGGGTAAACTGCATTCCATGTCGCCGCTGTGCCCGCATATGAAATGCGTGGTGCAATGGAATACCCATGAGCGCACCTGGGATTGTCCGTGCCACGGCAGTCGGTTCAGGGCCACCGGCGCACTGCTCGAAGGGCCGGCCAGCGAAGGGCTTGCGGCCAAGGCCGGCTGAGGTTGCCGCGCACTCACCCAGGTGCACCAGGTACCGCAGGGCCCGCCGTCGCGGCGCGGCCCTGCGATCGGTAACCGCGTGATCAGCGCTGCTGACCGCCCTGGTTCCCGCCGCCCTGGTTGCCACGCGGATTGCCACCTTGGTTGCCACCCTGGTTCCCGCCACTGGCGCGGCCGCCTTCGCGGCCGATGTCAGCCATGTGTTCGCGGTCCTGGCTCTCTGCTTCGCCGCCCTTGCGGCCAGCTTCGCGTGCCTCTTCCGAGCTGAACTCGTGCGCGTTGCCCGATTCGTGCGCTGCGCGTCCGCCCTTTGAGGCGATTTCCCGCTGCTTTTCTTCATCCATCGAGGCGAAACCGCGGTTGCTGTCCTGATTCTGATCCTGGTTGGCCATGACACTCGACTCCTGGAAATGTCGCCCGATTGGCGACGGGACCCATCTTCCGCATCCAGGCGTACGGAGCGGTGCGGCACCCGCCACGGCGGTGTCAGCGTCCTGGCTCGGCTCAATCATCCTTCGCTCACATAGCGGCTGAGGACCGGCGGGCGAGGGGTGGCTTTTCATCCATAGTCCAACGCGCTTTCACCACCCACCCACGCGCGCGGGGGGAGGGTAGCGGCATGAAAAGATCAGCACTTCCCCTGGTCGGCTGCGCTGGCTGGTCGATACCCTCGGCAACTGCCGCTGCGTTCGGCGCGGGAGAAAGCGCGCTGCATCGCTATGCAACGCGTTTCTCGGTGGTTGAAATCAATTCATCCTTCTACCGACCTCATCGCTCGGAGACCTATGCGCGCTGGGCGTCGAGCGTGCCTTCATCTTTCCGCTTCTCGGTGAAAGTGCCGCGTTCGATCTCGCATGACGCCGGTCTGCAGGCAACCGGCCGACTGCTGGACGAGTTCCTCGACGCCGCCGGGTGTCTGGGCAACCGGCTTGGTGTGTTGCTCCTGCAGCTGCCCCCGGCGCTGGTGTACGACGGGCGGAGGGCGGCGGCGTTCTTCAAGGCGCTTCGCCGCCGGACGGCCGTGGACGTGGCCTGTGAGCCGCGTCACCCCAGCTGGTTTACCCGCAGCGCCGACGCGCTGTTGCAACGCCACGGCATCGCCCGGGTCGCTGCTGACCCGCCCCGCATTCCCCAGGCGGCCCATCCTGGTGGGGACAGGCGCTGGAGTTACTGGCGGTGGCATGGACGACCTCGCATGTACTACAGCGCCTACGGCGATGAGGATCTTGCCGCGCTGGCGGCGTCCAGCAAGGAGGTTGAACGGCCGGAGGCGAGCTGGATCATCCTGGACAACACCGCGCACGGCTTTGCCGTACCCAACGCGCTGCGCCTGCAGACGTTGCTGAAGGAGACGAAGCATGCCTGAAGGCCCATCCATCGTATTGCTACGCGAGGCGGCCGCGCGCTTCAAAGGCAAGACCGTACGCACCGTGCAGGGCAACAGCAAGTTGGACCTTTCGGTATTGGAAGGCAGGCGGGTCAGGGCAGTGCGCAGCTGGGGGAAGCACTTCCTGCTTGAGTTCAGCCGACTCAGTGTGCGCGTCCATCTGATGATGTTCGGCAGCTGGCGCATCGACGAACGCAAACCCTCACCACCAAGGCTATCGCTGGGCTTCGACACGGGCGAGCTGAACTTCGATGCGTGCTCGGTAAAGCTCATCGAGGTGCCGTTGGACGAGGTCTACGACTGGCGCGCCGATGTGATGAGCGATGCGTGGGATCCAGCGCTCGCGCGGCGCAAGCTCAAGGCGATTCCTGAGGCGCTGGTCTGTGATGCGCTGTTGGACCAGACGATCTTTGCAGGCGTCGGCAACATCATCAAGAACGAGGTGCTGTTTCGCATCCGCGTCCATCCGTCGAGCCGCGTTGGCGATCTCCCGCCGCGCAAGTTGGGTGACCTGATCAAACAGGCGCGCCTCTACAGCTTCGAGTTTCTCGAGTGGAAGCGCGCGTTTGAGCTGAAGAAGCACTGGCAGGTGCACACCAGGCGCACCTGTCCGAACTGCGGCGGCCCCCTGACGAAGGCCTATCTCGGCCTGACCGCCAGGCGGTCGTTCTTCTGCAGGAACTGCCAGGTTGATTACAGCGGCGGCTGAATTGACCCAGTTTGTGGCTGGCGAGCGTGACGCGTCACGATAACCGGCAGGGATGTGGCGCGCTCAGGCCGCAGCGGTGCTATCCGGCTAAAAGTCCGGCTTCGTATTGCGAACATAATATACATTATGCGCAATGCCAGGCGTGGGCTTTGGAACGATTGACGGCCGCTGTCTTGTGTCAGCTCTTTTAATTCGTGTCCCTTTTTGCAGGATCGCGCCCCTCGTTGATTTTAAAGGGCTTTGATGCGAGTCGCTCACCTATTCATGGACACGAATCAACAAAACTTGAGCCGACCGCGCCGCCATTCCTGTGGTGAACTCCCCTGTAAGCTTTGTGGATGATCACATTCGTACGACACGCACAAAGCGCTGCCAATGCCGGCGAGCCGACACAGGCTCCTGAGAGCATCGCTTTGACTGAAGTGGGCATCCAGCAAGCGGATGCATTTGCAAAGGCGTGGCTACGTCGGCCTAGCCGCGTTCTGAGTTTGGACCGGCCCGACTTCCGTAGACACTCATGAGCCGCTTTGCGCATAGCGCCGTTCAAACTCTACAGGGGCCAGGTCGCCAGCGGAACCATGCCGA